>NZ_QMFA01000058.1 GCF_003285005.1 Paenibacillus sp. YN15 | reverse complement strand
CAGAATTTCCGATATTCTCCCAACGTAAAAAAGGACCGTCAGGGCGATGTTCCCTGACGGTTTTTCTCAGTGTTGGATAGGCTCCGGGAATGCAGGCAGGCCGCCCATTTTTTGCGGATATACATAAATTGGCATGGGGGGAGGGAACAATAGCGGCATACGAAAGCCAAAGGAGACGGGATCGGATATGGACAAAAAAATGAATCTGCTGATGTTCAGCGGCGAATACGACAAGGCAATGGCGGGACTGATTTTGGCCAATGCGGCCAAGGAAATCGAAGTGGATGTGACCATGTTTTTCGCCTTCTGGGGGCTGTTTCTGGTGCGGGACCCGGAGCGGATGAGTCTGGAGGACAAGACGCTGTACGAAAAAATGTTTGCCATGATGACTCCCCGGGGACCGGATCAGCTGCCCCTGTCCAGAATGAACTATGCCGGTCTGGGCAAGCACATGCTGGAGGAGATGCTTAAAGATGATGAGGCGCCGCAGCTGATCCACTTTCTGAAGGGGGCCCGGAAGAAGAACATCAAGTTTTATGCCTGCCGCCTGTCCGTGGAGGTCATGGGCTTCAAGCCGGAGGAGCTTCTGCCGGAGGTGGAGATTATCGATGCCAAGACGTATCTGCGGGATGCCCTGGATTCGGATATGCAGCTGTTTATCTAGTCCAGCTGGGGCTGGTGAGTGGTTCTTGTCGGCGGGGAGCGGGGCAGGGCAGGCGTCGGCGGGGGTGAGCCAGGGCAGGCGCTTGCGGACTCACGATCCGTTATTTGCCGCTATAGCGCACTTTTGCGGATTTCACGGACTCACGATCCGTTAATTGTTCCTAGGTGCCTCTCAGCCCGCCATTTTCCCGCGTTTAACGAATCCTGTGTCCGCCTAGCCGAAAAAAAGCCGCTTTTTTACAAAATAACGGAACCTGAGTCCGCTCCGGGGGTGGGCTGCATCCGTGAGCTCGTTGCGAGCCCGTTCGCTCCGAGGCTGGGCTGCTTCACATGAGCCTACGCTCCAGCCCTTCCCGCGAGCCCGTTCGCTCCGGGGCTTGGCTGCTTCACGTGAGCCTGCACGCTCCAGCCCTTCACGCGAGCCTGTCTGCTCCGGGGCTTGGCCCCCTTCCCGCAGGCTTCCCGAGAACCCAGCCGCTCCCACCGGCATCCGCGGCAGAGTCAATGGGGTTGCATCCTTGGCCTTCCGCACCCATAATATACCTATACAGGTATAACGTCTGATTCTAGAGAATGGGAGGATGCCGGGATGAAATTTGATGATGATGTGAAGAAGCGGCTGAAGCGGATTGAAGGCCAGGTTCGGGGTGTGCTGAAAATGATGGAGGAGGGGGAATCCTGCAAGGATGTGGTCAGCCAGCTGGTGGCGGTCCGCAGCGCCGTGGATAAAACAGTGGCCTATGTAGTGGCCACCAATCTGGAGAAGACCCTGCTGGAGGAAAAAGCGGGGAGCAAAGCCAACAAAGCGGTCAAGGATGCCGTTGACCTGCTTATTAAGAGCAAATAACCCAAAAAAAGAGGAGGAAGCAGGTTAATCCCCGCCTCCTCCTCCGCAATCTCCTCCGCCTGCGTCGGACCCGCCGCCAGAGTCGCCGCAGCCGTCGCTGCCTCCCCAATGGCCGCCTGAATCGCTGCTCTCCGGGCCGGCTCCTCCGCTGTCCGGAACATGCCCATGGCGGTGATCCCCGTCATAGGAGCTTCCCCCATGATAGAAGCCGGAGGCGTCCCCGCCGCCCGGATAATGCCGGTTCCTGCTGTTCGTTCTTTTGCCGGCAACCATCGCAATCACAATAAACACCAACACCACTGTGAGCATTTTCATGGTTCTTCAACTCCCGCTTATAAAATAGGAGGATCGGATGCAGCTCCGGACGCTTACAAGGCGCTGGCGCTTTTTTGTTTATCCATCTTCCACTGTGTAAAGGCAAGGAATTCCTCAAGCTGTTCCTTGGTGACGCCGTTTCGGCGGGCTTCCCGGAGAATCTCCAGCCATTCCGCATCCAGCGGCTCCTCATCATCAAGCTGCAGCAGGTCCTGAGGCGCCACCCCCAGCACTGAAGCGATCTTCTCGATAAAAGAGATGGAGGGGTTTTTTTGGATATCCCGTTCGATGGTGCTGAGATACGATTTTGCAACGCCTGCCCGGTCGGCTAAGTCCGACAAGGATAATCCCCTTTCCAGACGAAGCTTCTGGATGCGTTTCCCGATCATAACTGATGCCTCCTCATGCTGTTATCAAGTTGCTTATAGTATACCATAACTGTTCGTTTTGCAGAACCACCTCTCCTGGGAAAAGAAGGATGCAAGAATCCAATGGGTTTTCCTGCATTGACAAAAATCTGTAACAATTTTATAGTGATTCATGAAGGATATTACCACAACTATAAACGTTGGAACAATTCATTATTCGGATAAAATGATCGAATTTTTCACCTTTATCGACAAATTTAATGAAAATAAATGTTTCCTCCGGCTGCGCAATGAAAAAGCTGGCGAAAAAAACGGCAGGACGCCTTCCAACAAACCGCGTTTTGGAGCCGGTTTGCGCCGCTTCGGCCTTCAGTTGGAGTCCTTGGGCGCAGAAGCTCCCGATTTTCCGGCATGCCGAAAAAAGGAAAGAATGCGGTCTTTTTTTCATTTGTATAGCCAGGTCGGAGTTCGTTTTGGGAAACAGTGAGACATAAAACGGTCTGTTGCGGGAGCACGCCTATGTTGGAGGAAAAGGGGGATCGCCATGAGCTGGGAGTATAATCACAGAGTGGAAGCGGCAGGCTCTGCTGTCCCTGCCCAGGCTGCAGCTGCCGCGGCGGCGGGGGAGCAGGCGGTGGAGCGGGAAGCGGCGCCGGCCAGGGAAGCGGAGCTTCCTCTTGTGTCCGTTCATCCGGCCGTTCGCCGCCGGGAATCCGTCAGCCGGATTCACCTGTTCGCCTTTGCGGCATCGGTGCTGCTCACCCTGCTGGCCTTCGGGGCGGCCATATACGGGGAGATGCCGGCGGACCTGCTGGTTCCCTTCCTCATGCTGATGGCGGTGATCCAACTGGTCATTCAATTGATCGACTGGATGCGGCTGAAAAACGGCGGCGGGCTTTATTCCATTCTGAGTCTGATCTTCGGCGGCGTCATCACCTTGGCGGCCATCGGCGCGGCAATCTATTGGGTGTGGATCTAAAGAGGCTGGCGCGCAGGCTCATGAAATGGTATCGTAGACAAAAGATGGGCAGGCGAAACGCCGCTCTACTTTTCACGAAACGGACGGGGATCATACGGATATGGGAACTGTGCTGCCGACAATATGTACGCTGTTGATTGCCATTAGCGCCACGTTTGTAGGTTTTGGCTGGCATGCCATCGTCAAGGGGCGCCGGGAACGGCATCAGAAGCTGATGCTCTGGGGCGCCGTTACGGCTCTCCTGTTTTTTCTTCTATATGTAGGGCGGACGGTATTTGTGGGGAATACCTCGTTTTCCGAGGAAGCGCCGGTTTGGGTGAGGGACGCCTACTTTGTATTCCTGCTGTTCCATATTGTGCTGGCGACGGTAGCCGGCGCCTTCGGACTGGTAACCTTGTACCAGGCGTACAAAAAGGACTTCGCCCGGCACCGGAGGGTGGGCAGGCTGACTGCCGTTTTGTGGCTTTGCACCGCGCCCACCGGCATCATGGTCTATGTGCTCCTGTACCTGCTGTACCCCGGCGGAGCTACCAAACCCGTCATCGACGCAATCTTCGGGTAAGCCCAACAAAACAGGCGGCCAACGGAGCATAAGCTTCCGCTGCCGCCTGTTTTGTTGCGTGCATTCATCCGGGGGCTCCCCCGAAGGGAACCGAATTGTCTCGGAGCCAACTCGTCACTTGCGGGGAGCTTGTTTTTCCGGCGCCTGGTAATAATCCATCACCGATACGTCCTGAAACCCGCAGGAGGTGTAAAGGTGAAGGGCGTTGCTGTTTTTGCATTCCACATCCAGCTCGGCCTGGGGAATATTCTGCTCCCGGATCAGCTGCAGCGCTTCCCGGAGCGCTGCCTTGCCGAAGCCCCGGCCCCGGCATTCCGGCACAATGCCGAAGCCGCTGATGAAGGCCGCGGAATCGCTGTACGTGATCTTGATCCGGCCGATGGCCGTCTCCCCGCGGTTCACCAGATAGGTGACCTCTCCCCGCAGCTCCTCTTCCTCGGGAAGAACCCGCTCCTCCCCGATTCCGCCGAAGATGGCCGTATCCAGCTTCTCCAGCTCCGGCACATCCCCATTGCCTGCCTTCCGCAGCGATACCAGCCCTGACCGCTCCACCGGCCCAACCGGCTGCAACCTCATGCGGTATTCGGAGAAATCGTAAGTCCCGGACACCGAGCGGATAAAGCCTTGACCGGACCCGGATTTTCCGTCGGACAGAAGCAGAATCTTATCAAAGCCCCGTTTCCTGCACTCCGCCAGGGCCAGTCCGTACAGCCTGGAAAAAATCCCCTTCCTGCGGAAATCCGGATGGGTCATGCCGTTCAGCTCCGCCGCATTGCCGCCGCCGAAGCTGGCTATGCCCAGATAGGCCGCCAGCTCCCCGTCCGCGTAATAGAGAAATTCATTCAGCTCCGTAATTTCGGGGGCGGCAGACTTGGGTCTGTTCAGCCGGTATTCGGTCTCCAGCTTCAGATTGGTCCCGTCATGGTTGCGGCAAACCGCCTCCAGCCGGTTAATCTCCGCAAACTGCGTGGGGGTAATATATTGTTTGATGACGATGCTGTCATTGCGGATCGTCCCGTCTTCATTCATGCGCATTCTCCTTTCCCTTGCCCAATAAGCATAGTATGGCACGGAGGAGAAAAAAAGAGGCGGATTTCATTTTAATTGAACTATCCAGGCTTTCCCTGGTTAAGGTGCGGTATAAATGTTCGGTTGGGTTACGGCGCCCATGCCGTCGCCCAGATAGAAGCCGGTATGAGGCGGCTGGTTGTAGGCTACATTCTGCCAGGCGATGCCCAACCGGTAAATGGGATCATGCATCAGCGTATAAATTTTGTTGGCGGTCACCGCAGTGGTGGTATACACCCGCAGGGCGCTGCTGTCCGCAGTCCGCCAGACGGCTTCCTCTCTCCAGTCGCCGATGAGATCGGCTTGCAGAGAGGGATTGCCCTTGGTGCCGTTGTTGGAGCTGGTGCCGGTGGCAGTCAGCAGGTTGGCGGTGGTTTTGGCGGTGTAGTTCCACTTGTCGATTTTGCCCACATTGGAGCTGTGGTCCAGCAGCTCCCGGAGCAGATCCCCATCCCACCAGATGCCGAAATTAATGGAGGAGGGAGTGGTGGAGCTGATCAGCGTGCCGGTGGCGGAGCGCAGGCCCACTCCGCTGGAGGCCCAAACCTCCTCGCCCCGGTAGGTGGGATCGATGTCTGCGGACATGCCGCGCCCCGTATCCGCTCCCGTATTGACGCCCCATAGAATGGCGCCGGTTTTGGCGTCGAACATATACGCGCCGTAGGCGGCGGAGGTGCTTTCATTGACCTTGAACACCTCCAGGCCGGCCCGGTCCGGGTTCAGGTCGCCCATATGCATGGCGTCCCCATGGCCCATGGCCGTGTTGTACAGCTTGGCGCCGTTGTCATCGATGGCCAATGCGCCGTATACAATTTCATCCTTGCCGTCCCCGTCCACATCGCCGACGCTGAGGTTATGATTGCCCTGCCCGGCAGTTCCGGGATTGGTGGAGCTGTTGCTGTCGAAGGTCCACTTGCGGGTCAGCGTATTGTTCCGCCAGTCGTAGGCCACCACCACAGTCCGGGTGTAGTAGCCCCGGGCCATGACAATGCTGGGCCGGACGCCGTCCAGATAGGCCACGCAGGCCAGGAAGCGGTCCACCCGGTTGCCGTAGTTGTCGCCCCAATCGGAGACATTGCCCCGGGCGGGCAGGTAATCCACCGTGGTCAGGGCCTTGCCGTTGGTGCCGGAGAAAACGGTCAGAAATTCCGGACCGCTTAAAATATAGCCGCTGGAATTGCGGTAATCCGCCGTGGAGCTGCCGATGACGGCGCCGGTGCCGTCCTTGGTGCCGTCCGCGGTTTTGCAGACCACCTCCGCCTTGCCGTCCCCGTCGAAATCATAAACCAGAAACTGGGTGTAGTGGGCTCCGGCCCGGATATTCCGGCCCAGGTCAATGCGCCACAGCCGGGTGCCGTTCATTTTATAAGCATCCAGATACACATTCCCCGTGTAGCCGGATTGGGAATTATCCTTGGAGTTGGAGGGGTCCCATTTGAGGATAATTTCATAATCCCCGTCTCCGTCCAGATCGCCTACACTGGCATCATTGGCGCTGTAGGTGTAGGCCACACCGTCGGGAGTGGTGCCGCCTGCCGGTTTTTGCAGCGGAATGTCCAGATAGTTGTTGGCCCATACTGCTGCCGTGGGGGAAGCGGCCTGCTCGGTGCCGTTGACCACCGCCTTCACATAGTAGGTGGAGGAGGCGGTGCCGCCGGAATCCTGGTAGTTGGTGCTGTTGGTAATCGGACTGGAGTTCAGCTTGACGCCGTTGCGGTAGACATTAAAGCCCGTGCTGAGTGCTTCCGTCCCCAGAAGACGCCAGCTGACAAAAACACCGCTGCTTGTTTTGACGGCCACCACACCCCGGTTCAGCTTTTCCATCTGCCGGGCGCTTGCGGCGGACACCGGCTGGGGAGCAGGGCTTAATCCCAAGGGAACCAGCAAGGCGGCGGCAAGCATTAAACAGCTTATCTTGCGAAGAGTCAACCGTTTGGATTTGGCCAATAACATCAATATTCCTCCTTTTAATCGATTTGGTAAGCGGTTTCAAAAAATGCCCTTTATGCAAAACGCAGTGGCAAGAGAAGGAGCCTCCTTTCTTCAGGGGTGTGGGAATATATGGATGCCCTTGATGTACAACCCTAGTATAGATAATTTTTAAAATCACGCATTCAAAAAAACAGACAATTTTGTTTAAAAATCAGGGTATTTTTGCAAAAACAGGTGTTATTTATAATTTCATATGTGTTTGGGGGTGGAAGGGAGGGAGATATTCCTGACCGAAGGGGATAATAGCCAGAAAGGAGAAAAAAGGAAAAGAGGGTTGCTTCTCCTAGAGGATCGTGTATACTGTGTATATAGATATATACAGAATAACACTGGAGGAGATGAAGGCCATGAATGTTGTGGGAGCGCTGGTGAAGCAAGAGATGCGGAAGATACTGCTGCCCGCCTTGTTTACCGGAATCTTCTTTGCATTTATGGGAGGCGTCACCGGAATGATGTTTCTGGAGCTTGATGATCCCGACCGGAGCCAATGGGCCGCACGGATGATTTATGAAAGCATGGCCGATCTGGTGGCGGTTTCCATGACATGCTGCCTGGGCTTTACCTTTACCCGGGATTACTTCAGCTTTTACCGGACAGACGCCTTTTCCAGGAAGCTGGCCTTTTACCGCAAGCTGCCGGTGACCGACAGGGAGATTGTGGCGGCCCGGTATCTGGTGTTTCTAATCAGCCTTCTGCCTATGGCGCTGTGTTATTTCGCCGCCCTGTATCTTCCGGTGAGAATGGAGCAATTGGCTACTGGGACGGAATTTATCCAAGCGGCTGTGCTGTGGCTGGGAATGTCTCTGGCAGGCGGGGCGGGATTTCTTTATTTGGAGCTGGGGGTTTCCGGCAAAGCCTACCTGCTGTTGAATGCGGTGGTTATGGGGGTGATGTTGGCAGCCGTCATCGCCCTTAATCTGGGCGGCCTTCATTTGGTGGGCGGCAGCCTGAGTCTGGTCCGCCGCTGCGGAATATGGCCGTCGCTGGCCGGAGTAGCGGCCGGAGCGGCAATTGCCCTTCTGGTGGCCCGGGCCACCGTCAGAAGGCTGGCCGTCAGGGATTTATTTTAGTCGGGAGGAATGGCTATGCTGCTTCCTATACAGATATCCCCGTCCAGCCCCGAACCCATGTACCACCAGATTGAGGTGCAGCTGCGGGGGCTGATTCTGGGGGGGAGGCTGGCGGAAGGCGCGCCGCTTCCCTCCATCCGGGAGCTGGCGCTGGATCTGTCCTGCAGCGTGATTACCATACGGCGGGTTTATCAGGATTTGGAGAATGAGGGGTTAATCCGGACCCGCCAGGGCACAGGGACCTTCGTGGCCCAGGTGCGGATGGAGGACCGGGAGCGGAATCGGCTGGAAACAGTGGCCCGGGTGTTCCGGGAGGCGGTGGAAACCGCCCTCCGCTACGATTGCGGACGAACGGATATGCACCGGCTGCTGGATGAGGCTATTGACCGGCTGGAGCTGGAGGCGTCGGCCCAAGGGAAGGGAGAGGATACCCGTGAGTGAGCAAACGGTACTGAAAACGGAGGGGCTGGCCAAAGCGTATGGCAGCTTCCGGCTGGGGCCGGTGAATATCGCTCTGGAGCAGGGATACGTCTATGTCATTATGGGGCGCAACGGCTCCGGCAAAAGCACCCTGTTCCGCATGTTGACCGCCATGGTCAGGCCGGAGCAGGGAACACTGGAATGGTTCCCGGAGCGTTCGGCGGGGCCGCCCTCTTCCGCCGGGCAGGTGCAGCTCTTGCGGGATATCCGCCGCAATGTGGCGTATATGCCCGATGAGTTGGATACTCCCGACGAAGGCTGGAGCCTGCGGGAATGGAGGGACGCCGTTCACCCTTTTTATCCGGCGTGGGATGATGACTGCTACAGGCGGCTTGCGGCCCGCTACGGGCTTGATGAAGGGAAGCCTATGAAGAAGGCGTCCAAGGGCACGAGAAGGCTGGCTGCCTTCGTGATCGCCATGGCCCAGGCTCCCCGGGTTTTGGTGCTGGATGAGCCGTCGGCGGGGCTTGACCCCTTTGCCTGGAAAATGATGCTGGAGGATCTGGCCGCCTTCATGTCCGCCGGAGACAGAACCATCCTTATGGCTACCCATATTGTGGAGGAAATCCGCAGGTTGGGGGATTATCTGCTGTTTCTGGATAACGGCAAGGTCCACGGCCCCTTCGAGAAGGATGCGCTGGCCGAAAGCTGGCGGACGTTGTGGGTCAGCGAGCTTCCGCCGGCTGCGGAAGCCCTTCCCGGAGTGGCTGCCGCGGAGCAGGGAACGGCGGCCAGACTGGTTTCCCGGTCTCCCCAAGAGACCCGCGCCGCCTTGGAAAAGCTTGGCCTTACCGTCACCGAAGAGCGTCCGTTGGAATGGGATGAACTTTTTTGGCATGTGGTACGTAATAAAGGCAAGGAAGTTAAGAGAGGAGAATAAGCCCATGAGTGTGCTGGATGTGTCAAGCGTAAGCAAGCAGTACGGCGACAAAACGGCAGTGGACGGCATCAACCTCCAGGTGGAGCAGGGGGAAATCTACGGTCTCCTGGGCGCCAACGGCGCCGGCAAAACCACCACCATGCGGATGGTGCTGGGACTGATCTACCCCGATGGCGGCTCCATCCGCTATAACGGAAAGCCTTACAGCGGCGAGATTACCCGGATGCTGGGATATCTGCCGGAGGAGCGGGGACTGTACCCGAAGGTCAAGATCAGCGAGCAGCTGGTGTATTTGGCCCAATTGAAGGGGATGGGCAAGAAGCAGGCGGACGCCAATCTGAAGCGTTGGCTGGAGCGCTTCGGCGTGCCGGAGTATTACGGCAAGCGGGTGGAGGAGCTGTCCAAGGGCAACCAGCAGAAGATCCAGTTTATTGCCGCGGTGATTCATGAGCCGCAGCTGATTATTCTGGACGAGGCCTTCAGCGGTCTGGACCCGGTGAATGTGGAGCTGTTGAAGGATACGGTGAAGGAGCTGCGGGACAGCGGCGTCAGCATTCTGTTCTCCACCCACCGGATGGAGCATGTGGAGGAGCTGTGCCGCAACATTACCATTTTGCACAAGTCCAAGACGGTGTTGAAAGGCAATCTCCGGGACATCAAGAATCGCTTCCCTAAGGAGAAGGTGCTGCTTTCCACCACCGGTCAAGTAGAGGGACTGGACTCCATCCCCGGGGTCACAGCCGTAACCCGCCACGAAAACGGCTACGAGCTGCGGGTGAACCGGCCGGAGGCCGCCCGGGAGATCATTACCATGGCCCTGGGCCAAACGGATGTGCATCACTTTGAGGTGAAGGAACCTACCCTGAATGAAATTTTTATCAAAACAGTAGGAGGAGACGGACATGAATAACGGTTTTCTCACGGTAATGGGGTTTACCATCCGCAATAAATTCCGTTCCAAGTCCTTTCTGGTCACCTCTGCGATTCTGGCGCTGCTGGTGATTGTCGGCTCCAACCTGCCCTACATCATCTCCAAGTTCCAATCGGATAAGCCGACGGAAATCGGCATGGTGGCGGGTGACCTGGCAACGCGTCTGGGTGAATATTATGAAACCCAGGAGAAGCCGGAGGTGATCCTCCGCCAGTATCCCGACCAGGGCTCCGCGGCGGCCAATGATGCGGCCATGAAGGAGCGGATTTCCTCCGGGGAGATCAAGGGTTATCTGGAGCTGGGGGCGGCCAATGGCGCTTCGTCCTTCCCCAAGGTAACCTACAAGTCCAAAGCAACCATTGATTTCGGCTTTACCAACAAGCTTCGTTCGGGGCTGGAATATGTGAAGAACCAGGAGGTGGCCAAGGGACTGCCTGCGGAAACCCTGCAGAAGCTGATGACTCCGGTGGCCATTGACAATGTGCAGATTTCCACCACGGACGGCGGCGCAGGCTCTGTGGGCCAAGAGGGCAAAACCGCCCAGGAGGTGCAAATTGCCACCGGTATGGTTTATATTCTGGTGATCGTGCTGTTTATGGGCGTTATGATCACCGGCCAGCTGATCGCCACGGAAATCACTGCGGAGAAAAGCTCCCGGGTGATGGAGGTGCTGATCACCAGCGTTTCGCCCCTGAAGCAGATGTTCGGAAAGATCGTGGGTATGCTGGTGGTGGGCTTAAGCCAGATTCTGCTCATCGCGGCGGTGGCGCTGATCAACCTGACCCTGCCCCATAACATCGACACGCTGAAGAACCTGAACATTGACTTGGGAGACATTGATCCGCTCTTGATCGTCTTTGCGGTCATCTTCTATCTCCTGGGCTACTTCCTCTACTCCACGCTGTATGCGGCCGTCGGCTCCATTGTCAGCCGGACGGAGGAGCTGGGGCAGGCGGTGATGCCGCTGACGCTGTTTTCCCTGGCGGGCTTCTATCTGGCCATCTTCGGCCTGACCACGCCCAATGCCACCTATGTGGTGGTGTCGTCCTTCATCCCGTTTTTCTCGCCGTTCCTGATGTTTATGCGGATCGGCCTGACGGACCCGGCCTGGTGGGAGGTGGCGCTGTCCCTGTTGATCCTCTGCGGCACCATCTTCGGCCTGGGCTGGCTGTCGGCCAAGATTTACCGCACCGGGGTGCTGATGTACGGCAAACGCCCCACCCTGAAGGAACTGAGCAAGGCCATGAAGGCGTACAAGGTGTAGGAATCAGATTGACAGCGGCAAACCTCTATGTTATGGTGAGTGAATACTTGAGAGGCATTCCGTACAAAACGGGATGTCTCGTTGTATTTTAAATGTGGTTTTTACATTTAATGTATGATTTATTGCAATTATAATATGTTAACGAGGTGCTTTCGTTGAAGCTCACCATGGAAAGCTTTTTTAAGCTGGTTTCAGTTTTGTCTACTGTGTCCATCGCGGTCATTTTTCTGTACCTGCTATTGGTGCGGTAAGCATGGAAACGGACCCCATATAGACTGCTCCCTATATTCCTCTACATTTCCAAAAAAACGCATAACAAATAGAGGAATTTGAAAATTTTTGTAGAATATTAGGGAGAATGCAGTCATTTGCACGTCAAATGTGGAGGGAGTCCATGCTGCGGATACAAAAGAGCGATTATCAGCCGGACATCAAGGACAAAAAAGGAAGCGGCGAGCTGCCCTTGGCTCCCCTCTCCAAGCAGGAGTTCAGTCCCCTGCGGGGGGCGGGCAGGATTGCCCTGATCTACCTGGTTTTGGGCAGCCTGTGGATTCTGTTTACGGACCGGGCGGTGGCTGCCATCGTTTCCGATGAACAGTGGATTGTCCAAATCAATATGATCAAGGGCTGGTTCTTTGTATTTACCACAGCCGTGCTGATCTTCGGCCTGATCTTCCGGATGCTTGCGGAGATCAAGCGGAAAGAGGCTTTTCTGGAGCTGTCCTACAAGGATGCGGTGGGCAGCCATGAGCGGCTGGAGGCGGCTTACGAGGAGATTATCGCCACCGAGGATGAGCTCCGGCTGCAATACAGCCAGCTCATCGAGAACCAGCGGAAGCTGGCGGAGAGCGAGGAGAAGCTGCAGCATCTGGCATACCACGATCCGTTGACAGGCTTGCCCAACCGGCTGGCGCTGTTCGAACTGGCCGGCAAGGGACTGCTGGAAGCGGAATCCCGGGCTGCCCTGCTGTTTGTGGATATCGATAATTTCAAATATATCAATGACACCCTGGGCCATGCCTTCGGCGACCAGCTGATTCACCGGACCGGACGGCGCCTGGAGGAGATTGTCGGGGAGAGGGGCGGCATTTACCGGTTTGGCGGGGATGAATTTATTGTGCTGCTTGCTTTATCCCGGGAAGAGGCGGATGCCGCCGCCGCGGAGATTCTCTCCGCCTTCAAGGAAACGGTGGATATTGACGGGAGCTTGCTGCGCATCAGCATGAGCATGGGAATGAGCCTGTATCCCGAGCACGGCAAGGATATCCAGGAACTGGTGAAGTACGCGGATATCGCCATGTACCAGGCCAAGAGCGGGGGCAAGAGCACTTGTGTCGTGTTTGAGTCCTGGCTGACCGATTCCTTCGCGGAGCGGATGCAGATCGAAAACCGGCTTTATGCGGCCATGGAAAATAAGGAATTCCATCTGGTCTACCAGCCCCAGGTGGACCCGGCGGGGAACCGGGTGACGGGCTTGGAGGCGCTGGTGCGCTGGGACAGCCCTGAGCTGGGCCAGGTTTCCCCCATGCGGTTCATCAAGGTGGCCGAGGATACCCGGTTTATTATTCCGCTGGGAGCCTGGATTTTGGAGGAGGCCTGCCGGTGTTTGAAGGGGCTTCGTGAAAAAGGCTTCTGCGATCTGACCCTGTCGGTAAACATTTCCACGCCCCAGCTGCTGCAAACGGATTTTTATGAGCTGGTGCTGGATACGCTGGCCTCCACCGGGCTGTCTCCCCGGGATCTGGAGCTGGAGCTGACGGAAACGGTGCTGCTGGAGTCGTATGACCATGTGCTGCCCAAGCTGTCCGCCTTGAAGGACAGGCAGGTGGGAATTGCCCTGGATGATTTCGGGACGGGGTATTCCTCCTTAAGCTATTTGACCCATTTGCCTATCTCCACGCTGAAAATCGACAAGTCCTTCATCGACCTTCTGTCCACGGACCATCCCCAGGCGTCGCTGGTGGAGGAAATTATCCGCATCAGCCGCCGCATGAACCTGTCTGTGGTGGCGGAAGGGGTGGAAACCCGGGATCAGCTGGACCGGCTTGCGGAGCAGGGCTGCGACAGAATCCAGGGCTATTACTTCAGCCGTCCCCTTCCCCCGGAGGAGCTGGAGGCTTTTCTGGCGGGCTGGAGCAATCATTCAGGCGCGGCCGGATAAAATCGCTACATCTATATTTTCCCTGTTATTCCCTGTGAAGCTGGCCTATGGTGAGGATAGCGGCCATAACGGATGCAGGGAATTTTTGGCGTTTAAGCGCAGGGAAGGATGTTAACGATGGAAGAGTTTCGTATTGCCGATGTCGGCGGGGAGACGCTGCTCTCCGCCGCCAAGTCGGTTCATGCCAAGGACGGAATGGTCCTGCGTCCCGCGGCGCCCTGGACCTCCAGTGTCCATGGGCTGCTGAGGCATTTGGAGCAGAAGGGATTCACTTTTGCCCCGAAGGTGCTTGGGACCGGCTATGCAGCCGACGGGCGTGAGACCCTGAGTTATGTGGAGGGGGAATTTGTCCATCCCGGCCCGTGGAGCGATGAAGGGCTGTACCGGATCGGGCGGATGCTCCGCAGCCTGCATAATGCCGCTGCGGATTTTCAGCCTCCGGCGGAGGCCAGATGGCAGCCGTGGTTTCTCCGGGAGCTGGGCGGCGGGGCCAATCGGGTGTTCGGGCATGGGGATGTGGCGCCTTGGAATGTGGTGACTTGCGACGGCCTGCCAGTAGGTCTCATTGACTGGGAATATGCCGGTCCGGTGGACCCGATGGCGGAGCTGGCCCGGGTATGCTGGCTGTTTCCGCAGCTCCATGACGATGATGTAGCCGCTCTGGCCGGACTGCCCGACCTGGCTGCGCGGGCCCGGCAGCTGCGGATTCTGGCGGATGCTTATGGCGTCCCTGTGGAGCAGCGCGGGCTGCTTCTTGACCTGATCATTCAGGTGGCGGTCACTGAAGCGGCGGAGGAGGCGGTGGAGCTTGGTGCGGGGCCGGAGAGTCATGGCCCGCTGTGGGGCATCGCCTGGCGTACCCGTGCCGCAGCCTGGATGCTGCGCCACCGGGCGGTGCTGGAGCAGGCGCTGCTGGAATAGTTAAGGCCGGCTTGCAGGCCCGCCCCGGAGGATGGATTGTCCTCCCGGCGACCCGCAAGACCGGCCTTATTGTTTGTTACGGCAGGGTATTGCCTGCCGCCCGGTAAATCTCGTACCATTCCGGGCGGGTGAGGGCAATGTCCGACGCCCGGCAAATATCCCGCAGCCGCTCCTTGCTGGTGGTGCCCACAATCGGCTGCATCCGGGCAGGGTGGCGGAGCAGCCAGGCAATGGCGATGGCGGTGTTGGGCACGCCCTTGGCCGCCGCCAGCTCGTCGATTTTGGCATTCAGCTCCGGAAACTTGGGGTTATCCAGGAACACACCCTCGAAAAAGCCGTATTGGAAGGGGGACCAGGGCTGGATGGTGATGCCCTTCAGGCGGCAGTAGTCGAGAATGCTGCCATCCCGGTCTATGGAGCGGTCGATTTTCATATTGACGTTGAAGCCCGCGTCGATCATGCCGGTGTTGGTGATGGACAGCTGCAACTGGTTGGCGATGAGGGGCTGCTTGACATATTTGGCCAGAAGCTCGATCTGCATCGGGTTCTGGTTGCTGACGCCGAAGTGGCGCACCTTGCCGCTTTGGTGCAGCAGGTCGAAGGCCTCCGCCACCTCCTCCGGCTCCACCAGAGTATCCGGGCGGTGCAGCAGCAGCACATCGATGTAATCGGTGCGCAGCCGCTTCAGGCTACCCTCCACCGCAGCCAGAATATGCTCCTTGGAAAAATCGAAAAATCCGGGACGGATGCCGCATTTGGTCTGCAAGAGCAGCTTGTCCCGGCCAATGCCCTCCCGGGCCGCCGCCTCCGCGAATAATTCCTCCGACCGGCCCTTCCCGTAAATATCCGCATGATCAAAAAAGTTGATTCCCTCCGCAAGCGCCGTTTGAATCAGCGCACCGGCTTCATTTACGTCCAATTCTGCAATCCGCATACATCCCAGGGAAATTTCCGAAGCGTGAAGCGCTCCGTTTGCCAGGCCGATATTTTTCAAGACAAACACCCCTTCTGGTAAAATGGATTCATGACTAAGCATACCAAAAGAGGAGGGTAAATGTGAAACAAAGCGCCATGCCGCAATATGATTTGTTCATCCGCAGCGTTGTGCTGAAGCGGGAGAGGGTGGAGGAATGGGAGACGTATCCCTTCTGTCTGCCGGTAGTCCGGACGCTGGACAAATTGGACTTTACCAGCCGGGTCACTTTTCTTGCGGGAGAAAACGGCAGCGGAAAATCCACCCTGCTGGAGGCCATCGCCGTCAATTACGGCTTCAACCCTGAGGGCGGCTCCCGGAATTTCAACTTTTCCACCTATGAAACCCACTCCCCGCTGAGCGATTTTCTTACCCTGTGGAAAGGGGCGTATAAGGCGGAGGACGGCTTTTTCCTGCGGGCGGAAAGCTTCTACAACGTGGCGTCGGAGGTGGACCGTCTGGCTCTGTGGGAAAGCTATGGCGGCTCCCTGCACCGCCAATCCCACGGGGAGAGCTTCATGTCGCTTCTCATGAACCGGTTCCGGGGCAAGGGCATGTATATTCTGGACGAGCCCGAGGCGGCTCTTTCGCCCATGCGCCAGCTGGCCATGATCGCCCGGATGCGGGACCTGGCGCAGGAGGGCTCCCAGTTTATTATCGCCACCCATTCTCCCATTCTGCTGGGGTATCCGGAGGCGGATATTCTGGTGCTGGGAGAGGACGGGCCCGTGCGGACGCCTTATGAGGAGACGGAGCACTATACGCTGACGCGGGCTTTTTTGCGGCATCCGAAGAAAATTCTGGATGAGCTGTTCCGGGATTAGAGGAGGGAGCGGCTGGCGGGAGAAAGAACGGGACAGCGGGGCTGGAGTTGACAAAAAGCCTACCGGGGGGCGAAGCGTGTAGGCGGGACTGAAGCAGGCTAACGGTGGTGGGAGCCCTTATTTCCGGGAATTCACGTCCGGAAAAAATCTAACGGCGGTGACAGACGCTATTTGACCCTTTTGGCCAGTTTCGGGCACAGATGAAGGGAAATAACGTCCGTGGCCGCCGTTAGATTTTCTGTACAGGCATTTTCGGTCAAATAGCGGCACTCACCGCCGTTAGAAGCTATTGGGAGGGTTCAGGAGCCAGAACCGCCAGCACAGCACCGGCGTCAAGAGCCCCGCGAAGCTAAAAGGTGCTGCGCATCCGTGCATTCACTGGCTGCCGTACGTCTGGCATTCACCGGATTCATAGCCGATCACCCGGCCATGTTATTTTTGGAGTCCTGCGGCGAAAACACCGAGATGTGGCTCACCTTCCCGGTGGAAGCGGGGATGATGAATTTCAGCTCAAAGTCCTTTCCGGCGGGATAGACATAGATGATGTCATCCCCGTTTTTGCGGATGTCCTGCGACTTGCCCAATGCCGCCTCAATATCGGAAAGCCGAAGCTCCTGCAGATTGGGGGCGCTGGAGCGCACGTCGAAAATCAGGCTGCCCTTATTGAAGCCAAAGACGGCATTCTTTTTGCTGTAGGTGGAATAGATGCCTGCTCCGGCGGATTCCTTCTTGTCCGGCTCGCCCCAGGCCTTCTCCACATCCTCGATCAGGCCGGTGTGGGCGGCGAATTCCACACCCGGCGCCTTGCCCTGCTTGGCCAGCTCCAGCAGCTCGTGGAGGAGCTGCCGCTTATCCGCCGCCGGTGTCCCGGAGGGCGCAGCCGCGGCCGGCGGGGAGGTTGCGGCGGCGGTAGAACCCGGCGAAGCAGCGGACGGTGCGGAAGCGGCAGGCGGTGAGACAGATGCAGCCGGAGCGGCAGCGCCGGCCGGGGCTATAGAGGGGGACGCGGCAGAGCCGTCATTGCAGCCTGCCAGGAGAGCGATGCCTGCGGACAGGAGAAGGGCGGCGATTGTCCCCTCTACGGACAAGGAGCCTCCGGCGGAAACCAAATTTGCCGCAGATCGATCCAGCCCTGGCTGTTGAAGGCCAGACCGCGGACAGAGGGAAGATAGGCGGTTTCCAGCGGCTTTTCATAAAGAACCTGCAAAAGCCGCTCCTCCGCAAGCAGCTCCTCCAGCTGCCGGAAACAGGCGTTGCGTTCCACCGGACCGGCCTTATGCCGCACCCCGGACAGCAGGCTCCGGACCCTGCTCTTTACCGGAGCTTCCATATGCTCGCTTACCGTCTGGTACAGGTCAAACAGCCGCAGCTCCTCATCCTGATCCCGGATCAGGGAAAAGATGATCAGATCAGCCTGGAGCCTGGCCGGTCCTTTGAACACCTCCGGCTCGAGGAGCAAAAGCCCGCTGGGAATGCCCCGGGCATAGAGCCGCTCCGCCACAAGCTGGGCATCCTCCCGGTATTGGGGGATGGTGGCGATCAAGAGCGGCTTGTCCGCGAGGCTCGGCCAAGCCTTTGGGGGCTGGGCCCCGGGCTGCTCCCCCGGATGGGCCCCGGGCTCCCCGCTCCCGGCTCCATTCGGCGCTCCGCCACGGATGGCGTCCATTACCGCCGCCCTTGCCGGCAGATGCTGCAGCGGCCCGCCGGTCCCGGTGTTGCAGGTGACAAACTTGCGGATGGAGGCATGGGAATGCATCCGGCTCCAGCCGGCCTCCGCCGCCCCTCCCGGGTTGTGGATCAGATGGAAAGGGGACCCGTCCCCTTCGGGTGCGGCATGATCCCCTACGGTCCACGGCACATGAATGATCTCCGCCCGGTCCAGATGGGCTCTCCCCAGGTGGTACGCCGGGAAGGCCTCCAGAATGCAGTGGCGCTCATTCAGCTCCGCTACCCGGAACGGGCCTGTGCCCACAGGCTGCAGCCCAAAGGCCTGCTCGTCGGCGCCGTGCAGCTCCTCCGGCAGGATGGAGGCCCGGCTGGTGCACAAAAACGGCAAAAACAGCTCATTGGGCTCCGCCAGCTCCATGACCACCGCCAAGGGGCCCAAGGCTTCGATGGAGCGCAGGGTTTTGACGATGGAGCTGTAGAGGAGAGGCCGCCCGCTTTCGGACAAACGCCGGAGGGAATAGACCACATCCCGGGAGGTCAGGGGCTGCCCGTTGTGAAACTGCATCCCCTTGCGCAGATAAAACACCCAGCGGGTGCGGCTTTCATCCGCCTCCCAGGCGTGGGCCGCCAAGGGCGCAATCCTCCCGCTGGGCCCGTCCCGCCGCACCAGACCGTCGAAAACATGGCTGGCCACAAAGGATTCCGCCGTCAGATTCATATACAGCGGATCAATGGTGTGCAGCTTTTGCCGGAGAGGAAGCCGCAGCGTATCCACTTGGGTATTGGGCCCGCTTTCCCGGTGATGCCCGAAAAACCCCAGCAGCCGGCTTTGCAGCGCCTGCTCCAGCTGGGGGGATTGCGCATACGCGCGGACCTGCCTCAGCGCCTGCTCCAGCTCCCGGCCGCTTAAGGCGGCCATCACCGCTTCGGCGGCGATTTGCTCCGCAGACGCCGCAAACTCCAGCCCGGAGCGGCTGCCCCGCCCCCGTTTGGGGGACCAGACAATCCAGCCCAGCCGCTCCATGGCCGTCACCACATTGAGGGCGTGGCGGTGGGTGCAGTCCAGGGCCCGGGCGATTTCATCCAGGGTGGTTTCCGTTTTGGAGCCGGAGCCGCCGTAATAGGCGTGCAGCCTTAGGAATTGGGGATGCAGCTTCATGGGAGCCCTCCTTTTATAAACAATCCCCCAAAAGTGACGAGACGCTTTGAAGCAAATTCCGGGTACTTTTGGGGGAGCCCCCGAATGAAAATGCGCAGTGCATGGCATTTTCTCAAACAAATAGGAAATAAACCGCGCCTAGCTTTCTATTTATTTTCTCATTTTATCAGGTAAGATGGAAGATAGAAAGAATTAGGAGGTCGTTTCCATGAAGACTGTCGCCCGCCGGGTCTACGGCAAGCCCCTTGCGCTCTTGCTATTGGCGGTTATGCTGGGAGCGGTGCATCAATGGCTGTTTTTTGAGCATGAGCCCGGCATTTCGTTTCCGTTGTTTGTGCTGCTGTTCTACCTGTTTATGTATGCGGGGGCAAAGGACAGGCTGCGTTCGGCAGACGGCTTTGCCCGTTACCTGGGGGTTGTGGTGGCCTTGCTGGCGGTGTCTCTGATGGTGTTTGACTCGCCCTTTTTCCGCGGGCTCAATGTGCTGGTTGTCCCCGGGTTGGCTTTGATCCATATGGCGTACTGCCTGGACTGGAGGCGTCCGGATTGGGACAGGGACAGCCTGATTTTTATTGCCCTGGATCATCTGATCGTCCAGAATCTGCGGCATTGGAGGACGGCGCTGGAGCTGCTGCTGAAATCCGTTACCGGGCGGATGGAGGCGAAGCGCCGGGAAACGGTGAAGGGTGTGCTGGTGGGACTGGCCATTGCCTGTCCGCTGCTGGCGGTGGTCATCTCGCTGTTGGCCTCTGCGGACGGTATCTTTCACCAGGTGCTGGACGGCATCCCCGACTGGCTGGCCGGGCTTTCCCTGACTGAAGGCGGGATCAGGCTATTGTGGACTGTTGTGATGGGCCTGTGCTTGTTCGGATATGTGAGCGGCTTCCTTCATCCGGAGAAGGACGGCGGGGAAACGGAGGACTCCCGGGAGCAACAGGGGGCAGGCGGCATTCTCCGCGGGGGATGGGGGATGAATCCCGTCACGGCGGCAACGGTGCTGGCTTTGGTCAATGTGGTGTATGTGCTGTTTGTGGCGGTCCAGTTCAGCTACTTGTTCGGAGCCTGGGAGGGAGTTCTGCCGGAGGGGGCAACCTATGCGGATTATGCCCGGAAAGGCTTCGGAGAGCTGGTGGCGGTTACGGCGCTGAATTATCTGCTCCTCTTAGTCAGCTTGCCCGCGGGGGAAGGTAGCTTCAGGGGGGCCGTCCGCTTCAACGGGTGGATGCTCTATCTCTTGGTGGGCTGCTCCTGCATCATGCTGTATTCGGCGTATACCCGGCTGGCCTTGTACGAGGAGGCTTACGGCTATACGGTGATACGGTTTTTGGTGCATGCCTTTATGATTTTTCTGGCGCTTCTGCTGGTGCTGGCCGCTGTGCGGGTAAGGCTGCCCCGGTTTCCTCTCATCAAGTGGTACATTGTGATGGGACTTGGCGCTTATGTGCTGATGAATTACGTGGGGATGGAAGCGGCCATTGCCCGGCTGAACCTGGAGCGTTACGAGCAAAGCGGCAAGCTGGACGGAAATTATCTGCTGTCCCTGTCCAGCGATGCCATTCCCCGTCTGTCCAAACTCGGGGGCGTGGTTTACCCGGATATGGAGGAGCGGCTGCGCGGCAAGCTGGAGCTGCTCCGGGAGAAAAAGGACTGGCAGGCGTTCAACCTGTCGGACTACCGGGCCAAACAAGCGTTGGAAAAACGGTTCGCGGAGTAACTCAATCCTGCTGCATCCAGCCTCAAACCGGCCGGTACGAACAGCGTTGCACCTCTGCCTCCCGTTCCCCGGCACATAGGACGACTTGCCGGGGACATATGGTAGTAGAAAGACCAAAGGGAGGCGTTGGTATGAGCGGCTTGCGCCAGCTGGATTGGCAATTGGTGTCGTTCGTGGCGGGAAGCGTGTGCATGGAAATACTTGGCGGCCTGCGCTATCCCCGGATCTATTATTGCCGCCCCAGGCGGGATAGCGGCGGCAAAATATAAAGGCATATGCGGAAGCGCTGACAGGTTTGCCGGAAACGGCGGGCCTGTTTTTTGCACATATCAGTATATATCGGGAAACGGCAGGGCAATTGCATTAGACTTTGTACGAAACATGCCTCTATGCGTTTTTAACGGGGTTGTGCTGTGGTTTTATTCCTTCACAGTAGACATTTTGCGAATTTTGTCTTTCATACAGTGGACATGAGCAGAGTAGCTCTCCCCTCCCCTATTTTGCATACAAAACACAATATACGGAAAACGAATGCTGTTCAACCCCTATATATAGACATGTGTCCCGGAGCGATCTCTGTAGCCGCGATGTCCACTTTCCAACGGACATTCTGGAAGCTTTTGTCCTTCTGACGCATACAAAACCTGGCTACGAAAACCCGGTTTCTGCGCTCTTTCTACCTTGGCCTGATGTGATTGCCCTGTGTGAGGCGGCTCGGCTTCTTGACAAACTCAGGTTGTCAGTCCTCCTTTTTTCGTCCTTCCGAAGTGATGTTGGCGAGCAGTTGTCGGGGACAGGCCGGTTGGCTGCTGTTGCGGAACTCAGCGACTCTTATGGAGGTGAAAACGGGAGTTTGGAGAATTAACGGAACTAAGAAACCGTTCCATCCCTGATTCGGCGAAAATAGGGAGGAAATCAGGTCGCGGCGGGGAATAAGGGTTTCTTAGTTCCGTAAAGGTGAGAAAAAGTGGCAAAAGCTGCTTTTAAGAGTCGCACAGTTCCGCTACGCTCTTCCGGGTGCAGAGAGAAGGGGTAAGCGCAGGCCATTTTCCGGTGCGGGGACGGACGGGGGGGATGCAGATCAGGTCAGCACAAGGTGGCCCACCACAACGCAAAAAACCTGACGGTGATTTTTCGTCAGGTTTTTCTCGAAAGCGCAAAGGGTCATCCCCGCCCGGTCCAGCCGCCGCGCGCCTCCTTACTCCATCCGCTTGCGGAAGTCCGAGGGGGTCATCCCTGTCTCCCGCTTGAACAGGCGGTTGAAGGAGCGGTAATTCTCCATGCCCACGGAATCGGCGATTTCAAAGGTCTTCTGGTCCGTGGTCAGGAGCAGCAGCTTAGCCTTTTCGATCCGCAGGCGGGTCAGATATTGGATGAAGCTTTCGCCGGTGGTTTTTTTGAACATGCTGCTGAAGTAGGGAATGCTGTAGTTGATGGAAGCCGCCAGCTCCTCCTGGCGGAAGGGATAGCCCACATCCTCATGCATCCGCTGGACGATCCGGGCGATGGAGGCATCGATTTTCTTCGTGTCGCTGTGCAGCTGCTGGAGCTTGTGGAACTGCATGAAGGTGGCGTTATGGACGGCCAGGAAGGTCTGGCATTGGGCCAGCTGGCTCCGCAGCTCCGCCTCCAGATCCGCCCCGGCTCCGGCCCCCGCTCCGCCCTCCGGCTTGAAGTGGCTGATGTCCAGGAACGCCCGCAGATACAGGGCTTTGATCTGCTCCGGGTCCCAGCGGTGTTCCGCCGCCTGCTGCAAAAAGGAATTCCGCTCGCTTTCGAGAGCGGCCTCCCCCGCATGGGGCTCCAGCAGCGCCTGGCGCACCACCCGCATCCAGAAGCGGCTGTGCTGCTCATCCATAGGCGCAAAATGGCAGGCCTGCTCCCACTCCCGGGCCGCCAGCGTTTCATTGCTGCGGTAGAAGAACGGGTAGGGAGAGCCGGCCATCTTCTTCACCAGCGGCAGCTGCTTGCCGAGCCCCGGCGCAAACAGGCATTGCAGTACAATGCAGTTCATTTTGAGGAAAGCGTTGAAGCTGTTCATCACCTTCTGGGGCAAGAGAGAGCCGTCCCGCTCGGATACATATAGGGCAAGAAAACGCCCCTTGTCCAGCGCCACCACCTTGCTTTCTCCCATCCCCTCCAGCAGCTCCTTCAGCACATTCACCCCGGCGAACTGCCACAGCTTCAGCTCCTCCAGCTGGTCCATGGAGAAGCGCAGGGAGCCCCGGTCCAGCTCCAGCAGCAGCAACCGGAAGGGCGCACCCTCCGCCGGAATACCCGCAGCCTCCAGACTTTCCAGCCAGCGGGCCTCGGCGGCCGGATTGCGCAGCATGTCCAGGAACAAATTCTGCTCAATCTCCACCTCATTGGAGCGGACCTTCTGCTCCAGCAGCAGCTGCTTCTCCCGGTCCCGGTCATGGAGGTCCACCTTCCAGGCCAATCCCTCCATCGTGCGGACCAAGAGATCGGGATCGGACAGGCAATCGTCCTTGATCAGATAAGAAGCGGCCTTCAGCTGAATGGCCTGCTGGGCATAGTGGAAGTCCTGGTGGCAGGTGAGGATCACCGCCTGGGGGGCGGCCAGCCCTTTTTTCTCCAGCTCGTGGAGCATCTCCAGCCCCGTCATCCGGGGCATGGTAATATCCGTCACAATCAGATGGGGACGGTGGGCTTCCGCCAGGGCCAGCCCGTCCTGTCCGTCCTCCGCTTCTCCGGCCAGCTCGAACAGATCGCTTCTGGCCTCAATCATCTGCCGGAAGACCATCCTGGCGGGAATTTCATCCTCCACCAGAATCACCTTGTATTTGCTCATCCGGGTCTCCCTCCTCTCTTACCTGCACCGTGTCCGCGGGGAACAGAAACCGGATGGTCATCCCTTCCCCCGGACGGCTCTCCAACTGCGCCTCGGCTGTTTTGCCGAACATGAGCCGAAGCCGCATCCACACATTTTTCAACCCGATATTCTCATTGGACTCTTCCCGCAACAGATGCAGCCGCAAGCGCTCCAGCTCCCGCTCCGCCAGCCCCACGCCGTTGTCCCTCACCTCCAGCACCACCAGATGATCCGGGGCGGGCAGGGAATATAGCCGGATACGGATATGCCCTTCCTCCGCCTTCTTGGGCAGAATGCCGTGGAACACGGCGTTTTCAATCAAGGGCTGCAGGCTGAGCTTGGGGATCAAGAGGCCCTCCAGGGGCTCCTCCACCTCTGCATGAAGGAGAATCCGGCACTTGTAGCGCATGTTCAAGAGCTCCGCATAATCCTCCAGATAGGCGAATTCCTGCTTGAACCGGACGGTCTGCTCGTAGTTTTCCATGGAATAGCGCAGGAGGGAAACCAGCCGTCCCATGAGGGTATTGATCTTGTCATAATCCTTCAGCATGGCGAACATCCGGATGGTGTTTAAGGTGTTGTACATAAAATGGGGATTGATCTGGGACTGCAGGGCCCGGATTTCCAGACGGCGCTTCAGCTCCTCCGATTCCTGCAGATCCCCCAGCAGGTCCTCAATGCGGACGGCCATGGAATTGAGCATCCGTCCCAGCTCGCCGATTTCGTTGTTGGCAAAATGGGTCACCCGGGCGTCAAAATGGCCTTTTTTGATGGCGTCCACCTGCCTCCTCACCGCCTGGAGCGGGCGGTACAGCTGGTAGCCGAAGGCGATGATGGCGATAACCCCCAAGCCGATCAGGAACAGCAGGAAATAGCCTACGGTCTGGCGGATAATGCCGGTGCTTTCGGTCAGCTCCCGGGACGGAATCTCGGAGATGACAATCCAGCCGTCATAGGTGGAGGTTTGCTTCACCGAGATAATGGAGGAATCCATCCCGAACTGGTTGGGCCGCTCCTGCTCCCGCCAATGCTCCAGAATCCGCGCCAGCCGCTCCTGATCCTCCCCGGCGGGAAGCCGGCTGGTGGTGGCGACGGTAAGGCCGTTTCGGGTCACCAGCGAGACGGAGCCTTTGCCCCCCAATTGGATATTTTCAATCTGCTGCTGGAACTGGTTGGCGTTCATGGAGATGAGCAGCGCGCCAGTCATCTCCTCGAACCGGTCGGAGGGAATCCGGCTGATATAATAGACGGCGTTCTGAAGCAGGGTTAGGGATTCCTCCTGGGTCAAGGCCTCCTTGTCCAGAAACAGGCTGGTCCCCTTCACATCCAGGAAGCGCTCAATCAAATGCCGGTAGGGCGAGTCCTGCAAGGTGGCGGGCGCCTCATAAGAGGAAAGCACCTCCCCGGTAACGGCGGAATAGACCTGAAGCCCCTGCACGTTGCCGATTACCGCCGAGGCGGTGCTTAAGAGGGAGATCAGCTCCTTCTTTCGGGTCACCTCTTCGAAATACAGCTCCTCGGGAGGAACCAGCGCACTCTGGATGGAGCTGATGCGGGAATATTGGTCGGAGAGCTCCCGAAGCCGGGACATGGTCAGCTCCACCCGGTCCACCACCTGATTCACCAGCTGCTCGTTTAGGCGGTTCACCTGTTTTTCTACCGTATTGGTGGACACTCCGATGGAAATCCAGGACAGAATAATCAGCGGGATGACGGAGACGCCCAGCATAATCAGGATCATGCGGATATAAAAGCTCTTCTTGAGAAAGCTGAAAAAGTTGGATTTCACCTTGCGCTCTCCTTGTCTTCCGGCATGGATTCCCGTCCGGGAGGATATGGCCTTATTATAATACACCGCTTACATGAGGAACATCCGGTTTGCCCGGAATGTGAAAAACGGTGACACTTTCCCTGATTCCCGACATGTAAACGCTCCGCATGATCCTCTATAATCCAAAGTGTAAGAGGCAAGCAGCATCAAACGGGTGACTACAACGAAATGGGGGATGAAAATGAAAGCAAAGCAAATATGGCTGCCGGTTCTGGCAGCGGCGCTTTCCATGGGCACAGTGCTGGCAGGCTGCGGCAAGGAGGATGCGGCGGGCAGCTCCGCCACCCAGCAGCCGGGAGCCGCAACCGGGCAAGCGCCTGCGGCCAGCGCAGCGCCTACCAGCATCAAGGCAATGACAATTCTCTTCGGCAACCCGCCTACCACCGACAACAACAAGGCCAAGGAGGACATTGAGAAGCGGGGCAATGTGAAGCTGGATATTACCTTCGTGCCTTCCGAAGCGTACAAAGACAAGCTGTCCGTAGCCATCTCCGCGGGAGACTCCTATGATCTTCTGCTTCTGGACGGCGGCAAGGACGACAAATTCACCAGTCTGGTGAAGATGGGGGCTTTCCATGACCTGACTCCGTATCTGAAGAATGCGGACAATATCAACAAGCTGGATGAGAACGTGTGGAGCAACGTGCGGGTGCAGGGCAAGATTTACGGCATTCCGCGGCCGCGGGGGCTGTACGGCGGAGGCGAAGCCAATATTATTATCCGCAAGGACTGGCTGGACAAATACGGCCTGGCAGTTCCCAAAACGCTGGATGAGTTCACCAAGGCTCTGGAAACCTTCAAGAAGAACGATCCGGCAGGCGGCGGCAAAACCGTGCCGCTCACCCTTTATGCAACGGATGGCATCGGCAGCCCGGGGCCCTTCGGCGGTATCATGCCGATTTCCTTTGCCTACGAGGTTCCGTATACCTGGAAGCTGGACGGCGGCAAAGTGATCCGGGACTTCCAGACCCCGGAATACAAGAACTACCTGGATTGGCTGAAGGACGCCTGGAGCAAGGGCCTGATCGATAAGGATGCTCCCGTGCTCAAGGGCCAGGCGCAAATGCGCAATAAATTTCAAGCCGGTGTGGCAGGCGCCTTTGTCGGCAATGTCAGCGACTACACCGAGGACAATCTGGCCAAGATGCGGCAGGTTGATCCCAATGCGGATATCGCCGTGGTGGATCTGCTCGAAGGTCCTACCGGAAAAAGCGGCGTGGCTGTTATCAGCGGCTATTATGGCCTGTGGGCCATTCCCACCTCCGTTCCCAAGGACAAGGTGCAGAAGATTGTGGACTTCCTGAACTTCACCGCCTCCGAAGAAAACTATGTGTTCTCCAAAACCGGCATCATCGGCGTCCATTCCAGCGAATTCAAGAACGGCATCGCCGTGATGAACGAGGAGCAGAAGAAGCAGGCGGATCTGGATAAACCCTCCCAGTTTGTCCTGCAAAACAAGGTGGACCCCTATGTGTACGCCACCTCGAAGGATGAGGAGATTCTCAAAAAGCAAAAGGCGACTCTGGATGTCATCAGCAAAGCGGGCGTTGTTAATCCGTTCCTGAGCTACAACTCGCCGACGGCGGCCAAAAATCCCGACAGCTACAAAAAAATGGGCGCGGTTATGACCAAGTATGTGCTTGGAGAAACCCAATGGGCGGATGTGCAGAAGGAAATCGACGCCTGGACCAGCGGCGTAGGCGTACAAATCACCAAGGAATTGCTGGATCAATACAACGAGGACCATAAGTAAACCTATCCCCCGTATGAAAATATTCTCACAGAAAAAGCCCGGAAGCCGGCGCGGGGAGCCTCTCCCTGTGCCGGAGCATCCGGATGGGAGGCCCCGGCTATGGAGAGAGCACTAATCCTAAACAGACAAAAAACAATCCGCTTTCGATGGCTGAAGCAATATTGGCCGTTTTATGTGCTGGCGCTGCCGGGCATCGCTTATTTTATCACGTTTCACTATGCGCCCATGTGGGGCTTGATTTTGGCCTTCAAGGACTACAGCCCGTTCCAGGGACTCTGGGACAGCCCATGGGTCGGCGGGGACAATTTCCGCCAGTTTTTCAGTACCCCGGACTTTTTTATGCTCCTGAAAAATACGCTGCTTATCAGCGTTCTGAATTTGACCGTCTATTTTCCGTTTACCATTCTGCTGTCCATTATGCTGAACGAAATCCGGTTTTCCGCCTTCAAGCGGATTTCCCAGACCATCGTCTATTTGCCCCACTTTTTATCGTGGGTTGTCATATACGGCATCACCATTTCCTTCTTTGGCCCGTCGGGAGTCATCAACCATTACCTGGACCAATGGTTGGGCAGCGGCGCCGCCTTCCTGACCGGCAATGACTGGTTCCGCCCGCTGGTGGTGTTCCAGGCCATCTGGAAGGATGCCGGATGGGGGACCATCATCTTCCTGGCCGCTCTGGCCGGGATTAATCCCGAGCTGTACGAAGCCGCCAAGGTGGACGGGGCCAACCGCTTCCAGAATATCTGGCATATTACCCTGCCGGGGATCAAAAGCACCATTGTGATTCTGCTGCTGCTCCGTCTGGGCTCCTCCTTGGACTCCAACTTCATGCAGATTTTCCTGATGTCCAACAGTCTCAATATTGATGTGTCCAACGTATTCGACCTGTATGTGTACCATGTGGGTCTGGAGCAGTTCAATTACAGCTTCGCCATTACCGTCGGCATGTTCAAATCCGTAGTCAGCCTGATTCTGGTGCTGTCTGCCAACTATGCGGCCCGCCTTCTCGGCGAAGACGGCATCTTCTAGAACGGGGGGAAACAGATATGCAAGCGCGCGTAACCTGGTTTGATGTGATGATCGGAGCCATCATCACGCTGCTTTGCCTAACGGTCATCCTGCCGTTTCTGTACATTATCGCCGTCAGCTTCAGTCTGCCGGCGGATTCCATGGCCGGGAACTTCTTCGTCTGGCCCAAAAACTGGACACTGGCAGCCTACCAATACCTGCTGAATGCCCGGGAGTTCCTGCGGTCTTTGCAGAATTCGGTGCTGATTACCGCATTGGGCACCTGCGTCAATCTGGCGGTTTCCATCACGCTGGCCTATTCCCTTTCCAAAAGAGGGGTTCCCGGGCGGAGAGTCATGCTTCTGTTCATCTTCTTCACCATGATCTTCCATGGCGGCCTGATCCCCAGCTATCTGGTGGTCAAGAACCTGGGTCTTATCGACACGTATTGGGCCATTGTGCTTCCGGCAGCCTCCAGCGCGTTTAATATTATGGTGATCCGGTCATTCTTCCAAAGCCTGCCTGAAAGCCTGGACGAGGCGGCGCGGATTGACGGGGCCGGGGAATTCCGGATTCTGTTCTCGGTGGTGCTGCCCTTGTCCAAGCCGATTATCGCCACCTTCACCCTGTTCTTCCTGGTGCAGTATTGGAACGAGTTCTTCTCGGCGGTCATCTACATCAACGACACCAACCGCTGGCCCATCCAGCCCCTGCTGCGCCAGATGGTGGCCATCGGCTCCTCCAAAATTTCCACGGAGGCCGCATTGGATGCTTCGGTGGCCGCCAACCTGGGTCCCAATGTGCAGAATGCGGCCATTCTTCTGGCCATGCTGCCCATTGTGCTGATGTACCCGTTCCTGCAGAAATATTTTGCCCACGGGGCGATGCTGGGATCGATCAAAGAATAGGGGTGAGGAAAAATGACCTTGGGTTACAGGGAATTGCGGCATGATCCGCGGTACACCAAACCCTTGCCGGGAGACCGGCAGTTTATGGAGGAATGTCTGGACCTGAACCGCCCCGAGCTGGCGGAGGTAAAGGCCCTGCTCTCCGGAGGGGAGACGGAAGCGGCCCGGGACGCCTACTTGAATTACATCGGCTCGGGAGCCGTTAAGCGCTATTACTTCGGCCCGGAGGAGGTGCCTGAGCTGATGAGGCATACCCGGGCCCGGTACAGCGGGGATGAGGAGGCCCTCCTGTCCGTTGTGGAGGCGGACCGGATTGCAGCCGGCAGCCTGCCTCTCTTCAAGGGAAGAAGAGCGGAATTTGCCGGGAGCGGATATGACTGGAACCGCTGGCTCTTCGACAGCTCCCAGTACCAGCTCCATCTTACCCGGTTCAGCTATGTGAAGCATCTGTCGCGGGCCTATTGCCTCACCGGCGATGAGAAATATGCCAGGTGCTTTAACGATATGATGGATCATTTCCTGACGGACAACCCTGCGCCGCTGGAGGATACCTTCCGGGTGCAGCATTGCACCTGGGAGCCATTGACCGTAGGCGTCCGGATGTTCCATCTGCCGGAGGGCTTCATCACCTTCTTCCGCTCCCCGGCCTTCGCCAACGAAGTGAAGATGAAGCTGATCAAGTCCTTCCATCAGCACGCACAATATGTGCGGTTGTACCATGCCACCCATGGCAATCACGCCTGCATGCAGCTGCGGGGGCTCCTGCAGATCGCCCTGCTCCTGCCGGAGCTTAAGGAAGCGGCGGACTGGCTGGAATACGGCCTGCGGGAGTTTCCGTATTATATCCGCCAGAATGTGTATGAGGACGGGGTTCAGTTTGAAGCCAGCCCCAACTACCATCTGGTGGTGATGCGCGACCTGTTTGAGCTGCTGCCCCTCTTCCGCAGCGTAGGCATGACGCCTCCCGCCGTTTACGGGGAGATTCTGGAGAAGATGTATGCGGTGCTTATGCATCTGCTGACACCGGATACCCAGCTGCCGCGGATCGGGGATACGGATGCCCATTCCGCCGGGGAGCTGCGCGAGGTCATGAGCCTGGGCGCCATGCTGTTCGGGCGCTCCGACTTCAAGGGCCTGGGCGGGCCGCGGCTGCCCTTTTCCCTCCTGTTCCGGCTGGGGCCGCCTGCCGTGGAGGCGTATGACCGGCTGGAGGCCAAGCCGCCGGAGGAAACCGCCGCCTGCTTCCCCATCGGCGGCTATGTCCTCTCCCGCTCCTCCTGGGAAGCGGGAGCCCTGTACATGGCCATGCGGGCGGGAGTAGGCCACGCCGGGCACACCCATGCCGACGCCCTCAGCCTGGTGCTGTACGCCTACGGCCGGGAGCTGGTGGGGGATGTGGGCATGGGCCTGTACGAATGGAACAAGGAGCGCAAATACATGGTCTCCACCAAGGCCCATAATACGGCGACGGTGGATGGTCTGGACCAGCATGTCCGCAGCCTCCACTGGAACACGCCGCCATCGGCCGCCTGCAAAATCTGGGACTTCCGCAGCAGCGGGCAGTTTGATTATGTCTACGCCAGCCACTACGGCTACACCCGCTGCGACGACCCTGTCATCCATTCCCGGAAGGTGCTGTTCGTCAAGAACCGCTACTGGCTGGTCATCGATCTGTTCGACGCCAAGGAGCGGCATCTGTATGAGCAGCGTTACCACCTGACCCCGGGGGCGGCGGTCTGCGATTGGGCGAAGGGGCAAATCTCCGCCGTCCGTCAGGATGCGGGTGTTCTCCTGGCTTATCCCCGGCAGGAGGGGGCGAAGCTGTCCATGGAGGAGGGGCTCTTCTTCCTCCGGGGGGAATATGCTCCCATACCGGTAGCCAAACGGTCTCTGACCTCCACCGGCGGCGCGGTGATGGAGACGGTGATTCTTCCCTTCCAGGGGGACCGGCCGCCGGAGGTAAGCATAACCCGGCTTGCGGCCAGCCTGAACGGAAAGCCGCTCCTCCCCCACGAAGCCACCGGACTGCGCATCGAAGGCCCCGGCTTCCGGGACGAGGTGTGCGTTTATCACGGCAACTTCCCGGTGGCCGCTTATCTGGACCATACGGGCAATCCCGTTGCCGCCCCGCTTTTGCCTGCCCCCGCAGAGCCGGAGGGGCTGGAGCTGGAAGGACGGGCGTATGCATCGGGCGTTATAATTGATTCATAAACGACAGCCGGCTTATCAAGCCGTCATCTGCCGGATTTTGTTCCGGCGGATGGCGGCTTTTGGCTGCAAATGACCAAAAAATTACTTACATCAGTTATAACCTGTACCAAATAATGCACACTAAGAGAATATCGCATATGCGTAAAAGGGGGCCAAGAAGATGACGCTGGAAAGAGGGATTCTCGTTGCCTTCTGGCTGATCTGCTTCGCCATCGGAATGTTTCTGGTTCCCCGGAACAGATTGAAGGAAGGGTGCATCCTGTTCCTGTCCGCCCAGGTGATCACCTGGCCTGTGGGTTTATTGCTGGTGGAGCTGGGCCTTATCACTCACCCCGTCCGGGAATTCCCCATTGCCACCCGGGCCAATTTCACCCTCAACTATTTGCTTTACCCCATGGTTTCCATGGCGGTCCTTCTCTATTACCCGACCTTCGCCCCCAAATGGAAGCGGGCTGTCTATCAGGTTGTCACGGTAGGCGGCTTATCCGGATTGATGCAGCTGGTGGACGCCTATACGGACCTCATCCATCATGTAAAATTCAATTGGCTGCTCAGCTTTCTGATTATGCTCTTTGCACTTAACGCCACCCGCACGTACACCGCATGGTATTTCGGGGGGCTGAAGCGGAACGGGGGAGGGGACAGGGCATGAGCATCGGCTGGCAATACGGCTTTCTGGGATTCGTTTATCTTAGTGGAATCACGGGTTTGGTTGTCATTCCCGCCCGCCGCCGCAGGGAGGCCTACGCCGTTTTTATGTTCCAGAACATGCTGGCCTGGCTTCTGGGACTGGTCGTCGTGGAGGCCGGCTGGCTTGTTTATCCGGTGCGGGAGCTGGCCAAGTCCAGCAGCACCAGCTTTGTGTTCGAGTATCTATGCTATCCGGTTGTGGCCGTTTATTATAATCTTTATTACCCGGAAAAGAGCTCGGCGGCAGTCAAGCTGGGCTGGTGCGCATTGTTTGCCGCAAGCATCACCATACCGGAATATCTCATTGAAACCCATACCAATCTGGTGAAATATACCGGCTGGAAATGGTACTGGACGACCATCAGCATCAGCTTCCACTAACGATGCATCAAATATAACATGACCAAAGAGGTCATCTAGTCAGGAGGACATTGTACTC
>NZ_QMFA01000057.1 GCF_003285005.1 Paenibacillus sp. YN15 | reverse complement strand
ACCCGAAAAAGACCATAACGCAACAGAGTGGTTTAATGGGGAACGAATTTACGAGACGTTGTACTAGTTCCGTTATGCTCCCCGCCCCCTCCTGCCTTATTGCGAACCCTCGCTCACCGCGAAACCCCGTTGACAATCAATCGAACAAATATTATGATACGAGTGAAAATATTTGACCGTCCGTCGGGATGGCAAAAGGAGGCGTCCATGAAGCTGGCCCCTGTATTTATCATCGAGGAGTATGAGCAGCTGAAGGCGGTAAGCGATACCTTCCGCACCACCATTCTCGGCCATCTCATCGAGATGCCCTATACCGGCCAGCAGCTGGCCCAGCTTCTTGCGCTGCCCCGCTCGAAGATTCATTACCATCTGGCCGAGCTGGAGAAAAACGGCTTTATCCGCGTGGTCAAAACGGAAGTGAAAAACGGCATCATCCAGAAGTTTTACCGGGCGGTGGCCTGGAGCTTCGTGCCCGGGGAGCGGCTCTTGCCCCACCGGACCGAGGTGGAGAATTACTTCCGGGAGTACACGCTGAACACCGTAGGCCGGGCCCGGCTGCGGACGCTGACGGCGCCGGAGGAGGCCTTCCAGGTGAACAGCTCCAACAAGGAGGCCTGGCCGCGTATTGCCATGCAGATGGAAGTGCATCTTAAACCGGAGAAGTTCGCCGGATGGCTCTCCCGGTACCGGGCCTTGCTGCAGGAGCTGGATGCCATGAATGATCCCGGCGACGAAGAAAGCAGACTGTTCTATCTGGCCTCCGTCGGTTTTCAGGCGGAGGAGCCGCTGTTTGCGGATGAGGAAGAAGAGGAAGAGGATGACGGCAGCAACACAACAATCTAAAGGATGGTGCAAACATGGTAGATCCCCGTTTGACCCGGCTGGCCGAGGTGCTGGTCCATTATTCCGTCAGAGCCCAGAAGGGCGAAAATGTGCTGATTGAAGCCTTCAATATCGACAATCCGCTGGTCAAGGAGCTGGTGAAGCAGGTTTATAAGGCAGGCGCAAATCCGTTTGTCAATCTGCGGGACCAGCAGGTGACCCGCCAGCTGGTGCTGGAGGGAACCGAGGAGCAGCTCACCACAATGGCCAAGGTGGATGACTTCCAGATGCAGCAGATGCAATGCTACATCGGCGTCCGCGGCAGCCTGAACATTACTGAAATGGCGGATGTTCCCGCCGATAAGCTGAAGCAATATAACGCGCTGTATCAAACCCCGGTTCATTTTGAAACCCGTGTGAAAAAGACCCGCTGGGTGGTGCTGCGCTACCCGACGGCCTCCATGGCCCAGCTGTCCAACATGAGCACGGAAGCCTTTGAAAACTTCTACTTCGACGTGTGCACCCTGGATTACAGCAAAATGAACGATGCCATGGACGCGCTGAAAAACCTGATGGACCGCACCGACAAGGTGCGGATTACCGGCCCAGGCACGGACCTGACCTTCTCCATCAAGGGAATCGGCGCCATCAAATGCGCAGGGGAAATGAATATTCCCGACGGAGAGGTATATACCGCTCCGGTGCGCGACAGCATCAACGGCACCCTGCAATACAATGCGCCGACGCCGTACAACGGCTTCACCTTCGAGAATGTGTACCTTGAGTTCAAGGACGGCAAGATTGTGAAGGCCACCGCCAACGATACCGAACGGCTGAACGGCATTCTGGATACCGACGAGGGCGCCCGTTATGTGGGCGAATTCGCCATCGGCGTAAACCCGTATATCAAGACCCCGATGAAGGACATTCTGTTCGACGAAAAAATCGACGGCAGCTTCCACTTCACCCCGGGCAGATGTTATGACGAGGCTTATAACGGCAACCATTCCGCCATCCACTGGGATATGGTCTGCATCCAGCGTCCGGAATACGGCGGAGGGGAAATCTGGTTTGATGATGTCCTGATCCGCAAGGACGGCCGCTTCGTGCTGCCGGAGCTTTCCGTGCTGAACCCGGAAAACCTGATCTAATCTAGGGCGTGTCTGAAAACCCGCTTGAGGGCATCTTTCACCGCCTTTTCGTCCCTTGCTGCGTTACTTCCGCTTGACGTACCCCCGGTACGCCTTCACGAAAGTGCCTTGCCTGGAACGAAAATTCGGCCAAATCTGCTCCCCTCGGAGTTATCAGACACGCCCTAAAAAACGCCGCTTTCTACTCCCCTAAAAGAGGAGAGAACGCGGCGTTTTCTGTGAACATGCAGGCTGCAGCAGGGCTTATAGCACAGCCATTCCCACCAGCCCGCAGAGGATGCCCAGCGCAATAACCGAAGCCAGCACAAACCAAATCACCTTGCGGGGATAATGTCTGGCAATCATCAGGAAGGACGGCAGGCTGACGGAGGGCAGCGTCAGCAGCAGCGCTCCCGCCGGCCCGGCGCCCAGTCCGAAGGACATCAGGGTTTGGATCATGGGAATTTCCGCCGCGGTGGGAATAACGAACAAGGTGCCCGCTACGGCGAAGCCGACGACGGCCAGGAGGCTGTTGGCCATACCCTCGCCGACCGAGGGGAACAGCCAGGCCCGGGCTGCGCCCAGCAGCAGAACGGCAATGATATAGGCCGGCACAATGTTCAGGATCATCAGGCCGATGCTTCTAAGCCAGCGGGCGGCAAAGCTGCCGGATTCCTGCCGCTCCATCCGGGCCTGCTTGGCCTCCAGCTCCGGAGCCGGCACCTTCGCATCGTCGGCGAAGCGGTTGGCCAGATAGCTGACCCCGAAGGTCAGAATCAGTCCGAATACCAGCCGCAGGACCGTAAATCTCCAGGACAGGACGAAGGTCATAAAAATTAAGGTGGCCGGATTAATCGTCGGATTGCCCAGCCAGAAGGCCAGACTGGCGCCCACGGACACCTGTTTTTTGCGCAGGCCCACCGCCACCGGAGCGGCGCAGCAGCTGCACATCATCCCGGGAATGGAGGCCAGCCCGCCGATCAGCGTGCTGCCCAAGGTCGTTTTGCCCAGCACCCGCAGCAGCCATTGGGCAGGCAGCAGCACCTGCACCAGCGAACCCAGCAGAATGCCGAATACGGCGGCCTTCCATACGGATTTGTAGTAGGCCATGGCATAGTCCCATGCCGCCTGCCAGGATGGATCGGGGGCAACCGGATTTTTCCCGGAAACAATGGAACTGCCGATGGAATGGTTGGCCGCTGCATGAAAGGCCTTGTGGTAATACGGAACCCACTTTACATAGGTTAAGCCCGCAATTGCGATAGCCGCAAATAATATGGCCAGCGCCGCCGCTTTTTTGTCGAAACCGCGGCTAAAGCGCGGGGTATTGCTTGAGGATGTCATAAAAGCCACCTGCCGATAGATTTTGGATGCGCAAATCGGTTATCATTATAGCATAATCCGGTTGAAGCGAAAGAAAAATTTTGCGCTTGGAATTTACTCTTTTTGGCGAAAGGATTGTTGTTCATGTCCATGGATTCTATCAAACTGACCTCCTATTCCACCAAAGGCGGCTGCGGCTGCAAGATCGGCCCGGGGGATTTGTCCCAGGTTATCCGCTCTCTGCCTGCTCCCCTGCCGGACCCCAATCTGCTGGTGGGCATCGATACCAGCGACGACGCAGGGGTGTACCGCCTGACGGACGAGCTGGCGCTGGTGCAGACGGTGGATTTTTTTACCCCCATTGTGGATGATCCCTATTCCTTCGGCCAGGTGGCCGCAGCCAACGCCATCAGCGACATCTACGCCATGGGCGGCAAACCGCTGACTGCCTTGAATATCGTTGCCTTTCCCATCAGCAAGCTGGACAAGCAGGTGCTGGCGGAGATTCTGCGGGGCGCCGGGGACAAAATGCGGGAGGCCGGGGTGACCCTGGTAGGCGGCCACTCCATCGATGACAATGAGCCCAAATTCGGGCTGGCGGTGACGGGGCTGGTCCATCCGGACAAGGTTCGCACCAATGCCGGAGCCAAACCCGGGGACTGCCTGATTCTCACCAAACCCATCGGGGTGGGCATCCTGACCACTTCCATTAAGAAGGACTTGCTTTCGCCGGAGGAAATCGCCCGGGTTACTCAGGTTATGGCCACACTGAACAAAAAAGCGGCGGAAATCATGGAGCCGTACCGGGTCCACGCCTGCACGGATGTGACCGGCTTCGGGCTTTTGGGCCATGCCCTGGAGATGGCCAAGGGCAGCGGCAACGGCATCCGCATCGAAGCGGAGCGGGTTCCTGTTCTGCCCCGGGTCAGGGAGCTGGCCGAGGCCGGATCGGTACCGGGCGGCACCCGCAACAACTTCAAGCATGTGGAGCCGTCGGTGATGTTCCCGGAGGGCATGGATCAAACCGGGCGCTACATTCTCTGCGACGCCGTAACCTCAGGCGGGCTGTTGATCGCCGTACATGAGGAGGACAGCGCGGAGCTGTTGGACAAGCTTTTGGCGGATGGTGTGGAAGCAGGTTTGATTGGCCGGGTCACCGAAGAGCATCCGGGACAAATTCAGGTAGTGTAGAGGAGTGGCGGGGTTGTTTCAGGACATCAGCGTAGAGGATTTGCTCATCCGCAGAAAAAACGGGGACCTGCAGACGGTGGACGTCCGGTCCCCGTCCGAGTTCCGGGACGGAACCATTCCCGGCAGCATCAATATTCCTTTTTTCAACGATGAGGAGCGGGCGGAAATCGGCACCCTGTACACCCGGGTCAGCGTTCAGGCGGCCAAGGACCGGGGGCTGGAGATTGCCTCCGCCAAGCTTCCCGCGTTGGTGAAGGAGTTCCAGGGCATCGGCCGGGAAAAAGGGGTGTTTTGCTGGAGAGGAGGGATGCGCAGCCGTACAGTGGCCACTGTGCTGTCCCTGATGGGCATCCGGGTTTACCGCTTGGAGGGAGGCTACCGGGAATACCGCAGGTGGACAAACGCAAGGCTGGAGCAGCTGGCGGGACGGTCCTGGCCCTCGTATGTTCTTCAAGGCTACACGGGCACCGGAAAAACAGCCATTCTCCAGGCTTTGCAGGCGGAGGGGTATCCCGTGGCGGATCTGGAGCAAATGGCCGGGCACCGGGGCTCTATTTTTGGCGGAGTGGGCCTGTCGGCGCATAACCAGAAGACCTTCGACGCTCTGTTGGTGGACCGTCTGGAGGCGCTGGAGCAGGCTCCCTGGATCATGCTGGAGGCGGAAAGCCGGAAGATCGGCAAAATTGCCGTGCCGGAGTTCGTCATGCGGAGCAAGGAGGAGGGCAAGACTCTTCTGCTGAAGCTTCCCCTTGCGGAAAGAGCCCGGCATATTGTGGCCGACTACCAGCCGGAGATTCATGGGGAGGCGCTGCTCAGGGCATACCGGATCATCAAGGAGCGGATTCACACGCCTATCGCCAAGGATATTGAGGGCAAGCTGCTGTCCGGCGCTTATCATGACGCGGTGATGCTGCTGCTGGAGTATTATTATGATCCCCTCTACAGTCATTCTGCGGGCCAATATGAGGAGGAGCCGATAGTGGTAGCGGCGGAGACGGTGGCGGAGGCTCTGGACCGGGTTCGGGAGCTGCTGCCGCCGCTTGGCGGGAGCGGCCTTTAGCGCTAACGGCGGGGACGGCAAGGGCTTAGAGCCTAGAAGCGGAAGCCGCTGCCGGCCAGCCAGGTGAAGCCTAGGCCTGTCAGCCGGTTCAGCGATTCCAGCTCCTCGGCGGTAAGGCACACGATCAGGGCGTCCGGTCCGCCCAAGGCCGCATAGCCATATTGGCGCGGACCGCCCTGCTCCCGGAGCAAACCGGCCAGGCCCAGAAGGAGCTCCGGGTCCAGAGCCGTTCCCGACTGGGTCAGCTCCCATTGGTGGCGGCGGCCGGCCAGGCTGAAGCGGAGCAGCACCTTCTCCTCATCGGGAAGGAGGGAAGCTTCCGCATCGCCGATTGGCAGCTCCGCCCCGGCCGCTGCGGCAACACCGGCCATTCGTATGGCTGCCCGGACATAATCCGCTTCATAGCGGATGCTGTCCCGGTGGACATGCCAGATACGCTCCGACACGGGCTTCCCGTCGGCGGCTATCCCGCCCAGGGCAATCAAAAGCAGCAAATACGGCTTTTCCATATACGCTTCCTTGCGGAATTTCACCAATTCCCGCTCCCCGACTTCCGGACGGGGCCGAAGGCCCAGCAGGGCCAGCTTTTTCAACTGAACGGCAGGATCCAGAGGGTCTTTCCTGCGGAACAAACCGAGCATGTTTCCACTCCTTCCTGATGCAGCCTGCGGCGCTTACCCGGCATGACCGCCCGCTTGCAGCTGCTTTTGCTTCGTATATTTGCAGACCTTGTTTTTGCCGCTGGTTTTGGCCTGATACATGGCTTCATCCGCCTGCTTCACCAGAGCGTCGGGGGCAATCCCCTTCTTGGCCTTGCTGTAGCCGACGCTCACCGTTACCCCGGCCTCCGCTTCAATCCGCTTGCGGATCAGCTCGGCCAGCTCCCCGGGATGCACCTCCGGGTCCGTCACCAGCACCACCATCTCCTCGCCGCCCAGACGGCCGGCCACCCCGATTTCCTCCACACATTCCCGCAGGATCAAGGCCACTTTTTTCAGCGCTTCGTCGCCCTTGTCATGGCCCTGGGTGTCGTTGAGGCGCTTGAAGTTGTCAATATCCGTAAAAATCACGGTGACAGGCACCTCATGGGACAAATATTGCTTCAGCCGGTTCATGAAATAGAGCCGGTTGTACAGGCCGGTCAGCGCGTCGGTAATGGATTTGGTGTACACCGCCTGGAGCAGCTCCACCACCCGCTCAAACACAATGAGAAACAGCGTAATGTAATACAGAACGAGAAACAGGCTGCCTGCCGTTGCCAGAGCCGGATAGGCTCTGCCTGTGATAAATACGTCCGCCAAATGAATCAGCTGGTAGATAAAATAAAAGGATAAGCTGAGCTGATACCGGTTCCATTGTCCCACCCAGGGCGAAATCCATTGATGGCAGAGGAACAGCATCAGGAACATGTACAGCTCAATGCCCAGATTTTGCAGCAGCACCACCTGCCCCGGATTTCCCTCCAGACCGTCCGCAAGAAAATACATCAGGGACAGCAGCACCGCAACAGCTACCGCAGACCAGGTCAGGATATGCTGGCGCATCCGGGAGGAGTTGTACATCTGGTAGATGCCCATGTTGAGGAAAATAAAGGAAACCGCCTTCAACAAAATGGCGGCATAGCCGCTCCAGTCGCCTGTGCCGGGGGCGTCGGTTCCCGCCGAGACGATCAGGACATGCTGGGCCATCACTGCAAGAATCGAAAGGGACAGCGAAAAATAGGCCTTTTTCCGCCGGTTCATAAACAGCCGGAAGGTCATGACCAGCATCAGAAGCAGGATTACCAGAATAATGGTGGAAAAGTAAACAGGACGCATCGGTCCGCACAAGAGCTCGTACAGCATGTCCATTCTCCCTTCAGCCCATTCTTTCATTATATCAAAAAGTTTGTCGGTATGTTCTCTTTTCAATTGCCGCCGGCAGGCGCTACAATAAAGAGGAAACGGGACTTCTCGCATCATGAAGGAGGAAATCATGAAAATCTTGCAGGCGTTGTTTTTTCCCCCGGAACAGCCTGGAGGGGTATCATCCATGGTGCCGTACATCCAGGAGCGGTTTATCAAGAAGGGCTGGGACATGGAGCTGTTCTCCCTGCCCAAGCGCATACGCGGCAAGGGTACCGAAGAGGTGGCGTTTCATACCTTTGACTGGAAGCAATATGCCGGCAATCCGATTATCGACAAATATATTCAAACCTATAAGGATTACATATGGTGGACCAGACTGCGCCTGAAGGGCTCCTATGACCTGATCCACGCCCATCATCCCATTGCCGCGCTGGCTATGAAGCAGATTTTTCCCGATACCCCGGTGATGATCACCATCCACTCCAGCTACGAGAAGGAGCTGATGCTGAACGGGCGCATCCGGGAGGGAGGACCGGAGGAGCGGTTTCTGACCTCCATTTACGGTGAGCTGGAATATTGCCTGGACCGTATCATAACCGCTTCCCACGCTTTTCGCATGTATCTTGGGAACTATATGCAGGATTGCAGCAAAGTCGAGGTGATCCCCAACGGCTTCGACCAGCGCCGCTTCCGTCCCTATTCCCACGAGAATGCGGTGACCCAGCTGATTTCCGTTTGCCGTCTGGTTCCCGCCAAGGGTTTGGACACCCTTCTGGAGGCTTGCGCCCGGTTGAAAAAAAAGGGCGTTCCCTTCGTGCTCCATCTTATTGGAGACGGGCCCATCAGGAAAGAACTGGAGCAGCTGGCGGCGGATCTGGGGATATACGAGGATACCATTTTCTACGGCTATATGCTGCATCCCGAGGAATTTATGCCCTTCTTCGATATTTTTGTTCTGCCCTCCCGGGCGGAGGCCTTCGGTTCCGTATTTGCGGAGGCCGCTCTGTGTCTTTTGGCGCTGGTAGGCACGGAGGTAGGCGGCATTCCGGAGCAGATTGAGGACGGACGAAACGGCCTCTTGGTGCCGGCCGGAGATTCCGCCGCGCTGGCCGCTGCGCTGGAGACCCTAATCGAGGACCCGGATTACCGCTATGAGCTGGCCCGCGCCGCTTGGGAAAAGGCCAAAAAGTCCTATTCTCTGACCCGGGTGATCCGGCAGCTGTCTGCCGTATACCGCAGCTTCGGCATTCACGCGGCGGCCAACGGACCGGAGGAGCCTGAGGAAGACGCTGAAGGCGAAGGAGGCGGCGGAGGGTGATTCCATTCCGGTTTATTCATGCCGCTGATCTTCATCTGGACAGCCCCTTTGCCGGACTGTCCGGGGTGCCGGAGCCGGTGAGCCGGCTTCTGCGCGGCTCCACCTTTGCGGCGCTGGACAACCTTACGGAGCTGGCCATCCGGGAGAAGGCGGATTTTGTGCTGATTGCCGGAGATGTCTACGATTCCGCAGACCGGTCGCTTAAGGCGCAGCTCCGGTTTCATAGAGCAATGAAACGGCTGGCGGAGAACGGGATCTCCGCTTTTGTCGTTCATGGGAACCATGACCCGCTGGATGGCCGGGAGGCGCGGCTGGACTGGCCCGGGTCGGTTCATGTGTTCAAGGCGGGGGAGGCGGAGCATGTCCCCGTGGTGTTGGCGGGACGCGGCCATGTGGCGGACATCCAGGGAATTTCGTACCCGACGGCGGCGGTGCGGGAAAATTATGCCCTGCGGTTTGGGCGAGGGACCGGCGGCGTTTACCAGATCGGACTGCTTCATGCCAATGTGGACGGTTCGCCGGAGCATGAGGATTATGCCCCCTGTTCGCTGCGGGAGCTGGGGGCGGTTGGGCTGGATTATTGGGCTTTGGGCCATGTTCATACCCGCCGGGTGCTGTCGGAAGGGCCGTGGGTGGTTTATCCCGGCAATCTCCAGGGCAGAAGCATCCGGGAAACCGGGGCCAAGGGCTGTTACGTGGTGGAGGTGGACGAAACCGGGAGGAGCAGTCTGCGGTTTCAGGCGCTGGATGCGGTCCGCTGGTTGAATCGGCAGGTGTCCATTGCGGACTGCTCCACAGAGCAGGAGCTGAAGGAGGCGCTGGAGCGGGCGGTGGAGGATGCCCGTGCTGCGGCGGAGGGCCGTCCTTCGGTGCTGCGGATTGTCCTGGCCGGAAGGGGCAAGCTGCACGGCAGGCTGCAGGGCGGTTTTGCCCGGGATCTGGCGGAGGAGCTGCGCCGGTGGGAGCAGGAGCGCTGGGGGCTGGAGGAGGCTGCAGGCGGCTTTGGCTTTGGGGAAGCTCCCCCGCTGGTGTGGCTGGAAAAGCTGGTTGTGCGCACCGGTGTGGCGGCGGACCGGGAGGCGCTGCTGCAAGCGGAAGGCTTCCTGGGAGAGCTGCTTCGTTTGGCGGCGGAGCTGGAGGGAGAGCCCCAGGCGCTGCAGGTGTTTGCCAAGGAATGTATGGAGCCGCTTTTGGCCCATCACCGGGCCGGGGCGCTGATGCGCCGGACGGGATTGGCGGCGGATGGCGGCGCGGGAACCGGTCTGGAGGCAGGCGCTGCGGCGGAACTGCTGAAGCAGGCATCGGAGTGGCTGTTGGATCATCTGCTTGATGAGGAGGAGGGGGCATAGGTGAAGATTCGGGAAATCCGGGTGGAGGGCTTCGGTGGGCTGCAGAACCGGACGGTTCTGCTACATGGTCCGATGACGGTTCTCTACGGTCCCAATGAGGCCGGCAAAAGCACGCTGCTGCACCTGATCCGGGCGGTGCTGTTCGGCTTTCCGTCCCGTCAGTCGGGGCTGGAGCGGTTTGAGCCGGCCAAGGGCGGCGTCCACGGCGGCTCGCTGGTGCTGGAGCCTGCGCCCGGGGAGCGGGTCCGCGTCTTCCGCCGCTCGGCGGATGCCGCTGCGTCCGGCGGCCGGGGACGGGCTCCCTCCGCCGGTTTGGTTACGGTGACGCTGCCCGACGGCCGCGAGGGAGGCGAGGAGCTGCTGCGGGAGCTGCTGGGCGGCGTAACGGCGGAGCAGTTTCGCAATTTATTCGCCTTCACCCTGACGGAGCTGCAGGAGCTGCACACCCTGACCTCGGAGGAGCTGGGCGGGTTTCTGCACAGCGCCGGGCTGGGGGTTCGGGCCTCTGCCGTCAGGGAGACGGAGAAGCGGCTGGCCCAGGAGCTGGAGAGCCGGTTCCGGCCCAAGGGGCGGAGTCAGGGGATTGGCCAGCTGCTGGGGGAATGGGACACGCTGGACGCCGCCTGGCGGAAGAGCCTGGCCCAAGCGGGACGGTACAACCACCTGGCCGCGGAGATCGGCGCGCTGACGGAGCGGATTGCCGAGGCCGGAGTGAAGCTGGCCGACGGCGGTGCCCGCCTGGCGCTGCTGGAGGCGGCCGCAGCCCAGCGGGAACGCTGGCTGCGCCTGCGCAGTGTGACGGAGGCGCTTGGGGAGCTGCAGACGGCTGGAGCAGCCGGTTTTCCCGAGGATGGATTGGCCCGGCAGGAGGCGTTATTGGCGGAGCTGGAGAAGCGGCAGGAGACGCTGGCCGGTTTGCAGGCGCGGCAAACGGTGCTTGAAGAGGCTGTTGCCGCTTATTCCCTGGCAGATGCGGATTTGGTGCGGCAGCGGGACAGGCTGCAGGCGCTGACGGAGGAGCTAAGCCTGTATAAGGCGGGTTTTGCCCAGGAGGAGGAGCTTCTGCTGGAGCTGGGGCGGCTGGAGCGGCTTTTGCAGAGCAAGCTGCGGGAGGCGGGAATTTCGCGTGCAGAAGAGCCCGTTGGGGCGCTGGGGGAGGCGGGCATTCCGTGTGCAGAAGAGACTGTTGGGACGCTGCCGGAGGCTGACACTCCGCATGGAGAGCCTGCTGATACGTGGAGCAAACCCTTGTATAACCTCCCTCCCGTTACTCTGCAGCACCGGGAGGAGGCCGCCCGCTTTAAGGAGCTGTGGGGCGAGCGTGAGCTGGCGCGGGTGCGGTTGGACAAGGCCGTGGATGCGGCGGAGGAGGAGCTGGCCCAGGCGGCTGCCCTGACGCAGGAGCGGCGCGGGCTGTTGGCCGAGGCGGAGCATGAGCTGGCCGCGGCTTATCCGCCGGATGCGGACGGGCTGGCGGCGGAGCTGCCTGCGGCCATCCGGGAGCTGCGGCGGGAGTACGGGCAGTTGGCCGAGGCCGGACGGGAATACCGGCATCTCCGGGAGCGCGAGCTGGAGCACCGCCTGTCGGTGGAGCAGCTTCAGGCCCAGGCGGAGGCAAGCGGGCGGACGGTTTCCCGGGAGGAGCGGCAGGCGGCTGGCGGCCGGTTGGCGCTGTGGGCCTTGCTTCTGGGTTTGGGTGGCGGAGCAGGGCTGTTCTTCGGGCTGGACGGCAACTGGCTGCTGGCCGGGGCGGGAGTGGCTGCTGCGGCAGCGGCGGCCGGAGGGCTGCTGTGGAGCGGCAGAGCCTCCCCGGGCAGAGGCGGGCGCTCATCCCGGCGGTACCGTCCGGGGGATGAAGCTGCCGCCGGATTGGCGGCGGACACGCCGCTGGCGTCCCGGCGGCAGGAGCTGGCGCGGGAACTGGAGGAACGGCGTGGACAGCTGGCGCGGCGGCTGCAAGTTTTGGAGAGCAGGCTGGGCGGCGGCGGTGGCGGGCTTCCGGTCTTGGAGACCGGCAATGAGGCTTTGCCTGACCAACTGGAGGAGTGGCTTTCCCGGCTGAATCAGGCTTTGCGGGAGCGCGGGCAGCTGGAGGAGAGGTGGAAGGCTGCCCAGGACGGGGAAACCCGCCTGCGCCGCCAATTGGAGCAGCTGGGCCGGGAGCGGCGGAGAACGGAGCTGGAGCAGCGGGAGCTGCTGGCGGAGTGGAAGGAATGGCTGGCGGAATGGAATGCCGCCGGGGCGGAAGTGTCGCCGGAGGCGGCGCTGGATGTTGTGGCGCTGCTGGATCAGGCGGCCGAGCTGCGCCTGCGGCTGGAGGAGGGCCGGGCCCGGCTGGGCCGCATCCGCCAAAGCCGGGCGGCGTTCGAGGCCGCCGCCGGGGCGGTGCTTGGCCGGGCTGTGGGCCGGCCGGAGGAACTGCAGCTGGCCTTGCAGGCTTTTCGCAAGGCGGTAGAGCTGGCGGCGGAGCGGCAGGCCCGCTGCCGGGAGGCGGAGACGGAGCTGGGCGAGCTGGCGCCCCGGCTCCGGCTGGAAGAAGATGCGCTTCTCCGCTGCCGGGAGAAGCTGATGCAGTTATGGCGCCAGGCGGATGCCGCCGGCGAGGAGGAGTTTCGGCGGCTGGGCGCCCGGGAGGCAGCCCGCCTGGAATTGGCGGAGGAGGAGGCAACCCTCCGGGAGCTGCTTGCGGCGGCGGTGGGAAGCGCCCGGCTGGACAAGCTGGGGGAGGTGCTGGAACGGTGCTCCCCGGCGGAGCTGGCTCTGGAGACGGAGCAGCTTGGGCAGGAGCTTCTGGAGTTGGAAGCGTCGGTGGACCGCTGGAAGGAGGAAAAGGGCAAGCTCCATGCCGAATATGCCCGCTTGGCAGAAGGCGCGGACCATGGGGCGCTGCGGGAGAAGCAGGAGGAGCTGTTGGCCCGGTTCGGGGACGAGGCGTCCCAATGGGCGGTGTTCGCCATGGCCGCAGGGCTTTTGGCCCGCACCAAATCCCGCTACGAGCGGGACAAGCAGCCGGAGGTGATGCGGCGGGCATCGGAGCATTTCGCCCGGCTGACGGGCGGGCGTTATGTGCAGATCGCCGCGCCTATGGGCGAGGAGCGAATGCTTGCCATCCGCCCCGGCGGGGAGGCGGTGGATTCCGCCCGTCTGAGCCGGGGGACGGCGGAGCAGATGTATCTGGCTCTCCGCTTTGCCCTGGCCGCGGAATTCGCCAGACAAACCCCGCTTCCCCTCGTTATGGACGATATCTTCGTCAACTTCGATGGAGAGCGCCTGCAGCTGGCTCTCCGGGAGCTGGCTGCGCTGTCGGAGCAGCATCAGGTGCTGCTGTTCACCTGCCACCGCCATGTGCTGGACGCGCTGGCGGAAGCGGCGCCGTCGGCGCAGCGGATCATGCTGCCGGGGGCAGCGGACGCCGGCTAAGCGGCAGTCCTTGGCTGGCGGCAGCCTCCGGTGAGCGGCAGTCGGCGCTCTTCGCCTCCTCTGCCGCGTCATGTGCTGCCCTTCACTTACCTGCCGCCAGGGTACCGGACGCTGCCAGCCGACGGCGGGCCATAATTAGCGGCAGATCCCGATGCGCGGCGGGGGACGGGCGGCTGGCTGATAACGGAACTGAAAGACGCTTAAACCTGGTAAAACCGGCTTCCTGCACATGTAACGGAACTATATGACGCTTATTAGGGAGGAATGAGGCTGGATGGAGCCTAATGCCGCTTTATGCACTCTGCAACGGTCTCTCAGTTCCGCTAATTTTGAAATTGGCCGGTAATCCGCCAGTTGGAGCTTTTTAGTTCCGTTACAGCTTTCCTCCCCCTCCAAAAAGGGAGTTGTCTTCATGGGAGGGATTACCCACGAACCTCTATGAAAATAGCTTAGGCTCAGCAAATAACTCCCCATGGTGCTATAGCAGGAACATGTTTTTCAAAATAGTAGAAATTCAGTTCCGCTATTTTGGCTGTCCAGCCCAAGCTGGATTGAATAGCGGAAGTCTATTTCCGCTATGGCTGCTCAAGCCGCTGATCATGTGGGCTTCCAATCGGAATAACGGAAACAGCGTTCCGTTATCCCGTCTATTTTCATAGCTCGGCAGGCAATAGCGGAAATTCGCTTCCGCTATTTTTTGTTGTCTGGATGACCGCCGCGCGGCTACCCCGGATTGGTATGACGCTTACGCCAATGAGCTGCCACAGGGACTCTGACTGTACAGAGTGCGGTCCCCCTCAGTTTGTCAGTGTCAAAGGTAACCATCCCCTCAACTCGCCCACGTCCAATTGGAGTCTGACGCGACTCATTTCCGGGCAACAAGGACCAAGCTATTCACACGGGGGACTTGCGGGATTAGAAAGGATGTGTTTTAATAGTAAATATTACGATTTAATAAATGGATACCATCAAGGAGTGAATATGTTGAACGATAACCGAATTCCTGTTACTGTGCTGTGCGGCTATTTGGGCTCCGGCAAAACGACGTTGCTCAACCATGTGCTGAACAACCGGGAGGGGCTGCGTGTTGCCGCTCACGTAAAATGACGGCGTAGAAATCACCGACAATGACGGTAGAACTGGAACGCCAACCCGTCAACAGCGTGAGACATGTACCGCCAGCCAAACAAGCAAACAAAAAGCAGATGCCACTCGTTGTGAATACGAGCAGCATCCGCCAATCGTTGGGGATGATGGGGATACGCAGGTGTTAACTCGTAACGCCGCGCTGCCGGTCCATATCGGCCAGCACCCGAACCACATCACCTTCCTCAATTACCTCCAGATTTCGAGCCGTGGCATCCAACAGAATCTGGTTGCCGATCTGGTTGACCACGCGGGGCAGGCCTTGGCTTGCCGCAAACATCCGGTGAAGAGCGCTTTCCGCGAACACCGGCTTCTGGGTTTGGCTGACGCTCATGTGGTGCCGGACATACGCGCCGGTTTCTTCTTTGCTCATCGGACCCAGGTGGTATTGCAGCCCGATGCGTTGGACTGTCGCTTCGTACTTTTTGAGCCGCAGCTGCTTGCGTAACTCTGGCTGCCCCACCAGAATGAGGGGAAACAGCAAGGTGGAATCGATGTTGGTGTTTAGCGCGAATCGAAGCTCCAGCAGCATCTCTTCGCTCATCTCATGGGCTTCATCAATGATCGGCACAATCGTTCGCTCCCCTGGCACGCAACGGCTCTTCACCGTCTCCTGCCACAGCTTGCGAGCCTTGGACACCGTGTAGACCGGTTCGACGCCCATCGCTTCCAACAGGCCTCCGTAGAATTCCCGCGGCTTGAGCGTGGCGTGGCACAGATAAATCGGCAGATAGCTCATGGGGTCCAGCGTCGCAAACAGCCGCCGGATCAAGGTGGACTTGCCTCCACCTACCTCCCCCGTCAGCACCCCCAGCGTTTTGTGCTGCACCATCCATTCCAGGCGGGCGGCGGCTTCCCGATGCCCGCGAGACTCATAACACAACTCCGGCGGCAGTTCCTTGCTGAACGGCTTGGGCGGACTCAGGGTCTCCGATGTGTGGCTCATACGGGATCGCCGCCTTTGGGTTTGGCGTAGGACAGTTCGTCCGCCGACCACTCGGCCTGCCGCTTTTGCTCGGCCAGATCCAAGAAAGTCACTTGCCCGTCCGGCTCGACGGCGAGCGCTGGAGGCTCCGGCTTCACCCGGCGGTCGTAAGGGCGCGACAGATCGATCACCGTCGCATCGGCATAGCGCCTTCCTTCGTGCCATACCTGAATCACCGCCAGATCGAAGGGGTCGTAGCGCAACTGGATCCGTTGTTTGCACAGGGCGAGCTCCACTTCATACGTATTGCCTTCCAGGCTCACACAGCCCGTTTTGTCCACCATTCGCTTTTCTTCCCAGAGAAAGATCTCGGTAAGTTCTGCCAGGGTTTGGCGCCGCATGACCCGGGTGCTGGCGGCCAGCCGGTCCTTAGGCAACTGTTTGGTGGAGCCATGCTCCCGCAGATGGTAGTAGCCCTCCACCCAAGCGGCCAGGGCGTGGTTGAGTTGTTCCAGCGTGATGAGCTTCCCCTGTTCGATGCTCGCGTAGGCTTCCGGCTTGAAGCTGGTATCCACAAACCGGAACCATCGTTCCACTTTCCCGCGACCCTGCGGACGCCTCACGGCAGAGTGCGAAAGCTGAATGCCCAACTTACCGCAGATGCGTACTAAATGGGCCGAGGAAAAGGCCGCTCCATTGTCGCAATAAAATTGTTCGGGAATCCCGTGCTTCAAAATGGCCTTCTTCAGACTGTCCTCCATGCGGGGCAGCTTTTCATCCCAGTAAAACTGGGCGTGGACGATGAAACGGCTGTAGTCGTCGATGATGGCAAACAGGATGGCCTTCTTCTTTTTCTTCGGGTCCGCCGGATCGGGCAAGTAGAGGGTGTGCTGGAAGTCGAACTGCCAGCTTTCATGGGCATCAGCGGCTTCGAAGCGCCGGAATCCGGTTGGCGCAGCCGATGCGAAGATCTCCTTGCGGCTTGCGCCCGCCTGGCGCAGATGGCGGGAGAGGGTGCTTGGGGCCAGCAGTCCGGCTTCTGCCGTACCACTCTCTTCCAAGAGAAAGATGAGTTGTTCGACGCTGCGCTCCGGGCGTGCCCGGCGCAAGGCAATGGCGGCCTGAAGCACCGCCGCCGGAATACGCAAGTTGGTTTTGCGCGGGCGGCCTTTGGGCTTGAGGGCATCCCACTGACCGTTGCGGTACTGGCTGAGCCAGCGTTCGAGGGACCGCACGCTGACCCGGGTGCGGGTGCTGCCGGGAATGTGGTAGACCTGGGAAGCGGCCTGAGTCAAATAGGCCTGCAATTCTCCTGGAGCCAGCGGCGTCTGCCGGCTGACGATGGGAGCAATGAGGCTGTAGCGAAAAGCGGCCAATTGTTCCTTGAGTGTGGCATCCATGGCGGATCTTGCCTCCTTGTATGCATGAAATGGGGGGGGAATCCCTTGGTTTCATGGTACGGCACCGTCAACGAATGGGACAGGACAGGCTCTGTGGTATGTTAGCCGTGAAGCGTCACCGTCAAGAAGAAAGCCAAACGATTCAGGCCATGAAGGAAGCCGATGGGGCGCAGGGCCGGGCTGGCCTGCCGGGTCGCTTGCCACGCCAGGCGCAGGGAGCTCCATAAGGTGGGAGAACGAGACAGGGACAGATGAGGAACGCGCCGGAGAAGGAAGATCCATAAGCCCTGCTCCAATTGGTGCAGGCGCTGGGTCCAGCCTTGTACCAGACGAGATAAGGTCCGTTCGCTAACGCCTCCGTTGGGCAAGGTCTCGGAGGCTTCCGCCACCTGCTCCAGGGAGTGGTCTTGGCCGACAAGAGCCTCCACCAGTTCTTCTTGCAGATCCAGCGCCAGCGTGTGGTAGGGTTCGAGAAAGGCCGGGATGACGGAATGAACATAGCGGCAATCCGGACAACGCAAGCGAAAGATGCAGAGACGGACGTGTTGGGAAGCGGTGCAGACCATGCGCTCGTAGTGGCTGTGCCGGTGAGGCCGATGCTGGTTCTGCCGACAGTGGGGGCAGGCCGGGGGGCGGTCTTCCTCGGGGATGCCATGGGAGCCCACCAGTTCCAGGTAATGGGCGACATCTCGGTGCCACAGGGGCAGGTCGGGAGAAGAAGCCAGGGAACAAGCGGCTGGGACTTGACCGCAAGGAGGGCAACGGTAAGGGCCCGCCTGCATGCGAATCGTTTGATTCCGGCATCGGATCAACCCGCCATGACGCAGAAGCTGCCCTCCCGGCTCAAAGGAGGCCTCCCCTATCTGCCCATGCGAACAACAGGGGTTTACAAATGTCTGGTTTTCCATTACGCTGATGATGAGCGAAAGCTTGTGCGAAGGAAGACGGGGCTGCAACCCATAACGTCTTCCTTTTTCTATGCCCTTTCGCCGCTCCTTAGACAATGAATGGCGCTACAGCCTTCGGCTGCACACGCCATTCATTGTCTCTTATCTCCGCCATGCTTGGCAAGAAAAAACCGCTCATTTCCCGACAGGGAAACTGAGCGGCAACAAGCTCACCGCCAAAGGACTTTCTGTGATTGGTATGGTGAAGGAAATGAAGCAACGCTACCGGGTTCAAGGGAAGCGAATGACACTTCGCGAAGTGTTTCAAAGCCTACCCGCATCGAATGCCAAAGCCATAAAAGGTTCGGTCATCGTGCACACCGCCTGCGGTCTGCCCGTAAAGNCTTATCTCCGCCATGCTTGGCAAGAAAAAACCGCTCATTTCCCGACAGGGAAACTGAGCGGCAACAGCTGCGCGTGGCCGTGATTGTCAATGATATGGGTGAGGTGAACATTGACGCCGCCCTGATTCAATCCGGCGCATCCCTGTCCCATACGGAGGAGAAGCTGGTGTCCTTGTCCAACGGCTGCATCTGCTGCACCCTGCGGGAGGACTTGCTGCTGGAGGTGAAGAAGCTGGCGGAGGAGCAGCGCTTTGATTATATTCTCATCGAATCTACGGGCATAGGCGAGCCTGTGCCCATTGCCCAAACCTTCACCTACCGGGATGAAGCCAACGGAGTCAATCTGACGGACTATTGCCGTCTGGATTGTATGGTTACTGTGGTGGATGCGTATGCGTTGTGGCGGAATTTTTCATCCGGAAACCAGCTGTTGGAGCGCAATGAGGCGGAGGAGAGCGGCGAGGAGCCGGATATCATTGATCTCCTGATCGATCAGATCGAGTTCTGTGATGTGCTGATTATGAACAAATGCGACCGGCTGCAGGAAACGGAGCTGGAGCAGCTGGAGGGCGTACTGCGCACGCTTCAGCCCAGAGCCAAGCTGGTGCGGAGCATTTACGGCAAGGTGGACGCCGCCGAAATTCTCAATACCGGACGCTTCGACTTCGAGGCGGCCAGCACCTCCGCTGGCTGGATGCGGGAGCTGCAGAAGGAGGAGCACACGCCGGAAACGGAGGAGTATGGCATCGGTTCCTTCGTGTACCGCCGCAGGCGGCCTTTTCATCCCGGCCGGCTTTACAAGTTCTTGAGCGACCTGCCCCGGGAGATTGTCCGCTCCAAAGGCTTTCTCTGGCTGGCCTCCCGTTCGGATATGGCCGCCTCCATCGGACAGGCTGGTCCCTCCATCCAGTTTGGCCCGGCGGGGTATTGGCTGGCGACTCTTCCGGAGAAGGAGCGGCAGGTTTATCTGCAGGAAAGTCCGGAAATTTTGAAAAGTTGGGACCCCCAATGGGGCGACCGGATAAACGAGCTGGTGCTGATCGGCATCAAGCTGGACCGGGAAGCGCTCACGGCCGAGCTGGACAAATGTCTGCTGACGGATCAGGAAATGGCGGGGGACTGGAAAAAGCTGCGTGACCCGTTTCCCTCATGGAATGCTCCGCAGCCGGTTCTGGAGGAGATCGGCCAATAGCATACAACAAACAAGGAAGCGCGGATGATTCCGGCTTCCTTGTCTTTTTTTATACGACTGTCTATTAAGGAATGAGATCGACAGCGTCCTGGGGCACAAAGGTGCTGATTCCGTTAAACAGGATGTTCCCCTTCAACTGCACCGGTTGACCGTTAAGCTCGGCAATATTTTTGAAGATATGCAGCTTGAGGCTGGTATTGCCCTTGGTCACCGTAATATAAGGATTGCCTTGGTTGTCTTCCCATGCCACAGATGCACCCTTAGCTTCAAAAGCGTCTCTGGCCGGAACAAACAGCTGCTTGCTGGCTTCATCCAGGCTCACGCCCAGCATCCGGGCCATATACTTGGCTACATCGGTGTTTTCGATCACGCCTGTGGGACGGTCTCCGTTAGGGGAATAGCTGTACAGCACCACGTCTTCGCCTGTATGTCCGCCGGTGGTCCAGCCGATTCGGGCGCGGTCGCTGATCATCGGTCCCACCGTATAGTTGAGGCTCCCTGCTTTAGCGCTTTTGATGGCAGCAACCTCCGCATCGGTCAGATCGGTAATGCCGAAATAGTCCGCCATAACCTCCTTGATGTTGGAACGGTCCGCATTCAGCACCGATTCCAGTCCTTCTCCGGTAAGTTTTGCTTTTTGGAGGGGGGCCAGGAAGGTGGACAGGGGCTCTTTATCATAGGTGCTGGTGGTAGCCTTGTTGCCGATGGTCAAGCCGCCGTTGCCGTGGTCGGTGACTGCAATAATGGCGGTGTCCTTATTGGTTTTGGCGTAATCCAGAGCGACCTTGACCGCATCGTCAAAGGACAGCACATCGCTGATAATCCCCACCGGATCATTGGCATGGGCTGCCCAGTCTACCTTGGAGCCCTCCACCATGAGGAAAAAGCCGTTATCATTTTTGGACAGCACGTCAATGGCCTTTTGGGTCATTTCAGCAAGGGAAGGCTCCTTGTCCGGGTTCCGGTCCATGTCATAGGCCATGGCTGCGGGAGCGAACATGCCCCAGATTTTACTGGCATTGGAGTTCTTCAGCTCCTGCGGAGTGGTCAGGTAGTCATAACCCAGGCGCTCGATTTCGGAAATCAGATTTTCCTTGTCCTTGCGGTTTTCCGCAGCGAAGAACTTGCCTCCTCCGCCCAGAACCACATCCATTCCGGCATATACCTGCTGCTCGCTCAAGGCGTCGTAGTTGCTGCGATCGGGATAATGGGCGGAGAAGTCAGCGGGGGTGGCGTGCATAATCTCCGAGGTGGCGATCACTCCCGTGGATTTGCCGGCCAGTTTGGCCGCCTCCAGAACACTGGCAACGGGCTTGCGCTTGTCCGCTTCGGCAATGGGAGCAAGACCGGGCATGTTGGCTACATCCGGCAGCACGCCGACAAAGCCCGTGTGGGATTTATGTCCGTTGGCAAAAGCAGACCCTGCAGGGGCGGAATCGGCGATGGCCGCATCCGAGGAATATGTACGCACCAGGCCGGAGGCCATTTCGTCCAGAGCCAGAGGGGCTCCCTTGTACCAGCGGGTCAGGGTGGTCCCGCCAACGCTCATACCGTCTGGAATGAGGATAATCACATTCTTGACGACAGGCTGTGCCGTCTCCTGGGCAGCAGCTCCCGCAACGGAAATTCCTGCTGTGCCGATGGCGGCCGATAACAGAATTGCCGCTGTTTGCTTGTGCTTCAATCGCATTTCCAAATTCCTCCCGGGTTGATTAATAGTAAAATTTATTATTTCTACTTCCAAGGTTTATTTTAGTGTGAATAAATTAATGGAGGATTATCAGGATGTAAATTTTACGTATATTTTTGTCGCTTAAACGAAGTTGTAAAAAAATAAACCCTTGCCGCGCGGCGGGCAGGGATTGGCCTGCTTTTTGCCGCGGGGAAGGGCTTTGGTTCTTTTTGTTTTTTGGTGGTTTGCTTTTTAACGGGGCTTGTGGCTGCGCATTTGCTTGTGAATCTGCTTCCATTTGGATTTTTCCTGGAGCTGGAGCTGCCGGTCCTCCTTGCGTGCCAGGTAGGCCAGCTCTTTTTGGAGCTTCAGATAGCTGTTGTAGCGTTCTTCCTCCAGGGTGCCGTCCTCCAGGGCGGCCTGAACCGCACATCCCGGCTCCCGGTTATGGGAGCAATTGTGGAAGCGGCATTGTCCGGAGAGGGTTTCCACATCGGCAAAGCCTGTGCTGATGCCCTGATCCGCATCCCACAGCTGCAGCTCCCGCATGCCCGGCGTATCCAGCAGCAGTCCGCCGTCAGGCAAAAGCAAAAGCTCCCGGTGGGTGGTGGTGTGCCGCCCCCGGCCGTCATCCTCGCGGATGCCTCCGGTGTCCATGGCTTCGCGGCCGATCAGCCGGTTAATCAGGGTGGATTTGCCGACGCCGGAGGAACCCATAAGGGCCACAGTTTTGCCTTGGCCGATATAGGGATGCAGCTCCTCCAGCCCGATTCCGTCCAAGGCGCTTACCGCGTGGACGGGAACCCCCGCAGCGACGTTGTGCACCTGGGCCAACAGCTCGTCCCGGTCTTCGCACAGATCTGCTTTGCTCAGGATGACAACGGGATTGGCCCCGCTTTCCCAGGCAAGGATCAGGTAACGCTCCAGCCGCCGGAGATTAAAGTCCTGATTCAGCGCCTGCACCAGGAAGATGGTATCCACATTGACTGCAACGATCTGCTCTTCCGTCACGGCCCCGGCAACCTTGCGGGAAAATTTGCTGAAGCGCGGGAGCAGCCCGCGGATGGTGGCCCGTCCGTCGGATTCCCGGAGACTGGCCATCACCCAATCGCCCACCGCCGGAAAATCCTCGCGGCCATCGGCCTCATAGCGGAATTTACCGGTCACCTCCGCCAAAAATTCGCCGCTCTCCGAGACGATCCGGTATAGATGCTTGTGCTCCAGTATGACCCGGGCGGGGACGCAGCCCTGAGCCCGGCAGATGTTCGCTTCCTCGTCAAATAAGGGGCGCCAGCCCCATTGTGTCAAAAAGTCGTTCAAAGGGTTTTCCTCCTGCCAAGATAGTATGAGTGGGCAGGTTTCTTTCGCAGAAACCATGCCGGTTTTCTTCGCAGGAGCCCGATCATATGCGGTCAGGACAAGCCTCCCGGCATCGGACACCTGCGGCCGTCTTTTCCATTCGTCAGCAAGTGCATACAACATCATCCTTCCGGAGGTTCAAATTTTAAGGTACGCCTCATAGTATACGCCAAAAAATGCCGCGCCCGCAGGGGAACGGATGGTTATAGTCAAATATTCCGCAGCCTCGTAGGAGAAGAGAAGGAGGGGGCTGATAGCGGAAAGGGATTTCCGCTAACAAAAAAGAGGGATTAGCGGAAAATGGGTTCCGCTAATCCCTCTCCAAAAACAGCTTGATCCCCGATAGCGGAAAAACGGTTCCGCTATGGGCCACCGCCCACGCCAAACGGCCTGCTACCCCAGCAGCCGCAGCGCCAGCACACCGGCGAAGGCCAGGATCATGCCGGCCAGCTCCAGCGGCTTCACCCGCTCCCGCAGGATGATCCACGCGTACAGCATAATAATCAGCGCATTCAGCGCAATAATGGCGGAGACCAGGCCGGTGATGCCCATTTTCATGGCGGGCATCATCAGGATCATGCCGGAGATGTTGGTTACGCCCACAGCCATGCCGATCCCCACCGTTTTGCCCAGGCTCCAGCGGGCCGCCTGCTTTTCTTCTGCGGCAGCCGCAGTCTCTTGGCGGGCCAGGGCGGCATCAGCCCCGCCCCGTCCCGTCAAGGCCTGCTGCCGCTTCCGGTTCATGCCTGCGGTAACGGCGAACAGCAGCCCGCCGGTCACGTACATCAGAACAAGGGTGGGCAGCGTTTCCCCTCCGGACAGCGCCGCCTGCTTGCTGGACAAATCCGTAAAGGCGAAGGTGACCATGGCCAGCAGCCCCCACTGGGCGCCCTCCATATTGCGCAAGCTTAAGCCCCCGGCGCTTTTCACCAGCAGCCCGGCGCCCAGAATTACAACAAAACATAAGGTTTGTCCCACACTCAGATGCTCGTCCCACAATACCAGCGCCGCCAGGACGACGATCAGGGGTGGCAATCCCACCAACAGCGCCACCAGCGAGGCTTTGCCAACGGCAAACCCCTTATGCATGGCGGAGTTGGATATAAAGGAGAACAGCCCCATGGCGATGCCTACTGCCGCACCCGCCGTCCAGGGCTGTCCCCAGAAAAGATTCAAACCCAAAGCAACCACCGCTCCGCAAACGTACACGCCGAACAGCAGCACATTCCGCTCTGCCGGCTGCCGGGAGGTCCATTGGTACAGAATTCCCCTCAGTCCGAAACAGCCTGCGGCAGAAGCCGCCAACAACAACCACATGTCTACCAGGTCCTCTCTAGATGTTCATTATTGATCTTTCATTCTTCATAAATCATCTTGATGGTCATGCCGCCGTCCACCACCAGGTTCTGCCCGGTGACAAAACCGGCTCCATCCCCGCACAAATACAGGCAGGCGGCGGCAATGTCCTCCGGCGTGCCCACCCGCCCCACCGGGTGCTGCAGCCGATCCTTTTCACTGTGAAAAGGAGTGACGGACCGGGCCCCCAGCTGCCAATCCCGGGTTTCAATCCAGCCCGGGCTTACCGCGTTTACCCGGATGCCGTATCCGCCGAGGCTCACCGCCATGGCATGGGTCAGGGCAAGGATGCCGCCCTTGGAGGCGGAATAGGCTTCCGTTCCCGGCTCCGACATAAGAGCGCGGGTAGAGGCAATATGGACGATGCTGCCGCCTGTGCCCTGCTCGCGCATCCGTCTGGCCGCCAGCTGGGACGCCAAAAAAGTGCCTGTCAGGTTCACCGCAATGACCCGGCTCCAATCCTCAGCCGACAGCTCCAGCACGGGCGCATTTTTTCCGATGCCCGCATTGTTGATTAGAACATGAATCTCTCCCAGCTCCAGGACCGATACCCGCAACCACCGTTCCACATCCTCCCGGACCCCCATATCCGCACAGCAGAAAATCCCTGTTCCGCCTGCTTCGTGAATCATCCGGATCACCTCAAGCCCCGCCTCCCGGTCCGTATCGCACAGGGAAACGGCATAACCCGCTTCGGCCATACGCAAGGCCACACAGCGGCCAATTCCTTGGGCGCCTCCCGATACAAGCGCTGTTTTCGCCATTTGCCAACCTCCCCCCAAAGATAAACTACAAACATATTACCACATCCGGCTGTTTTCACTCCATCCCTGCGCGTAAAAACGTTGCTTTTTGGCGGCGGCTTGGAATACTATAGAAGTAGCCTATCATTTTTCCCACAGCTATGCTTCCGATGTCGGCTTTCCTTCGGAAAGCCCATAGCTGATGCTTCCGATGTCGGCTTTCCTTCGGAAAGCCCTTAGGTTTATGAAAGGAGGCCGCCGTAGTGACCTTGCCGGAGCAATCCCATTCCGACAGAGAAATCAGCTACCGTATCGGCTGGAAAAAAGGTAAAATCCATGTGCCCGACAACCCTTCCCGCGAAGCGGACCCTACAGAAAATGTCCATATCGCTGCCAATCAGGCTCAAGAATTGACCCAACCGGCAGACCCTCTGCTGGCGATAATCTGGAAGCGGGCGCCCTATCCCGGCTGGAAAGCCGCTTTTTGGGCTGCCGCGGCGCTGCCTGCCGCCGGTTTTGCCGCTATTGTCTGGCTGGTGTCCCGGCTGACCCAAGGCTGAGGAGAGCGGGCCGGTTATGCGCCGGGGTGCCGCATACTTTTTCTATAGATAGGAGGGCACTTGTTCATGTTGTATACCCTGCTTCAGATATTTGCAGCCGTTCTCGGCTTGGCCGTCATAGGCGGAGCCGTTTATACCGTATGGCGGATGTTTCAGGCAAAAGGAAAAACCGGCGCTCCCGGAAGGCTGGAACGCCAGCTTCTGCTCCGCTGGACGGTGTTCGATTATGCCGTTCTGGCCCTGGTGCTGGTGGGGCTGGTATTCCTGCTGGCCGACGTGGTCGGCGTCATCAAGGACCGGGATCAATATCCGTATTACCATTACGGTTATCTGTTGTCCGGATTTATTTTCTCATTGGTAGGACTGGTCTTTATGCTGGTCCGGCTGGCCATGGTGCTACGCCTTGCGAACCCAGACCCGGCGCCGGTAGACCAGGGCAACAAACCAGACCAGGCTTACCACGCCGAATAGGGGATAAAGCACACCGAGCAGGCGTCCGAAGCCAATCTGGCTGATCAGATAACAGCCCAACAGGATCAGCGGGATCAAAACGGACATCCGGAGGCCTGAACGCTGCTTCAGCTGGAGGCCCAATCCGTACACATTGGAGAGAAATGTGGTCAATATTTCCCCGAAGATGACCAGCACATACAAAAGCTGCACGACTCTTCCCAGCGGCTCGATCAAATGGCCCATGGGAATTTCATAACGGATGATGCCGGGCATTTGCGCCGAAAGGGTATAGTGGCAGGCAATGAGAAGTCCGCCGATGCCGATGCCGCCTGCGATGCCGCCCCAGTACAGAATCTTTTTGTTGGGAATGGCTTTGCCCAGCGGCACCAGCACTGCCTGGGCCATGGCCAGATTGTAGGAAGTGTAAAGAATCGGCGAAAACCAAGCCCTGTGCCAGGGAAGGTTTCCCTCCAGGGAAACCCAGTTGCCGGCTCCGGGGGAACGGAGGGTCACCCATACGATGGCACCGGTAAACAGGATCATGATCGGCACTACCACCGAGTTTACCGTTAGAATGGCAGCCATCCCTTTGTGCAGCAACAGATAAGTCAAGAATAGCGTGAGGAACAGGCCGATTTGAAAATGCAGGTTCATATGCTCGTGAAACAGGGAACCGGCTGCAGCCAGCATCACCGAGGTGACGCCGAACAGAATCAGCAGGGTGAACAAGCTGACGGCATCGCCAATTTTGGGGCCAAACAGCTCCTTATTCAGATCCTCATAGGATTCCGCGCCGATTTCATTGGCGATGAGCATCAGCTTGACGCCTACCCACACAAAAAGGGCCGTTGCAATCCCGATGGTCGCCACGGCTATCCATCCATATCTGGTGAAGAACAAAAGGATTTCTTTGCCGGTTGCGAAGCCTGCGCCGACGATAGTTCCCATATAAGTAAAGGCTATCTGCAAAATTTGCTTCAAATTGCGCATTGGCGCTGCCACCTCCTTTCCATTCCGTTAGTACAAGGGTATGATAGAAAGGACAGGCGCATGACTTGTAAAATGAACTGGAGCGTGTTTCTGTGCTGGAATTGCTTAAGGACTGGATTCTGGAGTTCGGTTACCTTGCCATGTACGGGTTTCTTGCTGTGGGGATCATTGGGCTGCCGGTTCCGGACGAAATTCTGATGACCTTCATCGGATATCTGACTTCGCTGGAATGGTTTTCGTACTCCCTTTCCATTGCCGTCTGCTTTTCCGGCTCTATGACGGGCATGCTGGTCAGCTACGCCATCGGCCACAAAATCGGCAAGCCGTTTCTTACCCGTTACGGCAAGTGGATCAAGCTGACGCCGAAAAGGCTGGACAAGGCGGAGGGGTGGTTCAGGCGCTTCGGGCTGTGGACCGTGACCTTCGGTTATTTCGTGCCCGGTGTGCGCCACTTTACCTGCTATCTGGCCGGCATCAGCGGTGTCCGGATTTGGAAATACCTGCTTTACGCAGGCTCCGGAGCGTTGGTTTGGACCGTTACCTTTATCACATTGGGCCGGTTTATCGGCTCTAATCTGGATTTTACCACGAAGGTGGTACACCGCTATATCGGCATTGGCGTAGGGGTTGCCGCAGTCATTGCCTGTTTGGCCGCTCTGATCGTGCTCCGCGGGCGCAAGCGGATTATCTGAAGCTGCCCCGCGCAAGCAAACAGCCGCCGCAGGCTGCTTCTCCCCGGGGGAACAGGCATCTGCGGCGGCTGTTTGCTTCAACTGCATATTGGGTTATTCGGCTCTTCCGAACAGCTTGATGGATTGGACGGTTTTGCTTTTGGTGTCGATGTCCAGCTTCAGGACGGTGGTTTTGGTCTTGTAGGTCATGACATAATCCGTGCTGGAATCAGGCTTGCCAAGCGCCTTGGCCGCTTCGGCGGTGGTCTGGCCAAGCCGGAGGCTGTTTAAGCCCGGGTCCTCCCCGGAGCTGGTCACTTCTATGAATTCAACCTGCTTCAGGGAATTAAAGCCGATATGAAAGCCATCATATTCATATACGTTGATCGGGTCTTCCGCATCGTCCATCAGATAAGTGCTTTTGGGGCTGCCGTGAAGCTTGGCGACATTGTCCTGGGGATCTCCTATGGCTACGCCCATAAGCAGCGGCTTCTCTACTGTATAGAGCTCGTAGGTTTTCTTGGGCTTGGACGTTGCCGCGGGGCTGGGTTTGGCATCGTTGCCCGCCTGCTGGACATGGTTGTTGGAGGATGCCGTTTTCTCAGGGGGCGCAGTTTCCGCCGTTGTAATTACGGAGCCGGCTCCGGGACTGGGCGGGATAGTTGCTGCAGTTGCGGCTGCGGAAGGCTTTGCCGTTGCAGGCGCTTCCGCTGCATTGGTGCTGCCGCATGCCGCCATTGCAATGGCAAGGGTCATGAGCATTCCGGCTGCTGCCGCCTGGCTGAACCATTTTTTTAACATGGAAATCGATCCCTTCTTTGAAGCCTAAGGGCAGGATAAATGCCCAACGGCGTCCTGTGATACCGGATGTAGTCTATCATACCTCCAAAGGGTTGCCATAAACAATACTCAATTGGTACTAAATCCACACGGGGATGTTTCACAAAAATATTTTTCCAATTATTTATATAGACAGTTTGTCTCGGGGAAAAGTTGCGATTTTGCTGAAAAAAATATAAAAACCTACTTGAAATGCCCGAATTTCCTATGGTAATGTTACAAGGATTAAGACGAGCGAAAAAAGGCGCTGCTGCGGAGGGGTTTGGTCTATGGATCGGTTAAAGGAAGCAATTATACGTCAGGGAGCGGTGCAATCCGGCAATGTCCTTCAATTGGATGCCATCCTCAATCATCAGGTGGACCCTGAGCTGATCATGGAAATGGGCGAGGAATTTGCCCGGCGTTACCGGGAATCGGGCGTCACCAAGGTGGTCACCATTGAATCTTCGGGGATTCCCATCGGCTTTGCCGCCGCCTACAAGCTGGGTGTGCCCATGGTGTTTGCGCGCCGCAAAAAAACGCTGACCACCGACAATGATTCCTACTGCGAACGGGTGCCCTCCTTTACCAAGGGAATCGTCACGGATCTGATGATCTCCAAAAAGCTTCTTTGCCCCGAGGACCGGGTGTTGATTATCGATGACATTATTGCCAACGGGGATGCGGTGAGAGGCGTGATCCGGATTCTGGAGCAGGCCGGATGTACATTGGTCGGCTTGGGCATTGCTGTGGAGAAGGCCTTCGAGAAGGGGGCGCCGGCGCTGCGGGAGGCCGGGATCAGGCTGGATTCCCTTGTCCGGGTAGCGGCGGTGGATGGCAGCGAGGTCCGCTTTACGGATTAGTTCATATTAAATCGATACGAAAAAGCAACATTTTCAAGCTCTCTTTGACTTCCCCGTTTTGACATTTTCGATTATAATGGTGGGGAAGAAGGCAGAGAGGAGGCACTTGACATGGGGGAGAATACCATTCCGGCAGAATACCTGCTGTCCAAGCTGGTTGAAGCGAAGGTTCATTTTGAGCGTGCCCTTGAATGCAAGCATACCGAGTTTGATGATTTGTATCCTTATATGATCGAGCATCCCCAGTTTTTCTGGTATAAGCGGTATGTCGCCTGGTCCGAACTGTTGACGATTGTGAAGCTGTGCAACGAGCTTCATGTGGACTGGAACGGGGAGTTTTCGGAGAAGCAAGCGGAATATATCTCCAAGCGTGTAATGTCTGCGACAGTGCTGGATTACTGGTTTGAATCCAAGGAGCATGTCGGCTGACCGTGAACGTATAGCATGCACTTATTTGTCCAATACTTACAAAAGTCTGACAGCAGAAGATCTGGACGGTTTTTCGTCCGGGTCTTTTTTGGCGAAATGGGGGAAGACGGCGATGGTTACCGAGGAAATGCTTCAGCAATTCCGTCTCTCCGGGGCGAAGGTCCGGGTCTGCCGGGACGCCGATCCGGCCAATGATGTCCGGGGCATCGTTGTGGCGTGGGACGGGGAGACAGTGCTGCTCCGCAAAGCCAACCGAAAGCTGCTGAAGCTGAGCCGGGAATACCGGTTTGAGGCGGAGACGTCGGAGAGTGAATAAAGAGTCGAATATGGAATGAAGCCGGGGGATTTCCTAGGGCGTGTTTGCAAACACGGCCTAAGGGAGCCGCCGGTTTTTTGCGATTGTCATTATTTTTTCCGTTTGCACTTTCTTGCTTGCCGGGGAAAATCAAGAATGTCCGATTGCCTGCAAGCCGGATTGGGAATAAGGTTAAACATGTGAAGTGGAGAATATGAGAATATCAACGCTTTATGACATAGGAGGATACGGATGAGTGTGCAAATGGAGCAATTAAACCGGGGGCTGGCGGCAGTCTGCACCTCCGAGGGGATATTTGTCAGCTGGCGGCTGCTGGGCCAGGAGGTCAGCGGCGCCGCGGAGCGCGGAATGGCTGGCGCGGATTTTAACCTGTACCGGGATGGAGCGAAGATTGCCACAGTAACGGACAGCACCAACTATCTGGACCGGGAGGGCTCGGCCGGTTCGGTATATGCGGTAGCGGCGGTGGTGAACGGGAAGGAGCAGGGGCCTTGCGCCGAAGTCCGGCCCTGGGAAACCCCCTACCTGGAGATTCCGCTGCAAAAGCCTGCCGACGGGGTTACCCCCGCAGGCCAAAGCTATACCTACAGCGCCAATGACATGAGCGTAGGCGATGTGGACGGCGACGGGGAGTATGAATATATCGTCAAGTGGGACCCCTCCAACTCCAAGGACGTTTCCCATGTGGGCTATACGGGGAATGTGTACCTGGACTGCTATAAGCAGGACGGCCGTCTGTTGTACCGGATTGACCTGGGGGTTAATATCCGGGCGGGGGCCCATTACACCCAGTTCCTGGTGTATGACTTTGACGGTGACGGCAAGGCGGAGCTGATGTTCAAAACGGCGCCGGGCACCCGGGTGATCCGTTACGCTGGCGGCGCGCCGGTGTCGGAGGCGTATATTACCCTTCTGCCGGAGGACGCGGCGGCAGGATACAGCCACACGGACGACTACCGCATGAGCGGCGCGGATTATGCGGCCCATGTGGCGGACATGTTCCAGGGCTGGCATGCCCATGAGGAAGTGGTGGCCGGACGTTGGCCGGCCACTCTGGAGGAGTGCTTCGGCATTGCTCCCCAGTATGCGTATCCATTGTCCCGGGAGGATGCGGAGAAGCTGGCGGACTATTTCCTGGATGTGTACGCCCCTTCCCGGAGCCCGCGGAACAAGCTGCGGGAGTTTGAAGGCTTTATTCTCAGCGGCCCCGAGTATCTCACCGTCTTCCGCGGCGATACCGGCGAGGAGCTGTCCACTGTGCGCTACAAGCCGGGCCGCCATGATGACGGGCTCATGTGGGGAGACTATTCCTGGAACCGGATCGAGCCGGGCAACCGGGTGGACCGTTTCCTGGCGGGAGTGGCCTATCTGGACGGCCGCACCCCTTCGGCGCTGTTCGCCCGCGGCTACTATACCCGGGGCACCATGGCCGCGTACAACTGGGACGGCCGGGAGCTCACGGAGCTGTGGTATACCGACAGCGGCTGGGTGACCATGAACAATCCTTTTGCCGATACGCTCCAAGAGCAGAACGGCCGCAACCCGGGCTTCGGCGGCTTCGCCAGACAAGGCGCACACGCCCTGTCTACCGCCGACGTGGACGGAGACGGCTGCCAGGAGATTGTCTACGGTTCGGTCACCCTGGACCAGGACGGGAGCATTCTGTACAGCTCCGGCGGCATCCTGCCGGAGGGCGGCGTGGCCCCCGGCGAATACGCCAAGCTGGGCCATGGGGACGCTCTGCACGTGGCGGTAGTCGATCCTGACCGGGAGGGCCTGCAGATTTACATGGTCCATGAGGAAGGCAAACATGCCCCTTACGGGTACACCCTGCGGGATGCGGCCACGGGAGAGGTGCTGTACGGCGCCTTCGCCACAGAGGATGTAGGCCGGGGGATGGTGGGCAAGGTGGAGCCGGAGGTGCCGGGGCTGCAAACCTGGTGCAGCGAAAGCCACCTGGCCCATGAGCCCTCCAGAGGCCTGCGCTCGGCCAAGGGTGAAAAGCTGAGTGAGCTTGCGCCGGGCACCAACATGAGCATCAAGTGGGGGGCGGACATGACCACCCAGATCATCAGCGGCACCTTCGACCAGGATGTGACCATCGAGGACTGGAAGCGGGGCACCCTGCTGACGGCGGAAGGGACCCGCTCCAACAACGGCACCAAGGGCAATCCGTGCCTGGTGGCGGATCTGTACGGCGACTGGCGGGAGGAGCTGGTGGTGCGCACAGCGGACAGCACGGCCATCCGCATCTACATGAGCACCGAGGTGACGGACCGGAAGCTGTACACGCTGATGCATGATCCGCAATACCGGACAGGGGTAGCGTGGCAGAACGTGGTGTACAACCAGCCCTGCTACACCAGCTTCTACTTCGGCACCGACATGCGGTGGGACAAGGTGCCGGTTCCGGATTTGCATCTGCCTAAAGCCAAGTAACAGCTATTCCTAAATCCATGCCACTGCCGCCGGTCCGGTCGATCCGGCCGGCGGCTGCGGCTGATTTTTCAGAAAAGTAGAACTTTAGTCTCGGGGTTTGACTTTTCATTGGGGCCATGGTATATTTCTATTTGTCCTCCTCGAGAGGAAAACAACAAAATATGCGGTCGTGGCGGAATTGGCAGACGCGCTGGATTCAGGTTCCAGTGGACTAATACTCCGTGGAGGTTCGAGTCCTCTCGACCGCACTATATTTACAATTGAAACCCTTCTGCGGAAGGGTTTTTTATTTTATGTTTTAACATGGTATCGTAAAGATAATATGACCGATAGCGGCTAAAGGAGATTCTGAAATAGCTCGAAAGCAAAAACGAGAGGAAGAGACCAAACAAAGAAATTGAATTTGCTTCCTGCTACCAGTTAGAACCTTGCATGAAAATATTCAAGCCTTCAATCTGAAATGGCACAGTTGAGAAACAGGCTGTCTTGAGAAAATACGAAATAAACTGAAAGAAATAGATCGTGAAAATAAAGTTTTTGGCTCGTTGTCACCCAATTTGTCAAAGACAACTTGGAATCCATCATGAAGGCAGAAATCCAGCAGTTCATGCAAAACGAGCAAGCCGGCGAACGCAACAGCGCTTTTCACACCCAACTCTTTGAGCCGTATCAGCGGCGGGACGGTTGGCTGGAGGAAGCGGTCATTCAGATGTACAAATGCGGCATGGGCACCCGGGATGTGGCCCGGTTCATCGAGAGCATGTTTGGCAGCCACTACTCGCCTACCACCGTCAGCAACATCACCGCGACCGTATTGGAGGATATCACTTCCGGCATTATCGTTTCCCTCCTTTCCGCAAACTCTCGCTTATCAGAAAAAGCGGAAGGCCGCGGATTTGAGAGAGTACTTTGAGTTTATATCTCGAGGTGACTTTTAAGTTTATCTAGCAGTAATCGCTTAGCCCTGCTAACAGCTTGTTGAGTTATTCCTAGAGTTCGGGCGATTTCGGTATCCGTTTTTTCTTCATAAAATTTTGCAAACAGCAACCTCTTTTCCATTGAATTCAAGGAACGAATGATGGCTCTTCGCCGTTAGCGATGCAAACAGCAGTTAGTAGTCATTAAAACCTTTGAAAATCGGACAAG
>NZ_QMFA01000056.1 GCF_003285005.1 Paenibacillus sp. YN15 | reverse complement strand
ACGCTAGCCGGTGACAAAGGCTTATAGCCGCAGAGCAAACCACCCGTTTGACGGGTGGTCATGATTTTGTGATATTGTATGGGGAAAACTTGCCTTAGAACAATAATGTTCTGTACGATATAGAAAACATCATCCTACCGAAAGGCATCATACCTATCGCGATTTATAGGTTGATCTGAAAAGTTTTGTTTAACAAGCCTCAGATAATAATCGTTGAATATTGTCACATCGTGATCTGTAAGATGGATATTTAAATTCATCTTATAAGTTTTTTGTGGTTGAGATTGATTTCGTTTTCTAACACTCAAAAAGAAATTATTGTTAGTATTTAAATCAGTTATTGACCTTGGCCATTGTATGGAGAAGAATACGAGCGAGACCATTGAGCTAATGCCGCGGCATTGTCTTTTGTTTTAGATAGGGTGAACACAAATGTATTGGGAGAGACTTAATTCATGATTTCAGGAATCATTCAGAAAAAAATATGTAGTGGAGGAATCTGAATCTCGGTGGAGAATAATGTAAATATAAGAAAAATGACACGAAGGATGATTTTAAATGGATCGGGAGGCTACGTTTAGGTTAATTCAAAAATACACTCAAGATGTTCCATTGATTCTAATTGGTACAGGCGGTACAATGCCTTACGGAATCCCTGGAATGCCACAATTAGCGAGTCATTTAATTGCTCAACTTGGTTTAAAATATGACTCTGATGAAGACTGGAGGATATTTCAGGGACGATTGAAGGATGGAAAAGACTTGGAGAGTGCATTGACGGGTATAAACTTGCTCGAAGAGATTATGCAGGACATTACAAGAAATACGTGGGAATTAATTGCTGAACACGATTTACAGTTGTTTTATAGAGTTTTAAAGAATGAAATTACTTTGCCTTTAGGAAAGCTTCTTCATGCAATGTGTGTACCTCATCCTAAGCAAGTGAATGTAGTTACGACAAATTATGATCGGGTAATTGAGTATTCTTGTGATCAATTCAATATATCAGTAAATACTCTTTGTGATGGACGTTATATTAGAAAAATTGACATTCAATTAGCAAAGGGTAAGTGTAATGTTAATTTGTTGAAAGTACATGGATCTTTAGATTGGTTCGAACATGACAACGGAAATATATATTCAGTACCTTTGCAACGAAAAATACCAGAACAAATGCATCCAAAGATTATTCCCCCAGGTTCAGAAAAGTATCGTTCGATAGCCCAACCTCCTTCTAGGGATGTAATACATATTGCAGATGACTACATCGCAAAGGCTCAAAGTTTTTTGTGTATTGGTTACGGATTTAACGATGAACAGATACAAACTAATATCATAAGTGCCATTCGTAAGGACAAACCAATAGTTGTGGTCACTAAGAAGTTGTCAGATCCAGCATTTAGAATGATATCTAGTAATGCGGCTAAATATGTAATCATTCAAGAAAGTGATGCTCCAGGATTTACCGATTTTTTTATGAAAGAAGGAAAATACTCGGAGAAAGGTGACCTATGGAGATTAGAGGAATTTTTTAATATACTCTACTAATATTATGGAGGGATATAAATGGCCATTTTTGAACTTCAGGATGAGCAATCTGTTGGAAAAGTACAAAGTGTAGATACTGCTTCAGTTGTTGTCAAGGTCAATAAAAGTGATATGCTCTCAAAACTACAAGTGAATCATTTAGTCGTTATTCGTGCTTCTAAACGTGGTCAGCATTTAATTGGACTGGTTGTAAAAATAATGCGTAAATTTGATGAGGATGTAGAAGATGACCAGGATGAACATCCATGTTCTAATGATATTGTTAAAATAACTTTAATAGGAACATTCTTTGATAAGATTGGTAGTGTCACTAACCAGTTTAAACGTACACTGGAATCGGTACCAGAAATAGATGCTGATTGTTTTATTATGGATGATGGTACATTAACAAGCTTTATGGGGGTTATATCTCAGAGTACAGCAGATGCTGATAATCCTTTATGTATTGGAACCTATACACTTAATGATAATGCGAAAGCTTGGTTGGACGGGAATAAATTGTTCCAACGACATGCTGTTATCGCAGGAAGTACTGGTTCGGGTAAATCATATACGGTTGCTTCTTTGGTCGAACAGATCGCTAAACTTGAATCATCAGATGCCATTCTGTTCGATATTCATGGTGAATATGCTCCTATAACTGGAAAGGGAATCCAACATTATAAAGTTGCAGGTCCATCAGATACCGTTAAAGATGGTATTATGTTTTTACCCTATTGGCTGCTAACCTATGATGAAATGCTATCATTGATGCTTGATCGTAGCGATAATAATGCTCCTAATCAAGCGATGATATTTAGTAGATCGGTTTTACAAGAAAAAGAAAAGCAATTAAAGGAATATGACAAACTATTTCTACTTGATAATCTAACGATAGATACTCCTGTTCCATATAAAATTAATAATCTGATTAATTGTTTAGAAGATTTAGACACTCAAATGGTACCTGGAGCAAATAATAAAGAAAAACAAGGAGAATTCTACGGTAAATTATCAAGATTTATTCAAAGGCTTTCGGCAAAAATACAAGACAAACGTTTAAACTTTATGTTTTCAAGCGATCCTGCACTACTATCATATGATTATATGAATTTACTGTGTAAGGAATTGATGTCACCTGCTTCACAAGGAGGCGGTGTAAAAATCATAAACTTCTCTGAAGTGCCCTCTGATATTTTACCACTAATGGTTTCTCTAATTGCTAGAGTTGTGTTTTCTATACAGCAATGGGTAGATAAAAATAAAATACACCCAATTGCTTTGTTTTGTGATGAAGCCCATCTATATATTCCTGCAAATGTACAACAAGGAGTAGAAGCTTCAAGTTTGTTGAGTTTTGAACGAATTGCTAAAGAAGGAAGAAAATACGGTGTTGGTCTGGTCGTTATTTCTCAAAGACCTTCAGAGGTGAATCGAACAGTACTTAGTCAGAGTAGTAATTTTATTGCTATGCGCTTAACTAATGCAGATGATCAGAATGTTGTGAAAAAGTTACTTCCAGATAGTTTAGGGAACTATGCTGAACTTTTGCCAATTTTAGATATTGGAGAAGCCTTGGTAGTAGGTGATGCTAGTCTGTTGCCAAGCAGAGTTAAAATTGCTGAACCTACTCAGAAACCCGACAGTGCAACAGTTAAGTTTTGGGATAGGTGGTCAGAGGGGATAGTTCCTGATGTAATTGTAAGTGCTGTAGAATCAATGCGAAAGCAATCTAAAATTTAAGCTAATCCATTTTGTATTATCTGGACTTTGTAGTATAAGGAGATTGTTTGCATGGGAATAAAGATGCCAAAGGCTTATCATAAAATGAAAGACAAAATAGTTAGCATCGATGTTGCTGATAATGAAATGAACGGATTTTTACTATGTCAAACCCCAGAGTGTCGTGTTCCCGTGATCTATGTGGATGCTTATAAGAAAAGGTATGCTGATAAAACGGTCTTGGTAGCCCCTTACTTTCGCCTCGTATCAAATGATAAACCACATTTGAACGAGTGCAAATACAATACACTAGGCCAAGTTAAGGTCATTGCGAGGGATTCGGATGATAACGTTCTTCGCTCTATCGAAGAGGGCCACTACAGCTTTCGACTTAATGTCATTGATGAGACACTTAGAACGCTAAATCAATTAGCCAAAGACGAATCTGAATCTGAAGAGTCAGCACCTTGGGATCCAAAGCCTCCGGCAAAAGTATATACCAATCAGGGGAAGTTAGACTCCTATCTTTCTACGATGCAGAAAATTATGAAACTCCGCTCGCTAACAGAAACACATGATGAACTGAGAGAAATTATTTCTTTACAGTATGGAAAGCGGTCGATTAGATGGAGTCGATTTTATTACACTTCGGATGATTTCAAGAAATGTTATACCTATATAAAAAGAAATAGTGTCACCCATCCACTGTGCCTTGAAGGAATTATAAAAGAAATTGAACCTCCAAAAGAGAAATTTAAGTTTCACGTCCTCAAACTCCGATTCCCTTGGGTAGAACCTGATAAAGATGGAATCGTTAACTTAATTGCCGTGGAATTGATCATTCAAAATGATAAAGTACTTAATTACATTCAATCTAATTCCAATCTTAACAATGCGGCTGTCTATTCGAAATTTCATGTAAACGAGTCGAAGGTACACATAAAACAATATCAGGGAGGAATAAAGAAAAAGCGATTTCTAAATATAAAGGGAAACCTATATCACCCTAAACAGATTGTACTGTTTTAATTCAGTCCCTACGTCTCTTAACTTTTTACAATAAAAGGGAAATGGTTACCATAGAGCAATAGATCATAGCCTCTCAATAGTATTATATGTATAAGCAAACTCTTCTTCGGAAGAGTTTTACTTTTATTAACTATAAAATTAATAGCTATCTAACAAATAACTACAAATCTAGGAAGGAAATTTTGAGTTTTTCGTCGAATGATGCTAATAACGTGAAATAAGACTAACGAAGGAGGATTCTTGGATGAAGCTGTTTGAGGTAGTTCCGGAGTCCTTCTTTCGATTGTTGTCCGGGACCAACAAGCAATTGAATGCGGAGGCTGTTCAACTGTTATATGAACATGCTAAACGGGAGCGCTTTGGCATCCGAATTGAACTGATGCGGGACCTGTACCAGGAACTGATTGAATCGTGGGAGGCGCTCGGCGCGCAACTGGACTGGGAAGAAGAACAGTTGTCGGATCAGGCTGCGCCTGGTCAGGTGATCATGGAAGAGGTATCGCGCGCTAAGGCGAACAGCTTGATTCGCAGGCTGGAATCGCTGGGCTGGATTGAACTGGAGACACGGGATCGTTACGAGGTTTATATTGTGCTGCCTCACTATACGATTCGTATGCTGTCCCTGATCCAGGAGCTGTGTGAGGGGCGGGCAATTGAATACCAGCGTTATGCTTTTGCAACCTATGGTATGCTGTCTGGTGAGGAAGCGCGGGAACGCCCAGCTATGGCTGTACGGGAAGCTTTGTCCCATACCATCCAGTTCGATCGGGAACTGTTTACCCTTTACAATAATATGAAGCATCACATGGAGCAGGTAGTCAGTAAAAAATCGATTCAGGAAGTGCTGGACCATCATTTTGATCATTATCAGAAAAATATTGTCGAGAACAGCTATCACCGGTTGAAAACCTCGGATCACGTGGCACGGTATCGTCATCAAATTCTCGATATCGTTCAGCGCTGGCAATTAGACAGCGTTTGGATGGAACAAGCTGTGCAGGATGGGCTGGCTGGTGGACTTTACACAAATGCCGAAGAAGCGGAAACTCACCTGAGACAGTCCTTGCGGGATATTGAAGCGATCTATTTGGGACTTGATGACACTTTCTACCGGATTGACCTGCGACACAATCAATACCTGCGCTCCTCTTATGACAGGGCACGGTATTTGAGCCAACATCATCAAGGGCTGGACCGGAAGTTAGCGTCAATACTGGAAACGCTGGGGCATTCATCATTCCCGCCCATACAGGAAAAAGACCTTATTCCGCTATCGCGCTTGCAGCATATCCAGGTTTTAAACGAGGGATCGCTGCTCCCTGTCAGAAGGAAGCGGCTGCCGCATCAGCCGGAAGAGCACCTTGTGCTGCCCATTCCGGATGAAGTGCGAGAGCAATTGCGCTCAGAGCGAATCGAACGCTTACGTAAGGCTGTCACTCGCAAAAAAGTGGATGATTTCGTCCTTTTGCGCTTGCAAAACAAAGATCATATCGAGATCGCCGAACTGGCACCGCGGGATGTGGAAGAAGTTCTACTATTGACTTATGTGTATTTATATGGTCAAGATGGAGGTTCTCCCTACCGAATTGAACGCAACCAAGAACGAGTTATCTTGCATGCTGGTCCGTATCGCTTTTGCAATCATATCATCAGACCACGGATATCCAGAGGGAGGCAGCACGTGTAATGTGGGAAGAAGTCAGCGAACAAGAGCGACAAAAAATAAAAGCTGTGTTGAACCGGCTTCTGGGTGCCAACTTTCTTGTCCGGGAAAAGGACCGTGACGGTTACGCTGTAATCCGGCGTCACAAAGAAGCTATTGAACAATACCTTCAAATGTTGGATTGGGAAATAATTGTGGATGAGCGACACGAATGCGTGTTTGTGCAATCACCGGATAGCTCCTTTCGACGCTCCATGGACCGGGAATTGAGCATTTGGCTGTTGGTTTTGCGGTTGATCTATCAGGAAAAGCGGAAGGGGTTGACTATCAGCGCCTTCCCTTCAACAACCATCCATGAAATCCGCACCAAATATGAAACCTTTCGTTTATCCTGGCTGACTAAAACCAAGTTGGAGCAGGCCATCAAACTGTGTGCCAGATACCAGCTTGCAGAGGCGCTTGATGCGGATATCCGTTCCGATGATTGCCGGATTGTGCTCTATCACACCTGGCTGTATGTCATCGACTCAGAACAACTGAATGCACTTCAAAGCCGCATTGAGCAGTATAGAACAGGAGAAGAAAGGGGGATGTTCGATGAAGTGGCTGAAGAAACTGCGGCTGATTAATTGGCATTATTTTTCCGACGAGGAGATGGATTTTGGCAAACAAACCTTGATTACCGGTAAAAATGCCGCGGGCAAGTCTACGATCATCGACGCCCTGCAAGTATTATTTGTGGCCAACCAACGAATGATTAAATTTAACCCTGCTGCCCACGAGGATGCCAAACGCACCCTGCTAGATTACTTAAAAGGAAAAATTGGCAGTGATGAACGGGGGTATGTGCGGGATGGCGATTTTAACACCTATTTGCTTGCCGAATTCGAGGATCAGGAAAAGCGGGAGCCGTTTGTAGTGGGGATGGTAGCGGATGTATTTGCCAACCTGGAGCACTTTGAGGATTTTTTTATTCTGGCTCCAATGACCTTGGAAAAACTCGAACTGGTAAAGCCGGACGGAAAGCTGCGAAATCGTGATGAGTTGAGAGGCTTTTACAACGGGGCCAGCGGGCTTAAATCCGTGTTTGAACAAAATAAGGCCCAATATCAAAAAGCGCTGCTCTCCCGAATGGGACATGTGCATGAACGGTTTTTCCAAACCTTTACCCGCGCCTTGTCCTTTAAGCCAATCCAGAATATCCGTGATTTCGTATACCAAAATATTTTAGACCACCGGGAACTGCAGTTGGAATTAATGAAAGAAAATTTTGCCGTGCACGAGCGGTATCGCTTGGAGTTGCAGGAGCTGCAAAAACGCAAGGACAAGCTGGAGAAAATCCGCGACAGGTTTCAGAACGTGGAAAAATACAGGCATCTTGTCATTGAGCAGGACTACGTGCTTCGTTGTCTGCGTGTGGTTAAGGAAAAAGAGACTCTTGAGCGGCTGCAGGATGAGCTGCAGCGGCTAGATCACAAATTAGAGCAGACCCGTGGCGATGTAGCATTGGCGAAGCAGAAGCAGGCAGAAGCGAACCTGCAAAAAGAGGATGCGACCAGGAGGCTGTATGAAAATAGCGAGGAACAGCGGAAAAACAAGCTGGATCAGGATATCCTGAGTGGAGAAAATCAGCTGGAAAATCTAAGGCAACAGCTTGCCGCCTGGCAGAGCTCCATGCAGAAGCAGGCTGAATGCCTTGGAAATCTTGCAACGTGGGATGGCAACGGGATCTGGAGCTGGCCTGACAATGAAAGCACAGATTTGATGCGCGCGGCGGAATTGGTCAGCGGCTTGGCGGCCAATCTTTCCGATCCTGAGTTTGAGGTAACACGAAAGAAACAGCTTCTCCGTGAGATTGGAGGACATCTGGAACGCATCTATGATCGGATGTCCGAGACGCGAACACGCGCCGGCGACCGTCTAAAGGAACAGGAACGAAAAATAGCGGATACGGAAGCGGTCATTCGCAACTTGGAGCAGAAAAAGCGACCCTACAGTGAAGGACTGATGTCGCTTAAACAGTTGCTTGAAGAACGTTTGGGCAGCCGCTCGCCTGTCTGGATCTTTTGCGAAGAGATGGAATTGACCGATGAAATATGGCGTAACGCCATTGAAGGGTATTTAAACACTCAGCGTTTTGACTTGCTGGTGGAGCCCGCTGTTTTTCGCGATGCTTTGGCTTTGTATGAACGAGAGAAACGCAGCCGGCATATTGAAGGAATCGGCCTGGTCAATACCGAAGCGGAACGGAAATATTTGCGTACAGCGGACAAGGGATCCTTGGCCGAGTCAGTAAAGGCAAAGCATCCTGTTGTTCAGGCACATCTGGAGCACCTGCTGGGCAAGGTGATGAAAGCTGCCGATGAGCAGGATTTACTTCGCCATCGTACTGCAGTAACAGCTAGCTGTATGGGCTACAGCAATTTGGTGGCCCGGCAGATTCCTGAGCGGGTGTATTCGCCCCCCTACATTGGCGCACAAGCAGTCATTCGTCAACTGGAGTTAAAGCGTGCAGAGCTTGCCCAATTGAAAGAAGAGCAGGGGATACTTTCCTCCGAGTTAGAACAGCTACGGGCCTGGTTGGAGCAATTAAGAGGAAAGGAGTCCTTGTTTGGCACATTGTCCGCTCAATTAGAGTTGCCCCAACTGGTGGAGGCTTGCGTGGAAGAACTGCAACGCTGGCGCAAAGAACGGGAGCGGATTGACTTAAGTGAAGCTGACATGTTGCGGGAGCAGATCGGGTTTTGGTTGGAAAAGGAAAGAAGCTGGCAGGAAGAAAGCGAACGCCTTAACCGGACGATTGGCACCCTTGAAGCAGAGTTTAAAGAAACCGAGGGGAAGCGATATATGCAAGGCAATTTCGTGAAAGAAAGAGAAGCCGCTGTGGAGCAGTGGGAAGCCTCATGGCCAGAGCGCTTGCAGCAGGCGTCAGGGCGGCTGGAGGAAGCCAATCGCTCAACAATTGCAACGGAATCCAAAATTGCTAACTGGGATAATAACCGTAAAGGAAATGAGACCAGGCATGACGAGGAAGCGCGTCACCTTGCGCAGCAACGGGCTGAATATAATGCCGAGTATACATTGGTGGCTGATATTGACGTAGAACATAATGAGGTGTATGACCGTCTTCTGGAACAGGTTGAGGGCCTTGATATCCCTGATTATCAGAAAAAGGTAGAGACGGCGCTTCAGGTTTCCGAGGAAGAATTCAAGTCCCATTTTGTCTTTAAGCTACGGGAAGCAATCGAGATGGCCAAAAGAGAATTCAGGGAGTTGAACTATGCTTTGGACAACTTTCCCTTCTCTTCGGACAAGTATCATTTTCAGGTTGTGCCCAGTGAAAAATATCGCAGATATTACGATGCCGTTATGGACCCGAGATTAATGGAACGGGGAAGCTTGTTTGATATGATGGATGATGAACGGGGAGATGCTCTGCAAGAATTGTTTGAACAGCTGGTACAAAACGAAGCGGATGAAATGGAGGAATTCACCGATTATCGGCGTTACCTGGATTATGATATTCTGGTGCGGCAAGGTGAAAATCAATATCGTTTCTCACAGGTGTTGAAAGAAAAATCTGGAGGCGAAACCCAAACTCCGTTTTATGTGGCTATTCTGGCCTCATTTTATCACCTGTACCGTTCTGAGCGAACACTGCGGCTGGTTGTATTCGATGAAGCATTCAATAAAATGGATGAGCAGCGGATCCAGACGAGTCTCAAGTTAATCAAAAGAATGAATCTTCAGCTTATTGCCGCTGTACCAGACGAAAAAATTCAACATATGGCTCCAGAGGTGACAACCACCCTCATTGTGACTAATCAAGATTACCGGTGTTTTGTCGATATGATTGATCGCTGGGAGGAAGAAGAGGAGCCGAAGCCACTTGCACCGGAGGAAGAGTCAGTGTCTATTCAGCAGGAAACGTTGTTCTGAGGTGACGGAATATGAATGAGCAGGAATTTAAAAACGAATTTAAGCAAAGGCTGTTAAACCATCTTTTAGATAAGTACGAACGTAGTCAGGCCTTTGTCAAGGGAGAAGCGACGAAGCAGCGTCCGCAAACCGTCCTGACCGGGGAGCTTTTTGGGGCGGATTATGAGGACGAAATGGATTTTCGCAAGCGAGATTGGATGCATCAGGTTATAGACGAGATGGCGGTGGCCGGGTTGGTGGATGTTAGACACGAACGTTCTTCTGACACAATTCATAAGGTTTATCTGGAGTGGGAAGGGGTTGCCAATGCCTACATGCAATTGGGCAGGCAGCCCAAAAAAGATAAATTGAGCGAATTAACGGTAGTCATTGGTCAATTGACCAGCCATCTTTGGGATTGGGTAAGGAGATGGGCTCAACAAACGGTGGCTACTTTAAAAGAACAACGCTCTGCAGGGTTGGACATTAATGATGTGGAAGGTTATGTGGATGCGGTTCGTGTATTACAGGAATTGCCTTCTATTCAAGGTGATATTCCCAAACGCATGCTAAGTTTGCGGGTGTTTGGCAACAGTAAGCACTTTGAACAGTGTGTTGAACGGCGGCTACTTTCCATCGTTAGGCAGGGACTGGGTGAAGTATCGGAGGTCGGTGAAGGGGAATTAGACTTGATTGGCATTGTACCACACCCTAAACCGGTCTTGCTGGGGGGCCGCGGGCAGTTCATATTAAATGGGTCACAATTGTCATGGAGTTTGTTTCCAGATGGCGCGGCTTTATATCCTGAAACCCTGAAAACATTTGAATGGTTCAAGCTCGATGTGGAACACATTGTTACGATTGAAAATTTAAGCAGCTATCATCAATGGCTTCGCCTCCGGCAGCCTTTGCGTGAATTGGTTATCTATACCGGCGGCTTTCCGCATCGTATCCTGCAATCTTTTTTACGTAGTTTATGGGAGTCTCTGAAGAATAGCGGTTCGTCCATTCCAGTTTATCATTGGGGAGACATTGATTTAGGCGGCATACAAATCCATCATTTCTTACAAAGGGATTGTCCATTTACGATTTACCCCCTCTTTATGGATGATTCAACGCTGTGTCAATTTGGAGAACCGGATCTTAACCATCGAGAACACTATCAAAAAAAGGCCTGCGCTTTATTGCAAGATGACAGGTATATAACTTGGCATTCTGTATTAGAAGTAATATCTCAAAGTGGGATCAAGTTGGAACAGGAGGCCATCCCAGATCAATTTGTGAAAGAGGCCCTTGATTTAAAAAGAAATTGAACACCAACAAATTTTTCATCAAACACGTGTTCATTTTTAAAGATTCCTGAATAGCTTGATAATAAATTGAAATGCTGACTCCTCTGAAGGGGACAGACAAACAAAGCTATCATCTATTTAAGATGTTTCGATAAGTAGGATTCATAGCTGCTATAGTTTATATTTCCTTTTGACTTGTTTATTCGGCCAAACTTTGTATTGTCTATTTTCTTTTGAAGGTATGCACAATAATCGGAAAACTTTTCACTGGGAATTTCATCCCATTTGAATCCTTGTTCACGTTCAATAGACTTATAGAGTATGGCATGATTCATATCTTTTTTATTTGAGTAATCCATGGATTTGAACTCTTTGTATCTTTCAATAAGGTGACGAATATAACCAAGTTGATATGGGGCGCTGCCGACAGTGCCTTCCAAATATCTGCGTGTCGCCTTTTTGCTTGATATGTTCCCCTGATGAATATGAAGATGACCGACAACAGTGCCGGTGTTATAGTCAATATGTATATTGGGACTTTCTTCTGAGGCAGGAGCGGAAAATAACTAGGGATAAAAGCTTGTCAGAACGTTCCGATTACTCTTAAGCAACTCGATAATATCTTCCCAAAATAAAATGTCCACATTAAACAAGCCATTCGCAGCACGCTGTTGATTAAGGAGATTGACTTGCTCTTGAGTTCGTGCATTTCTTTTTGCTGTAGTTGCGATGTAATAATGGATAAGAGTTGGTTGGAATCGAATTGCTTTTTCGGCTTCTTTTTCTATGGTTTTAATGGGAAGGGTAGGGGCAAGGGACAGTTTGCATTGAATCCCAATATAGGCGCCATCTCTATTTTTTACATAGAGATCAACACCGTTTTGGCTTTGTCCATTTCTTCCATAAGGGTTAACAAGATGGTCTGGCCATTTAAGATTACAGTAGCTTTTGGTCATGCGTTCGAATTCTTGCCAGTCCGTTGGCTGGGGAAAATCCATGGAGTGCAACGTTGGCATAGTACAACACCTTCTTTCACAAATGATTAATACGTCTGTAAAACTCAATCCAGGTGTTAAGCAACTATACAAATGGGTCGAAACGAAAGCGCTCCATTGCTTTCGCTTCGCATATAATCAAATTACTCGGCGCATGTTCTCGACCGGACTGAATTTTTTGTGATGCTGCTCAATGTCGCTACTGAACAACTCTCCGTAATATTCTACCATATCGAGTGTGGCATGTCCCAAGATTCGTCGCAAGGTAAATGGGTTCCACCATTAAAATATAAAACTTGGCTATTGTATGCCTGAACGTATGAGGGGATATCTGAACCCTTTGAATATCTGCAACTTAGCCGACCAAGCCACCTTAGTCGACAAAAGGCAACAGCATTTCGAGGAAGTGAATCAGCTGACAATCCTGTACTCAAGTCCGTCGGGCTCGAATCCGATGCATACGCTGTCCCTTAGGTCAGTGAGAGTGTACGTGAATAAAAAACGTTCGTAGAAATCAAATATTTTATTCTTATTGGGGGCTATTCTAAGATGCCGTGGGTTTCTAAATCAGGAAAAGCATACAATCTTGTTTATTTAGATACTAATGCATTGAGCGAAATTTCTAAAAACCAATTTGGATGCCAAGTAGGTTTTATGAAAAAGTTTCCTGCAACCCAATATGCTCCTTGTTTTTCTGTATATAATCTTAGGGAGATAAAACAAGCAACGAAGGCATACGAACATTTTATTGAATTTTTTAGCAATTATTCTTTTCTCTTACTGGTAGATTATCGAACAATTATTAGAGAAGAAATGCTCGCGTACAATACAATTTACAAACCCAACATTATACTTAGCGCTTTTAATTATGATGATGTGAAAGATCAAAACAGCTTTAGGAACTTGTTAAGTAATTTGTGGAATGATGAATTCATTAGTCAACTAGAAATAGAAGATCAAAATATAAAAAATTTAGCTGAATTATGGGGTAAGAGAAGAACGCCAAACATAAATAATCCACTGTTCAGTTCAAGATCTACGAAATTTAGTAATGATTACCAAATAGACAATACTCTATTACTTTTACATCATCTTGAACCTCAATGGTTAAGAGAAAATATGCCAATATTAATTAATAAGTTTCCTGCTGCAAGAGTGTTAATTTTTACGCACTTCAAGAAAATCTTCCAAGCTAATACTGAAGTTAAAAAAAATGATGTCTTTGATGTTATGATTAGTAGTGTATGCCCCTACATTGAGGCTATAGTTACAGAATCGAATCAGGCAGATGTGTTAAAACAAGGTAGGAAATATATTAAGGAATTAAATAAATTATCAATTTTAAAACTTAGAGAAATAAGAACAGAGTATAATTAGACTTCAGCTAATATCGCATAAGGCTAGCTTTTTGTAGATTGATAGTATTGAAGCTCATAATGATAAGGATTTCAAGAACTCCCCGCCCCACTTTTCTCGCATCCTCAGCATGATTTGGAGTTTTCGAAACAACCATAGAAATGGTAAAATGAAAGCAGGGAGGCGATATAAGATGCTCTGGACGGAAGTAAGAGAGCTATTTCCTGATCAGTTTGTACTAGTGGAAGAACTGAAGTCTCATTACGAGGACAATAAGCTCCATGTAGAAGAAGTGGCAGTCATCAAGCCGATTCCCGATCCGCAGGAAGCATGGAAAGAGCTATTTACTGCCAAAAACGAGCGTTTTGTGTATCATACCTCCAATGAATCAATCATTGTGGAAGTACGGGACAAGCCTATGGTCAGGAGAACTCCAAGACATGAATCTTGAATTTCGAGATGGGCTGTTATTTTCTAATATCGTGATTCGTCATGGTGAAAAGTCCATCACGATTCCGCATGTTGTCATTGATACGGGTGCAGCAGAATCCATTCTTTCGATTGATGCGGTCCAAGGCTTGTTCGATGGTTATGAGCCGGGAGATCAGCTTCGCTTTATGACCGGTATTGGTGGCAGAGAAGCTTCTGTTCGTCGAAAGATTCATAGAATCCAATTTCATTCTTTTCAAATGGACAATTTCCCCATAGATTTTGGCCGCATCGGAGAAGACACCAGCATTAATGGTTTGATCGGTTTGGATATTCTAATTCCGGGCCAATTTATATTGGATTTAGGCAGACTGCAGATACGCTGCGGCAAATGATGAATAAGTATGCCAGAGGCGATACGAGTAGTGAGTATCGCCTCTGGCATACTTATTTTCTCCGGATCTGAGCGCGTTCTACCGGACTATACTTCTGATGCTGTTCCCGTACTTCTTTGTTGAAAAGCCGAACATACATCTGCACGGAGTTGAGTGTGGAATGTCCTAAGATTTGTTGAAGTGAAAAAGGGTCACCGCCGTTTTGAATTTACAATGTGACGCAGTCCCTTCCGCAGAAGGGGTTAGCGCCTGCCCCTTACGGGGTGCGATAGGTAATCGTTTGATGTCATCGCCGGATTTTCCCCCGCCTCACACCCGGCGTGCGACTTTCGCCGCACCGGGCGTTCCATCTTGCTCCATCGGAGTTCGTCTATAAGTTCCAAGTTACTCATGGATAGGGATTTGAATGGGTTCAAGCTTACAATGGCTGCGGTATTTGTTGACCGTATCCACCATTTTAGCTGTGAGGCCCAACTTGGTCATGAGCCGTTCAATCGTCTGGTTTTGTGTGGCATGGATGAGCTTGTGCACGTCTTTGTGCAGAATGCGCAGGTTGCTGTACTTGTCGCTTCCGCCCAGATGTACCGGAAGTACATGATGGCAATGGACATCCATCGCGACAAGGAACATCCCTGTAATTTCGCATTTGCCCGAGCGCATGCTGTATCTGCTGATGCGGTTATCCAAGTATTCCACAGTTCGTCCGATGATGTTGGCGTTCATTAGTGCGATGATCTCCGTTACAATGTGTCCCTTCAACTTTTGATGGATGAGTAGTCTGCCCGCGGTTGTGAATGGGTTGAGCTGCTGGTTAAAGCTCTTGTTGACGGTCATTTTCACATTGGCAAGCGGATACAAATACACTCCGGCGACTTGAAATGTACGATAGCTTGTCCGATAAAACTTGGTGTACGTCGGCGGCGGGTTGGCAGGATGCGCATAGGTGGCGACCGATTTCAGACGATTGTACGTATAGGCACGCAGATCGTAGGCTAAACGTGAGAACGCGGTACTGACATGGGTTGCCCTGCGAAAATAGTTATGAAGCCCGAGCACAAAGCTGTTGAACAGGATGGCGTTACGGGAGGTTGGAGACAAGCGCAATTGTTGAATGCGTGCCCGGGTCTCCTTCTTGATCTGTTGTTTTTTCTTTTCTGTAACGCCCGTATGCGCCACTCTGCAGCTGCCCTTTTTCGCCGCGCGTATCGTGAAACCCAGAAAATCGGAAGAGCGCTTCCGTAGATTCACGATTTGCGATTTTTCCGGCGAGATGTCCAGTTTTAGACGGTCTTTCAGATAAAGACGAACGGCATGGAACCAATTGTGCGCCGTTTTAGCATCTGGGCAAAAGATCTTGAAATCATCCGCATAACGAACGATATAGCCTTCCTTTAACCCCGATAACCGCAAGGCCGCATACTTATGACTGTTCCACTTGTAGGTATGTTGGGTCTCAAAGGTTTCCCATTGACGGGCTACCCCATGTCCAGGTCGTGCAGGACAATGCCCGAAAGAAGGGGGGACAAAATGCCACCCTGAGGAGTCCCGCGGGAAGGAATGCCTTCGCCTTCAATTTCTGTCTTCAGCATTTTGCTGATGATGCACAGCACTTTCTTGTTCGGGATGCCCATGTTCCAGCATTGTTTGATCAGCAGGGTATGGTTGACGTTATCGAAAAAGCCCTTGAATATCGATATCGACCACGTAATGCATGCGGACGATGTTGACCAGATATTGCGCCCTTGCCATAATTAGCGCATCCATGATATGTAACACCCGAGGCAGTGTTTCTTCGGACACCGTACCAACGGACAGAACGATTGTTCTCTCTTCCTCATTCAGAAATTAAATATCATTTACATAATGACCAGCGACAGACGGTGTAAGTTGTTCTGCTGGCGACGGGCAAGTTGCCGCCCTCCGATGAAAATCCAGGGAAGTTCATGAGAGATCTCCTTGAATGCCGCGCTAGGCATTCATTCTGCCTGACAGCCATCGAGAAAGAACATATAAACGCGATCATTGAATCCCGGCAAATGCTCATGTCCAAAGTCGGGATAAATCGCTAATTGTTTTGGTGCCGTGATCTTGTTGTAAGCGGCAAATTGGGTTGACGGAGGGCAAATTGTATCCATCAATCCAACGGCCATCAGCGTCTCTCCGCGTATCCGGCTGGCCAAATGCTGCAGATCGATATACCCCAACTTGTTGAACATTTCTGCTTCGCGCTCATGCAATGGATCGAACAGGCGGAAATACTCACGAAGCTCACGATAGGCGTCCTTGGCGAGGTCCATCTCCCATACCCGCCGGTAGTCGCACAAGAAAGGATATACTGGCGCCAACCTACTTACGATATGCGGGGCTAACGAGGCGCAAGCGATGGTCAAGGCTCCGCCCTGCGATGCGCCTTTCGCATACACACGCTGCGGATCAATTCCCGGCAAGGTGACAGCTATCTCAGCCAATTGGGCTGTGTCCAGAAAAATATGTCGGAATAGCAATTGATGCGGATCCGGGTCATCCAGACCCCGAATAATGTGACCATTCAGCGTGTTGCCTTTCACGCCGCCGCTGTCTTCGGACCTGCCGCCCTAGCCGCGTGCATCCATTGCCAGTACGCTGAAACCCAAGGCTACATATCCCAGGTAGTCTGACCATTGCCCGGATCCGCCAGAATATCCATGAAAATCCAGAAGTGCTCCGCCCTGCGATTCTTGGCATTTAGGGCGCAAATACTTTGCATGCACACGAGCGCCGCGTACGCCCGTATAATACAGATTGAAACAATCGACGATCGGACTTTGAAAGTGACTTGGTATCATTTCCACCTGGGGATCAATCGCTCTCATCTCCGCTAGAGCCTGATCCCAGTACGCATCAAAATCGGCCGGGCGCGGATTGATCCCCTGATATGTATAAAGCTCATGTAATGGCTTGTCGATTAACGGCATGTATCTCTAAAACCCTCCATTCTTTGATAGACTACAATTACATCATATTGGATTTCTGTGCAATTAAAATAGAAATAATATACTTTCAGGGTATAAATATTTATACCAATCAGACAAGTTCTAGTAGCTCGCCAGAAACGCGGAAGCCATACCGGTAAGCCTAATGGCCAATATAATCGAGCGTCAGCATAAAGCTTTCAAAAGCTGTCGTCGGAATAGCTTAATAAATATCAAAATTTCAATAGAGATAAAGTTTATATATTCCATTCTATTATTGGAAGATGTTTATTAAAATATTAGCGTGAAATTGGATAACGGAGGAGAACGAACAGTGAATATTCAAGAAAGTTCGAGTGTGATTCATCTGACTTTTACAGAAAGATGCACTTTGCATCAAATGGGAGGCTTATAATGGCGATAACAGATAATGTAGACCCGACGGCAAAGCCATACCTGGAACGTATATCAGGGTTGTCCTCCCAGTATGATCACGATCTGGAAACGGCGAAGCCGTATGAGTATTCGGTTCTGCTGGAGGATGAGGATATTTATGCGGAAGCGACGGCGGCCCACCACTCCTGCTATTACCGCTTTTCATATCCGGACAGCGGTCAGCCTGGACTGGTGCTGAACATGCCCAAGGGCGCTTAGATGGAGATGATGGCGGCTGACGCGATTAAAGCCGAGGTCGAGCTTAACGGCATGCGTCAGCATGTCTATTTGCGTCTGTTCCATCCTGCTTCCGCATGGGAATACTGGGAGGAAGACGGCAAAACGGGCATGGCGCTGACGTTTGCCAAGCAGGGCTTGCAAAACCGCGTTGAGGTTCAGGCGGGTATTTCTTACCTGAGTGCCGAACAAGCGCTTGCGAATTTGGTGAAGGATAACAAGGGGAAATCGTATGATTTGATAGAACCGCCGCCTTCGAGCGATGGAACGACGATCTCGGCCGCATCGAGATCAAAGGGGGAAGCGAAGAACAGCGCACAGTGTTCTACACCGCTCTTTATCGGTCGCAGTTGAATATGAGCAATATTACCGAGGACGGCCGTTACTACGGCGGATATGATCATCGCGTTCATGAAAGCGGTGATCACGACTTCTATGTCCATGATAATATATGGGACACGTATCGATCGCTTCATCCTTTGCAGCTTCTGCTCGATCCGGAGCGAAAACGCGACATGATTCGTTCCTATCTCCGCATGTTCGAGCAAAGTGGCTTCTTGCCCCAATTTCCAAGCCTGAGAGGGGATCTCCCGATGATGACCGGGAATCATGCCGCCGCGATGATTGTGGATGCTTATCGCAAAGGCTGCCGCGATTTCGATCATGAGCTGGCCTACCGGGCGATGAAGAAGAATGCAATGGAATGGACGATGCTGCCTTGGGTAAACGGACCGCTGACCGAACTGGATCGCGTCTATCTGGATAAGGGCTTTTTCCCCGCGCTCGGCAAGGGCCAGACGGAGTGGGTGAAGGAAGTGGACGCCTTCGAAAAGAGGCAGGCGGTTGCTGTCACGTTGGAGCATGCCTATGACGATTGGTGCGTGGCGCAAATGGCGCTTATACTTGGCTATCAGGACGATTATGCGTATTTTATGAAAAGGGCGCAAAATTATCGCAACCTGTTTGACGAAACAATTGGCTTTATGGCGCCGAAAACCGCCGACGGCAATTGGGTGAAGGAGTTCGCTCCCAAGCTCGGCGGGGGACTTGGCGGCAGGGATTATTTCTCGGAATGCAATTCCTGGGTTTATACGTTCCACGTTCAACATGATATAGAGGGTTTGATAGAATTGATCGGCGGGCAGCGCGCATTCGAGAAGAAGTTGGACAATCTGTTTACGGAGCAGTACGATGGACCGAAATACGCGTTCCTCGGCCAGTTTCCCGATGCTACGGGATTGATTGGTCAATACTGCCAAGGGAATGAACCGGCATTTCATATTCCTTATTTGTATAACTATGCAGGCGCGCCTTGGAAGACGCAGCGCAGGACGCGGGAAATTATGAAGCTGTGGTATCAGGCGACGCCTGCGGGCATTTGCGGCGATGAGGACAACGGAGCGATGTCCTCATGGTACGTATTCAGCGCCATGGGGCTGTATCCGGTATGTCCGGGCAAGCCGGAATATGAAATTGGAAGTCCGTTATTCGAAGAGACCAAGCTGCGGCTAGGCAACGGATCGACCTTTATTATTCGCGCCAATGGGGCGTCCGATCGCAACAAATATATTCAATCAGCAAAGCTTAACGGTCAAGTCTGGAACAACTCGCGGATCGAACATCGCCTGCTGGAGCAAGGAGGCCTATTGGAGTTCGAAATGGGAAGCAGACCGAACAAGAACTGGGGAATTGACCGGTCCTGACTGGCAGGCGGACTTGCGCGTGTCAATGACGGATAACCCCTTCCTTTGATGACGTTTCAAAGCGAGGGGGTTATTGGTTAATATATTTATGTTCTGAAAGGATAATATTTCTATTTGATTGTCCCAAAATCTAATCTATGATGTAGTTGTAATTTACCAAAGAATGGAGGGTGTTTAAAGAATGAAGAAAAGGTCCATCGTGTCGGCAGTAATATCACTCATGATGGTGTTTGCGCTTTTTCCCGTCTACTCGTTTGCGGATGAGCCCCAAGCTGTAAGCGTGACATTGGGAGAGAATTATGCTAATAACGGCATTTCGGCATGGGCGGGGGACAGCCCCGGCAGCACGACGGAGACAGTCGCGGGAAAGTCGGGTTTGAAGACCAATCCGGCGGTGGGAGCCTCGTACATTTATTTCAATGTGGATAACAATTTTATTTATGGCGGGGGAAACACAGTCAACATTACGATCGAATATTTCGACAATGTTGAAAGCGCTAACAGTACATTTGGATTTTCGTACGATTCTATGACGTCGGCATGGGACTACAATGTGCCGAAAACGTTGCTGACCGGCAGCAATACATGGAAGACGGTAACCTATACGCTGAACGATGCCAACTTCGCCAATCGGGAAAATGGCGCCGACTTCAGAATTTCGAGCACGGCTCCCGTATTGTTCGCAAGTGTAGAGGTTGAGAAGCGAGCCACAACAGCTACGGCTTCTTCGATTCAGTTTGCGCCGGATGTCGTAGAAATGCCCATCGGGACCACCAAGACGGTCATAGCATCAGTGCTGGATCAGCATGGATATGTGATGAATAAGGCGCCCGTCACGTATTCCAGCTCCAACACTGCTGTAGCGACAATTAACAGCAGCGGCGTCTTGACCGCAAAAGAAATTGGAAATGCAGCCATCAAAGCCGTCCGTGGAGGTCTGACTGCGACCTTGCAGGTCACGGTGACAGATATGCAAGGACCGGTAAGCGTAACATTCGGAGCGGTTAATCAGGAGTATGGGATGGTCGCTTTTAGCGGAGACGGCGCGGGACGGACAATTGAAAACTACGACGGTGTCCCTGCATGGCAGACGAATCCGGCCAGCGGCGCCCATTATATTTATTTCCGAGTGTCCGATCATTATATCTACAACGGCAAAAATATCGTGGAAATTACAGTGGATTATTATGATGCGGAGGTAAGCGGCGACAACAGAGGGTTCCGCATAGCTTACGATTCCGTCGCAACGGCGTTCGCCTACACGGAGAGAACGGTTTTGGAAGGCAGCTTGACGTGGAAGCAAGTAACCTATGTTATTGATGACGCCAAGTTCAGCAACAGGCAAAACAATGGAGCCGACTTCCGTATAGAAACCAATACGCCTGTCGCCTTCTCCAAAGCTTCGGTGGAGTTAATACCGAGTGTTTCCATGTGGGGAGAGCATGTCCAAACAGGCAGCATATTTGCAGAAAATGAGACGGTGGTTATCAACCTTCTTGTCAACAATCAATTTGACGTCGCGAAGCAACTGAATGCCACGTACAGGATGACGAATTATTGGAACAACGTTGTGGACAGTGGTCAATTCACCATTAATCTGGGCGCCAATCAGGAGGGACTTGTTTATCCGCTGTCGCTCGGAACGCCGGACAAAGGGACATATACCGTCTCAATCGAGGCGGTCAGCTTGGATGGGATCAGGCTGAATGAAAATATCCATATGGGGGTCATTGCAGACTTAACCGAAAAATCCGTGCATCCGTTTCTCGGCTTCAATACCCACTTCAGTCAATCCTGGAGCGGGGCAAACATCCGTACCCCCTTGGTCGTTCAGGCCGGAGGCACATCGATTCGCGACGGCTACCGCAACAACGACGCCTACATTAATACCGCCGCGGGCAATGGGCTGAGCACGATGGTCGTCACAAGCACTGATCTTCAGTGGATTGAAAATGCTGTAACCAATTTGCTTGGCAAGGTGGATACGTTTGAGATTGGCAACGAGTTGAGTCAGCATATGACGGCCGCGGATTATTTCGCCATTGTTCAAGGAGCGCATGCCATCATTAAAAACGCGGACCCCGCGATCAGGATTGTCGGCGGCGTTACGCTGCCTTACGATGAACCGTGGCTTAAAGCGCTGGTGGATCTTGGCGTAACCAACTATTTGGACGCGATGTCGTTTCACTTGTACCCGTCGACGAATCCCGAGCAGGGCCGTGTCTTTGACGACTTTGAAAATTTAAAGCAATACATTGACAATTATCACGCAGCCAATAGTATGACCAAAAATATTGAGCTCATGCTGACCGAGGTGGGCTGGCCGACCATGGAGCAGAAGTGGGGAGGCTCTTCCGAGCTTGTATCGGCCTCATACGGCGCACAATTATATGTCGATAATCTTGCTCATGATACTCTGATCGACAAGATGTACTGGTACGATTTCCTGAACGATTGTACGGACAGCACGTTTTATGAATGCAATCAGGGCGTGCTCTATGTCGATAATGCGCCCAAGCCCTCCTTCGTCGCCTTCAACAATGTAGCGAATCAACTGGCGGGGGCGGTATTTGTCCAATCGTACAACACATTGGATAACGATGTGCGCATATTCAAATTCCACCGGACGGCAACAAACCAGGATGTGCTGGTGATTTGGTCGAATGTCAATAAGCAGATTGGGCTGCAATTGGGAAGCGGGCCCTTGCAAATTGCGGATATTTTCGGCAACGATCTGCTTTACGACAATGTGGACGGTATAACAACATTGTCCCTATCAACGGCGCCCATTTATATTACCGGCAGCTTCAGCCAGGCTCCTGTGCTGACTGGGCCGGCGTTCGAGGCCGACAAACTTAGAATGACAGCCTCTCCGGAAGAAGAGGTGGAAGTTGTCATTGCGCGCTCGGCAGGCGCGGAATTGATTGCCGGCTCCTATGACATTGAGCTGCCGCTGGGCTGGCAACTCGTATCGGGAGGAGCCTTCAGCGCCAATCAGGCGGAGGACACGCTGGTCTTCAGGGCGCCCGCCTTTCAGACAAGCGGCAGTATTATAATTGATCCCCTGAATGCTTCGGGAGATCGGCTCGGACGGCTTGTTGTGGATGTTCAGATGCAGGAACCGATTGTGCTTCGCATTTCGCCTATCGTCGATCAGACGGGCGATGGATGGGAGCTGGCCGTAAAGCTCGACAATCCCAGTTCGCTTGCGACTATGAGCGGCGGAACGATAACGATTACAGAGCCGCTGGATATGGCGGGCGTAACGGCCTTCGCTCCGACTGCTCCCAATTCCAGTCAACTGATCAGAATTCCGGCTCCATCCATCAGCGTCGACACCCCTTTGCGAGTAAGCTTGCAGGTGGACCGGGACGACAATACCTCTTGGACGGTTGTCCGTACCATTAGCGCGTTGACTGCTGTCAAGACGACAGATCCGATTGTGGTCGACGGCGTAATTGATGCAATGGAATGGAACGGCGCGGAATCCTTTACGATTGATCAGGCATCCCAAGTCAGAATGATTGAAGATTGGGGAGGACCCGGAGATTTAAGCGCTACGGCATATGCCAAATGGGATGAGGATCACCTGTACTTGGCAGTTCGTGTGACGGATGACAGCCATTTCAATAATAATTCCCCGTCCGATGCATGGAAGGGAGATTCTATCCAGTTTACAATCGATCCGGGCCGATCGATTGAGCCCGGTGCTCTGGGATGGAATGAAAATACGATAGCGCTGAATTCAACCACGGGTGCTGTTATGAAAAAAGGAGGAGTTGGCGGCAATAATCTGCCTCACTCTAACATCAGCATAGTGAGGGATGACAACGAAGAGGCTACGGTTTATGAGATGGCGCTCAAATGGACAGATATATTGCCGGAAGGCGAACAGCCGTCCAGCGACACGGCTATTGGCTTTTCCTTCCTCGCCAACGATAATGATGGTTCTTTAAGACGCGGATGGATAGAGTACATGAGCGGTATTGGTTTGACGAAGGACCCCACCTTGTTTGGTGATTTAATTTTTACAAATTTTACTTCTGTCGGAACCAGTGCAGCAATGCCAAGCGCCATCTCGCTGAGCAGATCTTCGATTGCGCTAGAGGTCAATGATACCATAACGGTTCAGGCGGCGGTTTATGATCAGAATAATCAGGCGATGACAGGCATAACGGTAAGTTGGTTAACAAGTGATGCCGATGTGGCCGTTGTGGATGCATCAGGAATGATTACAGCCATCGGTGAAGGAGTGGCTGTGGTGTCCGCCAAATACGGCAACCTGCAGGCGGATGTGAATGTGTCCGTCACGGAACCAAACATGCTCATCATTTTTGACGAGTTTGCCGGCACGAACGGAGCGGCGATTCATGGCCGCTCACCGGATACAGCCAACCTGCCGCAAGGAACATGGTTGCTCTTGAATTTTCCTTCAAACGGTCAATTTACGAGTAAAATCCAGACAGGCGCGGGCAATCATCCCACTCAGGCAGAACTGAAGGCGGGAGGTAACTCCAATGGCGCAATTGCCGTACCGATTTACAGCGAGGGAAGCTATGCAAAGCCGACCCGGCTTAGGATTCAAGCAGATCTGTCCTTTCCTACCCGGGCTTACCAACAGGTGGGGCTTGGCTACTACTCGCAGTTGCCGCAGCAAGGCGGCACTGAAACAGTTGGAACTTACTTCAGCGGCTTGAGGGTTGACAACCGGAGCGGCGAGATTACGCTGATCGTAAATGGGCAGCCGGTTGGCTCGCCGATAGCCTACACGGGAACATGGGATCCGGAAAGCCGCTTCCTTACCTTGGCTTACACGATCGATACGGTGACAGGCTCCATCTTGAATGTCAGCTTTACGGGGAGCGACAGCAATTATGATTTTCTCACCAATGATTTCACGGATGCTGCGACAGCGTATGCCGCCGTTCTGATCGGGCCCACCTTCCAGCGCGACCATAAAGTGGATGTGGATAATTTCCAGGTTGTTGGCATAGCGGCTCCTTAAGAAGCCGGAGATCCCGAATCCGGGATTGTCCCGAAGAGCAGCGCGGTAATGCAGTTTTTAAGATAACGAAAGAAGTCTCCGTCCGCTCAAAGTAGCGGGACGGAGACTTCTGTTTTAATGAAACTGCACGGGTAAATTCACACAGAAGTCAAGCCAAACCGGAGCATTGCCATAGATGTGGTTATAAATTTCCTATAGTTTATGATGAAATATTTATGGTCGCCAATTGACAACCCATACTATAATAAAATGGCAGGCTTCTGCTTCAATTCAGAATCAACCCGGATAAGCATGGGTTCGGCCAAAGGGGGGGCGATCGGGATTATCATGCTATCGATAGTACAAAACATCAAAAATGTATACGATTACATTTTTGGTTCGCTGTTCCGCAAGCTGCTGATTTCTTTTTTTGCCATTATAACAATTACAGTAACGATGCTTGGTTCGTACTATTATACTAAAACATCCCAAGATATAAAGCGCCGCGAAATTCGTAATATGGAGACCCTGAGTGAGCAGGCTGCATCGGCGTTAGAAACGAAGATGACTGGTATCCAAAATACAATGTGGAATTTTTTCTCCGATATTCGCTTTCAAAACTTTGTGATTACGCTCGGGGCGAATCCGGAAGCGTATGATGAATTTTCCGACAAGCTGAGTCAATTTATGTCCGACTATCCCGAAGTCGACTTTTTTGTCGTATCACAGCTTGAGGGCAACCAGCTTCTAAAGGGTAATTTTAAGAGCACGGATATTATTGAATTTGAGCGGCTGAAGCAGCTCGCTGTCTCGAAAAACGGCCGGGGAGCCTGGGTACCGTCGGTGACGTTTGAGTCCCGAACTGGTCAGGAGACGAGCACGCTTGCTTACGTGCAGGCGCTCAAGAAAACGAACAACTTTATAGCAGACTTTCCCCTCATTGGCATCATGATGGTCCAATTGTCTCATGAGTCCTTAACTCAATGGCTGCAGGGCATCTGGGAACATGAAGCGGCAGACTATTTGCTGACGGACCAGGAGACCGGACAGATTCGCATTGCCTCCAATCCGGATTTGAGAGGGCGGTACTTGGACAGTCTGAGAGACGAGGGGCTGTTGTTCGTCACTTATCCATTGGCCAATACCCCCTGGTCTCTCGTGGGAATCGCCAATACGAAAGCGCTGCTGGTGGAGGTCGAGAAGCTGGCATTAAACACTATTTATCTGGGAATAGCCTGCCTGCTCGGATCTCTGCTCATGGCAAGCCTGCTTTCTTCCCGAATATTGACTCCGCTCAAGGAGCTGAAGAAAGGTATTGTCATGGTGGAGAAGGGAGACTACGATATTCAGTTGTCCATTGGCGCCCGGGGCGAAATAGGTTATATTATTTACCGCTTCAATCAGATGGCGGCGGAAATCAAGTCGCTCATTATGAGAATTTACGAGACAGATCTGGTAAGGAAGGAATCGGAGATCAAGTCGCTGCAGTCGCAAATCAATCCCCATTTTCTGTATAACACGCTTGGCGTCATCGAAAGTCTCGCAACCTTGCATGATGACGACCGCATTAGCATGATCAGCCGTTCCCTGGCCAAGATGTTCCGATACAATATTAGCTCGGATCGGATGTCCACCATCCAGATGGAGCTTGGGCAAATTCGGCTGTATTTGTATATTCAACAGCAGCGTTACGGAGAACGGGTGCATTATACCATCGAGTCGGACGAACAACTGGATTGGGTTCAAATTCCGAAGCTGCTGTTTCAGCCGCTTGTAGAAAATTGCTTCGTCCATACATTCGACCGGATGACGGCCGATGGATTGCTAAAAATCAGAATCTGGCGCGATTCCCATGAGCGGCTGTTCATATCCGTATGGAATAACGGTCCCGCCATTGAGAAGGGAAAGCTTAAGCAGATTCAGGAGATGCTTGGCAACAGCATCCCTCATCGGCGCTCTTCGGAGCGGCCGACCTCGGTAGGGTTGCTGAATGTGCACCATCGGGTCAAGCTTCTGTACGGCAATGAATACGGTTTGTCTATTGAAAGTCATCCAGAGCAGGGAACAGAAGCAGTAATATGCTTCAGAGAACTCAGCGAGGAGGAACGCAAAAGTGAAGATATTGATCATTGAGGATGAACCGCTGCTGCGCCAAGGGCTGATAAAGCGCGTGAAGCAATTCGGCCTTCCCATATCCTCGATTATCGAAGCGGGCGACGGCCGCCAGGGGCTGAGTAAAGTGCTTGAGGAAAAGCCGGATATCGTCATAACGGATATTCGCATGCCGGAAATGAACGGACTCGAGCTTATTCGAGAAGTCAGAAAGGGAAAGGAGAATATTGCCTTTATTATTGTCAGCGGCTATGAGGAGTTCGAATACGCAAAGAAGGCTGTCCAGTACGGAGTAGTTGACTATTTGTTGAAGCCGGTGGACCACGAGGAGCTTCGAAGCAGCTTATGCGGCATTGCCGAGCGAATGGAGCATCAGCGTCGCCAAACGGCACTTTTTGATGAATTGCAGTTGCTTCAGCAGCAGAATGACAAGAACGCGCGCGAGCGTCTGTTGACCAGGATGATCCAGCAAGGAGGGCTACGGGCGGAGCTGGAGCAGGATCCGAAGCTGAGCGCCTTGCAAGCGGCCTGCATGGAATTTACGGCTATTGTATTCGAAATAGATATTCCGCCGCTGCCCTTTCGCTCTTTCCTTGCAGGGGACGAAGAATTGCTGCGGTTTGCCATATCCAATATCATACGACAAATGATGAGCCCGTTCAGCCACGAAGGAGCGCTGTTTCAGCATTCCATCTATGACAAGGAGTTTGTGTATGTGTTCGGAGATTCCCATGCCCAGCGATGGCCGGATGCCGAGAGGGAGCTGAACAACATCATGGACGGAATCAATCGTTATCTCCGGCTTGACATGGTAATTGGAACCGGCTTGCCGGTGAAAGGTATCGAAGATATTCACCATTCCTACCAGCAGGCCAAGCAAGCGTTAAGAAATCGGATTATACACGGCCGCAACAAAGTGTATTGCTTCGTCCCGGCGGTGGCTGAAGGCGAACCGAGCAGCTCGATTATTAGCGGCGAGGACGAACGGTTTCTGGACAGGAAGCTGAAGGACTGCAATGCCGATGCTATTCATCGCTGGCTGGAATGGCGGATAAGGCGTATCGTTGATGAAGCGGGTGCTCAGTTCAGGCAGCTGGAAAGCTTTTGCGTGGAGCTGCATTTGTTTTACCGCAAGTACTTGCTGACCCAGACAAGCGTCCCCGAATGGGTTATTGGCGATATTCATGATTTGCGGACCAGCCTTGGCGAGGCGGATAATTGGCTGGAAGTTGAGCGGAGGCTTGCCAGTACCACCTCCAACATTATTGACCATTTGAATCAGCTCCGCAAAGCCAAGCATTATGATGTGCTGGACGAGGTGAAAAGTTATATCGACGCCAATTTGCATGAAGCGCTAAGTTTGCAGACGATTGCGGATTGCTTCTATATTCATCCCAACTATCTTTCCAGAAGGTTCAAAGAGCGTTTTGAGTCAAGTTTTATCAGTTATTTGACGGGGGAGCGGGTGCGAAAAGCGGAGCAGCTGCTGAAAGAGACAGAAATGAAAATCCAGGAGATCGCTACGATTGTCGGATATCCCGATGCGGCATACTTTAGCAGTGTATTTCGTAAAGCAACAGGCAAGTCGCCTGTTCAATATCGATCCCAGTTCCCGGATCAACTGACGGGAACGCTCGACGAATAGAAGCTTCCGCCGCGCGCAATGATTGAAAGTAAAGCCCCGGGTGTGAAAAATAGATAATACTTTCATACTTATGCCGTTAATTATTTCTATTCATTTCATCATGCGGTTCAGATACGATTGAATTGTAAAATCAATTCATGATTGGGGAGGAATTCAGATGCCAAGACACGGGGGATTGAACAAAACGGGAGCTGCGATCATTATTTTTGTGCTTATTGCAAGCATATTGGCTGCATGCAGCTCCGGTACGGGCTCCAATGGGAGCAGTGAGAGCGGAGCGACGAGCGCCCCGGCAGCCGCAGCAGGGTCAAGCAATGCCAACGCAGGCGGGAAACAGCCCGAAACTGTGGAAATTACCGTATGGGATAAACCGGCTCCGAACAGCACGCAGAAATCTATTCAAGAAACGTTGTTTGCGAAGTTTGACGAGCTTTATCCGCACATCAAAGTAACGCACCAGGATATCACGCAAAGCAAAGAGAAATTTATGGCGGCGGTTGCCGGCGGCCAACAGCCGGATGTGTTCTTCCCGTCGTTCCCGGATATGCAGGTCTATATTGGCACAGGAATTGTGGCCGATATTACCGATCTGGTGAACGAGTCCAACTTGAAGGATACTTTTATTGAAGGCGCTTTCGACCTTGCTACCGAGAAAGGAAAAATTTACGGCGTTCCGACCAATATGTACACTACCGGCTTGTATTACAACAAGAAGCTGTTCGCCAATGCTGGAATTACCAAAGCGCCGGAAACCTGGGAAAAATTCATTGAAGTGGCGAAGGCTGTGCAGAATGCTAATCCGGGAACGACCGGCTTTGATATTCTTGGTATGGACTGGGCGGACTGGCATTTTGAATATTACGCCTGGCAAGCAGGCGGGGATCTGACGGAGCTGCAGCCGGACGGAACGGTGAAGCTGACCTTTGATTCCGAGCCTGTTGTTAAAGCTCTGCAGTACTACAAGGATCTGAAATGGACGCATCAGGTTGTGCAAAACAATGTGCTCCAATCTGTTGAGGAGAACAACAAAGACTTCTATACCGGCAAAGCCGCCATGATTCTTGGCGCGACAGACAGCTTCACCGTTTTTGTCGGCAAAGGCATGGATCCGGATGATATCGGCTTCGCTCCATATCCCAAAGGACCTGCGGGCATCTCGCTGGCCCAGGCGGGCGGTCAATTTGCAGCCATCAGTCCGACGGCTTCGCCCGAGAAGAAAAAAGCGGCATTCGAGTATATTAAGTTCATGACATCAAAGGAATCCAAAGAGGCGCAGCTTCAGTTTAGCAAAGACAACGGACTTGGCGTCAATCCGCTGAGTATACTCAGAGATATCGATACGACGCAATATATTGAGGATATGCCTCAGGACTTTGTTGCGGCGATCAAGGAAGCAGCCAAGAACCAACGTCTGGAATATTATCTGAAGTCCAGTCTCAGTCCGTATATTGTGAAACCCATTCAGAAAGTACTGCTGGACAAAAATACGGATCCGCTTACAGAACTGAAAGCGGCGCAAGATCTGGCACAAAAGGAAGTTGTTGATAAATTTAACGAGGATGTATTGAGTAAGAAGAAGTAGGTCGGGCAGGTTCTGCACATCGGGATTTCCATGATGGAAATCCCGGTGCTATTATTTAGCTGGGAGTGAAGATATGAATTCCGAAACTGGCGCAGTGGTAAGGACAACGAGCTTACGGACTCGGAAATTTAAAATTCGGTGGACCCCGATTCTGTTTTTGCTGCCCTCGATTATTGTCTTTCTATTATTTAAATATTACATGATCTTCTCTGCTATTCATATCAGTTTGCACAATTATGATATTGTGAATCCTCCCGGCAAATTCGTCGGACTGGAAAACTACTTTCTGTTTTTAAAAACCAAAACGTTCTGGTTGGCGTTGAAAAACACATTTATTATGTTTTTCCTGTCGGTTGCCATTGTTTTCTGGGTACCGATCGTTCAAGCGATATTTCTCAGTGGAATCAAACGGGCGAACGCAGTATACCGGGTCTTGTATCAAATTCCGGCCATATTGCCGCTTGTAGCCGGTTTATTGCTGTGGAAATGGATGTATAACCCGGATCGGGGATTATTTAATTATTTGTTGGGAAAAGTGGGATTGGGACCTTACGGATGGCTGAATGATATGGCAATGACCAAGTTTGCCATAGTCCTGCCCGGTTTTTTTTCCAGCGGCGGGGTCGGGGTGCTGCTATATTACGCCGCAATAAAGTCTATTCCATCAGATCTGTTTGAATCGGCCAAGATAGATGGCTGCGGCCCTTGGAAGAGACTTTATTATATCGTATTGCCCAATATCCGCTTTGTGATTTTCATTCAGTTTATAACCTTTCTGTCTGGTGTGCTGCTTGCATTCGATAATATATTCATTATGACGCAAGGCGGTCCGGCAGACGCTTCATTGGTTGTCTCCCTGTTGATTCAACGATCCGCATTTGAGCAATATAATTTTGGCATGTCGGCGGCGTTATCGTTTTTCATGTTTATAATCATCGCTATCATTACGGTTATTCAATTCAAATTGCAAAAGGAGGGAGATTGATCGGCATGAACAACCGCATCAGAGAAAAAGGTGAAAAAAGCCTGAAAATCACCTCGTACATCGTAACGATCATGTTCCTGATCTTTTGTATACTGCCGCTGGTATGGCTGTTATTGACATCGATTATGGACAATGAATCCATCGAATCTCCGACACCGAAGTTTATTCCTCAGGTGCCGCACTCCCTGAAGGTCACCATCGACTTTTCGGGCGTTGAAGCGACGGATCGGGATTTTTACTTGAAGGAAGCGATGGAAGCGACATGGTTTCCCTGGGCCACGATGATTCGGGACAATTTGGGTGAAATTATTATCCGCGGAACGCGGAACGGCAAGGAATTATTTCAAGCCAGGACGATCTCCGCGCAGTTTTATTCCGGGCAATCCTCCATTGTGCCTACGCGTGTTGTAAACGATAATGTTATGGCATTGAAATTGCCCATTATTCAAGAGCGGCAGCTAAGTGACTTTGACTGGTTCGGGTTGGACCGGAATCCGGACAAGACGACGCCTCCGGCGGGACAAAGCGGGCATGCGGCTGTACAGCATTATCAGGAATTTTTTGATAAGCATGATGTGATTGCGGGCAAAATCGTTTCCATTGAGCATTCACGCAATCCTCTGCGCCTGTTTGACAGCTATGCAAGCTTGAAGTATATGGCGGCGGATAAGGTGGGGGGGCTTGGATTTTATAGATACTTCTTGAACAGCTCCATTGTTACGTTCACGGTTATCCTCTGGCAGCTTTTATTCGCAGGCTTGGGAAGCTATGCCTTATCGCAGCTTATCCGCAGCTCCCGTTTAAAATTTGCGCTGCTCATGTTTTTTCTGGCCACAATGATGATTCCGGGTGTGTCCACCCTGATTCCCCAATTTTTGCTCATGCAAAAATTGAATTTGATTGACACGTTATGGGCTATTATTCTGCCTCACTTTGCCTGGGGGTTCGTAATCTTTCTGTTTAAAGGTTTTTTTGATCAATTGCCCGGCGAGCTGCTGCAAGCAGCCAGAATCGACGGCGCTTCTGAATTTAAAACATTCACACGCATCGTCATTCCAATGTCGATTCCCGTATTTACCATTGTTGGTGTCATGACATTCATACCGGTATGGAATGAGTTTATGTGGCCGTATATCGTCACGCAATCTCCCAGCAATTGGACCTTTACGGTAGCCATGAACGATATGCAGCAGACAACCAATCAGGGTACTGTAGCCCGGCCTAACTGGATTAGCGCCAGCGGCGTCATTTCAATGATTCCGCTTCTCATCTTATTTGTGACAACACAGCGATATGTAGAGAAAGGAATCAACTTTACGGGGATAAAAGGCTGATAGAAACAAGGATATTCAAAGAGGAGAACGATTGATGAGCAATCAACGGGAAGTTTTTCGACTATGGCATTTCTATTGAGGAATTACGCGAGCGGTTTAAGCCGCTGTATTCCGGGCTGATTTACGATGTTATGGATGAAATGGGATTGCCGTACCAGGCCTTGCGAATGAAATCAAACCTTTGAAAAACGAGTGGGTCCTTGCCGGACCGGCCTATACCATCAAGATGGAGACAACGCCTTCAACCGATTGAATGCAATACCGCGTGAAAGGGTAAAAGAAGTGTTGGAAAAATGCGAACAAGAGTTCAGACACGAGAATGATGCGCGCGAATTATACAGGCAGCCCGGTGCTAACCCGGTGGAAATATATAAAAGGCTCGGCAAGCTGTAACTCCCGATGAAACAACTGCGACTTCGTGAAGCGGAAACGAGAGGTGTAAGGAATGCAAATTAAGCAAACGGTATTTATTACGAAAGATAATCGGAACTTGGTGTTGCTTCATTTACCAGATACAGTTTGGGATGGATGCAACGCCTATACGATTGCTGTGAGCATCGGCGGAACGCTTATTGAAGAAGGACTTTCATTCTTTTCCCGCAAGGCGAAGCTGTTTTTGCCGCTGGTCGAGCAGCACAGCGAGTGCTGCGTCTATTTGCATCGATTTTGCGAGTTGCCGCTCCTCTTTAAGTTTACTTTAAAACCGGTAAAAAAATGGAGCATAAATTTTGTGGCGTCCTCTCATGAGGATTTGGGGTATTGCGCTTATGCCAATATGCTTGGTTCCGAATGTGCGGACTATTTGGACAGGGCGATAGAAATCATCGATACAGACCGCCGCTTCAAATATATGATCGAGCATTATTGGTGGTTAAAGGGATTCGAGGATTATCGCGATGAAACAAGCTATCTGCGGCTGAAACAGTATTTGAACAGCGGCCATATCGAATTGAACGCGCCCCATTCCGGTGTGCATTCGCATTGGCACGGTTACGAACAATTGCCGCGGTCCATGTATTATTCCGGTATAGAAGCGAAAAAAAAATGGGGGATAACGCCCAAACTTGCTTTATATGCTGATTTGTCCGGAATTTCCTGGTCGGCTGTGAGCGCTTATATGCAAGCCGGTATCCAATATGCAGCGGTACTGGATAACCGAGGCTGGCGATTTTCCACCGATGACCGGGTTCTGCCCAAAATTTTCTGGTGGGAAGCACCCAATCAGAAAGACCGCCTGCTTTGTTGGACGCAGTATGGCTATCGCGAACAATCGCTGACCAGTATTTTCTGCAATACGCTGCGGCAGTATCCGGAAGGTACATTCTACTTTGACGAAAGCAAAGCGGTCAAAACCGAGGAGGCTGTTAATGCCATCATCGATGATTTGGGCGATGTGGATTATGATCTCCTGCCGCTTGCTTTCTATGATGACCGGGAAATGCCGACGACCATGCTGCTTACGGTTTGCGAAGAGATGAATAGACGCTGGGCGTATCCGAAATTCGGGATGGGACTGCCGAGTCAGGATTTGGCGTACATTGCCGACAATTTCGGCGACAGCATCCCTGTTCTTTCAGGGGATCTGTCCGATCAATGGGCGGATTTCGCTACGATCGCTCCCGATTGGTTCGCCGCCAAACGCGAGGCGGAGGTCCTTTTGCCTGTTGCGGAAACCCTTGTGGTTTTATCTGCGCTGGAAGGCGCAAAAAAGGGGTACCCGAGGGAACGAATCAATGAGGCGATGTGGCGGCTTTGCGAGTTTGACGAACATTGCTGGGGTACTTCCGCCAAGCATCCGCTAGCTATGCATAAGTTCAATTTGTATCTGATGAAAAGAGAATCCGCAAAGGTTGCCAAACGGATTGTGTCGGGGATTATAGACGATGTGATCCTTTCCGGCTCGGAGACGTCCGGTTTTTCCGTTTGGAACACCATTCCTCATCGGCGCAATGCAACGCTGAAGTTATCAGGAAGGCAAGTCCCGAAGGGTGTTCAGTGTCAAACGCTGAGCAATGGGGTCACGATTACCGAGCCGGTTGATTTACCGGCGTATGGATTCCGCATGTTTGAGACTTCACGAATCGAGCCGGATGCTCAAGCATCCCGTTTCAGTGATACAGAAACGGGAATAATTGACACCCCTTTTTACATTGTGACATGTGATCCTGGGACGCATACCATTAACAGCATTGTGGAAAAGGCAACCAACGAAGAACTGCTGGATCGTTCATCGCTATTCGGATTAGGCGACTTTATCTATGTGAATACCGATACAAAGACCAGCAAAGAACTGCAGGTTGAAACCGCAAAGCGGCGCAGTTTTCAAATCGAGCGCGGGCCGCTTGCCGTTGTAATTGCCAAAACAAGCTATGAAGAGCAAAGCGGAGCGAACGTAACGAGCACTATTATTTTCTATACGCACGAGAAAAACATCGACGTGTCGTTGAAGTTTGATCATGCAACAGGACTGATGGGCGATTATTATGATCGTTACAAGAAAAACATCTTCTTTGCGTTTCCCTTTAAGATGGAAAACCATCAGTTTTATACCGAACTTGCGGGCGGTGTCGTGAATGAACCAAGAGATCGTCTGCCGGTAAATCCGCATGATTTTGTAGTGGCACAAAATTGGGTGGCGGTTCAGAATGAAAGCCGAGGGATTGCCCTGTATTCCAAGGAAATGCCTGTTTTCCATCTGGGCGGCATTCATTATAACAAGCTCTCAAGCCGCGTCACCTATGAAAATGCGAATATCTATTTGTTTGCCGCCTCAAATCGGAGCAATCAGCTGAACTTTACGTCAAAGGAGGATTGCTTCGGGGAGTATTCTTTGTCGGTATTGCCGTATCAAGGCGGCTGGAACGAACAGGTTCCTGATTGGAGCGTTAACAAAACGTATACGCCGCTGATCGGTGCGGCTTATTCGGAGACGAATGAAAAAAGCTATATGTCTCTTGATGCGGATAACGTGCGCATGCTCTCATTCAAAAGATCGGAGGAGGATGACGACGCATTTATCGCACGATTTATTGAAACCGGCGTCAAGTCGGCAACAGCATCCTTCAAACTGCCCTTCTCCATTCAGGAGGCGGTTTATACCAACGGGATCGAAGAAAGCACAGGGATTGCTGCCGAGTTTCAGGACGATACAATTTATTTTGAGATTGACCAATATTCTTATGTTACCCTAAAAATTCGTAGTCTGGACGGGTTGTCCATACCTGACGAGCAGCCGAACCCGGCAAAGATAACGAATCTTTTCACCTTTGTCAGTGAAAATCTTAAAACGATTTTATCCTTTGAAAAGCGGCATTGTGAAAAGGCGACAGCGTTTGAAATTTACGGCGACGGGCACAAGCTGATGACGGTTCCGAATGAGCCGTTCAAGGTGCAGTGGTGTGAAATCGATTCCATCGCCTACAACACTTATACGGTCGAGGCGATTGAAGAATGAGCGCGAAGATGACCGGAATCGAGATATCGGCATTTGAGGGCAAGGGGTACACTCGGGTGCACGGTTTTAATGGTTGGTGCGTGGCGCTGATCAATTATGCAGATCATTTGCAAACGGCGCACGTTTCCCGGCTGGAAAGACATCTGTTGACCGACGAAGTGTTTCTGCTGCTTAGCGGCCAAGCCTCGCTGTTTGTTGGGGACGAGCTCCGGGAAATCCCGATGGAGACTGGTAAGCTGTATATAGTCAAGAAAGGTGCCTGGCATACAGTCACACTCAGCGAAGATGCCTGTGTGGCTGTAGTCGAGAATGACGGCACGGGACCGGAGAACACGCAATATTATCTCGATAGAGGTGAAGCGGATGAAGATCGATCTGGATAACAAGGTAGTCCTGATCACCGGAGCGGGGAGCGGCATCGGGAAGTGCACCGCCCGGATGTTCGCCGAATGCGGCGCCTCCGTCATTGTCCATTATCGCAATCATAAAGAGGAGGTTGATTCTTTTCTGTCGGAATTATCGGCCTTGCCCGGACGGCATGTCTCGTTTCAAGCGGAATTGTTGAACCGGGAAGAGATCAGAGAGATGTTTGCCCAAGTCGAAGCGAGCTACGGCCGCCTGGATGTATTGGTCAACAATGCGGGGTATTGTCCCAAGGAGTCTTTTCTGGACATCGAGAACGAATCGCTGGACAAAACACCGGATGTCAATTTCAAGGCTACTTTTATTGCGATTCATCTGGTTGAAAGCGACCATCTTGGCATAACGATGTGTCAGGGAACCTATGCCGCTATGGGAGAAGATTTGGAACAAGTAATACCGGCTTTTGCCAAGAAAAAGAAAATATTTTTTGTGCATTTCAGAGATATTGTCGGCGATAGATATAAGTTTAATGAAACCTTTCATGATAATGGACAGACGGACATGGCGAAAATAGTGAAAATCTATCAGGATTATGAATTGGATATTCCGATTAGAGTGGATCATGTTCCCACACTGGCGGGAGAATGTTACAGACGTTCTATCTTGGCAAGAAATTGACGGTGCAACGTGTCCAGATTCGGACAGAATATCTGACTAAAAAGGGCGTATAAACGGGAAGCCCGGTCTCATCACCAGCTTCCCGCTTTTTCAGATCTCTACCCAGTAGGTTTGCTTGTTCTTCAAGTAAAACCGAGCGTCCTCGCTCATGATCACGTACCAATCCTGGTCCATCTCGATCCGACACTCCAGCCCGTCCCGAATGCGCATCAGCAGATATTCCCCGCAGTGAAATCCCACTTTTCGCCCCCGATCTCCACTACCCACCAAGCCTCATTCCGGTCGTAGGTCATCGGAAGCCATCGTCGCGTCATGACAATTGCGATTTGCCCTCTACCCGCAATTCGTATTGCAAACCGAGTCTGATTTCATCATAACAGAATCTGCTGCTTCAAAAGAACAAGGAAAGCAGTTATTAAAATGGAAGCAATTCGACATTGTATTATTGGATTTGATAATGACTCCTCCTGATTATGATGGGCTAGATTTAGCAAGAGAAGTATTAGAACAGAACTCACATAAAATCATCATGATTTCATCTGTAATAGAAAACGAATGGATTAGCAACGCTGTTCAAATTGGTATGAAAAATATAGTGTTTAAATCCCAATTTCAAGAACCTCCAACATTAAATACGTGAAGCTGACAATTCATATGAGGCAGTAGTTACGGTCGTACATAAAAAAGACAAAAAAAGGAGCAGCGGCACTTCAGATGCCAACTGCTCTCAAAGCCCCAGTTGAGTCATCTGTTTCCCCTCGTCCATGGCATCATTCTCTGCGCCGGACGGAAGCCACAAGAATTTTTCCCGTTCCCACACTTCGCTTTTTTCACGCGCGCCGCGCATAACTTGAATGTGGTCAACCGGGATATACGCACCTGATGCGATTTAGTCCTTTAGTAGTTGGAGCAATCATCTATGTCATAATGGATCGTAACGAAAAGCTGAGACGCTCCGGGATCGCTCAGATCGATACTATTATTTCCTTTTTTCGCATGCGCCGCGCATAGCATAACTTGATTAACCGGCATAACTTGAAGTAATGTGGACGCTAGATTTGTTATCAGCAGTGGGTGGGCATATCCCGCCAAAGAGGGAGTACAGTAGCAGCACAGGTGAATAAGAAGGATATGAGACTGAGCAACATTCCTCTAAAGTCAGGTTGGGTCACTTTTTGGAGAAAAATAGTGAAACATCCAATTTGTTATGCTACTATTGGATTAGATGAAGGATAATATGTAATTATCGG
>NZ_QMFA01000055.1 GCF_003285005.1 Paenibacillus sp. YN15 | reverse complement strand
GAATTTCCGATATTCTCCCAACGTAAAAAAGGACCGTCAGGGCGATGTTCCCTGACGGTTTTTCTTAGGCTTGTCTCCTGCTGCTCCTGGGCTGCTCGGCCCATTGGAAACGGACACAGCTTCCGTTATTGGGCGAAAAATCGGCGTTTTTGGAAATATGCGGACAGAGAATCCGTTATGTTGGGCAAAATCGGCGGTTTAGACAGCCAAACAACGACATAACGTACCGTCGGTCCGCGAAATCCGCAAAGGTGCTTATTTTTGAAAAATAACGTACCGTATGTCCGAATGGATAACCGTCCCCGCCTCGAAGCATTATTTCTATATTTCTTTTGTGCTAGAGCAGGAAATCCCCCCATAGTATGGAAAAGGTATATCAGGTTTTAGAATAGGAGGCAGATGGATGAGAAACACGACAAAGCGCTATGGGATTTTATTGGCTGTGGTATGTTTGATTGCAGGTCTGATCGGCGGCTGCCAGGCCGTCGGCGGTGTGGATTTGAACAAGGCTTTATTAAGCTCCTTCGATATGAAAACCATGGAGGGCAAAGGCTCTATCGAGGTGTCGCTGGACCTGGATGAGGCTGCTCTGGAAGAAGCGGGGCCGGATTCGGCTGTACTGGCGGCGCTTAGCCCCATGAAGCTGAGCTTCGACCACATCAAGCAGGAGAGCACCCAAATTGCTTCGGTAAAAGGCTCTCTGGAAATAGCCAAGAAGACCATTCCTTTTTCCGCATACATATCTCCGGAGGCGCTGACCGTCCTGCCGGAGGGGGCGTCCAAACCCTTTACCGTCTCCACCAAGGCTCTTGCCGATCCCACTGGGGATTTGGGCGCAGGCACGGATATGGAATGGCTGACCACGCTGCAAAAGAAAGCGGAGGACCCGGCCTATTTCAAGCCGCTGTATGAATATCTGCTGGGCAAGCTGCCGAACCCCTCCAAGCTGAAGCTGGATTCCGGCAATGAAACCATTAACGGGGAAAGCGTCTATCTGCATCATGTCCGCGCAGAGCTGGACGGCAAGGAGCTTCTGCCGCTGCTCCGGACCTTCATTCTGGAGCTGCTGAAGGACGATCAGGCGATGAAGGCGGTTATTGCCCAATACTACGATATCATTCAAGAGGCAGTGAACAGCTTTATCCCGGCGGACATCAATACCGGCGATGAGCTTGGTTCGGTGCTTGGCGCCATCCGCTCCATTCTGGCCAACAAGGAGGAGGGGGTTGAAGTTGTCCAAACCGAAGCCAAGCAGCTTCTGGTTATCCTCCTGGTGCTGCTGGACAGCCAAGGAACGGAAGCCGTGAAGCTCCTGGGCGACAAATCCTCCATGACTGTTGATTTGTATGTGGACAACAACATGAAGGTCCGCAAGTCCGGCGCTAATCTGCTTCTGGCCCCTTCGGACACAGAGGGCAGCCCGGTGAAATCCATCCGCGTAACAAGCAGCTTTGAAAACTGGAATGTCAACGGTACGGTAAAGGCGGATGCCATCTCCACTGACGGTGCGGTGGATCTTGTCAAGCTGGAGAGCTCGGAGGAAGCGCTGGAGAACCTGAAGACCGATTCCGCCCTCTACAAATTGTTGAAGGACGATCTCCACGTAACCCGCAAAACCGGCTACTTCTTCGTCATGCCGAAGGAAAGCCTGGACGAGTATACCGCAGGCTGGGCCGCCTATAATGACAATGGCGTAACGATGGTTCCCGCCCGTTCCTTGGCCGCCAATCTGGATATGGACCTGGCGTGGGACGAAGCCAGCCAATCCGTTGTTCTGACCACGGCTGACGGGAAAAACAACATTCGTCTGACAGCAGGGAGCAGCAAGGCTGCGGTTAACGGCGCAGAGGAAATTTCCCTGGAGCGCCCGGCGGTGCTGGAGCAAGGCGCCTTGTATGTGCCGCTGCGGAATGTGGCCGAATCCCTTGGCGCTGTTATCCAGTGGGAACCGGATTCCTCGTCCATTCTGATCTTTCTGGATTAAAACTCTCTATCGCCAGCAGCAACAAAGCCGGGGCTTGCGCTCCGGCTTTTGTTGTGTGGAATGACGGCCTGGTCTGAACTGGTCTAGCTTGGCCTTCAAATTAATGCTCCAGCACGAACTGGTCCAGCAGCCGTCCCTCCACATCGTAAGCCCGGTAGGTCAGGACATTGCCTGAGACGGTGATTCCCCCGAACATTTGCTTGTTGTTCTGGAAATGGACCTTGTGGTAGAACAGATCCTCCTTCTTCTCGTTAAACTTGGGCCCCGCCGTATTCGGGGTGACATAGACTGTGCCTGCCCGCTCCCGGACGGGATCATCTCCGTTGCCTGTGATTTTGCCGCCGCGCAATGGATAAGAACGGGAATATTCATGATTATGCCCCTGCAGCACCAGATCCACCTGGTATTCGTCGAATACCTTCACCCAATCCTCCAGCTTCCCGTACATATTCCCCCCGTAAGCGCCCCGGTGAATAGCCGCAATCCGCCAGGGCTTGTCCGACGCGGCCAGATCCTTTTTCAGCCAATCCCGTTGTTTGTTCAGATCCGACTCCGTATTCAGCACAACAATATGCACGGGGCCATAATCAAAGGAATAGCTGGGGCCCTTATCCTTGGCTGCAATCCCGTTCTCCGGCAGAAAAAAACGGGAGCGGTATTCCAGCGCGTCGTTATCCACCTCATCATGATTGCCGGTTACAGGCATCAGAGGCACCCGGGACAGAACAGAGCGGGCCGTATCGAAGAAATAGCGCCACGCCGCCGGATCATCGGGATTTTCGGTCAGATCCCCCGTATGCACGATGAAGGAAGCCTGGGGATATTTCTCCATGGCCTTATTCAAGGTACGGCTCCACAGCCGGAAATCCGCCTCCGTCTCCCCCTGGGAATCCGCCACATGCAGGAAGCTAACCTCCGCATCCGCTCCGCCCTCCGGTCCTGTGACAAAGGAAGCCAGTTCGCTCCACACATCCGCCGCCCCGTCTCCCAACCGGTACCAATACCGGGTGTTGGGGGTGAGGCCTGTGGCCTCCGCCCGATAAACGCCCTCGGGTTTACCCTGTTCTCCGGTGCGGATTTCATGGGAGGCGGGGAAGCTCATGACGCTTTCCCCGTCCTTTAAGCTTTCCCGGCTTGCAGCAACCTGCAGCAACCCGGCCGCCTCCCCCTGTCCGTACCGCCAGGTAAAGGCGCGGGAGTCAGACGCCTCGCCGCGGAACGTCATTCCAATGGAATAGGGCTTATCTGTCCCGCCGGTAACGGATTCTTTTGCAACCAGCAGCAGAACAACCAGAATAACCGCTCCAACCCCCGACCATATGGCAACTGAACTCCATTTCAAGGCAATGCTCCTTCCGTTAGGTTGATTTCGATCAGACTGTTGGGGAATTGTTTTACACTCCGTTAACATAAGGATAACATTCAGCGAACATTCAGTCTTCCTTAAACCAACATTCATAATGAACCGTTATGATAGTCTCAAGCAACAAGGGAAGCCCTTCTCTCTTACGAGACTATACGAAACGGGGTGCATATACATGGCTTTGAAATACCGCAATGAGCTGAAATTTATGATCAATTACCACCAGTATTTTACCATCCGGCAGCGTCTTAAAGCATTGATGAAACGGGACCAGCATGCCGGGCCTGACGGTGAATACCATATCCGCAGCCTGTACTTTGACGATATCGGCAACAAGGCGCTGGATGAAAAGCTGGGCGGAGTAAGCGACCGGATCAAATACCGGATTCGCATTTACAACATGGAGGACAAGGTAATCCACTTTGAGAAAAAAATCAAAAGGAACGAATACATCGCCAAAGTGAAGGAGTCCCTCACCCGCAGTATGGTGGATGAACTGCTCCATGGCAATATTGAGGTGATGAACGTTCCGGACAAGCCGCTGTTTGCCGAGCTGTACGATGAGATGAAGCACCGGCTGCTGCGGCCCAAGGTGATCGTGGATTACGTCCGGGAGCCGTATGTCTGCGCCAACGGGAATGTCCGGATTACTTTTGACAAGGAGCTGCGGAGCGGGTTAAGCAGTACCGATTTGTTCGATGGGGAGCTGGGGGCCGTCCGGGCGCTGGATGAAAACTTCATCATTCTGGAAGTGAAGTATGATGAATATCTGCCTGGTTATATCCGGGATGCGCTGCAATTGGAAGGTTTACAGCGGCAATCGGCTTCCAAGTACGTGATTTGCCGCAAGTTTATCAAAATGAACTCCTGGGAGGACCAATAATATGAACTTCACTGACCTGATTAAAAACTCCGTTATGGATAATTTCACCGCCAACATCGACATCAGCAAAATCATTATCACCATGTCCATTTCGTTTCTGCTGGGTTTCTTTATCTACATTCTGTACAAGCGGATTTTCAGCGGGGTGCTGTACTCCAAAAGCTTCAATATTTCCCTGATCGGCATGACCATGGTTACGTCGATGGTGATCATTGCGGTCAATTCCAATCTGGTCCTGTCTCTTGGCATGGTCGGCGCTCTGTCCATCGTCCGGTTCAGAACTCCCATCAAGGACCCTACTGATCTGATCTTCCTGTTCTGGGCGGCGGCAGTGGGCATTGTTACCGGGGCAGGCTTCTATTCTCTGGCCTTGGCCGCGTCTGTGATCATCGGCTTGGTTATGTTCATCTTTATCAAGAAGGCGTCTTTTGAAACCCCGTATCTGCTGGTTGTGAATTGTGAGGGCGACGATAGCGAGAGCGATGTGATGAAGGCGGTGCAAAGTGAGGCCAAACGCTTCAATCTGAAGCAAAAAACCGTATCCCGCGGCAACGTGGAGCTGACCATTGAGGTTCGTGTGAAGGAAAAAGAGGCCCAATTCGTCAATCGCGTCTCTGCTGTTGACGGTGTCAAGAACGCCGTGCTGATCAGCTACAGCGGCGACTATGTATCCTAAAAGCGGCGGTGACTTCAGATGAAATCCAAAACGGCGGTACCCGTGCTGGTCATACTGTTTGCGGTGATGCTGGTGGCCGGGCTGTTGGGGTACTATTCCAGCGGCCCGGAGGCTTTATCTGTACCGGCTGCCTCTTCGGGAAAAGCGGCAGAGGAGCTGTCGGAGACGATTTTTCCCAAGGATAAGGTTATCGATGTGAAAATTACGCTGGATGAGGCGGATTTTCAGGATATGCTGGATAACGCCTCTCTGGAGGAATACAAAACGGCCTCCGTGGAATATAACGGGGTTACGCTTCACAATGTAGGCATCCGCACCAAAGGAAACCTGTCCCTGCGCAGTGTGGTTCAGATGCAGGATTCCGACCGGTACAGCTTCAAGCTTTCCTTTGATGAATATGTGGACAGTCAAACTCTGGCCGGCATCAGCAAAATCAATCTGAACAATAACTACAGCGACGCCTCGTACATGCGGGAATTCCTCACCTACGAGCTTGCGGAGGAGATGGGACTGCCTACGCCGGGCCATTCCTACGTCAATGTTTATGTCAACGGCAAGCTGTGGGGCTTCTATCTGGCGGTGGAGCAGGTGGGCGCCGCTTATCTGGAGCGGAACTTCGGAAACTCCTACGGCGCGTTGTATAAGGGCGAGATGACCGGCGTCGGCAGTGATCTGACCTGGCTGGGAGAGGATATCTCCAGTTACACCGGTTTGGCGCAAAAGTCCAAATCCTCCAACGGGGATATTCTCATCGACATGCTGGATGAGCTGAACAACGGCACCGACTATGAGTCCGTGCTGAATGTGGACAATGTGCTCAAGTACATTGCCCTGAATGCGGCCACCAACAATATGGACAGTTATTTGGGGTCCAATAAGCAGAATTATTATCTTTATGAGGATGACGGCATCTTCAACGTGCTGCCCTGGGACTATAACATGGCCTTCGGAGGAATGGGCGGTATGGGTGGAATGGGCGGCGGCATGAACCGCGGAGGCGGAGGCAATAATGCCGTCGGCCAGGCGGCGGGCAATGCCGATGCGGCAGGCGCGGCAGGACAGCAGCAAACTGCCCCCCAAGCGGCATCGGGGGCATCGGTGCTGATTGACGAGCCTACCCAAGGGGCTGTGGCTGAGCGGCCGCTGATCGCCAAACTGCTGGCGGTGGATGAATACAAGGAGCGGTACCATGCTATTTTGCAGGAAATCAGCGAGGGTTTCCTCTCGGAAGCGAACTTCAATGCCAAAGTAGATGAGCTTGCAGCCAAAATCTCCGCTTATGTGGAGAAGGACCCCACCTCCTTCTATACCTATGACCAGTATCTGCAGGGAGTGGAGCAGCTTAAAACCGTCAATGCCACGATGATCGCCAGCGTCACCCAGCAGTTGGACGGCACGATTGCTTCCACCAACAACGGGCAAGGCAGCGGCGGCGGAATGGTCGGCGGCATGAGAGGCGGAAGAGGGGAGGCCAACGGCCAGCAGCAGGGAGGCTTCCCGCAGCAAGGCGGCCAGGGCGGTCAGCAACAGGGAGGTTTCCCGCTGCAGCAGGGCGGTCAGCAGAACGGCCAGCAACGGGAAGGTTTCCTCCAGCAAGGCGGTCAGGACGGCCAGCAGCAGGGGGGAGGCCCCATGATGCCGCAGGATTTCGGCGGTGATATGGGAGGCGGTCCCCGAGGCGGCATGATGCCCGGAATGGCCGGCGGCCCCGGCCAGCAGGCTGCCCAGTCAGGCAGCTCCGGCGAAGCGGCTGCCGCGGGAGTACTGCTCCTTGTGATGCTGGCGGCAAGCTGGTTTATCCTGCGGTTCAGACATCAGCATTAACAATCAACAGGCTCCGGAGCTATGCTCCGGGGCTTTTATACTGCCGCAGAGCCGGAAGCGGGGAAATTATATTTTCCCCGGAAAAAGCGAAGACTCAAAGAGGAACACAACAATCCCTATTTTTAAAAAGGAGAGAAATCCATGTCCACCCTGCTGTATATTACCGCCCACCCATTGGATCACCAAGCCTCCTATAGTCTGGCTGTCGGGAAAGCCTTCATCGACGCTTACCGGGAGGCGCATCCCCAGGACAATATCGTCCATCTGGACCTGTACAAGCTGGGCATCCCCTATATTGACGCCGATGTATTCAGCGGTTGGGGCCAGTTGCGCTCGGGAGCGGCCTTTGACAAGCTGTCCGATGCGGAAAAAAGCAAAATCGCCAAGCTGAACGAGCTGGTGGACCAATTTGTGGCCGCCGATAAGTATGTGTTTGTAACTCCCTTATGGAACCTGAGCTCCCCGCCGGTGCTGAAGGCTTACATCGACGCCATCTGCATTGCCGGCAAAACCTTTAAATATACCGAAACCGGACCTGTTGGACTTCTAAACGGCAAGCTTGCCCTTCACATCCAGGCCAGAGGCGGCATGTATTCGGAAGGCCCGGCAGCCGCTCTCGAAAGCGGACACAGCTATTTGGTGAAAATCCTCAACTTTATGGGCGTTACCCAAGTGGATGCGATTTTTGTTGAAGGGATGAGCGCATTCCCCGACAAAGCCGAGGACATCAAACAAAAGGCCATTGCCCAGGCCAAAGAAAAAGCGGCCCAATTCTCATTGGCGGGAAAAGCGTAAATATTGTCCAAATCATTCACCCCCGGGATGTCCATGCGGACAGCTTGGGGGTTCTATTTTGTGGCGGCTCCCACCGCCGTTAAAATTTGCAGAGACCCGCATTTTTCACGAAAACGATGATAATCATTCTCAATAATGGCTATACTATAATCAACCAGCCGCGGCATCCGGCCCCTCAAAAAAAGAAGAACGGCAGTGGCGCTGCCGCTCTTCCGGTGATCAGACCTTGGGTTCAAAGGTTTTGCAATCCGTTTCTTCCGAGTTGGATGCTTGTTTGCCGCGGTGGTGGGTTACTTGAATGGAAGCTGCTCTGCATTGATTGCCGTTCGCCCAATATTTGCAGGAATTGACTTCGCACATAACGTCCTTAGCCATCGGTGTTCACCTCCCCTCATCAGTAGGATGGTCGCAACCGGGGGCACCTTATACATGGAGCGCCGGAATTTCCGCGGACTTCCTCATCGCTCTTGACCCCGCACAACCTGCTTTGGCATGCCGAAGCGGTTTTTTTGCCGTTGGCCGAATCCGCTCATTTTCCTTTTTTTCCGGGACTTTGTATAATGAACCCATTGGCAAACGAAGAAATAGGGGGAGAAGCCGTTATGATCATGCTGCGGATTTGCCGAACGCCTGCACAATTGGCCAACGGGGCCGAGGCTTTGTCCCTGCCGGCGGCGCTTCCCGCTGCCCGGGAGATTGCCGGGAAATGGGGCTGCGAGCTGGTTCCCACAGGAGAAATGCTGGTCCCGCCCTTTGGGGGAAAAGAAGGCTGGCTGCTATTGCCCGACATTATGCACCGTCTGCAGGGCATTCTTCTGGCGTGCCGGCAGGGTCCGGCGGGAGTCCCGGAGCTGCTGGTCGCCCGGGAGGAGGAGGCCACCACCTGGGAGGATTTCCTGCTGATGAAGCTGGCGCATACCCTGGCTTACCGGCTGAAGGGACAGCTTTTCTTCGGGGAGGAAATGGGAGAGGAAACAGAGCCGCTTCCCGTAGAGCCGGAGCGTTTTGCCACCTTTGAAGCCTATGTGGACCGGGTTCTGGAAGCCGAGGACGATCTGGTGAAGGAAATCAAAAAAGCATGGATCTATGCCCACCGCAAACGGGCCATCCGATAACAATGCCTCAAATACAAAGGACGTGCATATATGGAAGAGTTGAGAAAGCTGACGGAGGAGTTATGCGGGGAGGGCAAGCTGCTTCACGCCGTGCTGAGCAATCCCCGGAATAAGGCGGAGGGGCTGCCCTCCAAGCTGAAGGCAAAGCCGGTGCTCCTGAAGGGGGAGCGGATGGTTCAGCTGGAGAAAACCGTCGGGGCCAAGGCCTATCATGAAAATGTGACACCGAAAGAAGCCGCGGCGAAGCTGGCGGAATGGCTGGCGGGCCATTTCCGGCAGGGGCTGCTGCAGACGGCGGAGGCGGACTATCAGGTGCTGGTGGACAAGCGGGGCAAGGCCGCCATTCTGCGCAAGGCGGCCACCAAGCAGCAGGCGGAGATGGGGCATAACCGCAAAAAGCAGTATTTGCTGGAGGAGGGCATTCCCGTGCCGTTTCTGGTGAAGCTGGGGGTGATGAACCGGGAGGGCAAGGTGCTGGCCCCCAAGTACGACAAGTTCCGCCAGATCAACCGCTACCTGGAGATGATCGAGGATGTGACGGAATATTTGCCCCGGGACCGGACGGTCCGGATTGTGGATTTCGGCTGCGGCAAGTCCTATCTGACCTTTGCCCTGTACCACTATCTGGTCGCCGTCCGCGGCATGAAGGCGGAGATTGTGGGCCTTGATCTGAAGGCGGATGTCATCGCCCATTGCTCGGCACTGGCGGAGGAATTCGGCTACGGGGGGCTGAGGTTCCAGACGGGAGACATCAGCCAATACGAGGGGGCGGAGCAGGCGGATATGGTGGTCACCCTCCACGCCTGCGACACGGCAACCGATGCGGCCTTGGAAAAAGCGGTGCGCTGGAATGCCGGCGTCATTCTGTCCGTGCCCTGCTGCCAGCATGAGCTGAACCGGCAGATCAAGAATGAGCTGCTGTCGCCCATGTTGGACCATGGCCTCATCAAGGAGCGCTTCTCCGCTCTGGCCACAGACTCCATCCGGGCCAGTCTGCTGGAGCTGGCCGGTTACCGGACGCAGCTGCTGGAGTTTATCGATATGGAGCATACGCCCAAAAATATCCTGATCCGCGCCGTGCGCCAGCCGCAGACGGACCGCAAGCGTCTGGCGGCCCAGGCCCGGTCTTATCTGGCCTTCCGGGATATGCTGCACGCCGAGCCCTATCTGGAGCGGGCGCTCCGGGACATTCTTCAGCCGCTGTTGGAGGAGGCCTAAACCATGCCTTCATCCTGCGCTTTTTTGGCCGCTTGAATCCGGTCGCGCACATCCATTTTGGAATAAATGCTGGAAATATAGTTTTTCACTGTTCCTTCGGATAAATAAAGCCGCTCCGCAATTTCACGGTTGTTCAGCCCGTCGGCGATGCATTCCAGCACCTGCTGCTCCCGTTCGCTGAGCCCGTAGGAAGCGCCGGAGCGGCTTTGCTCCTCATGCATTGGGGCCGACGCAGCCCCGCGGCCATCCGGCGCAGCCGCACCCTGGAGATGGGCCACCATCATCTTGGCGATATCCTGGGGAATCAGGGTCCCGCCTTTGTGGACCCACTTGATCCCGGAAATCAGATCCCGGGGATGGATGGCCTTCAAAAGATATCCTTCGGCGCCAGCTCCCAGGGCGTCCACTACATACTGGATTTCCTGGAAAGTGGTCAGGATAATCACCCGGATCTCCGGGAACCGGGCTTTAATCCGCCGGGTGGCTTCCACACCGTTCATTTCGGGCATATGGATATCCATCAGGACCATATGGGGGGACGCCGTGCCGCAAAGCTCCACAGCCTTGCTTCCGTTCTCGGCCAATCCCACCACCTGAATCTCCGGGTCCATGTCCAGCACAATGTGCAGACTTTCCCGGATCAGGTCCTGGTCATCCGCAAGCAGCAATCTGATCTCGTTCAATGCTTTTGCGCCTCCTTGTAAAAGCTGTGGGAATCCGTCCTTTGCCGGGTCTTCCGGCGAGCCAATTATTCACTTATGCCGGAGCTCCGCAGGACGGGAATGCTGCACACCACCGTAACTCCCTTCTGGGCGGAGGGCAGCACCTGCAGCCGCCCCTGCAGCGCAGCCAGACGGTCCGCCATGGCCGTCAGCCCGAAGCCGGGTTGGATATCCCCGCCGCCGACGCCGTCATCAGAAATGGTCAGAGTGTAGCGGCTGGGGGCATATTCCGCATGGATGCGGACAGACGAAGCCAGGCCGTGGCGCTTGGAATTGGTCAGTGCCTCCTGGAGGCAGCGGATCATGGTCAGCTGCGCCTGTCTGGGCAGCTCGTATTCCTGGCCGGAGGTGGTGAGCTGAATTTCCGTGCCGGTATTGATGCCGAAATCCCGGGCCATCTGATCCAGCTGGGCGGCAAAGCCGTCCTCTCCCTCCGGCAGGGCCATCTGGTGGATGCTGCGGCGGACCTCCTCCAGACCGTCCCGGGCCACCTGCCGGAGCACATCCAGCTTCTCCCTGGCCATGGCGGGATTAACCTCCAGCAGGTACGACACCGCATCCATTCCCATAATCACAGTGGTGAAGGTATGCCCCACCGTATCATGCAGCTCCCGCGACATCCGGTTGCGCTCCTCCGCCACCGTCAGCTTCTCCACCTGGCTGGAGTATTGTTCCAGCACCCGGTTTTGCTCCTGGACCAGCCGGTAAACCCGGAGATTCTCCTCATAAAGCTGTTTTACACTGTAATGGGAGTACCAAATCTTGTGGATGCCCAGCCCCAGGCCCAGCATGATGGCCGCATTGACGGAGGAGGCAATCATCGCGGCAAAATCGAAGCCTTCGGGATAGGCGATCCATACCTCCATCATGGGAAGAGCCAGCACAAACAGGACAACGTTGACTATTAATATGTAACAGCCTCTGGAATGAAACCCAAGAAGCAGCAGGGCTACTGTAACCAAACCGGTCAACTCGCCGTATTTATAGGTGATAAACAGGCTTAAAGAGCCGCTGGTAGCCAGCACGCTGAAGGGCAGCGCCCACAAATGGGTGTAGCCGGGGTGCCAGAACAGAAGCGGGGTAAAGTAGCAGATAAGCAGCGCCAGCGCAAATCCGGCCCGTTCGGTGAACCCGGCCAGCTGCGGAACCGTCATTACATATAAGAGGCCGATGGCAAGGCCCGAGGTGAGCACACCCAGCATCACCCAGTCCAGCCATTGCCAGGCCCGTCTTTCGATCAGCATAAGAGCATCTCCCGTACCGGACTTTTTCCCATTGTACTAAATTCCGGCGGAAACCTGAAGTGAGCGCGGTCATGTGACTGCCCGGGTCCATGTTGGGAAAGGAGACTATGCAAAATGCGCAGAACGCGCTATGATAGATGACAGCAATTGGTAAAACGGGAGGTATCCATGAACGAGCCCATTGTTGCGCTGCAGAATGTCACCAAAAGAATCGGCGGCAGGACGATCATCGATAAATTGAGCTTTCAGGTTCCCAAGGGAGAGGTGTTTGGCTTCCTGGGCCCCAACGGAGCGGGCAAAACCACCACCATCCGGATGATGGTGGGGCTTATGTCCCTGACCGAAGGGGATATCCTGATTGATGGGCACAGCATTCGCACAGATTTTGAGAAAGCGATCAAGCAGGTGGGGGCCATTGTGTAGAATCCGGAGATGTACAAATTCCTGTCCGGATGGAACAATCTGGTCCACTACGCGCGGATGGTGCCCGGCATCACCCATCACCGGATTGCCGAGGTAGTGAAGCTCATGGGGCTGGAGAACCGTATCCACGACAAGGTCAAAACCTACTCGCTGGGCATGCGCCAGCGGCTGGGAGTGGCCCAGGCAGTGCTGCACAAGCCCAGGCTGCTGATTCTCGACGAACCCACCAACGGCCTTGACCCGGCCGGAATCCGCGAGCTGCGGGACTATCTGCGCCTGCTGTCCCGGGAGGAGGGGGTATCGGTGATCGTGTCCAGCCATCTGCTGTCGGAGATGGAGCTGATGTGCGACCGGGTAGCCATTATCCAGAACGGGCGCCTGGTGGATGTCCGTTCCACCAAGGAGCTGGTGCAGGCGGGAGGCCGCAGCGCCGTGGTCTTCGAGGTATCCGATACCAAGCTGGCGCATCAGGTGCTGGCCCAGAATGACGGCGCTTATCCCGCCGAGCTGCAGCAGGAAGGGATTGTGCTGCAGCTGGACCGGGAGGAGATTGCCGACGTTGCCGCGCTGCTGGTTCATGCCGGGGTGAGGATTTTCGGAATCCGCCCGGTTACCACATCCCTGGAGGACAAATTCCTGGAAATGACGGGAAGTGATCAAATTGCTTAGCCTGCTGCAGAATGAAAATATGAAGATATACCGGCGGCTGCGGACCTGGATTTTAATCGGCATCCTCATTGCCATTTCCTGCTCCTTCTCCATCATCAGCAAATGGACCGATTCCGGGTCCAATGAAGGCTGGGAAATCCGCGCCCAAGCCCGGCTCTCCGCCAACCAGGCTTACCTGGCGGAGAACACCCGCCTGCCGGTGCTGGCCCAGGAGGAAATCCGGCGCTCCATCCTGCTGGACCAGTACCGCCTTGAGCATGACATCCCGCCTTCGGAGAATACCCTGTGGGGCATGGTTATGTCCATGTCTGTCCTGATTCAGCTGGTCACCATCTTCACCGTGGTGATCGCAGCGGATATTGTGGCGGGCGAATTCGCCGCGGGCACCATCAAGCTGCTGTTGATCCGCCCTGCCGGGCGGTCCAAAATTCTGCTCTCCAAATACATATCGGTGAGCCTGTTTTCCCTGCTCCTGCTGGTGGTGCTGTTCGCCTCGTCCTTTCTGGTAAACGGCTTGCTGTACCAATTTTCCGATATTGGCGCCCCGTATCTCCACGTGGGCAAGGACATGGTGGTGGAGGAGAGCAGCATGGTGCTTCATGTGCTTTCCACCTACGGGCTGAAATGCATCGAGCTGATTATGATCGTTACCCTGGCCTTTATGATCTCTACCGTATTCCGCAGCAGCTCGCTTGCCATCAGCATGTCCTTATTGTTTTTGTTCCTGGGGCAGGCCATTACCAACTTCCTGAGCTATTGGAGCTGGGGGCGGTTCTGGCTGTTCGCCAATACGGACCTCACCCAGTATATCGAGGGCAAACCTCTGATGGAGGGGATGAATATGACTTTTTCCATCATGGTGCTGGTGGCCTATTTCCTGCTGTTCAACTTCCTGTCCTGGTCCATCTTCCAAAAGAGAGACGTTGCCGCCTGATTGATCCCCCGAATGAAGCTGCATCCCATTGACCGTCTGACCGTTGCCGGAGGCGGTTTTTTGTTGTGTTCCGCGGGGAATACTAGAGGTCTGGCTTCTCGAAGTCCTGCGAAAGAAATTCCGCGAAACGGGAGGGGATATTTTGTACTGGATTCTTGGCCTCTTGTGCCTGTATATTCTCCAGACGGCGATTCTCCTGGTTCTGGAATACCGCCATCCCGACAGGGCAATGGCCTGGCTGGTCATTCTGCTGGCGCTGCCGGCGGCGGGGATTGTCCTGTATGTTTTCCTGGCCCGGCAGTACCGGCGCAAGCGGCGGATCAAGCGGCTTCCCGAGGGAGTCTGGGAAGGGCTGCGCCGGGAGATGGACCGGCTGTCCGACCTGTTCCGGCCCGGCGGGCAAGAGGCTCCGGAGATCGGAGAGGCGCCGCGGCTTTTGGGGCTCCTGGGCCATCTTCCGGAAGCGCCCATTACCCGGGGCAATACAGTGGAGTTTTATCATGCGGGGAAGGAGCTGTTTCCGGCGATCCTTCAGGCCATGGACCGGGCCGAGGACCATATCCATATGGAATATTACATCATCCGGGATGACGGAATCGGCCGTTCGTTCCGGGATATGATGGTCAAAAAAGCGCGGCAGGGAGTGGAGGTCCGCCTTCTTTACGACGGCATCGGAAGCATCGGCCTTCCCGAGGAGTATCTGGAGCGGCTGGAGGAAGCGGGTGTGGAGACGGGCTGCTTCCTTCCGCCTATGGCGGCTCTTGCAGCTAAACGGCTAAACTACCGCAACCACCGGAAGATTACGGTCATTGACGGCAAAGTCGGCTTTCTCGGAGGCCTCAATATCGGTGATGAATATCTGGGCTTGGACCCCAAGCTGGGCTTTTGGCGGGATACCCACATGCGGGTGGACGGGGACGCGGCATACCGGCTGCAATACACTTTTTTGCGGGACTGGTATTTGGCCAAGGGGCGTCTGTTGGAGGGGGCGCGTTTTTTTCCCGGGCAGGAGAGCAAGGGAACGGAGCTGGTGCAGATCGTCAACAGCGGACCGGACAGCAAGCGGGATGCCATCCTGGAGATGTATTTTTCCGCAATCGCTGCAGGGGAGCGGAGAATCTGGCTGGCTACGCCCTACTTCATTCCGGAAGGGGGAATCCTCCTGGCCCTGAAAACAGCCGCCTTGAGCGGAGCGGATGTGCGGATCATCCTGCCGTCCGTGCCGGACTCCCGGGTAGTGTATTGGGCCTCCCTGTCTTACCTGGAGGAGCTGCTGCAGGTGGGGGCAAGGGTCTTTTTGTACCAGGACGGATTCATTCATGCCAAGGTGCTGATTGTGGATGACAGGCTGGCCACTGTGGGCACCGCCAATATGGATATGCGCAGCTTTTTCAGCAATTTCGAGCAGAATGCGGTGCTGTTTGACCGTCATCTGGTGGACAGGCTGGCGGGGCAATTTCAGTTGGATCTGCGGAAATGCCGGGAGCTGGAGGCATCCGAATTCCAGGGCGGGTCCGTCTGGAAAAAGGGAAAGGAAATCGTAGCCAGACTTCTGGCGCCGCTGTTCTGACGGAGCGTCCTTCAGGTCCGCTGCTCCTTTATCCGAAACGTAAGGCGCCTCAGGTCTTCCTTAGAAACCGCAGCACCTGATCCAGAGACTGGGGGGGCACCTGACGGATCAGATCCCCCAACCGTTCCAGCCGCGGGCCGATGGTCAGCAAATTGAAATCCCTGGGCTTGCAATTGGCCTCCACCTCACTCCACAGAAGGGGAGTGGAAATGGTGGCATGAGCCTTAGCCCGCGGGGTATAGGGGGCCGGCAAGGTTTTGCCGTACCAATGCTGCAGATAATCCACATAAATGAGGTCGCCGCGGTTTTTCTTCAGCCGCTCCAGGGTAAACAGGGTTGGGTGGCTCTCCACCAGATACTTGCCAAGAAAATGGCCCGCCTCCCGCAATTGGGCAAAGGTATACCGTCCTGGCGGGATGGGAATGTACAACTGGACTCCCGTGGCGCCGGAGGTTTTGGGCACGGATTGAATCCCCATGCGCTCCAGGGCTTGGCCTGCCAGATAGGCCGCCTCCATGATCCGGGGCTCCTCCGCCAGACTGGGGTCAATGTCGATCATCCATTCCGCCGGCAGCTCCGACCCGAGCTCATGCAGCGACGGATGAAATTCCAGACAAGCCAGATTCCCCAGCCAAACCAGAGTGGGAATGGAGTCCAGCACCACATAGCGGATGTCCTGGAGCTGGGCTGTGGGAACAAAGGGAGGCAAGGGCTCAGGGGCATTTTTTTGGTAGAAAAAATGCGGGTCGCCGGCGCCGTGTGGATAACGGATGGTGGTTAAATAGCGGTTGGAGGTATACCTCAGGAGGTATGGAGCCAGCCCGATAAGTGTTTGCAGATACATCAGCTTGGTGATACCAACCTCCGGGTAGAGAGGCTTGTCCGGATTGGTTATGGTCAGCTCATGGCCGTCGATGGTTACAGTGCCCGTCACTGTTTTATGGGGCTTGGACCGGGTTGGGGCAGGGGTAGGGGACATATGGGACTCCTCCTGGTGGCGGTTTAGCCGTCAGATTCTTTCAACCGGATTTAGGGAATGGGCAGGGAAACCAGCTTGGAGTGGCGCAGCAGACCGGCGTCGGTGATCTCCAAACCTGTTACCCGGCAGCGGAAGGGCTGCTCCAGCCAAGCCAGGCTGATCCGCTTCAGATCGGCGGGCAGCACCGGGAAGGGGCCCGGCTGGCCCGAGGGAGAGGGGACATACGCGGGAAGGGCGGCGAGCCTGCGTTTCTGCTCCTCGTCCAGACCCAGGGAAACCCGCCCGAAGTAGCTCCCTTCCAGCATCATAATGAGACTGGCCAGCCGCCCTTCATTGTACGTAAAGCCAACAATGTCCACATCCTCCTGAATGAAGTTTTTTTTCTTCAGCCAGTCCCGGTGCTTCTTCCCTTCCTTGTAGACGCTGTCCAGCCGTTTGGACACCATGCCCTCCCAGCCCTGGGCCTCCACCCAATTCCACAGGGCGGCCCCGTCCGTGAACAGATCCGTCACAAACAGCCGCTCCTGCTTGACGGGCAGAAGACGCAGCAGCTCCTGATGGCGTTCCCGGAAAGGCCGCTCCCGCCAATCCCGGCCTTGGGAATACAGCACATCAAAGACGGCAAAGCGCACCGGCTCGGCCGCTTCCGCCCTGGCCACAGCCGCGGGATTGCGCAGCCGCTCCCGCTCCAGCACTCTGCGGAAGACGGGCCGCTGCCGCTTCTGGTCAAAGACGAAGGCCTCCCCGTCCAAAAGGCAGGGTTCATCCATGGCGGACAGCAGCTTCGCCAGCTCCGGGTAGGCGCTGTTCTTGGGCAGCAGCTTCCGGGAGAACAGCTCGGCGCTTCCCGGCCGGATACGGGCCAGGAGGCGCACGCCGTCCCATTTCAGCTGGTAGCCCCATTCCTCCCCTTCGGGGATTTCCTCCTCCATCACCGGGATCATGGGCTCCCCGGGCAGGAGGATAGGGCTGATAGTTCCAACTCCTCCACCGCTCATGCTAGACCGTCTCCTTGGACGCGGCATCCTTCGCGGTTTTGCGGGGACGTCCGCGTTTGGGCTTGATATCCTCTGTGCCTGTCATCCCGCCTGCTGCATCCTCAGGCGAACCGGAACCAGCGGTAGGGGAAGCCGACGAACCTGCGGCGGGACCAGGGGCGTTTTTCCTGGCTTCGGCAGTTCCGGGCCCCGCCGTTTTGGCTGCTCCCTGGGCTTTTGCTCCGCTTTTGGCCGCCTCCAGACTTGCCTCCAGCGCCGACATCAGGTCGATGACATTGGTCCGCTGCTGCTCGGGAGCCACTTGAATCTCCTCGCCGGCTACCTTGCGGGAGATGGCCTCATAGACGGCGCTGCGGTATTCGTCGGTATACTTCTCCGGCTCGAAGGGAGTGGAGAGCTGTTCAATCAGCATTTTGGCCATGGTCAGCTCTTTATCGTTGACGCTGGCCTGCTCGGGGAGATTGGGCACTTGGGTGATAGGCCGGATTTCGTCGGGATAAAAGATGGTCTCCAGGGCCAGGCAGCGGTCGATTACCCGAATGGCGGCCAGACTGCTTTTGGAGCGGATGGATACCTTGGCGATGCCGATTTTGCCTGTTTCCGTCAGGGAGCGGAGCAGCAGATTGTAGGCATTGGAGCCCGTGTCCGCGGGGGCCAGGTAATAGGTTTTTTGGAAGTAAACCGGGTCAATTTCGTCCAGCTGGACAAAATCCATGATTTTGATTTCCTTGCTCTTTTCTCCGCTCAGCTGCTCCAGCTCTTCCTTGTCAAAGATGACGAAGCGCCCCGGCTCATGTTCGTAGCCCTTGACGATTTCCTCCCAGGGCACCTCCACCTGGCAGGTCTGGCATTTCCGCACATACGACAGAGGCGTGGAGCAGGGCTTGTGGATCATGCGCATGGAAATATCTTTGTCCTCGGTAGCCGAGAACATCTTCACCGGAACATGGACCAGGCCAAAGCTGATGGCCCCTTTCCAGACGGTATGCATGGAAATCCCTCCTGTGGCGTAAAGACTGGCTGTGGGGTATCTGGCAAGGCCGGGCGCAAGCAAAGGCGGCCAGGCAGGCCGCATTTTGCCGCGGGAGTCCCGCACCATGCACGGTCATAGTCTTTGCTTCAAGGGGATTGGCCATGCGCCGGGGAAAAGGATGACAGCCGGGGAAGCCGCCCCCTGTCTCACTTGACCTTCTGCAGCCGAAAGGCGCTATAGAAGTAAGTATGGGAGGGATGAAGGGGGCAAAGGCAGCAGAAGGGTAGACAGTGGGAGGGCAGCGCCCTTGTAAGCATGGGGGACAGCCCCTAAAATGCAAAAGTGCATTTATTTTCTTGCTGGGATCGGTTGGCGAATGGCAAAATGCAAAAATACATCTAATTAGGGCGAATGAGCAATTTTTTTAGGTTTTTTCCGGAAATAGATGCACTTTTGCAGGATAGACCGCCTGAATGGAGGAAAACATCAAAAATAGATGTATTTTTGCATTTTAGGCCACCTAACCGCCTAACCGTCCAGCCATCCAACCGTCCAACCATCCAATCGCCTAGTCGCCCAGCCGCCCACCAATTTGCCAATCAATCAACTTTCCGCTAACTATCTACCCAACTTCCCACCCTTCAATCACCTGGTCAGGCCATCTACCCCGGCGCCTTCCCGCTTAGCTGTCCTTCTGCAGCCGGAAGGCGCTGGGGAGCTGGCCTGTGTGGGCCTTGAACAGCTTGGTGAAATACTGCTTGTTGTCATAACCCAGGAGGAAGGAGATGTCCTCCACGGTTTTGTCGGTGAGCTTGAGCAGCTCCCGGGCCTTGTCCATTTTTACCCGGGTGGCGAACTCCACGAAGTTCTCCCCGGTTTCCCGCTTGAACAGGCGGCTCAGGTAATTGGGATGCAGGTGCAGATGGCGGGCTGCGTCCTCCAGAGTAATCCGCTCATTCCAGTGGACGGACACGAAGCGCTGGCATTCCATAATCTCCCGGTTCTTGGATTCCTGGTACACCTGCTCCGCCCATTCCACCGCCTGGAGCATATACGAACGCAGCCAAGCCTCCAGCTCGCCCAGACTGGTCAGCTCCATCACATCATGGTGCAGCACCTCGGAGGCATAGCTGGACTGGTAATGCTGGAGGGATTTCAGCCTCATCCGGATGTCCAGAATGATCTTGAGCAGCCATTCCTTCACCTCCACCGGATTGAACCGGTGATACTGGATAAACGCCAGCCATTTGGCGATGAAGGCCTCCACCTGCTCGGTCTGCTCCTCCAGCACCGCGCGGCGGAACTCCTCCAAGGCGGTCACATACTCCGCCAAGAGCAGGTCTCCGGAGCCGAAGCTGGCCTGCAGATGCTCCAGCCGCAGAACCGATGCCTCCGGCCAGTAGAACCGGCCCTGGGCCGCGGCGATTTCCCGGTTCACCGTCTCCCGCAGTCCTTTCCCGTCCGCCACCGGCGTTCCCGTCACAAAGGTGAAGGGGGTCTTCCCATACTGCAGCAGGCATTGCTGGAGCTTGCGCAGCATGTCCTCCATTTTCTGCCGGTTATTAATATGCAGCTGCGAATAATGGGGGAACAGCAGCACCAGCTCGCCGCTTTCCAGCGAAAACACCGCGGCGTCCCCCGGTCCCAGCAGCTCCCCGGCAATATTCTCCGCCGTGTAGACCAGGAGCTCCCGGGTCTGGAAGCGCTGCAGGGCCTCCCGCATCCGGCAGGGGAAACCCAGCACCGGCACATAAGCCGTGCTCCGGCCAAATTCCACCCCGTACTCCGACGCCTGCCGGTTCCATTCCGCCGGGTCCAGCAGGGGCTCCGACAGAGTTTTCCGCAGGAAAATCCGCTTCAGATCGCTGCGGTTCCGCCGCACGGACAGCTCCAGCTCCCGGCTTTTGTGCCGGGCTTCGCCTTCGCCGTCCAGCTCTTTTTTGAGCCGAGCCAACAGCTCTGTGATGGATTTGGCGGTCATGGTCTCCTTCAGCACATATTCGCTGACGCCCAGCTTCACCGCCATCTGGGCGTAGCCGAACTCGTCATGGCAGGAGAGGATCACGGTTTTAAGACCGGGCTCCCCGGCGGCGGAGATCACCTTAATCAGCTCAATGCCATCCATCTCCGGCATTCCGATGTCAGTGATCAGCACATCGGGCCGAGTCTCTCCCGCCGCCGCCAATGCCTCCAGCGGGTTCTGGTAGGTTCCGGCCAGACGGAAGCCCAATCCCGTCCAATCCACCGCTCCCGCCAAAAACTCCAGCACAGGCAGATCATCATCCACCAGCATCACGCTGTACATAATGGGTTTCCTCCTCCCGAAGCGGAATAATCATCCGAATTACGGTGCCCTTATTTTCCCCGGAATCGATGGAAAAGTCCACCTGCTCCGCCGAATAAACCAGCTGCAGCCGCTCATATACATTGCGCAGCCCGATGCCGGACAGAGCGGAGGTGCGCTTCTCTGTCAACGGTGACCGCTCATTGGCAAACACATGCCGCCTTAGCTGCTCCAGCCGCTCCGGGTCCATGCCTGCCCCATTGTCCTCCACGGCAATCAGAAGGCGGGCGCCTTCGTCCGTCAACCGGCTGGTAATGGCGATGAGGCCTTCCTTTCGCTTCAAGCCGTGCTGGTAGGCATTCTCTGTAAGCGGCTGCAGAATAAACCGGGGCACCTGGCACAGCAGCGTATCCGACGCGGCGGAAACCTCCAGCCGGACTGTCCCTCCGTGGCGGGAATTAACCAGCTTCACATAGTGCTGGATGATGTCCAGCTCCTCATGCAGCGGAATAAATTCATTGTTCCGGTTAATGGTCATCCGCAAGAGGGAGGACAGGGAGCTGATCAGCTCCGCATTTTCCTCGTCGCCCTTCATCATAATTTTCAGCCGGATGGAATTCAGCACATTGAACAGAAAATGCGGATTGATCTGGGCCTGCAGCATGGCCAGCTCCGCCTTGCGCTTCAGCTCCTGCTCCCGCCGGTTTTCCTCGAGAGTTGCTTCAATCCGGTCCAGCATCCGGTCAAACACATACCCCAGCCGCCCCACCTCATCCGGCCCGGAAATATTGGAGCGTTCTCCCAACCGTCCGTTCTGGATGCGGACCACCGTCTGCACCAGCCGCCCGATGGGTCTGGTAAGGGTTCCCACCACCGACAGGAGAATCACCGCAAACAGCACCAGAAACGCCAGCTGAATCATAAAATCCGTCCGGCGGAAGGACTCAATCTGGCTGGCCGCCTGCTTGTAGGGACTCATGCTTACCAGCCGCCATTCCGGAGTGACCTGCTCCGCCAGCATAATGTACTCCTCTCCCGTCACCTTCAGGAAGGATACCCCGCCGTCCTGGGGCAGCTTGTCGTAATAGGGAAAGGGGGTACCGATAGTGGAGGAATCCCGGTCCACCAGCACCTGGCCGTTGCGGTTTACCAGAAGCATGGTTTCATTGGTTTTGGATTGGGCAAACAACCGCTGGATCACGTCCATTTCCACACTGACAATCACATAGCCGTACACCACATCCGCGGAGCGCAAAGGTTTGGCGGCGGTAAGCAGGTACGGTCTTGCCGGATTCACCAAATAATTGGGCTCCGCCCCCACCCAGCGGACGCCATAAGCGGAAACTCCCGACAACCCCTCAAACCAGTTCCGCTTGGTAAAATACGAAGGATGAAAGCCGAAGGTGGTATAGCTGGCCACATATTCCCCGTTGGGCAGCAGCACGGTGGCATACATATTGCCGAAGGAATTCATCACCGTATCCAGCCGCAGGCTGATCTTCTGCTTGTGGGCCAGCAGGTCTCCGGTGCTCAGGGTCAGATCGCTCCTGCCCAGTTCCCGGATGGAAATTTGCATGTCGCTGTCAAATTGGACAAAGTTCATCACATAGACCAGGTTTTTGATCTGGCCTGCCACCACCTGGTTGACAATCCGCACCGATTCCCGGGAATTGTCCGTCACCTGGGTGCGCACCACATCCCGGGTCAGAAAGGTGGAGACCTGCATGGAGATGAGGGAGGGCAGCACCAGGCAAATGAGAATGGTGAGCACCAGCTTGTTGCGGAGCGACAGCTTTTGGAACCAACGCAGCATGGGAACGCCTTCCCTCGTGATGGATTGGGCAAAAAGGGAAAAGAAGAGGGGCTATCCGCCTCTCCTCTCCCATTATACACCGGCCTCCCGGCATTCGCCGAGGCAGGCCCGAATAATATCATTTGTCTGCGGCATGAACCAGCAAGGCGGCCATCCGTTCCAGAATGATGCTGGCCTCCACCCGTGTAATGGCGTCGGCCGGGGCCAGATCATTGTTGCTCCGGCCATTGATAAGTCCCAATCCTACTGCCCAGGTCATAGCCTCCCGCGCCCAGGAGCTTACCTGATCCGCATCATCAAACAAGGCCAGATCCCCGGCAGCGCTTACGTCGGAGCCCATTCTGAGCGCAAATCGGTGAATAAACGTGATGAGTTCCTGACGCGTCAGATTCTGATCGGGAGCGAATCTCCCGTTTTCCGCGCCATCGATTATTGCCGCCTCAAGCCCCCACACAACAGAGGGCGCATACCAGCTGTGGCTGGAAACATCAACAAAGCCGGATGCCTTATCGCTATAGTTCTCCGTTTTGGCTCCGTAAAGCCGGGCCATCACGGTGACAAACATCCCTCGGGTCATCTCGGCATTGGGAGCGAATTCCCGTTCTCCTGTACCATTGAACAGCTGCGCCGATGTTACATAGTCAATGGCGCTGCGGGCATAGGCGGGCAGAGCGGCTACATCGTCAAAACCTTCGGCAGCCTTCGCATCCGCCTTGCTGAAGATGGCCACGATAGAAGGGGCCGTCCCTTTCTTTACGGTATAGCTTTCGGAAACAGGCGTTGTGATCCCGTTCACACGGACAAAAAGAAGCTTTTCTCCCGCATTCGGCTTAAACGTATAGGTTCTGCTGCCATCCGCGTTCTCCTTGACAGCAGTGCTGCCAGCGCCGCTAATGGTGAGAGCAGGCAAAACAGAAGCGCTGCCTCCGGTGTTGCCAGAGTTGCCAGAGTTGCCAGAGTTGCCAGAGTTGCCAGAGTTGCCGCCAGAGTTGCCGGTGTCACCACCAGTATCGCCACCGCCAGTATCGCCACCGCCAGTATCGCCGCCACCAGTATCGCCGCCGCCGGTATCGCCGCCGCCAGTATCGCCACCGCCAGTATCGCCACCACCAGTGTCGCCACCGCCGCTGCTCCACTGGGCGTAAAGAGTGATGTCGCCTGTCACTACAGTGTCCGCAGTAAAGCTGGTTCCGGTTCCATCGGCCGCAGTATTCCAGCCCTGGAAGTGCAGACCTCCCGCATGAACCGGTACGTTCGGCCATGTATCCAGCTTCATACCCTTCGCCGTGCGGAGGATGACTATATCCTCGCCTCCGCCATTGGAGTCGAAGCTGACCGCAGCCATGCCGTCATCTTTTCTTTCATTGGAGAACTCATGGATACCAATGTCGGGCGTCCAGTCCGGATCATTCTCGTCAACGGAATTTCCGAAGAAATCGCGGCTGATCGGGAACCGTTTCTCTTCAGGAATATCGGGCCAGTAGGCGACCTTGACACCGGCGTCAATGGCCGGAGAATCTGCGTGAAGCTTGTAGCCGCCCAACAACCCGTTCACCTTTGCATCAAACCAGTTGTCACTGGTCAAATATTTCCCTGCCTGCCAACTGGATTGCCACTCGGCCGAGAGCACCGGAATATCCTCCCGCCCTCCGCCCAACAGCCCGGGATCGGCAACCCGGTTGTCTTTTACCGTCATGCCATCGCCCAGATAACCGGTGATGTTGGCTCCATACAAATTGGCGGGCCAGAAAAGATTATTGGTAAAGGAACCGCCGTCGATCACTTCGCCTGTGCGGAAGAACAGGTTGGGCTTGTTCTCATTGTTGGCATAGACGATATTGTTCTGGAAGTGCAAATAGCTGCTGTGCGTTGTATTTCCGTCGAACAGCGATTTGATGCCGTCGGATAATGCAAATACGTTATTGTAAATTAACGGGTAAGCATTGGCGTCCTTGCTGCCAGATGCTGCATAGTATACCAGATGCGGACGGTTGGCATACCCTCCGTCCTCAATGCTTAAGTTATAGCGGAAGATATTATTCTTGGACCCGCCCATAAAAAGTACCGCTCCGCCCGCATTGCGGTGCGAGTAGTTGTACTGGTAGACATAATTTTCACTGTACAAGTCGATGTCCCAGGCCTCGCCGTCGGGGCAATTATATTGGGTGTCGAACACCTCATTGTACTGCGCCACCGAGTTCTTGCTGCCCATAACCCACATGGCGGCATAGTTCTGGGTGCCCAGCAGGACAGGCTCCGCTCCCTCGGACAGCGGCTTCTGATCCGTTCCGGTTACATAGCTGCGGCCAAGGGTAGTGGCGACATTATAGGACATTTCGCCGTAATTGACCCCTGCCATCACCATTGCATCGCCGGCAACCTTATCAATAAAATTATTTTTGAAGAACATTCTTGTGTCGGCATCGGCAGGATAGCCTGCGGCGCTGTTGGTTCCGCCGGGGTGGAACACCGTGTTGCGGATGCCTTCGTTATCTACGCGGGAGACACGATTGCGCTCTACCCGGAAATCGGACAGATACCCGTAGCCGACAATTCCGCCGGCGTGCTTGGTGCCGTCGTGGGCCTGGTGTTTGCCGTTCACATCATGGACATAGCAGTCGGTGATGTAGATATGCTCTTTTTTGCTGGCCAGCCAATTGGTCACCGTGCGCTCGCTGTTGGCGTTGGGCGTATAATCGCTGATAACCATGATGCCGCTGCGGCCATTGCCGGGGGTCGGCCCCATATTTGTGACCTCCAGCCAGCTAATCTCCCAGAAGCTGGAGTCCCAAAGCTCCACCGTGCCGTTAAGCTTGATCGCACCGCTGGCATTGTCTTGAACAATGTAGGACGGTTTCTTCCCCTCAGTCCCCATGCCGTTAATGACAGGGCGTTTGCCGGTATTTCCGGTGGCAGCGCCAATCTTCACTTCGCCGTCCACCACTGCATACTTGGTCAGGATAATGGGCTTGCCGGGGCGTCCCTGTCCCTGAAGCACCAGTTGTTCGTTCCAAATCCCCGATTCCTGCAAGTAGATCCGGTCGCCATATTGGAACGAGCCGATAGCGTTCAGCTTGGCAAGGGTTTTCCACGCCGTATCGGGTGAAGAACCGTCATTATCGTCGTTGCCCTTGGCGGAATCCACATAGTAGGCGCGGGAGAGCGTCTCGATCACGCTGATGGAAAAAGGAACTGCCCGGCTGCCTTCCACCATCAATACCAATTGATGCTGGCCAATACTCTTGCCCGCCAATGCCGACTGACGGATCACCAGCGTATTTCCTGCAACCTGGTAGTCAAGCCCGTCCGTCAGAGTCACACCGTCGAGACTGACAGAAGTCAGCTCTGTCAGATCGGGCGACACTGTGAGCGGCAAATCCTGCGGGTCCTGGAGATCAAATTCCGGGGCTGCCGGATCAATCGTATATTGCTTCGGCAGAATACGAATCGCAGTCTGCACCGTTTCGGTTTTCTTCTGTGCGCTCTCCCGGATCACATAGATGTCATCTATAAAATGCTTGCCATTGATATAGCTGCCGTTGCCGCCCTGGGTTCCCCAGTTGTTGCAAAGCTGCAAGCCCTTAATCTGCGTGATGCCGGGGTCCAGATCCCGGGCTTTCACCCCATCCACATACAATTCCATGCCTGCCGCAGTCACGCGGAATTCAAACTTGTGCCAGCCTGCGGACCGGGCTGCAGGAACGTTGAACCAGTTCGTTCCCGAGGTACGGTAGGCATAGTGAGTATTGGCCGCCGTGCCATCGTTATACGCGACGCCTGCAAAGTTGGTCGCCGCCGGATTATTGGAGCCGGAAACATTGATGGCCACGCCGAATTTGCCAATCTTTTTGTCGGCATCCGCTTGTTCCGCGGCTGTGTACGGATCATAATACCAGAAGATCAGAGAGCCTGTTGTCGCCTCCGCCAAAGAGATATTCGAGCCATAGCCGTCTACCGCATAAGGCGTAGTACCCAGGCGGCCGGTGCGCGCAGCCTCGCCGCCAGGCAGCTCGGATTTGCTCATCAGGCGCAGACGGGCTCCGTTATTCGTAGCATGGGTGGTGCTTAATTCATTGTAGGCAAATTTGCCAAAGCTCTCCATATTGTTGGTCCAAACGGTGTCGTCATAATACTCCACCTCGGCGGAGATGGTGACATCCAGTCCGGAAGCCGGAACCTCCAGATTTTCCGCTACAGTAAGATAGCCGTACTGATCCACGGAAACGGCGGGATGGCTGCTGGCAAAGCGGAATCCGTCAATGCCGTAATCATCCGGCCCCTCCAGATAGATCCGTTCCTTGCTGCCCTTGGACAAACCGGCCTGGTCAAAGGTCAGCCGCAAATTTTGGGCCATGGCAGCGCTTGGCGCCGAGGCCGGAGAGTCAAAATAAAGGGTATCGGGATTGGCCAACGCTTTGACCGTGGCGGTATACGCACCCTTGCCGGATAACGTCATCAGCCGCTCGGCAGCAGGAGCGTTCACAGTGGCGGCGCTGCCGGATGCGCTGCCATCCTTGTAGAGCTGCACCTCATAGGCTCTGGCTCCGGATACAGGCGCCCACTTCAGAGTAGCTCCCTGCCAAGTCAGGCTCGCCGGCGCAGGCAGCTTGGCCAGGGTCAGACCATTGGATTTGCCGCTGACTCCGCCTGTAAGTCCGGTGGCCGTATCCCGGGCCTGGACAGTGTAGCAATAGGTTCCTTCGCCGGCTGCGCGCAGGGCATCAAGCAAGCTCGCCCCCTGGAATACATTGCTGCTGTCGGTAGCGATCACCCGCTTCACTGTGGCAATGGGCGCATCCGTTCCTGCGCCTTCCTTGTAGATGGCGAAGGAGAACTCATAGCTGGCGCGGGTATCCAGACCGAACTGAACCGTTCCGTCATTCCGCAGCACCGGGTTATAGGGCGTTCCGGGCCGTTGTTCGGCGGAGGCGGTAAGCTTGGCCACATTAGAGGCAACTCGCCCCCCGCTGCTATTGGTCAATACGCAGTAAAAATATTTCCCGTCCAGTCCAGCGGCATTCCCAAGCATCAGCGCCGCCGTGGACGCCCCGCTAATATCCGGGCCGTCTGTCAGCATTACGCCGCCCTGGTTGCTGTTAAGGTCATTCCGGTACCATTGGTAGATCAGGTTCGGATCGGCAGAATAGGTTGAAGCCGACACCGTGAACACCGCGGGTTCGCCTGCGGCCACAACAGCATGTTCGGGATAGATCGTGGCGCTTGCAAGCGGCTGCTCCTTCACCGGAATAGTCATCGTGATGACAGCGTGCTTCTTCTGGGCGCTGTTTCTGATGACCGAAATATCATCGACAAAATGCTTGTCCTGCACATAGGCTTTGTTCTTGGCGGAGCTGCCCTTGTTGACCGTCAAGCCGATGGCCTGCAAGGCTTTTGCATCCGCGGCGCTGGTCACTTCCCCTACCGTCTCATCGTCAATCTTCATCGTCAGCTTCTCATTGCTGAACACCCAGGTCAGACGATGCCAGCCTTCGGTGCGATCCGCCGCAGTTTTGGCATATTGCTGGTCAATAGGCGTGCTGCCCGCTGCTGAGCCATTGCGGAACAGGCGCGCACTGTATTTGCTGCTGCTGCCGCCGCTGATATTGGCAAGGCCCAGCAGGTAGGAGGCCGGTCCGCCTGCGATAGCCGGGCTGCCGCTGGCATCGTTGCTCTGATTAATATGCAACCCGAGCTGCGCTTCGTTATCATAGCCGCTGCCAAGCTGCAGCGTCTCATCGGAGGGGTACGGATCATAATACCATCCGGTCAATGTGACGTCGGTCTGGCCGCCGATGCTTTTATAAGGGGCATTATTCCTGGTGGCGGGATTGGTGGTAATGCCGTATTTGCCGGTGCGCGCCACTTGACCGGGCTGCCGGGCAGTTCCCGCCGTCACCGCCGAAGCATCACGGATGTTGTAATACTGGCCGCTGCCGCTATCGTCAAATAGCTTTGCGGTATCGACAACATTGTCGGCAAACACCACATCTGCGCCGTCGTAATATTCCACCGCAGCCTGCACCACAATGGCATTGCCCGCGGGGGCTGCGCCATCCTTTAGCCGAAGATAGCCATAGGAATCGATCTCGTAAAAATCCTTGTTGTCGGAAACAATCTCATAGCCGAACTGATCCACCACTACGCTGTTGTCGGCAATATCCAGCCACAGCCGTTCCCCGGCGCTTTGCGGATTCCAGCCGCCGGATTCTGTATGGAAGTTCAGCGAAACCTTGTTGTTGCCGGACATCATTTCCTTCAGATCCCTGCCGCCTGCGGCATCGTCAGCCCTTGCCAAATCCGGAGCTGCCAGCGAGGGCAGCAGCAGCGCGGCAGACAGCAGCATGGACAACATTTTCTTGCCTGTCTTTGTTCGTTTCATATGTAAGAGATTCCCTCCTTTTGATGCTTTGCTCATTTACAGGCGCGGACAGACGCCTAATCGAACCCGATGGCATCGTACTGCCTCTGATCCAGCTTTATGGCTGCTGCGGCGATTCTCTGCTGCAACAAGGCCCACAATTCCTGCTGGGCCCATTCCCGGCGCAGCGATTCCCGAGCCTGCCCGAAGCCAACCTCCGGCTGTTCGACAGACAAGAGGGTTGCTGCGGCCTCGCGGCCCAGGTAGTTGACTTGCGGCAGCGTTTCGCCAGGAGAGATGGAACCCAGCTTCTGATAGATCAATTGGCCGTAGCTGTCCTCCTTGCTGATGGAGCCGGCAGTGAGTACCACTGTCTCTTCTCCGCCATCGTAGTAGGATATTCGGCAAGTGTAGACGGGAGGGGCGGCATAACGCTCCGGAGCCTTCTCATACAGCTCTTTCAACTGCTGGTCGGCAGGGGCGGTGAGTTCATATTGGGACTGAACCAAATCGCCCAGCCGTTGGGCAGCAATATACGCATAATAAGTAGGCTCGTCAAATTCAGTCAAACCATAGAATATCTCATCCGCGCGGAGCTGTTCGGCCCGCCTGGCATTGACCTTTTCCCGCTCGGCGGCCAGCTTCCCATAGCTGATGTCGCCCGCCAGCCCCCGTTCGTGGAGGAGAATGGCCTGCATTTTCACCGTCAAAAGCTTGTTAAGCGCTTTCTTTTTTCCGTAATCGTTAGGGGTTTGGCCGGCAAATTCACGCTTCCAGAACTCGGCGTCCGCTTCCGCTCCATAAGTTTTGCTGAAATAAGCCGCTGTCAGGGCACGCTCCTCTTGCAGGAAAAGCTGAAACTCTTCCTTCGGCACCGGATAGCCGTCAATGGTCAGAAGCGCTCCTTCCGGGACAGCGGCAGCTGTCAATGGCCCTATTCCCGCTGTTCCTGCCCGCCAGCCCCCAAGCGTCAGGCAAGCCGCCGCCGCTGCAACCGCAACAGCTTTGCGGATAACGCTGCGCCATTCCATTGTGGTTTTACTTGGCAGAATGAACTTCATAGGCATTGCTCCTTCCTCAAAAGACGCGAAAAACTTCAGTAACTACTCCGCCCCCAAACAAGGGACAGAGTAGTTACATCCGGATAAATTATTTGCTGCTGGCCTTGATGTCGTTCAATTTCTTCGTGGTGGTTTGGATGGTTTTCTCCAAATCTTGCTTTCCGGTCAGGTACAGCTCCACTTGGCTTAACATCTCTTTTTCCTGCTGGAGGGAGAAGGTAGGCGGAACGATCAATTTGGTGGCTTTGTTCACCTTAAGCGTGGGCAAGAGGGAGTTCTTGTCGATAAACTTGGTCAGCTCCGGCTTGCCGCTCTTCAGGATGGCTTCCATGTTTTTGTTCAGGTCGGCTTTTTTCCAGCCGGAGAAGAAGGTGCCTTGCTCGATGATTCCTTCGGTGGTGTACCACTTTACAAACTCATACGCCGCCTGCTTGTTCTTGGAGGAAGCCGCTACGCCTACAAAGTCCGCACCAATGGTGGTATAGCCGTTGGTGTCCTTGGCATCGAATTTGGGATACGGGGCAAACACGGTGTCGAATTTGCCATTCAGCGCAAGCTCGCCCACCATCCAGTTGCCGGTCAGCAGCATGGCGGTTTTGCCGGCGTAGAACACGTCCCGGTAGCCCATCTTCTGGGAGACGACGTCATAGTAAGGCACCGAGGACTTATCCACATTCTCCATCTTGTTGCGCAGCTCCAGGGAATAGCGGAACTTGGGGTTATCCACATTGGGAGTGCCGTCCGCCTTGACGAAGAAGGGCACCTCCGGATCATTGCCCAACGCAAGCTGGGCGTATTCCTTCCAGGTGTGGAAGTAGGAGCCGTACACCTTGCTGGCGCCTTCGCCGCTGGTCAGTTTTTTGGCATATTCGGCATAGTCGTTCCAGGTCCAGTCTGTGGGCACCGGCAGCTTGGCCTTATCCAGCATGTCCTTGTTCAGCAGCACCAGCCATTCAATCATCTTGCCGGGCAGGGCATAATATTTGCCGTTGACGCTGGTATCAATCTTGAATTCCGCCTTGGGATCGAAGCCGTCCTTCTTCATGTACTCATCCAGCGGCTCCAGCATGCCTGCGCCAACCCGTTGGGCATAGTCCGGCGCGGAGGAATACATAATGACGTCCATTTGATCTCCTGATGCGGCCAGCAGGTCCAGCTTCTTCATGCCCTCCTGGGAGTCGCCCTTTTCGGACAGGCCCTCATAGACCACTTTGATGTTGGGGTGGGTTTTGTTGAAGGCGGCCACGGTGGCGTTCCAGTTGCCCTGGGGCTCGGTGTACCAGGCCTGGACCTTGATGGTGACCGGCGCAGCCGAGGCTCCCGGAGCGGCAGAGCCTCCTGCCGCAGGTTTGTCCGTATCTCCGCCGCCGCACCCGGCCAGGGCAGCTGTTGCCGCAAGCGTACCGGTCAGAACCAGCAGGCTTCTTTTTGCAAAAGGCGTGTTTCTCATGTTTGACCCCTCCAATAATGGATAATGGCAATCGCCTTGCTTGAAAACTCTTGGAGCTCCTTGAAGGCTTCTGAAAGCCTTGCAACCCGATGGTACCAAACCGTACTGCCAGTGATGAGTCAATTTATTAACCGGATACGCTCAATTTATAACCTCCTCAGCCCTTCACCCCGCCCAGGGCGATGCCTTCAATAACTTGCTTTTGCCCGATGATGAAAATGATGAGCAGCGGCAGGATGGCGGATACGGCCCCGGCCATAATGAGGGAGTACAGCTCGCCGTTCAGGGTGGCAAAGGAGCGGATACCCAGTTGGATGGTGAACAGGGTCTTGGTTTTCAGGAAAATCAGCGGTCCTTGGTAATCGTTCCAGGTCCAGATAAAGCGCAGAATGGCGTAGGTGGCAATGGCCGGACGGACCAGCGGTGTGCATATGGACAGGAAAATCCGGATATGCCCGGCGCCGTCGATTTTGGCCGATTCCATAAATTCATCGTGAATGCCCATATAGAACTGGCGCAGCATGAAGGTGCCCAAGACGCTGAAGGCGCCCAGCATCACCAGGCCCAGGTGGGTGTCGAACAATCCCATCCAGCGGAACAGGAGGAACTGCGGCACCAGGATGGCTTGCTGGGGCACCATGTAGATGGCCAGCACCAGGATAAACACCGCATCCCTGCCGCGGAACTTCACTTTGGCGAAGGCGTAGGCGGACATGGCGGCGAACAGCACGGAGAAGAAGGTGGTCAACAGCGTAACCTTAATGGAGTTCCAATAGTACAGCGGAAATTTGGTGGTTGTCCAGACTTCTTTGTAGTTTTCAATGGCGTTCCAGTTTTTCGGAATCCATTCGATGGGATACTTGAACACATCCGCCTCGGGCTTCATGGAGGTGGAGATCATCCAGAAGAAGGGGGTCATAAACAGGATGCCCATTACAGTCATGATAAGGGTCAGCAGAATTTTTTTGGCCAATTCGGAATTATAGCGCACGGGGGCTTCGGCTCCTTTCCTTGCAAATCGCATCAGTAATTCACCCATTTCTTCTGTCCGTACCATTGGATCAGGGTCACCAGAAGCACGCAGAAGAGGAGAATAATCGCCATGGATGAGGCATAGCCGGACTGCAGGTTGACGAAGGCTGTTTCATAGAGCCGGTAGACCACCACTGTGGTGGAATTGGCCGGGCCGCCGTTGGTGAGCACGGCAATCACGTCGAAGACCTTGAAGGACCCGATAATCCCCGTCACCAGCAGGAAAAAGGTAGTCGGCGACAGCAGCGGCAGGGTAATCCGGAAAAACTGGCGGAGCTTGCTGGCGCCGTCGATTTCCGCGGCTTCATAGAGATCCTTCGGAATGGATTGAAGGCCCGCCATGAAAATGATCATGTTGTAGCCGATGTTCACCCAGATCATCAGGCCCATGACGCAGTAGAGGGCGTAATCCGTATCCCCCAGCCACTTGGGCGGGTCCTCCATGCCCAGGGACATGAGCACCTGATTGATGGGGCCGTAGGAGGGATGAAGCAGCACCTGGAAGACGATGGCGACGGCCACGATACTGGAGATGTACGGGACGAAATAAACTACCTTGAACAGGTCCTTGAAGAAGATTTTCTGGTCGATGAGCACCGCCAGCACCAAGGATAGAGCCAGGGTGACGGGCACCACCAGCATCAGGATGGTATTGTTCTCCAGGGATTTCAGGAAGATATCGTCCTTGAACAGCCGGATAAAATTGTCCAGCCCGACAAACTTGGTCTTGGAGAAGCCGGAGACGAAGTTCCAGTTGGTGAAGCTTAAGAAAAAGGAGGCTAGGATGGGAAACAGGGTAAACACCAGGAGTCCAACGATCATCGGGCTGATGAAGATGTAGCCGGCGATGTCTTCCCGCAGCTGGAGAATGTTGCGGCGGGGCTTGCGGTTGGGCCTGGACAGGGGAACGGCCTCGGCGGTCCGGTTTTTCATTTTTGTCGTCACCTCGGGATATGGGATGGAGGCTCGTAAGCCGGTATAGGGCTATTGTACGGGCTGCCGGACCGCGGGATAAGGACGGATTCCAACCTGTTGGGGTCAAATTTGTACTTTTTCGCGTGTGGGGGGGAGGGCAATGGTTGGCGGGAGAGTTGAACGGCGGTGGATAAAGGATGGAAGAGAGGAAAGGCGGGGACGGGAGTGGTGAGAGATAAAGGGCGGAGGAGAGGGAGGGATGGTGGCGGGCAGGTGGGGCGAGCAGATGGCTGGAATGGGGCTGGCGGTGAGTAAAAGGACGGAAGAGAGAGAAGGCTGGTGGTGGATAAAGGCAGAAATGAGGGGAGGCAGTGGGGTGGAGTAACATAGGTGTGGGAGGTTGGAAGGTAAGCGAACGGTGGGAGTGTAGGGAAAGGAAGAGAATGGAGCGGGCGGTGGCGGGTGTGAGTAACATGGGTGTGGGAGGTTGGAAGGGAAGCGAACGGTGGGAGTGTAGGGAAAGGGAGAGAATGGAGCGGGCGGTGGCGGGTGTGAGTAACATAGGTGTGGGGGAGGCTGGCAGCGGGCCGCTGGCTGAGGGAAATAGGGCCATGTTTTTTCCGCTATTAGGGCCGCGGAGCCCGAATCGGCGGAATAAGGACATTCTTTTTCCGCTATTGCGGCAAACCCGGGGGGATAAGCGGGACAAAAGGGCGGATAGCGGAAAGTTCCATTCCGCTAATGAGGCTTCCCGCCTCCGCCGCCAGGAAATAGCGGAAAACCGGGTTCCGCTATTTCCTTCGCGGATGATTCAACTGCCGGGGCGGGCCGGCAACCGCAAGTGGTTGATGATAGCGAACAGAAAATGTACGCTATCTCCGCCGACAGCCGCTTTTTATGGAAATAGCGTGCATAAATTGTACGCTATTCACTAGATCAGGCCCCGTTTTCGCGCTTTCTCGGCCGATAGCATACATTTCATGTATGCTAATTGCCGGATAAAGGGCTGCTTGGGCCTGATAGCATACATTTTAGGGCGCTTACATTCCTCGGCGGGCAGAGGCAATTGCTGCAAGGTTAGGTCCCGGCGCGGCAGAGGCGATTGGTGCAAGGCCAGATATCCCGGCGCGGGCGGCGGCTTCAACTGTCACAGTTGCTCCAGCGGCCGCCACCGCTTCTTTTGTTTACTCTGGTCTGGTCAGTCAGGCCGCATCTACCATATATGGTTTGCTGCACCTCCAGCGGCTGCTTCAATCAGGCGGTCTTCGGGTTTTAATCTGGAGAGGCTGTGCTATAATAGGTAGAATGAGGAATGGAGGAATCCATGTATGCCCCGAGTGGACGAATTCGGGTTAATCCGGCTGCTTACGGGAGACCGCGGCGCCCGCACACAGTCTGTGGACCGCGCAGATCCGGATCAGGCCGGGTCCGACGAGGACGGCGTGATTGTCGGTATCGGCGACGATGCCGCCGTGCTGGCCGGGCGGAGCGGTTTTCAATGGGTGGTCACCTGTGATACGATGGTCCGGGATATTCATTTCAAGCCCGAGACAATGACGTATGAAGCCATCGGCTACAAGGCCATGGCATCCAATATAAGCGACTTGGCGGCGATGGGGGCTATTCCCCGTTTTGCCGTGGTGGCGCTGTCCGTTCCGGCGGCCATGGAGACGGAGACGCTGCGGGAGCTGTACGACGGCCTCTATGCCTGCGCCGGCCGTTATGGCGTAGCCGTGGTCGGGGGCGACACCACCTCCTGCCCCAGGGACATGACCGTCACCGTCACCGCCATCGGCGAGGTGGAGACGGGCCGGGCCCTGCTTCGCAGCGGCGCAAGCCCAGGGGACGCGGTGTTCGTCACCGGTCCCCTGGGCCTCTCCGCCGCGGGCCTGCATCTGCTCCTGGCCGCGGGCCGGAGCGCCTATGATGCAGGGGAGCTGCCGGAGGAGCGGCAGCAGCTGGCGCGGGCGCACCAGTTTCCCGAGCCTCAGGTGGAGGCGGGGCGGCTTTTGGTGCGCAGCGGGTTGGGCCGGTCGCTGAATGATGTCAGCGATGGTTTGGCCAGCGAGGCCTGGGAGTTGGCGGAGGCCTCCGGCTGTGTCATCGAGCTGGATGAGGCCCTGCTGCCAGAGGACCCGGCGCTTGCCGGTTATGCCCGCGAGGCCGGGCTGGACCCGCTGGAGCTGATGCTGTACGGCGGGGAGGACTACCGCCTGACGGGCACCGTGCGGGGAGAGGATGCGGAGGCGCTGCTTGCTCTTTTTCATAGAGAGGGGCTGCCGCTTCATCTGGTGGGCCGGGTGCTGGCGGGTGGAGAGCCAGCGGATTGCAAGTTGGGCTCTGCCGACGCAGCAGCGGCCGCAGAGAGAAACCGGACGCAGACCCGGTGTCTGGAGACAGTGGACGGGAAGGAAGCGGCACACCAACCGCCCACAGCTCCCGGTGTGCTCCTCAAACGGCGTGATGGAAGCGTCATACCGGTGCGGAAGCGGGGATACAATCATTTTACCGAAAATCAATCAGCCGATGCTTAAGGAGGAAGCCGCTATGGATGCGCATTCCACTACCTATTGGTTCGACTCCCGGGGGGAACAGGACACCTACCGGTTGGCCAAGGAGCTGGCCCGGCTGTTTATTCCGGGGTCGGTGATCGGGCTGGACGGGGATCTGGGCGCCGGCAAAACCACCTTTTCCAAAGCGGTGGGCCAGGCCTTGGAGGTGCAGGAAACCGTCAACAGTCCCACCTTTACCATTATCAAGGAATATGAGGGGCGCACCATGCCCTTTTACCATATGGATGTGTACCGCATCTCCCAGGAGGAGGCGGAGGATATGGGACTGGACGATTATTTCTATGGAGACGGCGTGACCCTGGTGGAGTGGGCGTCCATCATCCGGGACCTGATTCCGGAGGAGCATCTGTCCGTATACATCGAGAACACCGGCTGGACGGAGCGGCGGTTCCGGCTTGATCCGGCAGGGGCCGTTTACGAAAAATGGTGTTCGGATCTAAAGGAGCAGGGAATTATTCATGATGAACGACAGGAATCCTGAGCATGATGTGGAAATAAAAGGAGATCGTCAAATGGCCTCCGGTGAAGTCCCCTCCCAAGAAGCGTCCGGGGGGCTGCTTTTGGCCATTGACAGCGCAACGGCTGCCATGTCCGTAGCCCTGGTCAACAAGGGGAAGCTGTTGGCGGAGGTAAATTCGCTGGTAGAGCGCAATCACTCCGTCTATTTGATCCCTGCCATTGAGGAGGCTTTAAATGAAGCGGGACTTTCCCTGCGCTCCCTGCAAGGAATTGCCGTTGGTAAAGGACCTGGTTCATATACCGGGGTACGTATAGGAATCACTGTTGCCAAAACGATGGCGTGGACTTTGAAGCTGCCTGTGGCAGGGGTCTCCAGTCTGGAGACGCTGGCCGCAGGAGCCCTGGCCGATTGGCGGAAGCAGGGTGGTGGAAGATGCGGCTGCGTCTGGGTGGTGCCCATGCTGAACGCCCGGAGAGGGCAGGCCTTCACGGCGCTTTTCGAGCTGCGCGAGATAGGGATGGAGCAGCTCCAAAATACGGTGGAGGGTAATTTGTCCTCCATGTGGCCGGTTGCTTCGCCGGGCTGGCAGTGCCGTGAAGAGGACGGCATCCGTTTGATGGAAGCTTGGGCGGACCGGTTGCTTGCGCTGCTCGGGCAGGAGCGGGAGCCGCCGGAGGCGGTGCTGTTTGTGGGAGAGCCCCAGGAATTCGGCGCGGTGACGGAACGGTTTGCCCGGGAAGCGGAAGCGGCATCAGGCGGCCGTGTGCGGACGGAAGTTTTCGCATGCGACATCCATGCGGAATATGCGGGTTATCTCGGTGAGCTGGGGCTGCGCACGGGTCAGGACGATGATCCTCATACCCTGCTGCCCAATTATGCCCAGCTGGCTGAAGCCGAGGTCCGGCTGGCCGAAAAGCAAGCCAAATGAAATTTTACAGTCAGGAGGGAGCGGCATGGAGCTTCCTATCGCAGATGGCCCGGGGCCGGGACCGTTGTTGTCTCCGGTTTTCCGGCCGATGAGGGTTGAGGATATCGCCACTATCGTGGAGATTGAAAAAGAAGCCTTTCCTACGCCCTGGACGGCGGGGGCGTTTCAGAACGAGCTGTCCAACAATCATTTTGCCCATTATCTGGTCATGGAGGTGGAGGGCGCCATCGCCGGCTATGCGGGCATGTGGGTGATTATGGATGAGGCCCATGTGACCAATATCGCCATCCGGTCCATGTACCGCGGCAAAAAGCTGGGCGAACGCCTGCTCACCGAGCTCCGCCGCAAGGCCAATACGCGGGGAGCCAAACGGATGACTCTGGAGGTGCGGGTCACCAACCGGATAGCCCAGAATTTGTATGAGAAGCTGGGATTCCGTTCCGTCGGCGTGCGCAAGGGCTATTATACGGACAATAATGAAGACGCGCTGATTATGTGGGCGGATATTCCGGAGGAACGGTGGAGAACATCATGATGGACAAAACAAATCTTCAGGCTGTGCACCCGGGCGCCCCGTCGCTGATCCTGGCCATCGAGACCAGCTGCGACGAAACCTCGGTGGCGGTGGTGGAGGACGGGCGGACCATCCGCTCCAACGTCATCTCCTCCCAGATCGAAACCCACAAGAAATTCGGCGGGGTTGTGCCGGAGGTGGCGTCACGGCAGCATGTGGAGAGCATTACCTGGATTATTGAAGAGGCTGTGGACAAGGCCGGGATTGCGCTGACAGATGTGGATGCCGTGGCCGTGACCCAGGGCCCCGGTCTGGTGGGTTCCCTGCTGGTGGGACTGGTGGCGGGCAAGGCTCTGGCCTTTTCCCTGGGGGTGCCGCTCATCGGCGTGCATCATATTGCCGGGCATATCTATGCCAACCGCTTCGTTCAGGAGCTGGAGTACCCCTGTCTGGCGCTGGTGGTGTCCGGCGGCCATACGGAGCTGGTGGCGCTGGACGGGCCGGGCCGCTTCCGGATCATCGGCCGGACCCGGGACGACGCTGTCGGCGAAGCCTACGACAAGGTGGCCCGAGCCCTGGGGCTGCCGTATCCCGGCGGCCCCCATCTGGACCGGCTCGCCGCAGAGGCGGAAGGGGCGGTGCAGCTGCCCCGGGCCTGGCTGGAGCCGGATTCCTACGATTTCAGCTTCAGCGGGCTGAAATCGGCGGTGCTGGCCGCGCTGAATACGGCGCGGATGAAAGGGCTTGACCTTGCCGCGGACCACGTGGCAAGGGGGTTCCAGGACTCCGTCATCGACGTGGTGACGGAGAAGGCCATGCGCGCCGCCCGGCAGTTCGGCGCGAAGCAGCTTTTGCTGGCCGGCGGCGTGGCGGCCAACAAAGGGCTCCGGGGGAGCCTCGCGGAACGGTGCCGGCGGGCCCGGCTGCCGCTGATTGTGCCTCCCCTGGAGCTGTGCACGGACAATGCGGCCATGATCGCCGCAGCCGCGCACCTGAAATGGGAGCGCGGGGAATTCGCGCCCATGACGTTGAAGGCCGAAGCCGTCCTCTCTCTGGAGGAATGGTCGGTCAAGGCATAACCCAAACAAGAGCAGCCCCGATACGCTTGGGGCTGCTCTTGTCCGTGGATAGCCATGGAGCGGATTGAATCCATACACAGGGATATGTGGATAAAGTTATCCACATATCCTGTGAATACTGTGTGTAACCCCATGAAAACCATGCAGATAAGGAGGGTGTTATGCACATAAAGCAAAGGATAACTTATCCACAATTGTGGGGCCGAGTTGTGGATATTGGGGATAACAATGTGATTAACCCCCTTAATTCTGTGTATACCAAGCGTTGGCGGTTCGCTTCAACCGGGACTGGGCTGTGGATAAAGGAAGCCGGTTTCCGTTATCCGCCCTGCGCTCCAAAAAAGTGGGGGATAGCGGTAAGGGGATTCCGCTACCCTGAAATAACACCGGTCCCTGCCGCAGGCCGGATGGTGTTATGGAAGCCTCAAAATCGGCAAAGTCGATTTTGAGGGCCATCTTCGACATTTCATCGCTCTTCGGTGCGGCGGGAAACGCAGCATGAGTGGCTATTCAGGCAGCCTATCCTAGGCCGTGTTTGCAAACCCGCTTGAGGGCATCTTTCACCGCCTTTTCGTCCCTTACTTCGTCACTTCCGCTTGACGTACCCCCGGTACGCCTTCACGAAAGTTCCTTGCCATGAACGAAAATTTGGGCATTAGCTGCTCCACTCGGAGTT
>NZ_QMFA01000054.1 GCF_003285005.1 Paenibacillus sp. YN15 | reverse complement strand
GTCGGGTATTTGGATATTTTTTCAAAGGATTTCAGCTCCTTTCGAGGAGACCTAAGTAGTAACGATTGTTTTCGCAATCCATGCCGGTTTTCCAAGCGGATCGGCCTATGGAGGGTCTGGCCTACAATGTGGAGCTGCAGGAGGCGCTGCGGCGGCTTGCCCCGAAGGAGCGACATATTATTTTGCTGCGAATTGTGGAGGAAAACAGGTTCGAGGAAATTGCAGAGCAGCTGGACATCAGCTATTCGGCTGTACGAAAGCGATATGAACGGGCCATCAAGAAGTTAAAACGCGACTTGGCCGATAAGGGGGCAAGGAAGGATGAACGAAGCTTCTCATGCTTATGAGCAGGAATTGAAGCAGCAATTTCAAGAAACCCAGCTGCCGCGCATTCAATTGCAGGTGCGGGTGCTGGAAGCACACGACGAGAGAACGACACAGAAAATAAACAAGCCCGTCTTCGGAAGAAGGCTGCTGGCGGCAAGCTGTTCCATCATTGCTGTCATCCTGCTTTTCGGCGCATTATCGTCATTCCCCGCTTCGGCTGAGAAATTGCGGAGGATTCCGATCATGGGCAGAATCTTCAAGGGAGATATCTTTTCCTTTGCCGGCGACAGCGGGATTGTCAGCAGTAAGAGCGGCGGGCTGTCTTCGCCCTACAACAAAATGGTAAGCGACAATGGCGTTGCCATCACCCTTCAGGATGTCATTTACGATGGCGCAAGGCTTTCTATTGGTTATGAAATCCATTCCGAACAGACGGAAAACATAATATTCCTAGGGAAGGTTTCCATCAAAATCAACGGTGTTTCCAAACCGGGAGCTGCCTTCAGCACAAAGCCCCATCGACTCAACGCCAATCAGGCTGTTGGCATCATGACACTGGATATTGACGAGCCGGGGGCGGAAGACAGCTTTGAGTTAGAGTTGAACATCGGCGAAGTGACGGGGCCTAAGGACGAGAACGGCAATTCAGCCAAGCAAAATCGGGTTGCAGGCGATTGGAGCTTCAAATTATCGGTTGCGAACAAAACGCTGAAGGATAGCCAACATCGAGCACTTGCAGATGGATATGGGGCAGAGTCCAGGGATGGACGATTCCAATTGACAGGCTATTTGTTAACGCCTGTAACAACCAAGCTGGAGTTTGAATTTGCCGGAGATACGGACTGGCTCCTCTTCCAGCTTAAGGATGAGCGCGGCATGATAATCAACTACCTGGATTCGCAGTGGACAATTGGCAAGGATGGTGTATCCAGAGGAACGGTCCGTTTCGCTCCCCTGGCCAGCGGTGCGAAAGAGGTTTATGTGACGCCATATAGGTTGCTTGCGCATAAGCAGGAAAGTCAAAAAGTAACCTCCCCGTTAACAAAGAACTTCCCTATCGTACTGTCTCAAGGAGAGGTCGGAGAGGTCATTGTCAACAATGTGGTATTCAAGAATGACCAAACCCTGATCTATTATGAAGTCAAGGGAAAGGCTCCCCATACGCAATCCGCCTCATTGTGGCTGGAGACCGCCGATGGCCAAATGATCATTACGGACAGCGGAGAGCGGACGCGAATAAGCGATACCTCTTATGCGTATATCCTGGAATATCCGCCTTTGGACCCTTCGCAGTCTTATGTGCTCGGCACAATGACTCAAACCGATATTAAACTGCTGGACGAGTTAACAATCAAGCTCGAGTTGGAGCCTTAATCCTCTTTTTTTTCGTGTAAAAAAGAGCCGCGGGCAACCAGGGACTTGATCTTTCACATGTCGCCCGGCGCCTGCGGCCCCAAACGGTAGGCATCCGATCATGATGCATCCGGCTATCGCTGGACTTACGTAACTTAATCGAGGGTCAATCTTATTCGGCAGCCGCACGGTCCGCAAATACGGCCATAGCGTCCCGCATGAACAGGGCCAGCCCCTCGCCGAACTTGTCGATGTTCTTGGTGAAGCGCTCGTCGTCCACATACATCTGGCCCAGATTCTTGAAGGCCTCGTAAGAGTAGCTGCCCATCCGGTTAAGGTACTCCCACCACAGCTTGATAGCCGCCTGGGCTTCCTCCGATTCGGGAGGCAGTTGGCGCAGATCGGCCAGCTTGAAGTAAATGTCGTTCATCTCCTGGCCCAGCTTCTCCTGCTCCTCTTTGGACATGGCCCCCAGTTGGGCGTTGGAGCGGTTAACCGCCTCGTCTCCCCAGCGCTGCCGCGCCTCCTTTTCATACAGATTGCCCTTGGTAAAATCAAAGCCTGCAAACTTTTCCTTATCGCTCATATGAATCTCTCCTTTATAATGTCGAATGGTTTGGTCGATCACCTCAATCATCCGGTCCAGCTGCCCGCGTCTGTCCACGAGCATCCGCCGCTGAAGCGCCAGCGCTTCGTTGCGGTCATAGTCCAGGTCGGTAATGATCTCCTTGATCTTCCCCAGGGAAAACCCCAGCTCCCGAAAAAACAGGATCTGCTGCAGAGTCTCCAGATTCGCGGCGGAGTAAATGCGGTATCCGGATTCCGTCACCTCCTCCGGCTTCAAAAGCCCGATCTCATCATAGTGGTGCAGCGTGCGCACACTGACCCCCGTCAGCTCGGCAACTTCCTTAACCTTCATCCTCTGCATCTCCCTTCACCACTTACTCTAAAGGATCACGTAACGTGAGAGTCAAGGGTTATTTGCGGACTATCCAAATCCTAATTATTGTTAACGAAGCTTATCCAGGAGATTGTAGTAATAATAAGTTTTTGACCTTTGTTTGCCATCAGAGAAAATAATTCTGTTTGATTCCAGAATAGATAAGTATCGCCTGCAAGTGGCTTCGGGCAGGTCTGCTACTGAGGAAATAGTATGAACCGTAAAAATGGGTTTTTGATAGAATGCATCGATCAACTTTTTAACACCGCTGCTGTTAATCAGACTTTGAGCCAAATCCAGATCGTGTTCATATAATTTGTTAACCTCATTAATCAAATAAATATTTTTATCTGCTTGAAGTATTATCGCTTCAAGAAAAAAACGGATCCATTGATTCCAGTCTCCGGTATATCGTGTATCATTAAGAAACCTGTAGTATTTATGTTTAACCCTCTCCAATGCCTCACTTAGGAAAAAGTTAGGATAGTCAATGATTCTTTTACTGTACAAGTATAAGGGTATCAATATACGACCGATTCTTCCGTTACCATCAAGGAACGGATGGATTGTTTCAAATTGCGCATGTATAATAGCAACTCGAATCAATTCATCAAGCTGATCTTGAGGATCATTAATGTAGACTTCAAGATTACTCATGTAGGTGTCCACGAGTTGAGGCTGTGGAGGGATATAGGTTGCCGTTTCCAACGAACATCCTTCCGGACCTATGAAATTCTGGATTTTCCTATACTCGCCAGGTGAGCGGTTGCTGCCGCGTACATCATTTGACATAAGTGTTACATGCATTGCTTTAAAGAGTCTCGTCGAAATAGGCAAAACAGCCAATCTATCCATTCCGTCACGTAACGCATGATAATAATTGAGCACTTCTTGAATATCTTTAGTATTTTTCCTACTCTTGGTTTCTACTTCAAGCACCTCATCAAGTGTTACTTGGGTTCCCTCAATTTTGGTTGATTGTACAGCTTCGTTTAACATGACAGGATTTAGCAGTAAATGGGAGGGCAACTTCGTGTTTTGCAATAAAACCTGATACTGAGCGATTTTTTTGTTAGCATCAATTAGCTCTCGTATAAACATCAACTGATTAATTCGTTCGTTTCCCAATGGTAAATCTCCGGGGGTAAATGGAGCTTTTGCCATATGTAGGCCTCACCTTCAAAAGAGATACTATATGTTATTTACATCATATCCTATTCGTGATTATAAATACAGGATAATTAATAATTAATAAACAAAAATCGAGGAAATTGATTTTATATTTCCCGCGAAGTATATTTGATATTGCCTCCTTTAATTGAAGTCAGATTGACATCAAACTTAAGTTGTAACTATAATAGTTACATCAATTTCATCTCAAAACAGCGGCAATGATAACCGAAAGGAGCCCCCCTCCATGAAAATTGAAGTTTGGTCGGATTTTGCCTGCCCCTTCTGCTATATAGGAAAACAACGTCTGGAGAGTGCTCTGGAGCAGTTTGCCCACCGGGATAACGTAAAGGTCGAGTTCAAAAGCTTCGAGTTGGACCCCCGCGCTCCCAAAATGGTGGAGCATGACGTGCGCCACATGCTGGCTGCCAAATACGGCATGACCCGCGAGAAGGCCATAGCCATGAACAAAAATCTCAGCGATCAGGCCAAGGAAGCCGGATTGACGTTCAATTTTGATACTATGAAATTGACCAACACCTTCGATGCTCATCGCTTGACGCACTACGCGGCGAAAGAGGGCAAACGAGAGGAAGTCATCAAGGAGCTATTTCAGGCGTACTTTACAGACTCCCGCCTTCTAGGAGATCATGATACACTGGCGGAGCTGGCGGAAAAGACCGGGCTGGACCGCAACGAAACCCTGAAGATGCTGGCTGGGAACGATTATTCCGCTGAAGTCCGCGCCGACGAAGAGGAAGCGCAGCAGTTGGGCGTCACCGGAGTGCCCTTCTTCGTCATCGACCGCAAATATGCCATTTCCGGGGCGCAATCCAGCGAAGTATTTCTCAAGACGCTGGAGACCATCTGGCAGGAAACCCAGCCGCTGCGCGTCATCGGCAATGATGCAGGTGTCTGTCAGGATGGGGCATGTTCGCTGGACTAAACAAGCTTATAAAATCAGAGCTGCCCGCTGAGGCAGCTTTTTCTTATGTCTTAATTTGTTTTGGGAATAAAAAAGCGCATATCTTATTTTCACAAGAATGCGCGTAAAATCTCTCATTTTAACTGGAGCTTGATGCAATCTCGTTCTCAACGAGCCTCACCAAATCAGAGGCCTTCATATTCAATGCACCAGCAAGAGAGAACAAGGAGCTTAAGGTTGGTTGATGAACACCACGCTCCAGCATAGATATATAAGTGCGGTCAAGGTTGCTTTGAAAGGCCAGACTTTCTTGGCTCAGCCTTTGCTTTTTGCGTAAGGTTCTCAAAACTTGCCCGAATACTTCTTCTGATTTCAAGGCAATACCTCTTTTTTAAAACTATTATCCCAATCTCTTAAAAGAAATATCCACGTAGTATACTCTACAAATCGCTGAATATATGATAAGATTTAGTTAGAAGGAAATAAGGTTACAAACAGATGAAAGGTCGGTGTACACTTTGCAAAATCTGTTGGACCAGTTGTATAGCGGCAAGTTGAATCCAAATGAAAATGCAGTATCCCGCGATCCGAAATATAGAGAAACAAGTCAAAAAATTAGTGCTGGTTTGGAATCGTGGAAACACAGCCATTCCGAGGAAGAATGTAAAGAGCTTGAGGAGATTCTGGAACTGTATAAACAAACCCATGAAATGGAGCTTTCTTCTACCTTCTCATACGGCTTCCGGCTTGGTGCCGGACTAATGGTAGAAATCCTCACCGGGAAGAGCGGGCTTGCCAATAAACTAAGCGCTTTTCCTGATGTCAATCCATGAAGCATATTTCGGGTTGATAATTAGAACAAAACAAGGATTGCCGCCGCGATAAGAAAAACTCCCATAATAGCTGGCGCGGCGTGGCCGAGGGTTACATAGATTTGGCCCCCAATGATAGGTCCGATTATTCTTGCCAGGGATTGAATCGATTGGCTCCCGCCCTGAATCCTCCCTTGTTCACTGGAATCCGCAGACTTGGAAACCATGCCGTTGAAGGACGGTCCGAAGATGGAATCCCCGAAACCGAATATGAACATCCCGATGATAAAAAAAGGATAGAATGAAAACAAAGCCGATGCTGCAATCAGGCTGTAGCCTATCATTTCCGATGCCATGCCAAGAATGGCTATTTGGGCATCACTCCGTTTTTTCAAAAGCTTAGGCATGATGAAGCCCTGTGAAATAATGTCTTGGATGCCCATAATCGAAAACATAAGTCCAATCACCGCGGGTTTCCAATTGAAGGTATCGATTGTAAATTGGGAGAAGACGGCCTGCAAGGAACCGTTGGGTATCCAAAGCAAAAATGCCGAGACAAGCAGCCTTTTCAAGTTCTTAATCGAAAGCACGTTTATTAGCTGGGTGAATGGATTCAGCCTTACAAGGGTAATCTTGTTCAGCCGGTTATTCTTGGCCAGGCTTTCGGGCATATACAGGATTCCATAGATGAAATTCACCAGGGTTATGATTGCTCCAAAATACATGGGGACGGAATAGCCGAACTTAGCAAGCAGCCCGCCCAGAGCAGGCCCAATGGCGGCGCCGGCACCTGCAACCGCACTCACCCAGCCAAAATATTTAGTCCGCTGTTCTTTGGGTGTAATGTCTGCAAAATAGGCGAAGACCGTGCTTATGCTCCCCCCGGTTATACCCTCAATAATGCGCCCGGCAAACAGCACCCAAAGCGCTCCCCCTATGCCGAAAACGAAGTACCCGATGGCGGACCCCAACAGGCACACCAAGAGCAACGGACGACGGCCATATCTGTCGCTCAAGGCTCCAAGTCCAGGGGCCGCAAAAAACACGCAGATGGCATAAACGGAGGTCAGCAGAGTGACCACTATAGCCTGATCTCCGGGATTGCTTATATATGGCTGCACCAGGAACGGGACAACAGGTGCGATAATGCTGAAGCCCAGTCCGCAAAGAAACACGGACATAAGACCGAATATAAACGCCTTTTTATCTAATTTCAACATGACACTCTCCCCTCATAATCCGAATTTAATTTCCTCGGAAACAATAATGATAATATCCCGGTTTTGTTTCCCTGTCAACAAAATTCCAACAACGAAAAAGCAGCCTGCTCTCAATAGAGCTAAGCTGCCTGCGGTTTCATTTTGCATAGTGTAACTACTCAACTACTCCCGTAACCCCCCTAACTGTCTCGAGCGCCGCTTGAAAACAGCAGATTGGGAGGTTTCCCAGGGTAAATAGCGTACCGTGTGTCCGTGAAATGTCCGTTATTACCAATTCTATCATGCGAAAATACAGCTATTTTGGGCCGGGAGTCCACTTTTTCGCTCCAATCATGCAAAAAGTGCAGTTATTTTCGTTTAAAACCGCCAAAAAGCTAAAATCCGCGTGAAATAGATGCACTTTTGCATGATGACCCTCCGTTTCAGCGGCTGACCCATGAAATAAATGTACTTTTACATTATGGACATTCCATATAATTCCATATCGTTCCATATTCCTGACATCCCACCACATCTACCATACATCAGAGATGTTGTCACTAAAAGCAGATAACAGCAATTTGGAATGGGGACGAAATGTGCCCGCGGCAGACAATACGGGCTCCTAAGTCCCTTTAAAGCACAATTTTTCCAAACAGATAGCTGAGTAGTTACTGCATAGTTAAAGTTTAATCCTGTTTCATATCCATACCCTGCTTCTTTATTTCCGCATCCAAATGCCTGCTGTACCTTTCCATAAAACGAAGCATACTGTCGAACTGTTCTTCGGTCACCTGCTCAAATACAGCCTTATCCCGTTCTTGAAATTCCTTGTGCAGCTCCTCATGGATCTTATAAACGGCTTTTCCTTCCTCCGTAAGCCTGAAGTAGATTTCCTTCTTGTTTTCCGGCTTCTGGTAGCTGTCGATAAGGCCTTTTTCCATGAGCTTCTTCGCTATTTTGCTTATAGCGCTTCTGGTCATATAAAAAGATTCCGCAAGCTTGGTCACGTTGGAATCCGCATGATTCCCAATATATTCAATGCAGTGGACCTCAGAAGGCTTATGCCCCTTCAGGCTGTCTTCCATCTTAATTTTATTCAGCCAAACCATCTTGTTAAAAACGTCCCTGAAGCCCATGATAACCTGATCTTCCTTGTTCATGGCCTGTCCTCCCGCCCGGTGGTGCATCAACACTATTATACTAGATGTTTCGTTTCCAATCTAATGCAGCAAACACAAATAGACCGCACCTGTTCAAAGGATACGGTCCAATTTGCGTTCATTCCCCTGTTAAACCCCGCTCGGTCTTCTCGCCATGGCCCGGCCCTCGTCCAGGACAAATCCGAACTGCCTGTACAGCTCATGGGCGTCCTTGGTGCCCAGTCGGCCCGTCAGTCCGCACAATTCCTCGGAGTCTACCACCGCCGCCACCAGCTTTTTGCCCAAGCCAGTGCCGCGGTAAGCCTCGTCGATGAACACATCCGCCAGCCAATACATAGTAGCCAGATCCGTGACCGCCCGGGCAAAACCAATCTGCCTGCCTTCATGGTACAGGCCGTAGCAGAGGGAGTTGCGGATGGAGGCTTCGATCACCTCCAACGGCCTTCCCGCCGCCCAGTAGCTCCGTTCCAAAAATCCGGCTACCGCCTCCACAGACAGCAGCATCTTGTCATCGCTGATTAAAAAACCATCAAATTCGATGTGCATGGCCAGCTTCCCCCCTAGACTTTCTTGGCATCTTCCGCCAATTGTCCGCCTGCTCCCGCCGCATTCAGCTCTTCCATCGTAAACAGGGCATGAAGCCGCAAGCCGTCCGCAGCAAGCTTTTCCCGCCCTTCCGGGTTCCGTTCAATGACACAGATTACGTCCTCCACCACTGCTCCTGCTTCCCGCAAATCCTTTGCGCTAAGGATCACTTGTCCGCCGGTAGTCACCACATCCTCGACGATCACAATCCCTTTGCCTGCCACATCCGCCCCTTCAGCCAGCTTGCAGGTTCCGTAAGCCTTGGCCTTCTTCCGCACAAAAGCGGCAGGCAAGCCGGAGGCCAGCGACAGAGCTGTAGCGACAGGTATGCCGCCCATCTCCAACCCCGCCAGCACCCGTGTGCCAGGTGGAATCAGAGCCTGCAGCTGCGCCGCGACCTCACGCAATACGGCGGGCTCCGCCTCGAACAGATACTTGTCGAAATACTCCTGTGAAATTTGCCCGGAACGCAAGGTGAAGCTTCCGGTTAAATGAGCGATTTCGTAGATGCGTTTAGCCAAAGCCGTCCTATCCATGCACATGTCTCCCGTCTCTTTGTATTGAACCCGGGTGCCGGATCATGGTGCTTTCTTTTCGAGCATTATAATGGATTTCCCCAGCCTTGCATAGATAATTCCACCGAAACGGTACTGGGCAAGTAGATTTGCGCCAGAACGCCAAAAAAGCCCGCCTTTCACCGTACAGATACGGTAGAGACAGACTTCTTTTTCCTCCAACGGCCGCAACCGCCAAAATGCTACTCCTCCTCCACCTTCCGCACGTCCACCTTGACTGTCAGGCGCTGGCTGCCGCTGCCCCGGTAAATGCCCTTTACCGGAACAATGTCCTTGTAGTCCCGGCCGTGGCCCAGCTTTACGTACCGCCAGCCCGTCTCCGCCTTGTTGGTGGGGTCGAAGCCCCTCCAGCCGCTTCCGGGGATCAGCACCTCCACCCAGGCGTGGGAGGCCTGCTCGAAGTCCGCGTTGTTCCCGGTGATGTCTCCCACGAAGTGGTAGCCGCTGACATACCGCGCCGGCACCCCATGGTACCGGCAAACCGCCAGCATCAAGTGGGCGTATTCCTGGCAGACCCCCCGCCGCAGCTCCAGGGTTTCATTCACGGTGGTGTGTACGTGGGTAGCGCCCGGATCATAGGTCAGATCCCCGTAAATCCGCCGGGTCAGCTCCTGCGCCCAAGCGTAAATCCCCTCTGTTCCGGGCCCGTAAGGCCGGGCATAAGCCTCCAGCTCCGGCGTAAAAGCCGTATAAACTGTCGGCAGCAAATACTCCACAAACCGGTCATAAAAAGCATCCGTCCGCATCAGCTCCAGCTCCGCCTCCGGATGCAGGGCAGGGTCCGGCCATACTGTCTCCTGGGTGCTGACCACAGACCGCACCCGGACAGTCAGCTCCCGGTGCGCCTTGTTGACGCTAAAGGCATGAACCCGGTTGCCGAAATAATCCTCATAGGTCAACAGGGCCGTAGGGGGCTCCACCGTCACCTCGTGGCTGTAACAGGATTGACGGCTGTTGGTGCGGGGAGTCAGACGCACCTCATTGACACTGTCCGTAGCCGCCTCCGCGTAGGAATAACGGGTCATGTGCTGAATTTCCAGCTTCATTGGGCTGCCGCCTCCATTCGAAAAAATGTTTCCGCCATGGTCCTCCCCAGGCTGCGGCAGCCCTCGGTCAGCTGCTCCAGAAGCAGCGCCGTCTCCGGCAAATCCAGATCGTCCCGGTCCAGGCAGCCCAGCTCCGCCTTCAGCCTGCCTGCCTTGCGCCGGGCCTTTTCATGCTGGGACAAGGCCATCTCCCCCTCGTACAGCCCGATTTCCACCAGATGCTCCTCCAGCTGCAGGAAGGAAAAATAAACAGAACGGGGAAAGCTTTCCCGGGTCAGCAGGAACTCGATAATCTGCGGAGCCGACAGCCCGTCGGCATAAACCCGGCGGAAGGCCTGGTAGCCGCTGACGGATTTCAGCACAGCCATGAGATACGGATAAGGGGCCGCCCGGTCCGCGCTGATGGCGCCCAGCACCGACTGGAGAATCCGCACCGTATTTTCCGCCCGCTCCAGAAAACGGCCGCATTCAATGAAATGCCATTCCTGCTCCCGCTGCATGACGGAATGCTCCACACCTTGAAACACCGCCACCTTTTCCTTTACCCGGCGAAAAAAGATATTGGGCCCTTCTTCGAGAATATCCGCCACCTGCACCTCCCCCAGCCACAGATAAAAGGAGTTGACCGCCTCCCAAAGCTCGCTGGGGACCTTTTCCCGGATGGTGCGCAAATTGCTTCTGGCCTGAGCCACACAGGAAAACAGGGAATTGCTGTAGCCCCGGTCCAGAGTGATGAAGGAAATTACATCCCGCTCCGTAAACTGCTCGAACTGCTGCAGGTAATCCCCTCTGGCTCCGAAGGCATCCACCAGACGGGACCACTTATGCTCCTCGTGGGCGAAGTCTCCCTCATGCTGAATATGGTAATGAACATCCACCAGACGGGCGTGATTCTCCGCTCTTTCCATATAGCGTCCAATCCAGAACAAAGCCTCCGCATTGCGGTTCAGCATGGCAATCTCCCGCCCTTCTTAGGATGATTGTTCTTCCTAATCGGATTAAGCTTCGTCAGCTTCTCGTCACTTTTGGGGGTCCGGCTACGCCATCACCCACGTATCCTTGCAGCCTCCTCCCTGGGAGGAATTCACCACCAGCGATCCCTCCGTCATGGCCACCCGGGTCAGCCCGCCGGGAATAACATGCACCCCCGCCGTTCCTCCGCCCATGAGGATGAACGCCCGCAAATCGATATGCCGCGGCGCAAGCTGCCCGCCAACCAGCACCGGAGCGCGGGAGAGACGGATGGTCGGCTGGGCAATGTACCGGCTCGGATCGGCCATAATCTTGGTACGGAACTCATCAATCTCCGCCTCCGATGCGGAGGGACCGATCAACATGCCGTAGCCGCCGGACAGGGAGGTTTCCTTGACCACCATTTCGTGGAGGCGGGACAGCACGTATTCCCGTTCCGACCGCCGGGACAGCACATAGGTAGGCACATTCCCGATAATCGGCTCTTCCTTCAAATAGTAGCGGATCATATCCGGCACATAGGCGTACATGGCCTTGTCGTCGGCAACCCCTGTGCCGGGAGCATTCACGATGGCCACATTGCCGGCCCGGTAGGCATTCATAATCCCCGCTACTCCCAGCATGGAATTGGGGTCAAAAGCCAGCGGGTCCAGATAATCGTCATCGATCCGCCGGTAAATCACATCCACCTGGGTCAGCCCGCCCAACCCGCGGATGTACACCTTGTGGTCCATGGCCACCAAATCCCGCCCCTCCACCAGATGAATGCCCATCTGCTGGGCCAGGAAGGTATGCTCGTAATAGGCGGAATTGTATTCGCCGGGTGTCAGGAGGGCAATAACAGGGTCTTTTTTGCGGGTGGGGCAAAGGCTGCGCAGCACCGTCAGAAACCGGTTCAGGCTATGCTCCACATCCCGGATGGAGGAGGATAGAGTTAATTCGGGGTACAGCTGGTTCATCATGGAGCGGCTTTTGAACAGGTACGAAAAACCGGAGGGGCACCGCAGATTATCCTCCAGCACATAATAGGCCCCATGCTCATCCCGGATGAGGTCAATACCCGAGGCTGTAATATAAACATCCTCCGGCACCCGCACATGCATCATCTCCGGCCGGAAATATTTGTTGGCCACCACCATCCGCCGGGGTACAATGCCGTCCTTCACAATCTGCTGCCCGTGGTACACGTCGTACACAAACCGGTTCAAGGCCGTAACCCGCTGCAAAAGCCCCTTCTCCAGCACATCCCATTCCGTCTTGGGAATCACCCGGGGAATCAGGTCAAAGGGTATAGTCCGTTCCAGAGGCTGGATCTGGGAGGGGGAGTAGAGGGTGAAGGTGATGCCCTCCTCCATCATCCGCCGGTTGAAGGCCGCCTGCTTGGCTCCCGCCTCCCCCGCCTTCAGGGCCGCAAACCGCTCATACACCTGGCTGTAATGGGAACGGACCTGCAGACCGTTTTCCGCAAACATTTCATCATAGAAACCTTCCAGCGCATAAGGCGCAATCGGCGAACGCTCCACAGCTCCCATAGCCCCAAGCCCCTCTCATGTTAAACGATCCCCCGAATGAAAATGCGCATTACCCTTGCCTCGACAAACCAACTCCCGAAGCAAAACATTACATATACATAACATATAAATCCGAAATCCAAAGATTTTATAAGAATTAGTTTAGTGTGCGCTTATTTTCGTGTCAAGTATATTTACATCATTTTTCTGAAAATTTGAAAATCCGGGCCAAAACTACTCCAGCTGCAGGTGCCCCGTCGCGGAATCATAGACAATATCCGGGCCAATGGTCACGGGATAAGGGCCGTTGCCTGAAAGAAGGGTCTGGACCGTTTTTTGGGGGGCGGGAAAATAGCTGTGCAAGGTTATGCCATTCCCCCGATAGGAAGTTGTCCAGCGGATGGGCTCCTATTTTCCCCGGGAACAGTCCGGAGACTTCTCCCGGCAGGATTTACAAACACCGCATCCAGAAGAAATCGCCCCCCTTCCCTTAACGTATGCAAGACGTCTTACAAGATGAACCGCAAGCTTGTTCGCCTCCGGCGACTCCAGCGTCTGCATGATGTTTACGTCGGGATGGGGGCTTTTATCCTATTCCACACGCAGGCCATTTTCGTTCCCAGCTTGCCGCTCCTTGCGTCCAGCGAGTACCACCACCTGTCCCCTGCGGAAAACAGCGCCTCCACTCGCCAGACATCCCGCTTTGCCCCTTCGATTTCAACGCCGCGCTGGAGCTCTGCGCTCCATTGGACAGGACCGTTTTTGCCGTGGAGCTGCTTGGCAATGGCAACGGCTTCCTCCATCGCCAACACTCTTCCGGCAGATGGGCTGTTTATTGCCGCGGATGCAGATGCTCCAGCGGGATGCAGGGATGCTTCCGGGACAGCGGATACGGGAGGCAACGAACCAATCGATGGAATTTCTGAACATGAGAAAAAGCTGACGGAAAAACGCAGCGGAACTGAGCGACTCTTATAGCGGCTTTTGCCACTTATTCCCGTCTGAACTCAGAAGCCCTTATTCCCCGCCGCAGCCTGATTTCCTCCCTATTTTCGCCGTACCGGGGATTTAACGGTTTCTTAGTTCCGTTAATTATCCAAACTCCCGCTTTCACCGCCATAAGGGTCGCTCTGTTCCGCAACAGAAGAAGGGCTTGTTTAGAAAATCCCAGTTTAACAAAGACGCAGGCTTGCACCGCTTGCAAACCAGGTCAGAGGATGATTCGCAGAGCGCGGCGCGACAAGATGAGAAAGGGCACCCCTCCACGGGTATGATGAGAAAAGCTCCCATCGGAGTTTTTCGAGGATGAGCGGCCGTGTTGCAGCGCTAAAATACGTGTGGTCACAATAAACGCCTTTCCGCATGGGGACGGAAGGCGTTGGCAAAAAAATCTATGACAGGTCACACTCCACCTCTGGGCCGTTTCTTCCAGCATTTTACTTCATCGCGAATCAGCCCCACAAAAGCCTCGGCCACAGGAGACAACAGCTCCTCCTTGCGGGTGCACACGGCAATGGGATTCATCAGTGTCAGCCCCCGCACAAACACCCGGGACACCTCCCGCCGCTCCACGTAGTCCCGCACCGCCATGGACGAGATAAAATTCGCCCCGTAGCCGGCAATAACCGCGCGCACCGCTTCGCTGACCCCGTTGAACTGCAAACCCACCTTGGGGGGATTCACATTCAGCGCCCGGCACAGGGAGAACAGCCGCTCCCGGGTGGAGCTTCCTTCTTCCCTTAATATAAAAGGAACCTTCATCATCTCGGCCAGGGTGATCTCCTTGCCTGCATAAGGGTGGCCGTTGGGAACAATAAACCACAGCTCGTCCTCCAAAAGCTGCTCCCAGGCAATCCCCGGCTGCTCCTCCCAGCCGCCGCCGTAAACCGCCACCTCCGCGTCGTAATGGAGCAGCTGCTCCACCGCCTCCCGGGAGTTTACGGTGGTCAGCACCACCTCCACCTGGGGATGCTCCTGCTTGTAGCGGGCCAGCCATTCCGGCAGCAGCAGATTGGCGGGCAGATAGGTAGCCACAATCCGCAGCACGCCGCTGAAGCCCGCTTTGTACTCGCGGATGCCCGACTCAATCTCCCGCTCCAGGGCAAACAGCCGTTTGGCGTAGTCGGCCACCAGCCTGCCCCCGTCCGTCAGCAGCACTCCCCGTCCCTTGGGAGCCAGCAGGGAGAAGCCCAGCTCCTTCTCCAGATTGCGCACCTGGGCAGTCACCGCCGGCTGGCTGATCAACAGATCCTCCGAGGCCCGGGTAACCCCGCCTTTTTCCGCAACGGTATAAAAAATCCTCAGGGCGTGCAGATTCATCACTCCACCTGCCTTCTACATCAAAATTGATGAAAAACGTAAAAATATATATTTTTCTTATGATTGCTTTTCCTATATTCTAAAAGAAAGAGAAAAGTTTCACAAGGGAATAAAACTGGACAAGGAGTGGAGAAAAATAATGCGCAAAACGAAAATTGTCTGTACCATCGGCCCCGCCAGCGAAAGCCCGGAGATGCTGCGCAAGCTGATCCGCGCCGGCATGAGCGTGGCCCGGCTGAATTTCGCCCACGGCGAGCCGGAGGAGCATACCGCCCGCATCCGCAATATCCGCGAGGCTGCAGCCGCCGAGAACGCCTATGTAGCGGTGCTCATCGATACCAAAGGCCCGGAAATCCGCATCGGCAAAATGGAAGAGGCCTTCGTGGAGCTGGTTCCCGGCGAAACCGTAACCCTCACCACTGAAGAAGTGCTTGGCACCAAGGACCGGATTCACGTTACCTATAAACAACTGCCCCAGGATGTGAAACCCGGCAGCATTATTCTCATTGACGACGGCCTGGTCCGTCTGGAGGTGGTCAAGGCCGAAGGCACCGAGATCATCTGTCTGATCCGTAACGGCGGCCGCCTGAAGCCCCGCAAGGGCGTCAACGTTCCCGGAGTCAAAACCAGCCTGCCCGGCGTTACCGAAAAGGACATCCGCCACATCAAGTTCGGCGTGGAGCAGAAGATCGATATTATCGCCCAATCCTTTGTGCGCAAGGCCGAGGACATTCTAGAGATCAAGCATATTCTGGACGAGCTGGGCGCAAACCACATCCAGGTAATCGCCAAAATCGAGAACGACGAGGGTGTGGAAAATCTGGACGCCATCATTTCCGTAGCCGACGGCATAATGGTAGCCCGCGGCGACCTGGGTGTAGATCTTCCCGTTGAGGATGTTCCCCTGGTGCAAAAGGATATGATCCGCCGCTGCAACCTGGCCGGCAAACCCGTTATCACCGCCACCCACATGCTGGAGTCCATGCAGCAGAACCCCCGTCCCACCCGCGCCGAAGCAGGCGACGTGGCCAATGCCGTGTTTGACGGCACCGATGCGGTGATGCTGTCCGGCGAATCCGCCGCAGGCAAGTATCCGCTGGAGTCCGTGGAAACCATGGCCCGCATCGCCGCCAAAGCGGAAACCGCTCTGGACAGCTACAGCTGGCTGACGCTGCAAGCCGCCCGCAAAACCCCGGACGTAACAGGCGCCATCGGCCAGGCCGTAGCCCAAGCCGCCCTGGAGCTGGGCGCAAAGGCCATTCTGGCCCTGACCGAAAGCGGCTTTACCGCCCGCATGATCGCCAAGTATAAGCCCAAGGCGCCGGTAATCGCCGTCTCCTCCAAATCCAGCGTGCTTCATTCGCTGGCCGTATCCTGGGGTGTTATCCCTGTGCTCCGCAAGGAGCTGGTAGCCAGCACCGACGAGGCCATCCTGGCCGCAGTGGAGCTGGCTAAGGCCGCCGGCCACCTGCAGGAGGGCGACCTGGTGGTGGTCACCGCAGGCGTTCCGGCAGGCGCCACCGGCACCACCAACCTGCTGCGCATCCACCACGTAGGCGACGCGCTGTAAGGCGAGGCAATAGGCAGGCTGCTGCGAGAGGCGGCCTGCCTTTTCGGCCGGACGGCAGACCGCGGCGGATGCAGCGGGTGGGGCCGGATATGGCGGATATGGCAGATACGGCAAGCACGGCAGATATACGGCGGGACACGGAAGATACGGAAGTACGGCAGATGGGGCGGGACACGGAAGATACGGAAGTACGGCAGATGGGGCGGGACACGGAAGATACGGCAAGCACGGCAGATATACGGCGGGACATGGAAGATACCGGAAGTACGGCAGATGGGGCGGGACACGGAAGATACCGGAAGTACGGCGGATGCAGCGAGCAAACGGCGCAAGACCGGATGATGCGGCTCGCTCCGGCGGACCAGGCATATGCCCGACAATGCCAGCTTGCTCCGGCAAGTGGTATACGCGGCCGCTCCAAGCCCGCCCCCACCCGCCATCCTCCCTCCGAAGGAGCCCCTTCCGGCATGTAAGCGGCAAACAATGTACGCTATTCTCGGATTACCTGCCTCCAGCGGCTATGTAAGCGCCATACAATGTCTGCTATCTGTGTTTTTCGCCCGGTTTTGAGCCGGTTTTGACCAAATAGCATACAAAACATGTCTGCTATTTGCCGGATTTCCCCCGGTCCAGATGGATTAGCATACATTTGTTGCCCGCTATCATTTTTATTTGCTCATCAGATACAACAGCAACCAACCAGCCAAAGCGGCAGGACGAGGCAATAGGCCCGTTCCGCCGCTTTTTTCCCGCACCGAGCAAACTGGACAGCCTCCTCCAAACAAATTCTCCATCCCCTCCATCTCGTGAACCCCGCCTACATCCCCGGGTGAAGCCGCTCCCCCGCCCGCAGCGCCTGACGGATGAGCGCCAGCCGACCGTCCGCTGCACGAAGCTCCTCCAACAGCGCCAGTTCCCCAGGCTCCGTCTTCAAGACGTCCCTTAAAGCACCGTTGCCCAACACCAGCCGATAATGCCCGGATAAGGCGAGGATCGGATCATGTGTGGCCATAATGACGATCTTTTGGCGGTCCACCAGAACCTCCAGAGCGAGGCGTTTGTCGATGCCCGCATTTTCAATCTCGTCGATAAGCACTATAGGCGAGTCGGAGAGAATGGCCGTATCGGCAATCATCAGCGCCCGGGATTGTCCGCCGCTCAGCGCCGTAAGCGGAGTATCCAGAGTGAAGGCCTCCCCTGCCAGCCGGTTAGCCTGCTCCAGCACCTGCTTGGCCAAGGTAAGGGCGCCGATTGCCGGACGGTTGCCAACTGAGGAGGAGTGTGCGACCTTCGTCCCCACGGACTCCACACTGCTTGCTGCACCGCCCCATTTGCCGTCCTCCGGCTCCGCCTGTCCAGAATCCCGGCCGATTGGCGAGTCCTTATCCGCTTGCACCGGACCCATGCCAGTTGACGAACTCGCTTCCGGCTCCCCCTGCTCCAGACAGGCCGCATGCATGGCGATAAATTCTCCCACCGTGGCGTCCAGCACAAAATTCATATTCTGCGAAAGCTGGGCGATCAGCTTGGTGCCGATGCCGAACCGTTCCGCCGGATCAGGCGGCTGACCGTTCAGGAGAATCTGCCGTCCGCTGGGGGTATCCCGCTGGGCCAGATACTCAATATCCGCCAGCAACCGGCTTTTGCCCGAACCGGTGGGACCGACTACGGCCGCAATGTCTCCCGGCACAAGATGGAGCAGGCAGTCTTCGGGCTGACCGTATTTATCACGGCCGCCGCAGATGGTAATGGATTGCACCTTTTCCACGGTAAGTCCGCCTCCTTGTTAGTTGTGTGGTATGGAAGCTGCATCATCAGCGCGGTGAGGTGCTCGGGAGCATCGGACAGGTATGTATCAGCACGCCTGACGCCTGCGCTCAAACACAATCTAACTCTCTTCCCCAGGCGTCCACAGCTTCCGCACATTGCCCATCTGGGCATCCTCACCGATCCTGGTTTCCCCAAGGCAATAGGAGCATACCGCCGCTGGCATGGAAAACCGCAGCTTCGAGCCGTCCAGCCCCTCCACCTCCGGCGCCGCCAAAAACACATCCCGCGCCCGCTCCTTCCCCTGCCCGGTAAGCCCGTTCATGGGGATAATCTCCGCCTTGGGATTGGCCTTCCGCACCCGATAACGGAACACCTCCCGCTCCGCCTGGGACACAATATCCCCCTTGGTGAGGATCACCGTATCCGCCAGCTTCAGCATGGGCCCGATTTTGGCCGGAGTATTGAGCCCGGAAAGATGGTCAATGACACAGACAGACTGAACCTGCCGGATATACGGCGAGCAGCGGTTGCACAGACCGGCGCTTTCCGTGATCAGCATATCCGCCCCCACCGAGCTTCCCCACTCCAGGCAGGAGGCGATATTGGTGACAAAATAATGGTCAGGGCACAGATTTCCGGACAGCCCTACCAGAACGGGAATCCCCTTTTCCTCGTACAGCCTATCGTCAAAGGTAGCCATACAGTCGAATTTGACCACTCCCGCTGTCCGCCCCGCTTCGCGCAGCGCCTCAATAATGCGAAGCAGCACAGAGGTTTTGCCGCTGGAGGGAGGGCCGGCCAACGTAATCAGCTTCATAGGCTCCGCCCCTTGCGGTAGCCTCTCATGAAGCGCTCCTCCGTGTCCAGCTTGACCGCCCCGATATTGTCATTCCATACCAGATCCCAGCCCATCCACATAAGCTTGGCATCAGGCGGCAGCTTGCTTTCCACCAACGGGTTCAACGCGGGGAACCAGGCATTTTCATACAAAGCCGAAACCCGCGGCCCGGTAAGATAATCCGTCAGCGGCTTGAGGCGCTCCCGCGACGCGGCTTTGGCCAGCAGGAACACCGGGCTTGCAATAGCTCCCTCCTCCGGCCAGACAATGGAGATTTTTTCCTTGCGGGGAATGGTTTTGGCGTAAAAATACGGCATAATGGACACCCCGGGCGCCTCGGGATTGCCGGTCCCCGCCAGTTTGGCCATTTGGGCGGGATGCAGCCCATCCTTGACAGACTCGCCGAACCGCTCCACCGCCTCCGGGCCAAACACATGGCGCAGGGTCAGCAGTGTGGTTTCGCAGAAATCCTTGTTGTTTTTGCCCCGCATATTCACCTTCCGGCTCCACTCCGGCTTAAGCAGCTCCCCCCAGGACCGGGGAACAGGCAAACCCTCCAAACGGGTCAGATCCGCCACCATCACCAGCGGGTTCACACAAATCACCGTATACCAGCCCTTCGGGTCCGCCAGCTCCGGATTGCCGAAGCGGGGATTGCCCCTCCAGCCCTCCGTCACATCCGCAAACACGCCGCGCTCCAGGAATTTCTCACGGAAATCCGAATGAAAAAAGCTGCTGATGCCCGGAGAGACGATCAGCTCAGGCAATTCATCCTCATGCCGGTAGGCTTTCACCTGCTCGTAGAAGCCTGTTTGGGTGGCGTTGCCCTCAAACACAATCTTTGACGTATCGAAGCCGGCCCATTCCCCCGCTTCCTCCCGCCTGGCGAAATCCTCCTCCACCGGCACCTTCAGCGGACAAGGCATCATAGCCAGCAGCGTCGGGACGAAGTCATACCCCACCCATCCCTTTTCTTGGATTTTTCCGTTCAATCACTCCACCTCCAGCGGACATTTAACCGTATCATACCATTCTTTTTCCAGCAGGGCCAAAGCACAATTCTGTGTCTATGTGAGGTTATATAACACATAAGCCCGAAAGACCGAAACAAAAAAACTGCACGCCTGGATAAACAGGGTGCAGCCGTTGAATTTATTCCACGCCAATGCTTTAAGCCAGACACTCCAGCCATTGATCCTTATCGAGGATAATGCGGGCCAACCGGGAGCGCCAATGGTCAGGGCCGTTTGCCTGCCCGGAGCGCGCTAATCATTGCTTCTGCAAAGGGATGGCCCGAGTCCTCAAAGGCGCCCACCGCCGCCTCCACGTCGTATGGCACCCGGCGGATGCCAAGAGAAAAGGCAGGAACGGCGGAGCCTGCGTAAGGCTCATCAACCTCCAGCAAGGCATAGGATGCTGCGGGGTTGCCGTCGAAGGGAAGACCCACGCTGCCGGTGTTGGCTACCACCTTGCCGCCGATGTGGCGGATGTAAGGCATATGGATATGCCCGTAAAGAGCGATGCCGGCCTCCGTCCCCTCGAACATGCGGGCCAGCACCTGCTCCTCTTCATCTGTCGGCAGCACCTGCTCCAGCAGATTGCGGGGATTGGCGTGGACCATGCGGAAGCGCAAGCCCTCCACCGGCTCCTCTTCATGGGAAAAGGGCAGGGTGGCCAGATACTCCAGCTCATCCGAAGTTAACCGGCTGCGGGTCCATTCCATTTCCTCCAAAAGCGCCGCTCTCTGCTCCTCCGTCTTGGCAAAGCCGGGCTGAATGGCATTGCAGCCCACCAACTCGTCAATATTTCCTTGGATCACAACAGTATTGAGCTGCCGGATTTTCCGGATGCATTCGGCAGGCTTGGGCCCTTTGAACACCAGATCCCCCAGCACGTAGATTTTGTCCGCCCGGACGGCTGCAATATCCATCAGCACCGCCTCCAGGGCATGGTAATTACCATGAATATCGGAGATAAACGCAAGCTTCATCGAGAAACGCCTCCATTTTCAAATGCTTCCCGGTACGTCTTCAGGATGCGCAAAAACACATTGGGGAATGCCAGCTGGTCCAGTTCATCCCAGCTCATCCAGCGGTAGCGGGGCGGCAGGCCGCCGCGGGAGGGGAGCGTATGCGGCGCGGGCACCAGAGCTCCGGCGGCAAAGTCCGGGCCGGCATCGGCGGCGGGATCTGCGGCGCTGCCAAAGCCGGCAGCAGCGGCATTATCCGCGACGATGCCGCTAGCGGCGGTATCGCCGTCAAGCTCCGGAGCATTGCCGGCAGCAGCAGCGGCGCCATCCGCGCCTGCACCGCCCGGCGCATCATTGCCGCCGACAGAGGCGGCGCTGTACACAGCGGCGCTCTCCGCTGCGCGGTTGGCCGCCGCTGCTGCGCCGACGCCGCCGAAACCCGGCGCCGGGCGGCAGCGGTAGACGGCCAGGTCCCACCGGATATGGCTGAACAGATGCTCCGCATCCATCAGCCATTCCACCGGCAGGACCGCCGCGCCGTCCTCCGCCGCCAGCGTCGCCGCCAGGAAGCCCATGGCCCGGCCATGGGCTTCCGCCGATGCCGCCGCCATGCCTCCGGCGGCGGAACCCCGCGGCCGGCGGGCTACGCCCCGGCCCCGGCCGCCCTGGCTTGCCGCAGCAGCGGCGATGCCCTCACGGGCATCACCGCCTTCGGCAAGCGCCAGCTCCGGGAGCTGCACATGAGGCAGCTCCCACATCCGCGCCAGCAGCCCGTCCGCAGGCCGCTGGCGAACCAGAATGCGCCCGGCGTTAACGCCCGCGCCCTCCACCAGGGCAACGGCGCGGCGCTCCGGCCGGGGCGGCTTGGCTTTCGCCTTCAGCGGCAGTTCCTCCGCCCGGCCCTCCAAACGGGCGGCGCAATGCTCCATCACCGGGCACGGCAGGCAATGGGGCGACTTGGGCGTGCAGATAGTAGCCCCCAGCTCCATCAGCGCCTGGTTGAACCCCCCCGCCTCTCCCGGCGGAATGAGGGAACGGGCCAATTTTTCAATCCCGATGCGGGTGGAGGGTTTGGCAATGTCCTCCTCCAGGAGAAAATACCGGGACAGCACCCGCATCACATTGCCGTCCACCGCAGGCTCCGGCAAGTTATAGGCAATGCTCAGGATCGCCCCGGCGGTGTACGGTCCGACCCCCTTCAGGCTGGCAATCCCCTCCGGTGTATCCGGCACAACCCCGCCAAAATGGTCCCGAACCTCCCGGGCAGCCGCCTGCAAATTCCGCGCCCTGGAATAGTAGCCAAGCCCCTCCCAGGCCTTCAGCACCTGCTCCTCCGGCGCATCCGCCAGCTTGTCCACCGTCGGGAACAGCTCCATAAACCGGTTAAAAAACGGAATCACCGTCTCCACCCGGGTCTGCTGCAGCATAATCTCGGACACCCAGATATGGTAAGGGTTCCGGCTTCTTCTCCAGGGCAGGTCCCGGTTCCCGGCTTTGTACCACGCAAGCAAAGGCAACGAGAACCGCTCCTGCGCCAATTCCTCATGCTGCATATTCATTGTGGTTCCTCCTTGTTTGCTTTACTGCCGGTCATTTCACAGAAGCTTATTGATTTTACCTCGCGGCAAAACTTATACTTTCTTTACATGCACTGCAGATATCCGCCATAACCTTGGCTTTACAGGATAGCGTCTCATGTTTTGCGGACAATTTCAACTCAAATCGGAGGCAGCCCATGCTAAATATCGGAGACCTGGCCGCCAGACTGAACCGGCTGGTCATCAATATCCTGCTCATCGGCCATCAAAAAGCCGCCCGCGACTGGAAGCGTCCCCTGGTGGTGATGAAATACCATTCCATCTGGCTGATTGTCAAAGGGAAAGGCACCTTCACCATCAACGGCACTCCTTATCCCGCCGAACCCGGAAAAATCTTCTTCCACCATCCCGGCATGCGCATCGAACGCTGTCATGAGCCGGACAATCCGCTGGAATATTATTTTTTGCGGTTCAATTATACGGAAGCCTATTGGGAAAAGGAAAAATGGATCGCCCGCCCGGCCGAGGAATGTCCCTTTCCCCTGGAGGGAGCCTACTCCGTCCATAATACGCCGCAGCTGATCCAACTGCTGGAGCAGTTGGACAGATTGTGGCAGCGCCGCGGCCACATGACCGCCATGCGCCGGGCCATCCATCTTCATGAATTCCTGCTGGCGCTGCTCCAGGATTTCCGGGCCCAGCAGCTTGCCGGAGATACCACCGTGGCCATCGACCATACCCAGGACTACATGATCAGCCATTATCAGGAGCAGCTGACCCTGGAGGGACTGGCCCAGATGGCGGGCCTAAGCGCTAGCCACTATTCCCGCCTGTTCAAAAAATCCGTCGGCTACAGCCCCATCGAATACCTGACCCACCTGCGCATTGACCGGGCCAAGGAGCTGCTGGCCCTCTCGGATTACCGGCTCAAGGCCATCGCCCAAAGCGTGGGTTATACCGACGAGTTTTATTTCAGCCGCATTTTCAAAAAAATCGAAGGCATCTCTCCCCGCGACTACGCCAAGCGCAACCGGCTGGCCCCGCTCAACCGGAAGGACGAATGAGGCGCCGCCACTTTATGAAAAAAACCGAATGGCCCGCCCTCCGGCGTCCATCCGGTTTTTTTGCCGTTTGCAGCAACCGCCTCTTTACCTCGTTCCCTCGCTATACCCAAACCGTAGCGGAACTCAGCGGCGCTTAATCGGCAAATTTCCGCTTCCAGGATAACCCCCCGCCGGCTCAATCCTGCTCCCACTTGAAGGCGCTGGTCGCCAACTCCCATTCCTTGGCCAGCTGAAGCTTCTGGTTCATCACTTCGTCCTCGCTCCAGTTCAGCAGCTCCGCCATAATCTCGATTACGTCAATGGCGATTTCCTCCGCCCGCTCCCGGTCAAAGTAAAGCAGCCCGGTGCGCCGGATCAGGAAGTCAGCCGCTTGCACGGCCATTTCCTCCTCCACGCAGTATTGGATCTCCGCCTTCAGCAGCTTATACTCCAGCGAATTGAAGTAGTCGTCCGTTTCCACCGCTTCTCCGGCCTCTGGTTCAGCCCGGTCATCCCGCCAGGAGGACTCCTCCTGCTGTACGCCGGAAGCCTCATTGGGCCCAGCAGCCGGATCAGCAGCCGGATCAGCAGCCGAATCATCGGCCAGATCGGCCCAGTCTCCCTGATCTTCGGCTTCCCAGCCCGCTTCGGCATCAGAGGGGTCCTCCCCGTCCGCAGCCGCTTCGGCCCCATCCCATCGGCTGTCCGCTTCAGCCTGATCCCATTCGCCCTGCTCCTGGAAGGCGCTCCTATCGGCATCCGTTTCCGCCCGCCGCCACTCGGCTTCCGCCCAAGGCGTCCCCCACCGTGCGCCTATCTCCGCCCCGGTCTCCGGTTCACCCCTCCTGGCCTCCGCTTCTTCAGACCAGCCCCGCTCATCGGCCGCCTCCGGTTCGCTCCACCGGCGGCCCCGGGTCTCTTCATCGTTCCAGCCGTTGTTCTGCCCGGGGAAAGCTTCTGCTCCATCATCGCCGTAAGAAACCTTCTCCCTGCGGCCGGATTCCTCTTCCCCAGGCGCTTCCCGCTTGCGCAGGCTAAGGCGCTCCGACGCTTCCCGGCCCTGAGGCTCGGCTGCGGCCCGCTCATAACCGCCGCTGTCCGCTGCCGTCCGTGACGGCTCCCCATGCCGCAGACTCCCGGTTAGCTCCTCCAGCTGGCGCCAGGCCTCCTCCACAGAGCCGGAAGCGGCTTTCTGACGGGGTGGTGCAGCAGGGGTTTCCCGCTCCCGCTCCACGAAAGCCTCCCCGCTCTCTGCGGCAGCTTCCGCTCCTGCAATGGCTCCTGCTCCTTCTGACGCTCCTGCTCCTCTGGCGGTTCCAGTTCCTGCTGCTCCCGCTTCCCCGGTTTCCTCTTCTCCGGTTTCAGCCTCTTCAGCCTCTGCGGCCCCGTCGGTCAATTCCAGCCCCGTCTCTTCGGCAAGACGTTTCCGCTGGTTCCATTCCCGAATCCAGCGGGCCCGCTCCTCCGCATTGGATGCGGCCGCCGCCTGCTGCTCCCGGCGGTTCCATTCCTCGATCCAGGCCGCCCGTTCCCCGGCGCTGATTTTGCCGTTTTCCGGGGTGGCAGGCTTGCGGCTCATGGATGAGGCGGATGAAGCGGATGACGAAGCGTTCCGCCCCGATGCTTCCGTCCTCGGGAGGCTGACAGTTCCCGTGTCGGACTGTTTCGGCCGCACCGGCTCCGCCGGCCGGCTTCTGTCCCCGGCCGCGGCAGCCCGCCCCCGCTCCTCTTCCCGCGCCGCCGGAGGCCGCTTCTCCCTGTCCGGCGCTACCTCGGGCGCGCCGCCTTCCGGCATCCTCCGGCCTCCGGCTCGTCTCGCCGCAGGAGGCTCGGGCTTCCAGGTGCGGAAGCCCGCGTCCAGCTCCGCCAGCCGCATATAGATTTTGGACATATTGGAGCCGTACCGGTCCAACAGCTCGTTCACCATTTTGGCGTTCAACCCGCGTTTGACACCATGCTCCAGCAGCTGCTCCCGCTGCTCCTCATAGGTTTCACAGCGCCCGCAATCTCCCCCGCTGATGATCTCCCTGTCCGTGGTGCACGGGGCAAAAGTCTGCCGGGACTCGGCGGCAATGCGGTCTGCAATGGCATCCACCGTTTTTTCCGCCATTTTGCGGAAGCCGGTCAGCTTGCCCCCGGCGATGGTGATCAGTCCCGAGGGGGATTCCCAGACTTCATCCTTCCGGGAAATATCCGATGGGCTTTTCCCCTCCTGATGGATCAGCGGACGCAGGCCCGCCCACATGGACTCCACATCATTGGCGGTCAGCTTTACCCTGGGAAATACCGCCGTCACCGCCTTCAGCAGATAGTCACGGTCGCTTTCCGTCACCCGAACATGGTTGGGATCGCCGTTAAACACGGTATCGGTGGTGCCGATGTAGGTTTTTTTGCCCCGGGGAATCACAAAAATCATCCGTCCGTCCGGCGCATCAAAATAGGCCGCCTGCTTCACCGGCAGCTTGCTCTGGCTCACAACCAGATGGATGCCCTTGGTCAGGAGCAGGGTTTTGCCCCGGATGGCATGATCCTTGGCCCGCACCAAATCCACCCAGGGACCAGCGGCATTAACCACCTTCTTGGCCCTGATCTCCACCTCCATGCCGCTCAGCCTGTCAACGGCCTTAACCCCGCAAACCTTGGATTTGTAATAGAGAAAATCCACCGCCTGCATATAGTTGATCGCCAATGCCCCATGACGGTTGGCTGTTTTCAGCACCTCCACGGTCAACCGGGCATCGTCGGAACGGTATTCGTAATATAGGCCGGCGCCCTTTAAGCCCTCTCCCTTGAGCAAAGGCTCCTGCTTGGCCGCCCTGCCCGCACGCAGCATCACCCGCCGCTCTTTTTTCAGCACACCCGCCAGACGGTCATAGACCGCAAGGCCGACAGAAGCGCTCCAATACCCGAAGGTGCCGCCTTTGTACAGCGGAAGCAGCATGGGGGCCGGGGTAAGCAGATGGGGGGCGCTTCCATAAAGCCATTCCCGCTCCCGTCCCACCTCCCGGACCAGCCGGATCTCGCCCTTTTTCAAATACCGGAGGCCGCCGTGAATCAGCTTGGTGGAGCGGCTGCTGGTTCCCGACGCAAAATCCCCCTGCTCAATCAGCACAGCTTTAAGCCCCCGTTTGGCTGCGTCCCATGCGATTCCCGCCCCGGTAATTCCCCCTCCGATAATCAGCAAATCGAAGGTGCCCGCCTCCAGATCATGGATAAGCCCCGGGCGGGAACTTGCGGATAATGCCCGATTCATGCTGCTTCTCCTCACTTTCTTTTGCCTGTATGCCTCGTCTGCCGGGCAGACGTGATTGTTCATTTGGTTTCCTGCTTCAGATGAAAAGGTACCTCAACTACATGCCATCGGCAGTCTCGGCCACCGCATACGCGGCCGCATAATCCCGGGTATGGGTGATGCTGAGATGGAGCTTAAGCGCACCGGGAGCATAACCCAGCCGCTCCAGCGCCCCTCGCGACAATACAACAGTCGGCCTGCCGCCCTGATCCGGCAAAACCTCCACATCCTGCAGCCCCACCGTTGCGCTAATGCCGGTGCCCAATGCCTTTACAACCGCTTCCTTGGCGGCGAAGCGCCCGGCGACAAACTCCGCGGCCCTGCTTTTCCGCTCCGATACAAGCCTCTGCTCCCCGGCGGTCAGCACCCGGCTGACAAACCGCTCTCCGGACGGGCCCTCCATAATTGATTGGACCCGGTCTATTTCCACCAAGTCCATGCCGATGCCCCTGATCAAACTGCCGCCTCCGTTCGCATTGCAAGAGTATGCCTGCCCTGTGGGCGTTTTCTTTATGTTTTTGAGAAAAACGGCATTATTTTACCAGTTTACATCATCCGCGGGCACTTACCAAGACCAGACGTGCAATTTTTACCCGTTAGGGACTGGGAAGCGAATTTTGGGTGTTTTTTGGGGAGCCGCGTTGCATTTTTTGCAAAAAAATCCGCCACCCCCGGTTTTAGCCGGATGCAGCGGACTTTTTTGTCGTGCAGAATCTTATTGCCATTCGTTGCCGTTGGCGCCGTTCTCGCGGTTCACAAAACCAAGCGCCACCCTGGCAACATTGGTCAGCGGATCTTCTTCATCCTCCACATGGTTGGCAGGATCATGCACAATCTCCCCCGCTTCCCCTTCGGTCAGATGGCGCGTATTGCCTATATACTTGGGCTCCAGTTCCCGGATTTCCTCTTTATCCATGGCAGGCTCCCTCCCTTCTAAGAAGGTAGCTTTCCCTAAAGCGGGAGGAAGGATGCGCGGAGCGGCAGCCGGATTCCGGGAGCAGGAGGCGCGGGGCTGCGGTCAGATTCCGTGAACAGATGCGCAAAACCGTAGTCGGCTTCCGGCAAAAAGATATGTGCAGCCGCAGTCAGATTCCCGGGGGCAGCGTACCCTTATGGTGGGCGCGCCGGTATTGCTCCTCCAGCTTTGTCTGAGTTCCGGCGGGAAGTGTGCCGCCCTCCAGATAAAGACTGTATTCCTCCAGGCTTACGCCTGCCCCGGGAAAACCCGTCCCGGCCTTCGGCCCGTTCTCCGCCGTCAGGGGAATTCCAAGATGTGCGGCCAATTGGCCCACCTGATTGCCGGAAAGGGAGGCCAACGGCCTGACATCGGTGCTCCTCGCCTCCTCCGCAAACAATCCTGCCGCTGCTTTGGAGGCGTGGTCTGCGCTTGCCACCAGCAGGTTCAGCTCGCCTGCCAGGGCCCCCTGCATGATGCTCCGGGTACGGGACTTCACCTGCTCCTTGCCGCCGCGGCTTAAATGCTGGTGGATGCCGATGGACTTCAGGCCAAATTCCGCCTCCAGGGAAATTTCGCCCACCGCATCCTCTATATTGGTTTCGATGATGTGCTGGAGGTCCAGCGCCTTGGCCAAGGCATAACAAGCCTCCAGCTCCGGCTCCTCGCCGTACGGCTGGAGCACGCCCACCGCCAGAAAGGTGCCGCCCGTTTCCTCCGTGAGAGAATCGGCGGCACGTTTGCACAAGGCCGCAGCAACCGCACTGTCCGCTTCGCAGGTGATGGCAATGAGCAGGCCGCGGGCTCCCGCTTGTGTGACATGGCGCTTCAGGAAATCCACCCGCCTTCCGATTTCCTGGTCCGGATCAATTGCCGGCCTCACCCCAAAACGGGCAATAATCTCCTCCTGCAGGCTCATAGTCCATCCACCCTTCCTTCGGTCATAATCCATAACCCGATTAGTTATCAAATTTCACATTACCACAATTCGCCGCCACTCAGGTCATATAACCTGACTCAAAAATCCGTCTGCTTCTAGTATAGACCTCCCGGTGAGGATTTCAAGAGCAGAATTGGCAGTTTGAAAGGAATTGAAGCCGGGCCGTTTGTTTGGACGCCAGCAGTAGCGGCGGCTGCCTTGCGGCTGGCGGAGGGGAGAGGGAAGATGTATCCGGACTCAGCTTCCGTTATTTTTCCCATTTTGCCGGTTTTGAGTTTTTCGCGGACCCGTTCAGCGCTCCATAACGGATTCTCTGTCTGCTCAGGTAGAAACCACGGTCCCCCCAGTACAGCAAAAATCCGCCCCGGAAAACCGGAACGGATAAACTCCTTGCCGCGTTCAGCCTCGGGTTTGGCCCGCTGCTTACCCGCAAAACTGGTCGAAGGCGTCCTTGAGGTCGGCGGCGATTTCGCCGGCGGTGCGGTCCTCGATCCGGTGCCGCTCTATCAGCTGAACCAGCTTGCCGTCCTTCAGGATGGCAATGGAGGGAGAAGACGGCGGATACGGCGCAAAATATTCCCGCGCCTTGGCTGTCGCCTCCTTATCCTGGCCGGCGAACACCGTGTACAGCCGGTCCGGCACCTTGCTGTGCTGCAAAGCCGCCGCCACCGCCGGACGGGCGTTGCCCGCGGCGCAGCCGCATACGGAATTGACCACCACCATGGCGGTTCCTTCGGCAATATCCAGCGCTTCCGTTACTTCCTCCGGGGTCCGCAGCTCCTTCACGCCCAGGCGTGTCAGCTCATCGCGCATGGGCTGCACCACATCGCGCATATACGCATCAAATGTCATCGACATGTACCTTTCACTCCTTAAGTTTAATTTTCTAATGAGAATTAATCTTAAGTAGTATTATCACATGCCGGACCTGTTCGCGCAACCGGATTGACCTATAACGGAACGCAGCCGGAGAAGAGCGTTTTATTCAGCCGGGGCGTTGGGCCCGTCAATGGCTTTATCCTCCGCCGTTTTGTTCCGGTTCGGCTTGAAGTTCTTCAGGGAATCCTTGGTTTTTTCCATTTTGGAGGTTCCTTTGTTGGCCATCATCGTCATCTCCTTCCGGTTGTCGGATAAGCGCTGTTGCCAGCTGCCAGCGTTAGTATGCGCGGGAGCCGAATGGACTATGACATGGAGCATGGTTTGTAGCGCAGGACTATCCCCAAACGCCGATCCCCACCGGCTTGACTTAGCGAGGCGGATTAGGCACCATAGGTTTATATGTCAAGTAGGATATTGGAGGCCTTTCCCATGCTATATGATGTAATCGTAATCGGCGGCGGCCCCTCCGGGCTGATGGCGGCCATTGCCGCCGCAAGCCGCGGAGCGCGGACCCTGCTGCTGGACAAGGGAGATAAGCTGGGCCGCAAGCTGGGCATCTCCGGCGGCGGGCGCTGCAATGTCACCAACGCCAAGGAGCTGGAGGAGCTGATCCGGCATATCCCCGGCAACGGGCGGTTTTTGTACAGCGCGCTGGCCGCCTTCGGCAACCGCGAGATCATGGCGTTTTTTGAGGAGATGGGCATCCCGCTGAAGGAAGAGGACAATGGCCGGATGTTCCCCGTGACGGATAAAGCAAAAACAGTGGTAAGCGCACTGGTAGACCGGGTAAGGGCGCTTCATGTGGATATCCGGGTCAACCAGCCGGTGGCGGAAGTACTTTTTGAGGAAAACAGGGCGGCAGGGGTCAAACTCCGCTCCGGCGAAACCATCGGGAGCAAAGCTGTCATTGTGGCCGTAGGCGGCAAGTCCGTTCCCCACACGGGCTCCACAGGGGATGGTTATGCCTGGGCGGAGGCGGCTGGGCACACCATCACCGAGCTATTTCCCACCGAGGTTCCCCTGGTCTCCCGGGACACCTTCATCCAGAGCAAGGAGCTGCAGGGGATTTCCCTCAGGGACATTGCCGTGTCGGTCTGGACCCCCAAGGGCAAAACGGCGGCGGTGCATCGGGGCGATGTGATTTTTACCCACTTCGGCCTGTCCGGTCCCGCCGCCCTAAGGTGCAGCCAATTCGTATATAAAGTAAAAAAGCAGTTTGACCTCTCCGCCGTGAAGCTCACTCTGGACCTGTTCCCGGAGGAATCCGCCGAGGCCTTGTACAATCGGATCAGCGGACTTGCCCAGGAGGAGCCCAAGAAGGCGCTGAAAAATGTGCTGAAACGGCTTCTCCCGGAGCGGATGATCCCGATTCTCCTGGCCAAATCGGGCTTGCGGGAGGAGATCACCGGCGACAATTTGCCCAAGCAGCCGGTCCAGGCCTTGGCCCAGGTATTGAAGGCTTTTCCGCTGCAGATTTCCGGAACCCTGTCCCTGGAGGAAGCCTTCGTCACCGGCGGCGGAGTGAACCTGAAGGAGGTCCATCCCGGGACCATGGAGTCCAAGCTGATGCCGGGGCTGTTCTTCTGCGGCGAGGTGCTGGACATCCACGGCTATACCGGGGGCTACAACATTACCGCAGCGTTCAGCACCGGACATGCCGCCGGCTGCGGCGCGGCCTCCCTGGTCAGGGGAAACGGTTGACGCAACGGAAAGCCGGTTTTTTGCCAAAGATGTCAAATAGAGATGCGGGATGCGATGATTACCTGGACGGACTAACATCGTAACTACTCAGCTATTGCCCATACACCCTAACTGTCTTGAGCGCCATCCTGCTGTAGATCCAGCATCTTCCAATGTTATCATGCAAAAGTGCTCAAAAGTGCAGTTATTTTGGGCCGTGAGCCCTCTTTTTCGCTCTCTTCTTGCAAAAGTGCACTTATTTTCGCTTGAAACCGCCCCAAAAGCTGAAATCCGCGTGATTTAACTGCACTTTTGCATGATACCCTCCGTTTCAGCGGCTGACCCGAGAAATAAGTGTACTTTTGCATTATGGGTATTATTCCATATTCCCCCACATTCCCAACATCCCGCCACCATCTACCATACATCGGAGATGTTGTCACTAAAAGCAGATAACAAGTAATTTGGAATTGAGAGCATAATGTGCCCGCGCCAGACAACAAGGACTCCTAAAATCCCTTTAAGATGCAGACCTCGGCTCCTCAGAGCAATTGCATTAGACTTTGTACGAAACACGCCTCTATGCGCTTCTAACGTGATTGCTCTGGTGGTTTTGTTCCTTCACGGTAGACATTTTGCGAATTTTGTCTTTCATATAGTGGACATCGGCAGAATAGCTCTTCCCTTCCCTACTTCGCTCACAAAACACAATATACGGAAAACAAACGCTATTCTACTACCATATATAGACATGTATCCCAGAGCAACCTTTGCAGCCGCGATGTCCACTTTCCAACGGACATTCGGGAAGGTTTTGTCCTTCTGACGCATACAAAACCTGGATACGAAAACCCGGCTTCCGCGCTCCCTCTGCCTTAGTCTAATGCGATTGCCCTGCGCGGCTCCTCCAGCAGAGGGAATTTGCCCCTCAAGCTGGGCCCGCCCTCCTAAAGGGCGGGTTTTGCCGCGGCTCGGCTGGAGGAGCCGAGCCCTCCCCCTACTCCGTCTGATACAGCGAGCGATACTTCTGCGGATGCAGCCCTGTATGCTTCTTGAACACGGTGCTGAAGTAGGTGGCGTTCTCGTAGCCCACCATTTCCGAGATGTCGAGAATCTTCAGATCCTTGTCCAGCAGAAGCTCCTTGGCCGCCTCCATCCGCACCTTGGTGAGATATTCCGTGACGCTCTCCCCTGTCTCCTTCTTGAACACCAGGCTGATATAGTTGGGGGACAGGAAGATTTCCTCTGAGATGCGGGCCACCGTCAGGTTCTCCATATATTTGGCGGCAATCAGATCCTTGATTTTCTTGATGGTGGCGCTGTTCTTGTTCTTGTGGCGCTTGGCCATATAAAGAGTCATCTGCTCCAGGAAATCCAGCACCAGCTCCGTCAGGTCCGCCGCATTGTCCTGGCGGTAGATGTCCTGGATCATGTTGGGAAGGGACAGACCGGTGGTCTCCACCTCCTCCCCCAGCTCCAGGAACGCCTTGGAGGCCAGCGTCACCAGCTCCACGCAGATGCTCTGCACGTAGCCTGCCGGAAGCGAGCGGTTGGAGCGCAGGGCCGACAGAATTTCCCCGGCCTTGTTCCGGACGGTTTCCGTATCCCCCAGCCGCATCATCTGGATTACCTTGGCCTGGCCGTCATACATGGAGCTGACATCCAGAGCCATCCGGGCGCTGCCGATGTCGCGGATATCCACCAAGGACCCTCTGCCGGTAAAAAATTTATACTCTACCGCGGAACGGGCCTCCTGGCAGGACAGATACAGCTCGGCCAAATCATTGACCCTGTTGCCGATGCCTGCGGACATGGGGATTTTCAGATAGGCGGCAATGGATTGGATCATCTCCTGGCAAATATCCGGTATCTTGCTGTCCTCCGTATCCGAGGAGGAAAAAAGCACCGCGTACTCATCCTCCTTCAACGTTACCGCCACGCCGTTTTTTCTACTTTTAAGAATATCATCCATAATATTCCTCACGGAAAACCCCAACAAATTGCGGTATTTCTCGCTGTACAGCTCCACCGCCTGCTCGTAGTCATCCATTTGGAGCAAGGCAATCTTCCAGGCCCCCGTTTCCTCCAGAGGAATATGGAAAAAAGCCAGCTTCCGGCTGATTTCCTCCCTGTTTTTAAAAATCCCCGTCAGCAGATCAGCCATGAATTTTTCCTTCAGAACAGGCATGGATTCCTTCAAATTCTGCTCCATCCGCTCCACCTGGAGCTTGCGCGCCCGCTCCGCTTCCATGGAGGCCACTACCTGGCTCACCGTTTCCGTCAGCTCGTCCAGCTTAATGGGCTTCAGCAAATACCCGTCCGCCTCCAGCTTCAAGGCTGTTTTCACGTAATGAAAATCCTGGATTCCGCTAATAATAATAATGCGGAGCAAGGGTGTGGCTTCCTTCAGCCGGGCGGATACCTCCAGCCCGTCGAACATGGGCATCCGGATGTCCGTAAGCAGAATATCCGGCTTGTGGGCGATGCACAGGTCATACGCCTCCTGGCCGTTGGCCGCAAGGGCAATCACCTCAATGCCCATGGCTGCCCAATCCACTACCTCCCGCAGACCCTCCCGCACATTCATCTCATCATCCGCGATAATCATCTTCCAGATCATGGCGCGCCTCCTCCATATTCATTATTGCCGGGAAGGATACAATCGCTGTGATTCCCTGCTCCGGATTAGCCGCGAACCGCAAGCCTGACTCTCTGCCAAAGGCTTGCCGGATACGCTGATGCACATTGTTCAGCCCGAAGGACTTGCCCCCGGCCTCCTCCGGACTGTCCAGCATGGCATTGAGCAGCTCCACATCCGCCCCGATGCCGTCATCCCGGACCTCAATCCGCACCCATCCCTCCGTGAGATAGGCCTTGATGCCAATGGTTCCGGGACCAAGCCGCTTCTCAATGCCGTGGATCAGGGAGTTTTCCACCAGCGGCTGCAGGATCAGCTTGATGGTATAACAGCCGGCTATTTCCGGTTCCGCTTCGATGGTATAGGACAGGCGCTCCTGGAAGCGGATATGCTGGATGGCCAGATAGCTCTTCACCTGATTCAGCTCGTCCTGCACCGAAATAATCGTATTCCCTTTGTTCAGGCTGTAGCGGAAAAAGTCCGACAAAGAGGTGACCATTTTGCTGATTTCCGGCACCTTATGGCGCAGGGCAATCCAATTGATGGAATCCAAGGTGTTGTACAAAAAATGCGGGTTGATCTGGGCCTGGAGCGCCTTGAGCTCCGCTTCCTTCTTTTTGACCTCGCTGACATAAAGCTTGTGGAACAGCTCCTTGATTTGCCGGATCATCTTATTGTACTGGTTCACCAGATGGGAAAACTCATCCTTGGGCTTATATTCCACCTCCACATCGAAATTGCCGCTTTTGGCATAGGACATGGAGCGGATCACCTGCAGGATGGGCCGGGTAATGCTGTTGGAGAGAATCACGGCAATGATCACCGCCAATGCCATGCACAAGCCCAATACGGCGTACATCACATTGCGGATGGCAAGCAGCTTGCCATTCAGATCGCTCATGGGCGAAACGCTGACCACCGTCCACCCGGTTCCCTTTATTTTGCGGAAGGTAACCAGAGAGGACTCCTTGTTCACATCCATTTCCGTAGAGTCCATAATCGTCTCCTCCGGCTTCGACATAATCTCGCGGATATAGGGGATATCCGAAAGATTGGAGGCCAGAAGCGACAGATCGGGGCTCGCCGCAACGGCGCCGGACTCGTCCAGAATAAAAATGGAGCTGTTGGCCGACGGCTTCAATTGGGACAAGATGCGGTTGAACTCCGTAATGTCGGCCTCCAGAGTCAGCAGCGCGGAATAAGGCAGAGCGATGTTGTTTATGCCGAACAGCCGTTTCCCCAGCTTCATGGTGTAGGCGGAATCCCGGGCAGCGGGTTGTTTGGTCAGCCCGATGACCATATAACGCGCCTTGGGCGGAAGCCGGGTATACCAGGGCTCTTGTTCAATGATGTTCAGAGCGGTCACATATTTGGAAAAATTGTATTGCAGGTATTCGGGTCGGTTAACCATATACAGCTTGGGAAGATACCGGCTGCCTCCATTATTCAGCACATAGCCGGAGACCAGCTTGTCCAAATCAGCCAGCTCATTGACAATGCCGATCTGGTTGGCCGGCCGCTCCGCCGACAGCTTCACCGTCATCTGGGCATTCATATAGATGGAATCCATCAGGGTGTTCATCTCTTCAAACTTCTGGAGAACCATACTCTCTACCATAACCAGATTCTGCTGCACGGAAATGCTGATATTTTCCTTAATCGTCTGATCGGAATTGACATAGATGGTTACGGAAATAATGGAGGTCGGCAAAATGACCAGCAGCAAAAAATAAAGCAGCAGCCTATTTTTGAGGCTGACGTGGTAGAATGGAACATATCGGGACATCATGCGGAATATGGCAGCCATAGTTCAGGCCCTCCCCGAGGATAAATGCCTACCGGCATCCTTTGACGCCGACAGACTTCCGCTTTCCATTATACGTGAAGGAGTTGTTATTTTGAAATCGGTTTTTTTCCGCCATCCTCTTCTCCCGCTGGCTCTGGCCTCAGCCCTTGCCTTGACGCCGGGCTGCAGCGGCTCCTCCGGCGACCGGCTACCGTCTGTTCACGAGACATCCCCGGGCAACGGAATAACCCCCACCGTGTTGAAGCTGGCTGTCCAGTCCAGCGTCCACTCCCAGCTTCTGGAGGAACTGATCCGGCAATACAATCTGGAGCATACAGACTACCAGGTGGAGCTGGTCAGCCTCCCCCGGGAGCGGTACGACGAGAATCTGAACATGCTCCTGACCTCCGGACAAAGCCCTGATATTTTCCAGGCATCCCCGGGCTGGCTCAGCACCTATGTCTACAAAAACTGGCTCATGGACTTGTCCAATGTGGCCGCCCCGTCCATTCTGGCGGAATATCCGGAGTGGGCCATCGATTATTCCCGGATTAACAATCACTTCTATTCCCTGCCCTCGGAGCTGATCACCCTCCGTCTGGTCTATAACAAGGATCTGTTCGCCAAAGCCGGGCTGGACCCGGACAGTCCGCCCGCCACCCTGGACAAGCTGAAGGAAACCGCCAACCTTATATCCGGCAGGAACACGGGCTACGGGATATACGGCTTCGCCCTGCCCGGCGGCGATATCGAAACCTACCGGCTGGCTATGGAAACCGCCAGTACCTCCAGCAGCCTGTATTATTTTGACTTTGCCAAGGGAAGCTATGATTTCACCATATACCGTTCCTGGTTCAATACCATGCTGGACCTGAAGAAATCCGGCGGGCTGTTTCCCGGCGAAACCACCTTGATGCGGGAGACGGCTCTGGCCCAGTTCCGCCAAGGCAGCATCGGCATGATGCATATGACCAACCGGGAATACCTGGAGCTGGCCCGCAACACAACCGCCGTTGGAACCGGCATTGCCATCCCTCCCCAGACTGTGCCCGGCAGCCAAACCGGGGCTCTGATGGTGTCCATCCAGCATCCTTTTGTAATCTCATCCGGCACGCCGTATGTCAAAGAAGCAGGCGAGCTGTGGAACTATCTGCATTCCATAGACTACCTGAGTAAAATGTACGAGCAGGGCGAGCTGATCCCCCTTCCCCAAAAAGCCAGACTGGAGGCCCAATCCACTCCCAACTGGCTGAAGGAATTTCTTCCCGGGGAGAAGGAATCCCCCTATCCCCGGGAGCCCAAGTTCATCGTATCCTGGACCTCGGGGGACACCATACGGATGAGCTCCTACTCGGATATTATGGCCGAGCGGGCTGGGCCCCTGGATAGCCTCAGCCAGCTGACCGCACAGCATAACCAATATTTAAGCGATATTGTGTACAAGAACTATATTAGTTTGGCGGACTATACCGAGGAGGATTTCGATCCGCTCCATCCCATGCGGCGGTACAGCCGGAACACATTAGATATTCAAAGCCCGCAGTAGATATCTTTATTCATTTCCCCGGCGGGCCATCCTATAATGAAACCGTAGCCAATCAATAAACATACGGAGGGGTATCATGAAACACAAAAAACTGGTTTCATCACTCTTGGCGCTGTCACTTCCCATGGGCGCGGTTTTAGCCGGATGCGGAAGCGATGACAGCAGCAATGCAAGCAATACTTCCAGTCCGGCCGCATCCGCTGGAGCGACGGCAGCCGCCACTGTTAATCCCGCTGATCTGAAGCCGGTGGAGCTAAGCTTTTACTATTCCGGCGGCTCCGAGCAGAAGGATCAGGCCGCAGTGGAAGCCAAGCTGAACGAGCTGCTGAAGCCCAAGATCAATGCCACTATCAAGCTTTATCCCGTGGATTACGGCAGCTGGGCGCAGAAGATCAATTTGATGGTAGCAGGCAACGAACCCTTCGACCTGATCTTCACTGCCGCCTCCGACGGCTTCAGCGCCAAGGCCGCAGCCGGGAACTTCCTGGAGTTGAACAGCCTCCTGGACAAGTACGGCCAGGATATCAAGAAGAGCATAGACCCGGTTATGCTGCAGGGCTCCCAGATCAACGGCAAGTATTTCGCCGTTCCGGTGCAGAAGGAAATTGCCGCCCATCAAGGCGTAGTGCTGCATAAGGGCATGGTGGACAAATACGGCTTCGATATCTCCAAGATTAAAACCCTGAAGGATCTGGAGCCGATGCTGCAGACCATCAAGGAGAAAGAGCCGGCCACTGTGGTTCCCTTCTGGGGAACAGGCAATATTCCGGTATTCGCCCCCTTCGAGTATATCGGCAACCGGAACGTGCCCGGAGCCATCGCCATCGGCAAGGACACCACAGTTTTCAACCAATGGGATACTCCTGAAATCAGGGAAATCTATGAATTGATGCGCTCCTGGAACCAAAAGGGCTTCTTCCAAAAAGACCCCACCACCCAGACGGACGCATCCGCCTATGTGAAGGCAGGAACGCTGTTTGCCCAATGGCAAAGCCTGAAGCCGGGCAAGGACAAGGAAATGAGCGCCAGCCGCAACTATGAATTTGTTCAGGTGGATATTACCACCCCGTACGTTGCCGCTACAGGTCCTGCCGGCGCCATGACCTCCATTTCCAGAACCTCCAAGAATCCGGAACGGGCCATGATGCTCCTGAATCTGCTGCACAGCGACAAGGAGATTCTAAACACGCTGGTTATGGGTATCGAGGGAACCCACTATACCAAGGTCAGCGACAATGTAGTCAAGAAAACCGATCAGGCTGCCAATTATGCCCCCGGCATCAACTGGAAGATCGGCAACCAGTTCCTGAACTATCTGTACGATAACGAGGACCCCCAAAAATGGGAGAAGTTCCAGGCGTACAACAAGAGCGCGCAGGTTTCCCCGCTGCTGGGCTTCACCTATGACGCCACCAATGTGAAAAACGAAGAATCGGCCATCGTCAATATTTACAAGGAATACAATGACGGGCTGGGAACCGGGGTATTGGACCCGGCCAAGGCGCTTCCGGAATATATTGAGAAGCTTAAGAAGGCGGGTATGGACAAGGTCATCGCCGAGAAGCAGAAGCAAGTGGATGAATTCCTCAAGAACAAAAAGTAATTAAAGCGTTTCGGCAGGCAGTCGGGGATGGGCGTATGCCAAGCTCATCCCTGCTGCCGCCTATAGAGACCTGTGGAGAAGGAGATGAAGCCATATGGCGCATGCCAGCCGTTTTTTTCGGAATTTGGCTAAATTCCGGGCGCTGTACCTCATGATGCTGCCCGCAACTGCTATTCTGATTTTCAACAACTACATTCCCATGTTCGGAGTCATTGTGGCCTTCAAGGATTACGCATACGCCAAGGGCATATTCGGCAGCCCCTGGAACGGCCTGGAGAACTTCCAATATCTCTTCAGCACCGGCGAAGCCATGAACGCCACCAAAAACACCATCCTGTACAACCTGTTTTTCATCGTCAGCGGAACACTTATCCCGATTACGCTGGCCATCGCGCTTAATGAAGTATTGAACCGGCGATTGGCGAAAATTTATCAAAGCAGCCTGCTGTTCCCCCATTTTCTTTCCTATGTTGTGGTCAGTTATCTGGTGTACGCTTTTTTCGGCGGTTCAGGATATGTAAATACCAATATTCTTCAGCCCCTGGGCATTGACCCCTTGTCCTGGTACAGCACGCCCAAGGCATGGATTTACATTCTGCCTATTGTTCACCTGTGGAAAGGCATCGGCTACTCCATGGTGGTTTATCTGGCCTCGCTGGTATCCATTGACCACGAATATTATGAGGCGGCCATTATCGACGGAGCAACCAAGTGGCAGCAGATTAAGAGCATCACCATTCCCTTGATGCTGCCGGTAATTACCATCCTGTTCATTCTCGACGTTGGCAAAATCTTCAATGCCGACTTCGGCCTGTTCTACCAAATTCCGCTGAACAGCGGTCCTCTTCAATCGACAACGAATGTAATCGATACCTTCGTATACCGTTCCTTCCTGCAGAACGGCAATGTGGGCATGTCGGCGGCCGCAGGGTTCTACCAATCCGTCATTGGCCTGATCCTGGTGCTGACTACCAACGCGATTGTACGCAAAATAAATTCGGAAAACGCATTATTCTAGGAGGTGCGACATCATGGCAAAAAGTATATCGGAAGCAGCGGCCGGAGCCGCACCGATGGTTCGCAAGAAAAAAAAGTTTTATGACGCCAGCGCCGTGTCGATGCCGGCCAACCTGGTTCTGAATCTGCTTTTCATCCTTCTGACCATCGCCTGTTTCTTCCCGTTCCTGCTGGTCATTTCCGTTTCCTTAACCGGGGAAAAGGAGATTCTGGAGTTCGGGTACAACCTGATTCCCCAAAAGTTTACCCTTTACTCCTATGAATATTTATTTAAGGATGCCGACAAAATTTTCCGCGGATACGGGATTTCCGCATTGGTGACTGTTTTGGGAACCACCCTAAGCCTGATATTTTCATCCATGTTCGCCTATCCCTTGTCCCGCCGGGATCTGCCGTACCGGAATTTTATGGCCTTCTTCGTCTTCTTCACCATGCTGTTCCACGGCGGCCTGGTGCCCTGGTATCTGCTCTACAGCGGGGCCGGTCTGAAGAACACCCTGTGGGCGCTGATTATTCCCTTGCTGATCTCTCCGTTCAACCTGATCATCATGCGGATTTTCTTCACCAATACCATACCTGCGGCGCTGATCGAATCGGCCAAGATTGACGGCGCCAGCGAGATGCGGATTTATCTGCGGATTATCCTGCCGCTCTCCCTTCCCGTGCTGGCTACCATCGGCTTGTTCCAAACCTTGCGCTACTGGAACGATTGGTACACGAGTATGATTTTTATCAGCAACAACAAGCTGGTGAGCTTGCAATATCTAATGTATAAGGTAATCACCGAGGTTCAATATTTGAACTCCGGCATGGTGGACGCTTCGGTAGTCGGCCAGGAGCTGGAGCGGATTCCTACAGAGACTGTGCGCATGGCCATGGCTATTGTCGGTATCGGACCAATTATTCTAGTGTATCCATTCCTGCAAAAATATTTCGTCAAGGGTCTTACCATTGGCGCCGTCAAGGGTTAAGAGAACATTCTATGGCTGCCTTCCCGGCAGCCATATTCTATTCATAGGGGGATGTAATCATGAAACCAATCGATCTTGTAATCACCGGAGCCAGCCTGGCAGGCTGCATGGCGGCCATTCAGGCAGCCCAACAGGGATTGAATGTTGTATTGACCGAGAAGCGGGAATACCCGGGGCGGGAAATCGCCGCCTATAACCATACCTTCATTGATCCGGCAGGGGAGGAGAAGCTCAATCTGGAGTGTCCCCAGTGGCTTTCCCGGCTTTTTGCCATGCGCAATGACCAGGAAATCCAGGCGCCGGACGGCCTGGTGCGGCAATGGCTGATTGACGAGCTGGAGGCGGCGGGGGTGACTGTATTGTACGGCGCTGTGCCCGTAGGGGTGAGCCGGAACAGAGCGGAAATCAGCGGCGTGGTTCTGGGCACCCCCTTGGGCGTTGTGCATCTGCCTGCAGGTCGGGTGGCGGACGCCACTGAACGGCATCAGCTATTCCGTCTTCTGGACGGACGGTCCTATGCCCACGGCGCAGTACAGGTGAATGCGGCATTGGATATGGAGCAGGCCAATCCTGCCGCTGCTGCGGATTTCGATTTTTCCCGTGCGGAGAAGGAACTGAAGCTGGTGCAGGGCAGCCTCCGCTTTCATCCGTCTGCACGCAAGGATACGGTTCTTGTGGAATTTGCCTTCCAGGAGGATAACGAGGGCAGCCTGTTCGACTCCCGCAGCAGATTGGAAACGAAACGCATATCCAAATCTTGGGAAATTTCTTCTTACCTGCGTAAACATGCTCCCGGCTTTGCCGAGGCCCATACCAGCCACCTGGCTTATGACGCCCTGATCGTCGGCGGCGATGAGGCCGGGGCGGCGGATCTGGAAGGGCTCCGCGCCTTGCCCTCCCTCCCCTGGGGCTTCAGCCTGGGCCATGTGGCCGATGCCTGGAAGCTGGCCGCGGAAATTGCCGATTGGGCCGCTGCCGCCCCCCGGACTGAGGCGGACGAAGCTCCGAAGGGTGGAGTGGATGAAACGCTGCTTCTGCGGGGCGGAATGCTCCCGTTCAACATCGGGGAACTGGCGGTCTACGAGGATGACGGCCTGCCTGTGGAGCTGTACCGGATTCCCGACCGTATGCTGGCTCCCTGCCTGCCTGTGGCCGCCGCTGCGGATGTATGCGTGATTGGCGTGGGCGCAGGCGGCGGCATGGCCATGCTGGCGGCGGCGGAAGCAGGCCGCAAGGTAGCAGCTTTGGAGGTTCACTCCCTGTTCGGCGGCACCCATACCGTAGGGCGGGTCATTGATTATTACGACGGCTACCGCCGCGGCATCAGCAGCAAGGCCGGGGAATTGTCCAACGCCTTCGCCCAGACCAAGCGGGAGCTGAAGGAGCAGGGCGGCGTTCCCTACGCCACTTTCCTGAACGACTGCGCCAGGAGTCATGAGGTGTCCGTCTTTTCCGGCACTATTGCCTGCGGGGCCCTGATGGAGGGCAACCGGGTGCAAGGGGTTATTGCCGCCAATGAAGACGGCCTGTTTGCAGTGCGGGCTGCAGTTACCATCGATACCACCGGCAATGCGGACATGATCGGCTTCGCCGGGGCGGACTATGAGATTGGCGACGAGGAAACCGGCATGGTGCAGAGCTACAGCCTGTGGGGCATGGAGCTGTATCCGGTTCCCAGCTACCTGATGAACCGCTACTACAATGACCGTGGGATTTGCTGGCCGGACCGCTATTCGGAGCGGCTGCGGGCCATCCGGGACGGGCATTACCGGAACTCCCCCCACCATATCTCGCCCATGGTTACTGTCCGCGAATCCAGGCGGGTGCTGGGGGAGCATTACTTAACCTTGCGCGACATTTTGGACAACAAAGTATATGACGATGTGATCGCTGTGGCCAATACCCGGGCGGACAGCCACGCCTTCACCTCCTCCCCGCTGGCGCGGCTGGGGGGATTGGGCGCCGGGCAGGAAATCCGGCTGCGGATTCCCTACGGCTGCTTTATTCCCCGCGGGGTAGAAGGCCTGCTGGTCGCCTCCAAGGCCATGTCCGGCGAGCGGGATGCCACCAGCTTCTGCCGGATGAATGCAGACATTAAGAATGCCGGCTACGCCATCGGCCTGGCTGCCTCCATGACGGCGGCCCGGGGCTGCGGCGTCCGGGAGATCGACCTGCCCGCCCTGCAGGAGAAGCTGCGGGAGCTGGAGATTCTCCCGGATTGGGCCTTCTCCGCTCCGGAGCCGCCGGATGCCGGGGAGCTGGCGGAGCAGACCGCCGACGGAGACGAGGCGGCCCTTCTGGCTCTGCTGCGCCGCCCGGCGGAGAAGGCGCTGCCGGCGCTGGAGGAGCTGTACCGCTCCGGCCGGCGCGGCTTCGTTCCCCATGGGCTGGCATGGTTCGGCTCCGAGCTGGGCGGCGAGGATATTGCCCGGCTGCTGGCGGAGGCCATTGCCGCCGGACGGCACCGCACCCTGCCCATGCAGAATATGTACAGCGGCCAGTTCCGCTGGGGCAAATATTTCGGCGATGACTTCACGCTTGTGAACAGGCTGGTTATGTTCGCCGGACGCTCCGGCCATGATGCTCCTGTGGAAGCGTTGGCCCGTCTGATCTCCGAAACGGAAGGCTACGGCCCCGAGCATCCGTGGATGTTCATCTACGATCAGGAGCGGGAGGATATGCCGCAGCTTCCCTTCTACACGCGGATGCTGGCTATTGCCGCTGCCGCTGCCGAGCGGGCGGACAGCCGGTTGGCGGCCGCCCTGGATATGCTGCTGTCCAGAGACGGCGTAACCGGCTATGCTCTGGAGCTGCACACCGTCGGCCACGCCGAATATATGATGGCACACGCGGAAATTTGCCTGGCCCGGGCCGCCGTCCGCTGCGGCAGCGCCAAGGGCCGGGAGGCGCTGTCCGCCTTCCTGCGCGACAAACACGTCTTCTTCCGGGAGACCGCCCGCCGGGAGCTGGCGGCAGACCGCAGCTGATGCTTCACTAGCCGCTCATGCTGCGGTTCCCGCCGCACCGAAGACCGATGACATTTCGGAGAAGACCCCTCAAACCGGCTGTGCCGATCCAACGATTACGCACAGCCGAGTTTTCCCTTGCAGAGCCAAAGGAACGAAACGGGGATACGAACCTGCCGCATCCGGCAGCGCTTCTTATGCCCTCCCGGCTATGGCCCGTATTTCCTAGTGCACAATGGCGTAACTAACGCACTATAGAAACTACATTTTCAAGAGTTTTCCTGCATAGGTCCAACGAAAGGGCTTGGCCAGATGCTCGTTGTAGTATGCAATAAAGGCTGCAATACGTTGTTGCAAATCTTCAACAGACACAAAGCTAGCGCGTTTATTCAGCAAACGGCGTGAGAGAATGCTAAACCAACATTCAATTTGGTTTAACCAAGAAGAGTGCTTAGGCGTGTAAATGACACGAATACGATGGGTAGGATCGGTGAGAAACGCAGCGCGGGATTCCATGGTTTTCAGAACACCGAACTTCCCCTTTTCGCCAAGTCCTTCTTCCGATATGCCGCACTCCGCAGCTACGAAACGGACAAGGGACTCGGACTTATGCGTGTTCAATTGATCCATAATGAACAGGTAAGAAGCAGAAGGATCCAGACGGACAACTTGTCGGATATGCTCCACGTAATCCGTTTCATTGCGTGTCGCTTGGATCATCGGAACGATCAACTTGCCTGTGACAACATCACGTGTAGCCGTAAGACTGGTTGTGCCATGCCGGATGTATTCCTGCTCGACGCGCTCCACTCGCCCTGGTTTCATCGGCTTCGTGACATGTGCGCGTTCTAACGCCTGAATACCCGTTTTTTCATCGGTGCATAGAACGTGGACCCCTTTGCCGGCGAGTTCCGATGCTTCCTTATAAGTGTCGCAAACCTGTTTCACTTGTTGTTTGTGCAGTTCGAGATCATCGATCTTCGGATTGAGCCATCCCTTGACTTGATGAGGCTTCAAATCCGCCTCGTTTTAAAAAACGCCCGACCTGACGCGTCGAAATGGAGGAAATGATGCCGCGGCTTACCGCTTCACGAGCAAGCAAACCGGGAGTCCAATGGCTAAATGGCAGGTTCAAGCTTTCGGGTGTTTGGCAGGCTAATGTCATGAGATGGGCGATTTCCTCGGCTGTAAATGTGGACGGTCTTCCAGCCCGTTGTTCATCGGTTAAAGCCGCTTCTATCTTGGATTTCAGCGCATGTGGACGATTGTTTTCTACTTGGTGAAGTTCCTCCGCAAAGGTAGACCAACGCTTTCTCCACCGTTTTACGGTATCGATACTAAGGCTTAGACGGCGAGCCATTTCACAATTGTTGACAGCTTGTTCAGCCAGTAAAATGATGTTCGCTCGTTCGATAAAATGCAGCGGCGTATGTGTTCCTTTTGCCATCTTTTCCAGTACATTTCGTTGCCGATCGCTTAATACGATTGTAATAGCTGTTTGTTTATTCATGACTTGGCCATCCTATCCTATGAATCTATTTGTATCTCAGTTTATCATAGATTCACAGTCATTGGATAATTCAGCCATTGTGCACTAGCCTCTGATCCAACGGGCGCATGCCGGAGCAGGGGCCGGGAGGGGAGGCTGCGGTGGAGCGCTGCTCATGTAAGCGTCAAACAATGTACGCTATTTCACTATATCGCTTGATAATTGCCAAATAGCGTACATAAAAGGGATGCTATTTGCCCATTTCAGGCGGATTCGAGGCTCATTTTCTCGTTTAGCGTACATTTTATGATCGCTATTTCGGGATTTTTCCATCCCTTTTCCAAATAGCATACATTTGCTGTTCGCTATCATTCAGGGGGATTCGTGCTCCACTGCCGAAGCCTTCGCTTCCTGCCTCACCTCATGATGATCGGCTGCTGGCCGATTTATCCGCAGGACATTTCCGCAGGGCTGCACCAGGGCGTGTATGCAAACCTGCTTAAGGGCATCTTTCACTTTCCTTTCGCCCCGAGCTATCGTTACTTTCGCTTGACGTCCCCCCGGTGAACTCACGCAAAAGTGCCTTGCCTGGAACGAAAATTCGGGCCTTAGCTGCTCCCCTCGGAGTCTGCATACGCCCTAGTACAACGTCTCGTAAATTCGTTCCCCATGGAAAAGGACCAAAAGGTCCTAAAACTCGTCGAGCACAAACGGGAATTGATCGACGAGTAAAGCG
>NZ_QMFA01000053.1 GCF_003285005.1 Paenibacillus sp. YN15 | reverse complement strand
GCTCGACGAGTTTTAGGACCTTTTGGTCCTTTTCCATAGGGAACGAATTTGCAACATGTTGTACTAGTGGATGTAATAGTAACCGGAAATGTGGCCGCATGGGCCTGAAAAGGGATAGCCAAGGCGATCAGGACGGCTCCCAGGAGGAGCATGACCTTTTTCTTCACGGCAATCATCCTTTACCCTTGGAAACTGCCGACACAATCGCGTTCATGAGCATTCCGACAACCAGCACAGCAGCCGGGATCATGAGGAAGGGAGCCGCAGAAGCGACAAAGTTACGAAACATGGACCAAAAAAACGGCCAGTCCCATACATCGGATACATTCATCTTTGCTCTGCCCTCCAATCCTCAACATGCCTCACAAAATAGAAAATCCCGAAAAAGATCGCTATGCAAGAGGTATAGGCCGCAATCACCTTTACGACATCGGGAATGCCGATGATAACCCGCAGAGCTTCACCAACTATTGTCTCCAAGTCGTCACCGCCTTTGCTACGAATCGGAGAATCATGACCGTGGCCAGAGTCGAACCGACAACGGTTGCAAGTGCAGTAATGGATACAGACGGATCAACGATAATCAGCCCTATCGCCTCCCCCACAGCACTTGATAAACCCAATATAGCAGGAAGGTGGCAAGCAACAGCAGAGTGACAACAATAGAGGCAATGTCGCCTAACGTCATGGTGTACAACACCTGAATGGTGCCGCTGGCCGTTTCAATTTCGTACACAGCCATCCTCCTCCCAAAAGAAAAAATACGAACATATGTTCGTATTAAGAATATAATTGTTCCTATGATTTGTCAATAGTGTGACAGTAATTTTTAATTCAGCGTGTTTCTTAACTTCTCGGGATCATCAAAAATGTACCACGGTCCCTCCCAATAATATCCGCACCGCTCACATTCCCGACATACATACCAGCAACCCAAATCTTCATGTCATTCCCAATCTTCTTTTGATGTTAGTCCGGCAATTCCGTAATGCTGCTTGTCCGCCTCCAGATGAATAAAAAATTAGTAAACTATGTTTACATTAAGACGCTGCACGGTTCAGCTAGAACAAATCACTTTCTTCATCTTCTTCCAAATCTTCGTTTTCTTCTTCCATGCCACCGATTTGAGCAATCAGATCAGCCGTAACCTTTTGGATTAGTTCCCTTCCTTCCGATTGTTTTGACCGGACCTCAGCCTTTACTTCCATATCGGTGTAGTCATTAATCGCTCTATCAACCAATCGTTGCAACTCCTTTGGCTCTACTGCGTCAAGTTCCCAGCTTTCTCCTCCATGCTCTCTCACATAGGATTCGGCGCGTGGGTCGGTGAGTTTTGCGGGGTTGGGAGGCAGATGGAACGAACGAATATGTTTCATGAGCAAGCCGCAGCGTTTCACATGAACATAATGCATCTGGTAATCTTCATGGAAAATCCTCTCAATAGCTTCCGGTATTTGCAATCCACTTGGATCATGATCGCCATAATAAAGAATGGTTACATTCTTTATGGTTTTTTCTTTCTTCATTTTTCTGGAAATAGCCTTTGCTTGCTGGAATAAGGATGATGTAGAAGGATAGCCCCGGCATATAAAGAGCGGAACGTCTTGCTCGTCGGTAATTGGTTTGAAGACGGAACGTAACGCCTCCTTTTCAATCCATACTTCCAAATAATTCGGTTGACCGCTACGAGTATCCATTACATAGCCGTATGCATTCAGCTTCTCTTTAAGAAAGTCTGTTACCTTTTCCGCATAACGATACCGGACGGCAAACCTTGTATTATCCGCAAATTCATCCAGTTCCAAGACACAGGAACTCCGCATATTTCCCGTTAGTTCGATGATTCCCTTGTACTCCTTCTCGCTGTTTGCAATATGGTTCTTGGAAACCATCTGGTAATATAGCTGGCGGAGAGTAAGCTGCATTCGCTCCTCTTTATACTGATTCACAATCAGGATAATAAAAAGCTCTTTACGCAGCTTCTCCTGCAAATTTCTGCCGGAAGCGAATTGCTCTATTGCCTTATCGGTGAAGCTTATGAACGCCTCATAAAAACTGCTGTATCCAAAATGATACGGCAACGGTTCATACTTGATGTGCAAATCATTATAACGGCTATAGTCCCAAACACGTTCATGCATGATGGCCATATAAAGCGAATGATAGTCGTTCGTATCTGCTGGAATTGCGTTGAATACGTCCCACAATGGGGATTCCTCATTTTCCTGCCAATAGGCTTCACTTTTGTGCTGTTTGTACAATTCCCGCATGGCAGCAAAGAACGGGGCAAATTCATGTTCGCATGAATCCCATACCTTAACAATCATCCTCTTGAACTCTTCAGCAATTTCATTCTGCAAATCAACCAATACATTAGCCAGTCCGGCCTCCAACCTTATAGCACTCATTTGTTCACCCCCGCAATCTCATACGAACAAACAATCCGTTCATGGACAAGTTAGGATAGCCCACAATGTAGTAGTCTGAGCCGTTGTGCTCTACACGAGAATGAATCCATGACGGGTCGCGGCCTTCTTCCTCATGCAGAAATTCGATGGGACAGCCGCTGGTGAAATAACTCCCCCGCTCATACTCGTAACGGCCGGCACTGTTCTTGTACAGCTTGCCGCTGGCAACGACAGGAGCTTTCATGATTTCAATGGTACGCTGGGCTTTTTGCATACTTTCGGCAATGAAATAGAACATATAACGTTGAAACTGGTCATCCGGGTCCAGCCGTTCGTAGTGATCCAGCCAATTGTCCTCGGTATCCTCAATCAGGTTAACCACCCGCTTCATTTGGGGCAGGAGCTTCTCCAGTTCACTTTTGATCTGCTCCCTTATGCTTTTCGTTTGAGTTTTCATAGATACCCTCCCATGGGCTTATATTCACTTTGAATCTAAAACTATCCAAATAGAACCGAATACAATGAATGTTGCCAAAATAAAACATAAGGCTTTTCTCAAAAAATCCTGTTTCATCCAGCCTACGCTCCTATTTCCTAGCTCGAAAAGGTCTTGTCTGCGAGCATTAGCCCAAAGTAACCAAAGTGCCAAACTCCCATAGCCCCAAGAATCGCAAATAAAGCATCAAGAAGATTCGCTTCAAGAAAGAGCTTCACAGCCAGAATCATGAATACAAGGCAAAAAATCAAGCAAATAATGGAAAAGATAAAGCTGGCGACACCAAATACCAATTTACCGTTTGAACTTGTGTGTGTCTCCTTCCGGGGATTCATAGTCTCACCTCCTGGATACATAAGTTAGGTAGCGGCTTGCTTTTTTTAATGCCGCTTCAAAGCTAATCTCACGCTCTGTAATGACCTTCTGGGACACGGACTTCCCCTTGTGAGGGGATTCATCAGTATCCCTCCACGTCTCTCTCCACGCGGCCCACCGCCCGTCTATTAACATCAGGAACACGTGACTATTGGGCCTGTATTGGGCTTCGTAGTCTTCCCCGGAGATAAGCGGCATTAGCCCTTCTGATAAAGCAAGTTTGTCGCGCCGTTCTTCTGGTGTAATGCGATTTTGCGGCGCCGCATACCGGGGATTCCAGTCCACATCAGGGGAAAAATCCAGTTCCCGGCATGGCTCTGAAATTCTCGCCAAGTTGGGAGACGTCGAAGCTGACGTTTTAACATTTTTTGTAATTATGCCGATGGCGTAAAACCTCCTTTGGGTGTTGATTTTGGTTCTACGTCACTCATGGTGACGTAATTTTTTTTTGATAAAAACCAGTAACGGCGGGGATTTTTCGACCATTTTTCTGTTACGTCACTTTTTTGAAACACATACCTTATTTTTTCTCTTACTTAAAATCGTGGTTGCATTTTTCCTTTTATTGTTAAAATTTTTATTGTAGATTCTTTTTTTCTCTATAGAGAGAAATTACACATTTAGTGACGTAAGTGACGTAATATGCCTATAAATCCTTGCCACTACTGGATTTCCGTTACGTCACCATTACGTCACTCGACCAAAAATTACGTCACTAGCGGCAGTTTTTACGTCACTTCATTCTGTTCTTGCAACGAGTAGATCAGGCGGACAGATATGACCGTGTAACGTTCTCTGTTCAACATTACCCCAATCTTCAACCGTCTTTTTCCATCACTGGGTTTGACTTCGTAATCAATCCAATTTCGGTCTGCCCAATCGGCCAGAATCCGGCGAGAATTGAAGCCTCCATCTTTCATAGCACGCTCAAAAATGGTGGGAAATACACATATCCTTCCATTTCGGAACAAGCCATACCACTCGGTAGAGGGTGTTTCGTTGAACTTGGTAACATTCACATGGCACCAACTTCGGAAATACTCCATTGCCCGGAACCCTTCATCTGCCTCCGCCGCCGTCTCCTGCTGGGCTAGGATCAGTTCCGCCATGGCAATTGCTTCGTCATAGGCTTGCTCCTCTGGCACATCGAAAATCCACCGGCTGGCGTAGTAATCCGCAAGCATAACCGTGGTAACGGCGGACAGGTGGCTACCCATATGCCCCGCGTTGCGCTTTTCCCATTCAGCCAGCATCGTGGCGTAATCCTCCTTGAAGGCATTAGGGTCCTTGGCAAGCTCCTGCATGATCCGCCGAACAAAGGCCGGTCCTGCGCTACCATAGTTGGCGGCTAACCCCTGGTGTAACCTGCGGGCCAGAACTTCGTCTTCAATGGGAATGCCATAGATTTCAAGCGTCCGCGTCTTGATCCCCTGTGTGCTGGTATCCGTAGACAGCGGCTCCTCTCCGGTTGTCAGAGCGATTGTACGCCAATTCTGGAAGGCTTGCAGCCCCCCGCCCTTGCTGCCCCGTGCTTTGCCTTTGCCCAGCCCCAGCATATAAACCAACGACTCCACAAAGCCTTGCTTGTCCCCGACAACCTGCCTTTCATCAATCCCAAGCGGCAGATCGCAATAGAACGCCGCCAACCGCTCTAAGCCCACCTTGGTTGCATTGAATGAAGCCATGATGGTATCCGGCTCTCCCCATACGCTGAGGGCTGTTTTCAGGCAGGCTGTTTTCCCGCCGCGGCTGGGTCCCCAATTATGAACAACGAATACCCGTTGATTGACCAGCACCAGCAACGGCGCGGCGAAGGATGCGGCCAGCGTGAACCGGGCAATGGTATACTTGCGGACCGGCTCCACAAATGAACGCCATTCGGCAAGGGTCCCTTCCGTATGATAGCCGCCAGCTACCGCAGACGTGCCGCCAAGCTCTACGTCCAAGTGAATGCCTTCGCTGGCTCCCGGCAGGAACCGGTCTTGCCCTACCCATCCAAGATGGGAGACAGATTGCACGACCGGCAGCGTGTCCATGTTGGCCCCCTCGAAGTCCGCAAGATAACGGACAAGGTGCTTGGCGTTCTCGGAAGTCACCGGCAAGCTTTGATTCGCCAGAGCCACAATAGCAGACCGGTTGAACACCGTAGCCCTGGGAGCGCAGATGCTTTGCCACCGGCCGTCACGCCGGAAGCCGACTTCAATCTTCTCTTCATCCGAATCGATGTTCTTAAGGCGTTTGGTCAACAGTACCGGCACAGGGCATACCCGGACTGGCGGCTGGTCGTCACTCATCGGCTGCTGCCATATCCCGCTTTCCGTTATGCTCCAGCTATTGGGCTGCATCAAGCCTTTGACCGGGAGGTTAGGCAGCCGGATCGTGCCCTGCTTGTCATTTGTGTTCTCCTCCCTTCCAGCTTGGCGTGAATTTGATGCCTTGGCCGGGCCTTTCCCTGATGGATACAGCAACCCGATGGGCGTCTTCACGCCGCAGCCACCCGCTGGACAATCTTGGAAGCCAATACTATGCTGTATATAGTGGCAGGTGATGGGCTTGCCATGATGGAGCGCATGATCAATCTTGGCCGCAGTCTTGTCCGGGTCGTAGCCGGGATGTGGCTTGGACAACTCATGGATAAGGTCGGAGCCTCCGGGAGCGCGGGACAAGTTGGATATCATGGCATACCATTCCGGTTCCCTCAAACTGGCCGCTTCACGCTGGCAATGCTGGCAGAAGGCGCAACGGTTTAATATATCTGCGGCGCTACTGGCAGCTTTACCGGACTGCCTTTGACTGTCCTTTGATTGTGAGCGCGTATGGAACATATCCGGGAAAAGCTCCTTCAACCATTCCGGCTTTTTGTCAGCCGCAAGCTCCAACAACCAATTAGGCATATCCGCTATTTGGGAGCCGCCGTACCACTCGTAACGGTTGCCGTTAGGATGGACAGATGGAGGAGCCACGATATACCCGCCGTCACCCCGCAAGTCAATGCCTATCGTCTTTTTCATGCTGAAATTAGGTACTGTATAACCGGGATGTTTAAACAGGTAATGCGTACCACCGCTGCCGGTTTTCGTGTGCATCGTATCCGGCAATGGCCCGAAGCGCTCCATAATCACGCGGAGGGAAACATACCCGTCCGGCTCCCCCGGATTGTCTGGAGTATCTATGTCCAGTACAATGATGCCGGAGACGGAACCTGTCGCAATGCCGATATTGTTATAAGGCTTGTCCGTCCACCAACGTTTAATTTGCTCCTGTGTGGCCGCTTGCTTGCTGTAAGGCTCCCACCCCCCTTGTGCTTTGGACAGGGCAGGCACTTTGCTTTTGGCGCGCAGCGGGAAGACGGAAAATCCTCTCAGGCTGTATTCAATGGCTTGCTGCTGGAAGTCCAACCCTTGTTCCTCCAATCAAAATAATTTCGGGGGGATTTCATGAGCTTGGCAGAATGCGATATCCAGCAGAATTTTTTCCTCCGGACTAATGCGGTTAAACAGCGCCTTGATGCGCCGTTCTCCTTCCGGAGTGATTTGAACATCAGCATTTTCATCAAGGACAATATGCCTTTTCTGCATAAGATTATAAGAGCTAATTACATACTTGCTTTCATTCATTGACGCTGCCTCCCTTTTAATTTTGGTAAAATTCCGGCGTGCATTCGGGATCAGTCAGGATTCCGAAGCTTTCTTCCAGATTGGCAATGACCAGAGCAATGGGCATATGCTCAGAGCTACGACTCGCCAGCAACAAGCTTTTGGCGCATTTCAATCTTGAAATAGCCACTTCGATTTCAAATGCCGCTTGATTCAGTTTTTTAGTTTTGCTCATAAGGCGATTCTCCTTTAGCCTGAAACTTTCGAGTTCTCAACCACCTGCGCCTCAATCCAGCAATCAATGTCAGCCTGGCGGAAAAACAGTTGTCCGCGAATGCGGAAAAAGGGAATTTCCTTCTCAGCAATCATCCGCCGCAAAGTGCTTTCAGATACCTTCAGGTATTGGGCAGCTTCCTTGAGGTCGAAGACATTGGCATACAGCTTCTGCTTAATAATGGGGGTAAGCTTCTCAATCAGGGACTTTTCCAGCCCTGAACTAATATCACTTTTTAAAGCTTCAATGAGGTTGACCGTATTCATATGCACCCCTCCCTTATATACAAGATTAGTGTACTAAAAGACCTGAGAAAAGATAGTCAATATCTTTTTCAAGAATTCTTGAAATTTTTAATGCATCTTGCAAAGAGGGATTAGAATATCCGTTTTCCCAATTGCTCACTGTGGATTTAGAGTAACCAAGGATTTTTGCGAGTTCTTCCTGTGTAAGCTTCTTTTTCTTTCTTGATTCTATGAGTTGCATTTTCTTCAAATCTTTTCACCCCCAATTGTACATTAATCTTGTACTTCATGGCTCTATTATATGTACAAGATTAGTGTATGTCAATGATTAAATACAGGTTTCATGTACAATAAATCAAATTATCATGAACTGATGTAAAATTACAGTGTACCTTCATAAAAGGGGGAGTCTTTTTGTTTCAGCCTGATCGCCTTGTCAAGTGGAGAAAAAAGAGAAAATTAACTCAAGATGACTTAGCAGAGAAAATTTCTCTAACAAAAGCTGCTATTAGTAATTATGAAAATGGGCATAGCGCACCATCCCATGATACATTGACATTAATTGCAGATGTATTAGACATATCTACAGATTATTTGTTAGGCAGAACTGATGATCCCACTTCACCGAATCATCGTTTAGATAGCGGTCGTGCCTATTATGGTGGTGCAAGCAAATATTCGGAAGAAGAACAGTTTGTCGCTGACGCGGCTGTGGAGGCATATAGGAAGATGAAGGGACTAAACAAATGAGACGGAGGCAGCATGAATGGCAAGACGAAACAAGAGTAATAAAGAGGAAGTTGAAATTTCCGCCGGGGTTGGCTTAGGCTTATTTATTGGCTTTGGGGTTTATTATTTCACTCACTCTGCTCTGTTTGCTGTATTGTCAGGAAGCCTTGTTATTGGTTTAGTTCTGGCAACAATAATATTCTCAAATACGAGAAAACAAGAACGAATAAAACGATCCGGAATCTTGGAAATAGACAGAATGAATGGATACGATTTTGAAGAGCGCTTAAAAGATTTATTTGAGTCACAGGGATATCAAGTCTATTTAACTCCGAAGTCTGGCGATTATGGAGCCGATCTTACAATTACCAAAAATGGGGTTAAAACAGTTATTCAGGCAAAATGTTATAGTAATCCCGTTGGTTTGGAAGCAGTTCAGCAAGCATTTACAGCTATCAACTTCTACGATGCTGTTAATGCGTGGGTTGTGACAAATAATACTTATACCGCACAAGCCAGAAGGCTTGCAGAAGCAAACAATGTTCGTTTGATTGAACGGTATGAATTGATCCAAATGCTTGAGCGAAGAATAGAAAAATTGGACCCTCTACCTGAACCGGTTTCTAAATCATTTAAGGGCAAATCGGCTAGGGAACTGGTAGCAGCATCATCCGCCGCACCTTCAAAAAACATGCCTGCTTCTAACACGACTGGAGCATTGAATCCAAATAAAACATATGAATCGGGACCAGTCTGCCCTAAATGTGGAAAGGATACATATATTAGGAATACCACTGTAGGAAAGGCTTACGTTTGTTTAGATTATCCTTCCTGCACATTTTTAAAGCGATTAGATTAATCTCTAAAAGTCCTTCTTGAAGGGCTTTTCTTTTTATGCAAAAATAGAACATGTGTTCCTAATTGTTTTATGAGGTAACCACCATGCCCCTAGACTTGTACCATCCCACCCAGCTTGAAAGCTGGATCAGCGAAAAGTACCAGCAAGACGGCATTTTTAGTCCGCATGAAATGAATCTTGACCGGATAGCTGCTTTGTTCGGCATTGATGTCATGTATTATATGGGACCGTCGTTTGCAGACTGGAAGGACGGCCAGTATTCCGTTATCTTCCTGAACAAGCTGCTCACTGTAGACAAACAAAGGGAAGCCTTCTTCCACGAGCTATGCCACCCCTTGCGTCATGTCGGCCATCAGAAGCTCCTTCCTCCCGGCTTGGCGCAATTGCAGGAGGTACAGGCCGAAACATTCCAGCTTTACGCCTCTATGCCCTTTTACATGCTGGTTGAGTATGAAGAATGCCTGCGATCCGGCAACGGGCTTTATACATTGGCTACAGAATTTGCGCTCCCTGAATCATTAGTGAAACGCCGCCTTAAACAAATCATGAGCCGTATCCGAAGGGGCGAAGAGAATCAGCGCATTAATGATACTCTCCCGGCCATTCCTGAACCCCGTATCATCTCTCATTCCCCGGATACGCTCAAAATGCTGAATAAACTGCTATGGCTGTCAGCCCAAAGAGGCCGCAAGGTCAATTTGAACGGAAGGAGAGTTTAAAAGATGGCATATATTGAGGATCGGGGAAATGGAAAATACCGTTTGACCGTCTACAACGGATTCGATGCTGAAGGAAAGCGAAATCGGGAGAGAAAACCGATTACAGTTGATCCTGAATTGCTGAAGTCGCCGCGCAAACTTGCCAATTATCTGAACACGGAGCTTGCCAAATTTCAGATGGAAGTTGAAAACGGTGAATATGTGAAGCCGAACAGAATGACTTTCAAAGAATTTGTTGAGGTTTGGAAAGAGAACTATGCAGCAGGAAACTTAGGCGGTCGAACGCGAAAAAATTATTACGCTCAGATTGATGCCCAGCTTATACCTGAATTTGGACATAAGATTCTGAACGAGATTAAGACAATCCATATCGTCAAGTATATGACCAAGCTTAAGACGCCAGAAGGCCGCAAGGACAAGCGCAAGAAGCCACTGGCGACAAATACCCTTCTGAACATTTACAACCTCTTAAAATCGATTTTTGACCATGCTGTACAGTGGAAGTTCATCGCAGAGAAAAACAATCCCATGACAGGCGTGAAACGTCCTAAAGCCGACAGACAAGAAAAACGGGAAATGAAGCAACGGAAGATGGCCTACAGCACTGAGGAAGCCAAGAAGGTTATATTAGCGCTTTGTGAGGAACCGCGGCATTGGAGCCTTTATTTTATCGGCGTGATTCTTGGAGGCTTTCGCCGCGGCGAGATGCTGGCCGTTCAATGGACTAACGTTGATTTTATCAATGGAGGGCTGTGGATTGAAAAGCAAATTACCTTTGATGAAGAAGGGGAAGTTGTTGAAGATGAAGTAAAGACAGAGGAATCGGTTGGATTCGTTCCCATGCCGGGATTTTATATGAACGAACTTAAAACTTACCAAGCCGAATGGAATGAGGATAAAGCAAAGGCTGAAGAAAAAGGCTCTTGGGAGGAAGCGGAGAAGCAATATCTGTTTCATCCCGGCAATGGCAAAGCACTATATCCTGATGCCCCAACGCTTAAATGGAGCAGGCTGCGGTCAAAATTAAATTTACCGGCAATCCGGCTTCATGATCTGCGTCACACAACAGCCATGTTACTCCGTGAGGAGAACGTGGACATGAAAACCATTCAAGAACGGTTAAGACATGCCCGTCTCGAAACAACATCGAAATTTTACACCCACAAATCAGAAAAGATTAGCCGCGTGGCTGCTGATAAGTTGGAGAAGTTCAACCCCGCTTTGTTGGGGTCAGAACGGGGCGAAAATACTGAAAAGACGTTACAAAACATGGTTGAAGATGAACAACCAAACCGGGTATAATACAGATACTTGAAGGTAAAGAATAAAGATGACTTTATCTGACAAGGAAGGTTAATTATTTCCTAAACTGCAGGTCGGAGGTTCGAATCCTCTCGGGGACGCCAGATATAAATTTTGAAATTTTCATTTGACTTCCGCGGTTGGTTTGATATAATAGTGTTTGTCGCTGTCACGGGGATTGTCCCGGACGCAAGATGACGAGACGTGGCTCAGCTTGGTAGAGCGCTTGCTTCGGGAGCAAGAGGTCGCAGGTTCAAATCCTGTCGTCTCGATACTTTTTACAAAGTGAAGGTTTTCTTCCCCTCATGTGAGGCAGACACCGTTTCAAACCAAGAGACAACAATCTAACGGGTTGTAAATCCGGAAGAGAGTTGTCTCTTTTTATGATGCTTAGCTACAGAAACAGCAAGGGAGCTCCGCATCTGGAAGCTCCCTTCGCTTATTTCTTCAACGCACGTATTTCCTGCTCCGACAATCCGGTTGCTTTAGCTATGGTGGCGATATCCAAATTTAGTGCTAGCATATTCTTGGCCACTCCCCTGATTCCTGCTTTCATTCCTGCTTTCATTCCTTCTTGCATGCCCGCCTTCATCCCAGCCTGCTTCGCCCCTTCGAGCATCGATGCTTCGTCATGCAGATACTTCTGCCGGGCCTCGTACAAGCGGCGGGCCTCCGAATCCTGGCTCAAGTATTGCAGGGTATCCATGGCCTTCTCCAATCCCGGTTCATTCATCTTCAGCACCTCCCAATGAGTCGTATCCACGCCTTTGAGAAACAACAGCCAGTTCTCCAAACCGCCTTGCGTTGGAATTGCATCATCCAGCTTGGTCAGCTCAAGAAAATGCACTTCAATATCATCTATAAGTGGTATCAACGTCCGGTCTTCACGGAGATGGAATACATTATGGTATTCTTCATTCGGCAGGAAGGCATAGTTCAGAATATTGATGGTGACGCACTTCTTCAATTCCTGGTATTTCTCGCCCTCCTGAAGCTGACTGGCGTATCGCTTGCTCCAATAGAACAGCGTCCGGTTCTCAATATCGTACTTGTTGAAGAGCTGCATCTCAATGTCAATCAGCTTGCCCTCCGCAGTTTTTGCGTAAACGTCGAAGATAGACTGCTTGTCGAGTGGATCATCCTTGTCGGTATAGGGATTCATCAGAATAATCTCTGTTAGCGGCGACTCCCCGGCTTTGGTGAATATCCGGTTCAGGAACGCCAACAGCACATCCTTGTTGTTTTCGTTGCCAAAGATGCGTTTGAATACAAAGTCCACTCTCGGATCAAGCAATTCCACATCGATCAACTCCATTCCTTAGGCTCATTATACCAAAGTTTCCGACAATTCAGCTATTTCCGTGTGGCAAAATCTCCCCCATGCGGAGCTGACTGCTGAAAAGGAAAGCCGCAAGGACATTGGCCCTCGCGGCTTATTGCTTTTCCGCTTTCGCAGTGCTATTGTCAGCCTAACCCTTCTTTAGGCAGAAAGGGTATCGCAAAGTCAGAGGAGGCAAATCCATGAATGTGCGGATTATCGGACGATGGGGCGCGTATCCCGCGGCAGGGGAAGCCAGCGCCTGTTACCTGCTGGAGGCGGGGGGCCAACGTTTTCTGCTGGATTGCGGCAGCGGAGCCTTAAGCGCCCTGCAGCGCTATATCCCTCTAAGCAGTCTTTCCACGGTGGTCATTTCCCACCACCATCATGACCACATCGCCGATCTGGGATGCCTGCAATACGCCTGCCTGATTGACTCGGATCTGATGCGGCGGGATAAGCCCCTGCGCATCCTGCTGCCGCGGGAGAAGAACGGGGATTGGCCGTTGAAGGACATGAAGGGCACTTATTCGGAAGGCATTTCCCATACCACTATTCTGGCGGAGGAGAGCGGAATGCGGCTGAGCTTTTTCCGGACCGACCATGACGGCTACTGCCTGGGAACCCGGCTAGAAGCAGAGGGCAAGGTTCTGGTATATACTGCCGACACCCGCTATAATGAAGCGCTGATGCCCTGGCTTGAGGGCGCGGATCTGCTGATCGCCGAAAGCTCCTTCTATAACGGGCAGGAAGCGGCGCGTTACGGGCATATGACGGCAGCGGAAGCGGGCAGGCTTGCAGCGAAGGCCGGGGCCAAACGTCTGGTGCTGTCCCATCTTCCCCATTTTGGGGAGATCAGTGTCCTCCAGGAAGAGGCGGCAGCCGAATTTGGCGGGGAAATCATCCTGCCTGACTCCGGCATACAGCTCACTGTATAATTGCCCGGATTGTTCCAGCCCGGCTCTGCAGTTTTTACGCTGGCCGGAGATATCCCTTTATTTGGCCACAGTCAAATTTTGGCCCTGGGCCGGATTGCCCCCGCGCTTTCCGGAGACCCTTACGCCCAGCTTGCCTACAATAAACTCCCCGGCCGGATGGCGCGTCAGCAGATAGGTGGCGGCCATGGACAGCAAAAGAGCCGTTATGAACAAGTACAGGATATAAAGCGATAGATTGGAATGCTCCCGAAGGCCTTGCGGCAGAAATTTAAAGGCCTTATGAAGGACAGCAATAAAGAATACATGCAGCCAATAGATGCCGAAAGAATAAGAACTGACCGTTTCCAACCAACGGGGAACCCGCTTCGCCCTGGAGGCCAGCCCAAAAATGAAAAAGCAGAGCAGCACCGTGTACACCAGCACATCCACGCGTTTAGAGCCAAACGGGAAAATACCGGTCCGAGCCGACAAAAGCACCGCCACAGCCGCAACCACACTTCCAATACCAAGTTGAAGCCCATACGGGCTCAGCTTCCGCCTGTACCAATCCAGATTTTGCCCAACGTGATAGGCCAGGACATAATAGAAAATCCAGGCGGAGAAAGGCAGCCACCAGACGCTGACCGGGAATGCGGCCTTTTTCCAGAGGACAGCAACCGCCAATAAATAGCCTGCATTCACCAACAATGAATAAAGCAGCAGTTTCTTCAAGGGAACAGTCCTGATCACTTTATGAAATACAGTATGAAGCAGATAGAATTGGAAAATAATCACGATGAAATATCCATGAAATTGCCCCAGCACGATATGGTCCCAAATTTTTCCTGGCAATGTGGCAAAGGCGCCTTCGATGGCGCAGGCAAGCGCTGCGTAGAATACCCCCATGATGAAGTATGGAACGAGGATGTACTTGGTCCTTTTCAGCAGAAACCCTTGGGGGGTTCCCTTTGGATAAGCATGGGACAGCACCAAGGCAGAAATAAACACGAACATCGGGGTGCCAAACAGCAAAAGCTCCGTCACCGTTCTCCAGACATCTACTGCAAGTTTGCTTTCCGCTCCCAGAAAGGGATACCAGTTCAAGGATGAGGAGATGGAATGGCCCAACACAATACTTAAACAAGCAATGGCCCTGAGAAAAAAGACTTCTCTGATCATACAAACTTGCCTCCTCTAAACTGGATTCATAAACCTGCATTTTGTTGAGCTATATGTCTAATAATCGCTTTTTTGATACTTATTGTATCCACAAAGACGCCATTTTCAATACAATTTGATACAATATGTATCTAGAAAATGATTTTGTCAAGCTCCTTATGGCTTACTTTTCAAAATTTCCTTTTTCCATTCGACCGATTTTTTGGCTGTTCGCAAAGAGAATCGCAGTTTGTCGGTCTTCCTCTCTGCTTCTGCTGGCCTTAGAAGCTGACGTCCGCCACGTACAACAAAAGAAAGCCCTGCCGGCCTACCGTACAATACGGCAAACCAACGGGGCTTTTTAGCTGCTAGGGAACCTGTGGCGCCTGTGCCAGGCTGGACCGGGGAATAAAGGTGGCCGGCAGCCGGATTTCCTCCGCAACCGCTCCGGCTTCCGCTTCGCCGGAGCCAGAAGCTTCCTTATGTCCGGGCTCCTCGATCAGCCGGATCAGAAGCTCCATGGCTTGATGCGCCGCTTTTTGCCGGGGATAATCCAGAGTGGCAATGGGCGGATGGGTTTCGCTGACCATCAGGATATTCTCCGAGCTGACGATGGAGAGCCTGCCGGGCACCGTCCAGCCCCGCTCCCGGCAAGCGGAGCAGGCTCCGATGGCAGTTAAATCATTGGCGCAGACCAGGGCAGTGAACCCCGGCTCCGCAGCAAGCTTCAGCAGATGCTCCCGGGCCGATTCATAACGGCCTTCCACAGCTAGAGCCAGCCAGTCGCACCGGAGCGTCACAGCGGCGGCAGCCTCCGCCTCCCGCACGGCCGCCGCAAACGCCCCCATACGCGGATACAGCGGGCCCGACGGGCATCCATGTCCCATGTAGGCGATATGGCGGTGCCCCAGGCGGACAAGCTCAGCTGCCACCTGGCGGTAAGCGGCTGTCCAATCCAGGTCCACCGTGTGGATATGAGAGCAAGGCTGCCCGGGAGACATGACGGAGACCAGCGGGATTTCCTTCTTCCTGAAGGAAGCCAGGGTGGCCTCCGCCAGGCTCTGCCCCAGCAGAATAATCCCGTCCACCCGGCCGGCCAATTGGGCCAGCAGCTCCGGCTCCCGGTCCGGGTCGTAGCTCCGGTAGGCAATCATATAGCCCTTCCAGCGGGCAGCCTCCTCCAGATGCAGAAGAATCCCCGCCTCAAAGGGATTGCCGATAAAATTAGTCAGCACCGCCAACTGGCCGCTCCGGCGGGTCTTCAGGCTGCGGGCTGTCAGATTGGGCGTATAGCCCAGCTCCTCCATAGCGGCCAGAACCTTGCGGCGGGTTTCTTCCTTGACGAAGCTTTTATTGTTCAGCACATACGAGACGACGGCCACAGACACCCCTGCCAGCCGCGCCACATCATTGCGAGTTGCCATATCCCCTCTCCTTGCCGCTTCGTGCATTCTTCTCCTGCTTCCCGTTAAAGCATGATACAGGCCAGGATTGCTTTATCCTAAGTCTAGCTGTTTCCGGTGAAAATGCAACTCTGTGATGCCGGCAACAAGCCAATGCCCGGCGCTTCCATACGCCGGGCCAGGCTATGCTGCGACTGCTTACGAGTAGCAGCGGACTTCGTATATGGCGGCGGACGGATCGCCGTTGGTGGCGTGGACCACGATCCGGAGCTTGGAAACCCGGACCGGCGCGTCCAGGGTATGCTTCCGGTGGCGCTGATAGTTGCCGGTTACCCGGACAACCTCCCGGAAGCCGTCCCCTTCATCCGCCAGAATGCTGTAATCCTTGGCGCACTGGGGATCGCGGTAGAAGGGCGGATAATTATGATACTCCGTCAGCAGATGCCCCGGGAAGGTCAGCTCCACCTCCCGGATCCAGGCGGACATAACCCGGCGCAAGCCCGTCGATGCCCGCTTCCCATTCAATCCAGTGGGGACCGCCGGCAGGCACTGACAGCTGGGTGGAGGCAAGCACTGACAGCTGGGTGGAGGCAAGCACATCTCCCGTATTGCAGCGGTAATCCCACAGATTGTCCACCGGAACAACCTTGGCGCCCACCTTTTGCTCCGTATCCGAGGTGTTCAGAATACATACCGCCAGCTTGCGGACAGCTCCGCCTCCTGTGGCAATCCATTGGCCGCGGCGGACATCCAGACGGTCACGCAAAGCAGACGCCTGGTTCAAACTCAGCTTCTTGGGCTTCGTATCCGACCAGCTCTTCAGAAGACGGGTTCCGGCATCGCGGAAATCCGGTCCCATGCCGTACAGCTTCGCTTCGCTGCTGGCGCTGACGCGGGCCCGGCGGGCCAGATCGTCCGGGTCCTGGTTGCTGTTGTTGGGCAGATAGCAGCCGTCCCGCAGGAGAACCTGCTTCAGCTTGGCGCTGTGGGAAGCGGCGTACTTCTTCACAGGGAGCTTCTCCTGAAGCGCCAGCGCAGCCGCCGTGCCTACCGCTTGGCCCATCAGGGCGGTGGTGCCCATAACCCGCACTGTTCCAAGGGCGGCATGGGTGACGCTGACATTGCGTCCGGCCATCATCAGATTGTCCACGTCCTTGGACAAACAGATGCTAAGGGGAATGCCGTAGGGGCCGCAATAGCTCTTCACATTGTAATCGCCCTGATAGCCTGCGGCGGAATTGGGCTCGCTGGTGGGCGCAAGCAGTCCGCCCGGCGTATGCAAATCCAGGAACCAACCGCCGAAGGCTGCCTCATCATCAAACACCTTGCGGTTCATCACATCATGCTCGGTCATAAAATATTCGCCGATAATCCGGCGGGATTCCCGTTTGCCGGGCACCTGACCGATCCAGTCCAGGGCATAATTGGCCGCCAGCTCCCGGGTTTCCGGGTCCTTGTTCTTGATCCAGTCCCACACGCCCAAGGTATGGCGGGTAAGTTCATGCCGGATATTCTCGGCGTCATGAATGGTGTCCCAGGGTACGCCGATCTCCAGCCACCAGTAACCGCCGCGGATATCGTAAGGGGGACGGCCCTGCTTATAGAAAAAGTCCGGGCTGTCGTACTTCACCGCCCAGGCGGGAGCCTCGAAGGGCACCGGATATCCCATATCCTTGGCTTTAAAATGAATGGAGTTGCCCATGGTATCCTTGCTGGCCGAGACCGGGGCATGGGGCTCGTTGAACTCATCCCGGCCCTCGCTGCCCATCCGCCATTGGCAGCCGGCCAGATCAGCTACAACACCGTCGCCGGTGCAGTCGATAAAGGTGCCGGCGCTGACCACAATTTCCGTTTCCGCGTTGTTCACAATACCGGCTGCCGCCCGAAGCCGCCGCTTGCCGTCCATCTCTACCCGGGAAACGGGAGTATTCACGTGGAAGGTAAGATTTGGGGTGTTTACCGCCATATCATACATGACCATATCCCAAACGCTGTTGGTCCAGCCGTTTTCCAGGATCATCTCATGGTTGCGCGCCCGCTCTTCAATCAACAGCTCGGAAATAATCCCCGTCTCCCGGGCATAAGCATGGAAGCAGGCCGCGCCGTGGGGCGTCACCCGGATTTCCGACGAGCTGTTGCCTCCGAATACGGGACGGTCTTGAATCAGGCAGGTTTGGGCCCCATGCCGGGCTGCCGCCACTGCCGCACAAAAACCGGCCAGACCGCCTCCGATGACGGCAACATCATAATGCTGCTCAAGCGTTCTCATTTACAGTAGCCTCCCTTATTTACTCGAGTAAAATTTTCTTCAATGAGAGGGCCACACGATTGAGTAAACCGGTGGCCTCTTCATTTACACGAGTAAATAGTATCATGCTTTGGCTTTTTCCGCAATGCTAATCCCCCGCCGGACATTTCTTCTCCGAAGGGGGATTAGCATTACGGATTCCGCTGTGCAGCCACTACTTCACTTTTGGGGGATGAATTATGGCAGCGCTACAACATCTCCCGCTTGCAGCCCTTCCAGAATTTCGATTTTTTCCGGCGTCTCCATGCCGGTTTTGACCTGCTTCTTCTCCGTCTGCCCGCCGCCTTTGTCCAGAAGGACATAGGTATTGCCTTCCTCGCGGACAATCGCCATGGCCGGGATGACCAGCGCGTCCTCCTTGCGCTCCGTTTCAATCTCGCCGCTTAAGGACAAGCCCGCGATCAGGTACTCGCTTTTTTCCAGGGAAATGATGACTTCGAACTGGGCCAGCTGGTTCAAGGTACTTTCATCCGTGCCCGTCTTGGCGAATTTGGAGACCTTCTCCACCTTGCCCTTCAGGGTCATATCCTTCACCGCAGTCAGCTTAACCTCCACAGGCATGCCGGGTTTGATCCGGAACACATCCTGCTCCCCTACCAGCGCCAGCATCTGCAGCTGATCCAGCTGCACAATCTTGCCCACATACTGGTTCTCGGTCACCGCATGGGGCTTCTTGGCGGTGCTTTCATACAGGAAAATCCCCGACGCAGGAGATTGATAATCGGCATCCGCCAGCCGCTCCCGCTTCTCCTCCAGCGCCTTGCGCTGCATGTCCAGGTTGACCTCGGTCAGCTCCCGGTTCAGCCGGGCCGTCTCTCTCGACGTCAGCGCATCCACCCGCTCTGTCTCGCTGGTGCCGGTGCCGAGATTTGCCTCCTTCACCTCTCCGGCATAGCGGGCCAGCTCCGATTCCAGCTCTGTTTTGCGGATGGAGGCCTCTTCCTTGAGAATTTCCGTTTGCAGATCGGAGCCGTCCAGCTTAAACAGCACATCTCCTGCCTGCACCTGCTGCCCGTCTGCCGCCACCCACTCCGACACCCGCGAGCCGAATGGCGCGTATACCATGGTTTCCTGCTGGTACAGGGATTTTCCCTTTACCTCTACCTTGTTGATCAGCGTTTCCTTGGCCGCCGTAAAGACAATGGCCTGCTGCGAACCTGCCGGGTTGGCCTGGGGCGCAGGATGGGACTGTATGTATAAAACCGCGCTTATGCCAATCAGCACAAGCCCCAGAATCACCCACTTGATCTTCTTGCGTATGCTCTTCATCTGACGCTTTCTCCCTTCAATCTGGAAATAACTTGGTTCCCGCCCTCTATAGCGCTAGTCGCGCTTGATAGCCGTCAGCGCATCGGTTCTGGAGGCGCTCACCGCCGGGTACAGCCCGGACAGCACCCCGGTCATGATGGCGAAGGTCATGCCAATCAGGATCGTCGCCAGCGGAATGAAGATTACCGGCGTTTTGTCCTCGGATACCGACATAATCAGCATGTTGAGTCCCCAGACCACCCAATAGGAAAACAGGATGCCGAGCATTCCCCCCAACAGCCCTGTCAGCGCCGCCTCCACAATAAACATGTTGCGGATTTGCGCCAGATTGGCCCCCAGCACCTTCATGATGCCGATCTGCCGGCGGCGCTGGTAGGTGGACATGGTCATCGCCACAATAATCGAGATGGAGGCAATAATCAGGATAAAAACACCGATGCCCATAGCCACCATCTTGATAATGGCGAACTGCTCCGCCACCATCTCCCGCTGGTTCAGATTGGTCTGGGTATTGACCCGCAGCCGCTGAATCTGCTTCTCCACCGCTTCCACCACATCCTGGCTGTCCACCTTGACCGTTGCCGTCTCATAGCTGTCCGATGAATTGGCGGAACCTGAGGTATCGTACAGCTCCTCCCGCAGCATCTGCAGCGTCTCCATGGATACATAAATCTTCTTGTCATATTGGGCGGAATCCGCGCTGCTTCCCTGGGGCAGCTTCAGAATGCCGGCCACCCGGAGGGGCGAGCTTGTCCGCACCTTGCCCGCCTCCCCTGTGGAAACCTTGAGCTGCACCTGCCTCTGATACAGCTCCGAGGGGGTCTTTTGCAGCTTGCGGTACTGGTCCATCAGGTTGTCATCATAGGGGTTGCGGGAAATCTGCTTGATCAGATTGTCCAGAGTCTCCGGATCATTCAGCCCCAGAGTAGCTCCATAATTGAGCACAATGGCGCCGGAGGTATCCGTTGGCCCGCCCTGGGCAAAATTATGGCCGAACTTGCTTAAGGATTCCAGCTGGGTGCCGATCACCTGCACATAGGAGGTCCGGTTATCGTTGGTGACCATCTGCAAATGGCCCAGCTCCACAAACGGCGCCGCCGCGGAAACATGGGGGAACTGGCGGATCAGATCCAGCTTCTGCCGGGTCAGCTTGCCCTGCTCCAGCATTTCGGCGCTGATCTGGGAACCGCCCCCCGGTGCGGATACACCGGAATTGGCCCTGACTGTAATTTCATCCATTTTGAAAAACTGGTTCATTTCCTGTTCCGTATACTTCTGGGCGGAATCCCCCACGCTCATGGCGACCACAATGGCTGCGCAGCCGATGGAAATACCTGCCGCACACAGGCCGGTAACCACCTTCCGGCGCTTCACCTGATCCCAGGACAGCCGCAGAATATCCCTGATTCTCATGCTTCCTCACCTCCGGCCGCCGCCTTGGCCCCCTCCGTATCCTGAAGGCAGCCGTCCCGCAGAGTGAGAATGCGCTTGGTATGCCGCGCCACCTCATGCTCGTGGGTGACAATAATGAAGGTGGTGGAGAGAGTGTTGTTGAGCCTTTTCAGAATCGTGATGATTTCCTCCTCTGTCCGGGTATCCAAATTGCCTGTGGGCTCGTCCGCAAAAATAACCGACGGCTCCGTCACCAGCGAACGGGCGATACTCACCCGCTGCTGCTGGCCCCCCGACAGCTGCGAGGGAAACAGCTCCGCTTTCTCCGGAATGCCCACCTGCTCCAGGAGCGAGAGGGCTTTTTGCTTGCGGACGGAAGGGCGGATGGACTGAAAGATCAGCGGCAGCTCCACATTCTCCCGTACCGTCAAATTGGCAATAAGCTCGTATGCCTGAAAAATAAAGCCGATATGATATCTGCGGAATTCCGCCAGCTGGCTTTCGTTCATCTTCACGATGTTCTCGCCGGCTATGTAGATGTTCCCCTCTGTTGGCTTCATCAGTCCCGCCATCAGGTTCAAAAGGGTGGATTTGCCGGACCCGGAGCTGCCCAGCAGAGCCAGCATCTCCCCCTTTTGCACCCGAAAATGGATGTTCTGAAGCACCTGCGTCGTTTCACTCCCGCTTAAGAAGGAGTGAGACAAATGTTCCACTCGAAGCATAACCGCCATCCTTTCTTTCCAAAACCCGGTCTGCCGGGGACAAACCTCTGCGGCATGTATGTCGCATCCTGGGCTAAACCGGGCGTATTCCGAACAATCCCGAACAATCCGGACCACCGCCCTAAAAAACGGACATAAAAAGGGCATACATATTCATGTACGGTTGGGTGAATGAAAAGGTTTCTTAATATTTCCTGAACTCGCTTAGGGATACGGATACGAAAAAAAAGCTGACGCTTAAGCATCAGCTAACTGTGAAGATATTTGCACAACAACCTAATCCGATTTGGCCAACAGATACAAAAAGTAAGGTGTGCTGAGCAGGGTAATCACAATTCCCGTGGGCACATCCGTCCCCATGCTTACCGTGCGGGTAATGGTATCCGCCAGCAGCACCACCAAGGCTCCCGTCAGGGAGGACGCCGGCAGCAGTATCTTATGGTTGGGCCCTACCAGTCTCCGGGCCAGGTGGGGGCTAATCATGCCTACGAAGAAGAAATTTCCGCCCACCGCTACGCTTCCCGAGGACAAGGCCACCGCCGCCAGAGACAGGCCGATGAACTCCCGCTTCACTGCCACCCCCAGTCCGGCAGCCGTCTGGTTGCCCAGGCGGATGGCATTCAGCATCCTGGACTTAAACAGCGCATAGCCTGTAAGCGCCAGCACCCACGGGGCCAGAACGGCCAGATACCGCCAATCATCTCCCCACAGGCTTCCCGCCATCCAGCGTTGGACGAACTCCATCTGGTTTTCGTCCAGCTTCAATGTAATCAGGAGGGTATATGCGCTGTAGCCGCTGCCGATGGCCACCCCGGTAAGGATCAGCCGCGTCGGCGAAATATCCCGTCCCCGGCTGTTGGACAGCAGAAAAATCAGCGCCGCCGCCGTCAAACCGCCTGCGAAGGAAAGCAGCGGCAGCAGGAGCGCCGACGACACCCCATCCAGGGAAAACCCGGCGATGACCAGGATTACAAACAAGCCCGAGCCGGAGCTGATCCCCAGGGTTCCGGGGCTTGCCATGTCGTTTCTCAGAAGACTCTGCATAATGCAGCCGGAGGCCCCCATGCCGATGCCCACCAGAATGGACAGCACAATCCGGGGCAAGCGGAAGTCGAAGACAATCACCTGCTGCCGGGCGGTTCCGTTGCCCAGCAGCACCTGAAGCACCTCGCCCGGGGCCAATCCCATCTTGCCCGAATTGATGCTGATGACCGCCACCGCCCCCACCAGGATCACCAGCAGCACAATGATTCCGATGCCACGCACCGGGGCAAAGCCTCCGCTTTTTTTAGCTGTCAGGCTCCTCATACTGCTTCCCTCCGTTCTTTCCGGGCCAGGTAGAGGAAATACGGGACGCCTACCGCCGCAAAAATAATCCCCAGCGGTGTTTCATAGGGGCGGTTCACCATCCGTCCCAGAAGATCGGCAGCCACGACGAACAATGCCCCATACAAGGCGCAGGCGGGAATGATCCGGCGGTAATCCACACCCACCAGGTACCGTACAATATGGGGGATAATCAACCCGACAAATCCTACGGGCCCCACCACCACAACGGACAGACCGGTCAGCACCAGCACAACTGCCGTGGCCGCCCCTTTGACCAGCGTGGTGCGCTGGCCCAGACCGGCAGCCACCTCCTCCCCCAGGCTGAGCAGGGTGACGGAAGGGGCCAGCGCCAGGGCCGCAGCCGTTCCCGCCGCGAAGAAGGGGGCCACCAGAGCCAGCTCCGCCCACTTGGCCCCGGCCGTGCCGCCGGCAGACCAATAGGCCATGGCATGGCCCAGCCGGTAGCGGATAGTCAGATAGGAGCTGAAGGCGCCGAACATCATGGAGATGGAGACCCCCGCCAGAACCAGACGCTGGGGAGTCATGCCCCGTTTGCCCAGAGAGGCGACAAAATAGGTAATGCCTGTAGCCAAGGCAGCGCCCGCAAAGGCGAACAGCATCATCTGCAGATAGGTCTTGTCCGGCAGAAATACCAGGCATAAGGCAATGGCAAAGCCGGAGCCGGAGCTGATGCCCATCAGGCCGGAATCGGCCAGAGGATTGCGGGTGGTGCCCTGCATGACGGCGCCGCAGACGGCCAGGCTGGTGCCCACCATGGCGTTGGCTACGGTCCGCGGAAAGCGCAGGGTGTGAATGATTTGATGCTCGGTAATGCCGGAGTCAAACGCAAAGACCGCGCGCCAGGCCGTCGCAAGGCTCATTTCCGCTGCGCCGAAGGAGATGGAGGCTGCGGCAGACAGGAGCAAAAGAGCCGCTCCCGCCGCCATAAACAAGCTATACCCGACCGCACTGGCGCTCCGGCGGAGCGGCTCCTGCTGTTGCTGCTGATTCATGTTTTTCACCCATCCGGTAAAGACTACTGCACCAAGGCGGCCAGCTTGTCCTGAATATATGCCAGCTGCCCTGTCAGGCTGCCCACATCATCATAATAAAACAGCCCTTGATAGTTCCCTGGAATCTCCAGAACACGCCCTTGGGCAACGGCAGGAATGCTCTTCCAAATATCCGTTTTGGCATACTCGGATTCCTTTCCTTCCTGGCGGAACCAGAGGATATAATCCCCGAAATATTCATGGGCTACCTCATAGCTCAGCGTCGCCCGCCCTTTTTTGTTGCTGGCAATAAGCTCCTCCAGCTTTGCGGGCTTTTTCAGCCCCAAATACTTATAGACCAGCGTGCCGCCCCGTGACCCGGTTTCATAGGCTACACCGCTCCATTCTCCCGATGGTCCCCAGTCCTCCATGATGCTGAAGGTTTTGTCGGCAAACTGGTTGGAGGTCAGCTTGATTTTTGCCTCCTCCAGCTTTTTGTGGAAGTTCTCCACCACCGCCTTGGCCTCCGCCTCCCGGCCCAGCGCTTGTCCCAGAAACAGGAGCCGGTCCTCGGGGGAAAGGCTTTCTTCTATCACAATAACAGGAGCCACCTTGGAGAGCTTATCGAATTCCTCCGCTTTATAGGTGACGATGACCTCCGGCTCGAAGGTCATGATGTTCTCCGCTTCCCACGGCTTCAGTGCTTCGATTCCGTCCAGCTCCTGGTAGAAAGGCATGGTCTCCTGCTTCCAGCCGGAAAAGGCTACAGGCTTGATGCCCAATGCGCAGACGTCCCCCAGATACCAGTTAACAGCTACTTTTTGCGGATGGGCAGGCACTTCAATTTCCCCCTTCACCGTTTTTACGATCCGGGTGCCCGACTCAGGCGCTTTTGCAGCCTGCTCCGATGAAACAGGCGACGGCAAGGAGGAACCTGCCGCTCCCGTATCCGCCCCTGCTCCACCGCAGGCGGAGAGGATCAGCGTAAGCCCCAGCGCTGCCGTCAGGACCAGATTCGCTTTCGATTTGGTTCGCATGGTATGGTCTCCTTTATGCTGAAGTTTGAATTGTCCCTCAATTCTCCCATCAGTATAAAGACCTGTCCCGGCAAGGCCAATGCCGCCATCTCTCCATTTCATGGACATTTTCTCTCGGTATTCCCCCGGCGTCATGCCCGTCCTGCTCTTGAAGGTGCGGATCAGATTATGCTCGTCGTTGAAGCCGCAGGCCAAAGCAATGTCCCTCATGGAGCCGGGGCTGCCGGCAAGATGTCGCTTGGCCGCCTCCAGCCGTTTGCGGATCAGATAGTCCTGGGGGCTTTCCCCTGTTTGTTGCTTGAACATCCGGTGCAAATGACTGTAGCTGATATGCAGCATGTTGGCCAGCTCCTGGATGGAGAGGGGCTCATGGTAATGCTGCGATATGGAACGTCTCGCCATGGCCACAAGATCCGGCTGCAGCATGGCGCCTTGATTGGAGGCTAATTCCTCGTAGGCCTCGCAGACCAATTGAAGAAGGGATGCTTTGGCATACAGCCGCCGCCAGGGGGAGGCGGACCGCCAGCGCTCATGCATCCGCATCAATTGTCCGGCAAACAGCAGGGGATTCTCCGGACAGAGGCCATACTGGCGGCCAAAGGGATTGACCCCCTCCGGCATACGCTTCCATCCGCGCTTGCCGGTCAGGGGCAGTCTGGCCTTGTACAGCACGATGTAGCATTCCAGCGGATAGGCGGCGGGAACAACGGACAGCCTGGTGCCTTTCCCGCCGTGGAACAGCCCAAACCGGTTCATGTGGTAGGGCACCTCGTCCAGCCACACCTGCCCGCTTCCACCGGAGACATACAGAAGCATCCCTGCGGGCGTTTGGTAATCCCGGAACCCGCTGCCCGGATCGAACCGGTAGTGGCGGATGTCCGCTACGGACACAACAGCATGCTCCCACAGGAACAGTTCCTGCTCCAAGCCCGCATCTGAAGCGGATGCAGGATGTTCAGACAGCTCCATAGCCTTGTCCCCCTCTCTTTCAAACCCGATATGATATTGATTATCATTATCATTATAAAGAGAAGTTGGGGCGAGGACTATACCAAATTGAAGAATTCACCGTTTAAATGGAATACGGGCGCCATAGGGGGCTGAGGGAAGCCGGTGCAGCGGCCACCGTCAGCGACCCGCAATGCGCCGGGGCTGCAGGGAGCAGTCTGTGCCCTGCACTGCAACCCTTGGGCAGCATTTCGCGGGCTTCCCGGCGTATGCCTGTACTGTTCTTCTAGCTCCCCGTGCTCTGATAATGGCGGACGCCTACCTGCCAGACAGCCAGCGACACCGCCATAAAGGCCAGGCCGGCCGGCAAAGGAAGCCACCCCGTCCACGGCGGATACCCCCAGCCGCAGATAGCCGCAGCAGGATAGAAGCTCACGGGCAGCACCGGCGGCAGGAACAGGAACATGCCCTTCAGCATCCGCGGCATATAGGGCTCGGGGCAGCGGGTAACCTGGTAGCTGGCATTGGTGAGAATGTAAATCCAGTCCAGACCCTTAATGGTGAAAAAGGCCACACCGGAGGTCAGGACAAACACTCCGCAGTACATGATGGTCCCTCCGGCCAACGCCGAAAGCAGCAGCGCCGCGTTCCGCAGGGAAAGCGGCACGTCCATCCGCGCAAGCGCCCAAAGAATAGCGCAGATCCCGGTAACCGGGCGCATCAGGCGGTGCAGGTGGAACCGGGAGGCCGCCACCTGCATAAACAGCGACCGCGGCCGCAGAAGCACCCGGTCAAAATCCCCCGAGCGCAGCAGCGACCAGGGGAAGGAGTCAAACCCCCGGCATAAGCTCTCCGCCAGCCCGAAGGAGGATACCGCCAGGGCGTAGATCAGAATAATCCGCTCCACCGACCACTCCCCGATGCTGCCGAAGCGGGAAAACAGCAGCACCGTGGACAGGGGATCGGTCACCACCACAAAGCCCACCTGAATCAGCATCAGCCACCAGCCCTTGTATTCCATCCCGCTCAGGAGATGCAGGCGCAGCAGCTTGAAATAAACCTTGGCCTCCATCAGCCTCACCCTCCCTGGATAATCAGATGCTTAAGCCGGCTGTTCATGATCATCCGGCCAACAATCACAAAAACAGCGATCCAAAACAGCTGCAGCGTTATCCCCAGCCACGCCGCCTCCGGCGCCAGACTGCCCGTATACAGCTGCAAGGGAAGATCGGTAAAGCCGCCGAAGGGCTGCAGGCGGAGGAAGGTTTGCATGCTGTCCGGCCACAGCCGGAGCGGCAGATAGGTCCCCGACAATATGCCGCTCAACAGCATCAGCATATAGAAGGGACCATCCCCCCATGTCATATTCAGCCGGACGGCGGTAACCAGCATGGCATAGGCGGAGCACAGGAGAAAAGCCAGCACCACCGTCAGCAGGAAGAGGAGGAACCCCCCTGCGGAAGCAGGCCGGGACAGGGCATAGCCTGCCGGCATCAGAAGCCCAGCCACGATGGTCAGCAGCCCCCGCAGCCAATTGATCCCCAGCCTGCCGGCTGCGCTTTTCACCAGCCAATGAAGATAGAGATCCATGGGGCGGCACAGCTCCAGAGCCACATCCCCCTTGTTGATCTTGACTAGAATTTCACTGTCGATGCTCATGGCCTGGAAGAAAAAAATCCCCTGCGCCAGCCAGACATAAGAGATTGTCTGCTCCAACCCAAAGCCGTTATGGTTCCATGCTCCATCCCGGCTATAGGTGTAAAAAACCGTATATACCACACACTCGATAATAGCCCAAAACACACTGATCATGACCCCGGAGAGGGCAGCCACCCGGTACTGCAGCCCCTCCGCCATCCGGACGCGAAAAAGAGAGCGGCACGCTCTCCAGGTTTGCATCGCAAGCATCGAACATTCCCTCCTACACCAATGCCAAGTCATTGTACATGGCGGCAATCATCTCATCCGTGTTTACCTTCATAACCACCTCCGGCGCATACCTCTCCTGAAGGCCGGATAATCTCCCGTCATACAAGAGCCGTCCACGGCCAATCACCATTACCCGCTGGCATAATGCCTCCATATCGTCCATGTCATGGGTGGTGAGCACCATGGTGACGCCGTTGCGCTGGTTCTCCTCCTTCAGGAATCCCCGGATCGCCAGCTTGGATACGGCATCCAATCCGATGGTTGGCTCATCCAGGAACAGAATCCGCGGGCGGTGAAGCAGGGCCGCCGCCAGCTCGCAGCGCATCCGCTGCCCCAACGACAGCTGCCGTACCGGCGTCTGCAGCAGACTGTCCACCCCCAGCACGCCGGTCAGCTGGTTCAGCCGTGCCCGGTAATCCGCCGCGGCAATGCCGTACATATCCTTCAGCACATCGAAGGAATCCGCCACCGGCACATCCCAGAACAACTGGGAGCGCTGCCCGAACACCACGCCGATCTGCGACACATGGGCCACCCGCTCCTTCCAAGGAGTCCTGCCGATAATGCGGCAGCTCCCGCTGTCCGGCGTCAGAATCCCGCTCATAATCTTCACCGTGGTGGATTTTCCGGCGCCGTTGGGGCCGATGTACCCCACCAGCTCCCCCTCCCGAATCGAAAAGCTGATTCCCGCCAGCGCCTCCACCTTCTCCACATTCCGCATAAACGCTCCCCGAAGCAGCCCCCACTTGCCCTCCGGCCGCCGATACACCTTGAAGCCCTTGCGAATGTCCTCCATAATGATCTGCATGATCCGCCCTCCTTTGCTGCAATACCGTATCATGCTATGGGGCTTTTGGAAAAGGCCGGGAGAAGCCCTCACCATCCGCCCATCCGCCAACTCACCGGGGGAAACAGCGGAAACGCTCTTTTTTTCGCAGCTATCCTTGATTTTTCACCCCTTGTATGCCATACTATATTTATAATGAAAGTTGAGAGAACGCGAGTTCTCTTTCCTACTGTATTTTTCCGGTAATCGATGACGCGTTCATCGGTTTTTTTGTTTTTTCACCGCAAGAAAACCGCCTGTCTGTTCCCTTCCCGGGGATTCATCCCTCAACGGGCATCTCCCGAACTCCCTGCTTCTGCGCCACACGTCTCATTAATACGGACCCTGGTTCCGTTATTTCCCTAAAATCCCCCTTTTTTCTCCGGAGCGGACACAGAATCCGTTAAACCTGAAAAATCAGAGGTTGTCCATGCTTCCGGAGCAAAATAACGGATCGCCTGGCCGCGAAAATCCAAAAAGGGTCCCAATGCGCAAAATAACGGCCCCTCTGTCCGCAACCATTGGATTTTCGCCTGCACGAGCAGAAATTCCGCCTGCAACCACCGCTCCATGGGACATCGGTACCGACCTGCCGCGCATCCGCCCACAGCCCAACAAAAAAAGAGACGGCCTCAGCCGTCCCTTCACTTGTTTTTCGCCCTTAAGCTCCTCTAATTTCCCTCCAGCCTCATCCGCCGCCCCTTCCGGCTGCGCCACCCCCAGATCCCCGCCGAACGCCGAGTGAGGATGCCCCGGGGTTCCTCCAGGTTCACTCCTGGGTCTGCAGCAGATAGACCCGGCATTCATAAGGCCGGAGAGCCAGCTCCCGGGTATTGGAGGCCGCCGCGGAAACCGGCAGATTGGCCAGCAGAAGCCGGGCGTCCAGGCCCATCATGCTGATGCTGTCCGGCAGGGTACAGACCGCATCCGTCGGAAACAGATTGGCCGCCACCAGGAGCCGATTCCTCTGCAGAGTGCGGGTATAGGCATAAATTTGCCGATGCTCCGGAAGAATCAGGTCGTAAGCGCCATACACCGCCACCGGGTGCTCCTTGCGCAGACGGATCAGCTTCTTGTAGAAGTGGTAGATGGAATCCGGGTCGGCCATAGCCTCCCGCACATTGATCTCCCGGTAGTTGGGGTTGACCTTGAGCCATGGCGTTCCGGCGGTAAAACCCCCATGGGGACTGTCATCCCACTGCATGGGCGTGCGGGAATTGTCCCGGCCATTCTTCCAAATGCCCGCCATAATCTCCTCATGGCTGACCCCGTTTTCCCGCTGGATGCGGTAGAGGTTTTTGGCGGAGACATCGTTGTACTCCTCGATGGATTCAAAACGCACATTGGTCATCCCGATTTCCTGCCCTTGATACAGAAAGGGCGTGCCCTGCATCAGAAAAAACATCGCCGCCAGCGCCTTGGCCGATTCCTTCCGGTACCTCCCGTCATCCCCCCAGGTGGAGACAGAGCGGGGCAAATCATGGTTTTCCAAGAAGAGAGCGTTCCAGCCATGCCCCTCCAAAGCCTTTTGCCAGCCGGTCATCACTTCCTTGTACCGGATCAGGTCGAAGGAGCCGCGGGGTCCCTTTTCCCACAAATTGTTGGTCTCGAACTGGAAGATCATATTGAATTTCCCCGGCTCCTCGCCTACCCACTGCCGGGCGTCCCTGATCCGCACCCCTCCCGCCTCGCCTACCGTCATAATATCGTACCGGTCGAAGGTCTCCCGGGTCAGCTCCCGCAGGAACTCGTGAATCCCCTCCCGGTTCCGGTGGCCCTCAAAGGAGCTGACATACGGCAGCTTATCCGGGTTGGGCAGATCGGGAAGCCCGGGCACCTTCTTGATATGGGTGATGGCGTCGATCCGGAAGCCGTCGATTCCCTTGTCCAGCCACCAATTGATCATGGCATAAATCTCGCGGCGCATGGCGGGATTCTCCCAGTTCAAATCCGGTTGTTTTCGGGAGAAAATATGCATGTAATACTGGCCGGTCCCCTGGTCATATTCCCAGGCCGGACCGCTGAAGATGCTTTCCCAGTTATTCGGCTCGGCCCCGTTTTTGCCGTCCCGCCAGATATAATAATCCCTCCGGGGATTGCCGCGGCTGGAGCGTGACTCCACAAACCAGGGATGCTCGTCGGAGGTATGGTTGACCACCAGGTCCAGAATCAGGCGCATGCCCCGGCTGTGGGCTTCCGCCAGCAGCCGGTCAAAATCGGCCATGGTTCCGAATTCCTCCATAATCGCCTGGTAGTCGGAAATATCATAGCCGTTGTCGTCATTGGGGGAGCGGTACATGGGGCAGAGCCAAATCACATCCACCCCCAGCTCCTTCAGATAATCCAGCCGGGAGGTGACACCGGGCAGATCGCCGATGCCGTCGCCGTCGGAATCCATAAAGCTGCGGGGGTAAATCTCATAGGCTACCGCTTCTTTCCACCATTTCTGCTCTGTCATCGGATCGATGCTCCTCCGAAAGGTTAGTCGGCATAGCCGCTATTTGATGGCGCCTTGCATAACGCCTCTGATAATATACCGCTGCCCGAACAGATACGCGATCAAAATGGGCAGAATGGTCAGCAGAATGGCCGGAATCAGCAGCTCCCAGTTATTCATGTAGGTGCCGCTGAACACCTTCATTTTTACCGGCATGGTATAATACTGCGGCTTGGTCAGCACCAGGGAGGGCAGAAGATAGTCATTCCAGATCCACAGCACATTGAGAATGGCGATAGTCATGGAAGTGGGAGCCAGCATGGGCAGCACAATTTTGAAGAAGGTCTGCCGGGCGGTGCAGCCGTCTATGTAGGAGGCCTCCTCCAGCTCCAAGGGAATGGACTTGATGAACCCGTGGTACATGAACACCGACAGGGCGCTGCCAAAGCCGATATACAGCACAATGAGCAGCAGCGTCGGGAAGTTGTCGATAAGATGCAGCTTGGCCCCGTAAATATAAATCAGGGGGATCATGATGGACTGGAACGGGATAATCATGGAGGCGACCATGACGGAGAAGAACAGCTGGTTGAACCGGGTTTTGTTCCGTACCAGATAGTAGGCGGTCATGGCGGAAAAAACCAGGATCAGCACTGTGCTGACGCCAGTAATGACCAAGGTGTTCTTGAAGGATACGAGAAAATCCATCTTCTCCATCGCCTGCCGGAATTGCCGGAAGCTATAGGAGGTGGGCAGGGCGAAGGGATTCTCCAGGATCTGGCCGTTGTTCTTGAAGGAGTTGATGATCACCAGGAAAAACGGAAAGGTGAATAGCACAAAAACGACGGCCAATAGCAAATAAAGGAGCACGGAGGACGCCAGTTTGCGCATTTCCATTTAGGCCTCCACCTCCTGTTTTTTGCTGAAATAGACCTGCAGCCCCGTCACCAGCGAGACAATGATAAACAGCACGATGGCCTCCGCCTGGCCCAGGCCGTAATTGGATTCCTGGAAGGCTTTTTGCACCACGTGCATGGACACCATGCGGGTACTGTTGAAGGGGCCGCCCTCTGTCAGCGAGAAGTTCAGGTCGTATACCATAAATCCGTTTTTGAGAGTGAGAAAGAGGGTGACCACAAAGGACGGCACCATCAGCGGCAGGGTCATCCGGAACAGGCGCTGCCAGAAATTGGCCCCGTCGATGGTGGCGGCCTCCAGCACATCCTTGGGGATGTTGATCAGACCGGCAACGAAGATGATCATCATATAGCCCGCCGACTGCCAGATAGTAACCACCACAATGGCCCAAAAAGCCATTTTTTCATCCCCCAGCCATCCCAGCCGCAAAAACTCAATGCCCAGCTTGCCGCCCACAGTAGGAAGCGTCTGAATGAACACGAACTTCCAGATATAGCCGAGAATCAGACCGCCGATGAGGTTGGGGGTAAAGATGGCGGTCCGGAAGAAATTCTGCCCGCGGATTCCGGAGGTCACCAGATAAGCCAGGGCAAAGCCCAGGGCATTGACCATCACCACGGTAGCCGCCACATATTGAAGGGTCAGCACAAGGGATTGCCAGAACTTCCGGTCGTGCAAGGCGGCTTTATAGTTATCCAGCCCGGCGAAGGTCATGGGATTCACCGGGGAGGTCATATTCATCAGGGTGAGATAAAATCCGTAGGCAAACGGAATCAGGAGCGCGATGCAGAAGGCAATCATCGTCGGTCCAGTGAAAAACAGCTGGCTGCCCAAGCGCTTTCCGGCACTTTTTTCCTGGATCATCTTAGGTTCACATCCTTGTTGAAGGTAAAGGCCGGAAGACCGTCCGGAGCAAAAGCCGCAGGCTTCCGGCCTCTCTTAGGAAGCATTATTTTTTGGAGGCGTAATAGGCTTTGATCGCATTGGCCAGCTCTGCCTTGGTCTCCTTCTTGACAATGTACTTCTGGACATCCGGGCCGATAATATTCATCCAGTCCTCGGCGGTGACATAGTTGGTGCTGAAGGGCATGGTTTTGCCCTGCACCACGGCATCGGCGATGGCTTTGCCCAGCGGGTTGGTCACCTTGTTGGGATTATTCTTGAAGGCGGAGATAACCTGGGATTTGTTGACCAGAAAATCCTGCCCGGCTTGATCATAGACGATCCAGCTCAAGAACTTCTTGGCGGCATCCTGCTGGGCCGGAGTCGCCTTTTGGTTGATAATCAGCACGTTGGTGGGACCCGCGGCAATTTTATTGTTCAGCGGATTTTCGGGATTGTTGTCCACGGGAACAGGGATGAACCCAAAGTTCTCTCCGGCCACTGCCTTCAGAGAATCATAGGCCCAGTTGCCGTTGAACAGCATAGCCGCTTCCCCCTTGCCCACGGACAGATGGGAATCATCATACACCTTATCCAGCGGACGGTCCGCGTATTTGTTGTAATCCTTGGAAACCAGCAGATCCAGGGTATCGTAATAGCCGTTCCAGGCGGCGTTATTCACCAGATCGAAGGTGCCTGCCTTCAGCTGGCTGACAATATCGGCGGGATTCTGGGCCTGATTGAGGAACTGGGTGCTGTAGTGATTGCTGACGGACCATGCTTCCGTTTGGTAGGCCACCGGAGTTTTTACCCCGGACGCCTTGATTTTGTCCAGCAGCTCCTTCAGCTTATCGCGGGTATTGATGGTGAAGGGGTCGAAGGTGCCACCAACAGCCTTCTCTACCACCTTAGTGTTGTATACCAGTCCGAAGCCTTCGATGGAGAAGGGGAAGCCTACAATCTGGCCCTGCTCGTTTTTGAAGCCGTCCTTGGTTTCTTCATTCCACTTTTCAGAGGTCAGGTCAATGCCGAAATCCTTGTATTTGTTTTGGACGGCGCTGGGCTCCACCATGGCCAATGTTACCGTCTTGCCGGAGGCGGTAAGCTTGTCCAGCACACCCAGGGTTTCTCCAACCGCCTGGCTGTAAGCCTCCACCGTAATGTTGGGATTAGCTGCAGAGAAATCCTTGGCCGCCTGCTCCCACTGGGAGGCGATTTCCCCTTTGCCGTTGGTGATAATAATGGTGACCTTCTCTCCGCCAGCGGCGCCTTGGCCGGTAGTGGCGCCAGGCGATGCGGCATTGGACTCCTCCTTCTTTCCGCCGCAAGCCGCCATACTTCCGGCCACTACGAAGGCCAAAGCCGGGATAGCCGCTTTTCTCCACAAGTTTCTTCCCTTCATGTCAACCCCTCCATTCATGTGAATAACAGGCAATGGCTGTTATGTTCGGCAATAGTATGCGAATGGCGGAGGGTTTCAATTCGTGGACGGCAGGGTTTTCGCATGTGAAAAGGACCCCTTTCGGGGTCCCTTCAGACGGTGATTTATGGTATTTCGTTTCCTCTGCCAGATGCCTTTGTTACGTTACCAAATATCTCTTTAAGGTTTTGCCCTTACGAGTCTTTGGCACATCCCTCCGGTTTCTAATGAGGCTGACATACCTCCGATTGGTTCAAGATCCGTTGGAGCACTGAAGTGTTCAACGCAACCATCGCCTCTCTCTTCACCGTCGATATTAAGATGTCCCGGAACGGGGACTGCTATTCCTGCCCGGGCAAACTTTTTTTCAAATCCGCAGATCCGCCGCCGCCTCTAAACTTAGCTGCCCTCATGGGGAGCCTTGTGGGTATGGTTGCGGTTCTTCACCTTCTTGGAGCCCGACAGGGGCTCCTGGGGGCCGCCTGCCCCGTTGCCATGCCGCTGCTCTCCCGAGGATGGATTCACCGGGTTCGTCTTTTGCTTAACCATCTGCTTCACCCCCTCGTTGCCTGTATTGCAGGGTTCGGACCAAGATAGCCCGTTCTACTGGCGGGTTGTGGTGTCCCGGTTTAACGCATCCATATGCTTCCGGTCATTGATATCCTGCTTCAATTGCTGGGCATGGTGAGCATTGACACCTTCAATTTCCAGATGCTTCGCTACATTTTGCAGGTTTTTATCCGGAGACTTTTGCTTGGTCACCTTATTCCTCTCCTCTCGCCTTGTATCGTTCACGATTGATCAGGCATGGGTCTCCTGCTGCAGGGCCTGGGCGCACTCATGAAGATTGCGGACATGATCCTGGATTAAATCCTGGACCAGATTGCCCCGTTCATCGATGGTTCCGCCTTCGCCCTTCTCGGCATCCACCAGCTCCACCTTCACTTCGCGGGAATCCACATAGGTCACCAGAAAATCAAAGGTGTACCGGCTGTGCCCCGCATTGCCCACGGCCACCCGCAGAGCCTTGGGGTTGGCCTCATCGGCTTTTACCGTTACCGTGTCCGTGGTTTTCATCGTTGTCGGCAGCACCCGCCGCCATGCGTCAACCAAACGCGACTGCTCCAACTGAAGCTGATCCTTCTGCTTGTCACTCATCGGCTTTTGACACCTCCCCTTCATGCTTTAAGGTGCCGAGAGCAACCCGGGTTTATTCTTGCCCCTTCCAACGGATCAGAAGATTGTACAGAATCTGCGCCATTTCCGCCCGTGTGGCGGTTTCCGCTGGCCGCAATCTGCCTCCGCTGCCGCTGATCAGTCCGCTTTCCGCCATCAGCGCTATTGCTTCCTTCGCCCAAGGATCAATCTCGCCGTGATCAGCAAAACCGGACAGGGCTATCCCGGATTCACTTTTGCCATCGGGCAGCTGGTGGACGGCATTCAGCACATTCTTAAGCAGCGTGAACATTTCTTGCCGGGTGATTTCCCGCTCCGGGTCGAACCGCTGGGAATCCACTCCCTGGGCAATGCCCAAGAGCTTCGCCGCGGCCAAATATCCGGTGTAGTAGGTGTTGCCCGCATCGGAGAAATTATCCGCTGACGGGTCTGCGGGAGTGATCCCGTAGGCTCTCATCGCCATAACCAGGAAGCTGCCCCGGGTTAGTGGAGCATCGGGACTGAAGCTTCCGTCGCCTGTACCGAAGGTAATCTCCCTCGCCGCGATGAAGCCCACTGCCTTGCCATACCATGCTTGCTCCGCCACATCAGTGAAGTTCACCGGATTATAGCCTACCCCATACACAGTAAAGTGACTGGTGCGGAACCTGACTGTCCCTGTTCCGGGAATATACCGGCTCTCTGCCACTACTGCCGGCCCCCCGGCGTCGCTCAGGTAATAGATAACGATAGCGTCGGTATTTTCTCCAGCCTTCGGCGTATATGGAACGGTTACCGTCACGCCTCCCCCAAACGGGGATATAGTCCTGTCTCCACCGGTAACCGCAAGATCAAACACCGGCCGATCTCCCGCCAAACGCTGCGCTTCCGGGGACAGCCCGGAGGAATCTCCTTTGGACAAATGGAAGCTGACGTCGCCTGTTGCTTCCTTTGCAATGGTACTAAGGGTTTCCGTATCAACGGCTGCAGAAAAAATGGAGGTGGAAATCGTCAGGGAGGCAAGCCCTGAGGAGGCAACCTGCTCCATAGCCGTCTGGGGAATCCGTGCTTCAATATCCGCTGCACCTCCCCCGGCTTCGATACGGATGACAACCGCTGCCTTTACCCCGTTTCCTTGCGCCTTGGCGGATTCCAGCGCCCGGTTGACAGCATCGTTTATTTGCTCAGATGTAACCGGTGCAATGATCCCTCCGTTCAAGCCGGTTGCTGCTTGAATAGTCAATGTAACCGACACTATGCCTTCTTGCACATCCACGGAAACCGGTTCTTGAGGCGTACCTGCTCCAGCTCCTCCATTCCCGCTGTTGCCGCTGTTGCTGTTGTCGCCGCCGCCATCATCGGTACCGCCGTCTGAAGAGCCTCCGCTTTCCTCTGGCGGTGCCACAGGCGTAACCGTATTGGAGGCCTCCGATTCCAGCCCCGCTCCCGCAGCATTATACGCCCTTACCGTAAAGGTGTAGGCCACCCCATTGGCCAGCCCTGTGATGACGATGGGACTGCCCGTACTTTCAGCCGTTTTGCCGCCGGGACTGGAAACGGCAATGTAGGTTTCGATGGGGCTTCCCCCATTATCTGCCGGAGCCGTGAAGGTAATCGTCGCACTGACGTTTCCGGCCACAGCCGCAACCCCTGCAGGCTGCCCCGGAACCGTGCGGGGTGTTGCTTCTATCCGGGCGGATTGGAGGATGCGGTCCACTTCATCCACAGCAGTAACGTAGAAGGTGTAGGACAAGCCGTTGGTTAACCCCCCGGCCTGATACCCGTATACGCTTGCCGTTACCGGTCCGCCAGCTCCCAGATAGGTGTTCCCTGGGCCGCCATAAACATTGTACGTCACTGCTTCAGGCACAACCGGCCAGCTTAACAACACCGTCCGGTCCCCTGCCTCAACCGTTACCGGCAGTTCCCCTGCGGCTGAAATGATATACCGTTTTTCCATAACCGCGCTGTCGGTCATTCCCGGCTTCACCGCAATCGCCTTCACGGTAATGGTATCTCCCGGATTGCCGGTCACCGGCACAGGGCCCGTATATCTGATACTGCTTCTGTCAGGAGAACCGCCATCCAGGGTATAGTAGATCTCTGCCCCGCTAGTGGCTGCGGAAAGCGCAACCGGCGTACCGGAGAGAATACGCTCCGTACCCGGGCTGGCCTGGGGAGCCGCCACAGTTCCTGCGGGGAGGATAACTCCCTTGGCGGCAGCTGTGGAAGAGGCCAGCCGGTAATTCCCCGCATCGGCTCCAGTGAGCTTCAGGCCGGTAATAGTCACTGTTTTGCCGCTGCCCACGCTTGCATCCGTGAATACTGCCGCGGCCGAAGCATAGTCCACCTCCACTTCGTCCCCGGGCACTTTCCAGTCCAGGGAAATCGCCGTTATGACGGCTTCCACGCCGCCATCAAACACCTTATCGGCGATAACAGCGCTGCTGACAGCCGCCTCCCTGACCCGGATATCCGCTTTCAGCGTGGGCTGCACAAGCTCGTAGTATATGCTGTCTGCACCTGCCAGAGCAAACCCGGATGCCGCTACAGTCTTGCCGTCGTCCGCCTGCTTATCCGCAAACTGCCCACCGGCTCCATCCGTCAACAGAACCACATCATCCCCCGGCTCCACCGGGCCGGACAGCACTCCGCCCGTTACTGCCGCTTCGCGGCTGCCGTCATAATCCTTGCTGGACGCACTGGCCCCGCTGACCGTCAAAGTCCGGAGCTGGCGGATGGTGTAGGAATAATGGGCTGCCGGACTGCTACTGTAGCCCGTCTGCGTCCCGTATACGCTCAGCACCACAACCTCGCCCGGACTGCCCGTAATAGTTACAGTCCCTCCGCTGGCTATATGGCTAGGCATCGCATCGGGGTCAGCTGCAGCCGGTCCGGTTGCATAATAAATAACCGCTCCGGGGAAGCCTGCCGCCAGTAATGAAACGGCTGTTCCGCTTTTGACCTCTGTCCCCCCGGCAATTGATGCCGAAGGGGTATCTACCGTGCCAAGGACAGTGATATTGCCGGATGCAAGGAAGCTGCCGTCCTCCAGCCGGTAATTGCCGCTGTCCGCTCCTCCCAGCTTCAAGCCTGTCACCGTTACGGTTTTTCCGTTTCCTATGGCCTCATTGTCAAAAACAGCAACAGCCTGCGAATAATCCACCGTAACTTCCTCCACGCCGATCCTGCCTGTGAGAGAAGCGCCGGCAATGGTTGCGGAACGGGTTCCGTCATAACCCTTGTCGGCAATAACAACCTGGCTGACCGCCACCGGCTTGGGCAGAATGTCCGCCACGGCCTGAGCCGTGGAGGCAACGCTGTAATTGCCCTGGTCCGGTCCTGCAAGCGCAATATTGCTGACCGCAACAGCTTTATCCGGCCCTACTGCCGCACTATCCGCAAAGACTGCCGTGGCCTGGCTCACATCTACTGCAATGGAGTCCGCGCCCACTATGCCGCCTGCAATGGATATGGCGTCCACCCGGGCGGTCCGAGTACCGTCATACTCCTTATCCGTCACTGATATTTCCCCTAGAGTAAGCGGCTTCCTGGCAATATTGGCGGTTGCCGTCAAGGTCTGGTTCAGGATGTAATATTCCGCATCCGGCCCGGTCAAGGAATAGCCGCTGACTGTCACCGTCTTCGCATTTCCGGCAGCCTTGTCGGAGAACGCGGCGCTGGGCGTACCTGCCAGCGCCACCACGTCGCTGCCGATAATTCCGCTTAAGGCCGCACCGCTGAAGTCGGCAACCGCGCCTATGCTCCCGTCATACTCCTTATCGGCTAATGTAATACCCGTTAACGCAAGCTTCGTTTGAGCCTGGACAGTATAGCTGAAGTCGGCAAGCGCGCTATCCGTCTTGCCTGCTGCCACCGCTATCGCCCTGACATGCAGCACATCCCCGTATGAAAGCACGGGATAAGTGATGGCACCGCCATTCGCAACTGAGGCCGATGTTGCCGCTGTCGGCAGATCAGGCTCCGCATTAACCGCGGTTGTATAATACAATGTCGCGCCACTTTCTGAGGACAGCGTAATGACGGCGTTCTTTTTGATAAACCCGCCATTGGCGGCAACAGAAGCGGTTGGCGCTGCCGCAGCAGGCTGTGTATACACAAACTTGCTGTTGGGTCCGGTTGGGCTGGCGCCTCCGGGACCTTCCACCCGCACATCCACGGTCCCGCTCCCCGGAGGCGAAATAACCGTGATCATCGTATCGCTGACCACCTGCATACCTGTTCCCGGAGTGGCACCGAAGCTTACTCCTGTCGCACCGATGAAGCCTGTGCCGGTAAGGGTCACAGCTGTCCCTCCCGCAGCAGGTCCTTCAGTTGGGTTGACAGCAGTTATCCTCGGAGTGTCCGTAGCCACAGCCAGACCATAGGCGTTTACTCCGGTAATAATAGCGGACGGATTGGGCGTTTCCGTAAGACTGGCTTTAAATATGCCGGCCACAGAGGAATGCCAGTCGGAAAAATATAAATGGCCTCCTTGTTTATGTATTGCCAATGCTTTGGGTGAACCGGTTGCGGAGGTATAGATGATTTCTTCCCCTTGTCCGGTGGAAAGATCCGCTTTGGCCACATAGAAATCCGGATCATAGGCCACGGAATAATACAGCTTCCCATTGGCTTCATCCACGGCAAGCCCTGCGGCATGCACCCCATTGATAAATGTCTGGGGACTGGTACCGTCCAGACCGGAACGTATGATGGCGCCCAAATTATAATCGGCGATGTATAGATAACCTGCCGCCGCATCTACCGCTACTGCCCGGGGCGCCCCTGTTGAAGAATAAACAATCGTCCCGCCGGACGCGCCTCTGGCTGCTTTATAAACCGTTCCGGTATTGGGCTCTGCATAATAAAGGTCTCCGTTTGCCGGATTTACGGCCAGCCCCTGGGCGTGGACACCTGTAATAACAGGAGCTGCCCCGCTTCCGTCCAAGCTTGCCTTGAATATGGCGGCAACCGTGCTGTGAGGATCGGAAAAGTATATGACCCGGTTCGCTTCATCCACCGCAACAGCATAGGGGCTTCCCGTTTCCGATGTATAGATGACGCTTCCATGAGTCGGGTCCGACAGCGGCGCCACCATAAGCTGGTACGGAGCATAGGACTGGGTATAATAAAAATATTCGGCGGCATAGGCTTTTCCGGCCGTAACGCCTCCAAGAATAAGGAGCGAGGCTACTATCCATCCCGCTGCATGCTTCGATATTGATTTCCACAATCTCATGAAAGCCTCCCTTCCATTGACAACGCCTAAACCCGGTTAAGGGCGCGACGGGTAGATGCCCTCTACCGCAATAATATAATTGATGGCCAGAAAAGGCGCTCTAGTCGCAAGGGGAATGGAGTTGCCCGCTGTTCCCGAAACGTCGGTTTTTAAGCTGGTATCCGGAGACGCTGTGGTATAAATATTCACCTCTTGCCGGTCGGGAGTGACCGCTTTGGCCAGAACCTTGTCGCTGCCGGGAGTGCTGGAGGTTCCTTCGGTAGTGCTGGCCGCGTTCGGTACAATATGGTTGTGCATGGGAAGATTGCTCGAGTTCAGAGTCTGCGATTCCGAACCGCCTATTTCACCCAAGGAGTAATTGCTCAATCCCGGTCCCTGACCCGTTCCAATAGGAGAACGGCCGCGGAGATCCGGCAGCGCGAAGGTGGTAACTCCATTGCCGCCGTATGTAGTGCCCAACAGACTGAACAGAGCTGAATTGGTGCTGATGGAGAGCAATTGGCCATTGCAGAAGGCCCATCCCTTCGGGGCGAAATTTCCGGCAAACATCCGGATCTCTCCCATCATCTGATCATCCGCATAAGCCTTTGGCGTTTCCTTCAGCCCGGAAAATAGGGTGACTGCAACTACCGCCATACATACCAACGTTTTCTTGACCGCGTTCATCTTCATCCCGCTCCCTCTCTTCATTCCATTAATGTGATAAAGGCATAAGAACCTTTGAATAATTATATCACCTGCTTGTTGAGCCCTCATTTTTTTTGAGAATTATTTTTATAAAAGATTTTCACTCGTTAACCGTTACGCCGCCAAATGCAAAAAAAGGACCTTCCCGGAAGGGAAGATCCTGTGTTTTAATTCAAAAGTATGGCGGAGAGGGTGGGATTCGAACCCACGGTACCCTCGCAGGTACGACGGTTTTCAAGACCGCTGCCATAAACCACTCGACCACCTCTCCGTATGGATGTCGCCATCCATGAGGCCCGCTTTCAGCCGTGGCAAAAGTCATTGTACCATAGGCCAGACAGGCGGAGCAAGTGTTACTTCCTCTCAATCCGGGTCTTGCCGTTCATGTACGGAACCAGCGCCTCAGGAATCCGCACAGAGCCGTCCGCCTCCTGATAATTCTCCAGAATGGCCGCAACGGTGCGTCCCAGAGCCAGACCGGAGCCGTTCAGGGTATGCACAAATTCCGGCTTCGCCTTCGGGTCCCTGCGGAAGCGGATGCCGGCGCGGCGGGCCTGGAAGTCCTCGAAGTTGCTGCAGGAGGAAATCTCCCGGTAGCAGCCTGCAGAGGGCAGCCAAACCTCCAGATCATAGGTCTTGGCGGAGGAAAAGCCCATATCTCCCGAACACAAGGACATCACCCGGTACGGCAGCTTCAAGAGCTGGAGCACCTTCTCCGCATTCTGCGTCAGCGACTCCAATTCCTCGTAGGAGTTCTCCGGCAGGGTCAGCTTTACCAGCTCCACCTTGTTGAATTGATGCTGGCGGATCAGCCCCCGGGTATCCCGTCCGGACGCACCGGCTTCAGAACGGAAGCAGGCGCTGAAGGCCACGAATTTTTTCGGCAGCTCTTCCGCCGTCAGAATCTCTTCCCGGTGGTAATTGGTTACCGGCACTTCCGCCGTAGGAATCAGGAAGTAGTCGGTGCCGCCAAGCTGGAACACATCCTCGGCGAACTTCGGCAGCTGGCCGGTTCCGGTCATGCTGTCCCGGTTGACGATATACGGCGGCAGCATTTCCTCATAACCATGCTCTTCAGCATGGAGGTCCATCATAAAGTTGATCAGCGCCCGCTCCAGCCGCGCACCCAGCCCCTTATAGAAGGTAAACCGGGAGCCTGTCACCTTGGCGGCCCGCTCAAAATCGAGAATATCCAGGTCCTGGGCCAGCTCCCAATGGGCCTTGGGCGCATAGCCGAATTCCGGCGGCGTTCCCAGCTTCCGCAGCTCCACGTTCTCATCCTCGGAATGTCCCACCGGCACACTGGCATGGGGTACATTGGGGATGGACAAAAGCACCTGGTCCAGCTCCGCTTCCACTGCGCGGATTTCTTCATCCAGCTCTTTGATCCGGTCTCCCACCTGGCGCATCTCCAGAATAAGCCCCTCAGCGTCCTCTCCTGCACGCTTCTTGGCTGCTACCTCCTGGGACACGGTGTTGCGGCGGTTCTTCAAGCCTTCGGCTTCCAGAAGCTTCTCCCGGCGTCTGGCATCCAGGTCGGAGAAGCGGTTCAGATCATCGGTTTGTTTGCCGCGGTTTTGCAAGCCTGTACGTACGCGGTCCGGTTCATTACGCAATAATTTCGCATCCAGCAAAGTTAAAACGCCTCCCGCAAGGGATTGATAAACTGCTTCGTTTTTTTCTCTTATCTTCTATACTGCCTAACCATGTCCAAAAAATACGAGTGAAAGCCATAATCATCCGTCAATTCGGGATGGAAGGAGGCGGCCAGCAGATGCTCCTGCCGCGCGGCTACGATCTGTCCATTGTACACGGACAGCACATCCACCGCTTCACCCACGGATTCGATAAGAGGAGCCCGGATGAACACCGCTCTTACCGTATCCTCCATACCCTTGACCTCCAGATCCGTTTCAAAGCTCTCCCGCTGGCGCCCAAAGGCATTCCTGGCCGCCACCATATCCATCAGCCCCAGATGGGCCTCCGGCTGGCCGGGGGCTTGTCCGGTAATCCGGCTGGCGATAAGAATCAACCCGGCACAGGTGCCGAATACAGGCTTCTTCTCTTCGGAGAATTCCTTGATGGCCTCAATAAAGCCATAGGTGCGCATCAGCTTGCCGATGGTGGTGCTTTCGCCGCCGGGGATGATCAGACCGTCGATCTCCTTGAGCTGCTCTGTCCGCTTGATGACAACCCCTTCGCCGCCGGCCAATTCAATCATGCGCAAGTGCTCGGCCACTGCTCCTTGAAGAGCAAGCACGCCTATCTTCATGTCCATTCCTTCTTTCCCTCCTGCAAACAACGGGGGCAGGCAAGGCCTGTTGTCCGCCTCATCCTGCCCATGCTGCGGGCCGCCCCGCGAACCAGCTATACAGGATCACTTTCCTTTTACATAACGTATCGTCACTCTTGGGAAATTTTTTTACCAGCCGCGGTCCTGCATCCGTTGGGTAGCATCCAGCTTGGAGATTTCAATCCCCTTCATCGGTGTGCCCAGGTTCTTGGACAGCTCGGCGATCAACGCATAATCGGTATAGTGGGTAGTCGCTTCCACAATCGCCTTGGCAAATTTTTCAGGGTTGTCCGACTTGAAGATGCCGGAGCCCACAAACACCCCGTCTGCGCCCAGATGCATCATCAGAGCCGCATCCGCAGGAGTGGCAACGCCGCCTGCCGCGAAGTTGACCACCGGCAGCTTGCCGGTTTGATGCACTTGCAAGAGCAGCTCATAAGGCGCGCCCAGGTTCTTGGCTTCAGCCATCAGCTCGTCCAGGGACAGGCTTTGCACCTTGCGCAGTTGGGCGTTGATCATCCGCATATGGCGAACGGCCTCCACGATATTGCCGGTGCCCGGTTCACCCTTGGTGCGGATCATGGATGCACCCTCGCCGATCCGGCGGAGGGCTTCGCCCAGGTCGCGTGCGCCGCATACGAACGGAACAGTAAATTCCTTCTTATTAATATGGAAGACTTCGTCAGCCGGAGTGAGCACTTCGCTCTCATCGATATAGTCGGCTCCCAGAGCCTCCAGAATCTTCGCCTCCACAAAATGGCCGATACGGGCCTTAGCCATAACCGGAATGGTCACAGCCTTTACCACGCCTTCAAAAACAGTCGGATCAGCCATGCGGGCAACGCCGCCTGCCGCACGGATATCGGCGGGTACGCGCTCCAGCGCCATAACGGCGGAGGCTCCAGCCGCTTCGGCGATCTTCGCTTGCTCGGCGTTCATAACGTCCATAATGACGCCGCCTTTTTGCATTTCAGCCATGCCTCTTTTTACACGGGAAGTTCCTGTTTCCATCAATATAACCCTCCTAAACATTATGTCCCAATGCGCAGATGGCGCCGGAATTTACATGTGGTGTTACAAAAAGATTCTAACCATTGATTTTACAGCAACACCCGCCATTATACAACCGAGAAAGGGCTATTCCTCCAGGTTTTTCACCGATTAGAACAAATTCGTAAAGAAATGGCGGATGGACCGCAGAGTCAGCTTAAACCAGCCGGCCTTCTTCACATCATCCTTGGCCACCAGGTTCACATCATAGGTTTGATTGTTGTAGGTTACCGTCAGTTTGCCCAGAACCTCGCCCTTGCTCACCGGCGCCACCCGAACATCCTCCGCCGCAGGTTCTCCGACCTGTACAATCTCCTCGTCCTTCACGCCCTTCTTCACCAGAATGGACAAAGCCGACTCCGTCACCACCGGCACGTCCGTATGGATAGCCTTCTTGACCTCTACAGTTTTTAAGGCATCCACCTCTGCGTCCGCCTTGACGATTTCCTTCATTTCGTACGTATTAAAACCATAGTTCAGCAGCTTGGCCGTTTCCAAAAAACGCTTGGGCTCCGTCTTCGCGCCCATTACCACACTGATCAGCCGCATTCCATTGCGCTCTGCAGTTCCGGTAAAGCAGTATCCCGCCTCATTGGTATGGCCGGTCTTCAATCCATCCAGCCCTTGGAACACATATTGGCGGAAGTTGGGATTGTTCTGATTGCCCTCCAGCATCCAGTTCCAGTTGATCATGGGGGACTTGTCCGATTCCCGCAGCTTCTTGGAGGGGACTTTGGTAAATTCCAGCACTTCTTTATGCTCGTGCAAAATATGGTAAGCCAACGTGGCGGCATCTCTTGCAGACATCATCGTTTCGCCCTGCAGATTCTTGGGCGCATACTTGCCCATATCAATCCGGCTAAGGCCCGTGGAGTTAATAAAATTGGCATCCTTGGACAGTCCCAGCTTGCGGGCTGTTTCGTTCATCAATGCTGCAAATTGCTCCTCGCTTCCCGCCACCTTCTCCGCCAATGCCACACTGGCATCATTGCCGGAATAGATGGACATGGCTTCAAACATACTGCGGACGGAAAGGGTCTCATTCAACGCCAGCAGTTGTCCCGAACCGATGGTATCGGCGGCGTGCTGGGAGGTTGTCACCGTGTCTTCCCACTTCAGCTTGCCGCTCTGGATTTCTTCCAAGACCAGATATTCTGTCATCATCTTGGCCATACTGGCCGGAGGCAGCGCCACATCCGCATTGTTTTCATACAATACCTGACCGGTAGCCGCGTCCATCAGAATGGCGGAGGAAACCTCCAGCTTCAGATCAGGCGCAGCATCGGCTGCTTGCGCATGTCCTGGTTCATGAATGACGGCAAGATGCAAGGAAACGACAGCTGAAAGAATCATGACGCCAATTCTACTTTTCTTCGCAACGGCTTTCTTCACTACCCACACTCCCATAAAAAAATATTATTCACATTGCTTCATTGTACCATAAAATAGCCCCGGTTTTGTAACCCCTTTTCTTGAGCGCCAAATCTGCAAAACAATCCCCCGATGAAAGTGTTCAGCACACAGCATTTTCATAAAAAAACAGGACAAGCCGGGTTAGGCTCATCCTGTTTTCGCTTTACTTCCTTCGTATGCTTACAAGGAGTAATTCGGCGCTTCCTTGGTAATTTGCACGTCATGGGGATGAGATTCGCGGAGTCCGGCTCCGGAAATCCGGACAAACTGGGTATCCTCTCTCAGCTGCTCCAGATTGGCTGTTCCGCAATAACCCATGCCGGAACGCAAGCCTCCGATCAATTGATGGATGGTATCCGCCAAAGGTCCTTTGTAGGCCACGCGGCCTTCAATGCCTTCCGGAACCAGCTTGCTTTCGTTTTCCTGGAAGTAACGGTCCTTGCTGCCGTCCTTCATGGCTCCGATGGAACCCATGCCGCGGTATACCTTGAAGCGGCGGCCTTGATAAATCTCCGACTCTCCCGGGCTTTCTTCCGTACCGGCAAACAGGCTGCCGATCATAATCGCCGATGCGCCGGCGGCAATGGCCTTGGTCAGGTCGCCGGAATACTTGATCCCGCCGTCGGCAATAACCGGAATATTGTACGGGCGCGCAGCCATGGCGCAATCATAGATTGCGGTAACTTGCGGTACGCCGATACCGGCGATGACGCGGGTGGTACAGATGGAGCCCGGCCCAATGCCTACCTTTACAACAGATGCGCCGGCTTCAATCAAATCCTTGGTGGCTTCGGCAGTGGCAACGTTGCCGGCTACAATCACCAGATCCGGATAAGCCTTGCGGATATTGGCGACTGCGTTGAGAATGTTGCGTTGGTGGCCATGAGCCGAATCCACCACGATCAGATCCGCGCCGGATTGCACCAATGCGGTTACCCGTTCCATGGTGTCCTTGGAGATGCCTACCGCAGCCCCTACCACCAAACGGCCTTGCTCATCTTTGGCCGCGTTGGGGAACTGGATGGCCTTCTCAATATCCTTAATGGTGATAAGCCCCTTAAGCTCATAGTGCTCGTCTACCAAGGGCAGCTTCTCGATCTTATGCTTTTGCAGGATGCCTTCCGCTTGTTGAAGGGTGGTTCCTACAGGAGCCGTGACCAGATTGTCCCGGGTCATGACCTCCTTGATCTTGATGGAGTAATCATGGACAAACCGCAGATCCCGGTTGGTCAGAATTCCGACCAGCTTGTTCGCTTCATTGACAATCGGCACGCCAGAAATCCGAAATTTGCTCATCAGCTCTTCCGCATCATATACATGGTGATCCGGAGTAAGAGAGAACGGATTGGTGATGACGCCACTTTCAGAACGTTTCACCCGGTCTACCTCTTCTGCCTGCTGGCTAATGGTCATGTTCTTGTGAATAACGCCGATTCCACCCTCGCGGGCAATTGCAATTGCCAGCTGAGATTCTGTGACCGTATCCATCCCGGCACTCATGAGCGGTATGTTGAGCTTCAGCTTGGAACTGAGTCTGGTGGACACATCCACTTCCCTCGGCAGCACATCGGACTTCCGGGGCATCAACAACACATCATCAAACGTCAGTCCTTCTTTAGCAAACTTCGTTTCCCACACGCCAAATGGCCTCCTTAAGAGTACGTTTTCCCGATATTTTTGCTATTGTACCAAATGGTCAATTTTAATGTCAACCCCGTACATTTTTTGTCCCCAAACTAACCATTTATTTGTAAGCATTTAGGGATCATTGTGGAAATTTAGTCCAAATTATGTAATCGGTCGTCTAGCACGTTGCCGCGGAGCAGCGTCGGATCAACTGACATACAAACAAAAAGCCCCTTTAGCGTGAGCTAAGAGATCCATCTGTGGTTGGCAACGTCCTTCCGCACCCTACCCGCCGCCGCAGNATCCATCTGTGGTTGGCAACGTCCTTCCGCACCCTACCCGCCGCCGCAGGCGACAAGCGAAGCGCGGGTGGCCGGCGTCTGAACCTTCCGCTTGGGCCGGGCCAGCTTCTCTGCTCTTGCTTTGATGGGAAGGTTCGGACACACATACTGCGGACGTAAGAAACACAAAGAGACCCCTCAGCGTGAGCTAAGAGGTCTATCTGTGCTTGGCAACGTCCTACTCTCCCAGGACCCTGCGGTCCAAGTACCATCGGCGCTGGAGGGCTTAACGGTCGTGTTCGAGATGGGAACGCGTGGTTCCCCTCCGCCATCATCACCAAACGCTATTTAGGTCAAGGCTTGCGCCCTGAAAACCGGATGCGAAACGAGGTCACCGAAACCTCTTCTTGTCTTACGCCCTTATGAAGCTTTCACCGGTTTCCCGGGGTCCCCGCAAAGTACCTGAATACTCTACGAAGCGCTACTTCACTTTGTGGGGCATTTA
>NZ_QMFA01000052.1 GCF_003285005.1 Paenibacillus sp. YN15 | reverse complement strand
CTTTGCCGACACAGCCGGACATTGGGCGGAGAAAGCGGTGCGCCTCCTGGCCTCCCGCGGCATTCTCTCCGGTTACCCGGACGGAAGCTTCCGTCCGGACCAGCCACTGACCAGGGCGGAAACAGTTGTGCTCCTGAACCGTATGCTGGGCCGCAGCGGTGTGCCCGGTGAGGCGGCGGCTATGCCGGAAGCGGCATACAAGGATTTGCCCGCCGGACATTGGGCGTATGCGGAGATTATGTCGGCATCGGCAGCATCGTAAGCATCAGCTAACCGTGGGCAGGTTGTCACCAAAAGCGGATACTCATTTCCGCGCAGTCCCTAAAACGGAACTCAGCGACCCTTACAGTGGCAAAATCGGCAAATTGGAGGTTTAACGGCACTCGGCGACTCTTACAGGGGGAGAAGCGACGAAAATGGGGCAAAATGGGGCCACGGCAAACTTTGAAGGCTCCTCAATTCCTTTAAAACACAAATTTGCTCTAAAAGCCGGTTTAAGAGTCGCTGAGTTCCCTTAGCCTATCTGCTGCGGAACTCAGCGACATTTACGGTGGCAAAGCGACGAAAATGGAGGTGAAATGTGGCCACGACGGGCTATAGGGTACTAATTTTCACTGTCCAAAAAAGAGGCTGTTCCAAAAGTCACCGGAGATGACTTGGAGCAGCCCTTTTTGCACTTTCTATAAGGTAGGAACAACCGCCGATTGCTGCCGTTCGGCCGCAAGTGGCCCAGGCTGCTCCCGCTCCCGTCCAGATTTACTTCAACGGCTTTGAGAGCGGTGAATATGCGGCCGGGCAGGGGGCTGTCGGCTGGGTCAAGGAATCCGGCAATTGGATGTATACCAGCGGCCAGGCCAAAACCGGCACCGGCGCCATCAAGATGGTTGCAAGCGGAGCCTCGTCCAGCAACAACAGCGCCATCTATTATCCGCTTAACGCGGAAGCCTATTCCAACCTGGCCTTATCCGTGTGGTACAAGTGGGTTGGCAGTGCCAGAGACGCGCAGTCATGGATTGAAGTCTCCTATGACGGGGGAACCAGCTATTCTGTTCTGCGGAATTTCATCAGAGAGGATGCAAGCACCACCACCTATACGGAGCTGCAGCTTCCTTTTGGAGCAGCCGCCGACCATAACCCCAATGTCCGAATCCGGCTGCGGACAGCCAACAGCGATGCCAACAACTTCATAGCCATCGATGATTTCAAAATTACATATACTCCTGTCGCTGTAACCTCCGTTGAGCTAACCCCCTCATCCCTTGAGCTGAATCTGGGCCAGTCGGCGACAGTCACGGCAGCGGTCTATCCGTCCCATGCCGACCAGCGTGTCGTCTGGAGTGTGGACAATCCCGACACTGTCAGTCTGGACCCGCAAACCGGCGCCGTTACTGCCTTAAAGGTCGGCTCGGCAATCCTGCGGGCAACCAGCGTGGTGGACAGTGTTTATTATGCAGAAGCAGCCATTACCGTTATAGCTGCGCCGCATTCCCGTGAGCTGACCGCCTTCACCCTGCGGGGGCCCGGCAATGAGTCGGTAGCGGCAGGGATTGATCAGGAAACCGGTCGTGTGACCGCCATTCTCCCCTCCGGCTCCTTCCTGAATCAAGCTGCGGAGTTTACCATAACGGGAGAACGGGTAGTGATCCGGCACAGCGACGGCTCCGAAACCGGGCAATTTAGCGGCATAACCCCGAATAACTTTGCATTGTCCTGGGATAATCCGCTCACTTACCGGGTTTATGCCCAAAACGGCACGTTCAGGGATTATTCCGTGCAGGTAAAGGTAAGGGATGAAACAGAGAAGAAGATAACCCGCTTCAGCTTCGATGCCCTTTCGCCCGCTGCTGCCGGGGTGATTGCCGGTCTTGAAATCTTCGTGACGGTTCCTGAAGCCGTGAACAGAACGGCCCTTGCCGCTTCCTTTGATTTTATCGGCAGCCGTGTGGAAGTAAACGGAGTCAGACAAGAGAGCGGCGTCACCGTAAATGATTTTACCCGCCAGGTCCTGTTAAGCGTCTATGCGGATGACGGGTCCAGCGTCCAGTACCGGGTTACAGTAAACAAGCAGCTTCCCGCAGTTTCCCAGAATTTGGCTCACCGGGACAACGGGGTAACCGGCTTTGTGAGTGGGGCGGCCGGAGGGAATCTGGGCAGCCTGATCGATGGAGCCGCCAGCTCCAATTGGCGGCGCTCCGCTTCGGACCCGCTTCCGGTATACGCCCACTTGGATCTGGGCAAGGTGCAAACCATCAACCGGATTACCATTAAGGAGGGCCTGCGCGGCGGCTGCTACCGGGTGAAGGGGTTTGCCGTTTATACCTCCACGGATTCTCTCACCTGGCGTCTTGCGGTTGACCGCACGGCAGAGAGCGAGGGGACCGTCGGGGAGTCGGCGACCATCGATTTTCCCGCTGCGGACGCCCGCTATGTCAGACTGCTGATTACTGCCGACGACTCTCTGGATCTGGTGGTGCTGACAGAAGTGGAGCTTTATTATGCTCCCGTTGCGGCAGCGGAGCTGACTCTGGCCGACACCAGCCTGACCCTGCTTACCGGAGAGCGCAAAATGCTTCAGGCCCAAGCAGCCCCTGCAGGAGCGAACCGGCGCGTCATGTGGGCCAGCTCCAATCCGGCGGATGCGGCTGTCGGGAATGACGGCACAATCTCCGGCGTAGCCGCCGGCACAGCCACAATTTATGCATACAGCACAGCCGATCTGTCCCTCTCCACCTCCCTGACCGTAACGGTAGAACCGCAGATAAGCACTGCCAGGGCATTCACCGGCTTCACCCTGAGCGGGATTACCCCTCCTGCCTCAGGCAAAATAGAAGGGCAGCAGGTTCTCCTGCGGGTTCCGCAGGGAACAGATGTCACCCGTCTGGATCCGGTCTTCACCACAACCGGCACAAGCGTGCAGGTGAACGGAACCGAGCAGACAAGCGGCGTATCGGTTCAGAATTTTACCCAGCCAGTCGTATACAGGGTCTATTCCGCAGACGGGCAATCCTCGGATATTACCGTTGCCGTCGAGCAAGGTTTGCTTGAGCTGGCCGGCTTCCAATTGGAAGGAATCTCCCCCGCTCCCCAGGCAACCTTCTATTCCCTTTTCCAAAACAAGCAGGTGGAGGCTCTGGGAGACGGACTGTTCCGTCTGGACGACCGGATGGTCCATCATGTGGCGCTGACTGTCTCCGCGGATGCAGTCATCACCAATCTGGCAGCCAGCTTCTCCGCCCCGGGCAGCACAGTATATATCGGGGATACTCCGCAGGTGAGCGGGGTCACCCGCAATGACTTTACGAAGCAGCAAATCTACCGTCTGGTTGGGGAAGACGGCAGCAGCAAGGAATACGCGGTATCCGTTTACCGCTCCACTGACCAGGCCTCTGTAACGGTCTATTCCGAGATTACAGGCAAATCGTTGGAGCATGTAGGCACCAACTCGGCGGATTCCAATATTCCCACTGCGGAGAACAATTCCGCCGCATGGTACAAATACGGAGGGGTGAATGCCGTCCGCCTGTGGCAAACGCCGGGCCGGTATGTCAATGCCTCCAATGTCTCCTCGGGGGAGAGCCAAGGAATCGTGGATCTCACTACCTTCGATGTCAAAAAAGACGACTTGCGCGCCAAAATGAAGCAGGACCCCGAAGACAGCACCTACATCAACTGGGCCAATGTTATCCAGCGGAACACCGATCTCATCGATCCGTCAAAAAATGTCCGGTATACCAACAAATACGCCCTGGATCAATTCAAGCAGGCAGGCATCGAGATTATGGCCGAAATCCAGGATGCCGGAGGCTTCACCACCAAATGGACCACCGACGCTATCAAATGGCAGCGGGCCTGGTCCCTGTGGCAGCAATTCTATGCCCAAGCCTTCTATTTGGCCAAAAATTATGATGTCCGCCTATTCGAGGGCACCAATGAGCCTGACCTGGTCAGCGGCATTCCCGGCACGGCGGAGGAACGCCGGGCCACCGGCGCCCAGTACGTGTTTATCAACGCCGTTTTTTCCGATGCGATTAAATCGGCGGTGCGGGATGTCAACGACATCTACGGCAAGAATCTGGTTCCCAAGTACGGGGCGCCCACTCTGGCCCAGACCTTCTCCAGCGATTTCGGCATGGGCGTGCTGCAAAACAACCGGATCAACTACCGCGGAGAAACGGTGGATGAAGATATTGTAGATATCTATATCAAGCATAATTATTCCAATTCGCCCATCAGCTACTCCAATGAAATCCGCAACATCCGGGATTGGATGAAAACGTACTCGCCTTCGGGGGAAGAGATGCTGATCTCGTATACGGAATTCAACTACTCTACCGGCGCAGACTGGCGCAGCAAGACGGAAACCGGCGGCAGCCCGGAATATTATGCTGAGCCAGGATGAAAGTTTGATCCAGATTATGCATGACCCGGACAAGACGGACCCCTTCGAGCGGAAAAAGGTGATCGAAAGCAAAATGTTCGGCATCAACAACAGCTTCTTTTTTCACCAGACCGAGCTGTACTTCCGCTTCACCGACCGCAAGGGCAATGTGTATACCTCCTACGCGCCCAACGGCCAGCTTACCAATGAGCAGAGGCAGGTGCGCTACCGTTGCGGAACTCAGCGACTCTTATTGCGGTAAAAGCGGGAATTCGGTTTTTTTGCGGAACTCAGCGACTCTTATCCGGCTTAGCTCGGCGAAAAAGGGGCGGAATGAGGCTGCGGCGGGTCCATAAGCGCTTCTCAGTTCCGCTGCAGCGTGGAATAAGCCGCTCAAGCCGCTTTAAGCGTCGCTGAGTTCCGCTACGCTCTTCCAGATGTAGAGAGGAGGGGGAGCGCAGGCCATTTTCCGGTGCAGGGACGGTTGGCGATGCAGATACGGCCGGTAAACGGGGACCCGCAACGTAAAAAAGTCCTGGCGGTGTTCTTCCGGCAGGTTTTTCCCATTCTCTGCGGTTTTTCAGAGTGCTCTGGACGCACATCCAGGGTCTACGACTCCGCCCAGGTGACAGTCAGTTCAATGACGCCCTCCCGGGAGGCGAGACGGCCTCCGATTACCGACCAGCTCTGCTTGTTGTCCTTGGTATTGCCCTGGATGATGAGATTCTTGTCATCTATCGTTTGTGCGGCATCGCTGCCCAGTTTGGCGTTGAAATAATCCTTGTAGAGCTTGATAACGGTCTCCATGCTTTCCTTGGTGGTGAACACGAGAAGCGCCGACTTTTTGCCGTCTGCCGTTCCTGAATGGGAGGTGGAAATACTGGCATCCGCCGGAAGCGGAAAGTCCTTGGGCAGATTCTCGGGCAGCGCCTCTGTGCCGGCCTTTGTCATGGCGCTGGCGCTGGCAGGCAAGCCGGCAGCCGCTGTTGCCGCTCCCGGAGAAGCGGACACGGGCTGGGTTTCCTTCTCGTTGCCGCATGCGCTTAGCATAAGGGCGCTGGCGAGCAGAGCTGCGGTCAGAATAAGCGGGCTTTGACGCAAATTCTCACTTCCCTTCTTGAGGATCGGGCTGCTGGAATGCGGACCTCTTATTTAATACCCGGCTTTAAAGGCAATAAAACCTCCTATATTAAAATAATTATAACCGCATTCCGCATATTATGCATATTGGCACAATACCCGGAGCCTCCCCCGTTTGGGGGAGCATCCCCGGACTGTCCCGTCGCCGTTCCCGCCTCGCAGCCCACGCCTCGCCGTTCCAGCTTTGTCGCTGCCCTTGCTCGTCCGCCGCTCCTGCCCCGCCGCCCCGCTCCGCTGCTTTTTCTATGCCGCCGCTCCCGCCACGCCGCTCCCGCCACGCCGCTCCCGCCACGCCGCTCCCGCTCAGCCGCTCTTGCTCAGCCGCTCCCGCTCAGCCGCTTTGCTCAACCGCCGTTCCCGCTCAGCCGCTCTTGCTCAGCCGCTCCCGCTCAGCCGCTTTGCTCAACCGCCGTTCCCGCCCGGCCGCAACTTCCGCTCAGCCACCGCCTGAATCAATCTCCCGGATTTTCTGCTTATTCGTAATCCACAACCACCATCTGGTGGCATTCCAGACGCGGTACAGTGTAGGAAACCCGTCCCTTCTCTTGTTGGAACGGAAGCTCCGTCAGCTGCGGCGCCAGGTATACCCGTTTGACCGGCTGGGGAACGGCAACAGATACCTCTACGTCATACAGCGGCACAATGTCCTCAATCACCTCAATGGTCTTGCCCCGGCGGACAGGGGAGGCGTACAGCAGATGGTTGACCAGCCGCTTTTCCCCTTGTTGATCCTGGAGTGTCACTATGCCCTGGGCGGGAAGGGTGGTGGTCAGCGTCTTGTTGGGAAGCAGGCGGTTCAGCGCATGGACAAAGGCTTCCTTCAGCACCAAGCTGCCCTTGGCTGCGTAATCCTCAAAGATGTTCCACGCGATATAAATTCCGTTGCCGCTCTCCACCATGCCGGGGCCCCCGTAAGCATGGCTGCTGGGAGTATGCTGATGGGAGCAGAAGGCAGCTGCATCCCGGTTAAAGTACGGGTCCTCCCGGCGGCCAAGCTCCACACCCCCGTCAAGCTCGATCCGCTGGCCCTGGGAATAGAAGATGAACGAGGCCTCGCCCAGGCTGCCCAACTCAAACAAGGGATGGAAATAGTCGGGACGGCAGGGATTCGCTCCGACATGCCGCACTCCCAAATCAATAGCAAACCGGCCTCCGTCGGGAGCCAGCCCGGACCAGCCGGTGGCCAGGATTTTGCCTCCCTTTTGCACATATTGCTCCAGCTTGCTCTGCAAATCCCCATCCACCGCCACGTAATCCGGCAGAATCACTACCTTGTATAGAGTGAAATCCTGCTCCCGGTCAATCACATCAAACAGGAACTTCCCCTCCAGCAGCATCCGCACGGCCCCAGCATCCGAGTCTGACGCCGCATCACGGGTTGCCATGGGATGGATGCCTGTAGCTTCCAGCGACAGCAAGGCCACATCCGCCACATTGGCAACCTGATGGCACCAGGCCTCCTTGCTCTCCACCTCCCGGTAAGCCTCGCCGATCAGCCGGTAGGTAGCCTCATCCATACGGCCGTCCGGATGGAGCTGGTCCCCGATGGAGCAGCGCGCGCCATTGGCGATGCTGAGGGCCGCCTCATACCGGAGAGCGTTGGGATGCTTATACCCGCCGAACTCTCCCCAGGTGGTATGGAATTTTCCTGTCATGCCCAGGAAATCATAGCCCAGCTGCTGCGCATACCGGGCCGAAAGCGGAAAATGATCATAGCCCCAGCCTCCGGTGGGCAGCGATTCCAACTCCAGATGGGTATTCATGGCGGCCAGATCCCGCCGCCCCCGCCGGATATGACCGCCGTTATGGAAGATGGGCAGTCCCGGCTTGACGGCCTCCACCTCCTCCTTCACCCTTGCCGTATAAGTGGCGTAGGTCCGCTCCCAGAGCTTTTGCATAGCCGCTTCGTCTCTGGGGTCGCCGCCCTCTCTGCGGATGCTCTCCAGGCAATTGTGACAGTAGCAGTTGCGCACGCCCACAATATCCAGGAAAAGCCCGTCCGCATCATAACGGATCAGCGTTTCCCGGATTTGGGCCAGAAGCACATCCAGATAGGGGGAATTCATGCAGAACTGGTGATAACCCGGCTCCAGAAAGCTTTTTACCCAATTGGTCCGGTCCTCCGCGTCCCGGATCAGCCACTCGGGATGGCGGCGCGCCAGCTTCTCATCCAGGCCGGCCGACAAATAAACAGGAGTCTTTACGCCGATTTCATGGGCTGCCTCGATAATGGCCCCCAACAGATCGAAGGACAGCCCCGGATGTATTTCGTTGGCTTCCGAGGGGTGATAGGCCCAGCCGTGATGGCACTTGGAGAATACGGTGATGGAATCCACATGCCCCAGCTTCAGCATCTCCTGAAACTGCTGTTTGTTGAAATTCTCTCCGATGGGCCGAATCGCCTCAGAGGTGTGAAAATCCAAATGAACCTGGCGGAATCGCATATTGGTTCGTCCTTTCCGTGAAGTGGATGCAATGCTTTTACAGCTTTACTATACTTGGCTGCATCCTAAGCGGGGTAGGAACGGAAACGACTTTTTATAGCACAGTTTCTACCTTTTGGCGCTGCGTATATGGTACAATGGAAGCAAGATTCGGCAGATCAAAAGGAGGCCCCCGCTATGCAATGCCTGGAGCTGGCAATTCCGCCGCTGCCCCAGCTGGTGTTGATCGGCCATGGCTTCTGGAAACCGGGGCAGCAGCATTTTGTCCGTTCCTTCAATGTGTATGACATGCTTATTGTTCTAAAAGGCACATTGTACATGTGGGAGGACGATCAGCAATATGATATTCGTGAGGGCTCCGTGCTGGTGCTGGAGCCGGGGCGCACCCACGGCGGACACCGTCCCTGTGAGGAAACCACGGAAATCTACTGGATTCACTTCGTCCATCCGGCCCCGGTGCGGACCATAGACAGCAGCCAGATTCCCTGGTCGGTGCCCATATCCCAAAGAACGGACTTTGATATTGCCCCCTGCCCGCAGGTCATGTATGTCCCGAAGTTTGTCGAATTGCACATATCCGACATTCTTCCGCATCTGCAGCGGATGCTGGAGCTGGAGCAGACCCTGTCCCCGGCCAACTCTCTTCCCCTGCAAGCCCAATTCTCCGGACTGCTGGCGGAATTGCAGGCCTCGGCCCGGAGCCGGTATACGCCGCGCTCCAGATTGCTCTGCGACCAGGTAATTATGTACCTGCAGCAGAATTTGGACCGCCCTTTTGATGCCAAACATATGGAACAGGCGCTGCATTTCCATTTCGACTACCTGGCCCGCTGCCTGAAGCGGCATACAGGCATGAGTCCTTTGCAATATCTGCATGATTTACAGGTAAAAAAAGCCAAGTCCCTTTTGGAAAGCACAGGATTTTCCGTTTCCGAGATCGGTCTTCAGGTGGGCATTGAGAATGTGAATTATTTTATCCGGCTGTTCCGCACCCGGACGGGAATGGCCCCGGGCCAGTACCGTTCCATGCGGATGGGCAGAGGGTAAATGGAGGCGAATCCGCCGGTTGGCGAAATCGGCGCAAAGGGAGGTTTGATGCAGGATGAATATCCTGATCACAGGGGGTACCGGCTTTGTTGGCAGCGCTCTTACGGCGGCTCTGGCCGCTGCCGGACACAGCGGCTGGGTAATCAGCCGGGGAGGGGCGGCTTCGTCCAACCGTTTGCCGGAGGAGGGGAGAGCAGCGTTCTCCTTGGTGAGCTGGGAGGCGCTGGAGGCGGCTCCGCAGCAGGTGAAAAACGTTGGCGCCGTGGTGAATCTGGCGGGGGAAACCATCAACCAGCGCTGGACTGCCGCCGCCAAGGAGAAAATCCGCGATTCCCGGGTGGAGACGGCGGACCGGCTGTCCCATCTGCTGGAATCGGCGGACGCCCTCCCGGAGGTGCTGATCCAGGCCTCCGGCGTCAATGCCTACGGCTTCTCCCGCTCCGCGGCCTTTACGGAGGAAAGCGCCACGGGGGAGGGGGATTTTCTCTCCTCGGTGGTCCGGGACTGGGAGGCGGCTGCGGCCTCCATCCCGGCCAGGCGGAGGGCGGTGCTGCGCTTCGGCATTGTGCTGGACCGGGACGGCGGCGCGCTGCCGCTGATGCTGCTTCCCTTCCGGGTGTTCGCCGGGGGGCCCTTGGGCAGCGGGGAGCAGTGGATGTCCTGGATTCACCGCCGGGATTTGGTGCGGCTGATCCTGTTTGCCCTGGAGAATGAGGCCATGTCCGGCGTCATCAATGCAACCGCTCCCCAGCCGGTGCAAAACCGCGACTTCGCCAAAGCCGCGGCGGCCGTCCTGCACAGCTCCGCCTGGCTCCGCGCGCCGGGAGGGCCGCTTAAGCTTGCCCTGGGGGAAATGTCCGCGCTGCTTCTGGAGGGCCAGCGGGTCCTTCCTGCCAAAGCGCTGGAGGCGGGCTTCCGCTTCCTCTACCCCGACATCCGCTCGGCGCTGGAGGCGAAATAGGGCGCGGCGGGTATGGCTTCAATATACCGTCGTACTCCCTTTCCGCCCATTATCCCCTTCGCTCAGGTTCCATCCAGAGGAAGCTTCTCCAACCTGAGCCAAAGGGATAGTATACCAAGAGAGGCGTAAGTCTATCCCTGGGTTCCGCAGCTAGGTGATGAGAAGTCAAACGCAGGGATAGTAGAGAGTAAGCTTGCCGGAAAAGCCGCACAGCAAGGAAAGCCTTCCTTCAAAACGGCTATCTATTTTTTTCGCGGAGATTGTATTACAATCTAGGTAGCCCGATCAGGGGCGCGGTCAAAAACTTTGTTGACAGAGCGGGGAATGCTATGAGAAAACCGACACTTCGATTCCGGTTGATTCGCGGCTTTCTGTTCATTATCATTCCGTTGGCGTTGTTTCTTTATTACGAAAACTATTACGCGATGAAGGTTGTCCGCAAGGAGGTGTCCAGCTCCACCAGCCAGGTTTTGTCCATTCATATTATGCAGATCGACGAAACCTTGGAGAATATCACCCACTACCTCCTGAAGCAGATTGTTACACCTGCCTCGGAATCCGATTATCTGGCCATGGAAACGCTTCCAGAAAGCAATGGCGATTATACCTTGGCCAAACTGAAAATTCATGCCGAATTAACCGCGGGAAGCAGCGCCTTCGAGAACCTGCATTCGTTTTTTGCCTACTCCGCGGGGAAAAAGGATTTTATTTTTTCCCGTTCTTCTTATACGGATACGACGAATGTGAAGCTTATGCTGGAGCAATATCTGAAGGAGCAGGGACAGGATTTGGATGGCCGCTGGCAGGTGCTTTTCTACGGTCAAGAGAGTTATCTGGTCCGTATTCTCCAAGCCAACAGCGATGTTTGCATTGGCGCGGCGATTCTGCTGGAGGATTTGATTTCGCCGCTGCGCGGCCTTGATTACGGTGACCAATGGGAAGCGATTCTGCTGGATTCCTCCGGGCAGCCGCTGACCCGCACGGCCATGCCCAAGGAAACCATGTCCGCCCTGAACCTGAAGCTGCTGGACAATCCCCAAGCCTTTCAGGTATTCGAGAATCCGGCCGACAGCAAGAAGTATCTGCTTGTCCGGTCGCCCTTTCAGCAGGCGCCCATCAGCCTGGCCGCGATGATATCGGAGAAATCCCTGCTGCAGCAGCTGCCTTTTTTTCAACGGGTCATTTATCTGATTCCCATAGGGTTGCTCATCAGCTTCTATCTTTACTCCAATTCTCTGCGCAAGATGCTGTTTGGTCCGTTGAGCGCCCTGACGGCGGGAATGCGCCGGGTCATGAAGGGGGAGCTGGAGATCGGAGTGAAGGATGCCCAGACAGAGGAGCTGAGCTTTCTGATCCACACCTTCAACCACATGGTCTCGCAGATCAGCCATCTGAAAATCAACGTTTATGAAGAAATGCTCAAGGTGCAGCAATCGGAATTCAAGCGGCTGCAAGCCCAGATCAACCCTCACTTTTACCTGAATTCCCTGAATGTGATCAACAGCCTCTCCACGTTGGGGGAGAATGAGCTGATCAATAAGATGACCGGCCATCTTGCCGATTATTTCCGGTTTATTACCCGCTCCCACCGGGATACGGTTACGATTGAGGAAGAGCTGCAGCATATCCGCAACTACCTGGAGATTCAGTCTCTCCGGTTTCCCGAGAAGCTGACTTACCGGATCGAGCTTCAAGAGGAGCTTCGCCAAGTGACGATTTTGCCGCTGACCATTCAGCCCTTTGTGGAAAATTCCATCATCCACGGCATGGAGGAGGGCATTCCCTTCCATATTGATATTGCCGTTGACGGCAAGGCAGCTAATCCCGGCTGCTTCCAGGTTTTGATCCGGGATAACGGCAGAGGCTTCGAGCCTGAGACGCTGGCGCGCTTCAACCGCCATGAATTCGGCGACGGCACCGGAAGCCATATGGGCATCTGGAATGTTATCGAAAGAATGCGCATGGCATTCGGCGGACGGGCGGAGGTATCGTTCATCAACGCCGTTCCCAAAGGAGCAATTGTGCGCCTTATCATTCCCGAAGGGGAAGCGCTTCACGAAACGGAGGACAAATCATGCTGAAGCTGATGATTGTTGATGATGAAATTTATGTGATCCGGGCCATGAGAAAGTCAATTGACTTTGCCGCGCTGGGCTTTGCCGAGGTGCATCATGCACTGGGCACCAACGAAGCCAAGGAAATTATGGAAGTCCATTCCATCGATCTTATTATCTGCGATATCGAAATGCCCGGCGTCAGCGGCCTCAAGCTCATCGAATGGGTGAATGAGCGTTACCCCCAGACAGAGACCATCTTCCTTACCGGGCACGCCGAATTCACATACGCGCAAAAGGCCATGCAGCTGGGCGGCTCTGAGTATTTGCTGAAGCCGGTCAAGACGGAGGAGCTGGTGTCGGCTATTGAGAAGGCCCGGGACCACATCATCGAGAACCGGAGCGCGGCCGGCATCATGGAGGCTGGACGGAGGTATCAGAGCCTGTGGGAACGGCAGCGCTCAGTTGTGGTGGAGCATTATTGGCAGAACCTGCTGGCCGGAAAAATAGTGCCTACGGAGGAGAATCTGCGGGATGTTAACCTGGCTGTTGATCTTAACGCCAGCATTCTTCCGATTCTGATCAGCATTGAGCAATGGCATCAGGAATTCAGCCTCCGCGACGAAGACACCTTGGAATATGCGCTGCGCAAGGCGGCGTCCGAGCTGATATTGGGCGATTGCCCAGGAGATATTATCAAGGATGACAACGGAATTTTATTTGCGCTGATGTACATCGCTCCCGGCCAGCTGCTCCATTCGGACTCTGTGGCCGATGCCTGCCGTATATTCGCCGATGCCTGCAACCGTTATTTCTATTGCACCGTATCCTGCTATATCGGACCTGCGGTGCCGTTGCACAAGCTGACAGAGATCTGCCACCGCTTAATTGAACGGGAGCAGGAGAATCTGTCCCAGCCTCTGTCCATCCAGCAGCTGGATGAGCCTGTGAGCCAAGCCGACACCAGAAAGCATCCCCATGCCATTCCTTGGTCGGATTGGGTGGTTCTCTTCGAGACCGGCAATAAATCCGAGCTGCTCAAGCGGCTTGACCAATTGTTTGCGGATATGCAGGAGGCCCAAGCCAACACGGAGTCGGCCAGCGCGTTGTATCATGCCCTAATCTATATGATCTACCACGTGGCCCACAAGCACGGCCTCTCCGTCAAGGAATGGTCCGGCTTGCGCGACCGGGGCGGGGAGCTTGCGGCCATTCGCTCCATTTCCCAGCTGAAGATCTGGTCGGAGCGTCTGCTGGACGCGGCATTCCGCTACCTGGATATGCAGCGCAACGAAAGCTCCATGCTGATCGAGAAGACGAAGAAATTCATCAAAGCCAATCTGCAGGATGTCACCCGGGAAAAAGCGGCAGGTTATGTTTATCTGAACCCCGCCTACCTCTCCCGCATCTTCAAGCGGGAAACGGGGCAGTCTCTGATCGATTTCATCATCAATGCCAAGATGGACCGGGCCAAGATTCTGCTGACGGAGACCCAGATGAAAATCACGGATATCTGCGAGGAGATCGGCTACGAGAATTATTCCCATTTCGGGCAGGCATTCAAGAAAAAAGTGGGCATTTCCCCGGCGGAATTCCGCAAGAGATTCCAAAATCCCAATGCCCAGCAATAGCGGGGTTTCTATGGAGGGCTCCAGACAGATGAGGGGCCTTTTTATTTTGCCGGGCGTCAGGAAGCAGTCACAAAATCAATAGGCAGGTCACGCCACCCCATAGAGTTCCGGTCCGGGGGACGCTATACTGTGTATAGGAAATGAACGAAAGGTGTGACAACGATGGGGCTGACAAAGGGTAAGGCATGGAAATTGGCCATCAGACTGGGGCGCAATGTGAAACGGGACAAAGCTCTGCTCCTGCTCCTGCTGCCGGGAGTGCTTTACCTGATTCTGAACAACTATCTTCCCATGTTCGGCGTGGTGATTGCCTTTAAGAGCATTGATTATTCCAAGGGCATTCTCGGAAGCGACTGGGTAGGCCTGAAAAACTTCGAGTTTCTGTTCCAGACGAGGGATGCCTGGATCATTACCCGGAATACGGTGCTGTACAATACGGTTTTTATTGCCCTTAATCTGGTGGTGGCCGTAGCGTTTGCCATTGCGCTTAACGAGCTTCGGGCCCGCCTGGCCGCCCGCTTCTACCAAAGTGTGATGTTCCTTCCGCACTTTCTGTCCATGATCGTAGTGAGCTATCTGGGGTATTCCCTTCTGAGCAGCGAGTTCGGCTTTATTAACAAATCTGTTCTGGAGCCCCTGGGCTTTCCGCCGGTATCCTGGTACAGCGAAGCAAAGTATTGGCCGTTTATCCTGCCGCTGGTGAATCTATGGAAGCATGTGGGGTATTACAGCATCGTCTATCTGGCTGCCATCATCGGGGTTGACAGTGAATATTACGAAGCCGCCCTTATTGATGGAGCCAGCAAATGGCAGCAGATTACCAGAATCACCATACCGCTGATCCGTCCGGTGCTGGTGGTGATGATCCTTCTGCAGATCGGCAAGATATTCAATTCCGACTTCGGCTTATTCTACCAAGTGCCGCTTGATTCCGGCGCGCTTTTCCCCACCACCCAGGTCATCGACACCTACGTTTATCGGGCGCTGCTTAACTTGGGCGATATCGGGATGTCCTCTGCAGCCGGTTTGTATCAAGCCTTGGTCGGATTTATCCTAGTGCTCACCACCAATTATATCGTCCGCAAAGTCGACAGAGAGAATGCGCTGTTCTAGGAGGGATTATCTGTGAAACCACTTACTCACGAAGCTGCAGCAGCAGAGAAGGCCCCCGCCGCAGCCTTAGCTGCCCCGGTACGGAAACGCCGTCGGCAAATCAATTCCATCAAGCCGGTTACAGAATATCTGCTGCATCTGTTCTTTCTCTTATTCTCCGCCGCATGTGTGTTTCCGGTTTTAATTGTTCTGGGAGTATCGCTTACAGATCAGGAAGCCATCTATCTGCATGGCTACAACATAATTCCCAAAGTATTCAGCTGGACCGCTTACGAGTATTTGTTTCGCGATGCAACCGCGATTAAGGATGCTTACCTCATCTCCATTTTTGTGACCTGCACGGGCACCGTCGTCGCTCTTTTCATCACAGCCCTGGTCGCTTATCCATTGTCCAGACAGGATTTTGCCTTCCGCAACTTTTTCTCCTTCTTCGTGTTCTTCACCATGATCTTCGGAGGCGGTCTTGTTCCCTGGTATCTGGTCTATACTTATGTAATGGATATCCGGGATACTCTGTGGGCCTTGATTATTCCCAATCATCTGCTCAGCGCCTTTTATGTCATTATTATGAGAACCTTCTTCACCACAAGCATTCACCCGTCCATTCTCGAGTCCGCCAAGATTGACGGGGCGGGAGAAATTCGGATTTTCGCCCGGATTGTACTGCCTCTATCCCTTCCGGTTCTTGCTACAATCGGCCTGTTCTACACCCTTAGCTATTGGAACGACTGGTTCAACAGTCTGGTGTTCATGAACAATGACAAGCTGATCAGTCTTCAATACCTGATGTACAAGGCGATGCGGAATTTGCAATTCCTGAATTCCATTGGCGCAGAGAGCGGATTGGACGGCCAGGCGGCCAAGCTTCCCAGTGAGACGGCACGGATGGCTATGGCAATCATCGGCATGGGCCCCATTGTAATGGCGTATCCCTTTTTTCAGAAATACTTTGTCAAGGGGCTTACGGTGGGAGCGGTCAAAGGTTAGGCTTCATCCGGTTTAAGCCGGTTCAAGCATATAGAATGAATATTATTTCTGGAGGGGTTCATCCATGAAATCGACTTGCGGAAAGATAACTGCCGTACTCGGTCTTGCTGTCGGCGCCGCCCTGGCGCTTTCGGCATGCGGGTCTGATTCCAACTCTGAAGGCGCAAGCTCTCCTGCGGCAAGCGCCAGCCCGGCTGCATCAGCCTCTGCACAGCCGGCTCAACCCAAGCTGGAGCCGTATACCATCAAGATGTTTGTGCCCGGTGTCCCGCAGAAGGAGCAAGCGCTGGTCAACGAGGAGATCAGCAAGTACCTGAAGGATAAGATCAATGTTACCCTCGACATGCAGGTTATTGATTGGGGCAGCTGGGCAGACAAGATGAATCTGAAATACGCGTCCAACGAAGTGTTCGATATTACCTGGACTACCTCCTGGGACAACTGGGTCGGCAAAATCAACAACAAATCCATTATCCCCATTGACGACCTGATGGCCAAACATGCCAAGGAAGCTGTACAGATCATCGACCCCAAGGTGCTGAACGGTATCAAGTACAACGGCAAGACCTATGGAATGCCCACCAACAAGGAGTTTGCCGCCAACAAGGGCTTCCTGGTGCGCAAGGATCTGGTGGATAAGTACAAGTTTGACTTGAGCACCGTCAAGAAGCCGGAGGATATGGAGCCGTTCTTCGAGGTGATCAAGAAAAATGAACCGGGCATGATTCCTTTCCTCAGCGGCAAATCCAACGGTATTTCCATCGCCATCCAAGAGGGCATGTTTGTTTCGGCGGGCTCCAGCGCCACGAATCTGGGAGCTATGGACCGCAACACCAAGGAACTGAAGGTTATCGATCTGTACAATGATCCCCGCTATATGGACATTCTGAAGCTGGCCAACAAATGGTACAAAGCCGGTTATATCAACAAGGATGCGGCGACGCTGTCCGATTTTGCCGGCACCTACCGCTCGGGCAAGGTATTCGCCTTCGCAGATACCCTGAAGCCGGGCAAGGATACAGAGGTAGCCCAGGCCACCGGTCTTCCCTGGGTTCAGGTGGAGCTGACGAAGCCTCTGATTACCACCAGCAGCACTCTGGGCAACATGCTGTCCATCTCCCGGACCTCCAAGGACCCTGAGCGGGTTATGATGTTCCTGAATCTGCTCTATACCGACAAAACCTTGGTGAACATGATTGCGTTCGGCATCGAGGGCAAGCATTTTGTGAAAAAGGGAGACAATGTCATCGATTTCCCGGCAGGCCTGACAGCGCAAACCTCCGGCTACTCCCTGGGCGCGCCCTATATGTTCGGCAACCAGTTCAATGATTATCTGTGGGCCAATGAGGACCCGCAGAAGTGGGAGAAGTTCAAGAAGTTCAATATGGATGCAGACGAGGCCAAGGGGCTTGGCTTCATCTTCAACAACGAGAAGGTTAAGAACGAAATCAGCGCATACAATAACGCCCTTGCCGAATTTTATCCCGGCTTGCTCACAGGCACCCTTGACCCCGTAGAATATTTGCCCAAAATGGTGGAGAAGCTTAAGGCGGCCGGTATGGATAAGATTAACGCGGAGGTTCAGGCCCAGCTGACTGAATGGGCTGCCGCCAATAACAAATAACAGAATTGGCGAACAATCAGGAGGATGGGCGGCTGCCGGCTTACGGCGCCGCCTCTCCTGTGAAAAGGGGCAAGCCGATGACTACGGTGCAAGAGATTATTGACAAGCTGCTCCAACCGGTTCAATTGCGGGATCGGACCACAGACCGTTTGATTGTGGGCGACCCCGGCAAGCGGGTAAGCAGGATTGCGGTGGCCTTCAGTCCCGCCTATGCCACGCTTGAGCAGGCGGCAGCATGGAATGCGGATCTATTGATTGTTCATGAGCCCGTCTTTTATTCCCATTACGATGAGACGGATTGGCTGGCCGGGGACCGGGTGTTCGAGAACAAGCTGCGGCTGATCCAAACATCCGACCTGGCCATCTACCGTTTTCACGACTATCTGCATGACTATCGCCCCGACGGTATATTGGCTGGCTTGCTGCAGGCTCTCGACTGGCAGCAGTATGCGGACCCGAAGCATCCCCATGTGATTCGGATTCCGCCTGTCCCGGCAGAGCGGCTGGCGGCGGAATTGAAGCAAAAGCTGGGTTTGGCCCGGATTCAATATTATGGCAGGCCGGACCAACAGATCGCTACTGTCTGCCTGAGCCCTGGAATGGAGGGAGGAAAGCGGCAGATCGGGAAGCTGCGGGAGCACCAGGCCGACCTGCTGCTGGTGGGCGAGACCCACTCCTGGGAAACCGATGAATATATTCAGGATGCAGCTGCCATGGGGATGGCCAAGTCCATGATGCTGCTGGGGCATCGAACCAGCGAGGAGGCGGGAATGAGACGGGGGGCCGATTGGCTTGCCCCTCTGTTTCCTTCCTTAAGCGTACGCTTTTTTGCCGGCTGCAGCATGGACATCTGGCTGTAGAGGTTAGCTTGAGTCCATTATGATGAAGCAAGGGTGATCACTGCTTGAAACCGGAAAGTCTAACAACCTGTGCGAGGCAAAATCAACAGCAGCTGAGAGCGGCTCCGGGAATCGGGGCCGTTGTTCTCACTGTCGCTGTCATCCTTATTGCGGCTAATCTGCGGGCGCCCATGACCTCCGTCAGTCCGCTTCTGGATGAGATCATCCACAAGCTCGGGATGTCTCATCCGGCGGCCGGCGCCATTACCACGCTGCCGCTTATGGCCTTCGCCGCCTTCTCGCTGCTGTCGTCCCGGCTTTCGGGCCGGTATGGAATGGAGCGGGTGCTTCTCGCCGCCCTGATCCTGCTGGCCTGCGGGCTGCTCCTTCGTCCGTGGCGGGGCTCCGGGCTGCTGCTGGCCGGAACGGCATTGGCAGGCATGGGAATCGCCGTCTGCAACGTGCTGCTTCCTGCCCTGATCAACCGCTATTTTCCCCAACGGCTTGGGGTGATGACAGGCATGTACACCGTCTCCATGAACCTGATCGGCTCCTTGGCCTCGGCCATGAGCGTGCCCATAGCCCGGACATGGGGCCTGGGCTGGGAGAAGACGCTTGCCCTATGGGGAGTGGTGGCCTTGATTACTGCCTTGTATTGGCTGTTCTATATGAGAACCTGGCCGTCTCCGGTTCCCCAGGCGGCAGCCGGGGACCGGGCAGGCGGACGCATGTCCCTGTGGCGCTTCCGGCTGTCGTGGCAAATGACGCTGCATCTGGGGCTGCAATCCTTCTTCTTCTACATTGTGATGGCCTGGCTTCCCCATATTGCCGCCGAACGAGGAATAGGGGCGGAAACCGCCGGATGGATGGTATCCCTGATGCAGTTTGGCGGGTTGCCGTTTAATTTTTTTGTCCCCTTGATTGCCGTGAGGATGAAGGATCAACGGGCTCTTGTCATGGTGAGCGCGGTGATGACAGTGGCAGGAATCGCCTGCCTGTTTACGGACCGTGGGGCGCTGCTTGCCCTGGGAGGGGCGCTCGTCGGCAGTGCGGCAGCGGCTGCCTTCAGCCTGTCCATGATGTTTTTCAATCTGCGGACAGCCGATGCCCGGCAAGCAGCGGAAATGTCGGGCATGGCCCAATCCGTCGGATATCTTCTGGCCTGTACGGGACCGGTGCTGTTCGGCTGGCTCCATGACCTGACAGGGGGCTGGAATGCTCCTCTCTATGTTCTGACGGGCTTTGTGCTGGTATTCATTTGGGCCGGGCTGGGGGCGGGGAGGAACACCCGGCTTCCTGGCTCGGAGAAGGAAGAAAGGAATAATTTGCGGACAGAAAATTCTAATATATAACATTAATGTATTTTTTTGATCGCATCAGAATGGTTAAATTCTTTACAACGCTAAAGCGCGTAAGTCAAACATTCGGATTGTCAAGAAAAGCTTCCGCCAAACCAGCCAAACCAGCAGAATAAACAGTCAGGAAGTGGATGCCATGTTCGTTTATCAAGATGATGCTCTATTGGTGCTGGCAGAGGGGACGAATGCACAGAAGGCATTGGCCCGGCCGGTATTAAGGGGAATCGGCGTTACCGTCACTCTGGAGGGGGAGCAGGCCAAAAGGCTTTCTCTCCATTCCTGCGGGCAGGAGCAAGAGGCTGCCGGGGAGAGCGGCGCCCAGGTATACATGCTGGAATACCGGGATGAAGAGGAGCCTGCTCAAGTATCCGTCCGCGTGAAGCTGAAATGCCGCGGAGGGATGGTTCTGGGCTTTGTGGATGGACAGCTTCACGGGGGCGCTTCTTTCGTCAGCCGGAAGTCCTTCGCCTCCAAGGACAGCATTGCCGTTACAGTGGACCGGCTGGAGCATGCCGGTGGCCTGCTGGCCAACTACCAGCATAACGACTGGTGGACCCGGCCCCACTTTGATCCGGACCCGGCGAAGCTGCCCCCCCGGACCATCTCGCTGCTCTGGCGCGCGGGAGCGGCATATTGCCGCCTGCTTCCTGTCTGCGGTCCTGTCTTCCGCACCGATCTGCAGGGCAACGGCGGGGACGGCCAGGGCTTCTCCATCCGCTTGTCGTCGAACCAGGGAGGCCACCAGCGGAATATGGCCCTTGCTTTTGCTCTGGGATACGGGGATGATCCTTACGCCTTGGCGGATATGACAATGGATGCCGCGCTGGAGGAGCTGCTTTATCCCGTGCTGCCCAGAGAGCGGAAGACGTATCCGGAGGTGCTGGATTATTTGGGCTGGTGCACCTGGGACGCCTTCTATCAGCAGGTGGATGAGCCCGGCGTTCTGGCCAAAGCCGAGGAGTTCAACCGGTTGGGCCTGCCTGTGCGCTGGGTGATGATCGACGACGGCTGGTCTTGTGTGCAGGAGGGCAAGCTGATGTCGTTGGAAGCCGACAACCGCAAATTTCCCGGCGGTCTTGCCCGTACGGTCCAGGCGCTTAAGGAGCAGTACGGTATGCGCTGGATCGGTGTGTGGCATACGATTGCCGGATATTGGGAGGGAATCCACCCGGCCAGCCCCTTGGCGTCGTCGCTGGGCAGCTATCTGTACACCGCAACAGACGGCAGTCTGCTTCCTTATCCCGATCCGGCGCTGGGCTTCGGCTTCTGGAACGAGTGGCATGGACGGCTCCGCCGCCAGGGCATCGATTTCGTCAAAGCCGACAGCCAGGCGGCCATCGGCAATTTCCTGCAATACCAGCGTCCGGTGGGAGCGGCCGCCTCTGCGGCTCATCAGGCGCTGGAGGCTTCCGCGGCGCTTCATTTCAACAAGACAATCATCAATTGCATGGGGATGGCTCCCGAAAATATCTGGCATAGACCCCAGTCGGCGGTTTCCCGCAACAGCGACGATTTTATGCCCAAGGTTCCGGGGGGCTTCAGAGAACATGCTTTGCAGAACGCCTATAATTCGTACTTTCACGGCTCCTTCTATTGGGGCGATTGGGATATGTTCTGGACGGTCCATCCCGATGCTCTCCAGCATGCGGTGCTCCGCTCTATAAGCGGCGGGCCGGTCTATATCAGCGATCCTCCGGGACGGACCGCTCCTTCCCTGCTGCTGCCGTTAGTCTACGGCGACGGCCGGCTGATCCGCTGCCGGCAACCGGCGCTGCCCACTGCGGATTGCCTGACTGTGAACCCGCTTGACGGGTCAATGCCGCTGAAGCTGTGGAATTATGCCGGCAGGGCGGGCATTATCGCGGCGTTCCATCTGGGGGAAGGCCCGAAGGCGGCAAAGGGGGCCGTATCGGCCCGAGACATTCCGGGAATGAACGGCAAACGTGTGATCCTCTATGAGCATTTTACAGGAGAGTGCCGCTTGCTGCAGCCGGGCGAGGAGCTTCCGTTCATTCTTCAGCCGGGGCAATGCAAGCTGTTCGTGCTTGCTGCGGTGGAAGAGAGGGTGACGCCTCTGGGGCTTGTCAATAAGTATGTGTCCCCCCATGGGATTATGGGGCAATGGAGCGGCGGGGGCAAGGAGTATGTCCGGCTGCGGGAAGGGGGACGATTTGCTTTTTACACGGAGAATTGCCCTTCGCTGGCGCTGGTCAACGGAGAAGAGAAGCCGGTAACCCGGCTGGATGCCCGCTTGTTTGAGGTGGATTGCTCCGGAATTGAGCAGGAGGCGGTGGTTGAAATAGCGGCGGAGTGGAGCTGACGGCACTTCGCATTGTCTTGGGCGGTACGCCTCCGTTACAATATAGAGGGTGGGCCGTTGCCTGTATTGTGCGGAATGGCCCCGATTTAACCATAGGAGGCGATACGATGGCATTTACGCTGCAATTGGGCGAACAGGCGCCGGATTTTTCCCTTCCGGCCACAGACGGAAAAACCTATTCGCTGCAAGACTTTGCCGGAGCACCCGTTCTCGTCATTTTCTTCACCTGCAACCATTGTCCCTTTGTTGTCGGTTCCGATGAGGTGACCCGTCAAACGGCGCTGAAGTACAAGGAGCAGGGTGTCGCATTTGTCGGCATCAACGCCAACAGCGAGGTTACCAAACCCGATGATTCCTTCGACCACATGGTCAAGCGGATGGAGGAGCAGAAGTTCCCCTGGACGTATCTGCGCGACAAGGAGCAAACCGTGGCCAAGGCTTACGGCGCTTTGCGCACGCCGCATTTCTACGTGTTCGATCAGGAGCGGAAGCTGGTCTACTCCGGCCGGGGGCTGGATAATCCCCGGGAATCGGAGAAGGCCACGGTCAATGATCTGGACCGCGCCCTGTCGGAGCATCTGGCGGGCAAGCCGCTTTCCGTGCCGCTGACCAATCCCATTGGCTGCAACGTCAAGTGGGACGGGCAGGACGAGCACTGGATGCCGGCGGACGCCTGCGATCTGGTGCCGCGGAGCTGATGGCAGCGCCTGCATAGCGCCGGCGGCAACCGCTCAGCGCGCACATAGAAACCGTCAGAGCCCAAGCGGCCCTGGCGGTTTCTTTACTTAAGAATTTATAACGGCCGGTCAGTCATAAAAACAAGAATCGCGTCACGTCCCCCGATAGAGGAATCCTAACCGCTGGCCTATACTTGAGGGTGAATCCTGTTAGTTCTAGCAGTTTACCAAAAAGGGAGGCATTGGAGACTATGATTCACCCCTCCGTTTACGAGCAACTGGCCGACGGCAGCCCCGGAATCGGCAATTGGCTTTTTCGGGAAGATCGGGAAGCTGTGCGAAGTAGAATTATGTCGGAGCCTGTATTCCAGCCGATTCTTGAACGATTGGCTGCAGATGGAGAACGATTTCTCGGCCAGCCTATTACCGAATTGCCCTGGACGTTATTCCGCCGAGTTTGGGAGGATGGCTACCGCAAAACCTATGAGCCCGTGTATTTCTCCAGGAGACAACGGCTAACCACATTTGGTTTGTTGAGCTGGCTGCTGCCTGACCGCCCCGATTACCTGGACGGACTTTTGGATACGGTATGGGCCATTTGCGGAGAATTTTCCTGGTGTGTGCCGGTCCATTTTGACACCCCGCCTGGATTCGGAACGGTTCGATACTCCGTGCATGAACAGCATGCGCCGGACCCGGGAATCGGGATTGATCTGTTCGCTGCGGAGACCGCTTTTGCACTGGCTGAGGTGATGATGCTGACGGGGCATAGCTGGCCGGAGACCATACGCGATCGTGTATACAGAGAAGTGTACCGCCGCGTTTTTGCGCCTTTTCTGGTGAATGATTTCTTCTGGGAGCATGTGCGCAATAACTGGGCGGCGGTGTGCGCCGGTTCGATCGGCGCAGCGGCCATCTACTTAATCGAGGATAAGCAGGAATTGGCTCTTGTATTGGACAAAGCGCTGCCGACGGTCAATTTGTTCCTGGAAGGTTATGGAGAAGACGGAGCCTGCTTGGAAGGATATATGTATTGGGGATATGGATTCGGCTTCTATACGTATTTCGCAGAGCTTCTCTGCCGGAGAACCAATGGAGCGGTAGATTTGCTCGCCGTTCCCAAGGTGAAGCAGGCAGCATTATTTCAGCAGAACTGCTTCCTTCACGGCCGCAAGGTGGTTAATTTTTCCGATTCGCCCGAGGAAGCTGATGTGTACATCGGACTGACCCATGAAATGGCGCGGCGGTTTCCGGAAGTCCAGCTTCCGGAATATACGTTTCAGGATAAGCTGGTTTACGATCATTGCGGCCGATGGGCGCCTGCGTTTCGCCAATTGATTTGGTACGAGCCGAAGGCGCAGGGGGAAGGCTGGAAGGAGGAGTCGATCTATCTGGCGGATGCGCAGTGGATGGTGTCGCGGGTGGAGAAGGCGGAAGGGAAGTTCTGCTTTGCCGCCAAAGGCGGCTGCAACGATGAGCCCCATAATCATAACGATGTCGGGCATTTCATCGTCCTGGCCGGGGAGGAGACGTTCCTGGCTGATATGGGAGCCGGGTTATATACGAAGCCGTACTTCGCACCCGCTACGAGGTATTCCTTTATTTGCAACAGTGCGTTGGGGCACTCTGTCCCTATTATAGATGGAGTTAGCCAACAGCCTGGGGCAGCTTATAAAGCCACCGTACGACAGGCCGATATTACTGCCGACTATGACCGGTTCGTCGTAGAACTGCAGGATGCCTATAATATCCCGGGGCTGCTGAAGCTGCAGCGAAGCTGGACTTGGCGAAAAAACGTCGGTTTGCCCAGGCTGGAGCTGGAGGATCAATATGTGTTCTCGGAACAAGCCGGTGCTGCGTTAACCGAACGCTTCATTTGCCGGGTGCAGCCTACGGTTGCGGGAGCTGGCCGGGTCGAGCTTGTGAGCGCTGCATTCAAGCTTGTATTGAGCTATGATGAAGCGCTGATGGAGCCGGTTGTGGAGCCGCTGCCGTTCCTGAACCATTTTAACCAGGAAAAGCTGTACTATGCATTGGATATGAGGGTGCGCGCGACGGACGATTTGGAGCGAAGGCTCCATTTCGCGTTTCATTTTGAACAGCTAGCTTAACATTCGGCGGTGTTACCAAGCGAAAGCTCTCTAGGGATTGTCTTAGCACTCCGAAGACAGTCCCTAAAGAGCTTTTTGCCGCTAATCCAACCCCAGCAGAAACTGCCGCGTCCCCTCGTAGGCCTGACGGTAGCCCATTTTGGCGTAGAACCGGAGGGCATCCACCCCCTTGAAGTAGTAGGCCCCCTTCAGCCGCTCCCGGAAATGCGGGATCTCATCGGCGGCTGCGCCGAGGCTGTTCAGGTAAGCCTCCACCACATTCATTTGCGCCAAATGCCGGTCCAGGTTCACCACATCCACCCATATGTCCCCGTACAGGAAATTCCCGTCCACAATGCCCGTAATCCCTGTTCCGTCGGACAGCAGATTCCAGGCATGCACATCCCCATGGAGCAAATGCCGGTGCGGCGCGTTATATGGAAGATAAGCCAGCAGGCGATTGTAGCATTCCTCGAACACATCCTTTTCCAGGCAGCTGGTCTTAAACAGTCTCATCCAGTCATGCCAGAAGCTTCCCCGTTCCTGTTCCTCGCCGAACATGGCGGCCACATAGTCCTCCCAGGACCCGTAGGCCCCATCTCCGGAAGCGGTGAGCCAGCCGAAGCCCCTTGTACCGGATATATCCGTGCTGTGAATTTGGGAGAGAATACGGAACAATTGGGGGAATTGCCGTCTTTTTTCCTCTGCCGAATAGGAAGCAAGGGGCTTGCCGCCCATCCGCTCCTGAATAACATACTGGGCAGCCCCATAGGTGCTTTGCCCCACACAAGCCGGATATGGAACATGCCTTCCCTCCAAAAAGCCGGAGACCAGCTTTTCCACCTTATAATCATCCGGCAGCGGGCTGAACTTGGCTACATACCCCCGGTTTTGATGGGTAAACGCATAGACGGTGCTGAGATTGCCGCCGGTCAGCAGCTCCAATTCCGATGCGCCCTCCCCCAAGTGAAGGCGGATGAGCTTCTCCGCCTCACAAGCTGGCATTTCGATTTTTTTAAACGCCGTTTCGGCCATAAAACTGCCTCCCTGTCTGCAATGGTCAGGATTATTGTAAGCCCGGTCTGTGCCCGGGGCCAGATGGCAAATGGGTATAACCATTTTCGCCTGCGGCTTTCAACTGATTTTCAGCTTGGGCCGTTATAATCATGGCATCCTGCCCGCAATGCGCGGATGTGAAAGGGAGGGATTCCATGGTCAAAGGGATTCAAAAACCGCTGTATGTGCTGCTTGCGCTGTTCCTGGGGCTGTTCGTCGCCTCCTCCTTTTTTGTGCGGGCCAAATATTTGTTTGCCGTATACGGAGATACGCCGGTGCTGGAGAGGCAGCAGCTTCTGTTGTTCATTGTTGTGGCCGCCGCGCTGCTGCTGGCGGGCCTTGGTTTGTATCCCCTGTGCCGTAAGCTGGATAAATTCAGTCCCAAGATTGTCATTCCGGCGGTGCTTCTCGCCTCCTTTGCCATTCAAACGGCCATTATATTTCTGCTGCCGAGACTGCCTACGGATGACTCCCAGACGGTGTTTACTCTGGCCCAGAATATGCTGTACCGGGGGGACTATTCCTCTTTTCAAACTACGGGGTATCTGCACATGTTTCCGTTTAACTTTTCCACCGTGCTTTATTTAAAAACCCTGCTGCTGCTGTTCCCGGACAGTTATTCGGTGATCAAGCTCTTCAATATCGGCTTCACCCTTGTCACGACGCTGATGGTATACCTGCTCTACAAAGAGCTGAACACCCGCTCCCAAACCCGGGATTACGGCGTTTTGGCGCTGGCTGCGGTTTACGCCCCGGCATTGTTCATGAACAACCTTATCTACAATGATGTCATTGCTACGGCCTTTCTCACCTCCGCCCTTTATTTTGCCGTCCGGTTTATGAAGGAAGCCTCGCTGAAATATATGATGGGCGCTGCGGTTTTGCTGGCGGTGGGGAACTATTTCCGGAGCATCGGCGCCATCTTTCTGGTGGCGATTGTGATCAGTATCCTGCTTCATATCCGGAAAATTGGCATCAAAAAATCTGCTCTCGCGCTTGCCGTGACGGTATTGTTCTTTATGGCTCCGGGCTGGACGCAAAATGTTCTGCTTCAGGCGACAGGCAAGGTGGAGGGATCGGTAAACGCCAACTCCGCTCCCGTCCACATGTGGCTGAACATGGGTATCAACACGAAGACCTTCGGCTTCTGGGACAACCGCCAAAGCTACAGCATCTATCAGCGTCAGGCCGGCTACAATAAGCAAAAAAGCACGGAATTGTTCAAGGAGGAAATCAGCCGCAAGCTGTCCGAAGCAAGCGCCGGCGATCTGCTCAAGATGTACACCAAGAAGCTGGTGTGGACCTGGACCGAGGGCACCTACCAGATGGAGCGCTACGGCATTGGCAACGGCTCCTCCACCTTCGGCCGGGGCATGGGCGGGGTGGGGGACAAATACGGCTACGCCACCTGGGCAACGGAGCTGTTCAAGGGGGACTCCAACGCCAGAGTAGGTCTCGTTTGGGTCATGTATGCTCTGAACATTCTCATGTACGGCTTTATGCTGGTCAGGCTCATCGGCGGGCTCAAATCGGGACGGTTCGCGGAAACCCCGCTGGTGCTGGTGATTCTGGGCTTTATCGGGTTTTATCTGCTGTGGGAAATCAAGTCCCGTTATCTCTTCCCTGTTTATCCGCTGGTGCTGGTGATGTCTTATATGGGGTTCAAAGATATGTACGATGCCATATTTGTGCAAAAGGAGGGTTGACGCCGTTTATCCGCGGCTCCCCTGGTGGTCCCGTATAAGCGGCCATGCCCCGGGACATCCGCAGCTTGACAAACACCTTCATTATGGATACTATGATAAGCAAATCGAAGATTCGGCTGTGACGGAGAAAATTTTGCGGCAGCCTGCTGTTGAAGCGAACCGGGGACGGTGAAAGCCCGGTACAGCAGCCGCAAAACAGGCGCTCCCGAGCCGGTGACAAGAAAGCGGATGCGGGGATTGTCCCTTTGCCGGACAAGAGCGCATCAACTGGGGTGGAACCGCGGGAGTATACAGCTCTCGTCCCCGGACATGATTCATGTCCGGGGACGGGGGCTTTTTCGATTGGGCACACGGCCGCCGGGCGCCAACAATCATACAAAGGAGAATGGATCATGAAGGAAGTTTCGATGGATCAGGTTGTCGCCATTGCCAAGCACCGGGGTTTTATTTTTCCCGGCTCCGAAATCTACGGCGGTCTCGCCAACACCTGGGACTACGGCCCGCTGGGCGTAGAGCTGAAGAACAATGTGAAGAAGGCCTGGTGGAAAAAGTTCATCCAGGAATCCCCCTACAATGTGGGCTTGGACGCGGCGATTCTGATGAATCCGCAAGCGTGGGTGGCCTCCGGCCATGTAGGCAACTTCAATGACCCGATGGTGGACTGCAAGCAATGTAAAGCCCGCCACCGCGCCGACAAAATTATTGAGAACGCCCTGAACGAGAAAGGCATCGAGATGGTGGTGGACGGTCTCTCCTTCGACCAGATGATGGACCTGATCCGCGAGCACAATATTGTCTGCCCGGACTGCGGCGCCTTCGACTATACGGACATCCGCCAGTTCAACCTGATGTTCAAAACCCATCAGGGTGTCACCGTCTCCAGCGCTAACGAAATTTATCTGCGTCCGGAAACCGCCCAGGGTATCTTCGTCAACTTCAAGAATGTGCAGCGGACCATGCGCAAGAAGCTGCCCTTCGGCATCGGCCAGATCGGCAAAAGCTTCCGGAATGAAATCACCCCGGGCAACTTCACCTTCCGGACCCGCGAGTTTGAGCAGATGGAGCTGGAATTTTTCTGCAAGCCGGGCGAGGATCTGCAATGGTTCGAATACTGGCGCAGCTTCTGCAAGGAGTGGCTGCTCTCCCTGGGCATCAAGGAGGACAGCATCCGCCTGCGCGACCACTCCGCGGATGAGCTGTCCCACTATTCCAACGGCACTACGGACATCGAATACCGCTTCCCCTTCGGCTGGGGCGAGCTGTGGGGCATTGCGGACCGCACGGACTATGACCTGAAGCAGCATATGGAGCATTCCGGCGAGGACTTCAACTATATCGACCAGGACAACAAGGAGCGCTACATCCCGTACTGCATCGAGCCCTCCCTGGGCGCAGACCGGGTCACCCTGGCCTTCCTGATTGACAGCTTCGAGGAGCAGGCTCTGGAGGGCGAAGACAGCCGCACCGTGCTGCATCTGCACCCGGCTTTGGCTCCTTACAAGGCGGCCATCTTCCCGTTGTCCAAAAAGCTGGCCGACAGCGCCCAGAAGGTGTTCGCCGATCTGGCGAAGGATTTCATGGTGGATTACGACGACTCCGGCTCCATCGGCAAACGCTACCGCCGCCACGACGAAATCGGCACGCCGTTCTGTATCACCTATGATTTCGAATCCGAAACCGACGGCCAAGTCACCGTGCGCGACCGGGATACCATGGAACAAACCCGTATGCCCGTGAGCGAGCTGAAGAGCTTCCTGGAGAGCAAGCTGGCCTGGTAAGCCAAAAGGCAGTCTAAAACAACCATCCCCATTCTGGCGGCCCCCTGTGACGGGAGTGCCGGGATGGGGATGGTTTGCTTTGCTTTTGCCGCGGGGGAGCATCGCTTAGGGACTGTCCCTAACGGAAATATAAGGACCTTACGGCCAAAAAATCGGCTCCCGGCGAAAATAACGGAACACAGCAACGCTTAATGAGGGGAAAGCTGGATTTTATGAACATTTTCGCCCATTCCGCTCCAATAAGCGCTCCTGAGTTCCGCTAAAACCAAAACGCCCCCGATTTTGCCCTGTAAGCGCCGCTAAGTTCCGCTATAGCTCACACTAGCCAAATTTCTGCCCATGATTCTATATCAGCCTTCTCTTGATATCCTTCTTCTTCAGGCCGTTCTGTCTGGCGGCGGAGTTAAAGAACCGGGTGCCCGAAATCCTCCAGGCGAACCGGGGGAAATTTGGGCTGAGCAGAATGGTTTCGCCGCTCCTTCGGGACTGGAGGTTGGCCGCGAAAACCTCCATCGCCTGGGCCAGATTTTTCATCGGACCGTGGCCGCGGGGCACCTTCTCCACAAATTGCAGCATCTCCCCGGCCCCTTGCCCAATCGCCTGGCCGAAGCGGACACCGGTCCGGGCGCACCAGTTTTGCAGAATGCTGATGGCGATCCGGTTCTGCGTCCCCTCAAAAAAGCCGTTATTCACAATGGCATACAGCATAATTTCCTTTGTCCGTTCCGCCTTCATGTATTCCTCCAGCTCAACCAGCATCCGGAGCAAGTGGGAGGGGAGGGAATCCACATACAAGGGGAAGGCCAGAACCAGCGCGTCCATGTGGCAGAGTGCCCAGTATTCCGCTTCGGACAAAGGCTTCCGGCCGATATGGCAGCGGAGCAGCTCATGCTCCTGGCCGATCAGCGGCTCCAGAAATTGGAGCAGCCGGCCGGAGTTGTTTTTTCCGGCTTTGGGACTCCCGTTAATCAAGGCAATCTTCATTGCAATCCCTCCCAAACGGAATCCGCGCTCCGGTGAAAATGAACCCCGTTGCCGGTGCTGTGAAGATTCAGCGCATTGGCCGCCACCAAGGCCCGGGCGGTATCCTGCTCCGCGGAGGTAAGGTCGCTGCCGTAGAAATGGACCGTCAGCTTAAAGCTGCCGGGATAGCGCCGCTGGTGGTGGGTTTCCCCATTAACCATGGCAAAGTAAGGGAGCAAATAGGAAATGCTGCGGTCAAGGACATTTTTGACAAAAGGGCTGTAACCGCCATATGTGCATTTGCTGATAATCACTACCTCATCGGAGCCGGCCAGCCATTCTCCCATCTGCTGATAGTCATCCCTCATTATGCAGACCCCCGGCGTTCTGGTCCAGCAGTCGAAGCAGCCAACGCATTTGCGGATGGTGCCGTTGTCGGAGATGATTCTGGTCCCCTGGTTCTCCAAATGCCCGTTGGGGGTATCCTCCTGCCGCGGCAGGTCATGAATAATCATTTTCATTGCGGGTTCTCCTTTTGGGCCAGTGTCGCCATAAAAATCTCCGTCCAGTTCCCGGAATACTTGATGCCGCTGGTGGTGGACAGGGATGCGATGCCGTGAACCATGGACCAGGCGGAAATCAGATTCGTGGAATCCGCCTCTTCCGGCAATCCCAATTTGCGGAACAGCCCGTAGGCGGTGGAGCGGAACAGGGCAAAGGGCGGATAATCCTCCGGCTGCGCCTGATCCAGATCAATGGTCAGCCCGGAATAGTAATACAGGAATTGAAAGTACGGCGGATGCTCAATGAAAAAATCAATATAGGCCTGCCCCAGCAGCGCCATTGCCCAGCGGCTCTCCTCCTTGCCCTGGATAGAGGAGCGGAGCTTGTGCATAAATTGCTCTGTGACATACTCCCCCATGGCGGAAATCAGGGCATCCACATCCTTGAAATGGCTGTAGGGAGCCGTATGGCTCACCTGGCACCGGGCGGCTACCTTGCGCAGGGAGAAGCTTTTCAGACCCTCCTCATTAATCAGCCGGATTCCCGCCTCAATCAGCTCATTGCGCAGGTTTCCGTGGTGATAGGGTTTTTCCTTCATTAGCGGCCTTCCTTTCCCGCTTAAACTTTACGCTGTAAAGATCATATCATGCTATCTTTACATTGTAAAGATAATCCTGCGCCCGGGAAGAATGACGAACTGGAGGATACGCAAAGCCCGCGGGATGGATCAGTCATATGCCAGCTTAGGCAGCCCTCCCGTTATAAAAGTCTGGCGGTTTTTTCCTGGTTTCCATATAATATTCCATAAAGGATACCGGCAATAACGGAGGAAATACCATGGACAAGCTGCTGCGCTTCAAAAAGTCCATCCAGCATATCGAAGACCATCTTCACGGTGAAATTTCCCTGGAGCAGGCGGCACAGGCGGGGTTTACCTCGCTGATGCAGCTGTACCGGGATTTTTATGCGTATACCGGCCATTCCGTCAAGGAATACATCCGCAAAAGGCGCTTGTCCAATGCCCTCAGCCTGATCCGTTGTTCGGATATGCCTCTGGCGGAGATCGCCTATACCAGCGGCTACAGCTCCCAGCAGGCCTTATGCAAATGTGTCAAATCCGCCATCTCCATGACTCCCCTGGAATATAAACGCAGCGAAATCTCCTATTACTTTCCCAGATTTGACAGCATAGGAGCAAGGCAAGTGACGGTGGCGGCGGAGACCATCCCTCCGACTGTCCGCACCGCATTTTATCATCCCCGTCTGTCCGGCATCGAGGAGCTGGCCATTGCCGCACTGCGGGCGGAGCTGCCCGATTACAGAGGCAGGCTGTTCGGCAGAAACGGCCGTCAGCAGGGCAACCGGTTTTGCTATGAGCTGTGGTTGGAAAATGTGCCCGCAGCAGCGGAGTCCCTCTTGCGCAGCAAGGTGTTTCGGGAGGTGGAAATCCACCCGGAGCTAAGCCTGACCGCCGCCAAAACCATCGTCCGGAATGAGGAGCAGGAGATTGGGCAGGCGTGGAATTACCTGTACACGGACTGGCTGAAGTCCAGCATGTTTGAACAGGACAGGCAGCCTTACTTTGAGGAGTTTCTCTCCAGGAACAACAGGGTGAACAGGCTGGCATTGTTTGTGCCGGTAACCAAACGGACGGATTACGACAGAATTTCCCTGATCCGCAGTCCAAGGATGGTTTTTTTGGCTGCCACCCGGGAGGGGCCCTATGGAGAAAAGGAGGCCGCCCGGGCCGTGATGGACTTTCTTGCTGTTTATAGGCCCTCAGCCATTCGGTCGGCTACGACCTTCTATGTAGCCCATAGCAGCGGGAACTGCACCTGCGGGGTGAAGCTGGCTGAACCGCTTCTGCTTCCGGCGGGCAGCGGCCTGGAGCTTTTGGAGCTTCCGGCCGGAGACTATGCCGTGATAGAGACAGGCTGCACTGGAGACGGCCGGGTGCTGGAGGCCCGCCTTCATGCGTGGGTGCGGGACAATGGCCTGCGCCGGAGCCGGCGTTCCGCTTTTGCCCTGCATGAGGCTAACGGAGGCTTCGCCGCCGAGCATATTGCCACCACATGCTGGATACAGCTTGAACCTGTTAAAAACGGATAATACATCCCGGGGGAAGACTGGTAAAGTGGAGATATGAAAAGGAGGGAGACAGGATGAGCGGGACGAACGCGATTAAGAAGCTGCTTTTTCAGGAAATGCCCCAGGACTATTCGCCCAGGCGGCTGCCGGAGATCGTCAGGCTGGCCGGAGAACTGAACAGGCAGGAGGCTGTGGTTTACCGCCAAGGGACGGCAAGGCCGGTGCTGTTCGAAATCGAGAAGCTGGTTATCCGGCGGTTTGTCCCGGAGGATGCCCCTGCGGTGCAGGAGCTGGCCATTGACCGTCACCATTCCGAGATGAGGAACCGGGATCATCTGTGGCCGACGGATGAGCAGGGCTGCAGGGAGGCGACAAAATGGTTTTCCAGCCAGGAAAACATGTGGGCCGTATGCCTTAAACCGGATTGCCGGCTGATCGGGATGGTGGTGTTCAACACGGTGGACGAACGGAATATGATGGATGTGGGCCATGTCTGGCACACCCAATACTGGGGCGGCGGTTTGGATACGGAGGCGCTTTCCCTCATGGTGCAATATTCCTTTGAGGTTCTGGAGGGCGATGGTGTTTTTGCCTATAATCCGCTGGATTGCGCGCCGCAGATTGCCCCGCTGCTGGAGCTGGGGATGGTGGTGACGGAAACCAGCCAGGCTTCTTTTGCCCGGGATGAGAAGGGTGAGCCGATTTATTTTGTGGGATGCAAGCTGGTGCTGGAGAGAGGAAGGTGGAGCGCTCAATGAACATGAGGAAGCAGGCAAGACCGGCGCAAGGTCAAGGCTCGGAGGGCTACAGTCCGGTGGTGAAGCCGGAAATTCTCAAGATGGCGGAGGAGATGAACCGGATGGCGCTGCCGCAGGAGTTGCTGGTGGAGCAGGTGAGCGAGTTTTGTTCTATTGTAGACAGGCCGGAGATGAAAATCGTGGGATATGCCCTGCCCCTGAATTATGAAAGCCGGGGGTACGGCGGGTATTACGGCTTCGAGCATGCCAACTGTATCCTGAATGACTATTTTTTCACCAAGAAGCTGGTCAAAGAGGGGGATATGGCGCTTTTGGCAGGATTGCTCGGGGACAGCCTGCTGCATGAGGAAGTGGTGACGGTCCGTACAGATGCCCAGGGGGACGGCAACTACAAGGTGGTGGCCGGGTATATGGTGGAGAGCTTCGACGGCGTGCCCGCATATTTGCCGGAGTATACGCAGACGCTTGCCCTGCCTCCCTGCCGGTACGCCAAGGTGCTGATTAACGAGACCAAGCGGGAGAACCGCAAGGGGTATGACGAGCGGATGCATGCGGATGAATATTTCGTCGGCCAGTTCCGCAAGGACACGGGGTATGTGTTTAACCCGACGGGCTGCGGCTTCAATACATACGATGAGACAGGGGATATTTTGACCAAATATGAGCCTGTGAAGCTTGCGGAAAATATGAGGGAGCGTTTTGAATCCCTGCGCTTTAGGGTGGTCACGCTGCCGGAGATGAAGATTGCCTGCAGCGTGACACATCCGGACGATGAGGAGTTTGTGATTACCAAATATTTTGGCGTGCAGGATCAGGTGTTTGCCACGGAAGCGGCCAAGTATTATCTGCATGATTATTACGGCTTCCCTATCGATTGCCCCGAAAAAGGCTCGTACAGCTCCTGCTTCGGCACACGGGTCAGCACCTTCGAGGGGATGCCCGACTGTGTGGAGCAGCTGACGCTGCCCGGGGGCATCTATGTGCATATTTCGCAGCTGGAGGTGAATGGGGACAATCCCTCCATTCCCTATGAGGTGGCGTTCCAGCATCTGAAGGAGCTGTTTTTGGCGGATCATCCCCAGTATAAGGCGGATTGGAGCCGGAAGGTGATCGCCCGGTTCCGCCAGGCCAACTGCGCGTCCGTGTTTGTGCCGCTGGCGCTGGTGGACGGGGCGGTGTGAGGGGTGCAAAATATAAAGCCCAAATGTGCTCGAAAAACCGAGTACATTTGGCTCCCAAGTGGGCAAAAGGCCCAGTTGCACTCGAAAAACCGAGTACAAATCGCTCCCGAGGGGGAAAAAGACCGGAATGTACTCGGAAAACCGAGTACAAATCGCTCCCGAGTGGGCAAAAGGCCCAAATGTGCTCGAAAAACCGAGTACAATTGGCTCCCGAGGGGGAAAAAGACCGGAATGTACTCGGAAAACCGAGTACAATTGGCTCCCAAGTGGGCAAAAGACCCAAATGTACTCGAAAAACCGAGTACAAATCGCTCCCGAGTGGGTAAAAGGCTCAAATGTACTCGAAAAACCGAGTACAACTGGCTTAAATGCTCTGCGCAGACGGAGTTTAGAAGTGTCCACCGTTCCTGGACACGCTCTTGGCTTCCATCAGGATTTGCAGAAGCCGTTTTTGGGGCAAATAGCGTCACTGCCGCCACTAGAGATACAGCGGCGCAGCCCCGCCCGGCGTCAGGAGGAGAGAGTCTCCTCCTGGCGCTTTTGGCGCATCTGCCGCTGGGACAGCGCTGTGATGGCCAGGCTCGCCGCCACCAGCGCCGCACACAGGATGAACACCGCGTGGTAGCCGCGGAGGGAGCCGTCCGCTGCGGCTGCGGCCCCTGTCGCAAGCAGTCCGCTGCCTGCCACCGTTCCGAACATCATCCCCAGGTTTCGGGAGAGGGCCAGCATGCTGCTGATGATCCCCAGATGCTCCCGCGGTGTTTCCCGCATCACCAGGCTGTTGTTTGGGGAGGTGATCATCCCCATGGAGACGCCCAGCAGGATGATGAGCGCCGCCAGCAGTGCCGGGGGATAAGCCGCCGACAGGAAGCCCAGCGCCAGCAGGGTGCCGATCATCACCTGCAGGCCTGCCGAAAGCAGCGGCATGATGCCATGCTTGTCCGACAGCCGGCCGAACACCGGCGCTGACAGGATCAGCGCAGCCGGGTAAGCCATGAGCAATAACCCGGTCGCCGCAGGCGACAGCCCCAGCTCATTGCGCAGAAAAACCGGCAGCACCAGTTGGGCCGAAAAGGCCGCCATATAGGTGACGATGGTAATCAGAATGCCAGTATTCACCCCTGCGTTCCGGAACAGGCCCAATTGAATGAAGGGCTCCCTCCGCCGCGCCAGGGTATCTGAGCCTGCCCGATCGCGGCGGACGCTCCCCGCAGACGCTCCGGTGCGGCTGCGGCGGAAGTCCCCGGCAGTTCCTCGGGGGCGGGAAGCAGCCGGGGCAGCGCCCCCCGTACCGGCACCGGCAGGCGCCGGGCTCCATCTGGTGGGCAGGCACCACCAGATGAAGAGCCCCAGGCACAGGCCGAATGCCGTTGCCGCTGCCAGCACCGGCAGGGAGCCAAAACCGTTGGCCCCCGCCAGGTTCAGGGCGGCCACCAGCCCCGTGAGTCCGGCCGCGAACAGCCCGGCTCCCGTCAAATCCAGCCGGGCGGCGCCCTGCGGCTCCTCCCGGGGAACAAACCGCTGCGCCAGCACCCACGCAGCGGCGGCCACGGCGGCCAGCATGGCGAAGCTGGTCCGCCAGGAAAACCACTGGATGAGCACGCCCCCCAGGCTGGGTCCCACCATGGACCCGGCCGCCACGAAGGTGCTCATCAAGCCCAAAGCTCTTCCCCGCTGGTTCTGCGGGAAGATGGATACAATCAGGGCCATGTTGGTGGCCTGGTACATGGAAGCCCCCAGCCCCTGCAGAATGCGGAAGGGGATCAGCCAGCCCAGGGAAGGGGCGAACACGCACAGCAGAGCGCCCAGCATAAAGATGAAGTAGCCCGCATTATGAATCCGCGTCCTTCCCGCCAGATCCCCCAGCCTGCCCATAAGCGGGAGGCAGACGGAGATAACCAGAAGGTATGCCGTCACAATCCATTGGGCGGATTGCAGGGTGACGCCATAGTCGCCCGCAATATCCACTAGGGCAATATTGAACATCCCCGCCGACAGATTGGACAGGAAAGCGCCGAGGCAGATGACGTACTGCACAATGACTCTTCGTTTGGAACTCTCCGAATCCTGCTGCGGCAGCACATCTGAGGCATGGGAGACATGCTTCCCGGATTCTTTGTATTGCGTTATGCCCATGGCCTTTTCACCAGCTTTGCCTACCCTGCCTTAAAGGGCAAGGGTCGATTTTTTGCCGTGCAGCGACCAGATATCCGCCAGCTCTCCGCTTGATGCCACCGTGCCGAAATACCCCTCAATATTCGTCAGCGTCATCTCATGGGCCTCCCGGGAGTAGGAGGCGCAGGCATCCTCCACCAGCACAATGTGGTAATCCAGCATAAACCCGTCCCGGGCGGTGGATTCCACGCATACATTGGTGCTCACCCCGGTGACCAGAAGCGTGTCGATCTTCAGTGTCCGCAGAACCGAGTCCAACCGCGTATTCACAAATGCGCTGTACCGGTGCTTGTTCACCACAATCTCTCCCTGCCGGGGAGCGATCTCGAAGAACTCCGCCCCCCAGCTGTCCTTCCGGCAGACCTGGGCCGACCGGCCGGAGGAACGGGTAACCCAAGCCTCCGAGTCCGTTGCATCCTCATGGAAGGTCTGGATGAAAATAACGGGGATGCCTTCCTCTCTTGCCGCTCCCAGCAGTTCATGGAGCCGGGGCATCATTTCCTTGACTCCGCTGACATCGCAGCCTGTTAAGCCCAGCGCCCCCTCCGGATGGCAGTAATCATTCTGCACATCCACAATCACCAGGGCGGGACGGGTTCCAACAAGCAATTTCGTTAATCCGTTCATTGTCCATGCACCTCACTTAGCAGCAGCTTCATTGGTTTTTTTGACAAACTGCATATCCACCAGACCGTCATAGGTATACGTGCCTTTAAAAATGCCTGTTTTAATCATCACGTTCATGTCATTTTCCAACGCCTTCTCGGAGATCATGCCGTCAGGGCTCCACAGGCTGTCCTCATATGCCCGGTCCAGGGAGGCCTTGACCGCTTCCTCGGAGAGGGTGGGGAATTCCGCCTTCAGATTGGCTTTGGCCAGCTCCTTGTCGGCTTGAACCTTCTTCAGGGCTTTAATCATGGCATTGGTAAATTTCTGGACAGTGTCCGGGTCCTTGGCAATGGTTGATTTTTTCACACTGACCACGGAGTAGGCAAAGTCGCCCAGGCTGGGGAACTTATAAAAGGGCTCGTCCCACACCTTCTGGTTGATGCCGTCCACAATCTGCGGCTCTGCGCCGTTGGCGATATCCGCCGCGCCCTGCTTGACCATAGTGACCACCGTGGAGCCGTCAGCCGGCTCCAGAAGCTGCACATCCTTTTCGGGATCAAGCCCCACATCCAATAGCAGGTAGCGGGTCAGCAGATTGGGCGTTCCGCCATGGCGGTTGGCGTTGATTTTTTTGCCCTTCAGGAATTCCTTCAAATCCTCCTTGGAGCCGCTTTTGGGGGAGGTGCCGCTTTTGGCCATCAGATAGACATTGGCCCGGTTCACCACATTCACCACGGATACAATCGGGTCCGAGCTGTTTACATTGGCCAAGGCATTGGATTCCGGCCCTCCGATCACACCCCAGGCGTCTCCGCTGACGACGGCGGTCACATGGGCGCCGCCCGCCGCCTGGATCACCTGAACCTCCAGTCCCTCCTCGGCAAAGTATCCCTCCCGTTGTGCAACATACATGGGCAGGTATCCGGTTAGATGCAGCGGCTCGGCGATGACAATCTTCTTCAGGCTTTTGCCTGCTCCGGCCTCCGCCACCGGCGTGGCGGCCTTTTCCCCGCAGCCGGCCAGGGCGGCGGCAACCAGCAGGGATAGGGACAGAACCAGGGGAGCCTTGCGGAAACGGCGGAAATAATCAGGTTTGTGGAGGTTTTCGGTCATAGAAGGATTCATCCTTTCAGTAGAGGGAATTTGAATTGAGCTGCTTTATGAATTTGCTTTTACCGGGGCTACCCCCCAAAAGTACCCGGAATCCGCTACGAGGCTTTGCGTCACTTTTGGGGGATTGTTTGGGGGGATTACTTATTGCTTGGTAAGTCCTTTGGCCAGCCATTTCTCCAGGACCACCACGCCCCAATACATCGCCATGGACAATACGGACAGCACCACCACGCCGACCCAGACCAGATTGATATCCAGGATGGTTCCGGCATACATAATCATCCGGCCAACCCCCTGGCGGGAGGCGATGAACTCGCCGACAATGGCGCCGGCCAGGGCCAAAGCGATATTGATCCGCAGGCTGCTGATGATCCAGGGCATGGACCAGGGCACCACCACCTTGGTGAACACCTGGCGGCGCTTGGCGCCCAGGGAATACATGAGTTTTTCCATATCCGGGTCAACGCTTTTCACGCCGCTGTAGGCGGAGAGGGCGGAGACCACAATCGTCATGGAGAAGGCCAGGGCCACCTTGGAGAAAAAGCCGATGCCCAGCAGAATCACCAGAACGGGAGCCAAGGCCAGCTTGGGCATGGCGTTCAGGATAATCAGATACGGCTCGCTGACTCCGGCGTAGGTCCGCGACCACCAGAAGGACAGGCCCAGCAGGGCGCCGCACAGGGTGCCGGAGATAAAGCCCAGAATGGTAGCCGAGGAGGTGTAGGCAATATCCCCCAGCAGCTTGCCCTCCGTCATTTGGGTCCAGGTGGTTTTGAGGATGGCCCCGGGGCTGCTCCAGAAGTACGGGTCCATCAGGCCGACCCGGGTGAACACCTCCCACCCGACGAAGATCAGGACGGCGGCCAAAAGCCGCAACACCCGGATGATCCGCAGCTTCCGGCGCTCCTTCGTTTCCTCGTCAATGATGAGGGGAACGGCCTTCAGTACGGGGGCGGTAGGAGCGGCGGGGAGGGCAGGCTCCCCGGCAGGGGCAATGGGATGAATCACAAAGGCTTTCTTTTGAACAGTTTCCATGGGCTTCCCTCCTAAAATAAAAGGTATCAGGATATTTGCGCTTCCTCATCGTGGCCGGCGGACAACAGCTCCATCAGGTGATGCTTCAAATCCATAAAAGCGGGGGAGGTCATATCCTCCGTTTTCCGGGGGCGGTCCATCGTAACGGTTATCTTCGATTTGATCCGGCCGGGGCGGGAGGAGAACACATAAATATCGTCGGACAGATAAATGGCCTCGTCGATATCGTGGGTGACAAACAGCACCGTTTTGCGGAAATCCGCCCAGATTTGCAGGAGCCAATTTTGCATGGCCAGCCGGGTTTGGGCATCCAGAGCGCCGAAGGGCTCGTCCAGGAGAATAATATCCCGGTCGTAAAGCAGGGTGCGCAATAGCGCCGCCCGTTGGCGCATCCCCCCTGACAGCTCCTTGGGATAATGCTTGTCGAAGCCCTTCAGCCCGTATTTCTCCATCAGCGGAAGCGCGCGATTGACGGCCTCCTTGCGGGACACCCCGCGGATTTCCATGCCGAGGACAATATTGTCCAGAATGGTCCGCCAGGGCAGGAGCATATCCTTTTGCAGCATATACCCCACATAACCGGCCTTGCCCACAATATTGCGCCCGTCTGCAATCACCTCTCCGGTGGAGGGGGGAGTCAGCCCGGCAATGATGTTGAACAGCGTGGATTTGCCGCAGCCGCTGGGGCCGATGATGCTGACAAACCGTCCCTCTTCAATGGACAGATTGGTTTCCTTCATGGCGGAAATTTCCTGGCCGCCTCTGCGGAAGGTTTTGCTGACTCCGGAAATCTGGATTTTGTAGCTCACGGACCTCACTCCTTTTTTTGTAATAAAATATTCCCGGACCACCATCCATACACATATATGGATAATAAAAAATCGCCAGTCCAGTCCTCTCCGACAATCCTGTCGTGGGGGCTAAACTGACGATATCCGGCCGCTCTCCTTCAGGGGAGTTCGGATGGTTCGTTCAGGCATGCGCTGATGTCACGCTCCAAGACAACAACCGTACCGGAAAACTCGGTCTCAGGATCATAGTCTTTGAGAATGGCAAGAATATTCAGTTGGAAACGCTCCTCCAAAGCCTGCTTGATCTGCTTCTTGAATTCCTGGAACAGAAGATGGTCAATCTGGCGGGTGGCAAAGGAGTGGCCGCTGTCCAGCAGCTTAAGAATGGGAACTCTGCTGTTCAGGGACATAATCAGAATCTTGTTGTCCACGAAATCAACCTTCTGCTGTTTTACACCCACGTTAAATATCCGCTTATTTATCGCGTTGTAAATCCTCAGAATCTCCTGCTTGATCTCGCCTTCGGATAGTCCCATTGCTCCACACCCTTACAAAAGCAAGTGATGTAAGTTTATATTACTTTTGTTGATAGGTTATTGCCTTTTGTTAGTTTTATTATAGCTGTTAATCCTCAGGTGTCAAGATAGTTGTGTAAAAAAACTTCACACTAACTCCGGAGCTAAAAAACAGAATAGACCGAATCGGTCGATGAGCTAAGGATCGCTCTGTGAACCGATTCGGTCAAGGAGGTGAGGACCGTTTTTTTTGCGGGAATTTCAGTCGGTCGGAAGATCAGGCTCCCCCGTGCAGCTGGCTTACGGACTTGCAAAAAACATCAGATAATCCTCCGTGTGGCTGCTCCAATAGTTCTTGGTATGCTCGCCGTCCCAGAGGTGGTATTCCACCTGGATTCCCTTTTCCAGCAGCTTGTTGTAAAGCAGCTCCGAGCCTTCGTAGAAGCGGTAGCCGTCGTGTTTGCCGGAATCGAGAAATACGGTCAGATCCTCAAAGTCGGCTGTTTCAGCCAGACTGAGCGGGTCCCGGGCTTTCCGGGTTTCCTCGTCCGGGTAGAGCCAAGCCTGCAAATCTCCCGTATCCGCCCAATAGTCCATCCATAGGGCGGGGCTGTGGCCGCCGACCTTGCTGAACAGCTCAGGATGCCGGAAGGCATTGTTCAATGCGGCAAAGCCGCCCATGGACAAACCGCCTATGTACCGGTCCTCCCGTGAAGGCAAGGTGCGGAAATGCTTGTCTACGAAGGAGACAAGATCCTGGGTAAGATAGTCGCTATAAAGGCCCTTTTCCTCGGAATTGAGGCCATAGCTGCTGTCGATTTGGGGAGTCACAATAATCAGCGGCCGAATCCGGTTCTCGCCGATGAGCTTGTCCGCTGCTGTGTCCAGGCCCAGATCAGGCATCCACTGGTTCTCGTTGTTGCCGGTGCCGTGGATCATATAAAGCACGGGATAGGCGTCGCTTCCGGAGGAATAGCCGGGCGGCAGATAAATATTAAACCGCTTGTCCTTGCCCAGCGCGTTGCTTTTGAAGGTCAGCTTGCGCACATCCGGAGAAGAGGAAATCACCTCCTCCTTCACAATTCCCCCGACGGACGGTTTAGCCGAGGGGCTGGGGGATGGAGCGGGCGGGCCGGTTGGCGCTGCGGATGGCGCGGCAGCTGAGGGGGACGGTAACGGAATGTCCGATGGCGGTGCGTTGTTGTAGTCTGTTGTGGCGGGCAATCCCAGCAGCAAGCTTAACAAGAGCCAAATAAACGTCTTCATTCAGTCGCCTCCTTCCAGGTTGAAAAAACTCCTATTCATTACCCGTTTTGGGGGAGATTGAAACAGCCTGCCAGCTTTATTTTTCAACGCTCACTTCCTCAATCGGCTGTCCGCAAAGTCCATAAAATGTTGCCAATCCCACTCGGTCAGGTCGTGGCCGCCTTCTCTAAGATGATAACCCGTCCGCTCCGTGCTGACTTGCATGCCGATTTCCGGCATTTCGGCGGCAGACTGAACCTGGAATCCGTACAGCCTGTAGACCTCTTCCGCAAAGCACAGCGAGCTGTATTCGCCTGCAGGATCAGCCCACGCATCCGCTGATGCGCTGGAGACATACAGCAAACGCGGGGCGATCAGACCAAGCAGCATATGCTGATCGATGGGCAGCTCGGATTCTTTTCCGTTAAACCGCTTGTAGTTGGCGGCAAACCAATGGGGAAATCTTTCGTTGATAGCTTCAATTTGCTCCCCCTGGTTTTGTCTGGAGATGGCGGCTCCTGTGCAGCCTGAATTATTGCTTATGGCCATGGCGAACCTTTCATCCTGGGCTGCCGCCCACAACGCTGTTTTGCCCCCGCGGGAATGTCCGATTACAGCAACCCGGTTTGCATCGACAGCCTGATCCTGCTCCAGGGCATCCAGCACCCGGGAGGCTCCCCAAGCCCAAGCGCCGATTGTCCCCCAGGCATCGCCTGATCTCTCTCCCTTGTTGTCAAAAACACCATGCACCCCGTTTTGAAAGCCGTCATGCTCATCCGGATCAAGATGGCTCACATGAAAAACAGCCGTTGCATAACCTCGCTCGATGATTTGCTCCACGGGCCAAAACCCGCTTTTTACATTCCGGTTGGGATCGGCGGCATCAGGCCCGCGGTTGTTGATCAATAAAAACAAGGGCACAGGCTGGTTGGCGTTGGCAGGAATAAATACGGTAAACGGAATAGCCAGCTTGCCGCCGGGACCTTCAATTGCAATGGTGCTGCATTTGCGGATCGCGCGGTTGTCCATCATCAAATCGGAACTGTTCAAAGCCACACTCATCCGGTCCGGCTTTTCAATCGGCGCTCTCCCGTATACATGCTTGCGGAACAGCTCCAGCAGCTCGCCTCTTCTTCGCTGTTGCCAATCACTTGCGTTTTGTATCCTCTTTCCTTCCGCATCCGCTAATATATCCGGCAGTTCAACGCCTCTATATAGCAAGTCCAACCTCTCCTTTGCCCGGCGGCGCTGTTGCGCCGCCATAATTTTTGTATGTTGCCTGTCTCCATAGCTATTCAGGTCCGCTGCCGCTTTCCCGCGTTGGCCTGCTTGGCGTATTTTCCCGGCGGCATCCCCACCAGCTCCTTGAAGGTCCGGATAAAATGGGAATAATCCCGGAAACCGCTTTCCAAACAAGCCTCTGTTGTGGAGACGTTCCCCGCCTCAAGGAATTCCTTGGCTTTTACAATCCGATACTGGACCAGGTATTGATGAAAGGACAAGCCGGTCATGGCCCGGAACAGCTCATTCAGCTGATGCCGGTTAAAGCTGAACAGCCGGCCGATTTCCTCTGTGCCAAGCTCCTCGGGATAATGGGCGTCCACATAGTCGAGAACCGGCTTCAGCATAGGATAGCCGGGAGGGGAAGGCTCAGGGCTTTTCCCGCGTGAAGCGGCGGGCCGGGTAATGGCCTCCAGCTCAAGGAGAATAAGAGCCAGCTGGATTTGCCTTCTGACATCGGCACCGAAGCCCGTTTCCGTAAGAAGCCGTCCCAGCTCCTGAAGCATGGCGGTTAGCCGTGCTGCATGTTCACCTCCCAGGTTGATCCGGTGGGTGCCGCTTGCCCGCAGCCGGACGTAGCTTTCCAGCAAATTCGTGGCGCCGGTATTCATGGACGTGATATAGAAGGGGTTGAAGTAGAGAATATAACGCTCGTAGCGGCTCCGGTCATGAATAATGGAGCGGTGCAGATCGTTGGTCCCCAGCAGCAGCAGGTCATGGGGAGCCAACAGATACTGCTTGTTTCCCACCCACATCTCCGCCCCCGGGGTGACCACCAGATAAAGCTCATACACATTATGAAAATGGTAATAATCCATGGTCCAATCGGCGCCTGTATTATGCTCCAGCCGGATGTCCTCGGTGTAGGTGTTCCTGATTTTGTCCATTTTCACATAGGCTCCCCTGTTCCGCATTCCTCACGTCGCTTTTATAGCGTATCACAAAAAAGCAAGAAAATCCCCCATTAATGCAATAATTCAAATCCGGTCCCCCGATATAATGGAAGCATCCAAGAGGAAAAGGGGAGTATGGCGATGGAGCGAAGTGCAATCTGCGCGTTAACCGATAAGGTGGCCGCCAAGATGCAGCATCTGGGCAATGAAACGGGGATCAAGGAGGAATGCCCCATCAGCATTATCAGCATGGACACCTGGGAATGGGCCCAGGGGGTGGGGCTGTACGGCTTGTACAAGTATTACCGGGAAACAGGCAAGACGGAGGTGCGGGATTTTCTCGTCAGCTGGTTTGAGGGGAATCTCGCAAGAGGGCTGCCGGAAAAGAATGTGAACACCATGTGCCCGATGCTGACCTTGAGCTTTATTGCCGAGGAAACCGGCCGGGAGGATTTCCTGGCATTGTGCCGGGAGTGGGCCCAGTGGATTATGGATCGTATGCCCCGCACAGAGGATCAGGGCTTGCAGCATATTGTATCCGGCGTCGCCAATGACGGGCAGCTTTGGGATGATACTCTGTTTATGACGGTGCTGTTTCTGGCCAGGGCGGGCAAGCTGTTTGGCCGGGAGGATTATCTGGCTGAATCCGTGCGGCAATTCCTGGTTCACATCAAATATTTGACGGACCGCAAAACCGGTTTGTGGTTCCACGGCTGGACCTTCCAGGGCCGCCACCATTTTGCCGAGGCGCTGTGGGCCCGGGGGAATTGCTGGTATACGGCAGGGGTGGTGGACTATCTGGACATTGCCGAGCAGCTGGATTCGGGGGTCAAATGGTTCCTGCTGGACGCTCTGCAAGCCCAGGCTGCTGCCCTGGAGCGGCTCCAGCATGAAGGCGGCATGTGGCATACTCTGCTGGATGATCCCAACAGCTATGTGGAAACCTCGGCTACGGCGGGATTTGCCTACGGGATTCTGAAGGCTGTCCGGTTGGGGTATCTGGAGTCCCGTTTTTTGGAGGTGGGCAAAAAAGCGGCGGAGGCTGTGATCCGGGAAATCGGCGAGGATGGAACAGTAGAGAATGTCTCTTATGGAACCGGCATGGGAGCGACCCTGGACGCTTACCGCAATATCCCTCTGTGTCCCATGACCTACGGGCAGGCGCTGCCGATTCTGATGCTGACCGAGGTGCTGAAGCTGGCCGAATAAACAAGTATAATCAAACAATCCTTTGTCCGCAGGGACGCTTGCATGGTATGCTGCAACCATCTACAGGAACGGAGGGTTGTTCTCACATGGGTGCGATAAATTACGGAAGATTTCGTTTTGTACATTGCTCCGGCAACTAAACATGTACAAGGGCTCTGCCTGCACGCGGAGCAAACGGAATCGGTCTGCCCATTTGAGGATAACCCGTGAGGAATGAAACGCCGGGAGAGGGGACGACAGGTCTGCCTCTTTTTGGCGTTTTTTTTATTGGCAAGCGGCAGATCCTGTAGCTGGCCTGCCATCTGCCGCACCCATTGGATAGGGTGGGGTGTATTCGGGTACGTCTTCTTCAGCAATGGCCCAAACCATCGTTATTCCCGCAGCAGGCAGATGCCTGCTTTTTTTGTTTTCACACATTTGCGGGGAGGGACTTACTATGAAGATGAACAGGAACAGGGGCGGGAAACAGAGCAGGGGCCAGAACAGGGAGCAGAGTCGGAGTCAGAACCGGGACAAACGCCAAAAAGGCACGGCCCAAGCCATGCCCAATTTCTCCGGGCAGCATCTTCTGCATCACCGGAAGACCATTGAAGCCTTGATCCGTCTGCCGCGGCTTGGTCCCGGTGATACGGTGCTGGATATTGGCGCAGGGAAAGGGGCGCTGACTCTGCCGCTTGCCGCCGTGGCCGGCAAGGTGATCGCTATTGAGCAGGACGCGGGATTTGTACGGATATTGCGGGAAAAGACGGCGGATTATCCCCATATCACGGTTTATCAGGGGGATTTCAGAACCATGAAGCTGCCCGGACAGCCTTTTTGCGCAGTCGCCAATCTGCCCTTTGCCATAACCACCGAAGCCTTGGACAAGCTGCTGGGATGGGGGAACGGGAATTTGCTGCGGGGGGCGTTTATCGTGGAAAAAGGAGCCGCCGTCCGGTTTACTGCACCGGGCTGTGCGGACCCGCGGATCATTGCATGGAGAATGAATTATCTTATGGAGAAAAGGGGACGGGTAGAGCGGACCTGCTTTTCGCCGCCGCCCGGAGTGGATGGCAGCATTCTCTATGTGGAGCGGAGGAAGCAGCCTCTGCTGCCCCAGGGGCAATACCGGCGTTTCTGTACCTTTGCCGGATTTCTCCTGAAGGCGGCGGGGCATCCTATCCATGAGCCGTTGCGGGTGATTTTTACGGCGGCTCAAATGAAGCTCGCCCTGAAGGAAGCGGAGGCGGAGCGGGACCAATCTGCGGCGTCCCTGAGCTTGCGCCAATGGAGCGTGCTTTTCCAGGCCATGCTTCGTTATGCTCCTTCTTACCGGTGGCCGGGCTAACCGGCCTGGGCAGACGGGGCGGCGGCTGAAACGTCGTCGCCCAACATTTGCTTTCTGGAGCCAAGCCAGAGGCCAAGGCCGATCAGGCAGGCGCAAGCTTCGGAGACGGGCATGGACCAAATGTCCTTGGTGTAAACAAGCGCCTCTCCCCGGGCTCCCAGCAGATGCAGCACCGGGTTCAAAAAAGGAAGGCAAAGGAGCATAAACAGCAGTCCGGACAATAGGGAAAGGTAATAGTTGACCGAGGAGGCCTGCCGCCAATTCCAAAAATCTGGCCGATGGCCATCAGGACGGCAGTAAACAGAAGGGCAAGAGAAAGGGCGGCCAGCATGGCCGTGTTATCCAGCCGCCCGATAAAATAAGCGTCCACCAGGTTGTAAATCAGATTCACCACCATGCCCAATACCATCGGGATGGTCATATGGGCAATGGCTTTGGGAACAGGAGCTTGTTCCAGGTAGTACATGGGGTCTTTTTCGGCATGGGCCATGGGGAAGACATCCTTTCCTTGTTGTTAATCCTGCTCCGGATTTTCCGGTTGGTTCCGGGGCTCCGGAGGGGAGTCAGGCTGTTGGGGAGCTTCGGAGAACGGGTCCTCACCTCTGCCGGGTCCCCATTTCATGCCTTTGCCCCGGCCCCATCCCATGCCTCTGCCGTCAAACGGGAACCCGCCTCTTCCCCTGCGGGGGTGATCGCCAAATTCCTCGCCGCCGAAATGGCGGTGATGGCCGTGTTTGCCGCCGTGGGGACCGAAGGAATGGGGATCGAAGGACGGGCGTTCCGGGAAATCGGACTCGCTGCCGCTGTTGCCCAAAAGCTGCTCCAGTGTGGAAATGACCCGGCTTAAATATTCACCCAGCTTCTCCTGCTCCTCTTCGCTCAGGCCGGTAAACAGCGCTTCCTTATCCAGATGCTGGTCTTTTTGAAAGGAGGCGGCTTTGCCTGCTTCTGTCAGCTTGATCTCCATTACACGGCGGTCGGCCTCGGAGGGGGCCCGGGTGATGTAGCCGCTTTTCTCCAGCTTGCCCAGCATTTCCCCCAGGGATTGGGAGCGCATATCAAGAATCTCGGAGAGCTCCTTCTGGCTGATTTCCGGCTTCAGCTTCAGCAGCGCGAGAATGCGCCCTTGTCCGCGGTGGGGGTCGCCCATGGGGCCGAAGTGCCGGTGATTCCGCTGGTGATACCGGTGCAGCAGCCAATTCAGCCTGGTAAACAGCTCGAATAAATCAGTTGAGTTTGTGTTCATTGCCATCTTCTCCTTTTCGTTTTATGATAGTAAGGTACCTTACAATTATGAATTATAAAGGTACCTTCATAAAATGTCCAGCGGAAAATAAAATTAATCCGCCGTTTGCAATATGAAACCAAAAGGTGTTATTATGTTTGTGAAACCAAAAGGTGTCATAATTAGAGGAGGAGCATATATGCAGCGTCAGGGAACATTGCCGGAAGTTCGTAAAACGGTTATTTTGAACGCGTCTGTCGAGAAGGTGTGGAAGGCTGTGGCTACTTCCCGGGGTATTGCGGCCTGGTGGATGGACAATACCTTCGAGCCGGTGGTGGGGCATGAATTTGTGCTCAAGTCGGGTCAGTTTGGCGATTCGCCCTGCAAGGTGACGGAGCTTGATCCGCCTAACCGGTTGGGCTTTGATTGGGGGAAGGACTGGCATTTGGAGTTTTTGCTGAAGGCCTTGGAGGATGGGAAAACCGAGTTTACTCTGGTCCATTCGGGTTGGGAGGCGGACAAGCTTACCGAGTTCGGCCAGCCGCATCCGGTTATCCGCGGCATTATGGATGGCGGTTGGGAGAGCATTGTCAAGAAGAATCTTGTTGAGTATGTGGAGGCCTGACGGTGCCTGCACCCGCTCTGCGGCATGATGTCTTCCAGGCCATTGCGGACCCCACCCGCCGCAGGCTGCTGAAGCTGCTGGCTAATGAGGAAATGCCCATTGCCGCCATTACGGAGCATTTTCCCATGTCCCGCACGGCGGTGAACAAGCATCTGCATGTTTTGTCCGATGCGGGGCTTGTCCGCTCCCGGAGGGCCGGAAGGGAGACGCGCTACCGGCTCCGGCCGGAGCCCCTGGCGGAAGTCAGGGAGTGGCTGGTTTTCTTTGAAGCCTATTGGGACGAAAAGCTGTCTCTCCTGCAGGCATTTGTGGAAAAGGGAGAGGAATAAAGTAAAACGAGGCTGAGCTCTAACGAATCTATGCATCGTTATTTGAGTATAGGTGAGCCTGTTTAAAATCTAACGAATCGTAGGACACTAGCGTTGCATCGAGCTTACCACGGGAAATCCGTGTACATGAGAATAAAAAAAGAGTAGCCAAA
>NZ_QMFA01000051.1 GCF_003285005.1 Paenibacillus sp. YN15 | reverse complement strand
TGCCCGAATGCACTACGCGTGTGCCCATTTAGGGGGCGTTCATGCTAAATTCGCAACACTCAAGTAAATAATATTTCTCCAGTATCAGCATCAATTATTACATTTTTTTCATGTAATATTATATGCTGTATTTTGCTGCCTTGAGCTCTCCCTCCCATTGATGGGAAGTTTAAACCCTTCAAAGTAACAATATAAACAGGAGTATTGTTCAGATAACCTTCTTCCTTCAGCTTTTGGTTTTTTGACTTTGCTGCTTCGGAAAACTCATGAAAGTTACTATATGTCATTAATTGATATTCTACAGCTATATTTGAAGGATCAGGTTTTAAAGCGTCGCAATACTTTAATGCCAAGTTAATAGCTTCCTCTTCAGAAATCTTTGACTTAGTATCGGGAGTTTTAAGAATTATATTATTTTGGGTCAAAAACACTTGGTTTTGTTTTGTTTTTATTGTTGATTCAACATTACTAGGTTCATTTGTAGCTGAGATTGTTATAGGCAATGCGATTGAAAGGGCAACTGTTGTAAATAAAGTGAGTAAAGCTATCTTTGACTTTTTCATTTTTTAGCCTCCCTGTAAAGAATTAGTATCTCCATGAGTACCAAGTAGAATCTGAAGACCAGGATGATGTGTCTATTGAAGTTCCTGTACCTTCGTTTATAAAGTTGCTAGATGGGATGTTTGGCTTTTTCCAAATCCATTTAGAGGTATCACTTGCACTTGCACTACCGTCCCAATATTGAACATTTGCAAATTTCAATTTACTGCTAGATGTTCCAAACCATACCGGCGAATCATCATATGTCTCATTATAATACTGAGTACTGTTCGGAGATATGGTAACTGATGTACCAGCAAAAAAGACAGTGCTTCCACTTCTGTAGCCTTTCCAGGTTCCACTTTCTTTAACTACAGAAAAGGTTTGCGTAGATGATGTTGACGGTCCTGTTAAGCCCGTTATTTCACTGTATTGACTTCCAGGAGGATTTGCAGGATTAACAACTACAAAAAAGTAATGGGGATTTACACTTGTTACAGAAGGCTCACTTGCAAATCCCATTTGTGCGAGGGCTCCGTTACTTGAATTAACTACAGCAACCCATACTGTCGACATCTGTCCGGAAATTGCATATGGAAAAGTACTCGGGGTTGTTATAGTTGCTCTAGCTCCTTGTACATATTGAATTGGACTTGTCGAGTAATTACTGCTTGTCCCGCCTAAAAAAATTGAATTTCCATAAGCAAAAGCTGAGGTGGGGGATAGCATGAGTAACAAAGCAAAGGCTAAAATAGTGTGAATATGCAACATTTTTTTCACCAAAATCCCTCCATTTACATAAATTTACTTTACGAACTTATATTATTCTCTTAGTGTTTTATTTACAATAAGCAGAAAGACTTATACAAATTCCTACATGATTTATTTGTTTATGACATATTTAGATGTTATTGAACTTCATGCGCTACATGTCCTAATTATAATCAAAAAAAGTGGTATATTTTCTGGTCTTAAAAGGATGAATGATTTTATATTATGAATATTTGGATAAAATAATTAAAGCTTGATTGGAGGGTAAATTACATGCAAAAACTTGTATGTGTGCACACGGTGATCTTATTCATTACTGTTATGACTGCTTGTAATAGTGCATCTCAGTTGGTAAAGGTTGAGGAAATCACATCAATCCAGATTGTTAGAAATATGCCTGGGGAGCATGGGGTTTTTTACAAGGATAATGACGAAATTGGGAATTTGAAAATCAAAAAATTTGTCAGGTGTATTAATTCTTCAATACCTATCTCAGGGTCAACGGAATTTGGAAAATATCCTATGATTATTAAGGTAGAAATGAAAGATGGAAAAGTGATTATTGTTTCACAAGCTTATACTTGGACCCATAAAACACTTACTAACGGAAACGTTTTTTCATCTGCAGTCCCAAAAAAGGATGAAGTAATTATAAGTTATGGTACAGCGAGGTTACGGGCAAAATCTCCAGAACTTTATGAATGGCTTAAAGATGCAGGACTGGGCAAATAAACTGACAATTTACTATATAAAATGACTTAAGTGTTGCAAACTTTGCTGTCGAGTCAACAAGCCTAGAGTCGTCAACTTAGAAGCTTCGTCAAATCGTAACAGAAAAGAAGAACATCAAACCTTTAGAGAGAAATTGCTGTTTACCAGATCATAATTTCCAAGATAAAGGAGATGTTCCCATGCAAACGCCTCATTAAAACCTTGCAAACAACAGCTCGAATCTAAAAATAGGGCTTACTACCTCAATGAGTTAACTACTGGTCTTATATACTCCTGAGTGACTTCTTGGAAATATCTCAACATAAAAACACCAGCCGCTTCTTCCTTGTCAAATCTGCAATACGAAAACTTACCTTTAAACCTGAATGTGCAGGATGAACTTTTGAATTGAACGTCAAAAATTCAGTCTCAGAGAATATTTCCCCTAAGACTCTTTCCTTTATCTGTATTTCGCCTAAACCAATAATGACTGGAAATTTAAGGGTCTGAAAAACATTACGTAAAATACTGAGACGCTTTCGAGCATCTTCTGAATAGTTAGTATTTTCATCATTGAACACACGCTTATATTGTTTTCCTTCCCGCGGCAGAAAAAAAGGCATGAAAAAGCCGAGCACATGTCAGGAAATACTCCTGGGTTGCTCGGCTTTGATATGAGTTTTAATTGCTCAATACGAGTTTAATTTGCTGACATACGAGTTTATTTGCATTGCACATTTAGGACAACGAACAACTCCCCTTACTCCACCGTCACGCTCTTCGCCAAATTGCGCGGCTTATCCACGTCGTGGCCCAGGGCCAGGGAGGCGTAGTAGGCCAACAGCTGCAGCGGCACCACGGAGAGAGCCGGGGTCAGCAGGCTGACGGTCCGCGGGATGCTGAACACCTGATCCACGGCTTTGGGCAGCTCCTCGTGGCCTTCTTGGCCGAGGCCCAGAACGTGGGCGCCGCGGGCTTTTACTTCCTTGACGTTGCTGACGGTTTTCTCGAAGAGATCCTCCTGCACCGCCAGGGCGATGACCGGAACACCCTCTTCGATCAAGGCCAGGGTGCCATGCTTCAGCTCGCCGGCCGGATAGGCTTCGGAGTGGATATAGGAAATTTCCTTCAGCTTCAGGGAACCTTCCAGAGCAACGGCATAATCCACGCCGCGGCCGATGAAGAACAGGTCCTGGTGCTTGGCGATCTCTTCAGCATATACCTTGATTTCATCGCCCCGGGCCAGAATGCTTTCCACCTGCTCCGGCAGCTTCTTCATGGCGGCGATGGTTTCGGCAATGGCCGACGCCGGTTGGGTGCCCAGGGTTTGCGCCAGGTACAGAGAGAACAGGGAGAAGGCGATCAACTGGGACGTATACGCCTTGGTGGAGGCCACAGCGATTTCCGGACCGGCCCAGGTGACAATGACGCTGTCCGCTTCGCGGGCTACCGAGCTGCCTACCACATTGGTGATAGCCAGAACATGGGCGCCGCAGCGTTTGGCTTCGCGCAGCGCGGCCAGGGTGTCGGCGGTTTCGCCGGACTGGCTGACCACAATCACCAGAGTGTCCTTGGTGATAATGGGGCTGCGGTAGCGGTATTCGGAGGCCACATCGGTTTCCACCGGAATGCGGGCCAACTGCTCGATCATATTTTTGCCGACCAGACCTGCATGATACGCGGTGCCGCAAGCTACGATATGAATCCGGCTGATGGACTTGATCTGCTCGGCAGTGAGCTTCAATTCAGGCAGCAGAATGGCGGTGCCCTCGTCGTTCAGACGGGCTCCCATAGTATCCCGGTAAGCCTTCGGCTGCTCATGAATTTCCTTCAGCATGAAGTGGTCGAAGCCGGCTTTTTCTGCGGTAGTAATATCCCAATCGACATGGAATAATTCCCGGGAAATAAAATTTCCTTCAATTGTCATTAATTCGACGCCGTCTTTTGTCAACAGAGCCATTTCCCCGTCGTTTAAAATATAGACGTTCCGGGTATGCTCCAGAATAGCCGGGATGTCGGAGCCGATGAAGTTTTCGCCTTCGCCCACTCCGATAATCAGCGGGCTGGCCAGACGTACAGCCACCAGCTTATCCGGCTCATATTCAGTCAGTACACCCAGGGCAAAAGCGCCGCGCATCCGGGATACTGCCTTTTGCACAGCCTTTACAATGTCGCCTTCATAAACGGAAGCGATCAGATGGGCGATTACCTCTGTATCCGTTTCGGACACAAATTGCGCACCGGCTGCAATCAGCTCATCCTTCAATGCCATGTAATTTTCAATAATGCCGTTATGCACCACGGAAAACTTGTGGGCGTTGTCCGTATGGGGGTGGGAGTTCACGTCGGAGGGTTTGCCGTGGGTGGCCCAGCGGGTATGCCCGATGCCGATGGAGCCGTGCAGGGGTTTTTCGCCCAGCGCGGATTCCAGGACTGCCAGACGGCCCTTGGTCTTGCGGACCTCCAGCCCGTTCTGGGTAAATACGGCCACACCTGCGGAGTCATAACCCCGATACTCCAGCTTCTTCAGGCCCTCGATCAGAATATCCTGGGAATCCCGTTTACCCACATATCCTACAATACCGCACATATATAATTCCTCCAGTTGTTTTAAGTTTTCATAAGAGCAGAACTGAACAGGCCTCCCGGAAGCTTTTTTTTCGAGAAAAAAAGACATGGAGGCTTTCCCTATAAGCTTGCTAATGGCCAAACAGGCAGACTTATAGCGTCATTTCTCATTCCCGTTTTTGACAATGCGAAACCAGGGTTCTCACGATGGTTTTTTCGCGCATGTGAAACATTATGAATCATGGCAACGCTATATGGCACATCCGTATCGTCACGGACGGCAAGATCAATACATAAAGCATCCTGCTGGAATCTTGTGCGGCCGGTTGCCCGCGCCGATTTGCCTTCCAGCTTCACGGCCTGGATGCGTACTTGCTCAAGACCGGAAGGTCCCCGCCGAAAAATCCGAACACCTTCACCTCGTCAGCTTGCGCCGGCTCCGGCCAATTGGAAGCTTGCTCTTTGCCCTGGCGAATCCGGCCAACCGCGGCGCCACAGCCGCCGGTTCCCTGCCGTTCCCGCCCTCTTGCCGGGCAAATCACTCCGATTCCCCTGCCCTCACCGCGCCCCAAGCTCTGGCGCTTAGTCGTGCAACAACCCCTACCCCCGCTTTCCTGCTGAAATGACATATACCCATCTTATTCATTTTCATACCCGGTTGCAACTACTATTTCACGGTGCAAGCCCTTTCAGCCCAGCCCTTTTTCATTCTATGTATCTTAGCCTGCAAGCATCAGTCGTAATAGGAGTCCCCCATGGCGGAAAATCTGCCTTGCCTGACTTCCGAGGGAGTTTTTCCCGTGTGCAGCTTAAACGCCCTGTTGAAATTGGCCGTATTATTGAAGCCGCACTCCGCGGCCAGCTCCAGCATGGTGCATTCCTCCCCCTTGCGCAGCCACTCCACCGCTTTTTCCACCCGCTTGGCCGTCATATACTCCCATGCCGTAACCCCGTTCAGCTTCTTGAAGACCGCGCAAAAATACGTTTTGCTCATATTGGCCGCCTGCGCCAAATCCTGAAGGGTAATCGGCTCCGACAAATGCCGGTCTATCATATCTATGGCTTTTTCAACAGCGGCAAAATTGTTTTTGTATCCGAAATCCTCCGTTTCATCATCCTTCACATAGTCGAAATGGCGGATCAGATGCACCAGAATCGTCAGCAGCTGAACCTTGACCATCAATCTGTGCTCCGCGGGTTTATGGAAAAACTCCACCTCCATATCCTCCAGCAGCTTGCCGACCACCCGGGTATGGGGATTGTCCCGGTCCAGCCGGTTCTCGAAATTTTTGCTGCGCTGAAAGAAGATTTTCAGGTAGTTGGCGTCGAACAAATCATTGCCGTTGGACCAGATAAAACGGGGTTCAAAGTGAATATTCATCAGCGACATATCGCCCCGGATGTCGGTAATGCAGTGCACCTCATTGCTGCTGAACAGAAATACGTCCCCGCTCCGGATATCATACTCCTTGTCCAGGGTCCGGTAGATTCCCTGTCCGGATTTGAAGAGGACAATTTCAAACGGGAGATGCTTATGCATCCGGAAAGGCCGGGACCCCGGGGATGGATGCACATTGAACAGTTTCAGCAAAAACGGTCCTTTGCCTGAAGAAGGAATAAGCGCCTCTTGAACCTCCATCGCTATCACCTGCAGAATCATAATATTTTTGACAAAACAAGCAACATACTTGATGACGCAATCCGGTGTTCGGAAGTACAGTTTAAGTGTACCAAATGCAGATGCGGCTTGAACAGCCGATAATTTGCAGCCCCAACAATTTGCTTCCGCTGCAGAAGCCGCAAGGAGGAATTTATGACCGAGAATAATATGTTTGAGGCGGCTTCAGGCCGGGTCAACACCTGCTCCGCCCCTTCCCAGCTGAAAATTACCGATATCCGGGTTGCCCATATTGACGGCGCGCCGAAGCATTGTCCGCTGATCAAGATTTACACCAACCAGGGGCTGGTGGGATTGGGCGAGGTGCGGGATGCGTCCAGCGCCACCTACGCGCTGATGCTGAAAAGCCGGCTGGTGGGAGAGAACCCGCTGAACGTGGACAAATTGTTTCGCCGGATTCGCCAATTCGGCGGCCATTCCCGCCAGGGCGGCGGTGTGTCCGGAATCGAGATCGCCCTATGGGACTTGGTGGGCAAAGCATACGGCGTTCCGCTCTACCAGCTCCTGGGGGGAAAGTTCCGGGACCTGGTGCGGGTGTATTGCGATACGGACGTGGACGGCAAACACACCGGAACCGTTATGGGCAACATGCTGAAAAAGAGGATGGAGCAAGGCTTTACCTTTCTGAAGATGGATTTGGGCATCGAATTGCTTCTGGACGAACCCGGCTGTCTGAATGCTCCGGCCGGTATGCTGGAGGATATCAAAACCTATTCGGCCAAGGCCGTCAGCCATCAAAAAGGCTCCGTCGATTTCGACATGATGATGGGCAAAAACTACGAGGTATTCACCATCCCCCATCATGCCACCGGCATTCATATCACCGAAAAAGGGCTGGACTACCTGGAGCAGTACCTGAAGGAGGTCCGGGAGGTCATCGGGTATGAAATCCCGCTGGCCATCGACCACTTTGGCCATGTGAGCATTGAGGACTGCATCCGTTTTGCCAAGCGGGCCGAGAAATACAATATCGCCTGGATGGAGGATGTGGCTCCGTGGCAATATACCCGCCATTATGCCAAGCTTGCCTCTGCGACAACGATTCCCGTATGTACGGGAGAGGATATTTATTTGCACAGCAGCTTCGAGGAGCTGATGGCCTGCGGCGGCGTGCAGGTGGTGCATCCGGACATTCTGACCATCGGCGGCGCCATGGAAATGAAGAAGCTGGGCGACATGTGCGATAAATATGGTGTGGCCATGGCCATTCATATGGCGGAAAGCCCCATCGCCTGCATGGCGGCTGTTCATTGCGCAGCGGCTGTCCAGAATATTCTGGCGGTGGAATTCCACTCCACGGAGGTGCCGTGGTGGAATGATCTGGCGGTGGGCATCGCCAATCCGCTGATTGTGGACGGCTTCATCCAGGTTCCGGACGCTCCGGGCCTGGGCATTGAAAGCCTCAACGAGGAATTGATCGCCCGGCATATGCACAGCCGCTATCCCGGCCAATGGGAGCCGACAACCCAATGGGATCAGGAATGGGCTAATGACAGAACATGGAGCTGATGAAAATGTTTAACCTGACAGGCAAGACCGCCTTGGTGACAGGCTCTACCCAGGGGATCGGCAAGGCGATTGCCGCCGCCCTCGCCGGGCAAGGAGCCCGCGTCATTGTCCACGGGGCCGGAGACCTGAACAAATGCAAGCAAGCGGCGGCGGATATCCCCGGGGCGTCCTGCGCCATTGCCAATCTTGCGGAAGCGGACAGCGCCGCCAGGCTGCACGGCCAGACGGGAGATGTAGACATTCTCGTGCTGAATGCCAGCGTCCAATTCCGGCGGCCATGGAATGAAATCACCGATGAAGAGTTCGACGCCCAAATCCAGGTAAATCTGAAGGCCTCCCTGGACTTGATCCGCGCCTACGAGCCGTACATGTCCAAGCAGGGCTGGGGACGGATTCTGGTCATCGGCAGTGTGCAGCAGCACCGTCCGCATCCCCGGATGCTGATGTATGCCGCAACCAAGGAGGCGCAGATGAGCATTGTCAAAAATCTGGCCAAACAGCTGGCCTCCCGCGGCATAACGGTAAACTGCCTTTCTCCCGGCGTCATCGCCACGCCGCGCAACGAGGAGGCGCTTCAGAACGGGGCCTACGTGGAGCAGCTGTTGAACGGCATACCGGCCCGGCGGATTGGAACAGCGGAGGATTGCGCCGGCGCAGCGCTATTGCTGTGCTCAGAGGAAGGAAGATATATTACGGGAATTGAGCTTTTGGCAGACGGCGGAATGCACTTGTAGAGAGGGGTTGGCCCATGCGATTTAATGCGAAAGAAGAGATTATGTCCATAACCGGGCAATGGAAGGGGCCGCGGCTGGAGGACGGGAGGCCATATGTGGCCCAGCATTATCTGGATGCGCTGCGGAGCATGACCCTGGAGGAGGTATGGAAGCCCATCTTTACCAAGGGCTACGAAAACCAGTTTGAGGGCAGGCTGAAAACCCTGCACAACGACGGGCGAAAGCTGATTGGACGAGCGGTAACCTGCACCTTTTGCCCAACCCGTCCCGATCTTCACGAAACAGCGCTGGCGGCGGGCAGGGCGGAAGGAAGAAACGGCAACTACAACCAGTGGGTCATCGACACGCTTGTTGAGGGCGATGTGGTGGTGGCGGATATGTATGATAAGATTTACAAGGGCACCTTTCTTGGCGGAAATCTGACCACTGCCATTGCCACCCGGACCAAAACCGGCGGCGGCGTCATCTGGGGCGGCATCCGGGATGTGGAGCAGATGGAGCAGGTGGAGGGCGTCCAGGTGTATTACCGGGGAATCGATCCCACCCCCATCCGGGATTTTATCATGACCGGCTTCAATACGCCCGCCCGGATCGGCAATGCCGTTTGTCTGCCCGGCGATGTGGTGTTCGGGGCTGGAGGCGGCGTATTGTTTATCCCCAGCCACCTGGTTGCAGAGGTGGTGGACGGTGCGGCCAAAACCCATGTAAAGGACATCTTCGGCTTTGAGATGATCTCGCAGAATGTCTTCACCACAGCTCAAATCGACCGCAATATCTGGACAACGGATATGCTGGATAAGCTGCTCCGCTTTATTCAGGAAGATCCCCGGGGCGCGGAATACCGCAGCCTGGACTGGTCCGAGGAATACAAGCTGGCAAACAGCGGGGACGCCGACGATACCCAAACCGCCCTGTAGCCGGGGGTGGCCTGGACCGGGGCGGAGGGTGGAAATGCCGGATTACACTATATAAGGCGAAAAGAGGCGGGTTACGGTGAACAAGGATGCTATTCTCAGGCAGTTCAGGGAACAGAAGGAGCTTATGGAGGACCGGATATACCACGGGATCGAATCCCACCGGAAAGGATATTTCAAGATCAATCTGACCGATGAGAAGGGAGCGCCGGTGAAAGGGGCACAGGTATCCATCCGGCAGAAAACCCATGATTTCAAGTTTGGCTGCAATATTTTCAAGCTGAAATGCTTCCCCTCCCAGGAAGAAAACCTGCTCTATGAGGAGCGGTTCAAAAAGCTGTTTAATCTTGCCACAGCCCCCTTCTACTGGGACGCCTTCGAGCCGGAGCAGGGTCGTATGAGGTTTGAGAAAAACAGCTCCTTCATTGACAGGCGCATCCCGCCGGAGCTTGTTTTGGAGTTCTGCCGGGAGAACCAGATTGAAGTGAAAGGACATCCCGTCTTCTGGCAGGTTATGCTGCCGGATTGGCTGCCGAATGATTATGAGGAGCTGAAGCCCTGTCTGATCGACAGAATCCGGGCCATCGCCCAGCGGTATGACGGCGTGATCAAAACCTTCGACTGTGTCAATGAGGTAACCTCTGTCCCCATGCTCGACTATGAGCCCCGGCTTCAGGATACCCACTACCGGAATTTTAAACCGCTGAGCGGTGAATATGTCGACTGGATCTGGCGGGAAACGGAGCATTGCTTCAGGAAGAGTCGTCTGGTATTGAATGAAACCACCGCCCCTTGGGGGGCCGGATTTAAGAAGGAAGTGTCCCATTTTTATTTGCTGGCTGAAAATCTGATCAGAAAAGGCAGAAAAGTGGATATTATCGGCCTGCAATATCACAATTTCAACAAGCCGGAGGAAATGGCGGCGCTGGCGGAGCATGAATACAATCCCAAGCACCTGTACAAGGTGATGGACTGTTACGCCAAATTGGGACGCCCTCTCTCCGTTTCGGAAATTACGGTGCCGGGCTACGATGACGGGGTTCAGGCGGAGGCACTGAGGAATCTGTACCGAATTTGGTTCAGCCATCCGGGCATGGAGTCCATTGTCTACTGGAATTTGGGCGACAATTGCGCCATAGCAGGCGGCGGAGGCTGGGCGGAGGACCAGTACAGAAGCGGATTAATCAGAAGCGATTTTTCCGCAAAACCCTCCTTCCAAGCGCTGGATGAGTTGATCAATAAGGAATGGAGGACCAATCTGGACCTGAGCACAGAAGAGGACCATCTGTATTTCAAAGCCTTTTTCGGCCATTATGAGATCCGGGTTCTCCGCAACGGCCAGGAGGTCGTCCGCGATCTGCATTTGAGCAAATCCGGCTTCGATGAATTCTCTTTTGTCCTGTAACGCTTAAAGCAAGGCTCCAACAGGGAAAGCCGCCACACCGGGTGACGGCTTTCTTTTTCGTGCCCGCAGCTTCTGCCGCCCCGTCAAATTATGCCGCTGCCGGCCGGCATGCAGGAGCGGTGGAGCAGAGGCTGGTTCATCAGCTCATGGGGAGGCCACATCCAGGCGGGCATCGCCAACAGCTCCCGCCCTTCCTCCACTGCCGATTTCAGAATCTCTTCCACTTCCCGCTGAAGATCCTTCATTGCCTGCTTATTCCCCCCATATTGAATTCAAATACGCATCATCCGGCATAGGCGGCATGGGCGGATTGGTGGCGGAGAGAGTAAGGTCTACCGTCCACGACCCGGTTGCCGGCGTTTGGGTAGCCTGATAGTTGATCCGTGTATTGGTTACGGACGCCCAGGAGGACGAACCCAATGCGCCGATGATCACCGAATCAATGGCGATAAAACTGCTTCCGCTTCCGTTGAAGGCTGCTGTGCCGCCGTCCGTGGCTCCTCCTGAGAGAAAGGGATAGCGGCTTCTGGCTGCGCTTCCCGCCGCAATATAGCTGTGATCCAGGGTTAGCCCGTTCAGACTTCCTACCTGAATAGCGCAGTTGTTGCTGGCGAAGAGGGCCGCGTCGCGGAAGGTCATATTGGAGTAAGCCGCCGAACCGGCAAACTGCAGCGAATCTGTGTGGGGCTTGGGAGTGCTGGCCGCATTATAGAAATGAGGCGCAATATAGATGCCGTCGAAGCGCCATCCCTCTATGGGGCCGGAGGCCACCGAATAGAAGTCGGAAGCGTCCCCGTCCAATACCAGCGAATTCGGCATGACCACCTCGCTGAATTCCATCAGGGAGGTGGTTTGGCCTGCCAGACCATATCCCGCCAGCCAGTGGGTGACCTTGGTCCAGGCCAGAGCCGAACGGTCGCAGCCCTCCAGCTTGATCTGGTCGGCAACCAGACCGGCGAAGGCTACGCCCCGCACGTTCTTGATTTTTGCCCCGCCGGAGATCGTCACCGTGCCGTTGATAATGCCCCTGGAGGCCAGCACCTCCACTGCCCTTCGAGACCACTCCGCCTCCGCCATATCCTTGAAGGTCTTCTCCACGAAAGCAATGCCATACTGGCTAAAGCCGGCGGCTGTAAACGTCACGGCTCCTGCGGCGGGATCATATTTCCCGCTGGGTACGGGCTGGACGGCGCCGGACTCATTGATAGCCCAGATGACAAGATGCTCGTGCCTGGCCAGCTCCTCCTTAGTCGGGTTGTACGGAATAGCAACAACAACTCCTGCTTCCCCGCCGACTTTCACACTTTTGCCGTTTGCACTTATGCCCACTTGAATCAGCGGGCGGTCTCCCAAGGCCTTCCGAACATCCGGCGCAAGTCCTGATTTGTCTCCCTGGCTTACTGCGACTGCAATATCAGCCTGTTGTCCTCCCGCACCCGCCAGCTCCCGGAGCAGCGAATTGGTCAAGACCACCGAGCCGTAAGGCGTGTCAAGCAGCAGCCCATAACCGCTGTCCCCCTCCTTCAAACGGAGATCCGGCATTTGCAGCACATAGGAGCTTACCTCTTCCAGAAGCGGCATGGATATGTTCAACTGACTGCTCCCGGCATGGTTTTTAAGGAACTGCTCCAGGGTCTTGGCTTCCAGCTTGGCGGCTGCCGTCCCTTTGTTCTTGTCGACAGCAACCTCCAATTCGATGCTTGCCTCGCCGGATGCCGCTACTGCCTTGGGCTTGGCCGGTGGAGGCGCAGTTCCCCCATCGCTGCCGCCGCCCTGTGGCCGCAGCGTCGTAGCCTGAGCCTGCGGTCCGTCGGATGTCCATTGACCGCTGGCGTCTCCTGCCTCTACCTTGAAGGTATACGTCGTCCCTGCGGCAAGACCGGCAACGGTATAGCTGCCTACTGCTCCCGTCACCGTATCCAGCAGCACACCGTCCTTATACAGCTTGTAAGCCGTCACTTCTGCATCGTCCATGGCGGCGGTCCAGCTTAGCACTGTTCCGGTCTGCGTAGTGGACGCGGCGGTCAGAGCGCTTCCTGCCGGCCATACCGGCGGGGTGTTGACAACCACCGGCTCTCCGTCAATAACTGCCGCTTCGCTTGCGGCGGATACATTGCCGACAGCATCATAGGCTTTGACCGTGTAAGCATCAGCGGCCGCAAACGGCCCCTGCGCCACATATTGCGGAATGGCGGTGCGTGTTTGCGCGATCTCCTGACCATTCAGATAAATCCGGTAACCGGCCACCCGGTTGTTATCCGTGGAGGCTTCCCAGTCCAGCCGGATGCTCTCACCGGCCAGTTGGCCCGTCACATTGCCCGGCGCCGTCGGAGGCGTCGTATCCCGCTGCGGCACAAGCTCCGGCTGGCTGACCACATTCTCCCACAGGTCCTTCAGCCAGTAATACCCCATGTTGGCGTCTATCGTTACCTCATTGCGGAGCGGTAAAGCACTGCCCTTGGCATAGCCGTAATACCCGTTGGCTGCCTTGTAAATAAGATCAGTGCTGCCGATCCTGTACCGGGTTTCAATCAACTCCATGTCGGCGGCCGGCCCCGTCGTGCCGTAATAGTAGGCGGTCAACAAACTAATCAGACTGTTGTTCCACCCGTCTGCCGCATAGCCCAGATCGGTGCGCAGGCTGTTCCCGTCAATGGAGTCAAATTCCTGTGCCATGCCCATAACCCCGATATTGGGCAGCCCTTCGGGATTATTGGCGATATATCCCCGCCGGGTGCCGCCGTCGTACACCTCCGCCTTGACCGGCTTATTGTACATAATCAGCGCCCGCGCCTTCACCCATTCGAACGGCTGATCCAGCGTGTAGCCTTTAAACGTAAAGCCGTTGAACTGGCCCGACGCATTCTTGATCGAAGCCTCCAGCCCAATTCTGCCGGTGGCATTGAAGGTCCAGGCGATGCTGGACAGGCCTGCCGCCTGAAGCTGACTCATAAAATCGTTGTAATTGAAGTTTCTCAGGAAAGCATTCGACGCTTCGGCTCCGCCCAGGTAACGTGCCGTCGCCAACGCAATGCCGATGGCTCCCTCAATGAAGTTGGGATTCCAGCCTTTATTGAAATTGCCTCCCTGGTTAATTCCCGTATTGTAATTGTTCTCGTCATCATGTCCCCAATGTGCAGCCACCAGATGAGCCTGCATAATCAGGGTAATCTTATGCTTCTCCGCTTCTGTCAGCTCGTTCCAGACAGCCGGAATGGTGGAGGCCACATCGAAGGCCTGAATCGCCATGGCGGTGCCGGCGGTATCCAGAGAGCCGGATGCGCCGGGCTCACGGCCGCTGTTAGGAACCAGCATATGACGGATATGAGCCAATATCCGGTCCTTGACCACGGTGCCGTCGCTTCCTTCGTAATAAGCGTCGTACAAGGCCGCCGTCATCAGATGCATCAGAGCCGCGCCGCTGCGCTTGCTGTACCAGGCCCACTCCGTACCAAGGGTGAACTGGAGCAGCGGCTCCTTCAGCGCAGCGTCAATCGAGCTGTGACTGAACGGGAACAAATACGGGTCACGCTCCAGCGTGGTGACATTGACGATTGCGCTGGGCTCCGAGTCCTTGTCGGCAACATCATGCGCCACAACATAATAGCTGTATGCCGTCAGCGGCAATAAGTTTTCATCCACATAAGAGGTAAGATTCGTGACGGCAAGCAACGCGCCGTCTCTGTATATGGAATATGCTTTGACGCCCGAATCATCGGTGGAGGCTTCCCAGGCTAACCGGATAGCTGTTGAGGATTGCGCCCACGCCGCCAGTTGACCGGGAGGCGAAGGCGGCGCAATGTCGATCAACTCCCTCCCGTATACCTTCATCTCTGACAAGGTAACCCGGTCGTTGGCGCTGCCATATCCGAACCGGCCGGTTGTATAACGGCCTTCCGAGGCTTGCCCGATCACATCGCCGTCCAGATACACCTGAATAAGCGAACCCGTCCGGTCGATCCGCAGATCATGCACCGCTCCGGAGGTCATGATGCCAAGCTCAAAATCTGCAAGCTGCATAAGAGAATTATTCGCTACGGAAAATATGCCGTGAGTATTGTCATCATTGCTCTTATTCAAGGATACGAAGTTATAGTTGGCCTCGTCGACATAGTTGAAGACGACAGCCAGATCATCCCAATCGCCGCGAGGTGTGACGGAAACCTTGCCCGTCCATGTAAAATCGCCGATAAACGGAGTTTCATGAACAATAACATTGCGAAGGGGAGGCGAACCATTGCCTGAATAGGTGGTAAGCTTCAGGTTTCCGTCAACAATCTCCCATACAGCAGGTCCGGATTGCCCCGGTGCTGACGGGGTGTTGATCTTAACCGTCCAGTCATCCATGTTGAATTGGCCGCTCTCAATGGAGATGACCTGCGGCAAAGTCGGTGAAACCAGCAGCGTATACACCGATACTTCGGGCCCGCCTGTCCAGTTGCCTTCATTGTCTCCCGCTTCCACGCGGAAGGTATAGTGGGTTTCAGGCGTCAGCCCTCTGACGGCATAGCTCAATGTCTCACCGTCCAGAGCAGCCACCAGCTCGTCCCCGGACCACAGCCTGTACCCTGTAATCTTGCCATTATCCTTGGCAGGGGTCCAGCTTAAGAAGGTTTTGGTTTTGGAGGTGGGGCTGGCTGCCAGTCCACTTCCGGCAGGCCAAACAGGCGGATTGACTCCCGATGACGATTGAATTTCAACAGTGAAGGCAGCCGTTTTGCCTGCCGCCTGTACGGTTATGGTCTGCGCCGGTGTCGCAGCGCTGCTGTCAAAGCCGCTCACCGTGTAGTCTGTCAGCACCAATGAGGTGCCGTTCTCATAATTTCCTTTGACGATCAGGCCGGTCAAATCCAGTTCCTGCCCCACGTAATACAAGGTTTGAGACGGCGGAGAAACAATTTCGATGGAGTCCAGCTTAGGCTCAGCAGCTGTCAAGACCAGCACAGGCTCTTTTTCGGACACTTCTCTGGAATCGAAATTAATCGTTACGTTGTGGTTTTGCCCAACAAATGCAAAAGAAAGGAAGTCCGCTGATAATTGAGTTTTCACATAATCTGTCACATCAAACTCATAATATTTATTTTCTTCTCCTACTGCTGCGATAGACAGAGGAGCGCCGCTGTATTCAGGGGCATTGCTCCAAGAAAGCTCACTTTCCTTCCAGGTGCTGTCGCTGACACTGTGAATGCCTACGCCGCCCTGTCCTCCGTTACTTCGGTGCAGCAGCACAACAGCCTTTATAACCGCCTCCGGTTCTGTGACATTGATGCCGGATAAATCATACTTGAGATAAATTTTTCTGTTGGTGGTTGAATAATCATCTTTTTTTAGGGTCATATAATTTCCGCTCCCCCAATTTCCCGTCGGAGAGCCCTGCTGAATAAACGAATCGGCAATAGCCGTTAGCCTGGTATCTTTAACCGCCACAATCCGGACGGGGAATGAAGCAGTTTTCCCTTCCGCCGTTACGGTGATTATTTGATCCCCCACCGCAACGCTGCTGTCAAAGCCGCTGATTGCATAATTGGTTAACGGAAGGGATACCCCATCCGCATAATGACCGTTTACAGCCAGTCCCGCAAGATCCAGGCTCTCTCCCACAGAATAGGTGGTTTTTGCCGGAGGACTGGTGATCGAAACGGCTGCCAGCTCCGGTCCCTCAACATCCAGAATCAGCTCCGGAGGAAATTCGCCCTCCCGGGAAGAGAAGTTCACAATTCCTGCCGCTGTCGAATGTTCTGTCAGTTCAATGGCAAAGATGTGCTTCCCTTCATTGAAATCCTTTATATATTGCGGTTTCAGATCGAATTCGATCCATTTTCCAACTTGTCCCTGCGAAATAGTCTTTGTCAGATCCACATTTACTCTGATACTATCGGGAGCGCTTGCATTGGCATTGCCATCCGCTGGAGCATTATTCCCCTCCGAAATTATGCCGGCCCAAGTAAGGGACGTATCCGTCCACTCGCTGCCGACCCTTCTCACCACCATGTATGGAGGCACTGTAGTATCGTACATATACAGCCTTACCTTTGCTCCAAGGATCGTATGATCCTCCAGTCTGTCCAAACCGGCAAGATCAAACTTTAGATAGGCATTCCGGGTATCCGCTGACGCCGAGCTGTTCTGCCACCTTATCGTTAATAGCTCCGAGGTGCCAAAGTTGGTGTCTGGACTGTTTCTGTGGATATGTGCATCAGCAACCGGATGCAGCTTTACCTGCTTTTCCGCGTTGTATACGTTTTGGTAAACGCTTTCAACAATCGTTTGCCCTACGCCGCCCTCATTCGCATAACCAGTCGAAGCAAACACCGGCAATACCATGCCTAACAGCATGATCCAGACCAGCATAGAGCTGATTCTTCGCTTCATTTTTCGGATTCCCTCCATATTTCGTGATGATTCGAGCTGGCCTTCAAAGTCACATCCGGACTGCCCGCAATGCGCAATCCGGATGCAAGCCTTCATAGAAGCCAGGGGGTGAGATCAGCCCTTCTTATACCGCGCATACGCCTCGTTCTTGATCTTCAATACCTCTTCAATGCCCAATGCCTTCAGCTTTTTGATGAAGTTGTCGTAGCCGACCTCCACCTGCTCCGCGCCCAGAAGCCACTTCTGGCCGGTTTCCACCCGATAGGTTTCGATCTGCCCTTCCAGCTCCTTCAGCCGTTCCTGCTCCTGAGTGGTATAGCTCAGTTCCGGCACCTTCGCCTTTTTGTTAATGTATTTCTCGTTGTACTCATTAACCGAGGCCAGCACACCCTCCGGCATAGTCTGCTTCTCGTACCCGAAATCCTGGTGGAAGCCGATTTCCTGCTGGGCTCCCATTTTCTTCAGATTCAGCAGCACATTGCCCGTATCCAGCAGAGATTTCTTGAAGGTGGGTTTGCCATTCGCCATATCATAGGTTTCACCCTCGATCCCGTAGTTGGCTAACCGCCGCCCTTCATCGCTGAACCAGAAATCCATGTACTTGATGGTTTCCACCTGAGACTTGTTGGAGCTGGCAATTCCCCAGCCTGAAGGACTGACCGTTGCCCGGAAGTCATACCAGAAGTTGTCTCCGGTTACGCTGGCCACCGGCGCAATGGGGGCCAGGTTCATGCCGGGCACCTTATCCTTGGCCTTGGCATTATAACCGTACGTGCTGGCAAACCAGTCATGGGTGGAGCCGCCCAGATTATCCGAAAGCATAACCAGCCGGACATCTCCCTTACGGGTAAAGATTTCCTTGTCAATCAGCCCTTCCGCGTACCATTTGGCCAAATTGACCATTCCGGTTTTGTAAGCGGGATTAAGGGGATCATAGACAACCGTATCCGTCTTCTGGTCAATCTTGTAGCTGGTTCCGGCATCCCACAGATTTAGAAGCGAATAAACGCCGAAGGATTGGCGGTTAAAGTAGGGAATCTCATCCTTCTTGCCGTTTCCATTGGGATCGTTATCCCGGAACGCCTTCAATACAGTGTAGTATTCATCGGCGGTTGTCGGTGTCTTCAGGCCCAGCTTATCCAGCCAGTCCTGGCGGATAAACCAGCCTGTGGAGGCAGCCCCATCGGGGACAAAGGAGACATAATAGATTTTTCCGTCGGCAGAGGTCAGATACTTCCGCACATCCGGGCGCTGCTCCCAGAACTTCTTGATGTTCGGCGCATACTTGTCCACAAGCTCGTTCAACGCCACCAGACCGCCCTCGCCGCCCAGCTTGAAGGCATCCTCCTTCTTGCCAAAATGGATAATATCAGATAAATTACCGGAAGCAAGCATCAAATTATACGCTTCGGCGCTATTGGTCAAGGTTTTGGAGGCGGTTCCTTTTAAGGACACATTGGTCAGTTCCGCCGCCTTCTTGAATATGGGCCAATCGTCGCTGAACACCTGATCCCCGCCGCCCCCATTGCCATAGTGCATATGGATGCTCAGGGTGATCGGTTTATCGCTGGCCTTGGAGGATTTCCCTTCCGCCGAGCCAGATGGCGAGGCCTGAGTAGAGGGTGAAGCCTCCGTCTGATTCTTGTCTTGTGCGCACCCTGTCATCAAGCTTGCCGACAATGCGGCTGCCGCCGCTGTGGCGATCCATGCTTTACGATTCATGTAGTTGCAACCTCCCTTTGATTTTTGCACAGTGAACATTGCCGTTTCTGTTGAACAAGCTCTCTTTTGAGTATACACCACCTCCTTTCCGCATATGAAACTCCGGTGAAGTCTCCCCTTAGCCCTTCACAGAACCCACCATGGCGCCTGCAGTGAAATATTTTTGGATAAACGGATACACAATAATAACAGGAATGATGGCCACAACAATCGTCGCATAGATCACCGTCTCTTTGGAGAACAGTACAGTCACATCGGAGGACGCCATCATCTCCTCGGTGGGATTCATGGCCACAATCAGTCTGCGCAGGAGAACCTGCAGCGGTATCTTGCTCTCATCCTGAATCAGCACCATGGCCCAGAAATAAGAATTCCAGGTGCCCACTCCGTAGAAAAGCGATAGGGTGGCCAAGGCAGGCTTGGAGACAGGCAGATAAATCCTGGTCAGGATCTGGAGATCCGAAGCGCCGTCCACCTTGGCCGCCTCCTCCATCTCCTCCGGCACCGACTGGAAGCTGGTGCGCAGAAGGATCACCAGAAAGGTGGACGCGGCGAAGGGAATCAGCAGCGCCAGCCTGCTGTTCAGCAGCCCCAGCTGCTTGACCGTAAGGTAGAAGGGAATCATCCCCGCGTGGAACAGCATGGTGAAGGCAATGAAGAAACTGACAGGCGTCCGCCCCATGAATCTTTTTTTGGAGAGGGGATATGCCCCCATTATGGTTACCACCATCTGCAGACAGGTAGCGGCGGCCGTATAAAATACCGTGTTTCCGTATGCCCGCCAGATGCCGTCCTCATGCAGCACCTGCCGGAAAGCCTGAAGGGTGAGCTCCTTGGGCAGCAGCACAACGTCCCCGGACAATACGGCATCGGAGGAGCTGAAGGCGGCGGACACGACATACAGAAAAGGGTACAGCGTAACGGCAGCCAAAAGGGCCAAAAGGATGTAATTGCACACAGTGAAAATCTTCTCTCCGGTGGTCAGGAATTTCATGAGTCAGCCTCCTACCATAAACCGCTTTCGGTATATTTTTTGCTCAGCTTGTTGGCGCAGATCACCAGAATCAGCCCAACCACCGAATTGAACAAACCAACGGCTGTTCCCAAATCATATCGTCCGTCCTGCAGCCCTGTCCGGTAAACATACGTGCTGATGACATCCGATACTTCATAGGTAGAGGGCTGGTACAGCAAGATGATGGCCTCGTAGCCTACATCAAGTAGGCTGCCGATTTTGAGAATCAGCATGATCATGATGGTGGGAATAATGCCGGGAAGGGTGACATGAAGCACCCGCTTCCATTTATTGGCCCCGTCGATAATGGCGGCTTCATGCAGCTCCGGGTTGATGCCGGACAGAGCGGCAATGTAGATGATGGAGCCAAACCCCACTCCCTGCCAAATATTCATGGAGATGAAGATGGTCCGGAAATATTCCGGGATAACCAGAAAATACAGTTTTTCAAAGCCCAGCTTTTCCAAAAGCAAATTGATAATTCCGTTGGTCGGAGATAAAAAGTTGGTGACAAATCCGGCCACAATTACAACGGAGATAAAATGGGGCAGATAGGTCAGGGTTTGCACGGTTCGTTTGAAAACTATATTCTTCACTTCATTCAGCAGCAGCGCCAGAATGATGGGTGCCGGGAAGGCAAATATCAGGCTGTACACACTGATGAGAATAGTATTTTTCAATGTCCGCAGAAAATAGGGTCCCTGGAAGAAAGCAATAAAATTGTCAAAGCCCACCCACGGGCTCCCTGACAGCCCCCTGTAGATGCTGTATTTCTTAAACGCCATCTGCAGTCCCAGCATGGGATAATACTGAAAGACCAGATACCAGGCAATAAACGGGAGGATGATCAGATAAAGAAAGCGGTCTCTTTTTACATTGCGCCATATCCGCCGCCAGATGCCCGCCACGGCCCCCGCCTGCGGCTGCTTCAAGGCTGCCTTGGTATTCATGGATATGCTCCACTCCTTCTCTTTGCTGTCTTTTGCTCCGGCTGCGCCGAGCTCATGGCGCATCAATCGACGATTGGCTTTGCGGTCCGGGCCACGACTGAAGTGTAGCATCGGGTGCCAACTGCCGTAAATCGCTATTATTTTGATGGATCACGATCCTTTTGGTAGGGCGGAATATTGATTTTTTTGATGATTGCAACCTTGCGGAAGCGCTTTCAAAAAATCGGTGTTTGCCCTGCTTCCTCTCTGTAATCGAAAGAAAAAACCCGCGGCGCTTGGCCGGGGTTTGATTTAATCCCTGCGTTTGGCATATTGCCCCGGGGGAATGCCCTCATATTTTTTGAAGATGCGAATGAAGGTGTTCACATTGTTGCAGCCCACCATTCCGGCTACCTCCTGGACGCTGTATTCCTCCTCCGCATTCAGAAGCTCCTTCGCCTTATTCACCCGGTACTGGTTCAGATATTCCTTGAAGTTCTCGCCGGTATACTTCTTGAACAACAGACTGATGTAGCCCAAAGAAAGGTTCATCTGCTCGGCAATGCCCGACAGGGATATATCCTCGTTAAAGTGCGCATGGATAAGGTCCAGAAGCTGCGTGGCCACACTGTGGTCCTGTTTCTCGCTTCTGCTGGCCATTCCCTCCATGATGGCGGCAAACACCTCGTGAATCCGTTCCCGCACCCGTTTGATATTCCCCGCCTGCTTCAATTCATCATACAGGGATTCCTGTCCGGCCAGCTCCCGGTATTGCTTGTTCAGCTGGCTCAAAATCCGCTGCACCGTCACATCCATGGAAAAGACGAAGCGCCCCAGGTTTTCCCCGCCGGCATACCCCTCCTTCAGATTTTCATCCAAAATACGGTTCAGCGCAGCATGCGCCTGTTCGGCCTTCCCCTGAAGAACATGGCCAATCAGCTCCCGCTCCAGCTCCAGCGGATAATAGACGGACTCCGGCTTTTGCGGAAGCACATCATTGACAGTGATCACCGTATTCTTCTCCAGGGCAAACCGCTGCTCCAAAAGACGCACTGCGTCCCGGTAGGATTCCGCACTCTGGGCCAGAGTGATGACCGGCTTGCCGATTGCCGCTACCACGCGGATTTCCATGTCCGCCTCAATGCCGGACAAAATATGAGTGAACACCCGCTTCATCCGGTCCAGCTGCTGGTCCCGGACAATCAGCGCATGGCGCTTATGCTCCAGTTCCACTAATTCGTAGTGGAATTCCCTCTTGACCTCCTCCAGAATAATCCGGAAGATGCCGGACTTGATTTCCGCTACCGTCTCTATGGGGAACTGCTCCTCCAAATCCCGGGCGTCCACCAGCTCTATCACCACTACGGTAAGATCGCGCCGAACATGCTCCAGCCCGTATTTATCCGCATATTCCCTGACCTCGGCTTCTCCGGCAATACCGTACAGAATATTGCGCAGGAAGTGGTCCCGCAGGGAAAGCCGGCTGTTCCGGATGGTTTCCTTCAGACTGTCATTCATCCTGGAGATGTTCATGGCTGTGGCGGTAATAAAGGACATATCGTCGACGCTCTCCGTTTCCTCCTCTCCCGGCTCCTTCTTGCCCTGATCCAGTCCCCTGAACACAGTCAGCACATTCTGAATGGGCTTGTAAATATTCCGCGAGGCCAAAAAGGCCACTCCCGCCCCCAACGCCAGCAAAAGCCCGAAGAGCAAGAGGGAATGCACCAGCAGACCGGACACCTGCGGTTGCCACGCATACCCCGACACCAAAAACAGATAACGGACGTTGGGCAGAAGGGAAGATTCCAGCACATGAAGCTGATCATCCCCATACATACTCACAAAGGAGCCTCTCCGCTCCTTGGCCGCAGCCAATGCTCCATCCGGAAATCCGGACCCGGACCGGGCCTCCTTCACATCCATCAGCCGTTCCCCCGCCAGTACCCCGATGCTCTGTACCTGGCTGTCCAGCTTGGGAAGATCGGGATAAAAGCCGGATTGGAAGAAGGAAATCACGAACAGCAAATCATTTTTGCCGCTAAGCTCTTTTTTCACAAAGGAAAGGGAATCGTACCCGTAATTTTCAGTTTCGGAAAGCTTCTGCCGAACCAGCAGAATATCGGAATACTTCGGCTCCATGGCGTAGGCTTCGATCTCCTGAATATCCCGGCTGGACAAAACCAGCTCCCCGTAATATTTGTCCTTGTCGATGGTGCCGAAGGTCGTGATGACCAGACTGTCGTTGGGCTTCATCACATCGATCCGGTAGCCGTAGTTTTCAAAGGCTTCCCGGTTCTCCTTCAGCTGCTGCAGCGCCAGCGTAATATTGGCATAATTGCGGACCGTGTCATTGCTGTAATTCTGGAAGTATTCCGTCCGTTTCAACTGGTACACAAGATTAAAGGCCACCTGCAGCCGGACGTCCATCTGCTCCCGCATCTGTTCCACCGCTCTTTCGGCGTTGGCATCCCATTCCCGGGAGAGGGCCTGGGCATTCTTGAACATGAGAAACCCCGCGGCAATGGTTGCATACAGGCAGACAATCAGAATGCATATGAGATACACTTTGATGAAAAATGATTTTCTTCGCGTATCCGCCGCTCTGGACATTGCGTATCCCCCTTCTGCCGGTCGGCCCTGTTAAGTAAACGCTGTCACGCCTGCACCTTCTTCATCCTAAGCCAACTTGCTGCGGCTGTAAAGGGCGCCTGACGGTATTTCGGCAATAAAATCGAAGCCGCTTCATATTCAAAAGTGATAGAAAACGATTACAAAATAATCGATACGGTAAAAATTTTGATGATCATTAAAGGGCTGTCGGCGCGGCTCTCGCCGATGTGGCGAAAAAAGCCCGCAGCTTCCTTCGGGAGGCTGCGGGCTTCAACATATGATTATAGGATAGAACGATTAGACCAGCTCCCGCTGCACAACCTCGACAATCTGGTTCACATAAGCTTCTACCTGATTCTTCTCCGGTCCCTCCGCCATTACGCGGATGAGGGATTCGGTACCCGACGGACGAACCAGCACACGGCCGTTGTCCCCCAGCTCCCGCTCCACAGCAGCGATGGCTTCGTCAATGGCAGTGTTGCCCTTGTACTTGCTCTTGTCCGCTACCCGTACATTGACCAGCACCTGCGGGAATTTGCGCATGGAGGCCTTCAGTTCTGACAGCTTCTTGCCGGATTTTACCAGCGTATCCACCAGCTGCAGTGCCGTCAGGATGCCGTCGCCAGTGGTATTGTAATCCAGGAAAATCACATGCCCGGACTGCTCGCCGCCCAGATTGTAGCCGCCGCGGCGCATCTCTTCCATTACGTAGCGGTCGCCTACGGCGGTCTGCACCGCGTTCAGCCCCAGCTCCTTGACTCCCTTGAAGAAGCCGATATTCGCCATCACGGTGGTGACCACAGTGCTGTGGTTCAGCCGTCCCGCCTTGTTCATGGCATCGCCGCAGATGGTGAGGATATAGTCCCCATCCACCTCTTCCCCTTGGTCGTCGATAGCAATCAGGCGGTCGGCGTCGCCGTCGAAGGACAAGCCCAAATCCGCTCCGTGGCGGCGGACCTCCGCAATCAGCGCCTCCGGATGGGTGGAGCCGCAGCCGTCGTTGATGTTCAGGCCATTGGGGGTGGCCCCGGTGGCAATCACCTCTGCGCCCAGCTCCCGGAAAACCCGGGGAGCCAGCTCATAAGCGGCGCCATTGGCGCAGTCCAGCACAATCTTCAGGCCGGCGAAGGAGGAGGTCACCGTTTCCTTCAGGAACTGCAGATAAGCCAGCTTGGCCTCCGGCTCCTCTCGGACCGTGCCCAGATCGGCGCCGATGGGACGGGGCAGCTCATCTGTTTCCGCATCCATCAGGGCCTCGATTTCCAGCTCCGTATCATCCAGCAGCTTGTAGCCGTCGCCGCCGAAGAACTTGATGCCGTTGTCCTCCACCGGATTATGGGAGGCGGAAATCATCACGCCCGCATCCGCTCCCAGCTTCCGGGTCATATATGCAACGCAGGGGGTGGAGACCACGCCCAGCCGGATCACATTGGCGCCGATGGACAGCAATCCCGCCGTCAAAGCGGCCTCCAGCATCAGCCCGGACACCCGGGTATCCAATCCGATCACAATTTTGGGATGCCGGGTTTGTTTCGTTAGCACATAACCGCCGCAACGGCCGATCTTATAGGCCAGCTCCGGCGTCAATTCCTGATTGGCAATGCCGCGTACTCCATCGGTGCCGAAATATTTCCCCATTTGAATTCTTCTCTCCTTTATATGTCTGCAAACTTGCAGGAAAGCCCAGTTGTCATTACGTTATGCTGCCGGGCGGCGGCTGGTGACCGCCCCGCCCGATTTGCCCGCTCCCGTCGCTCCGCCGCCCGTCAGGGCGAAGCCGAGGCGGCGGCAGCCGATGCGGGAGGCGGGGATGCGCTGGCGGAGGGCGTCACCGTAGGCGTTGGCTGTGCCGACGCCGAAGCCGGCACATCCGTAGGCGTCGCCGCCGGGACTGGCGTTGGCGTTGGTGTAGGAGTCTCTGGAGTCGGAGAAGCCTCCGGCTTGACCTTGGGCGTAACCTCCACCACCGCCTTATTGCCGTCCAGCCGCTTGACGAATTGCGGCAGGCTGACATTGATGGGCAGCTCGTAGCTGCCGGCGCCGAGATTGCTCACATTGGCCTGGGCCGTCACATCCTGCACCCGCAGGCGCTCGATAATGGCCGGCGCCCCTTCCACAGTGATGCCCACCAGTCCGCTGGCGGGAGCCGTCAGCTTGACATCCACATTGGCCTGGGGCGTGCTCAGGGTAAGCGGAATGCCCTCCAGCGTCTTGGTGACAGAGGGAACCACCGTCACCTTCACCTCCAGCTTGGCAGGATCCACCCTCAGCTGCTTGTTCTTGACGGGAATTTCCAGGGAGAACACCCTGTCCTCCTTCAAACCGGTCAGGTCGATTTCCACCCCGTCATAAAAGTCCATTTTGTCCAGAAGATCCTGTGTCCCGTACACATTCACCTGCTCCACGCTCTGGGCAATGGCGGATACGGCGAAGCCTGAGGCCGGCTGGCCGATCCACTTGATCTGCAGCGGCATGGCCTTCACCGGCAGAGTAATCGGCACCTCCACCTCCAGCACAGGCGGGCTGATGGTGCCCTTGACCTCATTGCCGGCTTTATCGTAGGCGGTGAGCTTCACCTTTTTCACCACGTTCTGGTTGGCTCCGTCCACGCTGATGGTGGCTCTGGCGGATTCGGCGCTTTCGATCTTGCTGGCCGGTCCGGAGATATACACCCGGCTGGGATTCATAACAGGGGTTCCGGCTCTGAAGCCCGCCGCCGGCTGCCCGCTGAGATCAATCTGCACGGGGATTTCCTTCATCTTCTTTTCTTCCATAACCACTTTGACCTTGTTGGGCACAATCTCCAGGGTAATCCCCTTGGGCAGCTCGGACTCGGTGGTTACCGGAAGCTCGTAGGTGCCTGCGGTCAGCTTGCTCAGGTCCGTTACCAGCTTGAGGTTGCCGGGGTTCATTTGCCTGATTCTGACGGCGTCCCCCTTCATAGTGACGGTTACCTCGGCAGGTTCAATGGAAACGATGCTGTACTGCGTCTCATCATAAAGGGCCTGTACCATCACATTGGTGACGGTGTTCTTGGAATCGGTAGACGACACGGCCGTATTGGATTGCACATCCAGATGGACCACCACCCACAGCAGAATGCCGATGCACAGGGCCACAATCCGGACCACATTGGTATTGCTCAGCCACTTATCCAATGGAGCCACCGCCTTTCCGCTTCCAGAAGGAGTTCTTTTCCCGGGGCTGGCTCTTGGGAGGCCGTAGCTCCGCATACAGCTTGGAAATCAGCGACTCCTCCCCGATATCCCGCACGATCTGGCCGTTCAGCGCCAGGGAAATCTGCCCGGTCTCCTCGGAGACAATCACCGAAATCCCGTCGGATACCTCGCTTAACCCGATGCCCGCCCGGTGCCGGGTTCCCAATTCCTTGCTGATGAACGGATTCTCGGACAGAGGCAGATAGCAGCCTGCGGCCATAATCTGGTTCTGGCGGATAATGACCGCCCCGTCATGAAGCGGGGTATTCGGAATGAAAATATTGATCAGCAGCTCGGAGGTAATGTCCGATTTCAGAGGAATGCCGGACTCGATATAATCCGTCAGGCCCGTCTCCCGTTCGAAGACGATCAGGGCGCCGATTTTGCGCTTGGATAAGTGGTTTACAGTTTTGACGATTTCGCCGATCCTTTGGTTCACTGCATGCTCCTCATCGGAAGCCGTCCGGGTGAACAGCTTGCCTCTTCCCAACTGCTCCAAGGCTCGCCGGAGCTCCGGCTGGAAGATGATAATGAGGGCCATCATCCCGTAGGTGAACATCTGGTTCATCAGCCATTGCAGCGTGTTCAGGTTGAACAGAAAGCTCAGGGCCCACGCCAGCAGCACTACAAAAATCCCCTGCAGCAGCTGAATGGCCCGGGTGCCGCGGAGGACCAGAATCAATTTATAGATCACATAACTGACAATGAGTATGTCAATAATTTCCTTGATTGATCCCCTAAAGGTGAGATCGCTGAATATCTCCATATATTTGGCATCCCCCGAGGTCCTTATCTCTTTTTACGAAACGGGCTTGCAGCCCTCATTTCATCATAACAAATTTTCAAACAAAAAACCTCCCCTTCATAAAAATCTAAGGGAAGGTTAATCATTTTCTTCAAGCTTTCACGGGGTCACCCAAGAGAAAACTTCATTTACTTTATACCAGATCCATTCCAGTGTCTGGTCCACCGAATTGACATGACCGGAAATATAAGCGGTGGAGGCCAGGTTGTAGCTGCCGTCGATCACCGTTACATTTCCCTCTACATTGCCGTCCACCTGAACCTTTCCCCGTTTCACCGTCAAATCGCCCTGGACGGTATGCCCTTGGGGGATGATGACAGTGTCTCCTTGAATGACAACCTGATCCAGACTGGCGCCTTTGACCACCATGTCCCTATCCTGATCCCACAGCGACAGGAAGCTTGTTGCCATCACCAGCAAAAAAACCGAAGCCACCGACAGAGCCGGATGGGTGCGGAGCCACTTGAGCCAGCCCTCGCGCCGCTTCTTCTTGGCTGGGATATTGCCCATAATCCGGGCTGTCAGATCGGAGGGAACCGGTGTCTTGGGCAGCAAACGGATACAGGCTTCCGTTTGCTCCATCTGCTTGAACAGCTTGTTGCAGGCCGGGCAGGCAAGAAGATGCTTCTTCAACTCCACTGCATCTGCCCCTTCAAGATCTCCGTCCAGGTACTCATGTATCAGAGGAAGGGCATCGGAACATTGCACGTTAAGCCTCCCCTTTCCATAACTCGTCTGGTTGACAATGTTTCATACGTATTGAGCGTTGGGTTGGTTTCATTTTAAATGCCGCCTCCGAATTCAGGCTCAAGCTTTTTTCGCAGGAATTCCCGTCCCCGGTGAACCCGGGTTTTGACCGTAGTGACCGGCATGCCCAGTACATCCCCGATTTCCTGCAGGGACATGTCATGGAGATAGCGCAGAACCACCACGGACTTGTATTTTTCGGGCAGGGTCTCAATTGCGCCGCGGATCTGATCCTGCGTTTCGGAGAGCACAACCTCTTCCTCCGGCGTGTCCTGGTCGCTTTTCAACAGCGAGTACCAATCCGTCCCGTCCCCCTCCGGCATCTCCGCATCCAGCGAGTAGGTCGGTTTGCGCTTGCGCAGACGGTCAATGCAGAGATTGGTGGCAATCCGATAGATCCAGGTGGAAAACTTCTGGTTTTCGTCATAGCGGTCCAGATTCATGTAGACCCGCAGGAAAGTATCCTGCGCCACATCCTCCGCCTCCGGAGAGTTATTGAGCATCCGGTAGCCGAGATGGTAGATTTTGTCCTTATACATTTCCACCAGCTCTTCAAAAGCCTGTCTGTCCCCATTGCGCGCCAGCCTCACCAGCCGCGCCTCTACGTAGTTCACAAAAACTCCTCCACCCGGCTTTACCGTAAAATCCTTGTCTCCCCGTCATGATAAGGATTTCGCGTCGCCCTCTGTATGTTTGAGCTCGGACAGGGCAATGCCCGCCAGAATAAGCCCCATGCCCAGCCATTGTATGCCGGTAATACTCTCACCCAAAAGCAGATACGCCCCAATCAGGGCAACCGGCAGCTCCATGGCTCCCGCCATCGCCGCAAGCGATGCTCCCGTGCGGGGAATGCCGATCAAAAACGCCACTGTGGGAATCACCTGCCCCAGGAGGCCCAGCCCCAATCCCCACAGCACCAGAGAACCGGTTTCTGGAGCCCCGCCAATCAGGAAAACCGGCGGATAGAACAGATAAATAACTACAAGCCCCGCCGTCAGCATCCAGGCCGATTTCAAAAAAGGATGCTGCTCCGATTCCACCCGCCCCGCCAGGAACAAAAACAGGCTGTACGTAAAGCCCGAGGCCAGGCCGCAAACCACTCCCATTGCACTGAACCGGGACATATCCGCGGTCAGCAGGTTCACAGAGAGGATGGTGCCGGCCATCACAACAGCAATTGCGCCGCCCTGATAACGGGTAGGCCATTTCCGGTCAGCAATACATTCCATTACGATGGTAATCCAAGTAAACTGAAATAGCAATACAATTGCCAAAGATGCGTCCAATTCCGACAAAGTTCGATTGTAGAAAATAGTGGTCAGGGACAAGCCGCTCATGCCGATGAGCGCCTGCTTGATCCACGGGCCGGTGAACGGGCTCCGCCGGGCCGCGGGAGTGATCAGCACCAGGAACCACATGATCAGGGCTCCCATGGTAACCTGGGCCGAGGTGACATTCCCTTCGGTCACGCCGGCCTGAAAGGCCAATTTGATGGTTGGCGAAAGCATGCCGTAGCTGGACGCCCCGACCAGAATACAGAGAACGGCCACCCACTTATGCAAAAGCAAGGTTTTCATCCGATTGTCTTGCTCCTTTACATGATATTTGAGTCCCATCCCCAAGCAAAAAAACCGGGGCCCTTAGGTTTATGATCCATAAGGTCCCCGAATTTCCATTTTCCTATTTAGATTATGCGCAATCCCGTTCTATTGCAAGCCTCTTCAAGGGCTTTCTTTAACTAAAATTGCATCAGCCTGTATTCCGCAGCCCCGCGGCGATGCCGTTGATGGTCAAAAGCACCTCGCGGATCAGCCCCTCATCCTCTATGCCCCGTTCGCGGCAATCCCGGAGCTCCGTCAAAAGCTGCACCTGCATGTAGCTCATGGGGTCCACATACGGATTGCGGAGCTTGATGGATTCCTGAAGAATCGGCACATTATCGAGAATTTCCTTCTGGCCGGTGATCTTCAGAATCAGCTCGGAGGTCAGCTTGAACTCATTCTTGATCTCTTGGAAAATCCGCTCGGCGATCTCCCGGTCCTTCACCATCTTGCCGTATTCCCTGGCAATATTGAGATCCGCTTTCGCCAGAGCCATCTGGAGATTGTCAATGGCGGTGCGGAAGAAGGACCACTTGGCGTACATTTTCTGCAGCTGCTTCATGTTCTCCGCCCTGCCCTGGTAGTAGCTGTTCAGGCCGCTGCCCGCCGCGTACCAGGCCGGAAACAAATAACGGCTTTGGGTCCAGGCGAATACCCACGGAATCGCCCGCAGGTCCTCGAACCGGTCGCTGTTTTTGCGCTTGGAGGGACGGGAGCCGATGTTCAGCTCGCCCACCTCGGGAAGCGGCGTAGACTCCCGGAAGAATGCCATAAAGTCCGGGTCGCCGAAGACCAGCTCCTGATACTTCTTCAGGGAGGCCTCGGAAATTTGCTTCATAATCATCTCGTACTTATGCTCATGAATGTCGCTTTGGGGATGGCGGGACATCACGGCTGCCGTCAAAAGCGCCCAGGTGGCCTGCTCCAAACTCCGGTAGGCAATTCCCTTCATGGCATAGCGCTGGGAGAGCACCTCTCCCTGCTCGGTAATCTTGATGCCCCCGCCGATGGTCTCGGGAGGCTGGGCCAAGATGCTCCGGTTCAGCGGCATGCCGCCGCGCCCCAAGGCCCCGCCCCGGCCATGGAAAAATTTCAGCTTCACGGAGAAGGCCCGGGCCGTCTCGGTCAAGTCCTTCAAGGCCAGCCGCAGCTCCCAGTTGGCTGTCAGGACACCGCCGTCCTTGTTGCTGTCGGAGTAGCCCAGCATAATCTCCTGCTGGTTGTTGGTGCTGGCCACCGCATCCCGGTAAGCGGGAATAGCGAACAAGGTAGCCATAATGGCCGGCGCGTCATGGAGATCATCGATGGTCTCGAACAAAGGCACCGGCTGCAGCGTGCAGATCAGATTGCCTTCCTTATCCCTGCGGTACAGCCCAACTTCCTTGCTGAACACCATAACCTCCAGCAGATCGCTGGCGCTTTGGGTCATGCTGATGAGATAGCTTTTGATACAGTTGACGCCGAACTCCTTCTGGGCTGCCTGGACGGTACGGTACACGTTCAAGCATTCCGTGGTGGATTCGGAATATTCGAAGTAAGGGGATATAATGGGCCGCGGGTCGTTCAGCACCTCTGTCAGAAGAGCGACCTTCCCGTCCTCGGGCAATTCCCCGTAGTTGTCGGTTAATCCGATGATTCTGAAAATCTCGGAGATGGCATTCTCATGCTCCTTGCTGTGCTGGCGGATATCCAGCGTGCTCATATGGAAGCCGAACAGCTCCACCTGCCGGATCAGCTTGCGGATAAACCGGTCCGCAAGTTGTCCCGCATAATGGCTGCGCAGGCTGCGGTCCACAATTTGCAGGTCGCGGATGAATTCATCAGGGGACCAATAACGTGCCGAAGGATTATGGAAATGGGGATTCCCCGTGTTCTGCACCTTTTCCAGCATATAGGTCAGCTTGATCCGGTAAGGCTCCTTCTCGTTTCGCCATGCGTCCTCAATGTCCAGGTCCATACAATCCCGCTCGTCCTCGATGGACTTAAGCAGCTCATCGGTCACCTTGACGATGCTGGTGCTGAAGCTCATGTAGTTCAGCGCTTCCCGCAGAGTCTCCTCATACTTCTGAAGGGCCAGCTGCCGGTGCATGCCCAGCGCCTCGAAGGTGACGGAGGAGGTGACGGACGGATTGCCGTCCCGGTCGCCGCCGATCCACGAGCCAAAACGGAGAAAAGTCGGCACATGCCAGGATTGGTCGGGATAATATTTCTCCAAACATCGTTCCAGTTCTGCATAAACCTCCGGCAGCACGTCGCAGAGGGTTTCGTCAAAATAATAGAGGCCGTTGCGCACCTCATCGAGAACCGTCGGCTTCCGGTCGCGGAGCTCGTCGGTCTGCCACAGAGCAAGGATCTCGCCGTGGAGACAGTTGCGCAGCTGCTCCCGCTCCCGGTAGGTGAGCATGGGGTTATCCAGCTCCATCATCTGGTCGGCAATCCGGTGGTGGATGTCCAGCACTGCCTTGCGGGTAGCCTCCGTAGGATGTGCGGTCATCACCAGCTCAAGAGAGATGCCCTCCAGAATGTCCTGGATCTCTTCCGCGGTAATGTCCCGAATCTGCAGCTCCTTGATGATGCTTTCAATGGAGCCGGGCTGGATGGTCTCGCCGGCGGTGCGGTCATAGTCGCGTTTCCGGCGGATGCGGTGGTTCTGTTCGGCAATGTTCACCAGTTGAAAGTAAATGGCGAATGCCCGGATCACCTGATGCCGGATCACTGGACTTAAGCTGTGAATCGTCGACATGTACTCCTTATAAATATCCGAGTCATAAGCAAGCCGCATGGATTTGCTCATTTCTCTGATTTTCTCCACGACATTCAACAATTCTTCTCCGCCTTGGCCTACCAATACCTCTCCCAATATGTTGGCCAGAAAGCGGATATCCCGCCGCAGCAGGTTATTGCTGGTCCCCTTGGCGGCCAGTATGTATTCCGACATGCTCCTCACCCCGTTAGCCTAAATGTTCCTGCACCGGTCTGTATTAACCACTGTTTATCAGACTGAAAACTTAGATTAGTTTATTTTATCACAGCTGATCCGAATAAATATAGAGGGAATGGAATAAAAAATTCGGATCTTTCGGACAAATTGTGATGGTTGCCGACCTGCAATATTGCTTTTCATACAAAAATAGCACGCACAATTCCGTCTGTCAAAATGATTTTTGTTTTTTGGGGATGGAAATTTGTCCCCTGGTGGGAGTCAAACTGACATTTTTACAGCGTTTCGGCAAAATTTTCTCCGTCCTTCAGGCTCCTGTCAGGGCTGCTGCCGCTTGATTTTCAGGTTATGCAGCTCCCTCCCGATGTGTCTCACCTTCTGGTTCCAAGCCTTCCGCACTGCCGCATGGGTATGCGGACTGACAATCCGTTATTTTGGCTAAAAACACTCTTTTGGAATTTTCGCGGACACACGATGCGTTATTTGTCTTGTCGGGATACAAAATCGGCGGTTTTCCACCACTTAACGGCTCCTCTGTCCGCCCAGATGAAAAACCGGCGGTTTTTGTCTCATTAACGGAACCTGTGTCCGCCGAAACACTTGTCCGATGCTGCCTTGGTTCTGCTCTTGATGCCGCTCCCCCTCCCGATACAAAACAAAAAGGCCGCTTCCCCCAACGGAAACAGCCTCTTGCATCTGAACTGTCATTGAACTGCCCTATCAGCCGCGGCGCGCGCGCATCCCCGAAAAAATGCGCCGCCTCCCGCACATGCTACCGCCCCCGACCGCCTGCTGCCAACAGCTCGCGGAGGACCGGCGCCGCCGCCTCTTCTTCCTCCCGCGCCAGCTCAAAGGGCAGGCATAGGGGAACGCCCGTCCGCGGATCGGAAATAATATCCGCCTCAATGCCGAACACCATGCGCAGCACGTCCCGGGTCATGACCTCCGCAGGTGTGCCCTGGCTGACCACCTTGCCCGACTTGATGGCCACCATATGCCCGGCGTACCGGGTGGCGTGATTCAGGTCGTGAACCACCATTACAATGGTTCTGCCTTCCTCCCGGTTCAGCTTTTGCAGGAGCTTCAGCACCTCCAACTGATGCCCCATGTCCAGGAAGGTAGTCGGCTCATCCAGGAACAGAATGTCCGTCTGCTGGGCCAAAGCCATGGCAATCCACGCCCGCTGCCGCTGGCCGCCGGAGAGCTGGTCTACCGGCCGGTCGAAGTAATCCTCCATGGCCGTCACCTGAATAGCCCAGCGGATAATCTCCCGGTCCTCCCGGGTCTGGGTGCCGAAGCCCTTCTGATGGGGGAACCGTCCGTAGCCCACCAGCTCGCCCACCGTCAGGCCATCCGGGGCAACCGGATTCTGCGGCAGAATCGCCAGCTGCTTGGCCACCTCCTTGGTGGACTGCTGGTGGATCGCCTTGCTGTCCAGGAACACGCTGCCCTTGCGCGGCTTCAGAATCCGCGACATGGTCTTCAGAATAGTGGATTTTCCTGAGCCGTTGGCTCCCACCAGCGCAGTGATCATACCGGAGGGAATGGACAAATTCAGGTCCTCTACGATCAAGCGGCTTTCATAGGCAATATCCAGTTGCTGGGTATACAAACGATTTTTCATATTATACGCCCTCTTTCGTCATGGGACTTGGATAATGCGATCCGGATGCCTTTGGAAATCAACGCGGGTATTACCGACACATGACCGTCCCCCTCAAACCTGCCGAATGTGGTCATAAGCCCGGCCGGCGGCCTGGAGGAGAGACGCTCCGCCATTTCCTCCGCATTTTCCCACATCCGGCTTCTGTGCCCTTTTTCCAGCTCTCCAATGCCGATGAACAACTGGGCGGGAGGGCCAGAGCCGTTATCGCCCGCCGCCTCCGACTGTTGCTGCCGGAAGACTTCCTCTTCCTGAAGCAGCACCCGATCCGCCCACCAGATGGAAGGACTGCCAGCCACATAAGCGGCAAATTCCTCCCTCCGGGTGAACAGCGCGTGCAGCGCCAGGAAGCCGCCAAGAGAATGCCCAAACAGCGACTGCCTGCGGGCATTGACGGGATAGCGCCGGGCTATCAGCGGCTTCAGCCCTCCGGTGATGAAATCCAAAAACGCCTCCGCTCCACCAACCGCCGGCCAAGGCGAACCATCGCCCCTCTTGGGCAGCATAGATTCCTCCGCAGGCGTGGTATAGTCCAGGAACCGCTCCTTGGAGGCGTCCATCCCTGCCGGATAGCCGATACCGATGAGAATGGCCGGATCATAGCCATGAGGCTTGCGGGTCATCAAACGGAGAGTTTCCACGGCCATGGCGAAGCAGGAATCCCCGTCCAGAAGATAAATCACGGGGAACCCCTCCGGAGGGGCCTCCTCTGCCGGCACCGCCGCCATAATCCGGTACGACCGTCCGGACTCGGGCCATTCCATCACCCAGGAATCGGTTCCCGGCACATGAACCGCTCCTGTTTCCTCCAAATCAGGCTCTTGGACCGCTTTATCCATACCGCTTACGCCTCCTTGCAATTGAGCGCTGCCTCTTCCACAAATCCCGCAGGCTGTCCGAACAGCCATTCCATTGCCTCAGGGAACCTGCGCACAAAGCTGGAATGCTCGTGGAAGGCTCCTTCCTCTACATCCAGCCGCAGCCGGTCAGGTCCGATCCCGCTCTGGGCCAGCAGCCCGTAGGCTTCCCGGTTCAGCGCCGGCATCTCCTTCTGGGCCGTCTCCTTGCCCTCCCCTTCCCGGGTGCCGACGGACATATACATCCTTTGATTGCGGGCCGCAGCCGAAGGCGCGTCCTGGCGGATAAAGTCCATTATCCCCCGGTACCAAAGGGAGGCGGACAGCATACCCACCTTGCCGAACACATCCGGCCGGATGGCGCCCGCATAATAGGAGAGCAGCCCGCCCAGGGAAGCGCCGATAATGCCGGTCATTTCCCGGCTGCCGTCGGCGTAATAATTGGACATCAGATACGGCAGAAGCCGCTCCGTCAGAAAACGGATATACTCCGGGCCGCCTCCGCCGAAATCCGGACGCTCCGGCACAAGCGCAGGGGCGGGCCAGGGCGTATATTCATCCAGCCGGTTAAACGGCTTCACGCCGGCAATAATCATTTCCGGAAGCCTACCCTGGGCGAAGCTGGATTCCAGAAACTCTGTATTGGAAGCAAAAAGGTAATCCCCGTCCTGCACCACGAGCAGGGGGAGCCTCAGGTTACAGGCCCCGCAGGAGGGAGGAAGGTAGATGGTGATCTCCCGGTCCTCCAGTTGGTCCTTGATCAGGCTGCCTTTCATAAGCATGCGGTACAAGCCTCCTTTAGGCCGGGCGTTTCATAAGCAGGGTGACAAAATAAGGAACGCCGATAATGGCGACAACAATGCCCACAGGCACTTCGGCGGGGGAAACCACCGTTTTGCCGATATAATCCGCCAGGATTACCAGCAGCATCCCCAAAATGGTGCAAACCGGCAGCATATGCCTGTGATGAAGTCCCACCAGCCGTCTGGCAATATGGGGAGCCAACAGACCGACAAAGCCGATGCCTCCCGATACGGATACGCAGGCGCTGACCATGCCGATGCTGGCCAGAAGCAGCAGGGTTTTCTCCCGCTCCGTGCGGACGCCAAGACTGATGGCGCTGCTTTCGTGCAGCTGGAACAGATCCAGAACATAGGACTTCCGGTAAATCACCGGCAGCAGGATGGCGAGCCAAGGGGCAATCGATGCCGCAAACTTCCAATTGGCGCTCCAGATGCTGCCCGACAGCCACACCGTAGCCATTTGAAAATCCGAGGCATTCATCTTGAGAGAAAGAAACAGCGTCCATGCGCCAAAGCCGGAGCTGATGGCAATACCCGTCAGCAGAAGCCGCTGGGGGTCCAGCCTGCCGGATTTCCAGGCAAACAGATAAATCAGGACAGCGGCGGCAATACCGCCCGCCAAACCGAAGAAGGGCATGGCCAAAATGGCGGACCAGCCGGTGGTGCGAATCTGGCCCTGGTACAGGAACATGAAGGTGACAATGGCGGCTCCCGCTCCGGCGTTGATGCCCAGTATCCCCGGGTCCGCCAAGCCGTTGCGGCTTACCCCTTGTATCACCGCTCCCGCAGCAGCCAATCCCGCTCCCACCAAGGCCCCCAGCACAATGCGGGGCAAGCGGAAGTCAAAAATCACCAAGTCCCGCTGGGGAGTGGTTTCCAGACGGAGCAGAGTATGGATGACCTCGGACACGCTTAGCTCAAATTCGCCGCTGATGAGGCTTAAGATAGCCACCACAACAGACAACAACAGCCCCGACCCAATTACAGCCGCCAAACGAACAGGAGTGGCTTTAGGATGCACGTTCGCCGCCTCCCCTCGTCCGGATCAGATACAGGAAGAACGGAATGCCTACAGCGGAGGTGACCACACCGATAGGCGTTTCGAAGGGATAGTTCATAAACCGGCTGAGCACATCTGACAGCCCCAGGAAAACAGCCCCCATCAGGCCGGAGCAGGGAATCACCCAACGGTAGTCCACACCCACCAGATAACGGGTCATGTGGGGAATAAGGAGCCCTACAAAGGCAATTTTGCCTGCCAGGGCAACTGAAACCCCCGTCAGCAGCGCCACACAGCCCATGGTGGCCAGCTTAACCCAGAAGGTGCGTTGGCCCAATCCCGCCGCAATATCATCGCCAAGCGAGATAATAGTAATGGGGCGGGCCAGAATGAGAGCCACAGCCAGCCCGACCAGTCCCAAAGGCAGGGCCAGCTTGATCAAATCCGGGTTCATCTGGTGGAGCCGGGCATTGAACCAGAAGCTGACATTCTGGGAGATATTGAAGGAGATGGCCAGCGCCGCCGAAACACTGCTCAGGAAGGTGCCGATAATCGTCCCCAGAATGGCCATGCGCACAGGGGACATTCCTCCCGGAATCATCCAGGACAGCAGGAAAACCAGTGCCACCCCGCAGGCCGACCCGATAAACGAGCTTGCTACCAGTCCAAGCGAGGAGCCGTTGGGCATCAAAATCATCGTCACCGTAATAGCAAAAGCGGCCCCATCGGAGACGCCCATAATGGCAGGGGATGCCAGATAGTTTCTGGTCATCCCCTGCATCATGGCGCCCGACATGGCCAGGAATCCGCCGATCAGAAGGGCTCCCGCCGCCCGGGGCAGCCGGGAGTGGAGCACAATCTGATGGTTTACATTATCCGGGTCAAAGTGGAAGAATGCATCCCTTACCGTCGTCCAATCCATGGACTTGGCTCCGTACATAACGGAAGCCAGCAGGACCAGCACAACGGCAACGGGCGAAACCGCCAGAATCAGGTAAGGTGAAACCGCCTTTTGCGACATGGGGCTTATTTGCTGAGGGCGTCAACGGCCTTGTCCAGGAAGGCCAGCTTGCTCCAGGAGGTGCCGCCTTGGGCGTTGGGGTCTACGATATTGACGAAAACCTTGCCGTTTTTGGCCGCCTTCAGACTTTTCCAGATGGGATTATTCTGGAGCTCCTCCAGGGACTTGGGCTGATCCTTATTCTCGGCCTCGGCGAATTGAACGAACAGATAATCTGGATTGATCTCGGCCAGCTTCTCCAGGGATACAAGCTCCTGGGCCTTTACCGGTTTGATCTCTTCCGGCACGGCAATGCCCAGATCGGTATAGAAGGACGGGTTGAAGTATACATCGGCGGGATACACATAGATGTTCCCGGTACGGATACGCACCATCAGGACCTTCTTGTCCTTCACATTGGCAGCGATTTTATCCTTGGCGGCAGCGGCGTCCTTCTTGTATTTCTCGATAATCTCCTTGGCCTGCGCCTCTTTGCCGGCAATCTGGCCCATAGCCAGAAGATTGGCCTCCCAGTTGGAGGAGATGTGGGAAATCGGAATCATGGGCGCAACCTTGTTCAATTGCTCCACTACAGCCGCCTGGAACTTGGAGGTGCCCATAATCACATCGGCCTTCAGCTTCAGAATGGCTTCCGCGTTGGGCTGTTGGCGGTTGCCCACTTCAACGGCGCCCTCCATGGCCTTGGCCATATAGTCGGGAATCTTGACACCGTCGGTAACGGCGCCTACGGGCTTCACGCCCAGAACGGCTGCGTCCTCCATAGCCTCGAGGCTGGCTACAACAATGTTCTTGGTGCCGGCCAGCTGATATTGTTTATCCAAATATGTAATCGTCTTGGGCCCTTGGTCCGCCGGAGCTGCAGCAGGACTTGCGGAAGCTGCAACGGATGCGCTGGCAGCAGGACTTGCGGAAGCGGCAGGGGAGGAATCGGCTGCATTTTCACTGCTGCCGCAGGCCCCCAGAATCATACCCAGACCCAATACCAGCGATGCTGTCAAACCAACCTTTTTCATAACAATAATTACTCCCCTCATAGCTGTAGTTTCCCTTAATAATAATGATTCGCATTATCATTCTAATGAGAACTGTTATCATTATAAGTGGATAGGCCTGTGTTCGCAAGACTTTTTTCCGAAATTCCCCGGTTGGACCGCTAAACATTCCACGCCCGTTCCTCTGCGGTTTTAGCCAGTGCCAGGCGGATTCCCTTGGCCAACAAGGCAGGAACCACCGAGATATGGCCCTCGCCGTCGAATTCTTTGACAAATACATGCAGGAGCGGGGATTCAAGAGCCGATAGGCGCTGCCCCATTTCCATGGCATTTTCCAGCATGCGGCTGTCGCCTCCCCCTTCATGCCCGCCTGCGGCAATCAGCAGCATACGCTCCGGCTCCTGCGAGCTTTCCCCATTCCGGGCTTGGCCGTCCGCTTCCTCCAGCTTCCGCCGGAAGGCCGCCTCCTCCTCCAGCAGCACGCTGCCGTTCCACCACCCACACATTCCGTGCCGGTCAAAGCAAATGCGGACGCCGGTTCCCGGGGCGATAAGTTCAAGCGGTTGCCTGCCGGTTTAGCGGCCATTGGGTCGGCCTCCTTTCTCTGGTCTGCAGTTTTCTCAGTTTTCACGGATCATTTCGTTGGCCCACAGCTCCATCAGATGCAAAGCGCCGCGGTAGCCGGCAAAAGGAGGGGCATGGGGATTGATCCGCCAGGCCAGATCGGGATTGGCAATCTGCAGCGTATCCGGGCGGCCCGCCCATTGCAGGGTCTGCCCGCTGGCCATCAGGATAGCACCCTCCGCAGCCTTGGCCGCTTCCATCCACTGCCGTTCCGTATAGAAGGGGACGGCGTCGCTTTCCCCGTAGAGACTGTCCCGCCAAGCAGCCTCCACCGTCATCCCCAGCTCCTCCCGGGCAAAAGCGCTGATTCCCGTTACGCTCTCGGCGGGCCCGCCCAAAAACAAACGCGCCTTCCCTTTGCGGTAGCGGACGGTCTGCGTCAGCAGGCGGGCGGCTTGTTTGGCTTCGGCTGCCTCCCGGCCGACAAACCCGGCATCCGGCTTGCAGCCGATGGCCTCTCCCACCTGCGTCAGCCAGCGGGTAGTGCCTTCAATGCCATAGGGACATCCCTGCACATAAGGGGTCCCATAGCTGCCCTGCAGCAGCTCCGCGGCGGCAACCGCCTCTCCCCGCACCGCCAGATTGAGGCTTGCAGCCCCCAAGGTGCGCAGCGAGTCCACCGAAGCGCCGGCGGTCATGACGCATTGGGGCTTCATTCCGAAAGCTCCCCGCATCAGACGCTCCAGCTCGGCGGCCTCCGCACGGAAGCGGAAGCGGTCTGCGCAGGAGCCGATGATGTTGAAGGTGCCGGGCTCCGCCTTGTGTTCCCAGGCAGCCTGCTGCTCCTGTTCCGGCGGCAAAGCCAGCTCCCGGGCCAGAACAGTCAGCGCCTCCTCCACGCCATGGCAGGCGTCTTCATGGAAGCCGCCTTTGCCGAAGGCCATCACCGGCACCTTCGGGTACAGCCCGCGCAGCTCCTTGGCCAAGGCGCCCAAATCGGTTCCGATAATCTCGGGAACGGAGGACGGAAGCAGAAATAGGGCTTGGGGGACGTCCTTTTCCATCACAGCCCGCACTGCCTCCAGCAGCCGGTCCGTTGACCCCAGGGCAATGTCGTTTTCATTCAAATGCGTGGCGTATAATCCGCAGGCTCCGCTTACTCCCATCCGCTCCAGTGCGACCCGCGCATACACCATATGCCCCATGGACCCAAACTCCACCAGAGCGGCATTGCGGATGGTGGACAGGGTCCACAGAATTCCCATCCGCCCTGATGCAGGCGGACGAAACCGGTACAATCCCACAGCTCTCTCTCCTTTGCTACTCTTGTTGTATGGCCTTGCACAAGCTCTCCAGCATCCGGATGCTGCGGGCGTAGCCGCAGGTGGCTGCAAGTGCCGACAGCCCCTCCAGGTAGACTGTTCCCGGTGCCCGGGGCGCCAGCGGCCGCCCCACACAGATGCCGGGAGACAGCTCCGCAATAACGGCGGCGTCTGTTTCCGGGTTGGCCATGTGGCAAATCAACGGGTCATGCCCGCTTTTGACAATGGTCCGTCCCCACGCCTTATCCCCCTGTCCGAAGCCTTCCATATGGATCAGGAGCGGCTCCAGGCCCAGGCGGGTCCAATAAGCGGCCAACGGCAGCGGGTCCAAGTGTCCGTCGGTAATGGCGAAGGTGACGCCCTTGGCGCAATCCTCCGCCTCCTGCTCCAGGCGAAGCAGCTTTTCCTGCGCAGGGGAGGCGATATCCTTTTGGGGGATACCCAATATGTCGGCAATGCGTTCATAAGCCTGTCCGATATCCGCGCAGCTGTAGGCGCTATGGAGCTGAACGGCGGGAATCCCGAAGCGTTTCTCCATCACCGCCGCCAGCTCGGCAAAATGCGGAGAAGCCACCAGGTTTAACGACGCCTTGGGCGCTTCCAGATACTCATCCAGCGAAGAGGCAGGCGTCAGATAGCGTGTTTGCCAGCCCTGCCCGTCCAGAAGCTCCTCCAGCTCCGGTCCGGCGGCATTCCGCGGCGGGCCAAAGCTCATGATGTTAATTGTCCTGGCAGTGCCGGTGTCCGGGCCCTCATCCATGAGGCTGCCCATTGCGGCCAGGGTTCTCCAGAATCCGGGAGGATGGCTGCTGCAGGTAAAATGGGCGGCCTGCACCACAGCCAGCCGCGCCGTTGAAAGCTGTGGCTCCAGCTCCTGAACCAGCAATTCCACATCCTCGGCGATCAGGTTGGGAATGCAGGTGACAATCAGCAGGATCGCCTGGGCCCCGGCGGCGTCCATTTCTTTGATGGCCTCGCCCAAACCCTTGCTGCAGCCGAATACCACCTCATTGCCGTCCAAAAGATACGCCCAATGAAGCTCGCCTTGTTTGCCGAATGGCTCCGGGATCACCATTTTGCTGTAGGTTCCGCATTCCGGCATGCCGATGACCAATGTGGACACACCGGCCATCCGCCCAGCCAGGGACAGTGTGGTATGCATCGGGCAGTGGCTGCCTGGATTGGCCGCCGGGGTCAGCATTTCAATGGCCCGTTCCGACTTCACTGCGGACAACCGGCGCAGGTGCCGAAGCCCGGAAACATAGCTGTCTTGAATAATCGTCGGACTCACCCGCTTTCTTTTTCTCATCAAATATAAAGGATTATCTGCCGCTGCGGATTAACAGGTAAAGGAAATAGGGTCCCCCGACCACCGCTACAACCAGGCCTGCGGGGAGCTCGTCGGGACTGACCACAATCCGTCCAAGGGTATCGGCGGCGGACACAATCAGCGCTCCCGTTAAAGCCGAGATGGGAAGGAGGACATGATGGCGGGTCCCGGTGAGCATTTTGGCCAGATGCGGAGCAATCAGCCCTACAAAGCTGATGCTGCCGCTGACCGCCACGCAGGAGGCCGCCAATCCCACCGCTGCCATAAGCAGGCTGCGCCGCTCCTTCTCCACCCGGGCGCCCAGGCCGCCTGCCACCTCATCCCCCAGGTTCAGAGCGTCCAGCATCCGGGCCTTGGACCATACATACGGCACAAGCACAATCAGCCAGGGCAAAAGCGCCCATACAAACTTCCAGTTCGAGCCCCAAATACTGCCCGCCTGCCATTGCACCAGAAAATCGAATTGGGCTTCATCCAAGCTCATGACCAGCACAGTCATGGCCGAGGTAATGCCCGCCTGCAGGGCAATCCCCACCAGAATGAGCCGCAGCGGGCTGATTCCTTCCCCCCGTTTATAGGCGAAAACATAAATCAGCACAGCGGCCACAGCCGCTCCGGCCAAGGCCAATACCGGCAGCAGAAAAATGGAGCCGGTGGATTTGGCGCCCGCCAACATAATAAACAGCAGCACCATTAATCCGGCGCCTGCATTGATGCCGAGCAAACCCGGATCGGCCAACGGATTGCGGGCCACTCCCTGTATGATGCAGCCGGCCAAACCCAAACCCGCTCCCACCAGCAGGGAGAGGACAATACGGGGCAGACGGAATTGGAACAGCACCATATTTTCTTTTTCCGTGCCTCCTCCGAACAAGGTCCGGATGGTATCCAGCGGCGTCAGCCGGGAAAATCCCGTGTTCATGCTGATGACAAATGAAATGGCCAGCAGGAGAGCGATTACCACTGCCACCACCACATTCCGGCGAATGATCCTCCTGCGGTACTGCTCCATGGTTAAGCCGATTTGTGCCATCTTTAGCCGGCCCTCCTTTGCTTGCGGGCCAGATAAAGGAAGAAGGGCACGCCGATCAAGGCCACCAGCGCACCGATGGGGATTTCTGAAGGCGGATTGATGGTTCTCGCCACCAAATCCGCCGCCACCAAGAGCAGCGCGCCGAATACCGCAGAGGCGGGAATAATGTAGCGGTAATCCACTCCCACCAGCGCCCGGCATACATGAGGCACCACCAGGCCGATAAATCCCACCGCTCCCACTACAGCGACAGACGCCCCTGCCAAAAGAAGCACCAGAATCGTTCCGATGGTTTTAACCGCCGCTGTTCTCAGCCCCAACCCCTGGGCCACATCCTCGCCCAGGTTCATCAGCGATACGGAGCGGGAGAGCAGCATGGCGCCGATGATGGCCGCTATAGTAATGGGCACCGCCAGCTTCAACTGGCTCCAGTCGCTTCCCGCCACGCCGCCGGAGGTCCAGAACATCAGACTCCGCGCCACGTTAAAATAGATGGCAATGCTTTGGCTAAGCGCAGTCAATAGCGCCGTCACCGCCGCCCCCGCCAGCACCAGCCGCATGGGAGATGCCCCGCCCCGCTGCAGAGATGCAATGCCGTACACCAATCCGGCGCCCATGGCCGCACCAGCAAAGGAGAGAAGAATAATCTGCAGATAGGAGATTCCGGAAAAAAACGCAAAGCAGATGGACAGCATGAATCCCGCTCCTGCGTTTAAGCCCATCAAGCCTGCATCCGCCATGGGATTGCGGGTCATGCCCTGCATCAGGGCTCCCGCCACACCGAAGGAAGCGCCGATTAAGGCGCTGGCGATGACCCGGGGCAGACGCAGATTATAGATGACCATGTGCTGGGGATTGGTCTCATCCCGGTGAAATACCGCATCCCATGCCACTTGAAGAGGAATGGGCATGGAGCCTTTGGAAACGGAATAGAGCATACCGATTAACAATACGGCAAACCCGGCCAGGATAATCAGCCAGCCGGTATGGATTTTCATTTTGACAGCCCCGGGAACTGCCAGCATTTTTGCTGCCTCGCGGTTCATTCCTGTTGCCTCCTACGCCATAACCCCATGGACAATATGCCAAAACAGGCCCCGCCCTTTACCTGGACGGATACCTGTTTGATTCTGTTGGGTTTTCATTATTTCAGCATGAATTCGCTGATGGCTTTCACGCCGTATTCCACACCCAGAGGGCCAGCGGAGAAAGCTGCGCGGTCAATGATAAACACGTGATTGTTCTTGACGGCGGTCAGCGTATTCCAGACAGGATTTTTCTTCAACTCCTCCAGAGTGGTCTCTTCAGAGTTGCTGGTCATATCATCCCACAGGAAGATGTAGCTGGGGTTGAGCTGCAGCAGCCCTTCCAAGGTAAAGATATTATCCTTGCCGTGCACAGCAGGATAGTTGGCAGGCGGTGTCAGGCCCAGGCCGGCTGTTTTGTCATAGAAGGCAACGCAGCGGTCCAAGCCGAAGGCTGTATAGGTGCCTTTATTGTTAAAGGAAATGAAGGCCACGGTCTCATCCTTCTTGGCAGCCAGCTTCTCCCGGTTGGCGGCGATCAGCTTTTCGATTTCGTCCACCTTGTCTTGGCCCTTCTTGGGCTCGCCGATGAGCTTGGAGAATTCCAGCAGGCGGCCTTTCCAGTCCAGGTCATTCTTGAATACTACTACCGGGGCAATCTGCTTCAATTGGTCCATAATCTTGTCATTGTAAGGGGTAGCAGCAATGATCAGGTCAGGCTTCGATTCCAGCACCTTTTCCACACTGACGGGGCTGCCCAGATCCAGAACATTGGCTTGCTCCTTGAGAAAAGGCTGGAAGGAGAGGAAGCCGAACAGAGAGCTTGCATTGTCGGCCGCAACGGGGGTTACGTCCAAGGAAAACCACGGTTCGAGGAAGTGGAAGAAGGCGACAGCTACGCGCTTCGGCCGTTCCTTAATCACTATCTCGTTGCCCAGCGCATCCTTGTATGTCAGCGGGAATGCAGCCGCTTCTGTCTTCGGAGCTGCAGAGGCAGCAGGGCTTGCACTGGCCGCAACGGATGCGGCAGGACTTGCTCCGGCAGCCGCATTATCTCCGTTCTCGGCAGCTTCCTTACCGCCGCAGCCAGCCATCAGTCCAGCTGCAAATGCAAATGTCAAGCATAATGCCAATAGCTTCTTCAATCCAATCCCTCCACTTTTTGAATGCAGATTCTCTATTTTGCAACTCTCCTCATTGATAACGATTCGCAATTGCAATATATAAAGCATTCTAGCATGTGCATAGAGTGAGAGAAATGGAGGATTTCCTGAACCAAGGATGGACAATTTCCCTTTCATTCCGGGAGCTTCCCCAAAAGTATTCGGAATTCCCTTCGGCGAAGCATCTCGTCGCTTTTGGGGGATCGTTTTTAGTTGGCCTGTTCAATGGGGAGCGCGCGGAGTTGGGTAGGGGCAAGGCCAAACTGTTTTTTGAAAAGCCTGCTGAAGTAATAGGCATCGGTGTAGCCCACCATTTCGGCAATTTCCTTTACGGTGGCGCAGGTGGACGTCAACAGGCGGTGGGCCTCCTTCATCCGGTACGCAATCAAATAATCGATGGGACTGATGCCGGTATATTTTTTGAATACCTCGGAGAAATATTTGGGGCACATCCCATACCGTCCGGCCAAATCGCAAAGAGTGTGCTGGCGCATATGGTGGAATTCGATGTACCCTCTCGCTTCCTCAACAATACTTTGGATTTCGTTATTTTGGGAGCTTTTCATGATGCCGAACAGCTCAGAGAGCACAGTGTACACCAGCGTTTTGGCCTGAAACTTGGAGAAGGTATCCAGGTGTTTGGACACATCCGCCAGCATTTTGAGGGTGGCAAATAGACTGGGGCAGGAGCCGATCTCCATCTCATACGCCCGATGCATGTAGCCGTCGCTATCCTTCTCATGACGGTAATACATAATGTAGAATTCTAAAGGCTTGTCCGTTAAATTACCGGAGGTAAGCCATTTGCCGGGGCAGCCGTGAATCACCATTCCCGGGCGGAAACGGAAGGACTGGTTGTCCAGCTTGAAGTATCCCTCTCCCTTCACCGGAAAGAGGAAGGCCGATACTGTTGTCAGGTAGCCCGGTTCCACATAGCCTACAGGATGCCGGCGGTAGTAGGTCGGCAGGATCATTATCGGCTCCGCCGTGTACTCTTCCATGATTTCATTGATATTCATGCCTGGAAACAACCTCCTCTGCCTGCCTTCGCGTAAACAATGGAAGCGAATATAGTATGGCCGCATCAAGTATATTGATTATCATTTTCAATTATAGCAAAAAGCGCCTCCTTCCAAATCGCCAAATCGTGAAGGTTATTTGATAATTACCGGAACAGCGCCGCGAAGCTGGACGGTTCTTGCCGGCAGGCAAACAGCCTCCATTATGCGGACCGTACAGCCGTTATTTCTCTCATTTACGTGATTTTATAGTTTTCGCGGACACACGATGCGTTATTGTTTCGTAAAGCTGCCCAAACTGACTCATTTTCGCCAAATAACGGCCTCTCAGTCCGCCCAGCCGGAAAAACTCGATTTTTTCGCTGAATAACAGATTCTCTGTCCGGAGAGTAGGTTGGGTTGCGATATTGACGCTAATCCCCAAGTCCTCAATGGCTCCGGTCTTGCCCAGCAAGCCTGACCGAATTCGTTCCATGGTTCGTCCGGTAGAGGATGCTACGACAGCAGACGCTTCGAGCAAGTCCTGGGTATGTTGCGCCGTCTCTTCGGTTCCGCGGCTAAAGCCGCTGATCAGGTTAGCGTAAACCGCTCCATACATTGCCGCTTCCAACCAAGACATGCCAAGGCCGCGACGTTTTCCTTGGACCACATCCTAAACCGGCCGACACTCTGACCCAACGTACGGTCAATTTGCTGGATGGAGGCTTCAAAAGCCATGGCATCATTACTGCTATTCTGAACGTGTACAACTCTTGCCTGGAGGAAATAGAGTCGTAGCGGCGGCTTTACAATGCACCAAGTGAGTCAGTGGTATCTCTATATGTCATTATCGGATATAATGTAGATATGGTAAGTCAATGCCCTGACCAGAGGTATGAATGTAGAATACCAGGAACGACGAAAATATGGTGAGGTGATCTATTCAATGAAACAAATTTATGATCATTCACTCTTTTTGGCGGAATTCCAAAGGTTGATTAACTCCAAACGGTTTGCAACTATGAAAATCGATGAAAATGATCAGGGAATGGTGATTCACTTGGAAAAACAATATCGTGCTGATGAAACCTTGAAGCGTGAACAAAGACTCAGCATCCTTAGAAAAACTGCCGGTATTTTAAAAAACACTCCGCCTGCCATTAAGCAGGAATTTCAAGCCCTGGCGGACAGAGAAGGGGAAGAAGACAGGGAGGGCAGCCATCTTTGAGCAAATATTTATTTGATACGAATGTTTGTATATACTTCTTCAGAGAGTTTCCGCCTGTAGTTCGGTTTATGGAGGAATTATTCCAGCAGAATGAGCAACACGAAAAACTTCTGTCCGTTATTACCGAGGCTGAGTTGCTTTCCGTAAGTTCAGTTGCGACCAATCATGAGCTGAAGTTATTACTTCAAGAGTTTATAAACGATTCAGATCAAGTGGTCGAGGTAAACAGAGAGATTGCCAACCTTTCCGGTGAGATACGCTCCAAATTGGCGTACCACTATGAAAAAAAAGTAAAGCTTCCTGACGTGCTAATTGCCGCCACTGCACTGCATACCGACGCTATATTAGTCAGCAATAATGACAAGGACTTCCAAACCATTTCGACCGCATATAATTTGAAGTATATAAATCCCATCCAGGATCAGGACGAACTTAAGCACTTCTTGGCTACCCAATAATATAAACGATTGTTTTCCCTTCGCCGCGGTGCGGGGTTCTGAGCAGGCCAAGGCAAGTCAATTGATATTGCTACCAATAAAGGCGGATGAACACGATTCTGTGTCATCCGCCTTTCCCGTTCTTTTTCATTGGTACACATTTGGTACATTTTCGATTCCACGGCCAAAAGTCTTATTTTCGTAACCCACTGAAGCTTATGTTTGAAGCATCAAGTACATCTTGCCTTTGCCCCAAAAGGTCTTCCTTTTGTCCTTCAAATCCTCTCCGTAGTATCTCCTCAAACAACAAAAAAGCCTTATGCATCAAGGCTTCGCGGTTCTTTAATTTAGAAAAGCGGGTGATGGGAATCGAACCCACGCTACCAGCTTGGAAGGCTGGAGTTCTACCATTGAACTACACCCGCATATGAAGATTGATGGTCGGGACGACACGATTTGAACATGCGACCCCCTGGTCCCAAACCAGGTGCTCTACCAAGCTGAGCTACGTCCCGTAAAGCTTTGTAAACGCACCCTGAGAGATTCGAACTCCCGGCCTTTTGATTCGTAGTCAAACGCTCTATCCAGCTGAGCTAAGGGTGCATATGGAGCGGACGAAGGGATTCGAACCCTCGACCCTCGCCTTGGCAAGGCGATGCTCTACCACTGAGCCACGTCCGCGAAAAAGAGATAAAGATGCGCGTGGAGGGACTTGAACCCCCACGGTTGCCCGCTAGATCCTAAGTCTAGTGCGTCTGCCAATTCCGCCACACGCGCATAAAACAAATGGTGAGCCATGTAGGACTCGAACCTACGACACCCTGATTAAAAGTCAGGTGCTCTACCGACTGAGCTAATGGCTCATAAGAACTGGGGATCTAGGATTCGAACCTAGGAATGACGGAGTCAAAGTCCGTTGCCTTACCGCTTGGCTAATCCCCAATACAAATGGTGGGCGCTGAGGGGATCGAACCCCCGACCCTCTGCTTGTAAGGCAGATGCTCTCCCGGCTGAGCTAAGCGCCCGGGATATGTATGACCCGTAGGGGATTCGAACCCCTGTTACCTCCGTGAAAGGGAGGTGTCTTAACCCCTTGACCAACGGGCCAACTGCAAAGCTTCCAACCGGAATCGAACCGGTGACCTCATCCTTACCATGGATGCACTCTACCTACTGAGCT
>NZ_QMFA01000050.1 GCF_003285005.1 Paenibacillus sp. YN15 | reverse complement strand
TTTTACCCGAAAAAGACCATAACGCAACAGAGTGGTTTAATGGGGAACGAATTTACGAGACGTTGTAATAGACAAAATAGCGACAAAAAATGTTTGCTATTCCCTCCAAACCCAGGCTGGAAGTCGAAAAAGCGGCTCTTAGCAGACATTTTATGTCGTTATAAGAACTCAAACTCAGGAAAAGCCCTGATAGCGGACATTTGATGCCCGCTATCATTTTGCGCTGAAGCCGGATAGTTACCTGGAGTAATTTCTACCCCCTCTGCATGTTGCGCTGCCTATCCTCTTCAATTGCGCTGACCTCCCCTTTACGCCTCTGCTCTTCCGCCTCGACCACTCAGCCGTGCAGCAGCTCTATCCCATCCATCCCCTCAGCCCTGCGGAGGCTCTATCCCATCGATCCCCGCAGCCGTGTCCTCAACCACCCCCTGCTCCTTTACCCCACGTTTCCATGGACCCTGCTCCACCGCAAGCCCGAAGACGCCAAGCGCCCCGCCGGCCGCCGCTTATCCGGCAGCACCATCACCTCCCTCACCGTCCTCCTCACCCAGAAAAGGCAGCTGCGCCGCATCCAGCCCGTCCGCCAGCAGCCGGGTTTCCCCGATCTGCCGCCCATTGACCGTCATGTAGCGGATGCCTTCGCTTACGGGGCTGTACTCGCAGGCCAGCTGGACCCCCGGCCGGGAGTAGACGCTTTTGCGAATCATCGCGCCCCGCATGTGGACATTGCTCAGGTACCGATCCTCCACCTGTACCTGCCCCTGGCCGATCCGCTCCCGGAATGCGGAGAAGGAGCCGTCCTCTGCTTCCGAACCCAGCTCACACACAAAGCCGTTGCCTGTCAGGGCAAACTCCGCAGCCCTGAAATCCCGCTCCTCCCCTTCATAGTTGTAAAAGGAAAGGATCAGGTAGCCGTTGGCCTCCTCTACCCGGACAGCCTGTTTGCGGCCGTGGTCCACCGGCACCAATGGATGGAAAGCCATATAGGTGCGGCCGTCCTTCAGGCACACAGGCACCAGCCCGGTATGCTCGCCCTCCGTCCCCTCCAGCCGCCGTCCGCCCAACCAGATCTCCTCGGGACGGCCGTCGGACAGGGGCATCAGCACCATCAGGCGCAGGCTCCTGACCTGCTTGCGGGCATACAGCCGCGGCTTGTAGAGCATCATGGCCGTGTTCTTGTGGTGCACCCCCAGCTTGCGGCCCTGGTCCCAGAAGAGCATGGGCCCGTTCACCGTGCCCAGCTCCGGGTAGGCGTTGGTCTGCCCGGGCAGCCGGTCATTCACCGAATACCGGGCGAATACGGTCCGCACATCCCGCCGCCCGCGGATGGGAGCGCGGGTGGTGTACAGCGCCAGAAAGGTATCCGTCTGGCTGCCGCAATGCCATTCCCGGGAGGCCACGCCCAGGGAGTAGGCCTCCGTCATATAGGTGGAGACCCGGCCCGAGCCGGAGGCATACTCCTCCAGCACGGCTCCCTCATCCCCCGGGCCCGCATCCGGGTCGGACCACAGCTTTTGCACCCCGATCACCTCATCCGAGGAGGCATGGAACTCTGTGGTCGCTTCATAGGAGAAGGGGTATTGCCGCCCGGCTAGCCATTCCCGCAGCAGGGGCGGGCAGTGGAAATCCGCCGCGAGAATATGGTGGTTATGGCGCACCATCAGCGCCTCCCGCTCCTCCTCCGGCAGCCCTCCCGGCACGCTGTCCCCGAACAGCAGGTACAGTGCCGCCGGGTGCGTGGTCCACTCCACCAGCGTGCTGGTATAGCTGCGGGAATAAGGGCCAGCCAGACGGTCGGCGGGCAGGTAATAATGGGCCAGGTAATCCGCCCAGATCCGCGCCTCGCAGTCCAGCACCAGCCGGTGCATCTCCGGGTCCGTCTCCGCCGTCAGCTCCCCCAGCTGCGCCAGGGCGTGGAGCTGGAGCAGGGAGTAGGTGGGGCTGGCGTATTCGGAAGCCGCCCCCCGGCGGGTCAGCATTTCCTTCAACTGGCGGAGCCGGACGCAGCCCCGTTCATACAGCTCCGGCCGTCCGAAGCGCAGGCCCCCGGCCATCAGGGTATAGGCGCTGACACAGGGGAAATTGTCATTGACCCCGACAAAATCCTGATCCTCCCCGGCGAATCCGTCCAGATGGGAGCAGCTGTAGTCATCCAGCTTCTTCCGCACATCCTCCTCCAGCAGATGGGGGCAGGTGCGCAATAGCCACAGGGAACGGTTGGGCAAAAAGTGGCATTCGATCATGGGCAGCCGCCGCAGCACCGCATTGGCAGTCCTAACCGCATCCGGGTTGCCGCTGCCCAAATAATTGACGCAGTGGCCCATCAGATCATTGGGCCGGGGGGTATGGCCCAGATTAGGCCCGGTATACTCTCCTTCCGGGCTAAACATGACCCCGTGGCCCGCCGCGAAGGCCCCAAAAATGCGCTTGCGGCGCAGCTGCTGGCCTTCGTAATCAAACAGCTGGGCTTCCTGCTGAATCAAGCTTGTCATGCCTTCTACTCCTCTGTTCAAGCTTGTCATATCCCTGCCTCCTCTGTGTGCTTGCCAACAACTGCCGCCAGCCAAACCTGCACCCGGTACTCCTTGCCCGGCTCCCAGGGCAAAAGCGCGCCCGCAAGCGGCGAGCCGTCCACCAGAATGCCGGGAGCCGCTCCATCGCCCTCCAGCCTGCGGAATTCGATTGTATAACGGCTGCCCTTGAACATCCGCTCCACCCGGTACTCCTGCCACTCCCGGGGCGGGTTGGGGCTTACCTTCAGGCCGTTCACCGTAGCCCGCACGCCCAACAGCCGCTCCAGCACCGTCCAAGCCACCCATGCGGCGGTTCCCGTGGAGTGATTCAGGCTGGACTTGCCGAAATTGGGGGAATCCGTCAGGCCAAAATAGAAATTCGGCACCCACAGCGGCGGCTGCAAATTCCGCTCAATCGGATTCAGGGTGCTGCCCGGCAGGGTCTTCATAATCGTCCCGAAACCCTCCTCCGGCCGCCCGGCCATCAGATCGGCGCAGGCCTTGAACAGGGCCGCGTGGCAATAGACGGAGCCATTCTCCGTGGTGCCCTGGCGCTTGATGCTGATCTTGCCGATCCGTCCGTCCCAATCCGCATACGAAGGCCAAATCACCACAGGCCCGCTGGAGGTATCCAGCCGGTCCACCGCCCGGAGGCAGGCCGCCAGCCGCCCACCTCGGGCAGCGCCGCTCATAACCGCCCAGGTCTGAGCGTTGAGAAAAATCCTCCCCTCTTTATCCCCGGCGGTGCCGAAAGGAATGCCCTCATCGTCATAACCGGCCAGATACCATTCACCGTCCCAGCATTCCCGGTTGATGACCGTATCCAGCTCCTCCGCCAGCCGCTCCAAGCGGGCAACCACCGGAGCGTCCCCCCTGGCCGCAGCCAGCGGAATCAGCTCCTTCACCCCATAGAGAAAAGCCATGGTGGTCCAGGCGGATTCCCCCCTCCCCAACCTGCCTGCGCCGTTAATGGGGTCGGTCCAGTCCCCGTCTCCCATCAGGCACAGGCCGTGGCTGCCCCGGTCTTGCTCCATATAATCCACGGCCAGCAGCAGATGCTCGTAGAGAGACGCTTCCGCTCCGCCGTCGACAAATCCAACCTGCCTGTCCAAAAGCTCCAGGCTCCCGGTTTGGTGAACGATGGCGCAGGCGCACAGCAGCAGCCAGGCGTCTGCGTCCTTGTGGTTCAGCAGCGCCAGACCGGCGGGGCTTTGGACGGGGTCCAGCATCCGGTACTGGCGGATATAGCCGCTCCGCTCCTGGCCCCGGGCCGTCTTCAGCAGATACCGGGCCCCTTCCTCCGGGTTCAGCATACTGAAGCCAATGGCATCCTGCAGCTCATTGCGCACACAGGACAGGTTGCTCATCCGGTGGGTCTCCGTCATGGCCGCCACCTGCTTCTTCAGCCAGTAATTGATGAAATGATCCAAATGGGTATCCGGCGTGCTGATCCGGTAGGATGCCAAGCGGTCTTGCCAATAGTCCTCCAGCCGCAGCAGCTCCGCCCGGGCCCGCTCCCTGTCGGTCCACAGCGCCTTCAATCGGACCGCCTCGCCGGGATCGCTCACGCAGCCTGCGGAAATCAGCACCTCCGCCGCCTCGCCCGGCTCCAGCAGGAAGCGGTGCTGCATCGCCCCCACAGGATTCTCTCCCTCGCAGGGAAGCCCGCTTAAAGCTCCCTTCCGCACGGCGGCGGGAACGGGGCCCAGCCCCTCGGCGCCGCGGAAACGGCGTTCGCTGCATTCCCACGAATCCGGCGTCCGGTCCGCAAACATAAACACGTAATTGCGGCAGGCGTCGTACTTCTCCTTATCCTCATACCGCACATGGTAGGGGAAAGTGTGGCTGTAGAGAATCCCCGCCTCCGCATCCACCGCGCATTTGACCCCCATCCCCCCCGTCTCGGGAAGAAAGGCGGAAAACAGCGACAGCTCTCTTTTTACCGCCGACGTATTGACAAGCTTCACCTGCCACAGCTCCAGGCTGCCTTCCAAAGGCACCGTCACCGCCACCTCCGCCCGGCACCAGCCATTCCCGTTTACAAGCCGGGTGGCGCTTAACCCGTGGATGCAGGCGAACCCCTCCGGCAGCTCTCCTTCGTTGAAGCCGGAAGCTGCCGTACTCTGTACGGCCCTTCCCGCTGCTTCTCTGTCGGCCGCTCCGGCAGACGGCTGGCTCTGCCCATCCCCGCTCTCCGGCCAACAGCCTCCGTCGGCGAAATTCGGCGACCAAACCTCTCCCGTGGCATCGTCCCGCACATAGAACATCCGCACGCCGCGGGTGTAGTTCCGCTCGAAGGGGACCAGGCAGGCCGCCTCCCCCTGGAGAAGCTGGGACACCTTCACATGGTGCTCCGGGTTAAACAGGTAATTATGCCAGGGCACAGGGGTATGCGGGGTAGTCACCGCGTAATCCCGCCCATCATTCAGAAAATAGCCGTACTCCATATTGAGCCTCACTCCTTATCTGTAAAAATAGCCCCAGCCTTCTAACGGCGGTGAGCGCCACTATTTCGGTCAAATGGGCACCTCCCAAAATCTAACGGAAGCAGCAGCCGTTATTTGCCCCGATTGGAGCCGCTACCCGGCAAAAAGTCCTTAATAACGGCGCTGGCCGCCGTTAGATGAAGGAACCCCGCCATTTTGCGGAAATAACGGCTGTGGCCGCCGTTAAAAATTTATCTGGCGGTATCCGGCCGGCAAACCCGGCCACTCCGCTGGACTTCCACTGGGTTTCCACTGGACTTCCGCTGGGCTTCCACTGGACTTCCGCTGGGCTTCCGCTGGACTTCCACTGGGTTTCCACTGGACTTCCACTGGACTTCCACTGGACTTCCACTGGACTTCCACTGGACTTCCGCTGGGCTCCTACTGGGCTTCCACTGGGTTTCCACTGGACTTCCGCTGGGCTCCTACTGGACCTCCGCTGATCCTGCCCTCCATCCGCCAACGCTTGCCCTCTGCCTCCCGCCTGCTTGCTCAAGGGTAAGCCACCGGTCTGCCGCGCGCAATAAACATGATTTCCCCCGATGCACCTTATTTAAGATCAAGCCTGCCACCGTAAGAATTGTGCACCCCGGATTTCTTGTTTATGGACGCTGCGCTTCCCCGGCAGGTATATTGGCAGCAGGAAAGCCGCCGCCGCTGCCCCCACTGCCAACCTCCCGGCCAAGGCGCAGAACCAAACCGGGCCAGTCGCAAACCAGATGCAATGTTGATCAACCAGACCCAATAAGGATGTGAACCCTCAATGAAAGATTCTCTAGCCCGCGCTCTTCCCGCCCAGCAGCAGGTTCATGCTCCGGATGCCCGGGCCTTAAGAAGGAAGCGGCGTTTGAAGCAGAATGTGCCGTGGATGCTGATGTTTTTACCGGTAATCGTGTATTACATCGTGTTCAAATATATCCCCATGGGCGGCAACATCATCGCCTTCAAAAATTACAATTTCAACGACGGGTTATGGGGCAGCCCCTGGGTGGGCTTCCACAACTTCCAGCTGCTGTTCACCGATCCGTTGGCCTTCAAGACCATCCGCAACACCTTCGTCATCGCCGTCCTGTCCATTCTGGTAAACTTTCCGTTCCCGGTGCTGCTGGCGCTGATGTTCAACGAGGTGCGGAAGATGTGGTTCAAAAAAACGGTGCAGACCCTTCTGTATCTCCCCCATTTTCTGTCATGGGTCATTATCGGCGGTCTGGTGATCAATCTGTTCGCCCAGGAATCCGGCACCGTCAACCACCTTCTGCGGCAGCTGACAGGAGACGTGTATCCCTTCCTCTACAAACCCGCCTCCTGGATAGCCGTGTTCCTGGGAGCAGGGGCCTGGAAGGAAGCCGGCTTCGGCGCCATCATCTATCTGGCCGCTCTCTCCAACATCGACCCCAGCCTGTATGAGGCCGCCAGCCTGGACGGAGCCGGCAAGCTGAAGCAGATCTGGCATGTAACCCTGCCCGGCATCCGCTCGGTCATCGTGCTGATGCTGATTCTGGCCATGGGCCGGATTATGGATGTAGGCTTCGACCAGGTGTACAACCTGCAAAATTCCATCGTTTCCGACGTTTCCGAGGTGATCTCCACCTACATCTACCGGATGGGCCTGCAGGGCGGACAGTTCAGCCTGACCTCGGCCATGGGCCTGTTCGAGGCAGTAATCGGCCTGGTTCTCGTCATCACCACCAATGCCATCGCCCGCAAATTCGACCAGGGCCTCTGGTGAAAGGAGTCTGACCTATGCGCTTATCCAAAGGAGACCGGCTGTTCTATGCCGTCAACTATCTGCTTTTGACCCTGGCTGCCCTGTCCTGCCTGTATCCGCTGGTGAATATTGCCGCCGTTTCCGTAAGCGGCAATGAAGCCATCATCTCCGGCAAGGTGTATCTCTGGCCGGTGGATATCACCACCCAATCCTACGACATTTTGCTCAAGGGCACGCCCATTCTGACTTCCTTCCGCAACAGTCTCATCATTACCCTGACAGGCACCCTGCTGTGCCTTCTGTTCACCTTCCTGGCGGCGTACCCCCTGTCCCGCAGAGGCTTCTACGGCCGCAGGCCCTTTACCCTGGCGATTGTGTTCACGATGATTTTCAGCAGCGGCGTCATTCCCCAATATCTCCTGGTGAAATCCCTGGGGCTGATCAACAGCTACTGGTCCATCTGGTGCCTGGGGCTGATCAGCGCCTACAACATGCTCATTATGAAAAATTACTTTGAAAGCCTGCCGGAGGAGCTGGAGGAGGCGGCGCGGATGGACGGCGCGGGGGAATGGACTTACATCGTCCGGGTGGTGCTGCCCCTGTCCCTGCCCATGGTGGCCACCCTGGCCCTGTTCTACGGCGTGGGGCTGTGGAACAGCTTCATGAATGTGCTGATCTATATCAACGACGTTGAGAAATTCAACATGTCCGTGCTGGTGCAGCAAATGATCAAAAGCCAGTCCCTGACCCAGGATTTCGCCCTGCGTCCGGATGAGGTCCAGCAAGCCACCCCGGAGGGAGTCAAGTCCGCCGGAGTAATGGTCATGATTATCCCGCTTCTTCTCGTCTACCCCTTTATCCAGAAATATTTTGTAAAGGGCGCGATGATTGGAGCCGTGAAAGGATAATGCAACAGGTATAATATCAATTGGAGGGGACAAAACATGAAATTCTCACAGAAAAACGCCAAGTACCGCATTGCCCTGGCGGCATCCGTACTGGCAGGCATCACCGTTCTGGCAGGCTGCGGCAGCGACGAAGCCGAACCCGCCGCTTCCGCCAAGCCGGGCCAATCCGCAGCCGCTACAGCAGGGGCCACTCCCGCTCCCCGCGGCAAGATCACTTCCACCATCTACGAGCGCGGCGGCGTAGCGCCGGAGGAAGGAACCAAAACGGAGAACCGGTGGACCCGCTGGATCAACGAGAACGGTCCCACGGATGTCACCTTCGTGGCCGTGCCCCGCTGGGAATCGGCCCAGAAGCTGAACACCCTGTTCGCCTCCGGCTCCGCTCCCGACGTGATTATGGAGTATGATATGGCCATCAAGAACCAGCTGTACAACCAGAAGCTGCTGATGCCTCTGGACGACGCCATCGAGAAGTACAGCACCACCTACAAGGATATTCTGAAGAAATACCCGATTCTGGAGAAGCTCAGCCGCAAGGATGACGGGAAAATCTATGAGATCGGCAGAGTGGAAAACATCGTTCCCCAGCATAACGTCTATATCCGCACGGACTGGCTGGCCAAGCTGAACCTGTCCATGCCCAAGACCGTGGACGAATTCTTCCAGGTGGCTCAGGCCTTCGCCGAGAAGGACCCGGACGGCAACGGCAAAAAGGACACCTACGGGGTGAGCCTCAGCTTTGTGGGCGGCATGGCGGTGGACGATATTTTCGGCATCGTGTTTAATTCCATCGATAAAAACCCATGGGTGCTGAATGACAAAGGAGAGCTTGTATTCGGCTGGGACCGCATCCAATCGGCGCTGGAGTTCAAGAAGAAGCTGTATGAAGCGGGGATTGTGGACAAGGATTATCTGACGGACGGCAAGGGCGACAAGGCCAAGCAGGATTTCGTCAACGGCAAGCTGGGCATCTACGGAGCCAACGGCAGTGAAATAGAAACCTTCAAGACGCTGAAGAAGAATAATCCCGCGGCCACCATCGCCGCCCTGCCCTTGCCTGCCGGACCCTACGGCACCTTCAGTCCGCTGCTCAGCACCCCCGTCAATCTGACCACCGTAGTCAACGCCAAGGCCAAGGACCCGGAGGCCATTATCAAGTATGTGGACTTTATGATGTCGGAAAAAGCCACCAAAACCTTCGTTTACGGCATTGAAGGCGAGCATTACAAAATCGGTGTCAGCGGCTGCCCGGAGGTCATCGACGCCGAGAAGAACAAAATTGAAAAAAGCTACAACACGGACTTCACGATGATTAACAACGCCATTACGGACAAATGCTCCAGCGTGAATATTGTGCTGAATCCGGTCAAACCTGCGGTGGAAACTCCTGAAACCCTGGCTGCCTATGAGCTGAGCAAGGAATTTGCCCAAGTGTACCAAAGCGCTTTTGACGCTTATCAGGACCCGGCCAAGCCGATGATCGGCGTCATTTCCAGCGGTTCCCTGCCTGCCTTGCCCCAGGACCTGCAGATCAACCAGACCAACGGCTACAAAACCGTCAACGACATCCTGGCCAAGGGCGCGATTACCCCAAGCTACAGCGCGGCGCAGGCGATAAAGGACGCCAAAGCCGCCTGGGAAACCTCCAACGGAGCCAAGGTGGATGCCTGGTACAAGGAATGGTTTGCCGCCAATAAGGATAAAATTCTCCTGACCAAGGACTACTACGATTTCCTCAAGAAATAACCTTCCGTGCAGCGGGCTCTCTTTGTGGCAATCATGAAGAGGGCCTCTGCCCGTGTTATAATGAATGCCTGCAACAACCAATCCATCATCCTGGAGTGTGCCATGAGACGAAACCCCTGGCTGCGGTTATTTTTGTCCTATCTGTCCGTTTTTCTGTTTTTGTCCGCTTCCTTGTCGGTGATCTTCCTTGCCGTGATCGGCCGGAACGCGGGACGGGAGGCGCAGAACGCCAATCAGGTATACGCCCGCAATGTGATCAAAACCTTCGACAGCTGGCTGGCGGGAATCGAACAGACCGTAATCCGGGAAACTCTGACCAATGTGCAGCTGCAGCAGTTTTTCGGCGGTGACCACACGGATGAAACCTACTCCAGCTATCTGCTCTATTCCCGGCTGCGGGAGCTGCTGTCCACGGTCAACAGCATCGATTCCTTCTATTTGTACCGGACCTCCGACCTCCGCATTCTGTCGGATTCCCATATGATGAGCCTAAACGAATTTCCCGACAGCGCCTTCATCAATTCCTATATGACGGATAACCCGGGCCAAGTTTCCTGGTTTGCGCCCCGCAATTATAAAGCCGGCTCCAGCAGCGCTGCACAGACCGTGGTTTCTTTGGTCATGGGCATTCCCTTCAATACCGCCGCACAGGGGCTGATTGTGCTTAATATTCCCTTGTATTCCATACAGGATATGCTGCAGAGCATCGCCCAATCGGATATCCATTACGCCTATCTCGCCTCCTCCGGCGGCCTTCCCTTCGACAAAACGGAAAAAGACAGCCGCCGGGATGCGGCTGTTCTGGTTTCGGAGAAAACAGGCTGGGCGCTTCATTCCGGGGTCAAGGATGCCAAGGTGGGGAGCCTGCTTTCCCTGTTCAGCAATTCTTGGCTGCTGGCTGTGGGAGGCACCGTGCTGGCCGCCCTGATTCTGCTGTTTCTTGTCTTCCGGCGCAATTACAAGCCCATTGACGCCATCTCCAACCGGATTGCCCATTTTATCCGCAAGGACCAGTTTGCCATGGACGGGGACCAGTTTGCTTTTATCGAAGCGGCGGTGGAGCGGCTGATCCATGATTCCCAGCTGCATGAGGAGCAGGCGGCCCGGGATTCGGGCTTAAAGAAACGCTATCTGTTCCGGGATCTGGTGACAGGCACCCAATATATCAGCCAGAACGATTGGCAGGAGGAATTGAAAAAGCTGGGGCTTCCCCAAAACTGCCATTCCTATCTGGTGATTCTGGTGGAGATGGATGAGTATGCCGCCTTTGAAGCCGCCTATTCGGAGCATGACCGGCTCCTCCTGAAATTTGCCCTGCGCTCCGTGGTCCAGGAAATGGCCGACTCTTACCGCTTCTCCGTCTGGATCGACTGGCTGTCCGGGGACCGGATCGGCAGCCTGGTATTTCTCGATGAAGCCAACTACGACGCCCTTCCCGATACTCTCCGGATGTGCGAGGAGCTGCGCGCCTGGGTGGAGCAGTACCTGAAATTTACGGTAACCATCGGATTCGGCGATGCGGTGCAAAATCTGGCCTCCATCCCCCAGTCCTACGAGGCCGCCGCGCAAATGCTGGAGGTGAAGGCCTCCGCCGGGTCCAACCAAGTCATTACCCATGAAACCCTGGCCGCCAAACCTGCCTTTGCCCTGATGGAGCAGCTGCCCGCCATCCACTCCATGGCCCATTTGTTCCGGACCGGCAGCAAGGAATGGGAAGCCGTGTTTCGGGGCATTTTTGCCACAGTCCGCACCGGGCTGCCGCCGCGCAAAACCATCACCGACCTGGCCGACTATCTGCTTCTTCATTGCCACGGGGAGATCGGCGAATTGTCGGAGGAGGCGGTTGCCGCCTGGACGCCGCTTTATGCCGAGCTGAAGGAATGGACCGTCCGTTATTCCAATGTGAATGAGCTGGAGGAAAAGCTGTTCGCCGGATTGTCCCGGATGTTCAACGAGCTGGCCAGACAGCGGGAGAAGAATCCCCAGTATACCAATCTGGACCTGTTCAAGGCATATATTGACGCCGGATTAGGGGACCCCAATCTGTCCCTGAACCAGATCAGCGAGCATTTTCACCTGACTCCCCAGCATTTCAGCGCTGTCTTCAAGGAGCTTCAGGGGGAAAAATTCGTGGATTACCTGATCCGCATCCGCATGGAAAAAGCCAAGCTGCTGTTGGAAACCACCAGCCTGTCCGTGCAGGATGTGGCCCTGGCGGTGGGGTATGTTCACTCCTTCTCCTTCATCCGCGTCTTCAAACGGGTGATCGGCTCCACGCCGGGAGAGTTCCGCCGGCAGGCCGGTGGGGACTAGCACTTCCTCGTACGATGGGGGTACCGGATATACGCATTTTACGGAACCACCCTTTTCGGGTGGTTTTCTTTTTGCTCCCATGAATAGAAATTACTGAATATACCAAATTTATAAGTATAAGGTGGTGTTGTCATGAAAGTGGCGATTATGGGGGCGGGCCTGTCCGGATTGGCTTGTGCGCTTACCCTGGAAAAACACGGCATTACGCCGGATATTTACGAGTCCCGTTCCCAGGTGGGGGATCGGTTTGTCAACGGAGAGATTTTCTTGGGGCTGACGGCCAAACCGGCCGAGGATTGTGTAACCTACCTGTCCAACGAGCTGGGCATCTATCTTCATCCCGTCTATATGATTCGCGCCATGTCCATTCACGGGCCGCAGGAAACTGCCGTGATGGAAGGCAGGCTGGGGCATTCCAATATCCGGGGACGGCATGAAAAATCCCTGGAGCAGCAGCTCCACAAGCAGCTCCGCTCCCCTATCCGCTTCGGCTCCCAGGCTACGTATGAGGAGCTGCTGGAGAACTATACCCATGTGGTGCTGGCTACGGGGGAGACAACCATTGCCCGCCGGCTGAAGAATTATGATCTGTCGCTGAGCGTATCCATGAAGGGCTGCACGGTGACAGGCGATTTCGATCTGAACACGGTATATACCTGGCTGAACGAGGATTATTGCCCCAAGGGGTACGGCTATCTGATCCCCATGTCCCAGAAGGAAGCCAGCATGGTGATCGCTTACCCGGACTATCCCCAGTTCCGGCATCCGGATATCCATACACTCTGGGACCGCTTCTTCCCCAGGGTATGCTCCGATCTCCAGCAGACTCTGTCCGTCATTGACACCTTCGAGATTAACCATTATCCCATCGGAATTTCCCGGAACTCCCGGATCGGGAATACCTTTTTTACGGGCAATAACTTTGGCAGCATTACGCCTTTTCTGGGCTTCGGGCAATTCGTTTCTCTAAGCACCGGCGTATATGCGGCCCGGGATATCTGCGGCCTCGGAGATTACGAACAGCTGACCCGCCCGCTGCGGAGGAGCTATGCCAATTCCCTTGTCCTCCGCAAGGCAATGGAGCAAATCGGCAATGAGCAGCTGGATACCATTGTGAAGTGGCTGGGAACGCCCATCGGCCGCAAGCTGTTCACGGTGAAGCATATGGATGTGCTGCGCGCCGCTTCTTATCTGCTTAGACCCTGGCTTGGCATAAAATCACTGGTATAACGAAAGGAGAGCTTACCTTGAATCAAACCCATACCGGGTTGTGTGCATTGGAAATCAGCTATTTGTGGGCGGGTTATGCGGTGGACAGCATGTCGGTGTCCATCCTGGGCGGCTTCGGCAGCCAGACCACAAACAACCAGGTCAAGGACCTGATGAAGACCGCCGCGGAATTTGGGCAGGAGCAGGTGAACCGGAGAAGCCGGATATTGAGCAAGGAGGGAATGCCCTTGCCCAAAGGCTTCATTCCGGAGGAGGATGTGTTCATGTCGGCGCCGAGGCTTTTTTCCGACCGGCTGTATCTCACCTACCTGCTTGTCGCCAGCCGGCTGGGGCTGCTTTTTTACTCCCAGGCACTGGGCGTTGCCTGCCGGGAGGATGTCCGCTTCTTTGCATCGGACAGTCTGCAAGCCACAGAACGGCTGCAAAATTCGGTGCTCACCCTGATGCAGAACCGGGGAGAGTGTTTCCGGCCGCCTATATTGACCACACCGGACCATCCCGAGTTCATCCAGAAGACCAGCTTCTTAAACGGCTTCTTCGGCGATAAACGGCCGTTGACCGGCATGGAGATCAGCGGATTGTACAGCTCCATGGAGCTTGTGCTGTTAATGGAGGCCATCAGCACCGGCTTCGCCCAGGTGTCCACCGACCAGAAGGTCAGGGAGCAGTTCCTGCGGATGAAGGAGCTGGCCACCGATCATAAGGAAGCCATGGAAAAAATCCTGAAAAAGGACGATTTGCCCGCTCCCGTTTCCTGCTCGGCCGAGGTGACCAACTCCACTAAAGCCCCTTTTTCGGAGCGGCTGATGCTTTGCCATGCCGCAGGCTTAAACGGCACGCTGATCCAGGCTTATGGCAACGCTTTGGGCTATACCATGCGCAATGATCTGGCGGGCCTGTACTTGAAGCAGATTGGACAAGTGGGGATGCTGGCGGAAAGCATGACCAAAACCCTGGTGGAGTTCGAATGGCTGGAAAAGCCGCCGGGAGCGCTGGAGCGGTAGGGCAGCGCCAGCCAACACAAGACTGTCGGGATAATCCCGGCAGTCTTGTTTGTCGTTTTCCCCCTTGACACTTTGTATCTGTACTATTACTATTAATACAGTTAGTTCACATACTGCAGCGCGGGCGTTACCGGCAGAAAGGGGCGAGGCCATGTTTGAATTGGATTTACGCAGCCGCAGGCCCATCTATGAACAACTGATGGACAAGATCAAGGAAGCCGTCCTGTATGGAGTGCTGAAGCAGGATGAGCAGCTTCCGTCTGTCCGGACCCTCTCCACCCAGCTCACTGTCAACCCCAATACGGTGCAGAAGGCATACCGGGAGCTGGAGCGGGAGGGCTACATTTACTCGCTTCCGGGCAAAGGCAGCTTCGTCTCCCCCGGCAAGGCCCATGCCGATTTGAGCAGACTGGCGGAGGTTCGCCAGGAGCTTGCCAAGCTGATGGAGGAAGCCGCCCGGCTGGGAATGACCCAGGACGAAATTCTTTCCTTGTACCAGAAGGTTCAAGCTGCAAGCAACTTCTCTCAAAGTAAGGAGTGACCACACATGATCGAGATCAGCGGAATCAGCAAAAGCTTCCTGCGGGAGCAAGCAGTCAGGGAGCTTAGCCTGACCATACATAAAGCTTCTGTTTTTGGCCTTTTGGGCTCCAACGGCGCAGGCAAAACCACCTTGCTGAAGCTGATGGCGGGCATCATGAAGCCCGATGAAGGCATTGTTCTTTTGGAGGGGGAGCCGGTTTACGAGAATCCGGTGAACAAGGGACGTTTGCTGTTTGTTCCCGACACCCCCTACTTTTTTCCCCAAACCAGCATGCGGCAGATGGCGGACTATTACCGGTCGGTTTATCCCGGCTGGAGCGAGGAGCGGTACAAGCAGCTTGGCCAAGTGTTCCAATTGGATGAAAAGCGCAAGCTGCACCGCTTCTCCAAAGGGATGCAGCGGCAAGCCTCCTTTTGGCTGGCCTTAAGCTGTATGCCGGAGGTGCTCATTCTGGATGAGCCCATTGACGGTTTGGACCCCATCATGCGCCGCCAGATCAAAAACCTGCTGTTCCAGGAATCCGCCGAACGGGGTATGACCACCGTCATTTCCTCCCATAACCTGCGGGAAATCGAGGATTTATGCGATCATGTAGGCATGATGCACCAAGGCAGGCTGATCATCGACAAGGACCTGGATGTGATGAAGGCGGATACCCACAAGGTCCAGACGGCCTTCTGCAACGGGGACGTGGAGCCGGAGCTTCCCGGCCATCTCCGGATTCTTCATTCGGAATCCCGGGGCAGCGTCCGGGTTTACATTGTCAAGGGCGGGCGCGGAGAAATTGAGGAGTCCTTCCGCCGCCTGAATCCGCTGGTGCTGGATCTCCTGCCGCTTACACTGGAAGAAATATTCTTTTATGAAATGGGGGATGCGGGCTATGAAGTCCAACCGGTTCTTCTTTAATGCGGGCATCATCCGCCAGGACCTCCGCCAGCATGGCTGGATCGGCATTTTATATCTGATCGGACTGCTATTTTCTCTTCCTCTTCAGCTCATGATGACCGAGCGGTCACCGCGCGCTCCCAAAATCGTTCTGGATAATCTGTTTTCCCAGGGGGGCGGAGATATTCAATCTCTTCTGATTCTGATGTTTCCTGTGGTTGCCGGCATCTTCGTATTCCGGTATCTGCAGGCAAAAGGCTCTGCAGACTTCCAGCATAGCCTGCCTTTGCCCCGGGGACGGCTGTTTCTCTCCCACCTGGCCAGCAGCTTGCTTCTTCTGGCAGTGCCTGTGCTGATCAATGCTTGCGTTGTGGCCATTCTGAAGATGATGCCCGGCCTTGCCTACGCGTTCAGTTGGCCTATTTTTTTGAAATGGCTGGCCACCTTGCTGGTTCTGACAGTTTTTTTGTACGTATTCACCATATTTGTGGGCATTTGCACCGGGCAGTCCATTCTGCAGACGGCCGTGGTTTTTATCCTGCTGCTTCTGCCTGCCGTTCTGGGCGAGCTGTGGCAGTTTCATTTTCGGACCTATCTGTACGGCTATTCCAGCTATACCGCAAACGGCAGCATGAACTGGGCGAATTGGTCGCCGCTTGTGCAATTTCTCGAGCAAAATTTGGGATATTTCAACTACTATGCAATCCTCATCTATGCGGGATTGTCCATTGCTTTCGGCGCTGCCGCCTTTTTCCTGTACCGCAGGCGCAAAACGGAGGCCGCCACCCAGGCCATCGCCTTCAGCTATTTCAATCCGCTGTTCCGCGGCGGGGTGATGGTCTGCGCCATGATGGTGGCGGGAGCCTACTTTCACCAGTCCAACAATAACCCCGGCTGGACCTGGTTCGGGTATATTGTCGGAGCGGTGATCGGATTTGCGGCAGTGGAGATGCTGCTGCAAAAATCCTGGCAGATCTTCAACCGGGCCGCGCTGATCCGGTTTGGGGGCTTTACTGTGTTATGCGCCTTGATCTTGTATGTGCCGGTAACCAATATCAGCGGTTTTGTCACCCGGGTTCCGGAAACCGCCCAGGTGGGGAAAACCACCATTAGTCTGGAAGGCCGGGTTCATTTCGTGTACGGCCAAGCTTACGCCCCGAGAGACGAAACCTACATCAACTTAATCCGGGAGCTGCACAAGAAGCTGGTGAGCACCCGCGCCAAAGGTCCTTTGCCTGAAAGCCCTACCCCCATCCAAACCATGAATGTGTCCATTGCTTATTGGCTGGAGGACGGCTCGTTTCTTTCCCGGCTGTACAATACCATCCCGGTGCCCCTGATCGAGGAGCAATTGAAGCCGCTGATGGAATACGAGAGCTACAAAAAATCCATCTTTGATTTGGACCTGCTTGACCGGAGCATTGACCGGATCACCCTGGAGGGGAATTATTACGCGGAGGGCAGCAAACCTGAGCAGCATCCCAAAGCCGCCGTGATTACCAACCCGCAGGAAATCAAGGAATTCCAGGACCTTCTGAAGAAAGAAATTCTGAATATGAGCTATGAGGATATGACCAGCGGGTTGTTAAGCTGGGCGAGCGTCAAGGTGCTTCCCTCCGGCAAAAACGACCAGACCAACTATGCATGGAGCAAATCCTTCAAGGAATTGGATGCCTGGATGACAGCCAAGGGTTATGCTGCCAAGGTCAAGCTCACCCTGGAGAATGTGGCGGATATGCAAGCCGTCCTCATCGATACGGAGCTTGCAGCTACCCGGTACGGCCGGCCGACCGAACAGGAATTCCGCCTCCACTCCGAGATCAACACGCCTATTGCCATTACGGATAACCAGAAGATCCAGTCGGTGTTGGAAAACATGTCCCAATACCAGTCAGGCGCTGCCGGGTACATGATTAAATTCAAGCTGGCCGGCACCAGCCAAACCATCTGCGGGTTTGTTCCGGCGGATCGGCTTGCCCCCTGACTGCTCTGAAAAGAACAACTCCCGTCTGCCGCATGTCGGCGGCAACCGGGAGTTGTTTTTGTTTGAGGGAGTTGGCTCAGCCTTTTTCCCGGAGCCGGATACGGATATAACGGACAATTTCCGCCAAAAGCCCCAATGCAATCCCTGCCGCGGACAAAAGCAGGAAATAAAGAAACCCGGCCAGATCCCTGAAGCCGTCCATCCCCAGATAAGCGCTCCGGATCATGGCGACGAGGCCGAGGGCAAGACCGATGGTGGACAAAAGCCAAAACCAGCGCAGCCCCAGCCATCCCAGCCCGTTCACAACGACGGCGGCCACCAAGCTGAACAGCAGCAGCCTCAAGGCCAATCCCGGATCAAATTCATTCTTCCAAATGACGAAGCGGGTCAGCCACATCACCCCTGCCATCATAAACCCGTACCATACGAACCAGACCAGCCAGCGTCTGCTTCTGGCCGGCGGCAGATTGTTCATCCTTCCTCTTCCTCCTTCCCTATGCAGAACCCGCAGAAACGCTTATTTAAAGCCCATCCCTCCTACGGGTTCTCTTAAAAGCGCCTTTTGCCGCTTTCATCAAAAAATATTCTCATTTCAACGTGACTCATGCTTCACGACCGTTCTGCTGTCTCCTTCATCCGGAGGCGTGACTCTTCGGCCAATTCACTACCCTCACGGGTGGTTTTTTTGTTTTTGCTTCTTTCTTGCCTTTCTTCGTATATATCGCGGACCCAATCCGCAACAGGAGCTTTTCAGCGTTCATTTTTATTGGGAATGTTCTTGATCAGGCTTAATGGATTTAGCCCCATTTCCTTTGCCATTTTGACTTCCTGATCATTTAATCGGCATCTCGCCTTGGCTTCCTTCCATAGCTGTTCCTTCTTGCTTATGTTTGCCATGCACATCCCCCCTTCTTATATATTGAATCCAGTCTTCCGCCAATCCGGAAACAAATGTTTCCTGGAAGCACTTTGTCCCTGACATTTGAAGCCGCTCTATTAACCCGCTATCCCAGCTGATTTGTAGGGTTGATAGTCGGGCAAGCTCCTGCGCTGTGAATGACGGCCCTTTGGGAGTGGCGGTGAGGTAAGTTCGGGAATCGAATCTCCAGGGAACAAAAAAATCAGGGAATCGCCTGGCAAACTGCTGTCCCATCTCCAGTCCCTTCAAGTCAAAATCACCAGAATAATAGAGCCTGCACCCACTATCAGGCATCCCTAATATCCGGTGGATCAGCTGCAGACAAGCCAGACTGGGCTGCCCGCTTGTACAAATCAGCAAGGGAGGCGCCTCCTCCGCTTCAAGTCCGCTGAGCGGCGCCATCCTCTCCGTAATATCCATTAAGGTAGAGAAGACTGAGGGATTCTCTACAGCATAAATTCGGCGAACCGGGAGTATTGCCTCCAGTTTGCCAGCCTCCACCTGCCGCAGCGTAAACATTTGAGGGATCGCAGCTTTTCCCGGAATTCCGGCGTACACGTGCACCCAGGAAGAAATATCGTCATCGGCAATCCCCCAGGCCCGGTAGACCTCCCGAATCTGCAAGGAGTCCGGAAGCAGAAGTGAGTCCGCTGCCTCCGTTTCCGCATAAGCAAGCTCAGGCTCCGGGTCATCGGCAACGTCAGATCCCTGACTCGTTTCACTTCGTACAGCGTGCAGACCAAACCATAACAACCGACCAGCGGTCGTCTTCAAATCGAAGGCGTGAGAATCTCCGGTAAGGCTTCCCGCCAGAACAGGAAGCCGTATCCGTTCCATGGGTTCCCGGGCAGATGACAGCACATGAATTAGTCCGCGGCAAGCCTGGAGAAGCGCTGCTTCTGCCTGAACTGCGGAAGTCCGAAACTGTTCCCGCACCGTCCGGTATCCCCGGGTTCGACCTTCCTGAACCTGCCGCAGCCATTCCTGCAACGCCTCTCCATTGGGAGATGGAGCAGCGTCACGCAACAATGCCAGAGCGGGTTCGAACAGGCTGTTCCAATTCCGGCTTTGGAGCTCCTGCAGTTCTTCTTTGGTGCGAAGCGGCTGTCCCAGCAAAGCTTCGTACAATTGCGCAATAGTGGGAGGAAACGGGCATCTTCCCAGCTCCGCCTCAAAATCCTTCAGGAATATCGCCCTGTCGTTCCCCACCTGCTCGTTCCAACCGAAGAATCCGTTCAGACAATCGCATTCGGCTTCCGTTAATTCACAGATTTTTACATGTCCGCCTGTCCGGCCCAGCGCACTGTATCTTTTCCAGATTTCCGCAAGGATTCGCTCAAAGCCGGGCCTCCGGAAATATTCCCTGGCCTTTTCCGCACAGAAGCCTGCTTCCGGTTGCATATCCATTTCTAAGCCCCCACCTCGGAACCAGCCTCTTCCTGCACAAACTCCTTGTACCGGCCGTTCCATCTATAGTGGAACAGGGTAACCCAATCCGCATCCTTCGGGCGATGCACCTCATAGATGCTCAGCTTCGGAACGGTGTCATAGCAGCCCCAGAGCACCTGGGACGTCATCATATAATCAAAATCCATCTCCGTCAGCAGCTGGAACATGTCCTTCATGTTCTCCTCATCTACCCCGGCGAAGGCTTCGTCCAGCGAAATGATCCGCGGGGCATCAGGCCTGCCGTCGGAATAGCGGGAATAGGTGGCGGCAAACAGCGGAATGTACATGGCCATCGCCTTCTCGCCGCCGCTTAGCACGTTGAAGCGGGAATCGGTCAATGGACGGTAAGCGGTCTGTTCTCCTTTGGCATATTTCAATTCGAAGACAAACCAGTTCCTGTAATCCAGCACCTCATACAGATGCTTGCGGAGCGACTCCTGTTCTTCTCCCGCCCGGTGTTTGGCGTATCCGATATGGGAGCGGAAATGGGTAATGATCTGTTCAATCTCCACCTCATGCAGGCGGTGGGAATCCCGTTTCATAAGCTCCACCAGCCGTTCCGTATCCAATTGGCTCTCGTTCTGCGCAGGCCGCGGTATCCATTCCAGCTTCAGGCGAAGGCCGCTTGATGTATTTCGTTCCTCCATCAGCCTGTTCATCTGCTTCACCCATTGCTCCGCCCGGTGAATCTTCTGCCGGATCGCCTTGCCGACGCTTCTCAGAATGATCTCCTCATACAGCTCCTTGTCCCTTTCGCTAAGAAGCTGTGACTGTTCCTCCTCAGCCTGGAGCAGCTCCTCCAATACCACCCGGGGAGCGTGAGGCTGATTGCGGTTGCGCATGGACAAGAGCACAATCCTGCCGGTTGTATCCTCAACCTCCGCCTCCAGCACATAATCGGCCAGAGTAAGCCGCACCTGGTTGTACTCCTCCAGAAGGGAGTTTGCCATCCGGTCCGGATTCTTGCTCTCGCAGGATGGCGCATACTGATCCTGAATCTCCCGGCAAAGCTTGCGCAGCTGAGCCGGAGCCGAAGCCTCGCCGTAGCTGTCAGCCCAGTCCCGCAGCAGCCCCCTCTTCATTTCACTGTGCCACTGACTCCAGGCCTCCAGCTTCTCCTGCTCATAATGAGTCAGGCTTATCCGGCTGCTCTTAAGCCGCTCCTCCAGCGCTGCCTCCTGACGGTCAGCCCGGCTTCGTTCCTCATACAAGCCTTTTTCCTTCTCTTGCAGGCCAAGCTTTTCCTGCTTCAAGCTTTCTAATTGATAGGCAATCTCCGCAAGCCCCAGCTCCTCAATCAGCTGCCGAAGCTTGTCCACCTGCACAGACAGCCTACGGCAATCATCGCTCAATTCATCCTGCATCTCCTGATAGGCTTCCAGCGTATCCTGAAGCTCGGCCGCTTGTTCCTGCAGCTGAGCCTGCTGGCGCATGGCCTCCCGATGCTGAATCCAGGCGGTGTGCAATTCGGACAACGCCTGCTCATAATCGGCGACGGAGGACAAGCCTTGCTGCAGCTGCTCCTCCCGCTTTAATCCGGACCATTCCGATGTAGCCTCATGAAGCTGCAATTGAAGCTGCCGCCACTCGGAGGTTTTGGCTTTAACCCGCTCCTCCATCCGCTCTTCCACCTTCAGCAATTGACTAAGCAAGGCCTCGGCGTTGATCAGCCCGTCCAATGCAGCCTGCAGCGCGGCGGAATCCGGAAAGCTGGCCGCCTCCTGCTTGACCTGCGCAAGCCGGCGGTCCGTCTCCTCCAATTGGTCCGCGCATACGCGCAGCTCTTGCGCAATCGCTTCAAGCTCCGCCTCAAGCCGGGCAATCTCCAATTGACGGGTCCGCTTGCGGGTCTCGTGTCCAATATAGGCCGCGCGCGTTTTCCCGGCCGCTTTGCCCGCCAACGGCCCCAACCGGTAATGGCCTCCGGCGCCGATTCCGGCAAGAGCAAAACCCGCCAATTCTGCTCCATCCTCTTCCCACAAAAAGGTACGGAGTACCGCATCGATCATGGACCGCTTAAGGCCGCTGTCCTCGGGGACAACCGGCTCCAGCAGATCAGCCAGCGTATACCCGATTTCATGGGGCGCGGGAATGATCCAGGCCTCTTCCTCCGCTTCTCCCCGCTTGCCCATACGCCCGTCCGGATAAATCCAGGCATCCAGCAGTCCGGCCTGCTCCAAAGCATCCTCCAGCCGGGCCTTCTCCTCCTCTGACAGATGGGATTGGAAGTCGCACACGGTATATAACGGCGCTCCCTGCCCGGCTCCTCTTCCGGCGCGTGACCGGGCCCGCGCTTGTGTGCGGACCGGCTCCGGGTCCCGGTTCGTTTCCCAGGAGCGTTTCTCTTCGCTTATTTTCTCCTGCTGCTCCTTCCAGGCCTTCTCCCGCTGCAGCCACTCGCCGCGCTGGCGGAGCAATTCATCCTTGCGCATCTCCCATGCCTCCAGCACCGGTCTCCGGAAAGCCTCCGTATCCCGCAAGGCAGGCCCAAATTCACGGACGGCGGCCAGAGCCCGGCGCACTCCCTCATCCGATAAGGGAAGCAGAGCAAGGCCGGAGCGCCATTGTACGATCCGGTCCCGGTATTCATCCTTGCCATCCTCCAGGCGGGCTTCCATCTTCCCCCGTTCCACCTCGGCCCCTTCCCGCTCCTTGGCCGCTTCCCCCAGCTGCCGTTCGATCTCCTGCACCTGACGGTATGCCTCCCGCTCCTTGCGGGCCAATGCAAGGGCCTGATTCAACGCCTCCCTATGGCTGCGGATGTCCCTCTTCCATGGCTCCCGCCATTGGTCCTCCATAGGTACCCCTCCGCTCCAGTTGCGGTGGTACACAGCGTGCTGGACAAACTCCATATCCTGCGCCAGCCCTTCCAGCTCATCCAGCAGACCGGTTTGCTCCTGAAGCTGCTTTTGCGCCTTTGTGGCTGAAGCGGCCTCCTCCTGCCTTACCCGGTCCAGCCGTGACCCTGTCTGCCGGGTTTGGGCTTGAGCGAATTCCAATTGCTTCTCCTTGTCCCGCAGCGTTCCTCTCGATGTCTCGTACTCCCGCTGCTTCTCAATGGCCTCGTGCTTCTCCAGAATGCCAAGCTCCGTCTCCACATCGGATTGCCGCTGCTTGACGGCTGCAAGAGCCTGCTCCGCCTCCGCCTTGGAGCTGCATGCCGCTTGATGCTCCCGCTCCACCTTGCCAACCTCGGCTGCCTGCCGCTCACATATCCCTTCCCTCTCCAGCACGCGCCCGGAAGCGGTATACAGCTGAAACTGGTTATAGCGGTCATATTGCTCCTGAAGCCTGGCCATATCCCTGCGGTGAATCCGCAGCTCCTCCAAACGGTCGGTGATCTGATCCATATCCTCCAACACCTCGGACAGGGGCCGCAGGTCATCATCCTGCAGCGGCGGCAAGGCCGAAGCAAGAATTTCGTACATGGAGGTAGGCTTGAATTCCTTGGACAGCTTGGGGCTGCGCAGCCGCACAAGCAGCTGCAGCAGATCCTGATACCCGTCCGTATCGGCAAACCCAAACAGGGTTTTATTAACCATATCCCGGTATGCAGCCTGCTCCTGAACAACTTGACCGCCCGAAGCGATCTTCTCGGCTAATTCCCGGCGCCCAAGCGGGACCTTCGCTCCAATCTCCACCCATTCGGGACGGTTGTACAGCCAGAAGTCTTGGTTGATCCGCCGGCCATCCTCGATAACGAAGCCCCAGAAGCTGACCTGAGCCGCTCCCCTCCGGGCCCGTAATCCGATGCCGATGGTCTTGAACAATTGTTTGCCCGGATGGAAGAATTCCATCCACAGATACCCCGTCACATCCTGCTTGCCGCTGTCGTTCTCCCCCAGCAAATAATATTCGATTCTTCGATCCTTGGAGCCAAAAGGGTCCAATCGGTGGGGCCGCTTGTCCCCATCCAGCACCAGCGGCAGGAAGCTTTGCATCGTCACCGATTTGCCGGAGCCGTTGGCTCCGCGCAGAATCAGACGCCCATCCTCCAGTTGAATCTCCTGGTCCAGATAATACCAGAAGTTAAAGATTCCGACGCGGTTCATCCTCCAGCGCTGCTGTTCGTTTTCCGCCATAACAGCCTTCCCCCTCCCAATTAGAGCCAGGTATCAACCCGAGCTACAAGTCAAATTCCCGCGAAGCATATTCCGCCGTCCACCGGCCAAGCACGGGATAAAGCACGAAGATCCCGTTCGCTTCGTCCGCCCACTCCCCTAAGGACCATTGGGCCAAATGCGAGAACAATTGGTCGGCAAGCTCCGTCGAGGTGGCCTCCCGGTGTTCCTTGCTCCAATATTCCTTATGTCTCTCCCGCAGCTTAAGCAACAACCGTTCCAGATCAAGTCTTCGTATCCGGATGGAGCCATCATCCTCCGTATACAGTCCGCTTGCGCTATCCGGCAGATTCAATTCTCTGCGCAATTCGCCTGCCACCAGCAGCGCCAGATCAGAAATGGCCGACAGAGTGGGAAACAGCTCGGGCTCTCCCGTCAGCTCCGGATGGAAAAACAGCAGCCCCTCCCGGTAGCGCCTTCCCTCCCAGCCCAGCATCTTCTCCAGCTGATCGATCAAGGAGCGCCGTTGGGTGATGACATAATAGAGATCATCCTCATCCCATTGCCGGTCCAACACCACCGGTTCCAGCAGAAACCGGCGGTATACCCGATGCCTCCGTTTATCCGCAATCCCGTCCGGCGTATCCGCATATACAACCGGATCAGCCAGCTGCTCCGGGCGATCGTAGGCGGTCAGATCCTGGGGGAAGCGCCTGAGAATATAACGGGAGACGGGAGAGCATTCGTACAGCACATTCCGCCCCGCATCCTGGGCCCAATCCGTCTCATCCCCGTCCACATTCAGCAATGCGCCCAACGTCTTCAACCGTTTCAAGGCTCTGGCCATGGACAATCGGTGATAATAATTGGTCCAGTCTGCCTCCATCCCTTCAGCAAGCATGTGCTCCCGCACCTGCTCCGTCAGGTCGGTCAGTAAGAACTGGTCCAGCTCCGTCTTGCCCTCCAGAAACCACAACCCATACGTAAAAAATACATAATCCCGCTTCTCCCGAAATTCGCCAAACCCCATCCACGGATGGGCCGTGACCGGAACCTTCTCCAGCTTGGCCATGGTCCGAGTAACCACCAGCGACATTCCCGCAAACCGCATAAACCACTCCCGCAGTTCCTGGTGCTGGTCCTTGATCGCATGATAAATCTCGGAGTCTGTTTCCTTTAATATCCACGGCCGGTTCAGCAATGCCTCCGCACAGGCTTTGCGGCGCTCGGCTACCCCGGCCTGATCCACCGATTTGCCGGTTCTGCCAACAGGCGACCGTCTATTTTTGGTTAGTTGATTCATGGGTCACCTCTCCCTTTGGCATAGAAGCGGCAGCAGCCTCGCGAATGGCCCCCAAACCGGTTTGCGTGAACTCCAGGCGGTAATTCGGCAAATTCAAGCTTCCGTCCTCGCATTCGATCTCTGCCCGCTCTTCCGTCCGCGGATTAAGCAGTCTGATCACAACACCTTCCGGAGTACGAAACTGATACTGGCCGGCGGAAATACAGCGCCCGACCCAATACAGGAGCTGTCTGCGCCAACGGGCGGATACGGGGATGGCCAGTCCCGACATGGCAATCTGGCCGGCAGCAAGCATAGCTTCCAGCATCTGACGCTCTTCCTCCTGCTGCTTGAGATAAGCCTCCCGGGCATGATTGATCTTGTCCGTCTGCTCCCGCTTCACCGGCTCCGTCTCCGACTTGTCCGAGCGTTTGCGGCTGCGTGAGCGCAGCATCCGGGGCGTAGGCGTTTCACTCCACATGGACATATCCGCCCGGTCCGAGCTGCGCAGGTCTTCCCCCTGCAAATGCCGGGTGGAGAACAGCCCGTAAGCGTATCCTGCAAGACAATGGGCTTCCTCCAAGGATTCCAGCTCTTCGAACCATTTGGCCAAATACTCAAGCTCCTTCTTCCGGCTGAGTCCGGACCGCTTGCGCTCCTGAATGCGAATCACGCAGCGGACGATACGGGCAATAGCATCCTTCGTAGCCCGTTCAAGCAAGGTCAATTCGCTGACCATCCGGCTGTCGCCAAGAAACCATCTCCGCAAATTATCCCAGCCCTGGGTAAGCTCAATGAGCAAGTCCTCCCGGCTTGGTCCCTCTTCCAGCCGAGGCTTGGCTGCCTCGTCTTCTATAACTCTGTCCAGGAACATATCCCGCACATGGTCGCTGATCTGAACCAGATTGCCCTCAATTTTGTACGCGCTCTTCTGCAGAGCCTGGACAAAATTCTGCAGGTATCCGGTCAGCTTCTCCTTGAAGATCAAGAACGATTCAGTCATCATCATCTCTTCCGCTTTGGCTGTCTGCAGGCTGGCAATATAGTCGGCTGCATTCTCATGGAGCTGAACGAAGGAGCTATACAGCTCTGTCCATAGCGCCAGGGCCTCGCCGGGCTCCAGCGGCTCGATATTCAAGGCCTTCAGCCGGACCTTATAGATTTTCTCGGCAATGGTATCGAACAGGGTAGACTCCAATGAGCCTCCGTACCCGGTAACCTTCTCCAGATTCTCAAGCAGCCGCTCGATCTCGATGGAGTAAGGGCGCAACAGATACTGCATCTTCTTGCGCATATATTCCTCCAGCGTCGCCGCCCGGCCGCCATCATGCCGCGAGGCAAGATTTTGCCAATTGGAAAGCTGCTCCAGGTCGGACAGGCATTGCTCAAGAGTGTAGCCTTCCAGCACTCCCCATTCCATCACACCTTCATAGACCTCTTCCGGCCTGAGCCAATAACGCAATCTCTTATACTCCTGATAGAAAAAACGCATGATCGCCCGGTAACGGGCTACATTGTCCGCGTTGGCATACTTAAGCTCCGGGACGCTGCGCAGCGCATGGCTGCTGATAGCGGGTTTCTCCGACACGGCTCTCCCGCTCCTTTCAGCACATTTTGACTTCTACTATAATTGGAATTGCCAGAACCATCAATCTTCGGCAGGCTTCGAGCTTGCTTTGTAACAAATACCTGTTGATGGCAAATGTACGTTCGTGTATGATGAACACAAACAGGAATTTGCACCGGGACGGAGGGTACAGGGAATGGAGATGGACCGCTACAAGGACTATTTAAACCATATAAAAGGCTTGCCCGCAGAAAGAAAAGACCGGATTATCCAACAGTTTGCCGCCTGGATGGGGTTTAACGAAGAAAAATTACGGATGAGAAAATTTCACAGGGGCCCGAACTGTCCTCATTGCTGCGCCCCGCATGACCAGATCGTTTGCTACGGCAGCATGGCGGGAAACAAGCGCAGGCGTTACTACTGCAAGCAATGCAAGCACACCTTTAATGACCGGACAGGAAGTGTCCATCACGGAAGCCATCTTCCCGAGAAGTGGCCCGCCTATCTTGGCTTTATGCTGGAAGGCCTCTCCATTCGGGAGTGTGCGCGCAAAGTAGGGATCAGTCCAACCACATCCACTGCCTGGCGGCACAAAATACTGGACAAGCTGATGGAAATGCCCTCGGAAAATCTCGAAGGCATTATTGAGGTTCATCAATACACTCCTCTCCCTACCCGCAAGGGACAATCCAGAAAAACAAGCAACACCCCCGGCCCCGTTTCTCCTCCGGTGGTTATTATGGCCATTGACCGCAGAAAGCAGGCTTTTGTCGGTACTTGTGACGAGTTCCTCCGGTTATACATCAGCGAACATGATCATGTTGCCCGCCAATGGGTTGCCTCGTTTGAAACATCATTGGATCAAATCCCTATACCAGTGAACAATCCTCCCAGATCTATTGCATTCCAGGAATTATTAAACTCCCCCAATCAAGTTCACTCTCTCGCCAAGGAGTATGTGGACATGACCTGCCACCGCATGAGAGGCGTAGCGGCCCATAATCAGAAGCGTTATGCGGCTTGGCAGCGATTCTTGCGGAGTACTGCCGGACTGCGGCCAAGAGACAGGCTGGATAAAATGCTGGTTTCGCTCCTATAAAAGGGGATAATTAACACAATTCATGCTGATAGAAAAATAGAATCACCATAAAGGCTGCCCACATGAATCTGGTACATTGTCAAATCAGCGACGTGAAACCAGTAATCTATCCGGACTGAGCATCCGCTAATTGGCCAGTTTTGCCTCTTTCCCCATTTTCGCGGACACACAGTACCCTATTTGCTCCTACAGGCGCCGATTTCGCCAATATTCAGGCCGATAACGGATTCTTAGTCCGCCCAGATACAAAAACACTGATTTTCCTCGAAATAACGAATCGTGAGTCCATTTGGTAGTTGCTCCCGCAATGATCCGTTGATTCCGTTCCCTTATTTCATTCACGTGCCGCTTCCCCGATATATAGTTTTCGCAAGACTTGCACAAAAGCCCCTCCGGGAATATCCCGGAAGGGCCGATAGCCGTACTGCAACTTCAACGCCAACCGTCCAAGCCTCAGGACAGCCGCGAGGCGTAGTCCTGGTAACCGAACTCCCGCACCACTTTAATGCCGCCGGCTTCGCTGAAGGTGGCAATGGCGGGCAGGTTCACGCCGTTGAACATATTGGTCTTGACCATGGAATAGATGGCCATGTCCGTGAACACCAGCTTATCCCCCGGCTCCAGGGGCTTCGGGAAGGAATAATCGCCGATAACGTCTCCGGCCAGGCAGGTCAGCCCGCCCAAACGGTACGTATGCGGGTATTGCTGGGCTTCACCGGCCCCGATAATCTCCGGCCGGTACGGCATCTCCAGCACATCGGGCATATGGCATGCCGCGGAGGTGTCGAGAATGGCGATATCCATGCCATTGTGGACAATATCCAGCACCGTCGCCACCATAAATCCGGTGTTCAGCGCCACCGCTTCCCCCGGCTCCAGGTATACCTGGAAGCCGTAGGTTTCCTTCAAGCGGTTGATCACCCGGACCAGCCGGTCCACATCGTAATCCTCACGGGTGATGTGGTGTCCGCCGCCCATGTTCAGCCACTTGAGCTTCTTCAGATGCTCGCCGAACTTTTCCTCCACCACCGCCACGGTGCGCTCCAGGGTATCGGAGTTTTGCTGGCACATGGTATGGAAGTGCAGTCCGTCTATCCCGTCCAGCTCATCTCCCCGGAACTGGTCCAGGGTAACGCCAAGGCGGGAAAATTGGTAGCAGGGATCATAAATGGGTGTGCGTCCCTCCGAATATTGCGGATTGATGCGGATGCCCACCTCGATTTTTTTGCCGGGAACGGATTGCACCTTGCTCTTGAACTTCTTCCATTGGTGGAAGGAGTTGAAGACAATGTGGTCCACATAACCAAGCAGCTCGTCAAACTCCCGGTCCACATAAGCGGGGGCGTAGGCGTGAACCTCCTTGCCCATCTTTTCGCGGCCCAGTCTGGCTTCATGAAGGGAGCTGGCGGTGATGCCCTTCAGGTATTGCCCCACCAGCGGGAACACCTCATGCATGGCAAACCCCTTCAAAGCCAGGAGAATATTGCAGTCCGTCCGCTTCTGCACCGAGTCCAGAATCTCCAGATTCTTCACCAGAAGCCGTTCGTCCACGATATAACAGGGAGAGGGCAAGGCCCCAAAATCAATATCCATTGTTTTTATCACACCCTTAGTCCAGAAGCGTGGGGGAGAAATCCTCCTGCCACGGCAAACCTTGCTTGTTCAGTTCCTCCATGAACGGGTCCGGATCGAATTCTTCAATATTGTATACGCCGGGCTTCTTCCATATGCCCTTCAGGATCATCATGGCGCCGATCATCGCCGGCACGCCGGTGGTGTATGAGATAGCCTGGGAGCCAACCTCCGCATAACATTCCTCATGCACACACACGTTGTAGACATAATAGGTCTTCGGCTGGCCGTCCTTCACGCCTTGGATAATGCAGCCGATGTTGGTCTTGCCCTTGGTCCGCGGGCCAAGAGACGCCGGGTCCGGCAGAATCGCCTTCAGGAAGTGCAGCGGAATAATCTCCCGGCCTTCAAACATAATCGGCTCGATGGAGGTCATGCCTACATTCTCCAGCACCTTCAAATGGTTCAGGTAATTATCGGAGAAGGTCATCCAGAAGCGGATTTTTTTCAGCCCCTTGATGTTCACGGCCAGAGATTCCAGCTCCTCATGGTACAGGAGGTAGATGTTCTTCGGTCCGATCTCCGGCAGGTCATAGGTTTTCTTCTCGGACAAAGGCGGCGTTTCGATCCATTCGCCATTTTCCCAGTACCGGCCATTGGCGGTAATCTCCCGGATATTGATCTCCGGGTTGAAATTGGTGGCGAAGGGATAGCCGTGATCCCCTGCGTTGGCATCGACAATATCGATGGTATGAATCTCGTCAAAATGATGCTTTTGGGCATAGGCGCAGAATACGCCGGTTACCCCCGGGTCAAAGCCGCTGCCCAAAAGGGCGGTAATGCCGGCCTTCTCGAATCTTTCCCGGTAGGCCCATTGCCATTTATATTCAAACTTCGGCACTTCCGGCGGCTCATAGTTGGCCGTATCCACATAGTGAACTCCGGTAGCCAGACATGCGTCCATTATGGTCAAATCCTGGTAGGGGAGAGCCACGTTGATAACCACGTCCGGGCCAAAGCTCTTGATGAGGGCAATCACCTCATCCGTATTATCAGCATCAAGCTTGGCAGTCTGAATCTTTGTTTTGCCTCCGTCAAGCTTGGCCTTTAGCGCGTCGCACTTCTCTTTCGTGCGGCTGGCAATGCAAATTTCCTCGAAAACGTCCGGATTCTGGCAACACTTGTGCACAACAACACTTGCAACGCCGCCGGCGCCAATAATCAGAGCTTTTCCCAACTCACTGACCCCCAATTCGCAGTTTGAAAATCAACAAGCACGATTATACAGAAAAGGCCACACATTATCAAGAAAAATGACAAAAAATGAGGCCTCGCCGGAATGGAGCCCCATTTCCTTCATATTTCCTTCATAATACAGTGAAATCCTCCTGATTTCTTAACTTTCCAAAAATATGGTTTGCGGTGAAATCCCTCTCCATCATACCATATTTGAACCGGAAGCAAAAATCTCCCGCCTGCCCGATTGGCTTGTTCCACCCGGCAAAAACACTTACTCTTTCATGGATTCTTTCTTCACTCTTTTCCTATAAGAGACCTCCAGGATTGTGATGATCGCAACTCCCGTGAAGCCGAGGCCGAACATAACGATAATAAGGGCCATCCATTAGCCACCCTTTCTTGTCTAAGGAACACAGGTTATGAAATTTTTTCCTCCCACCATTATATACCAATGAACTTAGGGGTTCAAGTTGAATTTGCATGTATGTTTCCTTTTTTCCTGGATTGCTATAGTTTGGATAGGTGATCATATGGCATTTGACTACTCTGTAATCGGCAAAAGAATACGCCAGGCCCGGGAAAGCAAGGGACTGACGCAGGAACAGCTGGCCGAAAAGCTGGATGTCTCCAACGCTTACATCAGCAAAATCGAACGCGGACGGACACCCATCAATCTGGACCGTCTTTCGGAGTTGTGCATTACGCTGGAAGAAACTCCGGAATATATTCTAAGCGGCGCCAATAACGGCACCCGCGATTATATGCGCAATGAAATTATCGCCATGCTGGAGGGATGCTCCGCCGAGAAAATCCGGCTGATCTCCCAGGTTATCAAACCGATCGTCGATTACAAGGAAAATAAGCACAGCTAAACGAACCCTAAATCTTTCGGATTTGGGGTTCGTTTTTTTGGGGGGACTGTCAAAAGTACCCGGACTTCGCTTCGGAGCATCACGTCACTTTTGGGGGATTATTACGGGGGCTCCCCCAAAAGTACCCGGAATAGGCTTCGGAGCATCGCGTCACTTTTGGGGGATTACTTAAACTCCCAGGCGCTCAGGCTGAGATTGCCGTACTGGTAGCTCCGGTGCAGGAGCTTCGCCTGCCGGGAAACGTCTCCCGCTCCCATAGCCAGCAAAAGCGGGATAAAGTGCTCGCTGGTGGGCACCGCCGTTTGAGCCTGAGGCGCCAGCTCCCGGTAGCGGAACAGGGCGGGCAAATCCCAGCTCGCCAGCTTCTCCTCCAGCCACTGATCAAACTCCGCGGCCCAGTTGTCCACTCCCGCCGCTCTCCAGTTCACCTGCCGCAGATTATGGACCGTTCCGCCGCTTCCCATAATCAGAATATCGTCCTGCCGCAGCTCCGCCAGCGCCCGCCCGATTTCATACTGCTGCTCGTTGGACAGATGCCTGTTGACGGACAGGGCCACAACCGGAATATCCGCCTCCGGGTAAAGCAGCTTAAGCACGGCCCATGCGCCGTGGTCCAGCCCGCGGGTTTCATTCTTGACGCTGACAATTCCCCGCTCTGCAAACAACGCGGACACCTTCCGGCTCAAGGCCGGGTCCCCCGGGGCCGGATAGGTCATTTCATACAGTTCCTTTTGAAACCCGCCGAAGTCATAGATAGTCTCATATTTCCCCTCGACGGCGCTGACCGTCTGGACCGGCTCCTCCCAGTGGGCGGAGAAGACCACGATTCCCTTGGGTCGCGGATGGCTGGCGGCAAAACCTTTCAGAAACTCATTATATGCATGGTTCTCCAGAACAATAGTGGGCGCTCCATGGGCAAAAAAGTAGGAGGGCATCATAGCTGTTTCACTCCTTCATTAAAATTGTGTTTATCGCCCTTTAAAAATATTAGCAATATAAAATATTTATTTGTATTAATTCTACTCCTCCCCCAACTGGCGTGTCAAACGAAACTTTGCTAATATAAATATAACTTTTGTATTGCAAATATTTTGTCAAAGGGGAATTATTTATGGATATCGGCGCTTCCATACGGGCCATCCGCAAAAGAAAAGGCATCACCATCGCCCGGATATGCGAAGACACAGGATTGTCCCAGGGCTTCCTGAGCCAGGTGGAAACAGGCCGGACCTCCCCCTCCATTGCCACGCTGGAGAGCATCGCCCGGGCTCTGGGCGTACCGTTGCCTTACCTTCTGCTGCAAAAGGAGGAGCGCATGACCGTGATCCGCAAGCAAGAGCGAAAGGTGACCGCCAGCGGCTCGGAGCATCTGCGGGTGGAGCATCTGGCGCTCACCCGCCACATGCGGATGATGATGGTGGAGGTTCCGCCCGGAGGCTCTACCGGCTCAGAAGTCCATGCCCATCCGGGAGAAGAGATCCATTTGGTGGTGAAGGGGCGAATTTGGGCCCAGCAAGGAGAAGATGCCGCGGAATTCGAAGAAGGCGACTCCTTTGCCTGGAGCGCCTGTGTGCCGCACATGGTGAAGAATATCGGGGAAGATACGGCGCTGGTGCTGATCGCCGTCCATCGGGATACCGGAGAGGGAGAGGACTATTTGTAGACAGGCGGCGGAAGCTTATTATGCCTTCCAAGAACTCCCACCTGCTCGCTGCACCCGGAAGAGCGTAGCGGAACTGAGCGACTCTTATAGCGGCTTTTGCCGCTTATTCCCGCCTGAAACGGAACTAAGAAGCCCTTATTCCCCGCCGCAGCCTGATTTCCTCCCTATTTTCGCCGTATCAGGGATGTAACGATTTCTTAGTTCCGCTAATCATTTAAACTCCCGCTTTCACCGCCATAAGAGTCGCTGAGTTCCGCAACACGCAACAAGATGAGAAGGGCTCTCCTTCCTCCGAAATATATTTACATTCTGCCCTGATATGTACAAAAGAAGCTTCCCCCGAAACGGGAGAAGCTTCTTGGTTTTATCACACCATAACCTTGCACAAATCGTTGGCGAAATCCACCGGATCGGCCACAGGCAGCCCTTCAATAAGCAGCGCCTGGTTGTAGAGCAGCTTGGTGTACAGGCTGAGCTTTTCCTTATCCTGGGACAAGGCGTCGTTCAGGGATTTGAAGATGTCATGGTTGACGTTAATCTCCAGCACCTTGTCCGCCTTTACATCCTGGCCGCCGGGCATGGCCTTCAGCGTTTTTTCCATCTCGATGGTAACCTCGCCCTCGGAGGACAGGCAGACCGGATGGCTCTTCAACCGCTTGGAAGCACGGACCAGCTTCACCTTGTCGCCCAGCACATCCTTCATGGCGTCGAACAGCTCCTTATGGCTGTTCTCCTCCGCCTCATCCTTAGCATCCGCCTCAATACCCAGGTCACCGCCGGACACATTGCGGAATTCCTTCTCCTTGTAATTCATCAGCATCTTCACGGCGAACTCGTCGATATCGTCGGTGAAGTACAGGATCTCATAGCCCTTGTCGGCAACCAGCTCCGTTTGCGGCAGCTTTTCGATGCGCTCCACGGACTCGCCTGCGGCGTAGTAGATGTACTTCTGGTCTTCCGGCATACGGGACACATATTCGTCCAGAGTAACCGGCTTTTTCTCCTTGGAGGAGTAGAACATCAGAAGGTCCTGGAGGTCCTCCTTGTTCATGCCGTAGTCGCTGTATACGCCGAACTTGAGTTGGCGGCCAAAGGCCTTATAGAAGGTTTCGTATTTGTCCCGCTCGTCCTTCTGCAGCTTCTGCAGCTGGCTCTTGATGCGGTTTTTGATGTTCTTGGCAATGAGCTTCAGCTGGCGGTCGTGTTGGAGCAGCTCCCGGGAGATATTCAGCGACAGATCGGCGGAATCCACCATGCCTTTCACAAAGCTGAAATAATCGGGCAGCAGATCGCCGCATTTTTCCATGATCAGCACGCCGTTGGAATACAGCTCCAGCCCCTTCTCATACTCCTTGGTGTAATAATCGAAGGGAGTGCTGCTGGGAATGAACAGGATGGAATTGTAGTTCACCGCCCCGTCCACACTCAGATGGATATGCTTCAGAGGCTTGTCGAAGCCGTAGCGCTTGTCCCGGTAGAAATTCTCGTAATCCTCATCCGTAAGCTCGCTCCGGTTCTTGCGCCAGATGGGAACCATACTGTTCACCGTCTGCTCCTCGCGGACCTCCTCGAACTCCCCGTCTTCCCCTTCCTTGGGCTTGTGGGTGGTAACCTCCATCTTGATGGGATAGCGGATAAAATCGGAATATTTCTTGACGATGGCCTTCAGGCGGTATTCCTCAAGGAACTCGTCGTATTTTTCTTCTTCGGTGCTTTCCTTGATTTTCAGGACAATTTCAGTGCCGGGGGTTGCTTTTTCAGCGGGTTCGATGGTGTAACCTTCCGCTCCGGTGGACTGCCAGCGGTGGGCCTCGTCACTGCCGAATGCGCGGCTGGTTACGGTAACCACGTCCGCCACCATAAAGGCGGAATAGAAGCCGACGCCGAACTGGCCGATAATCTCGTGGCCGTCCTTGGCTTCGTTTTCGGCTTTGAAGGACAGGGAGCCGCTTTTGGCGATGACGCCCAGGTTATTGTCCAGCTCCTCCTTGGTCATGCCGATGCCCGTGTCGGTGATGGTCAGCGTGCGGGCGGCCTTATCGGCGGTGATCTTGATATAGTAATCTTCCCGGTTGAACTCCAGCTTGTCGTCGCTGAGCGCCTTGTAATACATTTTGTCAATGGCGTCGCTGGCGTTGGAAATAAGCTCCCTCAGGAAAATTTCCTTTTGCGTGTAAATGGAGTTGATCATCATTTCCAGCAGACGCTTGGACTCAGCCTTAAATTGCTTCTTGGCCATGAATAAATCTCCCTTCCATGCCGGTCGTTAGGTTGTGTTAGCACTCATTAACAATGAGTGCTAATCCTCTATTTTTTATACCACAAACTGGGGTTTGCAGTCAATCTCTCTCCTCCCGGGTCGTACAGGAAAGGAGGTGCGGCAGCAATGACGCTCTGTGGATGCGTATGTGTGGCATGATAGCGCTCAGCAAATGTTCGCTATTAGAGAAAAAAGCCGCCAATCCGGGAAATAACGTACACGAAATGTACCTTATTCCCCGAAAACTGCCCGTTTGATGGCCAAATGGAGGCGTTAGCGAACATTTTATGTATGCTAATGACGCTGTTCCGGAAAATTCTGCGCCTTAGCATACATTTTATGGCGCTTACATTCCCGGGCAGCCTGCCTGTCCTCTTCCCCTTGCCGCCCTTCACACGCTAAAGCCTCCGCCCTCAGCCCTCCTGCCCCTCACAACACAGCAAACCCCCGGTTGCAAAAAACCGGGGGGCTGCCTGCTGGCTGGCGCGCCTAGGGTATGTGTGCCAACTCCGAGGGGAGCAGATAAAACCCAAATTTTCGTTCCGGGCAAGGCACTTTTGGGCAGGCGTGCCGGGGGTACGTCAAGCGAAAGTAACGATAGCTCGGGGCGAAAAGACGGTAAAAGCTGCCCTCAAGCGGGCTGCATACGCGCCCTAAGCTCTCTTAGCGGAAGGTGACGAACTCCCCTACCGGCTTGCGGTAGCCGCGGGGGCGGATATTATCCTTGACGGATTTGCCGATGGTAATGAGCAGCACCGGAACGTAGCGGTCCGGAATGTCCAGCACCCGCATCATTTCTTCCTGATTGAAGCCGATCATGGGGCAGGTGTCCCAGCCCTTCTCCTTGGCAATCAGCATAAATTGCATAGCGGACAAGGAGGCGTTGCGGATAGCCTCCTCCCGCTGGTATGCTTCATTATTCGCGTAAGCCCCGGTAATGGTGCCAATCAGCCCGTCGTAGTCCTGCTGGGACATAACGCCAAGGGCGCGCAGGCCGCCATAAATCTCCGGCGCCTTCTCATACGCCAGCTTATCGCCCAGCACCACAATCGCCGCCGAGGCGGTATGGACCTTATACTGGTTATAAGCCGCCGCGCGGACCTGCTCCTTCAGCTCAGGGTTGCTGACAACCACATAATGGGCATGCTGCAAATTATACGCGGAGGGGGCAAGGCGCGTCAGCGTGAAGATCTCCTCCAGCTCCGCAGGCGAAATCTTCACTCCCTCCTCAAAATTCATAGCCGATCTTCTGGCCTGTACAATCTCCAGCAGCTCGCTCATCGTTCATCCAACCTTTCTCATTGTCGATTTTTACTTACATTTAATAAGTTATTTCCATAAAGTAAGAATACTGCTGCCAAGAGAGAAAGTCAACACGTAAAACTCCAACCTTTTCCCCGCGTCAAAAAACCTCTCCCACAGAAAAACCCCCTCCTCATCGGGAAGGGGGTACTCCGGCAACTATTGCGCCGATTGTCTAAAAGCGGCCAGACCTGCCTCATGGGCGCTGACCAGCCGATCGCAGAGGGCATCCCACTCCCCGTCCAGCTGCAGCAGCTCGGGATGACGCTTGTACCATTCCACCGACTCCCGGATGCCGTCCTTAAACAGCTTCACCGCCCGGTATTCCGGTACCAGCGCCTTAATCTTGGTATTGTCGAAGCACACGCTGTTCAGCTTGTCGCCTACCAGCTCACTGTACAGCTCGGGCAGACAGCCGGTGATAAAATCCGCCGACAGATGCAGCAAATCCGGCTCATAGCCTGCCGCGGCCCCCAAATAGCGGGTAACCTGATCCCAGGTCAGCACCTCGTCGGAGGTGATCTGGTAGGCCTCACCCACAGCCTCCGGCCGGCCCAGCAGCCCGGCGAAGGCAACGGCAAAGTCCGTGTTGTGGGTCAGCACCCACAGGGAGGTGCCGTCCCCCGGCACAATGATTTTTTTGCCAAGGCGCATCCGCTCCAGAATGCTCCACTGGTACTTGCGGCTGTTAAAGGCCGTAGGGAGCTTGTCTACCCCGTAGGTGTGGGAGGGACGGACAATGGTCACCGGGAAGCCTTTTGCGGCATGCTCCCGCAGCAGGATTTCCTCACAGGCGATTTTGTTCCGCGAATACTCCCAAAAGGGATTGGAAAGGGGTGTTTCCTCAGTAATAAACGGACTGGCGGGGGGCTTCTGGTAAGCGGATGCGGAGCTGATAAACACGTATTGGCCGGTTATACCCGAGAACAGACGGATATCCGCCTCCACATGCTCCGGCACATAGCTGATCCAGTTCACCACCGCATCAAATTTGCGGCCGGACAGAAGCTTCCGGATGGCGGCCTCATCCCGGATATCCCCCTGCAGCAGCTTTGCTCCTGCCGGAATGAAATCCGTACGGTTACCGCGATTTAACAAATAAAGGGTATGGCCTTGAGCCAATACCCGCTCCGAAACTGCAGAGCTGATTACGCCTGTTCCGCCGATAAATAGAATGTCCATTGGAGGTTCCTTCCTGTTTCTCTAAAATAGCAATCATAACCCGCGCGGGGCTTCGCTGCAGGGAAAGCTCATTTCCGCCAGGCGGCGGGATGATCGTCGGACACCATGTCCAGCTCGGCGGCCTTCAGAGCGGCCTCCAGCTGGGCGACGCTTTTGAACCCGGGAATGCAAGTGCTGACAGCTTCATGCTGAAGGCACCAGGCAATGGCCCATTGGGCCATATCCAGCCCTTCGGGAACCTCCCGCTCCCGGATTTCCGCTACCTCCCGGAGCCGCCGGTCTGTCAGTTCCCGGTCACGGCTGGCGCGCACGTCATCCTGCCCGAATACGGCCCCTGGCTTGTAATTGCCGCTTAAGAAGCCGCTGGCCAAGGGAACCCGGGCCAGAACACCCAGATCATGCCGGAGGCAGCTGGCGAAGACTTCCTTTTCCGGGGCGCGGTCCAGACGGTTGTAGACCACCTGAATGGCTTCCGCCTTGAGGCGGGGCGCAGCTTCCACCTGCCCCACATTTTCATTGCTTCCGATGGAGATGCCCAGATGCCGGATTTTGCCGGCCTCCTGCTGCCTGTGGAGCATATCCCACAGCTCGTCGTTCAGAAGGGCCGCATCGCTTCCGGAATGGAACTGGTACAGATCCACATAATCCGTGCGAAGGGCCGCAAGCGAAGCCTCCAGCTGCTTCACAACGCCTGCCGGACTCCAATCATCCTGGCGTTTGAGATGGCCGTGAAAATGATGTCCGAATTTGGTGGCGATGATCCATTCCGAACGGTTGCCCCGGGTAGCCTCCCCGATCAGCGATTCGGAAAGATGGTCTCCGTAGCATTCCGCCGTGTCGATCAGGTTGCAGCCCAGCTCCAGACCTCTGCCCAGAATCTCCTGCACCTCCCGGACGGTAAACTCCTTGCCCCATTCCCCGCCGTACTGCCAGGTTCCGATTCCGATTACGGGCACCTTCAGCTCCGTCTTGCCCAGCCTGCGGTATTTCATCGGTTATCCCTCCTGCCTCAATTGGCTGAATTTGACTCTACAGGCATCATATCATTATCCGTTTCGCCTCTTCAACAAACAGGACCATGCCGCTTGGCTGGTCCTGTTTGGGTTGATGTATTGCGCCTTACTGCTGCTCCCGATTTTTGGCGGCGGTCTTCTTCTTTCCCTTCGCCAGGTTTTCTTCTGCGCGGAATGCCACAATCCGGCGCACCAGCTCCAAAGGCAGCGGCTGGTCCAGCGGGAATTGCACGGACCCCTTCGCTCCCTTATAAGCCGCCAGCTCCTCCCGGAACGCTTCAATTCCGCTGGGCGCAGGATAAAAGCCGATATGCTGCTTAAACGCGGCGAAGTGAACCAGATTCCCGTTCAAATAAAAGGTGGGCATTTGGTAGCTGATGATTTCCTTGGCCTCCGGTGCAGCCTCCCGGATGGTCCGGCGCATGGCCTCCAGCTTTTCCTGAATGCCGGGAGGATAGTCCGCAATATACGCATCGATGGAAGCATATCCGCCTGGGGTCTTGTCCATGTTCTATTGATCCCGTCGGGTAGAAATTCCGGACCACTGGCTTTCCAGCCAGGCGTCGAATTCATCCCCTTTGTCGCCTTCGAAGGCATCATAAAGATCCAGCCGCATTTTCCGCAGCTTCTCCTTGAACTCCTCGTAGGCATGGCCCTCGGGAAGGCTCTTCTTGATGCGGACCAGGGCCTTGCCCGCTCCCTTGATTACCTCGCCCTTGCGCCGCGGCGGCAGCTGGACATTCTCTCCCAGCTGCTTCAAGGAGCGGTAAGCCGCCTCCTGCACAGCATAAACCGGGTCATTCGCCAATCTGTGCTTCAAAATATCGACAACCTGCTCGTGCTTCAGCTGTCCCAGCTTCTTGACCGCATCCAAACGGTCCTTCCAGCTGGAGGTGCGGCTTGCAGCCGCCTTCAGCTCTTCATAACCCTCCGGCAGGGGTGTTTTTTCGCTACGCTTTGCCAATTGATCGCATCCTGTTCCATGTAGAAATTGATTTTATTCAAGCCATTATACCACATTGTTCCTGGGTCCAAAAGGAGCATGTCCACCCATTGGCGAATTAAACAGGAACAGCCTTGAAAGGAAGGAAAGCCATGCTGCGCAAACATGCCGCCAATGCCATCACCCTGTCCAGAATCGCCCTGCTTCCATTTTTGGCCCTTGCCTACGGAAATGTGTGGCTGTTCTGTGTGCTTTATCTGATTTGCGGAGCGACAGATATGGCGGACGGCTGGATCGCCCGCAGAACCGGCACCCACAGCCAGTTGGGGGCCAGGCTCGACAGCGCAGCCGACTTATGCATGTTTGCTGCGGTGTTTATCTGGTGCTGGCTCGAGATCGGACCGGATATCGGGCCTTTTTTGCCCTGGATTATTCTCACCGCCGCCATACGGGGCCTGAATCTGCTCATTGCCGCGTGGAAGTACCGTACCTTCGCCATTGTGCATACATGGGGAAACAAGCTGACAGGAGGCCTGTTTTTTCTCGCCCCGTTCATCATTGCCTCCGAAAGACTGGGCTGGTTATGGCCCGTTTGCATTCTGTCCGTCCTCTCCGCAATTGAGGAGCTTGTCCTGCATCTGCGCTCCCGCAGTCTGGACCTCAATAAGCGGGGACTGTTCTTCCGGGCTTCGCCAAGGGCGAAGCCTTAGGATTTCCCTTTTTCCCTGGAGCGGAACGGGTTGCCCACAGTAAACTCCAAACCGCGGTTTTCCGATGAAGCCCCCACCATCACCTCATCCTGCCAACGCTGGTACAGATAAATCACAATTGCGGTTCCGAACATCAGCAGAAAGGCGCCTGCATTGTTTATACGGCGCATCGTGTACAGCCACCCGTCGAGAAACCATGGGCTCAGTCCAAAGGCGAAGATGCTGTCGATAATCAGATTAGTCAGGAAAAACAACCACCACTTGTGGTAGCTTAGCCGAAAAATCCAGAGGGAGCCGACGAGAAACGGGCCGAACAACAAGGAAGTAAGAGTGATATATCCCCAGGGAACGATATATTCCTGGATCACCCACCAGTTAAAGGTATATGCGGCCTCGGAAATCATAGCCATGATCAGCATGGCCAGAAGGGTGGCCGGCATAAACCGTTTGACATCCTGTCTTTTCATAAAAAACAGCGAAAACCAGGGGACAATCAATCCCGCCCAAAGCAACAATTTCGTCATGGCAAAGCTCTCCTTCATCAACGTATGAGAAAAACTCCTATCGGAGTATTTCGAGGATGAGCGACCGCGTTTAGCGGAAGTTTTTATCGCCAATCCCAATGTTTGCTTTACGCGCTTTAGCGCTGTAAAGAACTTGAACATTCTGATGCGGTAAGATAAGGATACCCCTGTCCAAATCATTCCATACACAAAAACTTCGGCACCGCACAACTTCGGCAGCGCTTTCCTGTCGTGTTATTCCGGTAAACAGCTATTGCTGTCGCATGACGGTGACTCCGGCCTTTTTGTCAGTATTTCCCGGGTAATGACCGCGGGAATGCCCCCAGCCTCCGGTTCTTGCGAGCATTCGTCAAATCCTGCCTTCGGCCTCCACTCTGGCCAGAATTTCGTTGACCGTTTCCTCCGGCGTTTGCTCCGAATTGTCCAGCCATAATCCGATTTGTGGCGTCTCCTCCCAAAACAGCCGGTGAAAGTCCTCCACACAAAAAGCGCCGTAGCCGGTTTTGCCCCGTTTGGCTTCCCTTTCGGCAACAACCTCCGCCCGGGGACACAGGGCAACAACATAAAGCGGACGGTGGCGGATCATGCTGACAAAATCCATCAAGGCTTTCCCGATGTAATTATCCTGCACCACCACCCGAAACCCGGCCCCGCAATAAGCTTCGGCGGCCGCAGCCGCCAGCCGGTACCGCAGATGAAGCTGGCGCAGGGCCTCCTCCGAGGGCTCAGGGGTCATCTCCGCTCTTCCCGAGACCACCATCCTCCGGTATATATCGCCGCGCACATGAACGCCTCTCGCAAAACGCTCCGCCAGCAGCTGCGACACTGTGGACTTGCCGGACGCCATAATTCCGGTGACTACGATAATTCCCGCGTTCTCCACATTTTCAACTTCCTTTCCTAATATATTCAAAAAAACCCTGGCTACTTGGAAACATATCCCCTCCATTTGACTTTGTCAAACTTGCGATTGCCGGAACCTTGTCCCTCTGCAGCTTGGACTATGCCGTCCAAAATTGCCGATAGCATATTCTTATAGACAGATAAAAGAATAAATAAAAACTTTCTCTACCACCTGCCGTATAATCTTAGGTATAATCGACAGGTGCTTTTAAAAACAAAGAAATCTGGTGATGACATGTTTCAAATTAAGTGGTTGTGGCAGAACTTGAAGGGGGACCGGGCCAGATATGTAATTGCGCTCTGCCTGTCCGTGCTGACAGCCTCGCTCACTGTAGTAAACCCTTACATCGGCCAGCAGATTGTGGACACCTTCGTCTCGGGAAGCGACGCGTTGGAAAACCTCAGCACCCAAAAAACGCTGCTTATTACGCTGTGTCTGTCCATGATCGGATTTTCGCTTCTGCGCACAGGTCTTGCTTATCTGACCTATATGCAGTACGAACGCTCGTCCCAGAACATGATGTACCGGGTGCGCATTTTCCTGTATAACAAGATTCAAGGCCAGGACATGCACTACTACGACCACAACCGAACCGGAGACCTGATGACCAAGATGACAGGCGATCTGGAAATGGTGCGCCACTCCATGTCGTGGATTATCAAGATGATCGTCGAATCGCTGACCGTCTTTGTCGCAGCGCTGATCTATTTTTTCAGCATCGATGTCCAACTGACCCTGTGGCTCCTGATTTTGTCTCCGGCAATTTTTATGACGGCCTTCCTGTTTGCCAGAAGAGTCCGTCCCATGTATGTGGATCTGCGGGAGAAGCTCTCCCAGCTGAATACGACCACCCAGGAAAATATTGCCGGCAACCGGGTGGTAAAGGCCTTCGCCCGGGAGGAATTCGAGGTGGAGAAATTCACCGAGAAGAACGTCAACTATTCCAAGGCCAACAAAGCCGCCGCGCTGGTTTGGCTGGACTACTTCCCGTTTCTGGAAACCTTCGCCCAGGGCTTCAGCGTGATTCTGATGCTGGCCGGCGGGATATTCGTCATGAACGGCCGGATTACCTTCGGCGAGTTTGCCGCCTTCTCTTCGCTCTTATGGGGGCTGTCCAACCCGATGCGGAATATCGGCATCATTATCAACGACATCCAGCGTTTTATCGCCAGCCTCAATAAGATTGTCGACATCTTCTACGCCAGCCCCCGCATTGTAAACGAACATAATGCTGTGGTGAAGCGCCGGTACGAAGGACGTATCGAATTTAACCATGTCACGTTTAAATATGACAATGTTACCGTTCTGGATGACATCAGCCTGAAGGTGGACCCCGGGGAAACCATTGCCATCATGGGCTCCACCGGCTCGGGCAAAACCTCCCTGATCAACCTGATCCCCCGCTTTTACGATGTGTCCAAGGGGCAGGTGCTGGTGGACGGCAGGGATGTGCGCAAGCTGGAGCTTGACGAGCTTCGCTGGAATGTGGGCATCGCCACTCAGGACGTACTGCTGTTCTCCGATACCATCGACGGAAACATCGCCTACGGCAACCCCGATCTTCCGGAGGAAGAGGTGGTGCGGATGGCGGAGCTGGCGGCAGCCCATGATTTTATCAGCAAAATGCCTGAAGGCTACGACACGATTGTGGGTGAACGCGGCGTCGGACTGTCCGGCGGGCAGAAGCAGCGGATCGCTCTGGCCCGGGCTTTGGCTGTGCGGCCCCCCATCCTGATTCTGGACGATACCACCTCCGCCGTGGATCTGGAGACTGAGGAGCATATCCAGAAGAGCCTGCGGGAGCTCGATTTCTCCTGCACCAAGATCATCATCGCCCAGCGGGTCTCCACCACCGCCACCGCCGACCGGATTTACATTCTGGACAACGGCAGGATTATCGAGGAAGGAACCCATGCCGAGCTTCTGGCCAAGCGCGGGTATTATTACGAAGTCTTTATGCTGCAAAATGAAGGCATTGGAAGGCAGGTGAAAGCCAATGGCAAGGAATAAGTTCGATATTGACGAAAACCTGGAATCGCCGTTTGACATCAATCACTTCAGGCGGGCCATGATCTATATCCGGAAGCAAAAGAAGCCCATGATTCTGGCCTTTACGTTAAGCGCCCTGTCCGCCGCCATCGGCCTTTCCGCTCCGCTGATCATGCAGCATATCGTGGATGTGACCATTCCCGAAAAAGCCGTATGGCCCTTGGTCGGCTGGTCGGCCCTGATTCTCTGCACCATCGTGACCAGCGTCATTATGGCTACCTACCGCTCCCGGATTATGACCCGGGTGGGCCAGGATATTATCTTCGATATCCGTACAGATCTGTTCAAGCATCTGCAGGAGCTGCCGTTCCAATATTATGACGACCGGCCCCAGGGCAAAATTCTGATCCGCGTGGTCAACTACGTCAACTCGGTCTCGGATGTGCTGTCCAACGGCATCATTAACTTTGTGCTGGAAATTGTGAACCTGCTGTTTATCGCCATTTTTATGTTTGTGGTCAATGCCAAGCTCTCGCTTTTGATTCTGGCGGGACTTCCGGTTTTCCTGGCGATTATGGTCCTGATCAAAAACGGCCAGCGCCGGGCCTGGCAGGCTGTCTCCAACAAAAGCTCCAACGTGAACGCCTACCTGCAGGAGAGCATCAGCGGCATCCGCGTCACCCAGATTTTCACGCGGGAGCAGTATAATGAAGGCACCTTCACCCGGCTGGCGGGCAACTTCCGCAAGGCATGGATGCACGCCCAATTGTACAACGGTTTTGTTCCGTTTGCGGTAGACAATCTGGCCACCATCGTCGCCACCTCCATCTACCTGGTGGGCCTTCTGGTGCTGGGGCCGGAGGAAGTCACCTTCGGCGTCATTATCGCCATGACCAGCTATGCCGCCCGGTTCTGGCAGCCGATATTGAACCTGTCTAACCTGTATAACGCCTTCATCAACGCCGTGGCCTATCTGGAGCGGATTTTCGAGACTCTGGACGAACCGGTGACGGTAAGCGATATTCCCGACGCCCTGGAGCTGCCGCCTATCAAGGGGGATGTCACCTTTAACAACGTGACCTTTGCCTACGAGCCGGGACGCAACATCCTGGAGAATCTCTCCTTTCAGGTGAAGGCCGGGGAGAGCATTGCTCTGGTGGGTCCCACGGGGGCAGGCAAAACCACGGTGGTAAACCTGATCTCCCGGTTCTACAACATTACCGGCGGGAAGATTCTCGTGGACGGCTACGACATCAACCAGGTCACACTCCGGTCCCTGCGCAGCCAGATGGGCATTATGCTGCAGGACAGCTTCATTTTCTCGGGGACCATCATGGACAATATCCGGTACGGCAGGCTGGACGCCACCGAGGAAGAAATTATCGCCGCGGCCAAGGCTGTCCGGGCCCATGATTTCATCCAGGAGTTTGAGCTTGGTTATCAAACCGAGGTGAATGAGCGCGGCTCCAAGCTGTCCCAGGGCCAGCGCCAGCTGATCTCCTTTGCCCGGACCCTGCTGGCCAACCCGCGCATCCTGATCCTGGACGAAGCCACCTCCTCCATTGACGCCAAAACCGAGCGTCTTCTGCAGGAAGGGCTGAATGAGCTCTTGAAGGGCAGAACCTCCTTCATTATTGCCCACCGGCTGTCCACGGTGAAGAACTGCGACCGGATCATGTATGTGGCCGACAAGGGTGTGGCCGAAGCCGGCTCCCATGACGAGCTTATCGCCCGCCGTGGCCTGTATTACCGCTTGTATTCCGCGCAGAAGATGGAAGCGTAAGCGCCTTGCGGATGTGGAAAAACCCCCGTTCTCCTGTTTGGGAGAGCGGGGGTTTGTTGTGTTTTGGGCGCGTCGGGCTTCAACCGGGCGCAGCGTCTTTCCAGGCCGGAAGCCTGGCCATGGTGCGGGCGGCAACATCACGGGCGGCCCGCCCGTCCAGGCCCTGGGTGCGGATGAGAAAGCCCGTCATCCCCTCCAGCCGCTCGGAATAGGACTGCATGGTGCCGTCAGGTCTGGCGCAAAATTTGCAATAGTCCCTGGTTTCGTCTTCTCCGGGATAATCCGCAGGCTTCGTCATGGGCATGCCGCAGGCAATGCATGTTTTCATATTCCCTCCACCTCTCTTATACGCTTATGGAATCAGGCCATATGGGTTACCGCTTCCCCTCATATGGATTAACACCAAGTTCCTTAAACCCTTCCACTCCCAGCTCCGTCAGGCAAAAATGTCTGGGGTTCTCCTCATCCGGCCGAAGCCATCCCAGCTCCAGCATCCCCTCGAACAGCCGCTCTCCCAACGCGCCGCCCAGATGCCGGTAGCAGGGTTTGGCTTTAAGCGGCGTGTGGGCCACCGCCGGAATGGCCGGAGGCTTTTGGACAGGCATGGCGGATCAGCTCCTTTCTTGAATCAGCTTCATATAATTCTCCGCCAAAGTCTGCCCATGGCGTTGGAGAACACTTCCCTCCGGAGCAAACAAATCCCCGTTGCCCAAATAATAATGGACCAGCCCCAGCCACATGTTGAACATGATGCTCAATGGAACCGCCGCGCCCGTTCCTTCCCCGCCGCGCTCCAGAGCCTGGCTGAAGTGGAGGGACACCGCTGACTGAAGCCCGATCCAGGCATCCCTGGCCTCCTGGGGAAGCAGCCGGTTTTCGATAACCAGCCGGGTATAAAAGGGCTCATGCTTGGCGATGCCTGCAAGATGGGCGTCAAGAAATTCCCGGAGAGTAAGGCAGTCTGCCCCTTCCTGATGGGTTTGCCGGGCAATCTCCCCGCAATAAGTCTCTATCACCTCCGCAACCAGCTCTTCCTGAGTGGAAAAGTGGAGGAACACCGTCCCGTGGGAAACGCCGGCGGCCTTGGCAATATCGGCCATCCGGGTTGCCTGAATGCCCTGGACGGAGAATACATCGTAGGCGGCCTTCACCAGAGCCGTTCGGGTTTGTTCCTTCTGCAATTGGCGCGTTGTCTTTTTCATTGGACGACTCCTTAATCAGTGACTATACAGTCATTATAATTCCAAAAGAAAAACCTGTCTACAGGCGAGACAGGATTATGGCAAACTTTTTTACATGGAATCCTTATTATCAGGCATCGCGCCTGTCCGGCGGCAGCTGGAGGGGCGGCCGGAGGTAGGGGCTTGGCTGGCGGGGATCAATGCCGCGTCCGCGCAGCTCCTTGTCGATGGAGCGGTTCATCCGCCAGGCCATCAACCGCCAAACCACACCAGGGAGCCGGAATTGGGCCGCCTCATATACACTTGCCGGCGCCGCTTCCCCTTTGTCCACATGGCCGAAGAACCGCTCCAGCTGGCGGAGCACCTTTTTCCCGTTAGGCAAGGTGCTGACGGGCTTCCCGTCGAGAATCGCTCCCATTCCCATGACGAAGCCGCCCTTGTAGGCGACCCGGCAGCTTGCGCCGAACAGCTCCAGAAGCCGCAGTCCGCAATCATGGGTGTGGGGGTATGGCATGCCGCCCTGGATGATGCCGTAGAGCTCCTGCCCATGCAGGAGCTCCGGACGCTCCGCCAGCATTTCCAGAAATGCCACTGTATCGGCCGGATACGTATTGATGTAGCATGGCCCGCAGATGATGAGAGCATCCGCCTGCCGGACGGCCTCAAGCAGCTTATCGGGGCGGCTCAGGTGGGCATAAAGATGCCAGACCTGGGCATGGTGCCCCCTTAGAGCCAAATATTCCTGGGCCATTCCGGCCAGCCGCGCACTGGTTCCTTTGGGCCGGGGACTTGCGTTCAGCAGCAGAATGTTCCTCATGCGCCCAGCGCCTCCTTGGCAATAAGCTCCAGCGTTTCAAGCTCCGCCGGCTTCCCCGGATCAACAATGAAAGGCTTGCCTGCGCCTCTGGTAATGATCAACAGCTCCCGGATCAGCCGGGAGAACGCCGAAGCCTCCGCCCCGCTGCCCCCCTCCCGGACGCCCACGGCCATAAGCCGGAACGGTCGGTCCGGCAAGCCGCCCTTCACCAGCTCCCCTTTTTCCACAAAATAATGCCGGTCCATGATCAGCCCGAATTTGTCCAGCACCCGCTTCACCTTGAAGGAATAACCGCCGAACACCAGCGGCGTAACCAGAATAAGCAGCCCGGCTTGAAGCACCTGGGGAAAAATCCAGTCCCCGTCATCCCGCACCACGCAGCGGTTATAGCTTTGATAGGTGCAGCCCCCGCAATTCCGGCATGGCTCTACCCTCACCTGATCCAAGGAAATATACCTGCAGTCCGCCCCGTTCGCCAGCAGCTCCTTATGAAGCTTTTGGCCCACGCCGTGCTTTCCCTCATCCGCAAGCAGTGTGATCATGGCTCCTCCTCTTCTCCGCCCGCTTCCCCGGGACGGGCCAAAATTCCCTTCAGCACCATGTCCATCTGGACGGTGAACAGCTTCTCCGCTTCCGCGAAGCTCATGCTGCCTTGCCGCCGGGAGATCATCAGATTGAAGCCAAGAAAGGAGCTCCACAGGGCAAAGGCCGTCCGGGCAGGGTTCATCTGCCGGATCAGCCCCTTCTGCATCCCCTCCTCCAGCCTCTCTGCAATATAGCCAATCCACTCCGGCTGGCTGTCGCTCTGATGTCTGCTGTACTTGTGCAGCACGATGAGATTGTATTTCTCCGCCTCTTCCCAGGCCAGCCGCAGTATTCTGCCGAACACCCGCTGCATGTTCCAGAGGAAATCCCGGCTTTCATCCAATAAACCGCGGATTTCCCCATGAAGCCATACCGTCTCCTGCTCCTCAATGGCGTCGATAATCTCCTGCTTATCCTTAAAATGGTGGTACAGCACACCTGTGGAATAGTTCATCTCCTGGATGATTTTCCGTACGGAAAGCGCCTCGAAGCCCTCCCGGATGCCCATGCCGAGCGCTGTCTCCAGAATGGCTTGGCGGACCTTGTCGCTGCGTTGCTTCTGCTCGTCTCTTGCCAACTGTCATCTCTCCCGCGGGTTTTCATAACGATATTATTTAACATAACACTGTTATCCAAATTGTATGACTGGTTTGCGGAGCTGTCAAGGGGGGGGGATTTATCCCATAGAGAGCGCCGCACATCCATTCTGTTCAATCTTCCTGCTTTGGTGTATCCTGGGGGGAATAGCTTCATTGATTTTCAGCAAAGTGCGGGGTGTGGAGTTTTGAGCAGATTGCAAGGGGGCTGCTCTCAAAAATCACTATTCACCCGCCTTCATCTGATGTATCCTGAGAGGAACAGAAAGGCAGGTTTATACTTATGAACGACACTCGCGCAATTTCGCGGGACCGGGCCGCTTCCTCTTCGGCTGAGGGAAACCGGCTCCGGCTGATTCTTATTTTGGGGTCCTTGTCCGCCTTTGGCCCCTTGTCCTTGGACATGTACCTTCCTTCGCTCCCCGCTTTGGCCGGGGAGTTGGGGACCGGAGCGTCCCAGGCGCAGCTCAGCCTGACCTTCTGTCTGTTGGGCCTGGCTCTGGGCCAGATGCTGGCCGGCCCCCTAAGCGATGTCCGCGGACGCCGTATGCCGCTATTGGCAAGCCTGGCGGTGTACGCCACCGCTTCCCTGCTGTGCGCCTACAGCCCGAACATCTGGATCTTCTGCGGTCTGCGCCTGGTTCAGGGCCTGGCCGGAGCAGCGGGCATTGTCCTGAGCCGGGCGGTGGTCCGGGACATGTACACCGGCACCGAGCTCACCCGTTTCTTCGCTATGCTGATGCTGGTCAACGGCGCAGCCCCTATTCTTGCTCCGATTCTGGGCGGACAGCTGCTCCAATGGACCTCCTGGCGGGGAGTCTTCGTGATTCTTGCCGCCATCGGAGGGATTATGCTGGCCTCGGTGTGGCTGTGGCTCCCAGAAACACTGCCTCCTGACCGCCGCGCCCGGGGAGGGCTGGGACACACGCTGGCCGCCTTTCGGAGCCTGCTGCGGGACCGCCGCTTTATCGGCCTGGCCCTTGCCCAAGGCTTCATGTATGCGGCCATGTTCGCCTATATCGCCGGCTCCCCCTTCGCGCTCCAGGAGCTGTATGGCGTGTCGCCCCAAATGTTCAGCGTCGTCTTCGCCGCCAACGGCCTGGGCATCATCCTGGCCGGGCAGACAGCCGGCAAGCTGGCGGGCCGGGTTAAGGAACAGACGCTGTTCCGCTGCGGCATCTTAATCGGCTTGGCCGGCGGTCTCGGACTTCCGGCGGCGCTTCTGGCGGAGGCCGGACTCCCGGCGATTCTTCCGTGCCTCTTCCTGGTCGTATCCAGCATCGGCATCGCCTCCACCTCCGGCACCTCTCTGGCCATGGAGTCATACGGCCACGCTGCGGGCAGCGCCTCCGCCCTGCTGGGCCTGATCTCCTTCATCGCCGGCGGCATTGTCAGCCCGCTGGTGGGCTTGGGCGGAAATACAACTGCCATGCCCATGGGCATCATTATCGCCTTGGCCGAGTCGGGGGCGGTTCTGTGCTACATCCTCCTGGTGGGGACAAAAAAACGCTGATTCAAAGCAGGCGCCGGTTATGCCAATGCGCCTGAAGCCGGCTCTGCTATTGCCGATGCTGCTGACATTCCTGAGCGGACTTCGGAAGCAAACGTCTGAGGACAAGCAGAATCTNATTCCTGAGCGGACTTCGGAAGCAAACGTCTGAGGACAAGCAGAATCTGCTAACGAATCTCTCTCACGCTATTTCGCGAAAACGGGCATGATAAAAAATCTAACGAATCTATATCGCGTTATTCGCCTATTTGAACGCATTTCGGCGCACATTCGGACAAATAGCGATCCTACGATCACTAGCGTTGCATCTACCGTCCCATGAGAGGCGTTCTCAATAGCCGAACCAAATAGACCAAATAT
>NZ_QMFA01000005.1 GCF_003285005.1 Paenibacillus sp. YN15 | reverse complement strand
TTGTGCTCGACGAGTTTTAGGACCTTTTGGTCCTTTTCCATAGGGAACGAATTTGCAACATGTTGTAATACTATTCTTTCTCTGTGAATCGAATAGCAGACATTTGTTGTCCGCTATCATTTCAGTTGGCCGCGCTTCACGTTCTCGCTGAGCCTGCCGCACGGTTGGGTTTGCGCTGCTAGCTTGAGAGTTCCCACAACTGTGACCATGCTGCCGTTTTGGGTCTGCTCCCCCGCTGCCTGACCTGGTCGCTTTGTCCAATCCGTTAATTGTAAGCGTTTGCTCCGGTTTTCCGGAAATGAGCAGCGGTTATTGGTTTGACTTAACGAATACATCATCCGAAAGAGGGGATTGTTGGTGAAAAAGATGAAATGGAGAAAGACGGCAAGCCTGATCCTGTCGGCAGCCATATGCTTCAGCCTGTGGCAAGGCCCGGCAACGGGGAACGCCGCGCAAGCCGCCTCCACCACCGCCGGCTCAGCCGTGCAGTTGGCCTTGTATGTGGACCCGGCAGCGGGCAGCGACGCCAATCCGGGTACGGAGGCGGCGCCCTTCCGCACTCTGGAGCAGGCCCAAGCCGCCGTGCGCCAGGCCAAAGGCCAGCAAATGACGGGGGATATCCTCGTTTATCTGCGGGGCGGCGAATACTCGCTGGCCAGCCCGCTCCAGTTCACCCCTGCGGACTCGGGCAGCGGCGGCTACTCCGTAGTGTACAAGGCTTACCCCGGCGAACAGCCGGTGATCAGCGGCGGCAAGCAGATTGACGGCTGGGAGCTGCATGACGCAGCCAGGAATATTTACAAGGCTTCGGCAGGGGAGCATTTGAACACCCGGCAGCTGTATGTGAACGGCCAAAGAGCCATCCGCGCCCGCAGCGAGGAGGGGCTGCCCGATGCCGTCCACGTGGCGGAGGGGATTACCACTACCATGACGGAGCTTGCCAACTGGGGCAATCCGGGGGACCTGGAGCTGGTGTTCAAGCAAGCCTGGACCAATCCCCGGGGCGGAGTAGAGTCCATCACGGTAGACGATGGAGTGGCCACCCTGACCATGGAGCAGCCCGGCTGGTACTATTTGAACAATAAAGGCACCACCAATGTAACTGTTCCATGGTACTACGAGAACGCGTACGAATTGCTGGACCAGGAACGGGAATGGTATCTGGATCGCTCCACCGATACCTTCTATTACAAGCCGGGACCCGGCGAGGATATGCAGTCGGCGGAGTTCACCGTGCCCCTGACGGAGCAGCTGGCGGTATTTGAGGGGGAAAGTCAGGATAATCCGGTTTCCCATATCCGCTTTGAAGGAGTATCCTTCCAATACTCCACCTGGCTTGCCCCCAGCACCAGCCAGGGGCTGCCCGATGCCCAATCCAATATTCTGCGGATGAAGGACCCGGCAACCGGCATATCTGCGGAGCTGCTGACCCCTGCCGCTGTGGAAATCCGGACGGGCAGGAACATTACCTTCGAGCGCTGCTCCTTCTCCCGGCTGGGGAGTGCAGCGGTGAACATCACCGGGGCAAGCAGCGACAATCTGCTCCGTGGCAATGTGTTCACGGATATTTCCGGCAGCGGCGTTCAGGTGGGGGAGGTGAACACCTGGCAGTCCGACAACTACAATCCCGTTGATCCCGGGAAGGTCCTGCGGAACAATGATGTGGTGAACAATTATTTTAACGCAATGGGGGCGGATTACCGTTCTTCCGTGGCGGTGTTTGCCGCTTATCCCCAGGATATGGATGTATCCCATAATGAGATCGCCAACATGCCCTATTCGGGCATTACCATCGGCTGGGGATGGAGTACCATTCAAACGGCAAGCTGGAACAACCGCATCGAAAACAACTATATCCACCACGTGATGCTTGAGCTTGTTGACGGGGGAGCCATCTATACCCTGGGCGCTTCCAAAGATACGGTAATCAGCGGCAATTATATCCGGGAGCAGCTCCATAATTACGGCTCCATCTATCTGGATGAGGGCAGCACCAATATTACCGCCCGGGATAATGTGATGGCCAATGTTCAAATTCCAGTGCATGTGAACACCAATGCCAACTATCTGACAGTCAGCCGGACCTATGCGGATAATTTCAAAAAGGTGAATGCCGGCCTGGCACAGGCGGTGGTGGAGGATATTCTCTATTATCCCGACGAGGCATGGCCTGCGGAGGCTCTTGCCATCATTGAGCAAGCGGGCATTGAGGCGCCTTACCGGGATATTATCCCGCAGATTCCCGACCCGGTAATGCCGGAAGAGCCTCCGTATGTTCCCGAACCAACTCCCTTGCCGGTCAGCTTCACGGACAAAGCGGGGTTAATCCAAAAGATTTCCAAAGCGGGTACCCCCCGCAACAACTGGGGCGGCTGGGTTGGCATGCAGGTCACTGTGGGCAGCGAGCCGCTGACTGTTACCGCTTTGGGCCGGGTGCGGCTGGGTGAAAGCCAAGGGGTACACCGCATGAGAATTGTGGATGCCGCCACCAAAGCGGATATTCTTGACGATTACCCCCGGCTGGATATGCGCCAGGCGGCGGGCAACGGAGACTTCCGCTACGTGCAGCTTCCGGCGCCCGTTACCCTGGAAGCGGGGAAAGCCTATTACATTCTGAGCGAGGAGAAGAGCGGGGAGGATCTGTGGTATGACAGCAATCTGCGGGTAACTGCCTCTGCCGCCGCAACGGTGGACATCGGGATCTGGTTATCGGGCACCTTCAAAACCGGCGATGTGGCAGGCAACAGCTTTGCAGGCGTGGATTTTCTCTATGAAAAAGCGGGCTCAACCCCTGCGCCTGTGACTCTGCCGCAGCCGCAAATCCCTGAGCCCGAACCGGACCCGGAGCCGCTGCCTGTGGATCTGGACGACACGCTGCCTGCCATCACCGCTGTACAGCCGGGAACCCTGCGCCATGACTGGAGTGGTTGGGCAGGGATGAAAATGACAGCGGGGCCCAATCCCGTTTCTGTCACCGCCCTGGGCCGTCTTGCAGCGCCGGGAAACAGCGAAACCCACAAGCTCCGGCTGGTGGATGCGGCAAGCGGGGGGATTCTGGCCGAGGCCGAGGTCGATATGGCAGGGAGTATGCCGGGAGCATTCGTCTATGCTCAGCTGTATGAGCCGGTGAACCTGCTGCCGGGACGGATTTATTATCTTCTTAGCCTGGAGGAGAAGGGCGGAGACGCCTGGCATGACGGCGATACAACAGCTCAAGCGGCTCCGGCCCTGGCTATTAACGGCGGGGTCAGCTATTCCAATGACAGGGCACCGCGCGTCAGCACTTATCTGGACAACTATCTGGCCGGGAACATGTACGCCGGGGTTGACTTCCGCTACTCCTCCGGCGAAACACCCGTTGCCAATCTGCTGAACAATGGCGGCTTCGAATACAGTGCGGCCGGATGGACTCCCTTCAACTCCACGGTAAGCAGAGTGACGGCCAATACGTACAACCAAAGCGCCGGGTCGGCCAAGGTGTCGGTGACCGCCAATTACGGCTCCGCCACCCAGCTTGTCGCGTTGGAGAAAAACAAGGTCTACGACGTATCGGTTTGGGTGCGTCTGGAGTCGGGCCAGGATGTGGCCCAGATCATTCTCGACCATGGCGCAGGCACGCCCCGCTATACCTACATTGCCGCCGGTACTGCAGTGGATACCACCTGGCGGCAATTGAAGGGCTCCTTCAAATACAGCGGAACCAATGATGCCGGTAACGCCACCGTCCAGCTGCGCATCGGCGGCGGGACAGCCAAGCTGACCTACTACTTCGATGAGTTCACCATCCGGGAGAGCGCCCAGCAAATTCTAAACGGCGGCTTCGAGCAGAATACAAGCGGCTGGGCCGTCAATAATGCTGCGTTGACAAGGGTGACGGATGTTACCTATGGGCAAAGCGCAGGCGCCGCCAAGGTAGTTATGACCAATCCTTACGGCGCTGCTACCCAGGAGGTGGTTTTGAAGAAAGGAGTCTCCTATGACATCTCTGTCTGGGTAAAGCTGGCCTCCGGGACCGATGTGGCCCAGATCATTCTGGACCATGGTTCAGGCACGCCCCGCTACTCTTATCTGGCGGTGGGAACGGCGGTGACGGATGGGGAATGGCGGCAGCTGAAGACCTCCTTCACCTATACGGGCACCAATGATACGGGCAAGGGCAAGATTCAGCTCCGCATCGGCAACGGAACGGTGAAAACCACCTATTATTTTGACCAGTTCAGTATAGTGGCACCGGCGCTTGAGCAGCTGACGCTGGAGGCTGAGGAGAAATGGATAGCGGCAGGCGAAGCGCTGCCCTTTGCGCTGACAGGCGTGCTTGGAGGAGCGGCGGCGGATCTGTCGGGGCTTGAGGTTCATTTTCTGAACAGCCAGGAGGGGGTTGTGCAGGCGGTTTATGAAGGTACGGTGAACGGAGCGGTATACGGGAGATTTGTTGGCGCAGGGGACGGAAGCGCCCGGGTTTCCGCAAAAGTGGTATTTAACGGGCAGCCGGCATACTCCAACAAGGTTGTCCTGCAGGTGGACGGTACGCCTCCCGTATCCGGATTGTCTCTGGCCGGAGAGGAAACCGGCGGCATTTACGCCCCCGGAGTGACCATGGAGCTGGCGGCAGACGACGCAGGCTCCGGCGTCCGGGAGACCCTGTACAGCACAGACGGAGGGAGCAGTTGGACGGTGTACGGGCAGCCGGTGGTCTTGACGGAGGAAGGGGATTATGTCATCGGCTATTACAGCGTGGACCGGACAGGCAACCGGGAGGCGGTGCGGCAGGCCGCGTTCCACATCCGCTCCTCCGGTTCGGAGCCGGGGCCAAACCCGAATCCAGATCCAGATCCGAATCCTAATCCGAATCCGGGGCCGAATCCCAATCCGAACCCAGATCCAGATCCAGATCCGAACCCGGGGCCGAATCCCAACCCCAATCCGAATCCAGACCCAAACCCAGATCCGAACCCGAGGCCGAATCCCAACCCCAATCCGGACCCGGAGGGGAACAATCCCTCGGACGGTGACTACCCGGTTGTCTCTACGGGTGCGGGGAGCAATTTTTCCCTTCCCCAGGGAGTGGAGCGGCTGGCTGAGGGGGTGTACCGCCTTCCCGCCAGTCGCCAGTCGGCTCCCGACCCGAGCGGCGGGAGCGTGGAAGCCGTGAGGGTGGAGAAGGGGATTCTGGAGCAGCTTGCTGCCGGAGCCTCCGGCAAGGAGGCCCTGCGCCAATTGGTGATTCCGCTGGGAGTGCCTGCCGACAGACTGCAGGCTGAGGTTCCGGCAGCGGCTCTGGCAGCCCTTGACGGGAAGCTGACCCTCTCCTTCCAGGGGGAAGGCTACTCCTATGAATTGCCGCTGCAGGCGCTGTCTCTGAAGCGGGCTGCCGCAGCGGGTGGGGCTTCCGCCGGTGAAGCTGTCATCCGGCTGGAGCTGGCGCGGCTGGCGGATCTGCCGTTGTCCCCGGCTGCGGAGGAGCAGCTTCTCCGGGTGCAGGGCAAGCTGGTGAGCCCGTGGCTGGATTACCGGCTGCAGGTGGAAGCAGGAGATTACCGCCAGGAGGTGGCGGATTTCGGCGGAGTCTACACAACGAGGAGTCTGATCCTGAACGGAGCAGGCGGCGGACTGGAGCCGGAGCGGCTGGCCGCTGTGGCGCTGGACGATGACGGCGAGCTGCTTCGTTTCGTGCCGGCCCAATTCAGGCGGCAGGACGGAGCGGTGCTTGCCGAGCTGAGCCGGGCAGGCAACGGCAGGTATGCCGTGGTGGAAACCGGGCTGCCGGTATTTGCTGATTTGGCCGGCCATTGGGCGGAGCAGGACATCCGTATGCTGGCCGCCCGGCTGCTGGCCGCCCGGCTGCTGGTGGACGGGGTGTCGGCGGAGCGGTTCGAGCCGGACGGCACGCTGACCCGCGCCCAGTTTGCCGCCCTGCTGGCCCGGGGGCTGTCTCTCCTGCCTGCGGGTCAGGAGGAGGGGGCTTCCTTCCGCGATGTTCCCGCGGAAGCCTGGTTTGCCCAGCCGGTGGCGCAGGCAGTCCGCGCCGGTCTCATTGAGGGCGGCGCGGACGGGGCCTTCCGCCCGCTTGAGCCTGTCACCCGCCAGGAGATGGCGGTGATGCTGCAGCGGGCAGCCCGCTATGCGGGGCTGCCGGAAGGAGGGTCGCCGACGGGGACAGCGGCGGCGACCGATCTTGGCCAAGGGGCGGACTGGGCGCTTCCGGCGCTGCAGTATGCCCTTGGGCAGGGTTTCTTCGCCGGAGACGACGCCGGGCGAGTCCGACCCCAGGCCAATGCCGCCAGAGCGGAGGCGGCGGTGGCGCTGAAGCGCCTGCTGCAAGCGGCTAATTTCATAAGCCCGTAATGCGCTAATCCGGCTGTCCGGGCAATATCAGTAACGGGCAAGGCTGTGGAGTGAAGCATCTCCATGGCCTTGCCCGCTTACTTCCAGAGCAAATCAGGCTTTTTCACGATATTGTCTTAGATGGAGATGATGTCTGGCCGGAGAAAAAGATCCAGGATACATTGATTTCATAGTCGTGGCCAGCGTCTGCCAATGTTTATAATGCAAAAGCGCAGTTATTTATGGTCGCGAGCCTTCTTTTTTGCTCCTATAATGCAAAAGTGCACTTATTTTCGTTTAAAACCGCCAAAAAGCTAAAATTCGCGTGAAATAGATGCACTTTTTGCATGATGACCCTCCGTTCCAGCAGTTGACTCATGAATTAATTGCACTTTTGCATTATGGACACACCTATCCGCTAATCGGCTAATTTGCTGACATAATTCCTCAGAACGTTCTGAAGGAAAGCCAGGATCGTTGGCGGCATCAGCGAACCGGGGAGTGGTTGTCACCCAAAAGGATACTCGTTTTCCGCGATAGCTGAGTAGTTACTGGCCACACACGAAATGGACGTTAAACAGCTTGCCGCTCGGTTGGAACGGCGGTCGTAATAAGAAACGCACCCGTCTTGGGAATGCGTTTCTTATTATTTCAGATGGGGTGCTGCCTTAATCCGACTGTTTGCCGGTTAGCTGGCCGGCCCGCAGGCTGGAGGGGCTGACGCCGTACCGCTCCTTGAAAAACCGGGAGAAATGGCTAATGTCGCAAAAGCCCAGGGTCCGGGCAATTTCGGTAACGGGCAGGGCTGTGGAGTGAAGCATCTCCATGGCCTTGTCCGCTTTTGTATTCAGGATGTAGCGGTGGAGCGGGGTTGCCGTATGCCGGACAAACAGCCGGTTCAGGTAGTTGGGATGAAAGCTGAAGCGGGCGGCCACGGATTGGTTGGTCAGCGGCTTGTCCAGATTGGCGTGAATATAGTCCATAATCTCATCCGCCAGCTCCCGGTGTCTGGGTCCGGCTTCTCCCTGGTGGGCCAGGAGCCTGTATAGGGAAGCCAGCAGGGAGAGCAGCATCCCGTTCAGGGCAGGACCGCTGAATAGCTTCTGCAGCCTGTATTCCTCTGCCATCTGGAGGAAGGGGCGCTCCATTTGGAAGCAGGCGGGCAAATAAAAGGGCCGGTTAAACAGCGGCGCATCCGTCAGCTCCACCTTTTCGGTAATGCGGTCCGCCTGGAATTGGGGGAGAAAGGGCGCCGGGGGCATAAACCGCTTTGTCCGGTGGGACTGGGTAAAGTCAAAATGGATGTTCATCACGGTCAGCGGATTCTCCGCGTTCCTGTGGATGGCATACCGGATGTCGGGCCCCCAATAGAACAAATCCCCTTTTTGGCAGATATAGACTCTGTCCTCAATGTGAATTTCACCGGCGCCGCCGCAAATATAGGTTAAGCGGTGGTCATAGAGCTTTTTGGGTTGTCCCGAGATTGCAGGGTCCAGGGTAATATGCTGGACGTAGCGGACATGGGGCGCAATATCGCTGAAGGCTAAGGTGAGCGTTGGCGCAGCGGGCATGGCGGGTCCCCCTTTATTGGAATGATGCGGACAGGCCTTTTGATGCTGGCTATGAGAAAGTTTATTTTATACAAACTTAAGCTTACTATACCTAAATACAACCGGCGTTTCCAGTCCTATAATCGAGATTGTAAAGCATACATTCTACAAATGGGGTGGAAAAATGAACAACATTGCGCATACGGATTATTTGCGTTTGCTGGAGCCATGGGTAAAACCGTTTCGGGAATATTGCTATTCTCCTGCGGCCCGGCAAGATCTGCTTTGTTATGGGACGGGATATAACGGCTGGGGGATGCAGACCCATCAGAAGGCCTTTGCCGCCTTGGCGGTATTGGCCGCGGACTCCCGGACGGACAGCAGCCGGACGGGCATGACCCGGGAGGATATGCTGGACACGGCTTTGCGGATGCTCCGGTTTACGCTGGAAAGCCATTTGGAAGGAAGCTACCGGTGTGAGGACGGCACCTCCTGGGGGCATACCTGGATCAGCGTGCTGGGTGCGGAGCGGATGATGCACGGTGTGGAGGCCATTGAGGAGCATCTGACCGCGGCCGACCGGGAGCTGCTGCGCAAGGTGCTGGTGTCCGAAAGCAACTGGCTGATGGACCATTATGAAGTGGTGGGTCATCCCTTGAACGAATCCAGGCAGAACAAGCCGGAATCCAATCTGTGGAACGGCAGCATGCTGCACCGTACCGCGGCTCTGTATCCGGATACCCCCCGGGCGGAGGAATACAAGGAAAAGGGGACGCGTTTTCTGGTCAACTCCATTTCGGTGGCCTCCGATGCTTTGTCTTCCGCGGTGCTGGACGGCAGACCGGTGTCGGAATGGTTTGTGGGGGATAATTTTTTTGAGGAGTCATATGCTCTAAACCACCACGGGTATCTGAATGTGGGCTATATGGTGATCTGCCTGTCCAATGCGGCCATGCTGCACTTCAGCTTCAAGCGCTTGGGAGTTGCGCCGCCTGAGGCGTTGTACCACCATGTGAAGGAGCTGTGGGACACGGTGAAGCCCATGCTGTTCCCGGACGGGCGGCTGATCCGCATCGGTGGGGATACCCGGGTCAGGTATTGCTATTGCCAGGACTACCTGCTTCCCTCCCTTATGCTGGCGGCGGATTTGTTCGGGGATGAAGACTGTCCGGCGCTGGAGGCGGGCTGGCTTCGCCAGGTGGAAACTGAGATGGCCGCCAACGGAGACGGCACCTATTTGTCTGCGCGGTGCGCCGATCTGAAGCGGGCCTCTCCTCTGTATTACACCCGGCTGGAATCCGACCGGGCGGTGACGCTTTCTTACGGGGCCTACTGGCGGAGGCTGTTTGCCGGTCTGTCTGCGACCGGGCCGAAGGAGGGGTACAAACCTGCCGTCCCTTACGCCTGGGAGGATGCGTATCATGGCGCGTGTCTGGTGAAGGGGAAAAGGCGGATTGCCTCCTGGGCCTGGCGGGCCGCCGAGGGACCCCAGGGGCTGTGCCTGCCTGCGGACGGCAGCGATCTGGCGGAGTGGCGCTACAATCTGGCGGGGAGAATCCAGGGAACCGGCGCGTTCAATTCTTATCAGACGGAGTCCCATGGCCACCGCAGCTTCCACGGCGGGTTCGTAACCTGGGGAAAAGCGCTGGCCTGCTCCGAGGAGCTTCTGGCCGAGCAGCAAAGCCGGGATGTGCTGGCGGTGTCGCAGACGGCTTTTGCCGCGCTGCCGGATGACTGCACAGTGGTGGGGCTGCAATATGCCAAAACCGTTCACCGCAGCTATATTACCTCTGTCCGGGGGCTGCTGCTCCACGTGCCCAACGATGTGTTCAACGGCAGCCGCAGGACCTACCGGTACGGGGAGACGGAAGCGGTGCTGGAGGGAGCGGGCGGCGCAGAGCAGCAGATGGGCAGAAATCTGCAGGACGGTAGGGATCAGCAGATTGACACGGGATCACGCTGGCTGAATGTGGACGGGAAGCTGGGAGTGGTCCAGGCTTACGGCTCCGCTCCGCTGATCCTGCACCGTCCCGGCAGGAGACAGATCGGCATCAAGCACCGGCATCAATCCGATACCCTGGGCATGCTGTATGCCGATGAAATTTGCAGCTCGTTCCAGGATGAAATGCGGGATGTGCCGCCGGATACGGTGCTGGTGGACACAGGCTTCGCCGTGCTGGCCGGCTGCGGTCCCCAAGAGACCCGGGAGCTTGCCGAAGGCGGCGGCTGCAAGGCAGTTGCCATTACAGCGGGAGCGCCAGTAACAGCGGCAACGACATCAGTTGGGGGAGCGGCAGCCGCAACGGAGAACGCTCTCAGAGCGGTGACGGTGCAGGGGGCGGACGGGCAGCGCTATCTGCTGGCGGCCAATTTCGGCGGCGGGCAGGCGGCAGCGGCGGTGACCCTTGGGGGTGCAGCGGCGGGGCTGCGCGACTTGGCCACCCTGGAGGAGATTGGTCCTTTCGGCGGAGAATTTACTCTGCAGCTTGCCCCGGGGGAGGCGCGCCTGTATGTTGTGAAAGGACCGGGGTAAGAATCCCCCCAAGGAAATAAAAGGGGCGTTATCTGCACCTCATTGTATTGTAAATATTTTGTATTTTAGAAAAAAGATGATTATTCAAGAAAAATAAATTGTGCAGCCATCCGCTCTCTTTTGTGATATGATTTTCCTTGAAGCGCGTAGCTCTGTTGAGAAGCGTGCAGGTGTCTCATATAACTGGACGCAAAGCATGCGTCGACTGTTCTCCCTGAGGGGGAGGGTCGGCGTTTTTTTGCGTTCAAGCGCGCTGCTGCGCATGTTCAGGTTGAGGAATGACATGGTATACTATAAACAGGCAAGGGAGCGGATGGAGTGACCAGGCAGCGGGTAAGGCTGAACCCCAAGAATGACTTCTTGTTTCAGCGACTGTTCGGGGAAAAGGAGTCCAAGGAGAGCACGATCTCCTTGTTGAATGCGATTCTGGGGCTCAACGACGAGGAGTGGATTAAGGATCTGGTTTTGCTGGAGAACAAGCAGCTGACCAAAGAGCAGCTGCAGGACAAGGCCGGTCGGCTGGACGTAAGGGCAGGGCTGTGACGGGAGAAAGCCAGTATGATCTGGAGATTCAATTGCGCAATGAGTTCAACATGCCGCAGCGGACGTTGTTTTATGCGGGCAAGATGATTGTGGAGTCGGTGAAGCAGGGTGGAGACTACCTGGACATGCCGAAGATCATCACGATAAATATCGTGAACTATAACCAGTTTGAAGTGGAGAGGTTTCACACGACGTTTCATCTGTATGAGGATGGAGAGCGGGAGCTGCTGCTCACAGATGTGATGGAAATCCATTTTTTGGAGTGTCCTAAATTCCGGAAAGGCAAGAAGGATATGAGCAGCGCGCTGCATCGATGGATGCTGTTTCTGGATGACAAGATCACGGAAGATCAACTAAAGGAGCTGGTGGAGATGGACGAGGTGATTCGCCGGACGGAGGAGCGGTTGGAGTGGCTGAGCGCGGATGAAGAGACGCGGCGGCTGTACGAGGCGCGGGAGGATGCGCTGATCAATTACAACAGCGGAATGAAGGCGAGCTGGAGGCAGGGCAAAGAAGAAGGCAAAGAAGAGGGCAAGGAGGAAATTGCCCGCAATATGCTTCGCAAGGGTATGGAGCACGAGCTGATTGCCGAGGTCACAGGACTGCCGTTGCAGGAGGTGCGAAAGCTTCATAAGCTGCTGGACAAGCGGTAAGCGCTGAGCAAGGCTATTGAGCTAAGGCGGAATCGTCACACGCAGGGATGGCAGTGAGTATTCGACGCACACACGGCTCTGTGAGAGGCCCATTTATCTGCGTGAGCCTACCCGATTTGGCGGAGAAAATTGTTTATGGCGGGACGCCTGCCGGTTTTGCAATTGGCCGGAAGTCCGGGAATGACCGGCCTGCTGGCCGCGGTGGAGCCGCTTGTATGGGGCCGCAGTCTGCGGTGGCTGATAAACCGGGGGAGGCTCGACGGAGGTTGGAGGGCGGATTATTAATCTTGCCGGTGTAACAGTTTTTTTCACGGATCACCCTTGACACGTTGCGTAATGTTGCCTATAATAATCCTCAATATTAAGAAAATTGCTGCAACGGCTATGATGAGGACGAAGTGATAAGGGCTCTTATGAACCAGAGAGCAGCGGGTTAGCTGAGACCAATGCCTTAATCCCTTATTAACGAGCTCACCTCGGAGCTGTTTTCCTGAAAAGCATATGCGGACGCAACACCGGATATGGCTAGTAGGGGGAACCGGGAGGACACACGTTACTGTGTCGGAGTATCAGGACCGTTGCATGCGCGGTGCTCGTACTTGTCAAGGCAGTCATTCGTGAGGATGGCCGCAAACCATGGGTGGTACCACGGAAGCTAACCCCTTTCGTCCCTCGTACGCTTCTTTAGCGTCGGGACGGAAGGGGTTTTTTAGGTTTTCTGGTGAAGCAGCTTATATTATGCTTGCTCCATACATTGAGGGGAGGATCACTATGAGTATCGAAAATCCGGCAAAGGTGCTGAATGGGGAACTAAGAGAAAGGCTGCTGGCGCCCGATGTGATTTCCGGCTCGGAAATATTGCTTCGCTGCCTCTTGCTGGAGGGCGTGGAATGTGTCTTCGGCTATCCCGGTGGAGCGGTCCTATATATTTATGACGCCATGCACGGCAATCCCGACTTTAAGCATCTCTTAACCCGCCATGAGCAAGGCGCCATCCACGCGGCGGACGGCTACGCCCGCACCACCGGCCAGGTGGGCGTCTGCATCGCCACCTCCGGCCCGGGAGCCACCAACCTGGTGACCGGCATCGCCACCGCCTTTATGGATTCGGTGCCGCTGGTGGTGATCACCGGCAACGTGGCAACGCCCTTGATTGGCACCGACGCCTTCCAGGAGGCGGATATTACCGGCATTACCATGCCGATTACCAAGCATAACTATCTGGTGCGCAATGTAGAGGATTTGCCGCGGGTGATCCACGAGGCCTTCCATATCGCCAACACCGGACGCAAGGGTCCCGTGCTCATTGATATCCCGAAGGACATCTCGTCCCATACGACGGTATTCAAGCCTGCCATTGACGATAAAATCAGCATCCGCGGCTATAACCCTACCACGGACCCCAACAAGAAGCAGGTAGAAAAAATCCTGGCGGCCATCCAAAAGGCCGAACGCCCCGTCATTCTGGCCGGAGGCGGCGTCGTGTATGCGGGCGCCTCCCAGGAGCTGGTCGAATTTGTGGATAAAACCCGGATTCCTGTCACCACTACTCTGCTTGGCCTGGGCGGCTTCCCCAGCGCACATGAGCTGTGGATGGGCATGCCCGGCATGCACGGCACCTATACCGCCAACATGGCCATCCAGAACGCGGATCTGCTGATCTCCATCGGCGCCCGCTTCGACGACCGGGTAACCTCCAAGCTGGCGGGCTTCGCTCCCAAGGCCAAGATTGCCCACATTGATGTGGACCCGGCGGAAATCGGCAAAAACGTGCCTACGGACATCCCCTGTGTCGGCGATGTGAAATATGTGCTGGCCTACGCCAACACCAAGGCCAAACGGGCCAACTCGGAGGCCTGGATTGCGGAGATCGCCGAAAGCAAACGAAACTTCCCGCTTCGCTACAACGATTCGGACAAAGAGCTGAAGCCCCAATGGGTTATCGAAATGCTGCATGAAACCACCAACGGTGAGGCCATTGTCACCACCGACGTAGGCCAGCATCAAATGTGGGTGGCCCAATATTACAAGTTCAATCATCCCCGGGCATTGGTCACCTCCGGCGGCCTGGGCACCATGGGCTTCGGCTTCCCGTCGGCCATCGGCGCCCAGATGGGCAATCCGGACCGGCTGGTTATCTCGATCAACGGCGACGGCGGCATGCAGATGTGCTCCCAGGAGCTGGCCGTTTGCGCCCTGAATAAGATTCCGGTGAAGATTGTGGTCATCAACAACCAGGTGTTGGGCATGGTTCGGCAGTGGCAGGAGATCATCTACGAGAATCGTTACAGCCATATCGATTTGGAGGGCAGCCCCGATTTTGTGAAGCTGGCGGAAGCTTATGGGGTGAAGGGGCTGCGGGCCCGGAACAAGGAGGAAGCCCGGGCGGTCTGGCAGGAAGCGCTGGATACCGATGGTCCCGTTCTGGTGGAATTTGTGGTCCGCAAGCACGAAAATGTATATCCCATGGTTACGGTTGGAAGCACGATAGATGAGATGCTGATGGGGGATGAAGTGAATGAAGCCGACGAAGCACACTATATCAGTTCTTGTGAATGACCAGCCCGGGGTCCTGCAGCGGGTAGCCGGCCTCTTCGGCCGGCGGGGCTTTAATATTGAAAGCATCACGGTGGGGGAATCCGAGGAGAAGGGCCTCTCCCGGATGGTTATCGTAACCACTGGCGACGATAAGACTATGGAGCAGGTGGAAAAGCAGCTCTACAAGATCATTGACGTCATCAAGGTGGTGGATCTGAGCGCCAACCCCATGGTGGCCCGGGAGCTGGCCCTGATCAAGGTCCATGCCGAGCCGTCCGCGCGTCCCGAGATTGTCAGCATTGTGGAAACCTTCCGGGCCTCGGTGGTGGACATCGGCCCCAGCAGCATGATCGTTCAGGTGGTGGGCGATTCCGAAAAAATCGATGCCATGGTAGAGGTGCTGCGGCCGTACCGGATCAAGGAGCTGTCCCGGACGGGAGCCACCGCCATGGTGCGGGGCGCAGTCAAGTAAGGTGATGGTTGCCGGGGCTGATTGTACTCTACCTTTGCTGACGTCCTGCACCGGTCGATTCTAGCGGAACTCAGCGGCTCTTAATCGCCGAAATTCCGCTGGCATGGGTTGTAGCGGAACTGTGCGACTCTTACAGAGGGAATTTGGCGGGTAGGCAGCGAAAACCAGGGGATAAAGGCGCTTTAGTTCCGTAACGGTTGAAACTGAGTCGGATTTCCCGTTTAAGCGCTCCTCAGTTCCGCCCAACGTCTGATTTTAGCAGCATAAACGGTAAATTTTAATTTTCCCACTTTAATGCTTTACATGATTGGAGTTATAATAGGGGTTAATCAGCCTGGTCTCCTCCCCAAGGAGGCCGGAGGCGGGCCCCGCCAAGCAAGAACAAGCTTCCCATCCGGGAGCGGACGCCCGAGAAGACGGCAACCGGCAGACATCCGGCAACCTGCGCCGGCGAAACATCCGTCAAGCTGCAGGCGGCCCCCAGGGTCAGCCCGGAGACACCGCCTTCTGCGGCGTCCGCTTCGGAGGGACTTGAACTATTGACGCCCATCAGGCGTACATCCAAGGAGGAAATATTGCAATGGCCAAGATTTTCTATGAAAAAGACGCAGATCTGAGTGTGCTTCAAGGAAAAACAATCGCAATCATCGGCTATGGCAGCCAAGGCCACGCACAAGCCCAAAACCTGCGTGACAGCGGCCTGTCCGTGATCATCGGCCTCCGCCCCGGCAAGTCCTGGGAAACCGCCAAGAACGACGGCTTCGAAGTGCTGGAAGTAGCCGACGCAGCCGCCAGAGCGGATGTCATCCAAATCCTTCTGCCCGACGAAACCCAAGCCAAGGTGTACAAGGATGAAATCGAGCCCAACCTGAAGAAGGGCGCCACCATCATGTTCTCCCACGGCTTCAACGTTCACTTCGGCCAAATCGTGCCTTCCGCCGACAAGGACGTGCTGCTGGTTGCTCCTAAATCCCCGGGCCACATGGTTCGCCGCACGTATGTGGAAGGCTTCGGCGTTCCGGGTCTGGTTGCCGTCCATCAGGATGCTACCGGTCTGGCTACCCAAATCGGCCTGGCTTATGCCAAGGGCATCGGCTGCACCCGCGCCGGCGTGTTCGAAACCTCCTTCCGTGAAGAAACCGAAACCGACCTCTTCGGCGAACAAGCCGTACTGTGCGGCGGTACCTCCGCTCTGATCAAGGCCGGTTTTGAAACCCTGGTGGAAGCAGGCTATGCTCCGGAAATGGCCTACTTCGAGTGTCTCCACGAGTTGAAGCTCATCGTGGACCTGATCTACGAAGGCGGTCTGGCGGCTATGCGCCACTCCATCTCCAACACGGCGGAATACGGCGACTATGTTACCGGCCCCCGCATTGTAACCGACGAAACCAAGAAGGAAATGAAGCGTGTGCTGTCCGATATCCAGCAAGGCAAGTTTGCCCGGGATTTCATCCTGGAGAACCAGTCCAACCGCGCCTTCCTTACCGCTACCCGCCGCGCCGAGTCCGAGCATCTGCTGGAGGTTACCGGCCGCCAGCTGCGCGAAATGATGCACTGGATCAAGAAGTAAGCTCTTGCCGGCAGTCTGCCGGACATGCGGCCTGTGCGTGATGCGCAGGCCGTTTTTCCCCGATAGGGGGCATATTTCCTGGAGGTGATGATCATGCGGAAAATTTATATTTTTGACACCACACTCCGGGATGGCGAGCAGTCGCCGGGCGTGAACCTGAACAGGTCGGAGAAGGTGGAGATTGCCCTCCAACTGGAGCGGCTGAGGGTAGACCGGATCGAAGCGGGTTTCCCCGCCGCCTCTCCCGGCGACTCCGCGGCGGTGCGGGCGGTGGCCGGCGCTGTGAAGGGCTCCACCATCATCGGGCTGTCCCGTTCCCGGGTTCAGGATATCGATGCGGCTTGGGAGGCGCTGAAGGGTGCCCAGGACCCCTGCCTCCATCTGTTCCTGGCCTCCTCTCCCATTCACCGGAAATATAAGCTGAAGATGGAGAAGCATCAGGTGCTGGAAACCGCCGAGGCGGCCATCCGGTATGCGCGGAAATATTTCGGCAAGGTGGAGTTCTCCCCGGAGGACGCCGGACGGACGGAGCTGGACTTCCTCTGCGAGGTGACAGCCATGGCCATCCGGGCGGGAGCCACGGTGGTCAATATTCCCGATACGGTGGGCTACCTGTATCCGGCGGAGTTCGGCAACATTTTCAAAACCCTGAAGGAAAACGTGCCGGGCATTGAGAACATCCAGCTGTCCGCCCACTGCCATGACGATCTGGGGATGGCCACGGCCAATGCGCTGGCGGCCATTCTGAACGGGGCCGACCAGATTGAGGGCACCGTCAACGGCATCGGCGAGCGTGCAGGCAATACGGCGATTGAAGAAGTGGCTATGGCGCTCCACACCCGCCAGGACTTTTTCCAGGCCAAGACCGGCCTGCAGCTGGATGAAATCGCCCGCACCAGCCGCTTGGTGAGCAAGCTTACCGGCATGGTGGTTCCCGGCAACAAAGCCATTGTGGGAGCCAACGCTTTTGCCCATGAATCGGGCATCCATCAGGACGGCATGCTGAAGGAGAAAACCACCTACGAGATCATTTCACCGGAGACCATCGGCCTGAAGGAAAGCAAGCTGGTGCTGGGCAAACACTCCGGCCGCCATGCTTTCCGGGAGAAGCTCATCGATCTGGGCTATGATTTGGCGGAGGATGCGCTTAATGCCGCTTTTGCCAAGTTTAAGGATCTGGCGGACAAAAAGAAGGAAGTGGGCGACGAGGATATCCGCGCCCTTCTGGACGAGAAGCTGGTTTCCATCCCCGAGGCCTTCACTCTGGAAACCATGCAGGTTTCCTACGGCAACCAGTCGGTGCCTACGGCTACGGTGCGCATCCGCACTTTGGATGGAGAGCTGTTTGACGAGGTGGCCATCGGCAACGGCTCGGTAGATGCCATCTACAAGGCCATCGACAAGGTGACCAAGGAAGAGGTGGAACTGGGCGACTACTCCATCAAGTCCGTTTCCCACGGCAAGGACGCCCTGGGCGAGGTTCATGTGGTGCTGCGCCAGAACGGCATTGCCGTCTCCGGCCGCGGCATCAGCACCGATATTCTGGAGGCCAGCGCCAAGGCGTATGTTCATGCCGTGAACCGGCTTTTGGATAAACGCTCCAGCCAGACCGCAGCCCGGAACAATGTTACGCTGATTTAGGATTATAATGGAAGAAGCGCCTGGAGCCCTCTTTGGGAGCCCGGGCGTTTTTGGCTTTCAGGTAGGCAAGGCTAGGAAGATAGGGTAAGATAGGCATAGAGATGGAAGGGGTTCCGTCATACCCCCGGGAGGCGCCTTGCGATTGAAGAGAAAAAAATGGTTTTACCGATTGCTCTTATCGTATTTTCCGGTTTTTTTCACCCTTGTATCGGTGTTGATTGTGCTCACCTTTTTGCTGATCAGCCAGTTGTCCCACCGCGAGACTGTCAACGCTAACAGCGCGTATGTGAATCATGTGATTCAATTGATCGATCATACTATGAAGGAAATCGACAGCATGCTGGTTCAAGAGATCGAGTCCGCTACTTTATTGAAGCAATTTTTCGCCTCGACCCAGGATGAACAGCAGCCGTATACCATATATGAGATTTCCAAGAAGGTTAACCAACTGTCCAACTACAACAATTACATTGATTCCGTCTATCTCTACCGGACGGCGGATTCCACGGTGCTGAGCGGCAATATGCTGCTGCCGGTGAGCAACTTTGGCGACAGGGCCTTTATTGAGCAAATGAAGCAGGTCCCGGAGTTATACCAGCTTTCCAAGGTGCGCCGTTACCAGGAGCTGCCCGGCCAGGATACGGGAACGCCGGAGGTGGTGTCCATTACCCGGAAGTTCCCGCTGTTGACCGGGGGCGAGGGTCTGGTTGTGGTGAATATCAGCCTGCACAATCTGGAGCGGATGCTGGTGGAGCTGTCCAATTCCAGCATCAGCTATCTGGAGGTTCGGGACGGGGGCGGCTCGCTGATGCTGAGCTCCAACCCCAACGGCTCGCTTCCGGGCTCCATTCTGACGGAAATCACTTCCCCATATACCGGCTGGACTTACCGGAGCGGGGTTCACGATATTAAGATTTTTCAATTTTTCTCGGTGTTCTCCTATATCTGGGCAGCTATCGGCGTGGGCGTGGTGCTGGCCGGTTCGGCCTGGATCACCTTTATCACCAAGCGCAATTACCGCCCCATTGAATCGCTGATCAACCGGGTGGAGGAATATGCGGCCAAGAAGAACGAGGCGTCGGGCAAAAAGGGTGAGGATGAATTCCGCTTCATCGAACGGGCCATTGACAGGCTGATTGAGGAATCGGATACGTTCCGCAAAATGCATGAGGAGGACTCCCAATTCCGCCGGCGGCACTTTTTTCTGGAGCTGCTGGAGGGCTACCGGGCCATCGGGCGGGAGGAATGGGAGCAGGAGCTGCGCCGCTTCGGCATGAAGATACCTGGAGAAGGCGAATCCATGGCATTGGCCCTGTACGAAATCGATAGATACGCCGAGGTCACCGGGAAATATACCTACCGGGACTTTTCTCTGCTGAAATTTGTGCTTATCAGTGTCATCCGCGAGGTGGCAGAGAAGGAAGCGCTGCCCATGGAGGTCTGGACGGAATGGACCGACCAGCACCGCGTGGCGGCTTTATACCGGATTGAGGGTTCGCCGGAGGCCTGCGAGCTGCTGGTGGCCGGTTTAGCGGAGCAGGTCAGGGCGTGGGTGGAGCATAATCTAGAGTTTACGGTAACGGCCGGGATTGGGGCGGCTACGGGGGAGTTGGCTGGGCTGCCCCCCGGCTACCGGACGGCATCCAAGGCGCTGTCCTTCAAGCCTGCCCTGGGACTGAACCGGATTATCCGACAGCGGGACCAGTCGTCTGACGACAGCGGCGGCGGTTTGCCCTATGACAGCAAGGAGCTGCGCAGCTTTGCCCATGCTTTCCGTGCCGGAGAACCCGACTGGCGGCCGCTGTTTTCGGATATTTTTGAGGAGCAGCGTAGCAAAAGCTTTACCCGCGATGAGCATATCCGCCTCCTGGAGGCGATTATCGGGCAGCTGCGGCGGGAGCTCTCCGAATTTCCCGAGGAAATCCAGAATGACTGGCGGGAGGAGACGGAGCCGCAGCTTCACGGGATCAAGGAGCAGTTCGATCTGGCGGAAGATACGGAGGTACGCTTCCGGGGGATTCTGGAGGCATTCCAACTGCGGCTGAAGGCTTTCCGGGAGAGCCGGAGCCACCTTGCCCTGATGAAGGAAGTCAAAGCATACATTGAAATGGAATATGCCAACCCGGATCTGTCGCTGACACATCTGTGCGACCAGTTCGGGCTTAACGGCAAATATCTGAGCCGTCTCTTCAAGGAAGCCTTCGGCGAAAAACTGGTGGATTTTATGGTACGCGTCCGGATTGAGGAGAGCAAAAAGCTGCTGACGGGAACGTCGCTTTCGCTGCAGCAGATCGCCAATGCGGTAGGATACATCCACGATATTTCATACATCCGCGCTTTCAAAAAAATCGAAGGGGTCACCCCCGGCGATTTCCGCAAAAGCCATGCCGGATAGGGTGACAGGCCCTAATTTGGCTGGCTATGGCAGGGCCTATGCGCGGCAGGCCATCGTCAAGGGCCGCGTGCTCTTCCTTGAGTGGGAGGGCGGCGGTCTTTTTTTGGTTTTGCGGGAGTTAGGGGCTATGGACGCAGCAGCAAGGTGAAGGGACACGATGCTATTCCGCCAGCGTTGGGAAAGCTAACGGAAGCTGCAGCCCTTATTTCCTCCATAACCGTCCTCGAAAAATTCTAACGGCGGCCGGCGCCGCTATTTGGGGAGCAGGGGAGCGTTTGGAGTCATTAGGGCTCAAATAAGGGTACTGGCTTCCGTTAGAATCCCAAAATACCGCTTTTCGGCAAAATAGGGGCGCTCACTTCCGTTAAAATTCCCACGGCCATGCGGCCATCGCAGAAATGAAAAATGGCGGGCGCAGATGTGCTTGCTCTGGGTGTTTATGGAAGAAATCTGATGCCGATTGGCACATATCGGAAATAATGGCGGTATATCAGGCTTTTTCCCCCATTTAGCATCCGATTTTTTCTGTTTGGTTTATCGTGGCTTCCCGGTTAGCTTCGGCTTTTGGCCTATCGGCTAGCCTTTGGAAACATGTAAATTGCCCGGCGCCTTCCGGCTGTTGTATTCTGCATTCGAGGAGCTTTACGAAGCGGTGAGCCGCCCAAACGGATGACAGCATCCTGCGGGTAAGCGCTTTAGTGAAGCACACGCATCTATCCATGCGAAGGGGGATTTACAAGAATGGCAAAGCAAAATTGGATGAAGAAAGCACAAGGCGGCGCGGTAATGGTGACAGCGGCAGGATTGCTTCTGGCCGGCTGCGGCAGCAATGATTCAAACGCAACCAACAGCACAAGCCCCACTGCAGGCGCTTCTGCAACCGCCGCATCGACGGCGCCGTCCGCTGCGGTAAGAGGCAAAATTACGGCTACCGTCTACGACCGCAACAACATTCCTCCCCAAGAAGGCAATTGGGACAAAAACCGCTGGACGGAGTGGATCAACAAGAACGGCCCTGTGGATGTGCAATATGTTACGGTTCCCCGCTGGGAATCCCTGCAGAAGCTGAACACCCTGTTTGCCAGCAACAGCGCTCCCGACCTTATTCTGGAATATGATACCGGCTACCGTAATCTGTGGTACAGCCAAAAGCTGCTGGCGCCCATTGACGATATGGTGGAGAAATACAGCACCACCTATAAGGATCTGATGAAGCAGTTCCCCCAATTGAAGAAGCTCGGGACCAAGGATGACGGCAAGTTGTATGAAATCGGCAAGGTTTCGAGGCTGGTGTCCGGCCATGCTATCTTTATCCGTCAGGACTGGCTGGATAAGCTGAAGCTGTCCACTCCCAAAACTGCCGACGAGCTGTTCACTGTGGCCAAAGCCTTTACCGAGCAGGACCCGGACGGCAACGGCAAGAAGGATACCTTCGGTGTGAACCTGAGCGGCAATGCCTTCTCCATCATTGGCCACATGTTCGGGTACGGGGAAGTGGCCTGGCGGGTGGACGGAAATAACTTTATTCACGAGTGGGACCGACTGGCCGCCTCTGTAGACTTCCAAAAGAAGTTGTTTGACGCCGGTATCGTTGATAAGGACTTCCTAGCGGACAAGAATGGTGAAAAGGCCAAGCAGGATTTCCTGAGCGGCAAGCTGGGCATCTATCTGTACCAAGGCAGTCTTGACACCAGCATCGGAGAAAAGGATTATGACACCCTTAAGCAAAATGCTCCGGACATGAAGCTGGCGATTCTTCCCCTTCCGTCTACCCAATACGGACAATTCAGTCCTGTTATCTCCAGCCCAATCCAGATGGTGGGCATTGTGAATGCCAAGGCCAAGGATCAAAAAGCGGTTATGGAATATATCGATTTTATGATTAAGCCCGATGTTTCCCTTACTGTTTCCAAAGGGCTGGAGGGTGTTCACTGGAAGCGCAACAGCGATGGCGTGCCGGAAACCATCGATGCGGAGAAGAATAAAATTGAGGCCTCGTACACCGGCGACTTGGCCATGATGAGCTCCACCCTTCTGTGGGGAAATACAACATTTAAGCCGAAAAATGATACGCAAACGGCTTTGCTGAAGCTTTCTGATGACGCCAACGCCGCGTACGTGAGCAAGGACCGCCCGATTCCTACCCTGAAGCCGGAATATCTGCCTGTGCTGCCTGCCGATCTGACCATGGTGAGCAAAAATGTGGAGCAGCAAATCAAGGACAACTGGCTGAAGGCCATTGTCAGCGGCAAGTCCTTCACGGCCCAGCAGGCGCTGGACGCCTCGAAGAAAACCTGGGAGGCCGCCGGCGGCGTCAAGGTGGATGAGTTCTATGCCAAGTGGTACAGCGCCAACAAGGATACAGCCTTCATGCTGAAGGATCTTTATGAATTCGGTGCAGAGGCGGAGAAAATGCTGAAGAAATAAAAAAAGCTTGCCCGGGGCATTCCGCGGATGGGGCCAAGTCGGCAGGGGGAGGGGAGACCTTCCGCCTGCCGGCCGGTTCTTCCGGGTGCTTCAAGCGCAGGCAGAACGGCACAGGCGTAAAGAACGGAAACGGAGTGAGTATGATGAATACGCATGGGGAAAGGGCAATACTGTCGCTGGATGCAGCGCTGGAAGAGCAGTTCCGCAAGCGGGCGCGGCATCTTCTGGAGAAACTGCCCGGGCTTGCGGTGCCGGACTGGGACCGGTCCAGAAGGAATGTTTTTCTGGTTATCGGCAGACTCGGCTTGGGGATGGATGCAGACTGGGCGATGGATAGACTGGCAGAGGTTTGCAAGGATCCCGGAGGAGAATCGATGTTTGTCCGTCACGGGCTGGTGGATTGCCTGTACCGCTTCGGCGGACAAATGAGTGAGGAGCTGGCCGGCAGCATCAAGACTTATCTTATTGCCAAGGACCATTACCGGCTGGAGGGCGGCACGGAGAATCACCGGATCATGCATGCGGCGGCAGGGTATCTGGCTGCGCAGCGCTGGCCGGATTGGAGCCTCGCGGCGGAAATCAAGGATCGGTGCGTCTCGTATCTGGAGCGCTACTTCTCACGGGTTGTCCGCTACGGGCAGGGTGAATTCGATTCCACCACATATTGTGTGTTTTACCTCACGGCTGTGGCCAGCTTGTACGATTTTTCGGAAGACCCCAGGCTTGCCAAGCAGGCGGGAATGATGATGGACTGGTATTTGGCAAACACGGCGGGGGAATGGCTGAACGGGCGCTTCACCGGAGCCCATTCCCGGGATTATCATCCCACCAATGAGCATGGAGCGGCAGAGGGCGGGATTGCTTCCTCCTGGCTGTATTTTGGCGGACGGGAACCGGACTTTTCCCTGGGAGAGCCCCATTACAGCTCCATTCTGGCCTTATCGGGCTACCGTGCCCCCGATGTGCTGGTGGCGGCGGCCCGGGAACGGGAGGTATCCTTCCTCCACCGGGAAACCCATGATGCCGCTGCGGCGGAGGAAGAGCCCCATGACGGGCATTTGACCCATCAAGCGGGCAACGGCCGCTCCAAAGGCTACGGCTATATCAGCCGCCGGGGCGTGCGCAAGGTCAACTGGGCGGCGCCGGGCTACACCCTGGGAAGCATGTGGGACGGCAGCCAGGGAGATATTGTCTGGTCGGGCCAAATGAGGCGCTGGTCCCTGGTATGGGACGCGGACGCTCACCGGAGCACCTTCTTTTTCACTCATCCTTGCCCGGATTTCGGTTATGAAACCGAGGATTATGTGGGCAAATGGCTGGGCTCATCCCCTTACGAGCAGGTGCTTCAGCACAAAGGAGCGCTTGTGGCGCTGTACTGCATTCCTTCCGGCGAAAGCTATAAGTACGGTCCCCGACAGCCCTTTGCCTCGGACCGTGATCCTTATATAGACGGGTTTATTGATCCTGCAGCGGTCCAATTGCTGGAGGAAGGGGAAGGCTGGACATTTGTTCATGGAGGCACGGTTCTGTTTGCCTTCAAAACCTTGAGCCCGTGGACCTGGACAGAGGCAGCGGGGGAAGACAGAATGCGCAGCAAAGGGCTGCGGAATGCAGTGCTTGTGGTAACGGCCGAACCCGACAGGGCGGAGCGGGACAGGCAGCAAGCCGCAGAGAGCGTCCGGATTCACTTGGAGCTGGCAGGCTTCCGCAGACGGGTTCTGGAGGAAACGGATATCCAAGCGGAGCTGGAGGGCAGCCGGCCGGCAGTTTCCTTCATCGTGCCCGGAGGGGATAAGCTGTTTATCCAATATGACGGGGCAAGGCAGGTTAATGATGAGGACGTGGATTACGAAAGCTGGCCCTTGCTGGACAACCGGCATCTTCATTCGGACCTGGGCAGCGGAGTGATGTCATGCAAGCCGGGGTGCGGCGGGATACGGTGGGACTTTACTAGCTGGGAGATTTCCGCTCCTGCAGCGGTCCCGAAAGGAGCGGAATGATGAAATCAAGCGCGAATGAAATCATACAAACCAATGCCCGCGGGGCGGTAAGCAAGAAGATCGGCATTTCCGTAAAAAGACGGGGCGGCGGACGGCTGCGGCGGAATCTGCCCCTTCTCCTGATGTTTTTGCCGGTTGCTGTTTTTTTCATTACCTTCAAATATGTTCCTATGCTGGGCAATATTATAGCCTTCAAGAATTACAATCTGGTTCAGGGGGTGCTGGGCAGCCCCTGGGCCGGTCTGGACAATTTCCGCATGATCTTCAGCAACCCCCAGACCATCCTGATCATCCGGAACACCTTTATGATCAGCCTGCTTTCTATCATCATCGGCTTTCCGTTCCCGATTCTGATTGCGGTGATGCTCAATGAGGTCAGGAAAACGTGGCTGAAGAAAACGGTGCAGACGCTTTTGTACATGCCCCACTTTTTCTCCTGGGTTATTATCGGCGGCATCGTGGTTACGCTGTTCGGCACCCAGGCCGGGGCCATCAACGCCCTGATCGTCAAGCTGGGCGGCGAGCCGATCACCTTCCTGTACCAAACCGGCTCATGGCTGGCCATTTTCTTCGGCTCGGGCATCTGGAAGGAGGCCGGCTTCAGCGCCATCATCTATTTGGCGGCAGTGGGCGGCATCGATCCCCACCTGTATGAATCCGCAGCGCTGGACGGAGCCGGCAAGCTGAAGCAAATCTGGCATGTGACCTTGCCCGGCATTCTCCCCATTATTACGCTGATGTCCATTCTGTCCATGGGACGGATCATGGAGGTTGGCTTCGATCAGGTGTACAACCTTCAGAACGCTGTTGTCTCCGATGTGTCCAATGTGATCAGCACCTACATTTTCACCATCGGCATTCAAAGCGGCCTGTACAGCATAACCACCGCTATGGGACTGTTTGAGTCGGTGATCGGCTTCACTCTGGTGCTCACCGCGAACCAGCTGGCCCGCAAATTCAACCAATCCCTGTGGTGAAAGGAGCTTACCCGCTATGAAAATGACAAGAGGCGAACGAATTTTTTATATCGTCAACAATTGTCTGCTGATTTTGGCCGCCTTGAGCTGCCTGCTTCCCCTGATGAATATCGTGTCCCTTTCCTTCAGCAGCTACGGGGCCATTGCCAGCGGAAACGTGGGCATATTCCCGGTGGAGTTTACACTGGAGTCATACGAAACCCTGATCAAGGGCACACCCATTATCCGCAGCTTCCAGAACAGTGTGATCATTACTGCGGGCGGCGTCCTGTTCAGCATGGTCTTTACCATTCTGGCCGCCTATCCGCTGGCCCGGAAGTACTTCTACGCCAGACGGTTTCTGACGCTGGCCATCGTATTCACCATGCTGATGGGGGTTCCGTTGATTCCCGGGTTTCTGGTGAATCGCGCGCTTGGCATTCTGGATACGTATTGGGCCCTGTGGCTGCCGGGATTGGTCAGCGCCTACAACATGATGGTTCTGAAATCCTTCTTTGAAAATATCCCCGAGGAGCTTTATGAGGCTGCCGAGATGGACGGCTGCAGCGAATGGCGTCTTTTGGCCCGGATCGTGCTGCCCCTGTCCCTGCCGGTGCTGGCCACTCTGACTCTTTTCTACGGCGTGGGATACTGGAATGCCTTCCAGAGCCTGCTTATTAATATCAATTCGACGGCCAAATACAACCTGTCGGTGCTGGTGCAGAGCATGGTGGCCAACCAGTCCCTGCTGCAAAGCCTGAACAATATCAGCCCGGAGGAGGCCCAACAACTGATCACACCGGAATCCATCCGGTCGGCGGGGGTTGTGGTTATGCTGGTTCCTCTTCTGCTGGTGTACCCCTTCCTGCAAAAGTATTTTGTCAAAGGGGTCATGATCGGGGCGATCAAAGGATAGGCACATCCTTTCGGAACGGCACATCTATAAGGATGTGTCTTTTTTTGCCCTCATTGCCTGCATCGATCCATTCATTCATAGAGAGCATGAATTAGGGAACACTGGAAGTGATGTCCTAATTAATTGACCAATATGTGAATAATAAATAAATAGGCAGGAGATGTGATAAAAGTCACAGAATATTGACCTATGTTTAATAGAAGATAACAAAGGATGTCAGATTTGGTTTAACAGGGTAAAGCATTGAAACGTTGAATGGATGGAGAGTGCGGACAGCATGAATTTGTTTCGGAGGAAAAGTGTTGCGACTTTGCTCGGTGCAGATCACGGGGGGCATTCCGGCAGCGTGGGGCTGAGCAAGTCGTTGGGAGCCTTTGATCTGGCGATGCTGGGTGTGGGCTGCATTATCGGTACGGGTATTTTTGTAATCACCGGCGTGGCGGCGGCGGAGCATGCCGGGCCCGCTTTGGTCTTGTCCTTTATTATTGCGGGAATTGCCTGTGTGTTCGCAGCTTTGTGCTATTCGGAGTTTGCTTCCACCGTTCCTGCGGCAGGAAGCGCTTATACTTACAGCTACGCCGCTTTTGGCGAGCTTTTGGCATGGATTTTGGGCTGGGATTTGATTTTGGAATACGGGGTGGCCGCATCCGCCGTCGCCAGCGGCTGGTCGGGTTATTTCCAGAGTCTCTTAAGCGGCTTTGGGCTGCATGTTCCCCATGCCCTTTCAAACGCCTTCGATCCGGCCAACGGCACCTACTTCGATCTTCCGGCAGCGCTGATTATTCTCCTGATCGGCTTCCTGCTCACCCGGGGCGTCAAGGAAACCGCCCGGTTCAACACCTTTATGGTTGTCATCAAAATTGCTGTGGTGCTGCTGTTTATCGTCATTGGGGTTTGGTACGTGAAACCAAGCAACTGGACTCCCTTTATGCCCTTCGGCTTCCAGGGGGTCGCTTCCGGCGCCAGCGCCATCTTCTTCGCTTACATTGGTTTTGACAGTGTATCCACAGCCGCGGAGGAGGTCCGCAATCCTCAGCGGGACATGCCGATTGGGATTATTTCGTCCCTGGCCATCTGCACGCTGCTTTATGTGGTTGTATCCCTGGTTCTGACGGGAATTGTCCCTTATACGCAGCTTAATGTCAAGAACCCTGTAGCCTTTGCCCTGGAATACATCGGCCAGGATTGGGCGGCCGGCCTGTTGTCCCTTGGCGCCATTGCCGGGATTACCACCGTGCTGCTGGTGCTGCTGTTCGGCCAATCCCGGCTGTTCTATGCCATGTCCCGGGATGGTTTGCTGCCGGGCATTCTGTCCCGCATGAACCGCAAAACCCAAACGCCGGCGGTGAGCACGTGGATGATCTGTGCAGCCGTGACGGTGATTGCAGGCTTTATCCCGTTGGGCCGCCTGGCCAGTCTGACCAGCATCGGCACGCTGTTTGCCTTCTCCGTGGTATCCCTTGGCGTATGGGTTATGCGCCGTACCCAGCCGGAGCTCCGGCGCGGCTTCCGGGTTCCCTGTGTGCCGCTGATCTCCAGCCTGAGCGTGCTCTCCTGCGGTTACCTGATGCTCCAGTTGGAGCTGTTCACCTGGGTGGCCTTCTTGGTCTGGCTGGTCATCGGCCTGTGCATCTACTTCCTTTACGGGTACCGGCACAGCACATTGAACCGGTCCTAGCGTTAACAGGCGACAACGGTTACGCAGTAACGGAACAACAAAGAGAGAGGCTGCGATGCGCCTCTCTCTTTGTTGTTGAAGCTGCCGGTACTGGCGCAGGGAGAGGATTCCGGCTCATCCCTGCCCAGTCCAAGCTACCCCAGCCGGACCTCCTCCACCTGGGCGGTGTAACCCTCGGGGGCGGCTACCCGGAGGCTAATCCCGGCAGGCGCTTCCACCCGGATGCGGATGATGCGGTTCTGCCGGTCCGCCTGCCAGGACACATCCACCCGCCCGCCGGAGGGCAGGGGCACTGCGCCGCGGGCCCAGTCCAGGGAGCCGATCTGCGGCTCCACGGCAATCCGGCTCCAGCCGTCGTTTTCCCCGCGGACTCCCAAGACATATTTGCCCAGGAAATATCCGGGTCCGGCGGACCAGGCATGGCAATGGCTGCGGGTCAGCTCCAGAGGATGCGCCCGTTCCTGCAGCGGCTTGGGATAGGTTTCCCAGCAGGTGGTGGCTTCCTCATTCACCATCTCGCTGTACCGGCTGCGCAGATCGGCGAACAGCAGATCGAAGCGGTTCAGGGCGGCCAGCGCCTCGTGGTAGAAGAAGGACATAAAGGGGCTGCCGATCTGGACAAACTCCGGCGGCGGGGACTGGATCATGTCCTCCACCCGCCGCTGCTTCTCCCCATCCGGCACACCGGCCAGGAACGCCGCCACCTGGGTCTGCATGCTGAACACGGCGGAGAAAGCCCCGTCGGTGTGGATGCAATCCACATAAGCCTGCTTCTCCTCCGCCCAGAGCCGCCGGTTGATGGCGGCCTTCAGCTCGGCCGCTTGCCGGCGCAATTCCCCGCCCGCTGCCGGGTCCGTGTAATCCGCCAGGATAGCGGCGGTTTCCAGCGCCTTGACCAAAAACATATTCTGGTGAGCCACCGTTCCGTTACGGGGCTGGTCAAGCGGCGCCCAGTCCAGGAAGTTCCAGCCCTCCATATTCAGCAGTCCATGCTCATCCAGCCGCTGCCGGTAAGCATCCAGGGTAAAACGGACATGGGGGTATATTTCCGCAGCGAAATCCGCATCTCCCGTAAACTGCACATATTCCGCACAGGCGGTAATCCAGAAGAAGGTCCAGTTGGGAATTACGCTGTTCCAGCCGCTGGGCACCTGATCCACATACAGGTCGGATTGGAAGCGGGAGCCGGGCACCAGCTTGAGACAGCGCTTCACGATATCGCTTCCGCCAAATAAATAATAGTTCACCAGCGCTTCGTTGCGTGCGTCTCCCACCCAGAAGACCTGCTCATATGCCGGGCAATCCACGAAGGTGTCCTCCATACACAGGCGGGTGGTGTGGCGGCTGATTTCCCAAATGTCGTTCAGCATCGGGTCCGAGGAATGGAAACGCCCCACCTGGGCAATGGGGTAGTTGCTTTGCAGCAGGCTTACCCGGTGCAGCCGGACCGGTCCGGAAGCGTTGCGCACCGCCACCGCCAAGTAGCGGAAGCCGCGGCGGACGGGCGAGGAGTAGCGCTGCCTGCCCTCCCGGCACACATAGCGCATGGTGTTGTCTAACTGATAGGTATGATGGCGCCAGCCGTCCTTCATATATTCAAAGCCGTAAAAATCCAGAACAGCGCCTTCCGCAGCCTCCACATCAAATTCCACATAGCCCGAATATTCCCGGCCAAAGTCGATCACCAATTCCGTATCCTCACCCGGAAAAAGCGGAACCTCGGCAGAGGATGTATTGGCAATGACCGCATTCTGCAGAGCAAGAGGCACCGGCAGGCGGGTTCTTTCCGGTGTCCAGACAAACAGCCCGAACAGATCCTCTTCGTTTACATGCTCCTTACGGAAGGGGCTGATCCACCCCTTGAATGCCTCCAAATCCCCAAGTCCGGCAATGCTCCGGGCGCGGAGATATTCGGCCGGGGCCGGGTCCCAGGCTTGGCCCTCCACCGCCTCCTCGAAGCTGCTGAAGGGACCGATGCCAATAAACGGTGTGATCCCGGTTTCTCCGCCGGCCGCCTCCAGAGGGGAAAGCAGTCGGAAAGGCTTGTCGCAATCCACTCCAAAATGAAAGCCGTGTCCATGAATGGTTCCCTGGAGCTCCATCATCAGCAGGGTATCCCCGGCCGGCAGCTCCACATCCAGATAACATTCGCCCATCGTCCGGCGGTAAGCCGACTCCTCCAGCCAACGGCCGTTCAGGCTGATGGGACCGTAGGTCCGCCCGCCGTCGGGAATGCCGATGGTGGCCTTCGCAGGACCTTCCATACGGATGACAGTGGCCAGGTAACCGGTAAACTGCACATTATTGGCATGATTTTGACTATTGGGAACAAAATGATTCCGCAGATCCAGCACGGCCCCCCATGTCCGCGGCCGCACCCGGCTTATTTCCTCCACCCGCACAGGATAAACGGGCTCCTCCGTAAGCATGGGGATTTCCCTGGGAACAAGCCCTGTCCATGGCTCCATTCCCGCAGGCCCCAATTCGTCGGCCGGCTCCCAATGATCGTCATTGTACCCGCACCCGGTCCATTCCTCATCCTGAAGCCGTGCATCAAAGGCTTCCACAAACGGCAATTGGCAGGACATCCGCGAGGTCAGGGGGTTCATGCCTTGATATATAGCGGTTTTCCAGTTCCCGTCTGTGGCCAGAATAACCTGCGGATTGCCGCGGCCGGTTTCCAATTGTACCAGCAGTCCGCCTCTGCCCCGCAAATATTGGAAGGTGGGGATTCCGTAATGATTCACCAGCACGGCAATGGCATTACGGGCTCCCGGAAGGAGAAGGCCGGTGAGATCATATTCGTCATAAGCCAGCGCAGACTGCCATGAACGGACAGGGCCCCTTCCAAGTCGGACGCCGTTCACATACAGAATGTAGCGGGAATCGGCGGTTAGCTTCAGGCTTACACGGGCGTTTGCATGGTCATGGAAAAAGCTTTTGCGGAAGCACCGCCACTCGTTGCGGGGACTTGCCTCGCTGCCGCCCCAAATCCACCGGGCTTGCCAGGCGCTAAGATTATGTTGCATGGATAGAGCCACCCTCCATCAATTTTCAATTGCATTTGCACACCCATACTATAAACTAAGAGTAGGGAAAGAAATTCGCCGATCCGGACATTTTCCAGGGTTAATCCGGACATTTATAGTGCAGGAGGGAACAGCGCCATGCAAAAAGCCAAACGTTATATTTGGACAACGCCCAGGGAGCTGTTTTTGGGGGACGGAACGGATTTGTCCATGAACCGGGTGAAGGAATCCTTCCAGCTGGAGGAGCACACCCATGAATTTATCGAATTGAACTATGTCATGGAAGGCCGAGGCTACCAGCATATTGGCGATACGGTGATGGAGGTGGCGGGGGGAGATTTGTTCTACTTGCCCTTGGGTACGTCCCATGTCTTCCGCCCGGCGGGGGCGGATGCCTCCAAAAACCGCCTCATCGTCTGCAACTGCCTGTTTGGGCCGGAGCTGCTGGAGAGCCTGGCTTCCCGGGGAGAGGAATACCGGCGGCTGCTGGCGGTTTTGGACAAGCCGAAGGACACGGGGGAGCCGGAATGGAAACATTGGAAGGACCGGAACGGGGAGATCCGCAGACTGTTTGGGGCTATGCTGGGGGATTACGTCAGCCGCAGGCAGTTTGGCAAACTGATGCTGCACACCCGCTTCGTGGAGCTGCTGGTCCAGCTGCATTGGCTGGAGGAGCAGGAAAAGGAGGGGCTGCCGGCAGCAGGACGGGATGCGCTGATGGACAATGCGGTTCTGTGGGTCCGGGAGCATGCGGATAGCCGATTGACCGCCGCACAGGCTGCAGCCGCAGCGGGATTAAGCGAGCGTCAATTCCGCCGGCGCTTTGCCGCCAGGACAGGCATGGGCTTTTTGGATTACGTCCATATGCTGCGGATTGAGCGTTGCTGTGCCAGGTTGGCTGGCTCCGGCGACCGGGTTGCCGATATTGCCGCCGAGGCGGGATTTCAGGATGTGAAATTTTTTAACCGGCTGTTCAAACGAAAAACCGGCATGACCCCCCGGCAATACAGAGCCTTCGCCGCAGAGGAGTCATAGGAATTGCCTATAGGATTCATAGTTATTATATCTTGGCGTGAGGGACTGGAAGTATGGCACAATATAAGCTACAGTAGCAATGAGAACGCAAGAACAAGGGAGTGTTCATCCATGTCGGATGCAAAGAAGATCGCGGTGATTGCCGGTGACGGTATCGGCCCGGAGGTTATTGCGGAAGCGGAAAAGGTACTGAAGCGCACAGAAGAGCTGTTCGGATACAAATTCGAACTGGAATACGGATTGTTTGGCGGTATCGCCATTGACGAGCGGGGCACTCCGCTGCCGGAGGACACTCTGGCTATCTGCCAAAAGGCGGATGCGGTGCTGCTGGGAGCTGTAGGCGGCCCCAAATGGGACACCAACCCCAAGGAGCTTCGCCCGGAAACCGGACTTCTCGGCATCCGCAAGGCATTGGGCCTGTATGCCAACATCCGGCCCGCCGTTATTTTCGACTGTCTGAAGGAAGCCTCCACCCTGAAGCCGGAGGTTCTGGAAGGAACCGACCTGATTGTGGTGCGTGAGCTTACCGGCGGCATCTATTTTGGAGACAAGCTCCGCCGCGAAGGCCCCAATGGCCAGGAAGCGGTGGACACCTGCACATACAGCGTGAAGGAAGTGGAGCGGATTGCCCGCTCGGCTTTTGAAATCGCCAAAACCCGCAAGAAGAAGGTAGCTTCTGTGGATAAGGCCAACGTGCTGGAAACCTCCCGTCTGTGGCGGGAAACGGTGATCCGCGTGGCCGCCGATTATCCCGATGTGGAGCTGGAGCATGTGCTGGTGGACAACTGCGCCATGCAGCTTCTGCGCCGGCCTTCCAGCTTCGATGTGATTGTCACCGAGAACATGTTCGGCGACATCTTAAGCGATGAAGCCGCCATGCTTACCGGCTCCATCGGCATGTTGTCATCGGCATCCCTGGGCGAAGGCAGCTTTGGCCTGTATGAGCCCATTCACGGCTCCGCGCCGGATATTGCCGGCAAGGGTGTAGCCAACCCCATCGCCACCATTCTGTCGGTTGCCCTGATGTTCCGCCTGACCTTCGGCTATCATGAAGCCGCAGCGGCGGTGGAGAAGGCGGTTAAGGAAGTTCTCGACGCCGGCCACCGCACCTGGGACATCGCCACCGACAAGAGCACAGCCATCGGCACAGGCGCCATGGGCGACCTGATTGTCACCGCCATCAAGGCATAACGCAAGGAAACTTTTACTTAAACCAAGCCCCTTCCCCCGCACTGGAGCTAGCCTCCGGAGCGGGTCTTTTTTTTGTAGCGGGTCGATCTTCCGCAACGGAACTAAACGACTCTTATGGCGGCAAAAGCGGGAGTTTGGATTTTTTACGGAACTAAAAGGCCCTTATGCCACCCTATGGCGGCGAAACTGCGGATAAATGAGGCTGCGGAGGAGGATAAGAGCTTCTCAGTTCCGCTAGAACGGGGATAAGTCGTGAAAGCTACTTTAAGAGTCGCTCAGTTCCGTTACGCTCTTCCGAAGGCATCTGCCGCCTCCCTTGCCGCCGGACTCGAAGCCCTCTCATCCCGTTGCAGCCTCTGAGCATGTTCACAGAATATTTAAATTTACTACTAATAAATAATAGATACTTGAATTGACTTTCTATTTATTGAGTGTTAGGATTTTATTTGTAAAATGTTAAATACGGCATTTCCGATACGATTCATGCGGTTATCGCCCGAAGAGCCGCGCTTTTTGCAGCGGGGCTTTCACCATAATCATCCCATATTATCAGGAGGTTTTTTATAATGGCAGAACGTTTGGTAGGCAAGGCAGCACCGGATTTTACAATGGAGACCGCCAATGGCAACGGTGACGGCTTCGGCAAGGTATCCCTGTCCGACTATAAGGGCAAATGGCTGGTTCTGTTTTTCTATCCGCTGGATTTCACCTTTGTATGTCCCACGGAAATTACCGCCATCTCTGACGCGGCGTCCAAGTTTGAAGAGCTGGACACCGAAATTCTGGGCGTCAGCATCGACAGCGTACATACCCACAAAGCATGGATCAACACTCCGCAATCCGCCAATGGCCTGGGCAAGCTGAACTTCCCGCTGGCCTCCGACATCACCAAGTCGGTATCCAAGGATTACGGCGTTTATATTGAGGAGGAAGGCATTGCACTGCGCGGCCTGTTCATCATCAATCCGGAAGGCGAGCTTCAATACCAAGTGGTTCACCATAACAATGTGGGCCGCAGCGTGGAGGAAACCCTTCGTGTGCTGGAAGCTCTGCAATCCGGCGGACTTTGCCCGGTAGGCTGGAAGAAGGGCGACAAGCACCTGGTAACCAACTGATTCGGCGGTTTTTGCCAGAAAAGACACACAGCAGCTCCGTCGCGCGGGATTTCCCTTTGCGGCGGGGCTTTTTTTCGGAATAGGAGCAGGTATGGGTTTGGTGGCCAAATATTTGCCTATTCTTATATAATGGAAGAGATAGGAGGGATAACTGCAAGAAGAAGTATGCCGCTGTATGGCGGAAGTAAGCTCACAAAAAATTTGCCAGTAGGGAGGCTTTCCATGTTATTCATCGACAATAAGGGTATTACCGATCCTGCGGTCAATCTGGCCCTGGAGGAATATGCGTTAAAGCAAATCCGCACCGGAGAGGACTTCCTGCTTTTCTATATTAACGAACCCTCCATCATTATTGGCAAAAACCAAAATACGGTAGAAGAGATCAACGCGGCTTATGTAAAAGAGCATGGCATTCATGTGGTAAGGCGGCTGTCCGGCGGCGGAGCGGTGTATCATGACCTGGGGAATCTGAATTTCAGCTTCATCACCAATGATGACGGACAATCCTTCCACAATTTCCGCAAGTTTACGGAGCCGGTGGTGCAGGCGCTCCATTCCCTTGGAGTCGATGCCCAATTGACGGGCCGCAATGATATACAAGTGGGGGAACGGAAGATTTCCGGCAATGCCCAGTTTGTTACCAAGGGGCGGATGTTCAGCCACGGCACTCTGATGCTTGCCTCGGAAATCGAGAATGTGGTGGCGGCCCTGAATGTGAGTCTGGACAAGATCAAGTCCAAGGGCGTCAAGTCCATTCGCAGCCGGGTGGCCAATATCTCGGAGTTCCTGGCAGAGCCCATAACCATGGAGGAGTTCAAGCGGAAGCTGCTGGTGTCGATTTTCGGAGGAGAGGATATTCCCGAATATACACTCTCCGAAGCAGACTGGGCGGCTGTGCGGCAGCTGGCCGATGAGCGCTATAGAAGCTGGGATTGGAACTATGGCAAGTCTCCTGCCTTCAACATCCGCAAAACCGGCAGACTGGAGGGGGTTGGCACCTTCGATGTCAGGCTGGATGTAGCCGGAGGCGTCATTGCCGGCGCCGCTATTTACGGCGACTTCTTCGGAGCGGAGGATGCGGCCGAATTTGCGGACAGGCTGCGTGGCGTCCGGTATGAGGAGGGCGCAGTGGAGAAGCTGCTGGAGGATGTGGAGCTGTCCCGCTATTTCGGCCCTATTACCCGGGAGCAGTGGCTGGGATTGATGTTTTAGTTTCCTGTATAGGGGTAAAAAAGGCATCGGATTACCCTCCGGTGTCTTTTTTGTGTGCGGGGGGAAGCAGTCCGAAGCCTGAAAGTATTCCGGCCCCTGCATGAGCTTTCCCGGAAGAAAGTCAAATATATGTCAAAATGAAAGCGATATCATGCTTTTGAACGGCGAACTGGAGAGGTAAAATGAAGGAAGATGAAGCTTTGCGGCACTGCCCCGCTTGGGCGCGGGATGGAAGATCAGCAGGCTTTTGGGCCAACTATGCCGATCATGACTGAAAAAGAGCAAATTTGATCCGTAAAGGGGAAATCCCATGTTCAATGAGATTCGCATCGGCCCGTCTTCCTGGCTCTGGACCAAAAAGCTGGCAGGCGGTAAAACGGCCGTAGGTTTGACCGAGGACGCCGCAGATGAATGCGGCCTGATCGTCCATGTGGAGCTGCCGGTGGAGGGTGATCATATCCTGGAGGGGCATCCTTGCCTCTTGATTGAGACGCTGGCGGGAGAGATTGAGCTTCCCCCTCCCGTTTCCGGGAAGGTGGTGCTGGTAAATGGGCTGGTGGAGAAAAATCCCGGGCTTCTGCATTATCAGCCCGTGGACCGCTGCTGGCTGATGGAGGTAGAGGAGCAGGAGGGGGTCTGAAGGATCGTCTCTCTGGCCGCGGGAAACCACTTCCCCCGAATGGTGATAGCGGACAACAAATGTATGCTATTGGTGCAAATCGGCCACTTCGACTGGAATAAGGAACATAAAATGTATGCTAAGCCGTTCGGGAAGGCCGTTTTCAGGAGAATTGGAGCAAATAGCGTACATTTTATGTATGCTATTTTGGTTTTTTAGGGCTGCGCGGAAGAATAGCGAACAATGTTTGGCGCTTACATCAAGATGAGGAGAGGCAGATGGGGAAAAGGCGGGAAAACCCCGGAGGCAAAGGGGGGGAGTTGGGAAAAAGCAAAGCCAAGCGGAAGAAATCCTCCGCCTGGCTTTTTTGGCATGGAGCGGGCCGCATCCGGCCTTCCATATATACCCAGCCTACGCCCGCCTTACATAAAGCCGGGTACGCGGGAGGCAGCCGGGTCCTGGATGGCGCTGAGCTGCCTGTACTTCGTGGAATATTTGACGACAGTGAGAATGAAGGTGGCATGGGACCAGGTTAACGGAGCCACAGATACCGGGCTACCGTCGAAGGGGTCCAGCTGCTCCGGCAGAATGCCGCTTTCCATGGCATGGGACACCACCCATTCCAGGGTGCGCCGCGGTGTCTCCAGATCGCTTAAGCTTTTGGCCATCTCGATTTCCCATTCCGCTGTCCACAAGGTGCAGATGATCCACGGATTGCCCGGCACCAGCTCAATGTTGGAGCTGCGCTGGAAGTAGTAGTCATGGTAATACCGGGCGATGCCGCCTACGGAGGTTTTGGCGGATAACCCCTCCTTGATGGCGGTCATGGTCCGGACCACACAAGGGTCGTCTGCCGGCAGCACGCCGAATTCGAAGATACCGTAGATGCTGGATTCCAGGGTGGTATCCTTCACCCATTGCCCATCCTCCAGATACAGTCCCCGCACAAAACGGCCCAGGTCCTCATCCCACAGATGCTCCAGCATGGCGGAGCGGATATTCATGGCTGCCTGCAGGAACCGGCTGCTGCGGTCATCATCGCCGAACAGGCTGCAGAAATTGGAGGCCGCCACAAGGCCGCCGTATACGGCGGAGCAGGTGAAGGTAAAGATGCCGTACCGCTCCTCCCACAGATCATAGCTGGGTTGGGGAAGCCCCAGCTCCGGGTCGATGAAGGCGGCCAGAAACCGGGCCGCCCGGCGGATCAGCGTCCGGAACAGGGACTGGGACAGCTCGATATTGCCGTGTTTGGCGAAGTCCTGCCACAGGGCAAACAGCACCAGCGCCGTTTCATCCTCCTGGATGGGCAGGCGGGTGGCCCCTTCATAGATATACGGATGCCAGCTGGAGCCCACCGTGCCGTCCGGATTGTATTTGTGGTGCAGGAAGCCGTCCGGGGTCAGGGCGTCGGAGCAGAATTTGAAGAAGGGGGCCACCATGCCGGAATAGCCGGCCATGGACATGGCATAGGCCACCAGCGCGCCGTCCCGCGGCCACATGTAGCTGTAATGATCCCGGTTGTGCTGGAGAATATCCGTGTCATTGGCGGCGACAATGGCTCCATTGACGTCCGTTTGGGTCCGCACGATAAGCAGGCTGTGCTTGAACAGCTTGATAACATCCTGGGGCAAATCCCCGTAGTTGCGCTCCGACTTGTTGACCCAGCGCTGCCAGTAGATTTTTACCCGGTCCAACAGCTTGCCGGGTTGGCTGTCCTTGACGTATTTGTCCAGCTTTTTGACTTCCTCCAGATTCTTGCCGATGCTCATCCAGTAATAGAGGGTGGCTTCCCCCTTGGCCGGAACGGTGAGCCGGAAGCTGATGGTGCTGTCCACGGAGCCCTGGGAAATCCCGTTGCCGCTAAGCACGCCATCCTCCGCGTCCCGCCAGGTGCCTTCAGCCGAATGGAACCGTTTGACTCCGGTGGTGTATTGATAGATGCCCTCCGTTCCCGTGGAGCCGTTGAACATGAAGTAGCGGTCTTTTTTGTAATGGAACAGGGTATTGTTGGACGGGTAATAGGCGGCGGTGTCGCCAACCTCTGTTTCATTGATCATCATATCCTGCTGGAAAAAGAAGCGGACCTCCCGATCCGTCTCCAGCTCGTTCTTGATGACGATCCGTTTGATATATATGGCCTCCCGCTGGTGGACGCCGTCATTGATGGTTAGCGTTATGCCCAGACCGCTGTGTGCGGCTTGCAGGTTGGTAATCAGAGAATCCTCTTCATAGGCGTGCCGGAATGACCACCCCGCATCGGAAAGCCAGGCGAAGCTGCCGTCCACCCACATGCCGACCCGGCATTGGTAGCCCCCCACGTGATTGAGCTGGCCCACAAACGGATAGTAGATATCGCGGATAAAAGAATGGTTATCCAAATTGATCAGAAAATTACCGTTGCCAATCGAATAATGTCGAGGCATGTCATCACTTCCCTTCTATGAATCTACTATTACAATGATGGGCAAAAATTGCAAGAAAAAACCGGAAGCCGTTAGAAAATTTTTTGAGACTGGGCTGCAAGGTCCCTTTTTATCTTATGGGCAAGAGAGGTTGCAGGTTCCTGGTGGAAACAAATGGTTCAAGTGGAGACGGATAAGAGGAAATGTCGGTTTTTCAGGAAAAAGGAGGGATTTATGTTTTTTCGTCGAAAAGATCTTAAGAGCTATTATTCCAACTTTATACCCAAAGCACTTGCATTAAATAGAAAGGGAGAGAGATGTATTGCGCAGGCCTATATTAAACAATCAGACGAAAACCTCCACACACATAAAAGCGGATATCACGCCGCAGAGCACTGCCCAACTAAGCGAAGCGGCATTGGAGAAGAGGCTTAAACAGAAACGTTCGCCAGCCTACATGGATACCATGGTCAAACTGGATGCCGCAGGTGCGGTTTGTGATCCGTCTATGGTCAAAGAACTGGTTGCCGCAATGGAAAAGGAGTTTTCCGATCTGACACCCTCACAACGTTTATTGGGTTTGGTAGCCAGATGTTATTTGGGCGCACCTTATGAAGTCCACACTTTGGATATGCTGTTTGGAATTGTACAGCATTATAAGCGGGGCAACCCACTGCCCAATGGTATGGAAAAAGCCCGGATGGTGGCCATGATTCCCCAATATGCCCATATCGAGGTTTATACCAATTGTATTTGCGCTATCTCCAATGATGGTTCGGTAGCTTACACCAAGGGGGCGTACTATGTCCAATGAGCGGATTATCCACCATGCGGATTTAAGCAGAATTGAATCCAGTCTGAACGGACTGCAGGTTGAATTATTGGGGGTTTCCCACCAAGTCAGTGTGGTTGACAATAATGTGCAGGTGGTTCATCAGGAGGTAACGGGAACCCAACAGAAGCTGGATGCTTTGACGAAGGAGTTCCATGATTTTGTGCGCAAGGATATGCTGTTCAAAGAACTTCAGCTTGCCGAAACCAGAATCGTCAAAATCCGCCAGGAAATTAAATCCACTTATGGCCACTATGATGAAGTAAGGCGCAGAGTGACCGGTATTCTGCAAGCGGTGGATGTGCGGCTTGTGAAGAAGGAAACCATTGAGAATGCCACGGAAGAGTTAATGCTGGCGGCCCCGCGCTACTGGCTGGCTCCTTGCCTGATTGCTCTGGCTGCATGGCTGAATGACAATAAAGACTTGGCAGACCGGGCAATGATGGAAGCCCTGAAGCGGGATGATGAGAAAACCTCCCTGTTTTTTGCGCTTGTGACCCGGCGTGGCGCCCGTTATAAGGCCAGCCGCCAATGGCTGGACCGCTATTTCGGATTGCAGGACCCTTATGAGCTGGAACGGGAAGTGGTTATTCTTATTGACGGCTTCACCAATGGCATTTTTGGCCCGGAGTCCCGTATCCAGATTGATAAAAGAATTGACGCTTGGATTGAGGAGTTGTCCGAGCAGGCAGGCTTTGTGGAGGAGCAGAGCAAGCAGTGGCGGGTGGCCATGGAAGCCAAGATCAAGAAGCTGGATGAAGAGGCTTATCCCTATCTTCGCCAGTACAGCCAAACCTGGCCTCAATTGGAGGAATCCCTGAAGGGAGCCAAGCTGCATAATACGATTCACGATTATTTCTCGAACATCCTGAACCGGCAGATTACTCCCCATGCCAGTATTGCCATTGCCGTGGATGCTCTTCTTGACACCCTGGTAACCCAGTTTGATAGCGAAGAATTGCCGTTACGTAAGGAAGAGAGGCTGCAAACGCTTATTATTGAGGAGCAGGGAGACCGCAATACAGCGCAAATTCGTTTTAATGCCGAAAAAGCGCTGGAGGAGAAAATCAGCTTTACCCAACTGCTGACCAACTTTGCCATGAATCCGGAGGTATCTCATTCCACCTTGGCCTCGCAAAAATATGCCATTGCCCTTTCCAAGGATTGGATCAGGCAAGCTCACGATGACATGACGCTTGATAACCGGATGAAGGTGCCGCCGGATATTCATATAGAGATTGACAGCTGGTCCGGGATAACAAAAAATGGCGATAACGAGCAGGAACTGATGGAAGATCTCTCTGCCCATATGGAAAAACGCAAGAATGCGGAATTGTCCTCCATGAGGCTTTCGTTTTGGCATTGGTTAGGCCTGGCGCTAGGAATTCTCGCTATCCCGGCAGCTTTTGCTGTTCCCATATTATTCGCCGGAACAATTGCCGGAGTCGTATATTTTACTGTGAATTGGTTCCGTCTCCGCAAAGCGAAGGAACAGCTTGTGGAGGATTATGCAAAATTGCTTGCCCATTGTCAGGAAATTTTGAGAGCGGTTCTTTCCGATGCAGTGGATTGGCGCCGGGAGTATGCTTCGGAAGACGGCAAAGCAGCCAAAGTTACGGAGCTTCTGGGCGCTATTGAGCCGGATCAGTATGCTTTTGCAAATTTTGATACAGCCAGAAGAGTATTGTAGAAAAGGAGTTGCTGGCATGGATGAAAATAAGGGGAGTTCAATGTTTGTCCAAAGGAAACGGACAGCGGAATCAGGTTCGGAGCATTCCGCAGGAGCGCCGGCAGCGGAAGAAAGCGAAATGAAACGAATCAACACCAATGAGGCCTTGGCAGGCCAGTTTCCTCAATGGGATCTTGTGCCGCCTGTCCAATTGGTCCGGAGAAGGAGCGCCCGGTTCAAATGAAAATTCCCACTACATATGCCGATTGGGTTGAGTGCTTTGATCTTTTTGCCGCAGAGCAGGAGGATGAAGCTGTTCTCGCTGCAATGGAAAAAGGCAGCATCGAATGGAGCACCGGAATTGACAGGAAAATGACGGAGCATATGTACCGGCTGTTGGAGTTGCGGTTAAAAAAAGTCAGCACATTAATGAACAAGGAGTTTGAACGCCTGTCAGACCAAGCGGAAACCGTCCGGGCCATGCTGCATGCCCGTAAACGCTTTGCTGTTTTGTATCGGCTTGCAGCTCTGCAGGCATTTCCGGAAGATGTCAGAGAAGCGCTCAAGAGCACCCTCAGCTCCTATGTGGAAGACACTCAGGAATCCCTGGAGAAAAGCGCCGATGCTGACCGTTCAGGGCACTTGAAAATGATCATTCGAAATAATTCTCTCCTGCGTTATGAGGAAGAGGCTGCAGAACAAGGGCTGGCTTGCAAAGATGCTCAAGGTGCAGTTTCACAAAAAGCGGTTCCCAATGCTGGACAAAATCCTTCGGATAAAACAAACAACAAGAGGAGAAGGGTGCTATTGTAATATGAGCGATATGAGTGTGTGCAAAGAGACATTGGAGCGTTACCTAAAGGCGAGAATTCCGTTCATATCCATCCGTACCCCCGAGCGGGCCAGAGCGCTTCTTATTATGGAGCAGTTGGCCAATAAGCTGAATATTCCAGTTTTCTATCATACCATTTCCCAGGGAACAAGGGATATTGTGAACAACCGGACAGCCAATGATGATCGTTCCGTAATGGGCGGATTGGATTATGCGGGCCAAAAAATCGGACAGCAGCAGAACCTCACGTTTATATTCACGGAGGTTCAGGATATTGAAGATGACACGGCTACTGCGCGGCAATTTCAGGATATTGCCGCCATGTCCACAGATACAGGCGGCAGTGTGGTTGTCATCACCAACAAGGCAGTATGGGGACCCTTGCAGCGTCATGGCATGTCAGTTGTTCTAGATCCCCCCAACGAGGATGAAATGCTGGAAATTATTCGGGATCAAATTACCCCTTACCGGGGCGAAATGCTGATTGAATGGGGCCAGCAGGAAGAAAAGCAGGCTGCAGCCGTGCTTGCCGGCATCAGCCAGATTGAGGCGGAGAATGTAATTGCCACCCTCCTGGCCAATGGTTCCATCAAAAATGAGGACTTAAAGGAAATTACCTTTGCCAAAGACCGCATCTTTTCAGATATATCGGGAATTGAACGGGTTCAGGTACGCGAGGATTACCAGGTAGGCGGGTTGGACGGGCTGAAGAAGTGGCTGGATGCCAATGAACAGTTATTGACTGCGGATCTGAGGGAACGGGGAATTCGGCCTCCCCGCGGCATCTTGCTGGTAGGGGTTCCGGGCTGCGGCAAATCCTTGTCGGCCAAAGCGATTGCGTCCGCGTGGCAGCTTCCCTTATATCGTCTTGACTTGTCTACTATACAGGGACAATATTTAGGGCAGAGCGAGTCGAGGCTGAAGGAGGCTTTGTCTACAGCCGATCATGTAGCCCCTTGTGTGCTGTGGATTGATGAAATCGAGAAGGGGCTCGCGGGAGCGCTAGGGTCGGGAGACGGCGGAACCTCTACACGAATGGTAGGGCAGTTTCTTTTTTGGCTGCAGGAGAGCTTGGCCAGAGTTTTTGTGGTGGCGACGGCCAACGATGTCTCCAAGCTTCCTCCCGAGCTGTTGAGACGGGGGCGGTTTGATGAGCTGTTTTTTGTTGACTTGCCAACGGCAAAAGAACGGGAGGAAATCATCCGCATTTATGTGCGCAAAGGCTTGAAGAGAGAATTGGACACTTCGCTTATGGAGCGGCTGGTGCGTATTTCAGACGGCTTTGCCGGAGCTGACCTGGAAGCGGCGGTGAGGGATGTGGTGAAGCAGGCTGTGGTAAAAGGGGATGACAGCATTACGGATGAAACCTTCATCCGCTATTTTGAAAATGTTGTGCCTTTATCTCAGACAAGTCCCGAACAAATCCACCAAATCCGCACGTGGGGCAAGGAAAGAGCTGTTCCCGCGGGGAAAGCATTTGAAGAAGCAGGAATAGATTTGGACCAAGGTCAAAGAAAAAGAGGCTTCCGGAATGTTATTGTATAAACGGAGGCAGGTTTGGAAGGATTTGCGGATACGCAGATCCTTTTTTTGTTTTTGAAGCATATAAACCCCTTTCAGCAACCTTTAAGCTTGGCTTCAGTTTCTGTTCATGTTTGCGCCGTATGCTTGGTCCATGGAATACATTAGCAGGGATACATACAGGAGGCGGCGGAATATGAATTGGTTTGCCAACCGGAAGACATCGCAGAAAATGGGGGTGCTGGCGGGGCTGATGATTGTCATGCTGCTTTTGACAGGAGGAATCGGATTCCAAAAGCTGCATGTGGCGGCCCGGGATATGAATGCCATGTATGAAAATACGGTGGTGCCCATCGCCACGCTGATTCAGCTGCAAAACGCCAGCAGCGGGATGGAGAAGGGGCTGATGCAGTATTCGGGGGCATCGGCGGAGGACAGCCAGAAGCAAATTGCGGCTGCCATGGAAAATCAGCGGGAGGAGCTGACGGGACTTCTGGACACCATCAAGCAGACGGATTTGGACGCCAAATCCCGGGAGCTTCTGACAACGATTGAGGCAGCGCTTACTCAATATACCCAGGACATGGTGCCGGTTCTGCAGGAAATGGCCAGCAGGGGCGCGGGCGGCCAACCGGGAGCAGGCGGAGTGGGAGGAGCGGGCGGACAAACCCCGGCGGGGCAAGCGCAGGCAGGTGCAGCCGTCGGTGGGGCGGCCGGATTGGCAGGGCAGATGCAGGGTGGACCGGGCGGCGCTGAGGGTGAGGGGACGCCTCCTTTCCAGGCAGGGCAGGAGCAGCTGGCCAAGCTGGCTGAAGCCATTCAGGAGCTGACCGCATACAGCACGGAAATGGCCAAGGAGGCCACTCTCCAAGTGGAGGCAAGCGCCAAGAGTGCTTCCCGGAGTATTCTGCTGCTGGCCGGGGCGGCGGTAGTGCTGTCGGCGGCATTGGGCTGGGGAATCTCCCGGCAGCTGTCCATTCCCATCCGGCGGATTGCCCGGGTTGCGGAGCAGGTGGCGGCAGGGGATCTGCGGGTGGAGCCGCTGGGATTTACCCGTAAGGATGAGCTGGGCGAACTGGGCGGCTCCGTGGACCGGATGCTGGAATCTCTGAAGGGGCTGATCCACCGGCTGGCGGATTCCTCCATGGTGGTAGAGCAATCCTCCCGGGTGCTGCTGGACCAGGCGGTGCGCACGGAGTCGGCAGGTTTGGCCATTTCCCAGGCGGTGCACGAAACCGATGAGGGGGCCCGAACCCAAAGCATCCAGGTAGCCCAAATGACCGGCATCCTGCAGGAAATGGCGGCAGCCATCCGGATGACGGCCGCATCCGGCGAATCGGCTGCTTCCGCCTCCACCCGGTCGGCGGAGCAGGCGGGGCTGGGGCTTCAGGTCATCGAACGGGCCATGGCGGAGATGGAGACGGTATGCCGCGATGTGCAAGAGGCAGCGGAGCAGATGTCGCAGCTGGATAAGGAGGCGGCCCGAATTTCGGAGATTGCCGGGCTGATCAAGGAAATCTCCAGCCAGACCAATCTGCTGGCGCTGAACGCTTCCATTGAAGCGGCGCGGGCCGGAGAGCACGGAAGAGGCTTCGCAGTGGTGGCGGAGGAGGTGCGCAAGCTGGCGGAGGAGGCCAAGGAGTCCTCGGAGCGGGCGGCGGATGCCGTGAAGCTGCTGCGTCGAGGGACCCAGCAGGCGGCAGACCAGATGCGCCGCAATGCCCAGGGCGCCGAAGCGGGCATGAAGTCGGCACTGGAGGCCGGGGCCATGTTCAAGGAGATTGCCGCCGAGGTGGATTCCGTATCGGCGCTGATGACGGATCTGTCGGCGGCGGTGGAGGAGGCCTTTGCCGGTTCGGAGGAGATTGTCAGCCAGGCCGAGGGGCTGAAGGGTATCGCCGATCTCAGCTTCGACCGCTCGAAGAAGGCTGCGGAGCAAGCCGGGGAAACCGTCTCCGCCATGAAGGAAATCCGCCGTTATTCCGAACGGCTGGAAGAGGAGTCCAAGACTTTAAGCCAGGCTATGGGCGAATTTACGTTGTAGAATCGTCTCTCCCAGAAAGAAGCCCGCCGGGCGCGTCCAGGTCAAATTGCCGGAACGCGCCCAGGCGGGCTTTCGCTTGCGCATATCTGGACCAGCTGTAAGGGGGGCTTCAACCCTTTTTCAGCCGCAGGGAGTTCAGCAGCACGGACACCGAGCTTAGGCCCATGGCTGCGGCAGCTACCACCGGATTGAGATAACCCGCTGCGGCGAAGGGAATGGCGGCCAGATTGTAGATGAAGGCCCAGAACAGATTCTCCTTGATGATCAGCATGGTTTTGGCGGAGAGGCGGATGGCTTCGGGAATGGCTGCCAGATCGTCCTGCAGCAGCACAATATCTCCCGTCTCCACCGCCACATCTGTACCGGAGCCAATGGCAATGCCTATGTCAGCCGAGGCCAGGGCCGGGGCATCGTTAATGCCGTCTCCCACCATGGCCACCAGCCGCCCCTTGCTCCGCAGGCTGCGGACCACTTCCGCTTTCCGCTCCGGCAGCACCTCTGCCAGCACATTGGCAATGCCGGTTTGCCGTGCGGCTTCCTCGGCCGCCGCCCGGTTGTCGCCGGTAAGCAGATGGACCGTAATACCCATGGCGGAAAGCTGGGCTACCGTAGGGGCGGCGCTGTCCCGCAGCCGGTCGCCCAGGCTGAAGGCGGCAATGGCCCGGCCCGCTTCCGCCAGCAGGACCACCGTTCTTCCGGCCTCCGGACGGAGCTGCTGCTCCAGAGCTTCGATGGCGGACAAATCGGCATGCCATTCCTGCAAAAAGGCTTTGGACCCAATCAGAACGGGGGCTCCGGCAATCCGCGCCGACACGCCCTTACCCGGCACCGCCTGGAATTCCTCCGGATCGGGAAGGGGAGACTCCCACTTCCTCTCTGCCGCATCTACAATCGCCTTACCCAAGGGATGCTCCGAGCGCTTTTCGGCAACGGCGGCCAGCAGCAGCAGCCGGTCGGCCGTCCGTGTTTCGCCGGAAACGGGAAGAATGCCGGTCAGCTCCGGCTTGCCCGAGGTCAGGGTGCCGGTTTTGTCCATGACCACATCGGTGATTTTGCCGGCCCGCTCCAATTGCTCGCCGTTGCGGATGAGAATGCCCTTCTGGGCGCCCTTGCCCATACCCGCCATAATGGCGGTGGGGGTGGCCAGTCCCAGCGCGCAGGGACAGGAAACCACAAGGACGGCCACGGCATGGATCAGGGCGTCGCTCAGAAAAAAGACCTGCCATTCATAAATATATCCATACCATATCAAAAAGGTGGCTGCGGCTATCAGCAGCACGATGGGAACAAAATAGCCGGATACACTGTCGGCGATTTTTTGGATCGGGGCTTTGCTGTTTTGCGCCTCCTCCGTAATCCGCACAATCCGGGCCAAAAAGGAGTCCTCTCCCACCTTGGTGGCCCTGTAGGTGAAGCTGCCGTTTCCGTTAATGGATGCGCCGATTACGGTGTCCTGCGGCTCCTTGGAGACGGGGACGCTTTCTCCGGTGAGCATGGATTCGTCCACGGTGGAGCGGCCTTCCGTAATGACGCCGTCCACGGGGATTTTTTCCCCCGGCCGGACCACCACCAGATCTCCCTGGCGGACCTCCCGGACAGGAACCTCGCTCTCCTGGCCGTCGCGGATAATCCGCGCCTTCTTGGCCTCCAGATCCATTAGGCTGCGGATAGCCCGGGAGGTTCTCCCCTTGGCTACACTCTCCAGATATTTGCCCAGCAGAACAAGGGTGATAATTACCGCCGAAGCCTCAAAATAGATGTTGCGCATCCCGGCAATGATCAGCTGCTCCTCCGCCAGAGAGGTGCGGACGCTGTAAGCGTATGCCGCCGTGGTGCCTACCACCACCAGAAGATCCATGCCCGCTTTGCCGGCCCTCAGACTGTTGAAGGCCTGCTTGTAGAAGCGGAAGCCGACGAGAAATTGGACGGGTGTTGCCAGAGCCATTTGGAATTTCCAGTCATGCAAAAACTGGGTTTTGATCCGTATCTGGTTCAAAAAGGCGGAAAAGGCCGTGACCGTGTCGGCCCCGTATATGGCATCATGGCAAAAGCCCAGCCCGCCCAGCAGCATGGAGACAAACAGCGGCAGGCTCAGCAGCGCGGAGAGCAGCAGACGGTTCCTAAGCTTGCGCAGTTCCTTGCGTCCTCCCGCCTCCGGGTCGCTGCCCTCTCCCTGTACCGTTGCGCCGAACCCGGCGGCCTCAATGGTTTTCAGAATGTCGGCCACGCTGGAATGGGCCTCATCGTAGTGGACGATGGCTTTTTCCGAGGCGTAGCTCACAGAGGTGCCGCTTATGCCCTTTTGCTTCCGGAGGGCCGCCTCAATGGTAATGGAACAGAGGGAGCAGGTCATGCCGTGAATATGCACTTTGGCTACTGCCATACTGTGTTCAGCCTCCTTGTTCCACCACAGTAATGGTGCTTTTGATCATCTCCATCCAGCAGGAAAAGGTGAACTCCCCTGCTTCGGAAGGAGTAAATTCCAGAATGGTGTCCCCGGCCTCAAGCTTGGCCTCCAGCCCGAAAGCTGGCGCAGTCAGGGCATTGTTGCACTCGTTCAAATCCTCCGCCTTGGCCCGGATGATCCACTTGACCGGGATGCCCTTCTGGACCGTGACGGGGGTATAGCCGTTGGGGCTGACGGTTGTTACCACAGTCTGGACCGGGGGGCCCGGATCGCCGGAAGGCGGCAGGAAAGGGACCGCCGCAGGTGAAGCAGGCGGTGCGGCGGCGGGAGCTTCGGCTGCCGGGGCCGGTGTGACGGCGGAAGCCTTGGGGCCAGCCGGGGAAGGAGGCAGCGGCTCCGCTGCGCTTTGGCCGTTTCCGGGGGAAGCAAGCGGAAGCAGCGAAGCCTCCGGGCTTGGGCTCTGCGTGCCGGCCGGAACCGCTGCGCTTATTGCGTCCGGTGGAGCTGACGGGCTTGCTGCGGCTGCCGCCGGGGGGCGGGGAGAAACGGCAGAACCGGCCCGATAAGCGGCCAGATCGTCCACCACCTGGATGCGGCTTTTGATCATACCCATCCAGCAGGTATAAACAAACTCCCCTGCTTCGCCGGGGGTAAACCGGATTATATTGTCTCCGGGAACCAGCCTCTGCTCCACGTGAAAGGCCGGAAGCACCAGCGACTCGTTGCAGGTATCCAGGGCTTCCTTTTCCGCTGAAAAAATCCACTGCACGGGTATCCCCTTTTGCACCACGATGGGCGGGTAGCTGTCCCGGCTGTCCGGGTCCAGGACAGTCCGCACGGTTTGCACTTTGCTGTCCTGCGCAATTACGGCAATGCCTGCCGTGTTCCATGCCGCCGCAGACGGAGCCGCGGCAATGCCCGACAATGCCAAACCCCGGGCCAGCATCGCGGCCCCCAAGACGATGACAATGACTGCGCTGAAACGGGTTACGGCGTTGGTGAAGCTTTTTCCCGTTACGGCGTGGATGGAGCTGAACAGCAGCAGCATGGGAGCCGTCCCCAGGGAAAACACCAGCAGGGACGCGAAGCCATGCCACGCGCTGCCCGAGGCCAGTGCATAGAGCTGCATAATTTGCAGCGGTCCGCAGGGCATCAGTCCGCTGAGCAGGCCTACGGCCAGGGGCCCCGGCCTGGAGATGCCGGACAGCAGCCTCCGGGCGGCAAAGCCGGGCATCCGCAGGTTTAATTTGCGCAAGAACCTCCAAACGCCCAGCAGATTGATGCCCATGATAATCATGAACAATCCGCCCAACACCGGAATCGCGCCCTTGAAAACGCCGGGGAGGCGGATGACCTGGCCCAACCCGCCGGCTAAAGCGCCGATGGCGGAGTAGGACAGGATTCTTCCGGCGTGGTAGGGAAACGAAGGCTTCAGCCGGGCCAGCAGTCCCTGCCGGGTTCCGGGGGCGGCGGTTTGGGCCAGGGCAATGCCCCCGCACATGGCTGCGCAGTGAAAGGAGGTGAGCAGCCCAGCGGTGAAAATGAGGCCCAAGCCTGCTCCCGGGGGCAGTTGGGAAATATCCGGCAGTCCAACCCGTTGGGCAAAGGCCAAAAGCAGTGTATGCAGCAGCATCGGTTGATCTCTCCTTGTTCTAAAGCAACAAAACCTTATGAATTATGTCCCCCTGCGGCGTCATGGCTGTGCTCTGGTGCAGAGTGATCATGTCCTTGAGCAGGGTGCCCGTGCGCTTCCGCGGCCTGCTCATGAGTCTCCGTTGAGGAGCTGCCGGAGGCTTCCCCCACCGCTTCGAGGACTCCGCTTGCCTGGCTCAACCGGGACACATGGATCACATCACCGGCAATATGCCCCTCCACGCGGATGCCCACATGATCGGCGGCTGCAATGCTGTCCAGCAGGATTACCGCCAGCCTGTGGCCGGTTTCATCGAACTTGTAATAGATGTAGGAGCCGTCCTCCTGAAGCACGCTGACGCCAAAGCCGGAGGCGGCGCAATCCGGCATCAGAAGGCAGAGCTTCTTATGGTCCGGCGGAGAGGAGGCGGTGCTGTGATGGCCTTCCAGAAGAAAGCCCTCCAGCTTGTCCGGGCTTGCCGATGCCGCCTGAAGGCTGATGCTGTCCACGACCAGACGGTCCGGGGGCGGAACCACTCCGTTGACGCCTGTGATTTTCACTGCCAGCCCGTCTGTTCCGGCGGCGGCTTTGGTTCCCGCAAGGGATTTGCCGGAGCTCAAGGCATACACCGATTCCGTGACAGTTCCCTGGAATGCCTGCGCTGCTGTGAGCGTAAAGCCGGACCCTGTATCGCGGACAACTCCTTCCAGCGTTTGCACGGCGGCGAAGGCTGCGGGGCGCACTCCCTCCGCCGCTGTTCCTCTGGCTTTCAGCAACGCGTACAGCGCCTCCGAACGGGTCCACGGCCGGTAAGGCAGAATGTAGCCCTCCGATGAAGCGGCGATGTACCCTCCGGCTGCGGCCTGAGCCAGCCATCGTCCGCCCGCCTGATCCGGTGCCGCTTCACGGTCAACAATCGCTTCCGGCCATGCACCGTCTCCTTCACTCCAGCCCAAAAGCCGGCCCAATACCATAGCTGCGTCCAGACGGGTGACCGGAGCGCCGGGACGGAAGCGCCCCTCTTCATCGGTTGTCAGCAAACCTGCCGCTGTTATCTGCCGGACGGCTTCGGCATACCAGCTTCCGTCCGCTGCATCCTTGGGCAGCGCTGCCGCCGCCGTCCCCGAAGGCAGGACCCGAGCCAGCAGCACAGCCAGTTCAGCGCGGGTGATCGCCCGGTCAGGGCCGTACAGCCCGTTTTCGTATCCCTGGAGGAGCCCCTCCCGAATGGCCGGAACCGCAAGCTGCTCGGCCCAATGTCCGCTGTAATCCGCGGGGGTGGCATAAATCCCGTCGGCGTATGAATCACCCGCTCCCGCCGCCAGCAACGACGCAGCTACGGCTGCGGCAATAACCGCTGTTTTTCTGTTGATATGCTTCATCACAAACACCGCCTTTATCTCCATGTGTACGCGGACCAGGCCGCAGAAAGCAAAAAAACAAAGCCTCCCGCAGGATGCTTTGTTTCTGGTTGACCAGTCAACAAATGTCTCATTTATCATACCTGTTTAATGGGATATTGGTTATGGAAGACACTTTAGCATACTTGTTTGGTCTTTAACAGTCCCTCCGCTTCAGAAATAAGTGAAAATAGTGTGAATTTGTGTAAAATAGGCAGCCGGATCAGCATGGGAAACAGAAGCGGGAAGGGCGAATAAAGGTATAGATCCTATACTTTTTATAATGGAGGAAGAGGCGGGTACTCCTTATGGGAAGATATGGAGATATAGTGAACAAGGGAGATAATGGCCGCAAATCGGCGGAAGATTCATTGACAGCCCAGATGGCGGGCAGTAAAATCATACTAACTTTATGGGTATTATATGTATTTGGCTATTAAACTTATTTTGGGAGGAATGAAGCATGAGTGTATTGAAGGAAGCAGAGGCTTACATTGCAGAAACCAAAAGGGTAATTCTGGCCACGGTTACGCCGGAGGGGGGGCCGGCGCTGCGCACCCTGGGAGGCTTCGCCAGCGACGGGCTGACCGTTTACCTGTCCACCTCCAAGATCAGCGGCAAGGTGGAGCAGCTGGAGCATAATCCCCAAGCCACCCTATTGTTCCAGCATGAGGGGCAAGAGCTTCCCCGTTTCCGCAACGTAACCTTGACCGGGACTGTATCCAAAGTATGCAGCAAATGCGGAGCCGAGTATGAAAAAGCCGTCGCGCTGCTCAGCGCCAAAAGCCCCCGGTTCAAGGAAAGGGCGGAGAAGGGGGAGCTGGAGGGCAACGTCATCTTGAAGCTGGAGCCCCGCAAGGTAAAGCTTCTGGATTTGTCCAAGGGGCTGACGGGGGAGGAAGTGGTTTTGCGGCCTGCCGAAACATTCAAGTAAAAGGATGGAATGGGCACTTGTGACAGTACCGTGACACTATGGGTCAGCTTATTGACGAACCTGACAGGAAGAAAGTAAGATATAAACATAATTCCGATATAAAAAGTATGAATTGTATATCCGCTGACTGGACCTCCAGAGGCCGAACCTCCACAACCCTGACAAAGGGCGTCGAGTTCGGTCTTTTTTTGGCTATAAGGGAGGAATAGGCTCGGTGCGGAATTTGTGGAGGGAGGACATCTTATGGGAAGCTGCGGCAGCGCATTGCCGGAGGAAAGATTCGGCCATTTGGTGCGCAAGCATCCCTGCTTCAGCGGGGAAGGCCATTTCAAGTTCGGGCGGATTCATCTGCCTGTCAGCCCGGCCTGCAATATCCGGTGCAAGTTTTGCAAGCGCAGCTTCAATAAATCGGAGAACCGCCCGGGAGTTGCCTCGGAGCTGGTCAAGCCGGGTGAGGTCAACGCGCTTATTGAGAAGGCATTGCGCCTGTGCCCCGAACTGACAGTGGCGGGCATCGCCGGTCCGGGGGATACATTGGCTACACCCCATGCGCTGGAGGCGTTTGAACAGGTGCATGAGCGTTTTCCGGAGCTGATCAATTGCTTAAGCACCAACGGGCTTCTTTTGGAAAAAAATGCGGAGCGCATTGCCAATGCAGGGGTGCAAACCGTTACCGTTACCGTCAACGGCGTGGACCCGGCCATTCAGGAGCAGATTTGCTCCTCCATTGCCCTGGACGGCAAGCTTATCATGGGAAGAGCGGCAGCGGAGACATTGATCCGCGCCCAACTGGCCGGTATCCGCAAGGCCAGCGCCCTGGGCATCACCATCAAGATCAATACGGTGCTGATTCCCGGCATCAATGACGGCCATATTGGGGAAATTGCCAGGCAGACTCAGGAGGCGGGAGCGTCCTTGATCAATATTATTCCGCTGATTCCCCAGCATGAGCTTAGCCACATCAGGGCCCCGGATTGCTTTCAGCTTAGTGATGCAAGGGAAGCAGCGGAGCGGTATTTGCCCGTTTTCCGGCACTGCCAGCAATGCCGCGCAGACGCCTGCGGCATCCCCGGCTCGGGATTGGATTTGGCCTCCCAGCTGTATGACAGGCCGGTGGCGGAAACCTTTTCCCACGGATAAGCGGCCGTTATGGACAGGAGGCGGAAAGCATGGAGTTTCAGGTGGCGGTAGCCAGTCTGGATGGAGTATTGATCAACCAGCACTTTGGCAAAAACAGAGAATTCCTGATTTATCGCATACAGGATAATGGTGAGTACGAGCTGGCGGAACGCCGGGAGCTTGCGGCCCCCTGCCAGTCGGGGCAGCATCACGAGGATGCTCTGGTCCAGGCCGCAAAGCAGCTTCAGGACTGCAGCTTTGTCCTGGTGGCGCGGATCGGTCCGGGGGCAGAGAAGATTCTGGCCGCCCACGGCATTAAGGCCTTCGAGATCTATGACCGGATTGACCGGGCCATTGACAGGCTGATTCAGTATTTGAACGGTATTAAAAAGAAGCAGGAATCATCCACATCATAACCAACAGGGAGTGGCGGCAATGGCAAAAAAATTAAAGCAGATTGCAATTTACGGGAAGGGCGGAATCGGCAAATCCACTACAACCTCCAATATCAGCGCGGCTTTGTCGGTGGCAGGCTACAAAGTGATGCAATTCGGCTGCGACCCCAAGAGCGATTCCACCAATACCCTGCGGGGTGGCGATTATATCCCCACTGTGCTGGATACCCTTCGGGAGAAAACGAAAATCAGGGCTCATGACGTTATTTTCCAAGGTTTTAACGGCATCTATTGCGTGGAGGCAGGCGGTCCCGCCCCCGGTGTCGGCTGCGCGGGCAGAGGGATCATTACGGCAGTGGAGCTGTTCAAGCAGCAGAAGATTTTTGAGGAGCTGGATCTGGATTATGTGATCTATGATGTGCTGGGCGACGTAGTCTGCGGCGGCTTCGCCGTTCCCGTCCGGGAGGGGATTGCCGAGCATGTGTTCACCGTCTCCTCTGCGGACTTCATGGCGGTGTATGCCGCCAACAATCTGTTCAAGGGCATCCACAAATACTCCAAGGCGGGAGGCGCACTATTGGGCGGCGTGATCGCCAATTCCATCAACGCCCCGTACCACAAGGATATTATCGATGATTTTGTCGCCAAAACCCAAACCCAGGTGGTGGAATATGTGCCCCGCTCGGTGACGGTGACCCAAAGCGAGCTGCAGGGCAAAACCACCATCGAGGCCGCTCCGAATTCCCAACAGGCCAAGGTCTATAAGGAGCTGGCCCGAAAAATCGATGAGCATGAGGTATCCAAGGTTCCCGCTCCCCTGGAGGTTGGCGAGCTGCGGGAATGGGCCGCCAAGTGGGGCAAGCAATTGGTAGAGCTGGAAAACGGCGTTCTTCCTCCCCAAGCGGTAGGAAATTTATAAGAAACGAGAGGAGCAAATCCCATGAGCAAAATTGCCAGAAGCCTGACCGATCTGATCGGCAATACTCCTCTGCTTGAGCTGGGCCGGTTCAGCAGCGAGAAACGGCTGTCCGCCTCCATTGTCGCCAAGCTGGAGTATTTCAACCCGGCGGGCAGCGTCAAGGACCGGATCGGCTACGCCATGATCAAGGATGCGGAGGAAAAAGGCTTGATCGGCAAGGATACGGTGATCATCGAGCCTACCAGCGGCAATACGGGCATCGGCCTGGCCTTTGTGGCGGCTTCACGGGGCTACCGGCTGATCCTGACCATGCCGGAGACCATGAGCGTGGAACGGCGGAATCTGCTGAAGGCGCTGGGCGCGGAGCTGGTGCTGACTCCGGGAGCCGAGGGCATGAAGGGCGCTGTGCGGCGGGCGGAGGAGCTGGCGGCGCAAACACCCCATTCCTATGTGCCGCAGCAGTTTAACAATCCGGCCAATCCGGCGATTCACCGCAAAACTACCGCAGAGGAAATCTGGCGGGATACGGACGGCAAGGTGGATATCTTCGTCGGCGGTGTGGGAACCGGCGGCACTGTAACCGGCGTGGGGGAAGTGCTGAAATCCCGCCGCTCCGATATCCAGATCGTGGCTGTGGAGCCTTATGATTCCCCCGTATTGTCGGGAGGAGCCTCCGGCCCCCATAAGATTCAGGGCATCGGCGCAGGCTTTGTGCCGAGCATTCTGAACCGTGATGTGTTGGATGAAATCTATAAGGTGAAGAATGAGGAAGCGTTGGAAACGGCCCGGGAGCTGGCCAAATACGAGGGGCTTCTGGTAGGCATCTCCTCCGGGGCGGCTGTCTTTGCCGCCGCCCAGTTGGCGAAACGCCCGGAGAACAGAGGCAAAACCATTGTGGCTCTGCTGCCGGATACGGGAGAGCGCTATCTGTCCACTGTATTGTTCCAGGAGGAGGTCATCCAGAAATGAGCAAAGTCATTGAACGGCCCCGGTTTACCTGCGCATTGGGAGGGGCCATCGGAACGGTGCAGGCTCTTCCCCGGGCGATTCCCATTCTTCACACCTCCCCGGGCTGCGGAGGCAATCTGGCCGGCGCCTTGTCCGGGGCATCGGGCTATCACGGCGGCAGCTATTGCGGCGGCCAGACCCTGCCCAGCTCCAATGTGGCGGAGCGGGATATTGTATTCGGCGGCGAGGAGCGTCTGGCCGAGCAGATTGAGAACACCATCAAAATCATGGACGGCGATTTATATTTTGTGGTGACCGGCTGCATGGTGGAAATGATCGGCGACGATGTGAACCAGGTGGTAAAGCAGTTCCGGGGCGGCGAGCATCCGGTAATCGGCACGGAAACCACCAGCTTCAAGGGCAATTCCTACCGGGGCTATGATTATGTGCTGTCGGCCCTGTTCCGGAATTTCACGGAGCCCTCTTCTGAGAAAAAGGCGGGAACCGTAAATCTCTTCGGCATTGTACCCCTGCAGGATGTATTCTGGAAAGGCAATATTGACGCCCTGAAGGAGCTGCTGGAGAAGCTGGGGCTGACGGTGAACACCTTCTTCGGCACCGGCGAAACCATTGACAATCTTCGCAATGCCGCTTCCGCTTCGCTCAATATTGTGCTGTCCAGAGTGTACGGCCAAGAGGCTGCCCAAACCTTCCAGGAGGTGCATGATGTGCCTTGGCTGACAGTGGATTTCCCCATTGGGGATCATGCCACCTCCGCCTTCCTGCGCAAGGTAGGGGATGCCGCCGGAGTGACCGCGGAGCAGGTAGAGCAGGTGATTGCCGGGGAGCGCAAATATTATTATGAATTTTTGCAGCGGCTGTCCGATTCCTACAACGATCTGGACTTTCAGCGTTATGTCACAGTGGTGGGCGACGCCAACTACGCCCAGGCCTTGACCCGCTTCCTGGCGGATGATCTGGGCTGGCTGCCGGAGCTTGCCATCGTAACGGACCCGCTCCTGCCGGAGGAGGAGGACAGCATCAGGGACGGCTTCCGGGATTTTCATTCCGGCCTGGAGCCTACCGTGGTGTTTGATACGGATGCCTCCAACGTAGCCAAGCATATTAACCGCCAGTGGCCCCAATCCAAGGGGCAGCGGTATTACGACGGCTTCCTGCCCGGCTTTATTGCCGGGAGCGTCATGGAGCGGGACACGGCGGAGCAATTCAAGGTGCCGCTGTTGACCGTGAGCTATCCCATTACCAACCGGGTGGTGCTAAACCGGGCGTATGCGGGCTTCAAGGGCGGCCTGACCCTGGCCGAGGATGCCGTTACCCTGCTGGTCAGCCACCGGTAGAGGCTGTCCGGCAATCATAAACTGGAGGGATACACATGGATTACTTGAAGAATAAAGCGGCCCCCATCCGGGAAGACCGGCTGGCCGCCTGCGGCGCCTACGGCGGCTCCTGCTGCGATCTGTCCGGCCAGTCCAAGAAGGGCGGCTGCCTGTTCAACACCAAACGCACCTTTTCCCAAACCCAGGGCTGCCAGCTTAGCCTGAGCCTGGGCATGGTGGCTTCCATGCGGGATTCGGTGGTGGTGGTGCACAGCCCCGTAGGCTGCGGCGCCAACATGCTGCAGATGGCGGGCATCAACAAGGTGTTCCAGCAGCTGCGCAGCGCCTCCGCCCGGGGCTTGCGCTGGATCAATACCAACCTGGACCAGGTGGACGTGATTCAGGGCGGCGAGAAAAAACTGCGCCAGGCGGTGCTGAAGGCGGAGCAGGAGTTCCGTCCGGAGGCCATCATCGTGATGAATGCCTGCGTGCCCGCTTTGATCGGCGACGATATCGACAGCATCCTGGACGATCTCCAGACCCAGGTGAATGCCCGGATTGTGCCCATCCATTGCGAAGGCTTCAAAACCCGCATCCAAGCCACGGCCTATGACGCGGTGTATCACGGGATTCTGCGGAATCTGGTGGGGGAGGACAAAGCCAAGACACCGCGTCTCTTGCCTGAGGACCCGCTGGAGGAGGCCAAGCGCCAGGCGCGCATCAGCAGAACCGTCAATTTGCTGAACGTGGGCTCCATGAGCCGGATCGATGAGGTGGAGCTGATCCGCATTCTGAATGCCCTGGATCTGGAGGTGCGGGTGCTGCCCTGCTTCTCCCATCCCGACGACTTTACGTATTCCTATGAGGCGGCTCTTAATGTCAGCATTTGCGCCACCCACGACGACTATTTCGTGGAGCATTTCCAGAGCAAATACGGCATTCCTTATGTGCTGCGCACCATTCCCATCGGCATTACCAATACCAACAAGTGGATTCGCGACATTGCCGCCTTCTTCGGCATTGAGGAGCAGGCGGAGCGGTTCATTGATTCGGAGAACAGGGAGCTCAATCAGGCGCTGGAGCCGTACCGCAAGCAGCTTCGGGGCAAAAAGGTGTTTGTCACCGGCGGCGAAATCCGCATCATGACCACGGCGGAGCTTCTGTACAATCTGGGCATGGAAGTGGTGGGCCTGCGGGGGTACCATTTTGACAAGTACGGCGAGGTGCTGTTGGATGAGTTCCTGCAGGATGTGCCGGGTGTGGATGACAAGGTGTTCAACGTAGGCGCCGGGCAGCTGTTCGAGCAGGCCAATCTCCTGCGCCGCTTGCAGCCGGATTTGTATGTAGGGCACGTGGGAGGCAACGGCGCAGCCGCCAAGCAGGGTTTCTCCATCTTCCCGCTGTTCGGCCAAAGCAATGATTATTTGGGGTATCAAGGGGTGTTTGAGGTGGCCACCCGGGTAACCCGGCTGATGCGCAATTCCTCCTTCAACCGCAATCTGGGGGCTAACGCGAAGCTTCCTTACCGGGAATCCTGGTACAGCGAGGACCCCTTCAGCTACATTGATCATTCTGCCCTTGAAGAAAATGAAGCGGAGGTTGTGGCCAATGGCTGAAGCACCGGCAAAAATTGAAATCCGGAATGTGAACCGGGATTATCAGATCAAGCGCAACGCCGGCGGGGAAGAGCAGATTTTCTCCGCCCTCCAGGATGTGAATCTCTCCGTGAATAAAGGGGAGTTCCTGACGATTGTAGGGCCCAGCGGCTGCGGTAAATCCACCCTGCTGGACCTGATTGCCGGGTTGGCCCTGCCTACCTCGGGGGAGCTTTTTATCGACGGCAAAAAAATTACCAAACCAGCGCTGGACCGGGGGATTGTGATGCAGGGCTATGCCCTGTTCCCCTGGCGGACAGTGCGCCACAATGTGGAGTTTGGGCTGGAAGTGAAGGGTGTGCCCAAAAAAGACCGCCAGGAGATCAGCGACCGTTTCCTGAAGCTGGTGAATCTGTCCGGTTTTGCGGACCGGTATCCCTATGAGCTGTCCGGCGGCATGAAGCAGCGGGTGGCCATCGCCCGGGCGTTGGCTTACGACCCCGAGGTGCTGCTGATGGATGAGCCCTTCGCCGCAGTGGACGCCCAAACCAGGGAAACCCTGCAGGATGAGCTGCTGCGGATTTGGGAGGAAACCCGCAAGACTGTTATCTTCGTCACTCACAGCATTGATGAGGCGGTGGCGCTGGCCGACCGGGTAGCGGTGATGTCCGCCAATCCCGGAAAGGTGAAGGAGATTGTAAAGGTAGGACTGCCCCGTCCCAGACGGGTTGGCGATGTGCTGTCCACCACGGATTTCAGCCTGGTTCGCTACCGGGTTTGGGAGCTTCTGCAAAACCAAGGAGAGCCGTTGCCGCCTGTGGGGGAAACTCCGCGCGTGGCCCAGGACATCCATCTGGAGGAGCAGATTTCCGCTTCAGCCGTATTGTAAACCTGCGGATTAAAACCGATTAAACAAATGTGTTTAATAAAAATATGACCTGGAGGCTCTGGCATGAGGCGAACTCTGAACCTGGTTCACAACAGGCTGTTAAGCTGGTACCTGTTTCTTCTGCTGCTCCTGGTCTGGGAGCTTGCTCCCCGGTTGGGATGGGTCAGCCCGGTGTTTGTTCCGCCTTTCTCCGAGGTGATCCGGGTGGGGCTGGATATGACGCTGATCAAGATCATCGTATACATTTCCATTAGTCTCAAAAGAGTGTTCATCGGTTTCCTGCTGGCCGCTGTGCTGGCCTTGCCCATAGGCTTCATTCTGGCCGGGGCGCTGCCGGCGGTGGCCCGGTTTCTCAAGCCTTTGACCGTTTTTCTGTCGCAAATTCCGCCGTTTATTCTATTCCCCATCTTCGTTGTGATTGCCGGTGTGGGGGAAGGAGGAATCTATACCGTCATCTTCTGGTCCTCCTTTTGGCCGATTCTCTTTACCACTATGGCAGGCATCCAGAGTGTGGACCCGCTGTTGGTGCGCTGCGCCAGGGCCATGAGCGCCGGACCGGTCACGATCTTCTTCAAGGTTGTGCTGCCTGCCGCCTTCCCGGCCATTATGACGGGCATCCGCAGCGGCCTGACCATGAGCTTCCTGATGCTGATCGGCGCGGAAAGCATGGGAGCCGACTCCGGCTTGGGCTGGCTCATCCATAATGCCCAGAGCATGGGCTTTGTGCCCCGGATTTATTTGGGAGCCATTCTGGTGGCGGGAGTGGGACTCCTCCTGAATGTGCTTTTGGAGGCGCTGGAAAAAAGCATTGTGGACTGGAAGGAGGTCCCGGAGGGCAAACATGCCTGACGGAAGTCAACCACGTAAGCTTATGCTTGCGATGCAGGCTTTCCTTCGGAAAGCCCTTGAGAGGTTGGATGCGAATATGCGCACTTTTTTGAATGGATTGCGAAAGGCGGGATATGGCAGCATCCCGATTCTGCTCTTTTTTATCCTCTGGGAGGTAGGGGCGGCGATTATTCCTGAGGGAGTGATTTCCTCGCCTTCCCAGGCCATCCGCTCCCTTTACCATTCTGCCGTGTCTGATACGCTTTTTAAGCAGATGGGAGTGAGCTTGGGCAGGGTTGGATTGGGCTTTGGCCTGTCGTTTGTCATCGCCGTTCCGCTGGGGTTTTTGCTGGGAACATTTTTCCGGGGCTTTGAACGGTTTCTTCTGCCCTTTCTGCGGATGTGCGAAAAGCTGAATCCTTTTGCCATCATTCCGATTTTCATGATTTTCTTCGGGATCGGAACGGCGGAAAAGGTAGCGGTTATCTTTTGGGCAGCCAACTGGCCTCTGCTGTTTCAGACCATTGCCGGAGCAAGAGGCGTGGACCCGCAGCTGGTCCGGGCGGCCAGGTCCATGGGAGCCTCCCGGAAGGAGCTGTTTTTCAAGGTAATTCTGCCGTACACCCTGCCCAATATTTTTACGGGAATTGAAATAGCCGCGCAAATCTCCTTTTTTATGATTATCGCCTCGGAGGTTATCGGCGCCAGCACAGGCCTGGGCTGGTACTATGTCAATGCTACGGTGCGGTATGACTTGCCGCTTATGTATGGAGTGGTTCTGTTTATTACACTCCTGGCGATTATTATCAATGTAGTTTTTGGCCGGTTGAAGAAGCATTTTCTGGTATGGAAGGAAGCAGTGGAGATCGGGTAACGATCCGCTTACAACAAAGGGAGGAACAGACAATGGCATTGGAGAAGAAGCAGCGTTTTATTATTATCGGGGGTATCGCTCTTGTGATTGCGGGCGGTATCGGGGTTGGCGCGTATTACGGAAGAACGCAGGATACCATCGCCGGAGCGGCGGGGCTGAAGGATCTGAAGAGCGGTGCGCCTGCGGCTTCCGATTCGGGTAAAAACATCATCACCCTGAAGGTGGATACCCAGAAGAATTGCTCCTCCACCCCTTGGGTGGTAGCCGAGAAGAAGGGATTTTTCGCCGCCGAGGGTTTAAATATCCAGTACACCGGCGAACTGACCACCGCCCAGAAGCTGCCTTCGGTATTGAACGGCACCAATGATATCGGGACGGCTCTTCCCAACGCATTGGCTACCTTCGTGGCCGGAGGAGCCAAGATTAAAGCAGTTACTCTGAAGGAAGTGGACCCGCCCGATAATGTGGACCCGAAATTCCGGCATATGCGTTTTGTGGCCAGCACCAAATTTGAGGGCAAAACCCTGAAGGAGTTTGTGGAGTCCAAAAAAGGCGGAAAAATTACCGTCAGCGGTACCGCTCCCAGCTGCAATACCTTTATTCTGAACCAAATTTTCCGTCATGCCGGGCTTGATCCCAGCCAGATCACATATGTGACCTTTGACACGGATACGGCGGCGATTCAGGCGGTGCAGCAAGGGAATCTGGACATTGCGGGCATCCATCCCCCCTTCTACAAGCTGGCAGCGGACAGCAAGCTGACCTTGTTGGCAGATTCCAATGATACCGGGCTGGGGTCCGCCTCTGGAGTATCCACCTATTATTTCACCGAAAAATTCATTCAGGAAAATCCGGAAGCCGTACAACGCTTTGTGACCGCTATTGAAAAAGCCCAGGAATGGGCCAACGCCAATACGGAGGAATCCGTGAAGCTGACCGCGGAATATATTGGGCAGCCTGTAAATGCAACCCACTATTTCTACACGGATGCGAAGCTCTCCACCGATTTGCTGCAGCCTTGGGTAGACGATCTGGTTCAGGCGGGAGCCCTGAAGAAGGATCAGGTGAAGGTGGCGGATCTGGTGACTACACAGTTCAAACATTAATTTTTGGGAAAAAGCAGGAAGCCTGCCGGTATATAAGCCGGCAGGCTTTTGTGCGCTTGGCTGGGCAGTCTCCGGGAGGGCGTCCATGGTGTGTGCGGTGCGGGCGGGACCCTCCGCGGCAGAGTCATGCCCGTTTAGCGGAATACGGGGCCGGGAAATTCGCAGCCCTGCTGCTGTCCCTGCACCATCGGAGCACAGGAAGGAGGCGGACCCAGCAGCAGCGCGTCCTGGATGGGGGCCACAGCCTTGGCATAGTCCTGCGGATTGATGCAGAAGGCGCGGTTCATCACCTCGGGAGGGATGCAGCTGAGAAAATCGGCGCCGAACACCACATCGGGCGTGGGCACATCGAAGATGGTCAGCACATGCGTGTTGTCGGTAGTGGCTATGAACCAGTGGAACCAGCCCTTGGGCAGCTGGACCACCTGGCCCGGCTTCAGGGTGCAGGTGATGAGTTTCCGGGTAAACGGATTGAACACGGAGGCCACAATTCCTCCGCAAATGACGAATACCAGCTCATCGGCATTGGTATGCCAATGAGGCGGGACGATCATGCCCTGGCTCATATGAATATTAAAAAAGCCGGTTTCAACAGCGGGGAAATCCGGACCGAACAGCTGGGTCACATAATTGCGGCTGTCTCTCCGGTAAGCCAAGGTCTGGGTAGAGTCGGCGCACAGACATAAACGGGGGTCCTGCAAAACGGGATTCATGCACACCCTTCCTTTCTTCGGGGCCATCGTGATATTGGTCTATTCACTGTATGCGCAATAGGCAAAAGGGTGAGTGCAGCGCCCAATTTTTGTGGCGGAGCATCCGCGGCTGACGAGGCTTTGCCCTTGTTTTTGCCGCTTATGGAACCCGTATTGTATGTCCGTGGGAAAATATGGTTATATTACAGCGTGCAACATTTTCCATGGCCGGACCGTTAAGAAGCATGAATGCATCATGATGATGACGAAAGGAAGTGGACAAATATGCATTTCACAACGAGAAAAACAGCCACCGCACTGGCGCTGGCACTGGCATTCACAGGAGGAGGCGCAGCCTGGGCGCAAGCCGGAGCAGCCGCCCCGTCCGCGGAACAGCCGGTTCCCATCATAGTTCCCATTATGGCTCCCATCCAGCCTGCGGATCAGACAACAGCTGCCATCCCGGTCCGGGTAAACGGACAGACCCTGGAGGATACCGGTTATCTGGGAGCGGGCGGAGAGACGATGCTGCCTCTGCGCGCGGTTGCGGAAGCTATGGGCTTTGAGCTGCAATGGAATCCGGAGACGTATTCCGTCGATCTGGCCAAGGCAGAGCTTTTCACTACCGTCAAAACCGGAGAGAACCAATATGGAGTGGACAAAATGCTGAAGGAGCTGGAAGCGGCGCCTGCTCTTGTGGACAGCAAGCTGTATGTTCCTTCCTCTTTCTTCGGCGATATTCTAAGAGGTACAGTAGCTCCCGGCAATGACGGCATTTCCATTACGGTTCAGGAGGAGATAAAATCGGCCCATACAACCGGCGTGGTCACTTTGGTGCGGGATAACGACGGGCGCCGTTCCCTTCAGATCAGGGGCTACGGAGCAGACGGAATTGTGCTGAAAATCGACGATCAAACAGAGATCCTGGATGCGGAAGGCAACAAGCTGGAATTCTCCGCTTTGTCCATCGGCATGGAGGTTGAGGTGGAGCATTACATGGTCATGACCATGAGCCTGCCTCCCCAAACAGGAGCCTTAAAGATCAAGGTGATTTCCGCATTGGCGGAGAAGGATGTGATGGGCACTTCGGGAGTGATTGAGGAAGTGAATCAGAAGGATGATGGCGGAGTGTCCGTGCGGATCACCGGCCTGGGCCTTACCGATTCTTCCCCGGAGGATGTTGTGCTCCAGATTGCCGAGGATACAGTCCTGTTGGATGTAGACGGCAAGGCAATCGATGTGAAGGAGCTGACCAAGGGTGCGCGGGTGGTAGGCTTCTACACCCCCAAGCTGGCCAAAAGCCTGCCTCCCATCGGCACGGCTCTGAAGGTGACCCTGGTAGCGGAAGCTGACGAAGAGTAAGTCCAATTTTAATGAAAGCAGGAGCCCTTATTTTGGCTAGATTGCCGGCTTATGGCCAGCATCAGCCAAAATAAGGGCTCTGGTTGTTATTAGCCCCAGAGCCCTTATCCTAATGCCCCGTTTCACGGGTGTCAGCCTTGTTCCTATCAGCTGCGGTTTTTCTTCAGGTATTGGTACACAATGCGGCAGAACTCGCCCACCCGCACAATTTCGCCGTCTGCTGCATCAACGGAGACAGTGGAGCTGCGGCCCGCGTCCGCGCTCAGACTGATGCCCGCCGCCAGGCGGCTGTTCAGCGTTTCTACCCAGCGGGCCAGCATTGGCCGGGGCAGCAGCGGATGCGCCTGCCAATATTCCGCCGGAGACGGCTCTGTTTTGGGCAGCCTTGGCCCCATATCCACCCCGGCAGGCAGCACGTTGGCCGATGCAGGCAGGGCGGGCAGGCTCCGGCCGCCGGGCAGAAGCCGGGCCAGAGCCAGCAGCCTGGAGGCGAAGGCCACACTAACCGGCCGGTCAGGCTCTGCCTCGTAGCTGTCGAATACACCTTTTGCGCCCCAATATTGCAAGGCCGTTCCCTCCTCCGTCAGCGGGTTTGCATCCCGGAAGAAGGTGATCATCTGCCCCTCCTCCAGGAGCCGGTCCTGAAGCAGATCAATGGGCAGCTTCCGCTCCGGTGTGCCCAGCGTTAGGCTCATATCCGCCGCCACTCCCGCTGCGAAGCCCAACTGCATCCAGCACGGCTCCATGCGGATGGTGCCCAGGCCCATATGCGTAGCCGACACGGCCACCGGAACCAGCAGGCCGTCTACCTGCTGCGGCACCATTACCCCGTAAGGCACCTGATAGATTTCAGTGATCCAGCCCAAACCGAGAAAACCCTCCAAGGCCACATTTTCCCCTGCCGGCTCCCGCTTGCGGGTAGCATGGGAATCAATGGCGTAGGAGCCCACCACTACGCTGTCTCCATGGACCGGCGTTCTGCCCAGTCCCGGAGCAAGCCGGGCGTCATTCTCCGTAAACATGTACTCGCCGCAGATCCGTCTGCCTTCCCGGACATATAGCTGGGGCGGAAAATGCCCGCTTTCGGCAAACTCGTCGGCGGCATAGCCGAACCGGAGGGCGTCCTGACGGAAGGTCTCAGGCAATGCCTCATCATGCTGCAGAAACCAGAGCAGCCCCTCCAGATAATGGCGCTGCCGGGTGCGGATGCGCCGGCGTACTGCTTCGTCCCCATCCAGATACTCCTGATTTTCCTCGGGAAGATCACTGGAGCACATGCAATAATGGTGGTTGTTGGCGTCGGTTTTGCCGTTGGGAACAGGAAGAATATTCAGCACATCCCGGATGGACTTCACCCGTCCGGCCTCCACATCCCCGATCAGACTGGTATAATCCTCCCGTCGGTACACCTCCGGCTTATAGCAGGCAATCCGGTTCTCGGGAACATCCGTCAGGCACAGGCGGTAATTGTAGGCCTGAATCCGGTGGTCCCCCTCGCCTGTGCTTCCCGGAAACACCCTCTTGGTCCCGTCAAAATTCATATAAAGCTTCCCGGCGTATTCCTCGTTCCAGTCATCCCTGGATTCCCGGCCTGTCAAATAAGGAACCCCGGCTGCTGCGGCCAGATCCCCCTCGTAGGTGGCATCGATAAAAGCGCCCGCCGACCAGCGGCTAATTTCTCCGTTGGACGCGGCCAGTTCCACGGCCACAAGCCGGTTCTGCTCCGTGACCGCCTGCTTCAGCAGATGGCCGGTGAGCACGGTAAGGTTCTGCTTTTCCGCCTCCACCATCCCTGCGAACAGCTTTTCCGCCACGGATGGCTCGAAGAACATCCCGCCACGGCAGTCCTTCACCTGCTGCGAGTCCGGGCCGTAACGGGCCGTATAATCCGCCAGCACCTTTTGCAGAAACTCCCGGTAAATCGCTCCGGAGGCCTCTGGCCAATCGATGTCCGTTCTGCCCAGGCCGCTGGTCATCAGTCCCCCGATATGCCCGGTGGGTTCAGCCAGCACTACGCGCCTGCCCTTCCTGGCGGCGGCAATAGCCGCTCCGATTCCTCCCGGTGTAGCTCCGTATACAAAGACCTCACACTGATAAGACATGCGGCAATCTCCTTTTTCTCTGTTTTGAGCCCATTATAGCGCTGTCCCAGGTAGGATTGCCATGCAGAAAAACAGAGAAAGATGCACTTTTTTTCACTATACATCGGGAAGTTTTGGTACAATGGAAAAAAAGGAGGGGCTCTCCATGCATTATCCCGTCAGCATCCGTTCATACGGCTACTCCATCAACAAACGCCGGTTTGTACAGCCCCAGGCCGTTCTGGAGGAGGATTGGACCCTGTTGATTCTGGAGGAGGGAAGCTTCCGGTACAGCCTGGGCGGACAGGAGGGGGAGGCAGGGCCGGGGGAAGTGCTTTTGGGCCCGCCTGGCGTGGCTTTGGCGCGGGAGGCCTTGACTGCCATGAATATTCACTATCTGGTGTTCCGCCCCTCCCGGCCGGAAGGGCAAACGCTGCTGGAGCGGATTACCCGGGGAGGCACGTACAGATTTCCGGTAGCGGACCGGTCTCGGCTGCTTTCCTCCCTGCGTCTGATCAAACCCTGCTCCGACCGGCGGGAGGAGGCGGCGCTGGCGGCGGCCACCCACTATCTGTATGACCTGCTGCTCTTGATCATGCACGAAATTTCAGAGGAATCGGATCCGTCTCCGGCCATTCCCGATCCCCGTATGCTGACTGCCCGCAGGTGGCTGGAGGCCAATGCCTTCGGTGAAGCCCGGCTGGTGGAGCTGGCACATGATCTTGGCATCAGCCAGGTGACGCTGACCCGGCAGTTCAAGGCGGCATTCGGAACCGGACCCAAGGAGTATCTGACGGCCCTCAGGCTGGAGAAGGCCAAAGCGCTGCTGACGGATACAGATTTTACTCTGGAGCATGTAGCGTCATTATGCGGGTATGACAACGGTTATTATTTCAGCAGAATTTTCGAGAAAACCGTCAAGCTGAGGCCCTCCGTATACAGGCGGATATACAGGTTTTAACCATTCAGCAGATTCCCGCTTCATCTCCTTGGCTGGTCGACAGGGGCGGAGTGGTATTGATATGAAGTTCCAACCGGAAGCGAAGCGCGCGCCGCTGTTCCCTTTCTCAGGGAGCGGCTGGCGTTTTTGCGTTTCGGCGCTTTTTCCGGGGCATTCGGGCCATAGATTACCCTATACTGGAGGTATAGAAAAGGGTCATGGCAGACAAACGAAAAAAGCCGCGGGAGCAGGTCCAACTGAACCGGATTATGTTGATTCAGCAATGGCGGTGCGTATGTTCCAATACGGCTTTAGCCGGGCATTGGAAGCAGAGAGGCTGGTGTTCCGCTGGCGCAAAAGGCTGCAGGCCTTGGAACGGAGCCAAGTGCCGGAGGAAGAAAAGCGCGGCGGCGGATGGCTGAAGCATTCGAGAGCCCGAAGGACAATGTGAACCAAACCTTGGACAGACTGCGGCTGCTCCATAATGAGCAGGAAATGAGCGGAGCGATTTGGAACGGCTGCCGGAAGCGATGCTGGCGTTAATGAATTATTTGTATAAGGAAAAACAGCGGTTTTGGAGGTTGAGCGCTAATTTGGTGAATAACGGATGTATGATCCGGATGGCGCTCCCTGCTTTAGCCGAAGGCAGGTTTTTTGGGGCACCATCCTGCCGTGGCTACCGTATCTTCTAATGCTATCATGCAAAAGTGCAGTTATTTTTGACCATGATCCCTCTTTTACGCTCCCATCCTGCAAAAGTGCAGTTATTTTCGTTCAAAACCGCCAAAAAGCTAAAATCCGCGTGAAATAGATGCACTTTTTGCATGATGACCCTCCGCTCCAGCAGCTGACTCATGAAATAAATGTACTTTTGCATTATGGGTATTCCATATACTTCCATATGCCCAACAGCCCATCCGCCAGCTACCATACATAGGAGATATTGTAACTAAACTGAGTAGTGGCTAACCGGTATGGCCAATATGAAAAGCTGGATAAGGTGGTCAGGCAAATGCTTGAACCCTGGATTGATCCGAAGATGAAGCGCAAGGCTAGGCTGGAGGGACGGCAGGAAAGGGTCCATGCAATGCATGGGCCTTTTTGAATGGGAAATTTAGGAGCATCCTGCAAATATCCAAACAGAGTATAAAAAATCGCAAAAATATATGCACGGATTGCCGAAATGGGTGTGGTACGCTTTTGGTGAAAAAGAAACAGGAAGCGCTTTAATAAATCGGATTGGGGAGGAATCGTATGAGTCTGGCGGAAGAAATCAGCCGTCATTTTCTGGTGGCCATTATCCGGGGGGCAGAGGACGAGAAAGAGGCGCTTGCAGCCATCAAAGCCATGTATGACGGAGGCATCCGGGTATTGGAGCTGACCGCCTCCACTCCCGGCGTTATGTCCCTGCTTGAACGGGCGCGGGCGGCCATGCCCTCGGATCTGATCATCGGCATCGGCACGGTGCTTGATCCGGAAACCGCCCGGAGCGCGCTATTGGCAGGAGCCCAATTTATTCTGTGCCCGATCATGCGGGCGGAAACCATCACATTGGCCAAGCGGTACGGGGCGGTTGTCATTCCCGGAGCTATGACGCCCACGGAAATTCTCAAGGCATACGAGCTGGGGGCGGATATGGTCAAGGTATTCCCTGCAGGCCCCCTGGGACCGCAGTACATTCGGGACATTCACGGGCCGCTGCCGCAGATTCCGCTGATGCCTACCGGCGGCGTGAATCTGGAGAATATCGCCGACTACGTGCGGGCCGGGGCAGCTGCGGCCGGCCTGGGCAATGCCCTGTATCAGCCGGGGGCCGGGAAAAGTGCAGACAAGCTTCAGGAGCTGCTCCGCCGCTCTCAGCAATTCACAGCGGCAGTAGCGCAAGCGCGCAACCAACCAACATGCAGGAGGGGATAAGCAATGAAAATAACCGGATACAAAACCTATGTGGTGCCGCCCCGGTGGCTTTTTTTGAAAATCGAGACGGATGAAGGAATAGCGGGCTGGGGAGAGCCCGTGGTGGAGGGAAAAGCCCACACGGTAGAGACTGCCGTGGGGGAAATGATGGATGCTCTGATGGGCAAGAATCCGCTGAATATCGAGGATCACTGGCAGGTGATGTACCGTGGGGGCTTTTACCGGGGAGGTCCCATTCTGATGAGCGCCATTGCCGGCATTGACCAGGCGCTGTGGGATATTAAGGGCAAATACCATCAGGCGCCCGTGCATCAATTGCTGGGCGGAGCTTGCCGGGAATCCATGCGGGTGTATTCCTGGGTTGGCGGAGACCGGCCGGTGGATGTGGGACTGGCGGCGCTGGAGAAGAAGCAGGCGGGTTTTACCGCGGTGAAGATGAATGCCACGGAGGAGCTGCAGTTCATCGATTCCTATGCCAAGATTGACCAGCTGCTGGAGCGGGTGTCCGCCATCCGCGAGGCGGCGGGGCCGGACTTCGGCATCGGTGTGGACTTCCACGGCCGGGTGCATAAGCCCATGGCCAAGGTGCTGGCCAAGGAACTGGAGCCGTATAACCTGATGTTTATTGAGGAGCCGGTACTTCCCGAGAATAATGAGGCGCTGCGGGACATCGCCCTGCACAGCAGCACCCCCATTGCCACGGGAGAGCGGATGTTTTCCCGCTGGGACTTCAAAACCCTTTTGTCCCAGGGTTATGTGGACATCATCCAGCCTGATCTTTCCCATGCGGGGGGAATTACGGAATGCAGGAAGATTTTTGCCATGGCGGAGGCGTACGATGTGGCGGTTGCCCCCCATTGCCCCTTGGGGCCGATTGCACTGGCAGCCTGCCTTCAGGTGGATGCAGGAGCCTACAATGCGTTTATCCAGGAGCAAAGCCTGGGCATCCACTACAATCAGGGCAATGATCTGCTGGATTATCTCCGTGACCCCTCTGTATTCCGCTACCGGGACGGCTATGTGGGCATCCCCCAAGGCCCCGGCCTGGGTCTCGACATTCACGAGGAGTACGTGCTGGAAATGGCGCAGCAGGGACACCGCTGGCGCAATCCGGTGTGGCGGCACCGGGACGGATCGGTAGCTGAATGGTAAAGGAAGGAGGGATGGGCATGGGCAGGCCGGTGGTATTCATTCCGGACAAGGTTCCGGAGGAGGCGGTCCGTTATCTGGAGACGGTGGCGGAGGTGGATTACCGGGCTTGGGAGGAGCTGCCGGGGGAAGCGAAATTCCTGCAGGGGCTGGAGCGGGCCGACGGCCTGCTGGTTTATTCCCGGCACAAGCTCAAGGGTCCGGTATTGGACCGGGCCCCCCGGTTGAAGGGCGTATGCAACATTGCCGTCGGCTACGATAACCTGGATTTGGAGGAGCTGACCCGGCGGGGCATTGCCGCAACCAACACGCCGGATGTGCTCACGGAAACCACCGCCGATCTGGCCTTCGGCCTGCTTCTGGCGGCGGCAAGGCGGATTCCCGAGGCGGACCATTATGTCAAAAGCGGGCAGTGGAAGGGCTGGCTTCCCAGCCTGATGCTGGGCAAGGATGTTCATGGAGCGGTGCTGGGCATCATCGGGTATGGCAGAATCGGCAGCGCCATTGCCCGCAGGGCCAACGGCTTCGGCATGAAGGTGCTGTACAGCAACCTGGAGCGTGTGCCCCGGGATGAGGCGGCTTTGGGGATTGAATATGCAGCTATGGAGGAGCTCCTTGGCCGCTCGGATTATGTCCTGGTCCAGGTTCCCCTGACTCCCTCTACGGCGGGGTTCATTGGCGAGAGGGAGTTTTCCATGATGAAGCCGGATGCCTATTTCATCAATGCCTCCCGGGGAGCTGTTGTGCAGGAGGAGGCGCTTGTCAAGGCGTTGGCCGAGGGGCGCATCGGCGGGGCCGGACTGGATGTGTTTGAACGGGAGCCGCTGCCGCCGGACCATCCCTTTCTCTCCATGCCCCGGGTGGTGACCTTGCCCCACATGGGCAGCGCCACACGCCAGACCCGGGCCGCCATGGCCATGAAGGCGGCGGTGAATATGGCGGCGATTCTTCAGGGGAAGCGCCCGGAGAATCTGTTGAACGGGCAGGTATGGAAGCAGTAGTCTGCGGGCGTTTGTCCGGCCGTTTATTCCCGGCCGGACAAACGCCTTTGATGGTTCTTCCGGTAAGCCAAGGGGGAGATTTGCTCCTGCTTCTTAAACATCCGGTTGAAATAGGTATGATGGTTAAAGCCCGATTGAAAGGCAATATCGGTGACGGACAGGCTGGTCTCCCGGAGGAGCTTTTTGGCGTAATGGAGCCGTTTGACGGCGATAAATTTGGAAAGCGTAAGCCCCATGTGCTTGTGAAACAGGCTGCTCAGATAGGACGGGTTCAGATGGACCCGTTCTCCCAGGGCATCCAGGGTCAGCTCGTTCTGGAAATGCTCTCCGATGTATTGCACCAGAAAGGAGATTTCCCCGGGCAAATCGGGCAGCGCCGGCTCCGGCAGGTTCGGGTCCTCCTCCTTGTAGCTGCGGTAGGCCAGCAGCAGAAGCTCCTTGATCAGGCAGCCCATCACCGGAATAAACCCCGACTTGCGCCCGCTCCACTCCTCCTGCAGGCTCCGGTAGATGCCGCTGACCCGTGCGGCTTCAGCGGGGCTGAACTGGATGCGGCAGCAATCCTCAGGCATGTGGAGAAGCGGATACGGCTCCCCCTGCGGCCAATGCTCCTTCAGCAGGGATTCCTTCCACATGAGCACGCTCCGGCAAATGTTGAACACACCGTCGGTTTGCAGCACCTTGTGCAGGGTGAAGGGACGGATAATCATCATTGTTCCCGGGGATAAGGGATGGGCCCGGTTTCCCGCCAGATAGACGCCGCTGCCATTTTCGATGAAATACATTTCGATTCCGTTATGGCTCTGGAAGCCGGAATAAGGCGCAACGGAATCAAGCTTATGGTAGAGCAGCACCGGCAGCTCCCGGAATACCCGCTCCACCGCCTGGCTTAAATCCTCTGCCGTTTGAAAAGCCACCTGCATCTTCGTTACCCCTCTTTCGCTATAGCCGCTTACCGGGCCACATCCTCGCCGCCCTCGTTCATAAATTCCGCAAGGGCCTGGCGATCAGGCAAACCTTCCACATCCCCGTTGACTGTGACCACGGCCGCTCCGATGGCGCAGCCCCGCCGGACCGCCTCCGGCAGCGCCAGCCCGTCCAGCAGCCCGGACAGCACCCCTGCGGCAAAGCCGTCCCCTGCGCCTACAGGATCAACCACATGCGCCACGGGAAAGCCCGCCGCTATTCCTTCGCCGGAGGCCGTGCGGTAATAAGCTCCCTGCTCGCCCAGCTTAATGACGGCGGCCTGGCAGCCAAAGTCCAGAATGCGGCGGGCCATCTCGCCGCTATCCTCCGTGCCGAACAGAAAGCTGCCCTCGCCTGTCCCCGCCAACACCAAATCCGATACGGACAGCAAAGCGGTCAGGGTTTCCCGCGCCTCCTGCTCGCTCCACAGCTTGCGCCTTAAATTGGGGTCGAAAACTACCTTCACTCCATGCTTGCGCGCCAAGGCGGCGGCATAAAAAACCATTTCCCGGCAGGTTGGACCGAGGGCGGGGGTAATCCCCGTCAGGTACAGATATTGCGCACCTGCCAGGTACTCTTCGTCCACATCCTCCGGCCCCATGCGGCTGGCGGCGGAGCCTTGGCGGTAATAATACACCCTCACATTCCGCTCATGAAGCTTTTCCTTGAAGAATACCCCCGTGGGCGCGTCGGCGTCTTCCTTTACCCGGCTTACATCCACTCCCTCCCCTCGGACGGCGAAGCGGACCATGGCGCCGAATTCATCCCGGCCCACCCGGCTGATCCAGCCGGTCCGGTGGCCCAATTTGGCCAGTCCGATGAGGGTGTTTGTCTCCGCTCCCGCTACCCGGGCGCTGAAGCCTCTGTTGTACCGCATTTGACCCGTGGCCTCCGGTGTGAACAAGACCATGGTTTCCCCAATGCTCACCACATCCATAAAGAATCGTCCTCCTCCAATTGGACTGCACTTATCCCCAATATCCCAAGCTCCGGGAAATGGCGTCAACCGCCTTTAACAGCTCCGTTGCAATCTGCCCCTGCCGGCTTGCCATCCGCTCCTTGGGACCGGCCACGCTGACGGCGGCCTGAAGCTGCCCGCCTGCTCCCCGGACGGGAGCGGCCAGGCAATAAAGCCCCTCTTCACTCTCTTCATTGTCTACGGCGTAGCCCAGCTCCCGGAAACCCCGGAGCTCCTCCTCCAGCCGCTCCCGGCTGGTAATGGTATGGCCAGTGAGGGGGATCAGGCTCATCTCCGCCAAAAGCGCTTGCCGCTCCTCCTCCGGCATAAAGGCGAGGAAGGCTTTGCCCAACCCCGTGCAGTACAGCGGTCTCCGGGCCCCGGGCTGGGCGGCGGTGCGGATGGAGCGGTTGCTGTCCATTTTGGCCACATAGACCAGCTGCCCCTGGGACAGCACGGACATAAATACGGTCTCCTGGGTAACCTCCATCAGCGCCGCCAGATGCGGCTTGCCCAAGGCTGCCACATCCAGCGCCTCCATGGCCATAAAGCCCAGCTGGATCAGCCGCGGGCCGAGCTTATATTGCTTGCTGCCGAATTGATGCAGATACCCTTCTTCATGCAGCGTGCGGACAAGGCCCAGGGTGCTGCTTTGGGGATAGGAGAGCAGCCGGGCGATTTCCTGAACGGTCAGCCCTTCGGGATGGCCAGCCAGCAACTCGAAGATGCGCAAGGACCGTTCAGCGGACTTAACGGACATAAAAACCTCCCAATAAAATCACATATATGATTTCATATTCCATATATAATTTATAGTTTGATTTTATCATACCCTTCCGCTTCCCACAATCCAGTATTTTCCTCAATCATACGTGGAGTGCCAAGTGGAAAATATGATATAATGAGTCGATTGTGCGCATTCTGTGCACATTCACGGAAAGCCAATCCGGGGAGCAGCTTTTTCGCCAAAAGGTCTTAAGGAGGCGTTTACATGTACTATGTGTTGAAGCATAAAGAGACGGGAGAAATTTTCTCCTGCAGCCAAAAAAACGTCTATGATTTTATGTACCACGGTGTAAAGTCCTGGGAGGATGAGGATGCCGCGGAAGCGGAGCTGGGTTTGGTGCTGGCGGAGCACGGATACGACGAGCCGTCGAACTGGGAGGTGTTTCTCATTCCGGAGGAGCACACCCTCAAGATGTGCAATGTGAAGCTGGCCAACAACCCGGCCAAACGGATATTTATGCTGCCCGACGGACGGCTGGAGGCGCGCTCCGATACATAAGGCGCAAGCCGCCAAACTTTAAAGAAGCTAAAGGAGAATGAAGGGATATGACGTACGAGGAATTTGTGGTGGAATATCTGGAGCTCTTGCGGGAGCTTCCGGACGACTCCGAGGAGTCCCTGATGGTGACGGGATTTCTGAATGAGCAGATGGCCGTGAATGATTTCAAGGTGCCGCTGGAGGAATTGATGGTCATTCTGAAGTCCTACCGCCCCGGCATTGCCGGTTACCTGGATCTTGTAGGCTCCCGGGACTTCAAGAAGCTGCTCCGTTCGGAAATGACTCCTGCCGAGGCTTTCGCCCGGGTGGGGCAGCCGGCAAATTATTTTGATTTACCCCCGCAAGGTGATGCGGATGAACGAAACCTGTAGTGTGAGGTGGGACTTTTGATACTTGTTTTGATGAAGCGCTTCTTGGGCAAAAGCCAATCTCACGCCTCCGGGGGCAGCCAGCCTCCGGAGGAACTGGTCCGGATGATCCAGGCAGGGGATACGCGTCTGCGCAACCAGTTTATCACTGATTACCAGCCTTATGTGGCCAAGGTCACCAGCCGCTTCTGCAAACGGTACATCGATCCCTCCCGGGACGATGAATTTGCGGTGGCCTTGTCTGCCTTTAATGAAGCCATAAGCCAATATTCCTATGAATCGGGCCGCCCGTTTCTCAGCTTCTCCGAGATGGTCATCCGCCGCAGGCTCATCGACTATATCCGCAAGGAGCAGCGGTTTCTGCAGCAGGTGCCCTACAGCTCCTTCGATATGGAGGACGAGGAAGAGAATCTGATGAATCCGGTGGACATCCATCAGGCAATCCGGGAATATGAGCTGCAGAAGGATATGGAGGACCGCAAAAGCGAAATTATGGAACTGAATCATGTACTGATGGATTTCGGCGTCACCTTCTCCGATCTGGTGGAGGCGTCGCCCAAACATGCCGACTCCCGCGAAAGCTTGGCCAGAGTGGGGATGATGCTGGCCCAGGACAGCGGGCTGATGCGTCTTCTTCTGGGCAAGCGGATGCTTCCCATCAAGGAGCTGCTGGAGCGAACCGGATTCTCCCGCAAAACGCTGGAGCGCAACCGCAAATATATTATTGCGGTAGCGATTATATATAACGGGCCTTTTCCCTATTTGCGCGATTATCTGCGATTTGCCAGGCCGGAGGAAGACGGGAGGATGGAGCCATGAGCAAGGGCATTGTAATGGAAGTCAGCGGAAAATATCTCATTGTCATGACCCCGTCGGGCTTGTTTGAACGTATCCCCCGTATGGAGCGCAGCTGCGAGGTGGGCGAGGAGATTGCCTATACTCCCGGGGTAACCCGCAGCCGCCGTCCCGCTTTTGCCTTGCTGTCCGGCTTTGTGGCCGCCGTGATGCTGGCCATGATATTGTTTACCGGACTCACCTCCGTGTTTTCCGATAAATCCGTGGTGGCTTATGTTTCCATCGACATTAACCCCAGCATTGAGCTGGGCATCGATAAAAACAAGCGCGTCCGGGAAATGAAGGGCCTCAATGACAAAGGGCTGGAAATCGTCCGCAGCGTTTCCTACAAAGGCAGATCCATGGATGATGTCACCGACAAAATCCTGCAAAAGGCCGAGGAAATGATGGTGTTTGCCGAAGGGGAAGCGGATATTGTGATCGCCGGCACCGTCGTGAAGGAGGATGCTGCTCTGGACGATGTCCAGGTGACGGAAGCCCTAAAGCAGCAGGTTCTGGCTCACGTGGTTACCAAACATCCCGAGGAAGCGGATAAAATCCAGGTCACCGCCTTCGCCGCGCCCCCGGAAATTGTGGAAACCGCCAAGGAAAACGGACTTTCCCTGGGCAAATACTCCGTCTACTTGAACGCCAAAAATGCAGGCCATGACATTAAGGTGGAGGATCTGCAACAGGACTCCGTCCACGACATCGCCAATGCGGAGGGCGGCATCGCCAAGCTGGTGGACCCCAAAACCCTGGGAAAGGAAAGCATCCGGGAGCTGCTGAAGGAGGAGAAGGACGGCACGCTGGACAAAAGGATTCAGGAAAAAAAGGCGACGCCTACGCCTTCGCCTACCAAAACGCCGCAAAAATCCACATCGCCTACCAATAAACCAACGGCTACGCCGGGCAAAAATGCAACACCGACTCCCACTGCTACGCCTAAAGCTTCGGTGAAGCCTTCCACGTCTCCCTCCGGCGTCCGCAATGGCTCGACTCCGGTGAAGAATCCGGTTCCGACCAACAACAAAAAGGATGACGATAAAAAGGACAACGGCCAGAGCGGCAAGAAGGACGACGACAAGAGGGAACCGGATAGGAAAGAGCCGGACAGAAAAGAACCCGACAAGAAAGACGACGGCCGCAACGACTGGGACAAAAAGGAAGATGCAAACAAGAAGGATGACGACAAAAAAAGCAACGACAAGAAGGAAGAAAACCGCAACAGCAACAACGAGAACGGCAGAAACAACGGCAGGAATGACGACAAGGATGACGGCAAGTACACCCCCTGGCGGTAAACGCTTGGGCGCATAATTAACTGCAGCAGCAAACCGGAGGCGCCGAACCTCCGGTTTTTTGCTGCGCCAATGCCGGGTTGTCCATTTTCCCCGCGGCATTCCTCTTTCCTCTGCTGTTAAATGCAGTATACTTGACATATCCATTCCATTACACGAGGAGTGAAACGGATGTACAAGCTTGTCATTGTGGATGATGAACCTTCCGTAGTAAACGGGCTGAGCACCTATTTCGATTGGAATTCTTATGGAATCCGGCTGGCAGGGACGGCGGACGACGGAGACAAGGGGCTGGCGCTGATCAAGGAGGTGGAGCCGGATATTGTGCTGACCGATGTGAAGATGCCGTCTATGGACGGGATTCAAATGTCAACGGAAATCCGCGGCATCCTTCCCGGGGCGAAAATCATCTTCATCAGCGGCTTCGACAATGCGGAGTATCTGAAATCGGCGTTGAAGGTCCACGCGGTGGATTATATTTTTAAGCCGGTCAGCCGCAAGGAGCTCCACACGGTGATTACCCGCGTTCTCACCTCGCTCGAGGAAGAAGCAAGGGCGAAGGAACTGGTGAATGAGATGCAGGTGAAGCTGGTCCAAAGCCTGCCCCTTCTGCGGGAAAAGTTCCTGCTTTCCCTTATTGCCGACAGCTTCAAGGAAGAGCGTGTCAAGGAAAAAATCCAGTTTTTGGACCTGCCTTTGTTGGGCGCCCAGGCATACATTGTGATCGTGATCGTCATTGACGATCTGTCTCTGGTGATGGAATCCCGCAGCGAGCGGGACAAGCAGCTTTTGTCCTATGCGGCACTGAACATTATCCAGGAGCTGATGGATAAAACCAAACGCGGCGTCGTATTCGAGAAGGCGATGGGGGAATATGCCGGCATATTGGTCCAGGAAACCGGGGACCTCTTGGAGGACGGGGAGAACGGCTTATTGGACCTGGCCGCGGCAGTCCGGGATAATCTGAGCCGCTGGCTTAAAATAAGCGTCACCATCGGCGTCGGCGAGTATGTCGACAAGCTGTCCGAGCTGCCGCTGTCCTATAAGCAGGCCCGGGAAGCGGCTGCCCAGAAGTGGTATTTGGGCAAAAACCAGATTCTGACCGTGGATCATCTGCAATCCAGCGAGAATGAGCATTACCGGTTGGCGGAATCCGAGGATCAGGTGCTGTCGGCCATGAAGGCCGGCGATACTGCGGGACTCCTAAGCGCGCTGGACGAAATCTTCGAATCCATGGCCCGCAGCCGCAAGAATGGCTTCCGTTATGGCAAAAATATAAGCCAACAGCTGATTCTGCTGTCCAGCCGGGTTCTGCTTGAGCTGAACGCCCTTACCGCGGACTGGGAGGCCAAGGAGGCGGAGGCCTGGGAGCTGGTGCTGCGGCAGGAAACGCTACAGGACTTGAAGAAGCATGTCAGCGGCTATCTGGAGGAGATCTGCTCCTGCGTCAAGGAGAAACGCGGCGGCAAAACAGGAAGCGTCATTGAACGGATTCACCGGCTCATTCAGGAGCGTTATGCCGAGAACCTGACCGTGGTTGACATTGCCGAGGGGGTTTATTTGAGCCCCACCTATGTCAGTCTTCTGTACAAACAGGAAACGGGCAAAACCCTGTTCGAATATTTGACCAAGGTGCGGATCGACAAGGCCAAGGAGCTTCTGCAGGACCCCCGCAACAAGTTTTATGAGGTCTGCCATGCCGTGGGTTACGCCGATCCAAGCCATTTCAGCAAGCTGTTTAAAAAAATGACCGGCTACACCCCCAGCGCTTACAGAGACCAGCTTTAGGCAAAGAAGGCCCGGTGCTTCAGCTTCAGGAACGTTAAGGTGCAAAAGGGGGAGAACAGTGGGAAAACTGCTGAAATGGGATTGGGACTATCTGAAGGGCTTATGGCAGGGGATTATTGCCGCCAAAAAGTGGATTATCGCCTATGTTGTGCTTATCCTTCTGCCGATTACGATTATGCTGGCTTCTTACTACCAACGGTCCTCGGTTATTCTGGAGCGGGAGGTCACCCGCTCTATGCAGCAGACGCTGCGGCAGGCGGGAATGAATCTGACCTACAAGCTGAATCATGTTCTGGACATAAACAATTCGGTATTTATGAATAAGGAGTTGTACAATAGCCTGCTGCCCCAGAGCTCCATTACCGGACAGCTGGAGCAAATGATGAGTCTGCGCAATCTGGCGGATACGGTCCAGACCAACATGGATATCATGCGGTTCCGGATATTTGTGGATGAGTCCCGTTTATATGCCGGGGACCGGATTAACCTGTTTCCCATGTCCATGCTGGAGAAACGTCCCTGGTATAAGGAAATTGCGGGCGCCGGCGGGGGAATGGTCTGGACGGGCGTGTACCGGGAGGATTACCTCGATACCGAGGCGAAGGATGTTTTTTCCGTAGGGCGGGTGCTGCGCAATCCGCAGCAATACGAGGAGATACTTGGCGTGCTTATGCTGGACATCCCGGATCAGGTATTGAAAGAGGTGATGTCGGGCATCAATTTTTCCACGGTATACACCCCTTATATTATGGATAAGGACGGAAGCCTGATCTATACATGGAGCGATGCGGATGATGCAACCGGCAGAGTGCATGCAGACGGCTTTTTGCAGGAGGATGCCAAACAGACGGTGCTTCAGACTGACGAAGGGATTATAAAACGAACGGAAGGCAGGGAAAATGTGTATGTGATGTTTACGACGATTAAATCAAACGGCTGGAAGCTGCTGGCGGAGGTGTCCCAGGCGGAAATCGCCCATCGGGCGGTTGCCCAGAACCAGTTCACCAGTATTGCAACGGTTATTGCGATTACCGTCCTGTTTTTGGTTCTGGTCTTTGTATTGCTGACTTTTACCATACAGGGTTTGACAAAGCGGATTCAGGTGGTGTTGAAAATGATGCGCAAGGAGGGTGTCGGCTGGCTGGAGGAACACCGCCATGCTCCGGAAGGGGATTTCCGTTTGCTGGAGCGGAGTGTGGATCAACTGATCCGCAAGGTCAATAACCTGATGGAGGAAACCTATCAGGCCAAGGTATTGGAGCGGGAGGCCCAGCTCAAGGCGCTGCAGGCGCAAATCAATCCCCATTTTTTGTATAACACACTGGATATGATTAATTGGTCGGCCATTGCCCATGATGCCGAGGATACCAGCCAAATGATTGAGGCTCTGGCCCAATATTTCCGGCTTAGTCTGAACAAGGGCAAGGATAATGTCAGCGTGGCGGATGAGCTGGATTTGGCTCGGGTATATCTGGAAATTCAGCAAAATCGTTTCCCCTCTACCTTTACCTTCCATATCGAAGTGCAGCCTGATCTGGAATGTTATCTGATTCCCAAGCTTACCCTGCAGCCGCTGGTGGAAAACGCTCTGCTTCATGGAATCCGTAAAGCCAAGGATAAAAAAGGAACTATCCGTATTACGGCAAAATTGGAAAACGAAACCTTGCTGCTTTCGGTGGCTGACGACGGAATCGGCATGGAGGAGGAGACTGCCAAGAAGCTGCTGCTATTGCCCCGTCCGGACATGCGGGCAGACGGCTCGGGCAGCTCTTACGGCTTATATAATGTGAACGAAAGGCTCCGTATTTTTGCCGGCGAGCAGTATGGCTTGTCCATTGAGACGACGCCGGGGCAAGGCACAACCATTCATATTCGGGTGAAGGCCATCCAAGCCGCCCCCGCCGGAACGGACGGAAAGGATTTAGCCTCCGGTCCGGAAGGATAATAAGCTGAGACCAGAAATAGTAGCTTTACCTCCTGTGAAGCGCTTCCACACACTGTGTATAATAATAACATACAAGAAAGCAGCAGACATGGAGGTGACCGGAATGAGCGTCAGTGCAACAGAGTTGGACAAAAAGGCAGCAGCTTTACCGGAGCGCACAAAATCAAGCAAATGGAAATTAGCCTTGCGGAATTTGGACTACTACATCCTATTGATTCCGGGGCTTGCCTTTTTGTTCTTGTTCAAGTACACGCCCATGTACGGAGTCGTTATCGCTTTTCAGGATTTTAACATTTTTGAAGGGATCAGAGGCAGCGAGTGGGTAGGTCTTGAGCAGTTCCAGAAGCTGATTCACTCCGAGGAATTCGCCCAGGTTTTTTCCAACACGCTGTTGATCAGTGTGTACAAGATCGTATTGCTGTTTCCCATCCCGATTTTCATCGCCTTAGTCTTGAATGAGGTCCGGGTGATGATTTTCAAACGAACCATCCAAACCATTATTTATTTGCCCCACTTCTTATCATGGGTTATTATTTCCGGATTATTCATTACCATCCTGTCACCGTCGGGCGGATTGGTAAACAATGTGATTCAGTGGTTTGGCGGGGAGCCCATCAGCTTCTTTATGAATAACTCATATTTCCGCAGCGTGGTGGTGTTTACGGCAGGCTGGAAGGAAATAGGGTGGAACGCGATTGTGTTCATTGCCGCCATCTCCGGAATCGAGCAGGAGCAATACGAAGCCGCGTCCATCGACGGCGCGGGCAGAATCCGCAAGATGCTGTATATTTCCTTGCCGGGCATCCTTCCCACCATCGTATTAATGTTTATTCTGCGCTTGGGCAATGTGCTGGAAGCGGGAACAGAGCAGATTCTGACCATGTACAATCCGGTGGTTTACAAAACGGGAGATGTCATCGGCACCTTTGTCTACCGCATCGGTCTTGGGAAGATGGATTACAGCTTCAGTACGGCTGTGGGCCTGTTCAATTCGGTGGTCGGTTTTATCCTTGTCGTCTCCGGCAACTATCTCAGCAAAAAACTGCTAAACCGGGGAATCTGGTAGCCTAAGGGAGGGATGGCGCAATGAAAAAAAGAACAGCCGGAGATTGGCTTCTGGACAGCTTTGTTTACCTGTTCCTGATCATCATGGGCCTGGCCATGCTTCTGCCACTGGCGAATGTATTCTCCAAGTCGGTCAGTGAGGAATGGGCGATTGTTTCGGGCAAGGTGGGGATTTTTCCTGTAGGCTTCCAGCTTGATACCCTCAGGCAGGTGGTATCCTCGGACATTTTCATCAGAGCGTTTATGGTGTCCGTCGGGGTTACGCTTGTGGGAACGCTGTTATCCATTTTGATGACGGCGGTTACGGCTTATCCGTTGTCCAAGCGTCATTTGCCCGGCATTTCCTTCGTCATGGTTCTGTTCGTATTCACCATGCTGTTTAACGGCGGCATGATTCCCAACTATCTGCTGATGCGGAATTTGAATCTGATCAACAATTTGTGGGCGTTGATTCTTCCCGGAATGATCAGTGTGTTCAACATGCTGATTATTAAAAGCTATTACGAAAATCTTCCGGAGGCTTTGGAGGAATCTGCGCGGATAGACGGAGCCAAAACCTACACCATTCTGTTCCGGATTATTCTGCCCCTGTCCATGCCGGTGATCGCCACCATCTCCCTGTTTTATGCGGTGGGCTTCTGGAATGATTTCTTCAATCCCATGCTGTACATCAATGACACGTCCCTAAAAACCCTGCAATTGTATCTCCGTGATGTGGTTATGGATGCCGACACCTCCAACGCCGCCAACAAAAGCATCGATGATCTGATGAATATGTCTCCGGAGGGTATCCGGGCGGCAACGGTTGTCGCATCCACTGTTCCGATTCTGTGCGTCTATCCCTTCCTGCAGAAGTATTTTATCAAAGGGGTGCTGATCGGTTCAGTCAAAGGTTAAGCTTACAGGAAAAGCGTTGGGGCGTAGGCCAGGCCTCTCACGATTTCAATTCGGCGGAGGCTTTCCTAATACAAGCTAAACTCATAAAAAATCTGGAGGGGTACACACATGAACAAAAACAAATTGCTTCTACTGTCTCTGACCGCAGGGCTTGCGCTCAGTGCGGCAGGCTGCGGCAGTTCGTCCGACGGGAAGGATAATGCGGGTTCTTCTGCCGGCGCGTCTGCTGCCGCAAGCGGAACGGTTGCTCCGAGCACCGGCCCGAAGCCGGAATTGAGATCGCTGTCAATCTGGATGAAGGATGACTATAACACGTATCCTGTGGCCAAGGTAATTGAAGAGAAAACCGGGTATAAAGTAAAGTACGACATGCTCCCTGCGGACAAAAGCGAGGATAAGCTGAACCTGCTGATTTCCTCGGCGGAGCCGTATGATGCCATCACCATCGGAGGCAATAAGGCCCTGTACGCCGATTATGCCAAGAAGGGGGCGCTGGTGGATCTTGGACCGCTGATTGATAAGTACGGCCCCAACATTAAAGCGTCCATTTCGGAGGAAAGCTTCAACGCAGTGAAAGTGGACGGCAAGATATATGCCATTCCCTTCAGAGGCGTTGAATTCTCCAGCACCAGTCTCATGGTCCGCAAGGATTGGCTCGACAAGCTTGGACTGCAAATGCCTACTACGGTGGATGAGTTCACCGCCATGCTGAAGGCGTTCAAGGATAAGGACCCGGGCGGCAACGGCGACAAAAACGCACCCCTTACTATTAATGGAGGAGCACCCATTATTGAGAATCTGATCGGCGCCTTTGGCATGCCGAACAGCTGGAGCGCCCTGGACGGCAAGCTGGTGCCACGGCCGCTGCATCCGGGCTTTAAAGACTATCTTGGTTATGTGGCCGATCTCTACAAACAAGGATTGCTTGACAAGGAGTTTGCCGTCAATAAGGACGCGACCATGAAGGAGAAATTCACCAGCGGCAAGGCCGGGGTGATTGTCCTCAACTGGGCGGACATTCCCACCATTGGCGATGCTCTCAACAAGAACTTTCCCGACGCCAAATTCGCCTATATTCCCATCCTGAAGGGCAAGGACGGCAAGGGCGGGCTGAACGCCAACTCCGGCTTCGACCGCATTACCTTTATTCCCAAGGCCTCCAAACATCCGGAGGATGCCATCAAGTGGATGAATGCCAAGCTGGAGCCGGAAACCTTCAAGGAAATTGCTATTGGTGTGGAAGGCAAGCACTACACCTTCAAGGATGGAGTGTATACACCGATCCTGCCGATTTTCACGGATGAACGGAATCAGGCCAACAACTATTTGACCGGCGTGGATGAAAAGAATTATCCCATCTACTGGCAAGCCCGGGTACAGAAGGATGCCCGTTTGTATGAGGGGTGGTCCTATCTGAATAAGGTGATGCCGAAGGAAATGAGAATTGCCGATCCTCTGGGAGTTGCGCCTGTCCTGCCTACCTTCTCCAAGGAAAATGCCCAGTTGAACCAACTGGTTAATGATTTCGCGGTGAAGGTGGTTGTCGGAGAAGAGCCCTTGAGCAGTGTGGAGTCCTTCGCCACTAAATACAAGCAGGCCGGCGGGGAAGCCAGCTATAAGGAAATCAATGATTGGTACACCTCCAAAAAATAATATGGAATAAGCCGGATGGAGAGGCTATCCCGGAAGTCATGAAAATGACTTAGGGATAGCCTCTTTTGCGTGTTTCCAATGGATCATCAGCATTTGCCGGAGCCTTCATTTTCTGATGTAGTGGGAATTTGAAGGCTCCGGTCATAACCTGTGCGTTGCCGTATGGCGGCAGTCCGTTTTACACTGGCAGTGTGACACAAACCGATGAGCTTGACGGGAAAACCTAACAAGGGGGAATCGAGCATGACATTAAAATGGGTAAAGCTTCTGGCTGGCGCATCCTTATTGGCCGGAATAGGAGCGGGCTGCGGCTCCAATGCGGAGAAGCCCGCCGGCGAGGCACCGGCAGACAGCACGGCACCGGCCGCAGGGCCTGTGCAGCTGACCTATTGGGTGGGACTGCCCGCGGATGCGGCGCGCTCCCTTAAGAATTATGGGGAATCGCTGATGTACCAGGAATTGGAGAAACGGACCGGGGTGAAGATCAGCTTCCAGCATCCGGCAGCGGGCAGCGAAAAGGAACAATTCAATCTGATGATTGCCTCCGGCAAGCTGCCTGATGTCATCGAATCCAACTTCGTCAACTATCCCGGAGGGCCGGAAAAAGCCATTGCCGACAAGGTGCTCATTCCGCTGAATGACATCATCGACAAATATGCGCCCAACCTCAAGGCATATTTGGACAAAAACCCCGCCATCCGCAAGGACATCTCTACCGACTCCGGCCTGATCTATGCCTTCCCCGGCATTGGCGTAGGCAATACCAACGTCAGCAGCGGCCTTGTTCTGCGGAAGGACTGGCTCACGGAGCTGAATCTGGCTGTTCCCGAAACCATCGAGGAATGGACCCAGGTGCTCCGCCAGTTCAAGGAGAAAAAGGGCGTGAAAACGCCCCTGACCATGGTCATGTCCGACTTCAACGCGGACCGCTTCACAGGTGCATACGGCATCGCCGACGCCTTCTTCCAGGACGGCGGCAAAGCCAAATTCGGTCCTTACGAGCCTGCCTACAAGGATTATTTGGCCCAAATGAATGCCTGGTATAAAGAAGGCCTGCTGGACCCCGACTTTGGCACCCAGGATGCCAAGTCCAAGGATGCCAAAATTACCAACGGCACCGCGGGAGCCTATGCCGGCTATATCGGAGGGGGCATCGGCAAATACCTGCCGGCAGCCCAAGGAGCCAATCCCGCATACGATCTGGTGGGCACCCAACACCCCGTTCTGAAGAAGGGGGATCAGCCCAAAATCTTCCTTGCCGCATACAGCTACCGTGGAGACGGCAGCGCCGGCATTACACCGGCCAACAAGAACCCGGAAGCCACTGCCAAATGGCTGGATTACTTCTATTCCGAAGAAGGCAATATGCTGAAGTCCTTCGGAGTGGAAGGGGTCACCTATACCATGGTCAACGGACAGCCCAAATATACCGATCTCATCATGAAAAATCCCGACAAGCTTTCCGTAGGCGAAGCCATGTCCAAGTACCTCCGGGTATCCCAGCCTGCTCCCGGCTTTGTGGGCGACGACCGGTACTACGACCAGTATTACAGCTATGAGCAGCAGAAGCAGGCCTCGGCCGTTTACAACAAGTACTACGAGAATGTCACCAAAACCCGGATGCCGCAGGTTTCCCAAACTCCCGATGAAGCCCAGGAGCTGGCGTCCATCATGGCGGAAATCGATACGTACAAAAGCGAAATGTTCCTGAAGTTTATTATGGGGGCCGAACCCTTAACCAACTTCGATAAGTACCGGGACCAGTTGAAAAAATTGGGGGTTGAGCGTGCCGTTGCGCTGAAGCAGGCGGCTCTCGACCGGTACAACAGCAGAAAGTAGGCATTATTGTCCGGGCAAAGGGCGCTCCCCGGCGCCCTTTTTAGACAAACAGGAGGGAGAGAACCGCCATGTCCAGCTTGATCAAGGATTACCGGAAGCATAAATATTTGTACCTGATGATCATCCCGGTGGTGCTGTACTATGTGCTGTTCCATTATGTGCCCATGTACGGCGCTGTTATTGCTTTCAAAAATTATCAGGTGGCGCAAGGCTTTGCGGACAGCGCATGGGTGGGCTTCAAGCATTTCCAAAGCTTTTTTGACAGCTATTATTTTCGCAGGCTGATCACCAATACCTTGCTGATTAATCTGTACCAGCTGATCTTTTCATTTCCCGCGCCAATTATTTTCGCTCTCCTGATTAATGAAATTGCAGGGAAATTTTTCAAAAGAGTGGTGCAAACCGTCACCTACCTGCCGCACTTTATCTCCATGGTCGTGATCTGCGGTATGATTACCCAATTTTTGGCCCGTGACGGCGTCATAACGGATGTGCTGGTGTTTTTTGGAATGGAGCGCACCGCATTATTGGGTGTTCCGGAATATTTCCGCACCATCTATGTGGCGTCCGATATTTGGCAGGGAGTAGGCTGGGGGTCCATTATCTATCTGGCCGCATTGTCCGGCATCAATCCGGAGCTGTATGAAGCCTCCCGGATCGACGGGGCCAACAAGTGGAAGCAAACCGTTCATGTGACCATACCGGGAATTATCCCCATTATTATCATCATGTTTATTCTGAAGATCGGCCATATGCTGGATGTGGGATTTGAGAAGATCATTCTGCTGTACAATCCCAACACGTACATTACCGCGGATGTCATCAGCACCTTTGTGTACCGCAAGGGCTTGGGCGGGGCTTTCGAATTCAGCTATGCCACAGCAGTGGGACTGTTTCAGTCGGCGGTGAATTTCCTGCTCCTGATTACGGCCAACAAGATCAGCGGCAAGGTCAGCGAAACCAGTCTGTGGTAGCGGAAAGTTTGGGAGGAGGAGAAGAGCATGCTGGCCAATAGGCGGGAGAGAAGCGTCGGCGAGTCTGTATTTCAAATAGGCAACATCCTGTTTATGATTGTGATGGTGGTCATTACCCTGTATCCATTTTTTTATGTCGTGGTGAGCTCCTTAAGCGATTCCCATCAACTGGTTTCCCATACCGGTTTGCTGCTTTTGCCCAAGGGCTTTACCTTCGGCGCGTATGAGCGGGTTTTTCAAAATCCCAATGTGCTGACCGGCTACCGGAATACCCTGCTTATCGTCGTGGGGGGCACGGTGCTCAATCTGTTTATGACCAGTCTGGGGGCTTATGTTCTGTCGCGGAAAGGAGTCAAATGGGCCAAATACATTACGCTCCTGATTGTATTCACCATGTTTTTCTCAGGCGGCCTGATCCCCATGTATCTGCTGGTCAATAACTGGCTTCACTTGGGAAACAGCCTGTTTGCCCTGATTGTTCCGGGACTCATTTCCACATGGAACCTGATTATCCTGCGGACCTCCTTCGAAGCCATTCCGGAGAACCTGATTGAATCCGCCCGGATTGACGGAGCCAATGATTTCACCATTCTGTTCCGGGTGGTGATCCCCCTGTCCATGTCGGTAATGGCCGTGATGATTCTCTACTATGGGGTAGCCCACTGGAACGCCTGGTTCGGCGCCATGATCTACCTGCGGGACCGCAATCTGTTTCCTCTTCAGCTGGTTCTGCGGGAAATTCTGATTCAGAACAGCACCATGGGCATGGCAGCGGATGCCTCCGCCATGGATGCGGAAGCAGTGGGCGAAAGCATCAAATACGCCACAATTGTGGTGGCTACCTTGCCCATTCTGGTAGTATACCCCTTCCTGCAGAAATATTTTGTAAAGGGTGTTATGATAGGATCTATCAAAGGCTAACAAGAGAAAGAGGAACGGAGCGAATGAGGCATGCCGAAATGGAGGAGCAAGGGCGTCCGGCTGCAATGGCTGTACTCCTATCTGCTTGTGCTGCTGATTCCGGTTGTGGCGGTTATGGGCATTTATTCGAAAACCAGACAATTGATCGAGAGCGAAATCTCCCGGGCCAATTCGGCTTTGCTTGCTCAGCTCCAGCAGGAATTTGATGCCAATATCGATTATTGCTTCAGCCTGACGGAAATGATTACCCTAAACTCCAAGCTGTCGTCTCTTATCCGCAACCAGGAGACCATCGGCGTTCAGGAACGCCTTGGCATCTCCCAACTGCTGACGGATCTGCGGGCGTACAGTCTGCCCCGGAGCACGGGAGCGAGCTTATATATTTATTTTCCCAAAGGCGAATTTGTGCTGAATGAAAAAGCGTATTATACCGCCGATATTTTCCACCAGAGTTATCTGGAGCCTGCGGGCGTTGGTATTGACCGGTGGAAAGGCTTTCTCCAATCGGGCCTGCGCGGATTTTTCACCAGTCAGGAAAGCTATGGCGGCGGACCCGACAAGGGCATCATGTATGTCCATTATTTAACAGATCAATTTAGAGGCGGCTCCACGGCGGTTTTGGTGATCCAGCTGGATCAGGAGCGTTTGCTTTCTTCCTTGCAGCATATCCAATCGTATAATCAGGGCGAGGTTCTTATTCTTGACGAGCAGGACCGGATTCTGGCGTCTTCCGGCAATCCGGGGCGGAATTACAGCGGAATTCCGTTTGAGAGCGCCTTCCGCCAGGAAAGCGGCGTGGCCAAGCTGAAGCTGGACGGGGAGGATATTGTGCTGTCCTATACCCAATCCGCCAAAACCAACTGGAAATATATTTATGTGCTTCCAGCCAATATCTACAGCGAAAAGGCGGAATACGCGGGGAAAATTACCTATTTTGCCATTATCGCGGCGTTGATCGTGGGACTGCTGCTGGCGCTTATGATGACAAGACGCCATTATCATCCCCTTGCCAGGCTGATCAAAAGCGCCAACTCCCACCATAAGCGGGAGCTGGCCGAAGTATCTCTGAGCAATGAATTCGATTACCTGGAGGAAGTGCTGGATCAGGTTTGGGAAAGCAACACGGCCATGAATGAGGCTTTGGAAAAGCAAAAAACCACCCTTCGCTCCCACCTGCTGGTGCGCATCCTGAAGGGCAGGCTGGAGCAGGGTTTTCCGGCAGACGCCGTCCTGCCTGAGCATGGGATCAAACCCTTGTCGGACCAGTATGCGGTGCTGCTCATATATTTGGAGGACTACAGCGGTTTTTTCTTGAGCCATGAGCAGGATGAGGAAAAAAACCGCAGGCTGGTGCAACTGATCATTGCCAATATTGTGGAGGAGCTGACGGAAAAAGAGCATCAGGGCTGGGTGACGGAAATTGACAATATGATGGCTTGTCTGCTTAACTTTAGCGGCTCGTCCTCACCGGAAGCCGCCATGGAGGACATGCGCACCATCGCCGAGGAAGCCCTGCGCTTTATCGGGGACCGGTTTCACATCCACTTCACCGTCTCCGCCAGCGATATTCACCGCTCCCTGGCCAATGTGCCGCAAGCCTATCATGAGGCGCTTCATGCCATGCAGTACAGGATGATAATGGGCACCCGGATTTTCATTGGCTACGGGCAAACCCAGCATGAGCATTCCTCCTACAGCTATCCGCTGGATCAGGAGCAGCAGCTGAGCAATCTGATCCAGGCGGGAGAGGCCGGCAGCGCCCGGGAGATGCTGGAGCGGATTATTGCCGAGAATCTGTCCAGGCCCGGCATATCGGCGGATATGATCCGCTGCCTCCTGTTCGATATCTCCAGTACGATGATGAAGGCTGCCATGGAAAGCGGCCTTGAAAACGACGGATTGTTCGCCGATAATCTGCATATTCTGAAGGCGCTGGTAAACGGAGCTACGGTTATGGAAACCCGGCAGCGGCTTTCCGAATTTCTGGACCAGCTTTGCAAGCTGGCGGAGGAGCGGAAGAAAAAGGGGAAGCACCGGCTGAAGGAAAATGTCATTGCCTATATTGCGGACAATTATCAGGAGCAACACTTAAGCGTCAACTCCATCTCCGAGCATTTTGGCGTACATCCCTCCTATCTGTCCCGTTACTTCAAGGAGCAGACCGGGGATATGCTGTCCGAATACATCAGCCGCTGCCGGATTGAGCAATCCAAGCTGCTGCTGCTTCAGGACGATATGCTGATCAAGGAGATCAGCGACCGGGTAGGCATATTCAGCGTCACCACCTTTGTTCGCCTGTTCAAAAAGTATGAGGGCGTGACGCCCAGCACGTACAAGGAAAACAGGCGCTCCCTGCGTTAATGCCAAAGAAGAACACCGCGCAACAGCTCCGCGGTGTTCTTCTTTCATTTGAAAAAGGGATATGATACTATTTTCACAGCAAACGGCTGGCATTATGCGGGAAAGCTCTTGCGGACGGGAGCCGTCCGGTGCTCCGCCACGGCCGGGTCCGCGGGATGCAGATCCTCCAGCCGGATCACAAGCCGGGTTACCTCGTCGGCGGTGTAAGACAGGGTGCGGAACCGGGCGGCCACATTGGCCAGCTCAATGCCGTACAGGTCCTTCCTGCGGCGGTGGGGCACCAGATCGTATTGCAGAACGGGAATCCCTGCGGTTTCTGCCGAGTAGGCGGATGGCGCGGCAGCCGGCAGTCCGTCAACAGGGAAATAAAGGCGTTTTTTGTTCCAGGGAATTCCCCCATGGAGAGCTTCCAAAATAATAAAGCCCTCCCCGTCCTCGCTATCTGTCCGGTATACCCGCATGCGGGGAGCAGACTGGCCGGGTTTGACCGTCTGGCTGGTTTTCAAATCGGGAATAAAGGGAACCAGCAAAATGGGGATGCCGGTTGCGGCATACAGCAAATAAGCCGATTCAAGCAAGATAGCCGAAGCAATCAGGCCAACAAAGAGAATCAGGCCGGCGGCAAGAGCCAGGCTGTTTTTGGATGTGGTCATTAGGTTAGAAGGCCTCCTAAGCGGATCATGAAGACATATGGATAACATGACTATCTTACCATAAGCGGGGCCGGGTTAAAAGCTGTTGAAAGATGACAATTGGCGGGAGGAACAACGGATGGCGGCAAAAGTGGGGATTGTTGGATTGGGAGATATTGCGCAAAAGGCTTATTTGCCGGTGCTGGCTGCCCATGACGGGGTGGAGATTGCCGGAGTGATGAGCCGCTCGGCCGAAACGGTGGAGAGAATCGGCCGCAGTCTGCGGGTGGCCGGGCGGTATACCAGCCTGGACCGGCTGCTGGGGGAGGCGGAGCTGGACGCTGTTTTTGTCCATAGCCCGACGGAGACTCATTACAGTATTGTGATGCAATGTTTGCAGGCCGGCGTGCATGTATATGTGGACAAACCCCTGTCTTACGACATCGGCGAATCGGAGGAGCTGGCCCGGTGCGCCCGGGAGACGGGAAAGCTGTTGGCTGTGGGCTTTAACCGGCGATTTGCGCCCCTGTATGTGGAAGCCAAAGCCTGGATGGAGGCGGTTGGCGGCTTCCGGCTGTGCACCGCGGAGAAGCACCGCACCCGGCAGCAGAAGCACGGGGCCAAACAGACCTTGTATGATGACCTGATCCATATGATGGATCTGGTTTTGTGGCTGTCCGGCGAAACAGAGCCGGAGGTTTCGTACCGCCAGCAGGCCGATGCGGATGGGCGGCTCCTGTGGGCGTCGGGGAGATTTGTGGTGGCCCCGGGGCAAGGGGAGGCCGCCTTCAGCATGGTCCGCAGCGCCGGATTGGACCTGGAGCGGCTTGAGCTGCATGGGGGAGGCCGCAGCGCCCGGGTGGTCAACCTGGAGCAGGGGCTGTTTGCGGAAGCGGGGGGAGCCGCCCGGGAGGCAGGCTTCGGCAGCTGGGAGCCCGTTCCGCAGCGCCGCGGCTTTACCGGAGCGGTGGAGCATTTCCTGGCCAGCCTGTCCGATCCGGCGGCCTGCTCCATCAGCGCCGACAAGGTGCTGCCGGTCCATCGGCTGATCGAGAGGTTGTAATCCGCGGTCATGCTCCTTGTCGCCGCCAATGAGCATTCGGTATAATGGAAGAATCGACCTTTTTTACGACAGATGACGGCGGAGGAGTAGAGAATGGAGATTTTTCTGGCGGTGCTGGTCATGCTTGGCCTAATCGGCGTATCCAATGTGGTGAACCGGTTTTTGCCGATGATTCCGGTGCCCCTGATTCAAATTGCTCTTGGCGCTCTGGTGGCGATGATCCCCTCCGGGGTGCATCTGGAGCTGGAGCCGGAGCTGTTCTTTGTATTGTTTATTGCTCCGCTTTTGTACAATGACGGCAAACATACCCCCAGGGACGAGCTGTGGCGGCTCCGGGCGCCAATTTTGCTGATGGCGGTAGGGCTGGTATTTGTCACCGTGTTCGCAGTGGGCTATGCCATCCATTGGATGATTCCCTCCATCCCTCTTGCAGCGGCCTTCGGCCTGGCGGCTATTCTGTCGCCTACGGATGCAGTGGCGGTGAGCTCGCTTGCGGGCCGGCTCCATTTGCCGAAAAGCCTGATGCGCCTGCTGGAGGGAGAGGCCTTGATGAATGACGCCTCCGGTCTGGTGGCATTCAAATTTGCCATTGCCGCGGCGATTACAGGCGTTTTCTCTTTGCCAAAGGCCTCCTTCAGCTTTCTGGAGATTTCAGTAGGCGGCCTGCTCTTCGGCGCAGTTCTGGCCTTTCTCATCATCGGGCTGCGGAAGCTGCTGCGCCGCTTCGGCATGGAGGATGTGACGATTCATATGCTGATCCAGCTGCTGACGCCCTTTATGCTGTATTTGACTGCCGAGCATCTGGGAGTATCGGGGATTCTGGCGGCGGTTGCCGGCGGCATTGTCCATGCGGTGGAGGATGACCGCTCCCGTACCCACTCCTCCTATAACCAGCTCAGCGTTTCCCAGCTCAGCACGGTTTCCACCAATACCTGGTCGGTTATCCTGTTCATTTTAAACGGTCTGGTGTTCGTTATTCTGGGGCTGCAAATTCCCGATGTGAGCATCACCGTCATCCGCAATCCCTTGCTCAACAATCTGCAGATGTTTGGTTATGCCGCGGCCATATTTGCGATCCTACTGGTTTTGCGGTTTTTGTGGACCCTTGTTTTCACCAGAACGGGGAAAGGAAGCAGCAAATCGGAGCTGCCTTCTCTGAAAATCCTGCTGATGACCTCCGTGTCCGGTGTGCGGGGAGCCGTGACCCTGGCCGGTGCGTTTTCTATTCCGCTGGTGCTTAACGACGGAACGCCGTTTCCGGAACGGGATCTGATCATTTTCCTCGCCGCGGTGGTCATTCTGCTGTCGCTGTTGTCGGCCAGCCTGTTTCTGCCATTGCTTGCCCGTAGAAAGGATGCCGCACAGGGGCAGTCGCTGCTGGAGGAGGCGCAGGTCAAGGTGTTGACCGCCGCCATCCAGGCTGTCCGTTATGAGGCCACTGAAGAGAACGAAGCGGCTGTCTCCTCTGTCATCGCCGATTACCGGCAATGGATCGGACAGGCCGAAAGCAAAAAATCCCCCGGCAAAGGAACACGGCTGGACAAGGGAACGGAAATCCAACTGCGTCTGTCCGCTTTAAACACGGAGCGGGAATTCGCCCGGAGCCAGTTGGACGAAGGCCGGATTACGCCGGAGCAGGCGGACATGTTCTTCCGGATGCTGGACCAGATGGAGGTCCTGATGGCCAATCCGGCGCGGATGTGGAAGGCGATGCTGAAGCTGTTCTTTAGGAGGCTGAAGCATCCTTTCGCCCGCAATGCAGGCTTGGACCGGTTCGCCGGGAAGCGGAAGGACCTCGAAGCGGTAAGAACGTTGAAGCTGAAAAGCAGCGAAGCGGCCCTCCAGTCTCTTCTGGAGCAAAACGGCTCCTCTGCCCATAGGGAAGAACGGAGCGCGGTGATCAGCCATTACCGGGAGGTGCTGGAGCGGTTCAACCGGGTATCTGCCGTGACCCACCGCCACGACTCGACCTTCCATGAGCAGCGCAAGGAGCTGCATGGCTTCGCTATTCAGGCGGAGCGGAACGCCGTGCAGGCCATGTACGAGCTGGGCGAGCTGAGCCGCGAAGCGGCCGGTGAGCTGCGCCGCCGGATCAAGGCCCGGGAAGCAGTGGTGCTGGAGCAGGATGAGATGGCGTAGGCCCGGCGGTTTTCGCCGGCATAAAAACCCCAGCTGCGCATGAAGCGGCTGAGGTTTGCTGTTTGCTGTTTGGCATAAGGGGTGGAGCGCAGGTTGCTGGTTAGGCGATAAAGGTTGGGCCCGGGTGAAGGTCCGGAGGTTGGCTCGGACAGATTAACGGAAGTGATTTTCCGCTATATGCTGCTGCAGAAGCAGGATAGGTGCCATAGTGGAAGCCAATTTCCGCTATCGGGCTGGAGATGCAGCGATTCTGCCTAAGCGGGGGCCAATAGCGGAAAACTCCTGCCCTTATTCGGCAGATTTGCCGTTCGGTACCCCCAATAACGGAAAAAGGCTTCCGTTATGGGAACAAAACCGGGTGTACTAGAGGCATTTTTCCTTCAGCTTGTCCACGGCCAGTTCCACATCGGCTATCCGGTGATTGAGGAACCGGATTTCGCCCCGCATGTCCAGGATTTCTTCCCCCAGCTTCTGCTCGATCCGCACAACATTGCCCTCCGTCCGCCGCACATCGAGGGTCAAACCCTCCAGCTTGGCATTGGTAAGCTCCTGGGCATTCCGAATCGCCGAGGACAGCTGAAACAGTTCCCCTTGCCCAATCTTAAGGCTGCTGACATCGCCTTTGAGGGTGTGGGCATCGTCCTTAAGGCTGCTGACATCGCCCTTGAGGGTGTTGACATCGCCCTTGAGGGTGTTGACATCGCCCTTGAGGGTGTTGACATCGCCCTTGAGGGTGTTGACATCGCCTTTGAGGGTGCTGACATCGCCCTTGAGGGTGTTGACATCGCCCTTGAGGGTGTTGACGTCGTCCTTAAGGTTGCTGACGTCGCTTTTGAGGGTCTGGACGTCGTCCTTAAGGCTGCTGACGTCGCCCTTGAGCGTGTGGACATCGTCCTTAAGGCTGCTGACGTCGCTCTTGAGAGTGTGGACGTCGCCCTTAAGGTCTTTGATATCCGACTTGACTGTCTGCATATCGTCGCCCAGGGTCTGGACGGCTTGCAGAATTTGAAGCAGAATGGGATCACTGACGGACATAATAAAAGAACCTCCCCGCGTGGATGGATAGAACAGAGCGCGTGTCGGTATACGTGATCCATGAACCGATTGGTACCATTATATCAGGACTGGGGGACAAGTGCCATTTCTATTTTTGCTCCTGCCGGGTTTACGGAAGGTTACATACTGCCAAATTTCTTCCGGTAGCCGCATTTCCGGCATAGCTCTTCTACCGCCCGTCTGCCGGAAAAACCGTCCCGCAGTCTGCGGGCCCGCTCTCCCTGCAGAATCTCCGCAAAGGGCCGCTTCCGGAGATTGCCCAAGGCAATCACACCCTCGCCGTCCAGACAGCAGGGCACCACTGTACCGTCGCAGAGAATCGCCGCATGGGTGCGCAGCGCGTGGCAAAAGCCTCTGCCCTCATCCTCCGGGGCGTCCAGACTGGGCCACTCAAACCGGTAGTCCCGGTTCAGATAGATCCGGTCTGCCACCCGGAGGCCTTTGCCCGGCAGCGCCGCTTCCAGAGCAAGGGGAGGCAGCGCGAACGTATCCTCCATAATCGCTGTCAACCGCCGGTTAAGCTCCAGACCCCCTGCCTCTTCCGTCCGGGGAGCATCCCACAGTCGCAGGCTGACATAGGTACCGTGCCCTGCCGCCTCTTGGGCAAACCGGAGGCATTGGCGCAGGTAGTCCAACTGGTACGCCTCCCCCTTTTCCCGATGCTCCCCCATGCTGTGCAGCGAAATATTCACCTGCCGCAAAGCCTCTTTGCCGAGAAGCTCGGCTCCTTTTTTGGGAAGCAAGGTGCCGTTGGTGGTGAGATTAACCTTCATCCCTTCTTCGGCGCAGATGTCCAATAGCCTCCCGATCGACGGGTGGAGCAGGGGTTCCCCTTTTACATGCAGACAAATCTGGTTTGTAAACGGGCGGACTTGCCTTAGAATATCCCGGAAGGCGTCCGGCTCCATGAACATGGCCTTCCTGGCTGTAGGAGGGCAGAAGCTGCAGGATAAATTGCAGACACTGGTAATTTCGATGTAGACTTTTTGAAAAGGTTTCATAGCGTTCTCCTGTCCACAGGCTTCCGCCAAAAGCCCCCGGATTCCGCTTCAGAGCTTCCCGTCACTTTTGGGGGGGATGGTTTATTATAACAGCTTTGTTCGCTTTGCACCCACGGATTGATTATAATGAAAAAAAATCATGTTTGATCACCGAACAAAATGAGGAGAGACAAGCACCATGACAGCTGCCCGATTTGCCGCCGACGGCGTATTTCCTTCCGTCTGTTCCCTGGACTGCCCCGACCAATGCGGGCTCCTGATCCATAAAAAAGACGGCCGGATCATCAAGGTGGAGGGAGACCCTTCCCATCCTATCACCAGAGGGGCGATTTGCAACAAAGTCCGCCATCTTTCCGAACGTATCCATGATCCCGCCAGACTCCGGACGCCGGTCAAACGCACAGGTCCCAAAGGCTCCGGCGAATTCACCCCCATCACCTGGGAGGAAGCCGTCAACGAGATTTCCTCCCGCTGGAAAACGCTGATTGCCGAAGAAGGGGCGGAGGCCATCCTCCCCTACAGCTTTTATGGCAACATGGGCTATTTGGGCACCGAGGGTATGGACCGCCGTTTTTTCCACCGGATGGGGGCAAGCCGTCTGCAGCGTTCCATCTGCTCTGCCGCGGGCGGCGTCGGCTACCGGTATACCATGGGAGGCGACATGGGAACCAGTCCCGAGGATACGGTAAACGCCAAGCTGATCATCTTCTGGGGCGTCAACGCAGTTAGCACCAACATGCACCAGGTTATGCTGGCGGAGGAGGCCCGCAAGGCGGGAGCGGTGATCGTGGCCATTGATGTCCACAAGAACCGGACGGGGAAATGGGCGGACTGGTTTATCCCCCTTCGTCCGGGGACCGATGCCGCGCTGGCCTTGGGGATCATGCATGTTCTGTTTGCCGAGGGAATGGCGGATGAGGAGTTTCTGTGGGAATATACAGTGGGAGCGGAGGAACTGCGGGAGCATGTCCGCTCATATGATCCTGCCAGGGTCTCCGCCATTACCGGAGTCTCCGAAGAGGATCTGTACAAGCTGGCCCGGATGTATGGCACCGCCAAACCCAGCTTTATCCGCATCGGCAACGGCTTGCAGCATCACGACAACGGCGGCATGAACGTGCGGACCATCTCCTGCCTGCCAGCCATAACCGGCGCTTGGCTGCATAAAGGCGGGGGAGCCATCAAAAGCAACAGCGGCTATCTGACCCTGAATGAACGGGCCTTGCAGCGCCATGATCTGCTCAAAAAAGCCACCCGCCGGATCAATATGAACCATATCGGCCAGGCGCTGCTGGAGCTGACGCCGCCCATCCGTTCTTTGTATGTGTACAACTCCAATCCGGCTATTGTGGCCCCTGATGCCAATAAGGTGCGGGAGGGGCTGGCGCGTGAAGATTTGTTCACCGTTGTTCATGAGCTGTTCCTGACGGAAACCGCCCGTTATGCGGACATCGTGCTGCCGGCAACCTCCGCGCTGGAGAACACGGACCTCTACGAATCGTACTGGCATCACTATATCCACCTGCAGGAGCCTGTGCTGGAGCCTTGCGGCGAAAGCAAGTCGAATGTGGAGGTATTCCGTCTTTTGGCGGAAGCTATGGGTTATGATGACCAAGCGCTGCAGGACAGCGAGGAGGACATCATCCGGCAAGCCTTGGATGCGCCGAATAATCCGGTCCTGGAGGGCATTACCTATGAGCTGCTGAAGGAGCAAGGTTTTGTGAAAGGGCGGGTGCGTCCCTTATTCCCCGGCAAGCTGCCGACGCCAAGCGGCAAGATTGAGCTGTACTCCAAAGCCATGCAGCAGGACGGCTATCCGCCCTTGCCGGAATATGTGCCCCTGCCGGATGAGGACGGGCTGCCCTTCCTGTTTGTGCCGGCGCCCAACCACAATTTCCTGAACTCCACCTTTTCCAATAATGCCAAGCATGTCCGGCTGGAAAAGGAGCCCTTGCTTCATATGAATACTGCCGACGCCGCGGCAAAAGGGATTGCCGCAGGGGATATGGTCAGGGTCTGGAACCGGCGGGGAGAGTGCATCATGCGGGCTGCTGTAGGTGAGGATGTGCTGTCCGGCACCCTGGTGAGCCAGGGGCTGTGGGCCGATGCCTCAGGGAGGAAGCGGGTGGTGAATGCCCTGACCCCTGCCCGGACGGCAGATATGGGCGGCGGGGCCGTGTTTTTTTCCGGAAGAGCGGAGGTAGAGCGGGTTAGTGGCGATATGGTAAAATAGAGGCAAGAATGGACTGATGGCAAAAGGGGCAATGCAAATGAGTATGCCGCCGGAAAACAAACGGTACACATACGCCGATTATTTGACCTGGCCCGAGGGAGAGCGGGTAGAGCTGGTGGATGGACAGGTTTATGCTATGACGCCGGCGCCCAACCGGATTCATCAGGAGATATTGGGCAGGACGTTCAACATGTTTTTAAACTTTTTGAAAGGCCGGAAAGGCCAGGCTTATGTTGCCCCCTTTGATGTCCGGCTGCCCAAGGGAGATGAACGGGACGACAAGACGGATACAGTGGTTCAGCCGGATTTGTCCGTCATCTGTGATCCGTCCAAGCTGGACGATCAGGGCTGCCGCGGCGCTCCCGATTTGGTAGCGGAGATTATTTCCCCCAGTACCCTGAAATACGATCTTACGGTGAAAAAGCGGCTTTATGAGCGCTCGGGAGTAAAGGAGTATTGGATGGTGTACCCTTTGGAACGAATTGTGATGGTCTACAAGCTCCAGGACAACGGCCATTATGATGACGGCGAAGCTTATGATAAAAAGGGAGTTATCCCGGTGGGGATTTTCCCAGGGTGGGAGCTTGCGCTGACCGATATTTTTGAAGCATGAAACCATTCCCCAAAAGTTAAAAGAGCTCCGGACACCTGCTGTCCTGGAGCTTCTTGCTGGAATCGGGGCTTTCGCCGGCTCGACCGTTCGGACGGAAGCCGAAAATTAAATCGAAGGCCGGTTGGGCACGTGGAATTTGGCCTCATTCTGCGTCAGCTTGGCATCCTTGGTGTCTTGAGCGTTGGCGGATTCGTCAGCCATGGCCTGCATTTTTTGCTTTAGGGTCTTTTTTGCCATCGGTCATCCTCCTCTTGGGGTGAATGGTGGAATCGGATTTAGCTTGCGGCGTCCACGGGACAAATAATCAAGGAAAGTGCTGCCGGAGGCCATGATGGCCGCCAAGCTTCTTTTGTCCGCATTTGGTTTTATCTCCGCGGCGGATATGTGTCCGGTTGTAATTGCTTCATCGGTTGTGAGACAATACGGAATAATCGAAATCATAGGAGTCCGAGCATATGAAACCTGGCATGATTGTTTCGGCTGTGCTGTCGTTGGCTGTGTTTGCAGGACTGAATCTGTATTTGGGCTGGAACGGGGCGGTATTCTGGCGCGAGGCGGTTCCCGGTATTCCTGTCCTCTGGTTCTGGTTGGGGTACGGCGTACTCGCCCTGTCGTATATAGCCGCCATGCTGCTCCGGAAGACGCTGCCCTATCCTCTGGCCAAAGGGCTGAAAATCATCGGCTCCTACGGGCTGGCCATTCTGTTCTACATGATCATCCTTGTGCCTCTGGCTGATCTGGCTTACGGTCTTCTGCGGCTTGCCGGGGTGGAGCGGAGCGCCGCGGTGTTGGGTACCGGATGGACTGCTGCTGCAATTCTGATGGCGGTGATGCTGGTTGGTACGCGCAATGCGTGGAGAACGGTCATCCGCCGCTATGAGCTGGAGGTGCCCAAAGCCTGCGGCGACGGCCGCAAGGAGCTCCGCATTGCCGCTGCGTCGGATATCCATCTGGGGGCTGTGGTGGGCAATTCCCATCTGGTCAAGCTGGCCAAAACCATGGACAAGCTGAAGCCCGATGTGATTCTTTTGGCGGGGGATGTGCTGGATGACAGCCTGGAGCCTTTTATCCGGGAAAATATGGCCCAGTCCCTGAAGCTGCTGAATGCGCCGTTGGGAGTGTACGCTTCTCTGGGCAACCACGAATATTACGGCGGCCATATCGGCGAGTATATCCGCAGAATGAAGGACATCGGCATCCGGGTGCTTACCGACCAAGTGGTGGATGTGGAGGGCAGCTTCTATATTGCCGGCCGCAAGGACAGAGCGGCGGAGCAGATTGAAGCGGGCGGCCGCCAAAGCGTCGGCCAGCTTCTGTCGGAGACGGACCCGGACCGTCCCGTGATTCTGCTGGACCATCAGCCTTATGCGCTGCAAACTGCCGCAGAGGCGGGGGTGGATCTGATGCTTTCCGGCCATACCCACAGGGGGCAGATGGCGCCGGCCCACTTGGTCACAAGGAGATTGTTTGAGCTGGATTGGGGCTACCTGAAAAAAGGAGCCATGCATGTCATTGTCTCCTCCGGCTTTGGCCTGTGGGGGCCCCCCATCCGGCTGGGAAGCCGTTCGGAGATTCTGGATATCCGTCTGAAATTTATATAAATGAGGGGAGCCGTTTTTATGGGAAATCAAATACAAATGCACGTGGAGCTGCTGGCGCATACGCCGGAGGCCCGGAAAATCGCCTTTACGGCAATCAGAACCTGCTACAGCCCCAATGAGCCCAGCGATTTGTTCGAGGGAGCGGAATACGGAAGATATCAGCAGCAAACTGCTTCGGACGGGCAAGGAGGCAGCGATGCGGACCGGCTGTTCCGCCATATTGTCGGCTCCGGCCACACCTCCACCATGGAGCATATCAATTTCACCTTTGCTCTGGAGGGCGTTTCCCGGGTGCTGCTGGCCCAATTGACCCGGCACCGGGTGGGCTTCGGATTCTCCGTCCAATCCCAGCGCTATGTCTCTGACGCATCCGATAAAAAGAAGGGCGGCTTCAACTATGTCATGCCGCCGAAGATTGCCGAGCTTCCGGAAGCCGCGGCATATTTCGCCGAGCTGATGGAAAACCTGCAGACCGCTTATGACAAGCTGGCGGAGCTGGGCGTACCCAAGGAGGATGCCCGGTTTGTTCTCCCCAACGCGGCGTCCACCAACATTACCATGACCGCCAATTTGCGGGCGCTCTTAACCTTCTACAGCAAACGCCGTCCGGGCAGAGGGGCCCAGTGGGAAATCGCCCTTCTGGCGGAGCGGCTCCGGGAAGAGGTTGTGAAGGCGGAGCCCTGGCTGGATGCCTTCTTCGAACAGGCATGATCACGCTGATTGCCGCTATGGACCAAAACCGCGGCATCGGCCGGGAAGGGCGGCTGCCCTGGCGGCTGCCTGGCGATCTGGCCCGCTTCCGCCGGATCACCACCGGCCACGCGGTGCTGATGGGCCGCAAAACCTGGGAATCCATCGGCCGTCCCCTGCCGGACAGAACCAATATTGTGCTGAGCCGCCGGCCCGCTCCTGCAGATGCCCAAGGGGTGTTGTGGGCCTCTACGCCGGAGGAGGGGCTGAAGCTGGCGGGAGAAGGCGAGGTATTCATTATCGGCGGCGCCGAGGTGTTCAAGCTGTTTTTGCCCCGGGCGGACAGGCTGTTATTGACGCTGATCCATCAGGCTTTTCCGGCGGATACCTTTTTTCCGAAGGTGGAGGAGGGGCAATGGGAGCTGGCTTCCGTCGTTCCCGGAATGACGGATGAGGACAATCCCTACTCCTATGATTTCCGGGAATACCTTCCGATTGGGCGGTAGGGATAACGCTATAAGAACTGCAACAAGGCCGTCTTCCCGGATGAAGACGGCCTTTGCCATGTCTGCCGGCGTCGGCGGCAGGTTAATGCGCGCACCCGCCGCCGCATACGTGGGCATTGGGGCAGGAGGGCATTTCCGGAGATCTTCGCGAGCTAAGAATTCCTACGCTTTTGAACACGGCTTCCAGCTCATTGCTGCCGCATTCCGGGCAAAGGATGCGCTTGCCGGTGCGCTCGCTTATGGAGGCGGAGACGTTGAACTGGTTTCCGCAGCGGCATTTCAGATCATAAGAGGGCATGGTCGATAAACCTCCTGTGGGTGGTAAGATAAGGGCTTGCGAACAGGCTTATTGTACGTCAATAGGGCAGTAAAGGAAATGGCGAAATCGGGAATTTCTTCCGGGGCTTTGATGGATTTGCCGGGGGTTATTTTCATAACATTTCGTCTATTTCAAATTTCTTTCGGGAGCTGTCGACAAGATAAAAAAGCTCATTCATAACCTGACATCAAGTGTGAGAGAAATCATAGTCGCCCAACCCGATAAAAAATATAATCGCCATGATAAAATAATTTTTTGCCGAGGCCTGTACACGAAGCGGGTTCGTCCTTAGAGGAAAATTATTATGCCCTCCAAGAATTTGCTTTCGGCATGGCCGAAATTAGCCTTGCCCATCATGAGGAAAAGAAAAAAGGGGATTCTATCATGTACATTCGCAATCTTGCCATCCCAGTTTCCATGGAGGGAATTATGAAGCAGGCTCGTGATGTGGTTATGATCGTTGTATCCGCACTGCTGGTTTCCATCGGGCTGAAGCTGTTCCTGATACCGCATCAGCTATTGTCCGGCGGTGTTGCAGGGCTTGCTTCCGTTATCGGGTATTTGAGCAATCCCAAATATATTTCGCTGTTCTATTTTGGCATGAACCTGCCCATTCTCATCTGGGGCTTGATTGCCGTCGGCAAACGTTACATTTTCCTGAGCATTCTGTCCGTAGCCTCCACTACCTGGTTCTTGAGTGTGCTGCCCAGCATCAAAGTAGTCAGCGATCCCATCTTGGCGGCGATTGCCGGAGGCGTAATTATTGCCGGAGGGATCGGCTTTTCCCTGCGGGCAGGCGGCTCCACGGGGGGCTTCGATATTCTGGGCTCCATTATTACCCGGAAGCGCGACGTTCCCATAGGAACTGTGCTGTTTATTATGGACGGCATGGTGATTCTCACGTTGGGTTATTTCAAAAGCTGGGACCTGGCTCTGTGCACCATGCTGTGTACCTTCGTCAAGAGCAAGGTGGTGGACATGATCCATATCCGCCATGTTAAAGTAACCTGCTTCATCGTCACCAAAAGGCGGGATGAAATGCTGGCCCGGCTGAAGCTTTTGCCCCATGGGGTAACAGTGGTCAATGCCGAGGGCGGCTACAGCCACGAAGGAAACTGCATGCTGATGACGGTTACCACCCGCTATGAGCTGGCGGAGCTGCGGAAGGCCATTCTCGAGACGGACCCCAAGTCCTTCGTCAATGTGCTGGAAACAGTGGAGGTTATGGGCCGGTTCAGGCGGTTGGGATGATGACAAGGGAGGATCATAGCTGTGCCACAATGTCTCCGGCCAGAAGAGAAGCGGAACCGCCGGGGCGCAGTTGTGCCGCTCGGTCACCGGCGGCGCCGTGGAGGTAGACGCCTAGGGCGGCGGCTTCTCCTGCGGCATAGCCTTGGGCCAGCAGGGAGGCAATCAGCCCGGCCAGCACATCCCCGGCTCCGCCGGTGGCCATGCCCGGGTTGCCGGTGCCGTTGATATAGGCGCGGCCGTCGGGGAGGGCGGTGACGGTGCGGGCCCCCTTCAGGACCAGAACAACATTGTGCTCCCGGGCAAAACGGATAGCTGAGCCGATGCGGTCACGCTGCACTTCCGCGGTGGGGATGCCCAGCAGGCGGGACATTTCTCCCGGGTGCGGGGTGAGGATGGCGGGCCGGTTGGCCGGGGCAATCCAAGTGCGGAAATCCTGGGCGTCTGCCAGCATGTTCAGGGCATCGGCATCTACCACCAGTGGGCAGGCGGTTTCTTCCCAGATCCGCCGCAGCCAGGCGCTGTCTCCTGCCCACCGGCCCAAACCCGGGCCGATAAGCATGGCGCTGCGGGAGTTGGCCAACTCCCGCAGCGCCTGCGGGGCAACGGCGGACCAGCCGACAGCGTCGGCGGAAGCAGGCGCGGGCGTCTCGGTAAGCGGGGCCAGCATCAGCTCCGGAGGGCGGTTCACCGCCAAGGGCGTCAGGGAGGCGGGCAGGGCCCAGCTCACCAGGCCGCTGCCGCCCCGCAGCGCGGCGGAGGCGGACAGCAGGCCCGCGCCCATCATGGCGGCGGAGCCTGCGGCCACCAGCACATGGCCGTAGGTGCCCTTGTGGGTGTCCGCCGCCCGGGGGCGCAGGGGATCGAGGGAGAGCGCCTCCGCGGCGGTTTGGGCGGTGACGTAGCGCACCGCCACTCCTTCTTCGCGGGCCAGCCGGGAGGGAATGCCGATGGGGGCTACGGTGATTTGCCCGGCGTATTCCGCGCCGGGGTACTGCAGCAGCCCCCGCTTCAGGAAGGCCAGGGCCACGGTGGAGGCGGCCCTGATGCAGGGGGCATGGACGGCGCCGGTATCGGCGTCCATGCCGCTGGGGATATCGGCTGCCACAATGGGCAGCCCGCTTGCGTTGGCGGCGCGGATCAGCGCCGCATAGGGCTCCCGCGGCGCACCGGCGGCGCCTGTGCCCAGCAGCGCGTCGACGACGCCGGAGTACCGCTCCCACTGGAGCGGTGCTCCGGACGCCGACGCGTCCAGGCACGGCACGCCGAAGCGGGCGGCAATGGCCGCCTGGGCCGCGGCTTCGCCTGAAAGCTCCGCGGCGGGCACCGCCAGCGCCACGTCAACGGCGACGCCCGCCTCCATCAGGTGGCGGGCAGCCGCAAACCCGTCGCCGCCGTTGTTGCCCTTGCCGGCCAGCACCAGCCACCGCTCCCGGCGCCGAGCCGGGAGCGCACTATCGGCGCCTGCGGCTGCGCGCTCCCCGCCAGGCGCCGCTCCTGCACCGGCGGCAGCTGCTCCGCCTGCCGCCCCCGAACCTGCGGCGGCGCCTTGCACCCCGCCGCCTTCGCGCACCGCCGCGCTTCCCCCGCGGCCGGCCAGCCGCAGCACCTCCTCGGCGATGGCCCGCCCGGCATTTTCCATCAGCACCATGGCGGGAATGCCGATCTCCTCAATGGTCCGGCGGTCCAGCCTGCGCATTTCCTCCGACGTTACCGCAAACATAATCCAACCTCCCTCAACTAATCTGCCATATCAAATTTTCCATCACGGCCCAGACTCCCACTAGTTCCTCCGAAACTGGAGAGTATGCGCCAATAGCGGAAGCCCAGCTTCCGCTATTCCTGCTCCGGAGCTTGTTAAGGATAACGGAAGCCAACTTCTGCTATTTCGCCAAACTCGCCCTGCTGGAGGGGCTTTTGAAGCCAATAACGGAAAACCATTTCCGCTATCCGTTCTCCAATCGCCTTCATCCATCGCCTTCATCCATCGTCCTCATCCCATGTCCTCATCCCATCACCTTCATCGCTCCAACGCTCCAATCGCTCCAACGCTCCAATCACCTTCATCCCCTCGCCCCCATCGGGCCTGCAGCAGAGCCTCCACGCCCTTTACCCCGCCAGCAAGTCCCATATTTGCTTGCCGATCAAGATAGTGGTGACGCCGAGGAACAGCGGCTTTACATAGGCGCTGCCGTTCCGGATGGCCAGACGGGAGCCGGTCAGGGCCCCGGCGATCATGGCGATGCCCATGGGCAAGCCGTAAGGGACGTTAACCACCCCCAGCGCGAAGAAGGTAGCCAGGCTCCCCAGATTGCTGGCCAGATTCAGCGCCTTGGAATTGGCGGAGGCCCCGACAAAATCAAAACCCAGCAGGAGAAACAGAAAAATAAGGAAGGAGCCGGTGCCCGGTCCGAAAAAGCCGTCGTAGAACCCCAGCGCTACGGCGCCGCCAATCAGCACAATCCGGTTCCTGCCCGTAGGACCGGCAAAATGACTTTGATTTCCCCAGCTTTTTTTGCATAATGTATAGAGAGTTACCGCGATGAGCATTACCACCACCATAGGCTTCAGGAAGGTGGCCGGAATCTGCTGGACCGTAAGCGAACCCAGCACCGCTCCTGCGAGCGATAACGGAAACAGCCAAGCCACAAGCCGAAAGTTCATTTTTCCGGAAAACAGGAAGGAGGCCGAACTGGTCAGCGAGGACATGGTGCCCGCCAGTTTGTTGGTCCCCAAAGCCAGGCCGGGAGGAAGCCCCGCAAATAACAGCGCCGGCATGGAAATAAGCCCTCCGCCGCCTACCACGGAATCAATGAAGGCCGCCACGAACCCGGCGCCCACCAAAAACAGCAGCATGATGAAGTCTGGATGCTCCACGTTTACATTCTCTCCTTATTTCTATAATCTGTCTTGGGGCGCAGCCCCTAACAAAGCGGTCTACCCCAGTATAACGAAAAAAAGGAGTCTGCCAAGATGATTATTCTGAAGACAAAAGAAGAAATCGCGAACATGCATGCAGCGGGACGGATTTTGGCCGCCTGCCACCGCGAGATAGAAAAGATGATCCGCCCGGGGCTTACCACCTGGGAGATTGACCAGTTTGCCGAACGCTTCATGAAGGAGCATGGCGCCACCCCGGAGCAAAAGGGCTACCACGGCTACAAATACGCCACCTGCGCCTCGGTAAACGATGTGATCTGCCACGGCTTCCCCAAGCAGGAGCCGCTTGCCGACGGGGATATCGTCACCATCGATATGGTGGTGAATCTCAACGGCTGGCTGGCGGATTCCGCCTGGTCCTATGCCGTGGGCAACGTCAGCGAACAGGCGCGGAGGCTCCTGGAAACCGCCAAGGAGGCGCTGTACCGGGGCATTGCCCAGGCGGTTGCCGGCAACCGGATCGGCGATATTTCCAATACCATCCAAACCTTTGCGGAGACCGAGGGGTACTCCGTTGTGCGGGATTTTATCGGCCACGGCATCGGTAAAGAGATGCATGAGGACCCGGAGGTTCCCCATCACGGACCCAAGGGCAAAGGCCCGCGGATCAAGGAGGGGATGGTATTTACCATTGAGCCCATGCTGAATACCGGGTCCTATTATGCCAGAGTGGACGCGGACGGCTGGACAGCGCGGACAGTGGACGGGGGTTTGTCCGCCCAATATGAGCACACTATTGCCATCACCGCCCAGGGGCCTGTGATCCTGACAGAGCACTAGGGTGCCTGAACACCCGCTTGAGGGCGGCTTTCCCCGCCTTTTCGCCCCCAGCTATCGTTACTTTCCCTTGAGGCACCCCCGGTACGCCTGCGCCAAAGTGCCTTGCCCGGAACGAAATTTGGGCATTATCTGCTCCCCTCGGAGTCTTCAGACATCTCCTAAGCGCGGGGAAAAAGGCGGCCGGCGGAGCGGGCCCCGCCGCCGTCGATTGCCCGGGGCAGAGGCCAACCGTATAATAGGCATAAGCATATGCCGAGGATACGGGTACCTTGGGGGGGCCCCTTATGGGACATGCAGACCATGCATTTTGGCAGAAAAGTAGGTGAGCTATTGCTGGATCGATTATCTTGCCGTTTAGGGCTGCTCACCCTGAGGCAAAGGCTCCGGTTTTGGGTCGGCTTGATTATTGTTGTGCTGGGAGCCCTCATTCTTATCAGCACAACCTTAACGGAGGCGCGGTTCAAAACAAGGCAGACCGAACAACAGCTGAAGGATGCCATCAGCCTGCAAAGCTCTTTTATCGACCGCTGGCTTGAGGATCACAGCACCCAGATCGGCGTATTGTCCCGTCTCGTGAAGGGGAGGACCGGAGACAAGGATGAAATCCGCCGGATATTCAAAGCCTTTATGTCGGAGGAAGGGGAATATACAGCTGTTCTGTATGTGGACGCCCAAGGCCAAATTGCCGTAGACTCCCAGAGCCAGAGTCCCGACAGCAGCGGGGATGTCTCCGACCGGGACTACTTCAAGGAAGCGCGGGCGGGGAGAAGATTTATTACCGATGTGCTGATCAGCAAAAATTCCAGCAGACCTTTTGTGTTTGTCTCCTCTCCCGTAATGGACGGGAACAACGAATTCAACGGACTTGTCTGCGGCGTCATCCACATCGGCGTCCTGAAGAAGGTGATGAGCCAGTTTGATTTCGGCAACGCCGGGGGAACCTACCTGCTGAACCGGGACGGGCAGTTCATTACGGTCCCTTTGGGGGTGGAAGGGGAGCCTCTTAACCTGGCGGACACCTCTCCCATTGCCGGGTTGGCCAAAGCGGGGACCCCCGCCAACAAAGTCTATGTCAACTATGCCGGGGACCGGGTGATGGGCCAATACGGTTGGGTCAAGGACAGGGAGTGGCTGGTTGTCGCCGAGATGAAGCACAGCAATGTTTTTCAGGCCCTCTATACCGATATGCTGCTTATGGCCGTTATTGTTTTGATTATGCTGCTGCTAAGCTTTGCCCTCACCTTCAAGTTTACGGAAGGAATTGTCCGGCCCATCCGCCTGCTGCTGCAAGGGACAAGCACAATCCGGGCGGGCGATTATGACTTCCGCATTCCCCATGACCAGATTTCCTCGGCCCCGGAGGAGCTCCAGCAGCTGTGCGAAAATTTTAATCTCGCCGGAAAAAAACTGAAGTCCACCATTCAAATGCTGGAATTGACGGCAGTAGTGGACGAGCTGACGGAGGTGTACAACCGCAGGTATATTCTGACCGAAGGGCCGCGTCTTGTGGAAACCTGCAGCCGGGCGGGGCAGCCCTGCTCCATTCTGATGATGGATATCGACTATTTCAAAAAGGTGAATGACACCTACGGCCATCTGGTGGGGGACCGGGTGATCATCCATGCCGCTTCCCTTCTCATGTCCTGCGTCCGCTCCTGCGACATGGTGTCCCGCTACGGCGGCGAGGAGTTTCTGGTGCTGGCGCCCAATGCGCCGGCGGCCGGCGGCGGAGTGGAGCTGGGGAACCGGATCTGCCGGATGTTCCGGGACCAGCCGTACCGGGAGGAAGGGCTGGAAATCCCCCTTACCGTCAGCATCGGCGTCGCCGATTACCGGGCGGACTACAGCTTCGGCAGATCCACGCTGGAGGATATGATCTCCAGAGCGGACCAGGCCTTGTACAAGGCCAAACGCAACGGAAGAAACCGGGTGGAGCTGTTAAAGGACTCCCAAAAACAAATATAAAATGGAGGATGCAAAATGATTAAAAAATTGGAGCATATCGGCGTATACGTCAACGACATGGATGAATCCATCAAGTTCTACACAGAGGTGCTGGGCCTCCGCCTGGCTGCCCGCAAACGGCTGGATAACGGTGTGGAGCTGTCGTTTCTTTCCTTTGCGGATCATCCCGAAACAGAGATTGAGCTGATCGGCAGAGGCACGGAGGGGATGCCGGACAACGGCATTGTCCATCATATCGCCTTTACGGTGTCGGATATTGAGGCGGAGCTGGAGAGGCTTTCCGGCTTGGGCATCCGGCTGTTGGATGAGACACCCCGGACGATTCTCGGCGGAACCCGGATCGCCTTCTTTTTCGGTCCCAACGGGGAGCGTCTGGAGCTGTTCCAGCCTGCACAATAAGGGGAGGGAATGGAGAGAGTGGGCCAAAAGTTTTCCATCCCGTGAAGATGTGAAGGAATCCGGAAAAAAAGGAAGAAATATTTAATAAGAATGTCCTCCACAATCCCTGATCGGGGGAAAGACCCATGACCCATTTATTTCGCCGCCGGAAGTCGCCATTGTATCTTTCCGGACTCGTCTCCTGCCTTTTGATCCTTGTCAACGGCCTTGCGGCCTCCATATTGGGACTGCTCCTTCATTCCGGCTATTCAAGCTGGGACAGGGAGCTGCAATGGTATTTGGCGTTATCCGATTTTCTCTCCATAGCGGCCCTGATTCTGGGAGCGCTGCTGACTGTCCGTTTGCCGGGGGAAGGGGCCGGTTCTTTCGCGGAGGTCCGGCAGCAGAAAGGCTCCGCCGGGCGTGTGCTCCCGGCTTTGTGCGCCGAAGAGAGCGCCGCCGCGGCGGCGCCGGAGACTCTTTCCGTACCGGAAGCCCCCTCCCATTATCTGGCCATGGCGCTGGAGCGGGATACGGACGCTGCCGGGAGGCTGCGGATGGTGGAAAGCCTGAGAAGGGCCAATATTTTCTGGAGCTCCCTGATTGAGCACAGCACGGACGCCATTTATCTGACGGACCTGGAAGGCAATATCCAGCGCGCCAATCCGGCCTTTGAGGCGCTGTACGGCTACAGGGAGGAGGAAGTGACAGGCTCCCTTCAGCCCTTTATGCAGGATAAGGAAGCGGCGGAGTTTATGGAGCTGATCCGCAAGGTCAAAAACGGGGAAGAGGTGAGCGGATACGAAACCATCCGCAAAACCAAGGATGGCCAGGAGATTCACATTAGTCTGACCCTGTCCCCCGTCCGCCTGGATGACGGGGAGCCGGTGGCGCTGGCGGCGATCTGCCGCAATATTACCGAGCGCAAGGAAACGGAGGAGCTGCTCCGGCGCTCCGAGAAGCTGTCGGTAATCGGCCAGCTTGCCGCCGGTGTGGCCCACGAAATCCGCAATCCGCTGACCACGCTGCGCGGCTTCGTCCAGCTGTTCAAGCAGCGCCAAACGGGAAACCAGGAGTATCTGGATCTGATGCTGGAGGAAGTGGAGCGGATCAATCTGATTGTCAGCGAATTCATCATTCTCTCCAAGCCTCATCTAAACCAGTTTATGTTTAAGGACCCGTGGGAGCTGATCGAGGATACGCTGCGTGTTCTCCAGCCCCAATCCCACATGAGCGGCGTCCGGCTCGAGGCCGGGGTGGAGCGGAACCTGCCCCGGATACTCTGTGAGGAAAATCTTGTCAAGCAGGTGTTTCTGAACATTATCAAAAACGGAATGGAATCCATGCCCGAAGGGGGAGTAATGAGGATTGAAGCGGCGGCCGAGGGTCAGGAGCGGATCAGGTTCAGGTTTACAGACCATGGAGCCGGCATTTCTCCGGATATGCTGCGGCGGTTGGGGGAGCCGTTCCTGACCAGCAAGAAAAACGGCACCGGCTTGGGAATTATGGTCAGCCAGCAGATTATTGCCAATCATAAGGGAAGGCTGCATATTGACAGCGAGCTGGGGAGAGGCACCTGCGTGGACATTATTCTGCCGGTGAATTTCCGCCAGCATTCCGAGGACCTGGCTGAAGAGAGTGAAGCCGCGGAGCCGGAGGATGAGATCACGGTTCAGACCTGTCCCCCTCATACTACCCTTACCGGCGGAGGGCAGCGGACATGAATGAAGCGGGCAGCGCCACGGCGGCATGCCCGCTTTCCTTGTGCTCCGGGCTTATCCGCCGAAGGAATCGCGGAACGCCCGGTTCAGCTCCGCCTCGTCCACCTGCCATAATGGGGCGATGGAGGGGCTGACCTCCTTTTCCCACCAGTCCGCCAGGAGCTTGCGGTTGCTCCCGTTCTCCACAATCCACAGCAGATTCAGCGCTACCTTCCTGAAATACAGCTCCTCCGCTTGCTTCAGGGGTTCGGGGGCAATATAGGCTTTCAGCCTCTTGATGGTCCGGTACAGCTCCTTTTGGCAGGAGCGGCGTATTTGACGGGCAGTGGGAAGAGGCTTTTCGTGCTTGGCGTTGCGCATGGGATTGGTTTGCATGGATACCACCAGCCTACTCATAACTTGGAAGTCATGAGTATTGTATGCGGCTGACCGTCAATGGGCGACTGGCGCTTAATCCACGACAATGTATCCGATCATCGGCCCGTTGTGGTTTTTGTCGGGATGTGTCAGGCAAATAAGCCGGTAGACGCCCTCCTTGGCGGCCTGGAAGGTTACGGTAGTTTCTTTGCCCTTTTTGACCTCTCCCTTAATGCGGGTGCCCTCGATATAGAAGGGATGGCTGTCTCCGTTGACGCCGTACAGCACCAGGTTGACTTCCTCTCCTTTTTCCACAAAGACAGTGCCCGGGTCCCACCGGTATGCTTCGATGGCAGTGCCGTCCTCCAGGACGGACTTGGCTTCTGTCGTCACCATATGAATGGTTCTGGGGCCTTCTGGCTGCCCGTCAACCATCCGGTCGCCGGAGCGGTGGAGCAGCGGGAACAGCAGCCCTCCCGCTAGAATGATCAAGGCCAGCCCGCCCAACCACAGATGCCGCCGCTTCAAAATAAATACCTTCGACATATCGCTCACGCTCCCGTACATGTGTGTCCGGGTTTGCCCGCCCGCCCTGTTCTGCGGCCGGGGCAAGTCCCATGCTGATGCATATGCGCGCCGGAAGCGGGATAGTACGGGCTGCCGAAGAAGCAACGGAGCAGTTTCACCTATCCGGTTGGTATCGTTCCCGGGAGCGATGACGGCGGGCAGCAAATGTCTTCTACTGCTGTCATCGGCTGCTTTTTGAGTGAAATAGCAGACATTTTATACCCGTTAAAGGGGAAAATGTTTAAAAAAGAGCCGGTGCGGCCAAGCCCGCCAATACCTGCTTGGTCAGGATTTGCTCCTGGCCAGCAGGTACATGAAGTACGGCGCTCCGATAATGGCCACCATGATGCCCGTTGGCACCTCCAGAGACTGGAGGATGCCGCGGGCTATTGTGTCTGCCAGCAGCACCAGCACACCGCCTGCAAGAGCACAGGCGGGAAGCAAGATCCGGTGGACCGGGCCAACCAGCCTCCGGGCCAGATGCGGCGCGATCAGGCCAACGAAGCTGATGCTGCCGCTAATGGCCACACAGGTGGCCGCCAGCGCCACAGCCGCCGCCAGCAAGCTCCGCCGCTGCCGCTCCACCCGGGCGCCAAGCCCTCCGGCTGTGGCGTCTCCCAGGCTCAGCACATCCAGCCCGCGGGCTTGGGACAGCACATACGGGAACAGAACGGCAAGCCATGGCAGCAATGCCAATACAAACCGCCAATTGGCCCCCCACATATTGCCCGCCTGCCAATTGGCCACAAACGTGAACTGAGTATCATCCAGCTTGATCACAAGAAGGAGCATAACAGCAGTGATACCCGCCTGCACGGCCAAGCCGATAAGGATCAGGCGGATCGGGGCAATGCCCTCCTGTCGTTTGTAGGAGAGCACATAAATGAGCACAGCCGCCGCCCCGGCCCCAAGCATGGCATACAGAGGCAGGGTAAATGCGGCAAAAACGGACTGCCCGCCAAAAAACAGAATAAACACCACCACGCCCAAGCCCGCTCCCGCGTTGATTCCCAACAAGCCGGGGTCTGCCAGCGGATTCCGGGCCACTCCCTGAATGATGCAGCCGGACAGCGCCAGTCCCGCTCCCACGAGGATGGCAATGATGATCCGGGGCAGGCGGAGCTGGAACAAAATCAGCGCTTCCTTATCGCTGCCGCCGCCAAACAAGGTACGCAGCGTATCCAGCGGCGAGAGCTTGGAATAACCCGTATTCATGCTGATCATAAAACAAAGCAAAAGCAGCGCCGTGATGATGAGCAGGATGCAGGCATTCCGGGCGGCGGCTTTTTTCCGGAACCGGTCATGTTCATGGCGGTTGAGCTTCAGCTCCATTACAGCGCCCTCCTTTCCTTGCGGGCCAAGTGCAGGAAGAAGGGGACGCCAACCAGGGCAATGATGACTCCGATGGGAGTTTCAAACGGGGGATTGAAGGTCCTTGCCCCCAGATCGGCCAGCACCACCAGCAGGCTTCCCAGCACTGCCGAAGAGGGAATGATCCAGCGGTAATCCACGCCTGCAAGAAATCTGGCGATGTGGGGAACCATCAAGCCCACAAAGCCTACCGCGCCAACCACAGCCACCGCAGCTCCGGCCAGCATCAGCACGATGGCCATACACAGCGTCTTCACCAGAAACGTGTTCATCCCCAGCCCTTGCGCCACCTCCTGGCCCAGGCTCAGGAGAGAAACGGAGCGGGACAGCAGCTGGGCCCCCAGCAAGGCGGCAATCACCCAAGGCGACACAATGAGCAGCTGCTCCCAGGTGGTTCCGGCCACGCCGCCCACGGTCCAGAACATAATATTTTGCGCCACATCATAATACAGGGCAATGCCCTGGCTCAGGGCGGCCAGCAAGGCGCTTACAGAGGCTCCCGCCAGCACCAGGCGCATGGGTGTGGCCCCGCTGCGGCGCATGGAGGCGATGCCGAATACAAGCACCGAGCCCAGCAGCGCCCCGGCAAAGGACAGCCCGATAATGCCCAGATACGGCAGCCCCGGGAAAAATGAAAAACACAGGGACAAGGCAAACCCTGCCCCTGCATTCAGACCCATCAAGCCGGAATCGGCCATGGGATTGCGGGTAATGCCCTGCATAATGGCTCCCGCCACCGCAAAGGCTGCGCCCACCAAGGCGCTGGCCAATGCGCGGGGCAGACGCAAATCCACTACAATCAGATGAAGCCTCTCCGCCGGGTTGAACTGAAAGAATGCCTTCCATACTGTAGCAAGCGGGATGTTGACCGATCCCTTGGCGACAGATACGGATATGGCCAGCGCCAAAAGTCCGCTGCCGCCGATGATAATAAGCCAGGCTGCCCACGGACGGCTATGGATTGCCGCATGGGCCTGCTGCTCCGGCTCTTTGTACTGTACCACCTGGGTGTCCATGCTTATTTCTCCAGACTTTTGACAATCTCTTCGGCAGCAAGCTGAATCGCCAGCGGACTGGCTGTGTTCAAGGAGAGATCGAGATAGTGAATATTGCCGTCGCGGACTGCGGCAATGGATTTCCATACGGAGTTGGCGGACATGGTGTCAACCAAAGCCTTGCAGTTGTTCACATCATCCTGGAAAAAGATGTAGTCGGGGTTCATTTCGGAGACGGTTTCCAGGGAAATGTCGGCCCAGTTCTCCGGATAGTTGGCCGGGGTTTTCAAGCCAAAGCCGTTTTCCTTGTCGTGGTAATGGATATAAACCTTAGAGCCCACTACGCCGAACGCTCCTTTGGAGGAGGGGCGAAGGAACACAAAGGTCTTGTCCTGATACTTGGCCAGCTTTTCTCTCGTTTCCTTGATCACTTGCTCCGTTTTTTGGACGAGGGACTCCGCCTCGGCTTCTTTGCCCAGAAGCTGCGCATAATCATTCAGGGTTTCCTTCCAGCTGCCGTAGTTTTTCTTGTAAACCACGGTGGATATTTTGCTCAGGCTGTCATAAGCCTTGTCATGGATTCCGGTCCCGGCAATGATGAGGTCGGGCTGAAGCTCAACCAGCTTTTCCAGGTTGGGCGACATGACCTGGCCCACATCGGTAATCGAGGCCATCTGCGGGTAGGGCTTCAGCGTTTCGAACTTTTCAACAGTGGACAATTGGGCTGCCGCATACGGGTCCACTCCCAGAGCCAGCAGATATTCCACATAGCCAAAATGGAGCACCGCGATCTTCTGCGGCTGCTTCTCAATCACCACTTCTTTGTTCAGGCCATCCTTATAGGTGCGCGGCCAGGCTGCTTTTTGTCCTGTTCCGCTGTCTGCCGCCTGCGCTGCGCTTGACGCAACCGGCGCAGGGCTGCCCGAGCCGGTCACCGCAGATTGATTGTCTTCTTTGCCGCCGCATCCCGCCAATAGCCCGGCGAATAGCAGGCCTGCCGCAATAAATCCCCGCCATGATTTCATTTGTCCATTCCTCCACGATAATGACTGTAACAATGATTATCATTCTCATTGATAACAGACAGTATAGCAGAAGGAAATCCCTGTTGGGAATGGACGTAATTCCATAAAGATGGACTTTTGCGGCTGTTATCCCGGCGGCAGCATACTGTTGCGCTTGACATGGTTCCGGTACTCCGTCGGAGACAGACCGGTCTGCTTTTTGAAAAAACGGCTGAAATAATAATTGTCTGTATACCCTACCGACTCGGCAATATTGGAGACGGAATAGCTGCAGGTCCGCAGCAGTTCCTTGGACCGGTGGATGCGGCAAGCGGCAGATAGCTGATGGGGCTCATGCCGGTATGCTTTTCGAACATGTAGGCAAAGCGGCGGCGCTCCAAACCGGACTGCAATGCCATCTTGGCAATGGAGATGGGTTCGGCATAATGGTTGCGGATATACTCGGCGGCGCGGATGATGGCGTCGCTGTTTTCATCCTGAAGCTGCCTTTTGGCGGAAAACAGAATCTCCTCCAGAATATTCATAAACAGCGTTTTGGATTTGACGGCGGCCATTCCTCCGGGTACGGCTTGCGTTTGCAGGAGCTGGACCACCAGATCGCCTATTCTGGAATTCACTCCCGTATACATGGAAAAATGCCGGTTATACAGCGGCCAGCGGCGGGTTTCCTCCCGGGGAAGCTTGTAATGGATCAGCGCATATATCCAGTCCTCCTCCCCGACCACTTCCTTTTCCAGCGGCATGCCGGGGCCTCCGTGAACAATGATGCCCGGCTTCAATATATAAGGCGTTCCGTCTATGGTAAAGCGGGCGCTGCCCGACAAAGGAATCACGAAACCGCCGCCGGTGGCGCTGGTCCATTGCCCTGTTGCCTTGCAGCCAGGGGGCACCCTTGCGGTAAAGGCATCGGAAAAGGATACGCTTGCCCCGGCGTAATAATCCACAATCTGGTTGATCTCAATTTCCAATGGAGGTTCCACCTCGTTCCATCGTTATTGACTGGAATTATAACGTGGCGCTGCCGGTTTTCCAATAGCCTAACACGGTCCTGTCGTGACGAAATGTCAAATCTTTCGGATAAGCTTAAAAGGCCGGTCCTCCGATTCGTTGAATTGGGTACTAGCCGGTTTTGTGATAGAATAGGATAAATAATCCCCCCCAAAAGTGAAGAGAAGTAAATTAAAATGTCCGTCAGGACCGGAAAAGGTAGGATGAAGATGGGAGAGCTTGTGCATCGCATTCTGGAAGTCATTACAGGAATGGGCTATTGGGGCATTTTGATCGGCTTGGCCATCGAAGTGATCCCCAGCGAAATTGTGCTGGCTTATGCCGGATATCTGGCTTATCAGGGCCAGATCAACATGGTGGAGGCAGTCATCTTCGGCACCATCGGCTGTCTGCTCCAGCAGATTGTGCTTTATGCCATCGGTATTTACGGAGGAAGGCCCTTCGTGGACAAATACGGCAAATACCTTCACATCAAACCCAAGCATATTGATTTGACCGAAGGCTGGTTCAAGAAATACGGCGCAGGCGTCGTCTTCACCTCCCGGTTTATTCCGGTGGTGCGCCAGGCCATCTCCATTCCTGCCGGCATCGCCAGAATGAATCTGGCCAAGTTCCTGATCTACACCGGGCTGGCCTCCGTCCCGTGGGCCGTTCTGTTCATTACCTTGGGCAAGAAGCTGGGGGAAAATTGGGAGAGCATCGACGAGAAGGCGGGCCCGTATACCCAGCCCATTCTCTGGACAGCTCTGGGACTGACGGTCTTATATATTCTATACAAGCTGCTGTTCCGCAAAAAAAGCCCCGCGGACAAAGCGGCCGTGGAAGCCGAAGGAACCGTCGCCGGCCAATTGAAGTCTATCGGCAGCGGCTACCGGGTGCTGCACGGCAGAGCCGTCCGCTCCAAAAGCGCTTCCCGGGAGTTTGATCATCTGGTAATCGGCCCCAACGGCGTGTTCCATATTGAAGAGAAGGACTGGGAAGGCAAAGTTACCTTTACAAGCAATGGAGCGGAGCGGGGCAAGGAAGGCCTTAAGGAGGACCCCACCGCACAATTATACCGCCATGAATTTGTGCTGAAGGAGCTTTTGCGCGACAATAAGCTTGAGGCGGATGTGACGGGGCTGCTTTGCTTCACTCATCCGGACTGCACCTTGGCGGGCAGAAGTCCGGCATTTGCAGCCGTAAAGCCGGACGGTCTGGTCCATGCCATTCAAAGCCATAAGGCCAAACGAACCTTGTCCCCCGGAGAGGTGGACCGGGTGGCCGGGCTGCTGGAGGAATCCGGCTCGCAAGGCCGGTAGAACTCCAATTCAATATGACTAGGAGGAGCGCATATGAGCAAAAATCTGTATTCTCTGCTGGGAGCGGGCCTTGCGCCGCAGCAATTTATCGACGGTATGGCGAAGAACCGGGAGAAGTTCCTGGAGTGGATGGACAGCTTCAACTGGGAGGCGGAGGAACGTGCTTACTTCGAATCCCTGCGCAACCGGGATGATCTGCGCTGTCTGATTCTGGCAGCCGAATGGTGCGGGGATGTAGTGCGCAATGTTCCGGTTGTGCTGAAGGCGCTGGAGCCCACAGGGATTCCGGTGCGGATGCTCATCATGGAGGAGCATCCCGAGGTGATGGACCAGTTCCTGACCATGGGGGGCAAGGCCATTCCTATTGTGATTTTTACCGATGCAGGCGGTTATGTCCTGGGACACTGGGGCCCGCGGCCCAAGCATGTGCAGGAGGCGATGACGGCCTTCAAGCTGGCCAATCCCGACCGGGAAGCGGCGGATTATCAGGAGAAGCTTGCGGAGGCGCGCAAGGAAATGGGACGCCGTTACGGAGAAGGCACCGCCTATCACAGGGTGATTGTGTCGGAGCTGCGTGAGCTCATCTCTTCATTTTAGGATTGGAGGACGCCGCATTGCTTAAGATCGAAACCATCCCCTTGGGACCCTTGGGGACCAACGCCTATTTACTGACCAATGCTGAAACGGGACAAGCGGTGGTCATTGACCCGGGCATGAATCCCCAGCCTTTGCTCCGCCGTGTGCAGAATCTGGAGGTAACGGCAATTCTTCTGACTCATGCCCATTTTGACCATATCGGCGGGGTGGACGAGCTGCGGAAGCTGAAGGGCTGCCCGGTTTATCTTCATGACCTGGAGGCGGACTGGCTCACCACTCCCAAAAAGAACGGCTCCCTGATGTGGCCGGAGGTGGGGCCGCCGATTTCCACCGATCCTGCGGAATACGCCTTGGACGACGGGCAAGTGCTGAAGCTTTTGGGTGAAACCTTCAAGGTGCTGCATACGCCAGGCCATTCTCCGGGAAGCGTGAGCTTTTTGTGGGGGGATATCCTGTTTGCCGGAGACGCGCTTTTCAAGCTCTCTGTAGGCCGGACGGATCTGCCGGGGGGACATCACGAAACGCTGATGGATACCCTCAAGAACAAGCTGCTTAAGCTGGATGACCGGATTCAGGTTTATCCGGGCCATGGCCCGCGGACCTCCATCGGTTTTGAACGGGCCAACAACCCGTATATCGAGTAATTATCATCATTCCCCCAAAAGTGACGGGATGCTCTGAAGCCGATTCCGGTTACTTTTGGGGGAATAAAATTGGACGGACGCGCAGGGAAGTTAGTCCACACGGGGGAGCGCCTATTTTGGCGGGAATGGGTGAATACCGTGTTTTCCAGTGATCTCCACCCATAGACTGTTGGTGTATCCCAACAAACTAAGGAGGTTCACCCAATATGAGTTATGGCAATGTCAACAATATGCCCCCCGTGGTTTCCCCTGCTTCCGTGAATGCAATGCCCAATGTCATGCCGAGCGTAGTGTCCAACGCAATGCCCAATGCAATGCCCAATGTGACGGTTACGGAGAACATCTACATGTTCCCCTATGCCAAACCGAAGCCTGTGTACAATGATGTCGGCCTGGTTCTGGTTCTGTTCATTCTGCTGGTGATCATCAGCCGCGGAGTCGGCTTCATCGGCAAGTGCTGAAGCCGGCACGGCCAAGAGCCGCTCTTCCCAAACAGGGGAGGGCGGCTCTTTCTTTTGCTGATTTGTGGATGGAGGGCTGACGTTTGCGCAGACGCTCAGGTATTGTTCAGTTTGCGCAAGAGCTGGCTGACATACCCCTGAGAGATCCCCAGCATCTCCGCCAGCTCCTGCTGCCGCAGATTGGGCTTCTCCCGGAGGATATCCTCCACCTGCTTGAGCTTGTCCGATTTGGAGCGGCGTTTGTCATCCTGGACCGGAGGAGCCTGCACCGGAGGACCTTGCTCCAGATTCCGCGTCAGCGCCTCCTTGATGCAGGATTTGCAGATCAGCTGGTTGCGGAAATGCACCAGGTCGTGGGAATCCATGCAAAACAGACAGCAATTGGACTTATATCTCCGGACAATAATGGTATTCTCATCCACAAAAAATTCAATGGGGTCCTCCAGGCGTATTCCCAGCAAATCCCTGGTCTCCTTGGGAATGACGATTCTGCCCAAGCTGTCCAGCTCACGCACGATTCCGAATGTTTTATAATTGTCGTCCATGTAAAAAACCTCCAATTTTATCCTGTATCAACAAAACCGCATTGCATCCGCAGCATGCCGTGGGCGGCGGGCGTTTCTTTTCAGCGCAATTCCAGCTTGCAATTCCTTGTAAAGAAGCCTGCAAAGCATGCGTCCGGTTGTATGTCAATGAAGCAGCTGCGCATGGTCAAAAAAGCCTCTGTCCCCATTCCCGCGTAGCCTGGCACCGCCTAGGGCGGAAGGATACGATATCTTGACTAGATTTTACCAAACTTAAGAGAGAATGTATATGGATAAGTGCTTTTTTCTTACCTTTATTCTCGTTTTTTTTGCGTGGGGTTGCAAGCACTTTTGCATGGATACGAATGTAAAATGTGCTGAACATTTAGCCGGGGTCATGTACAATGTGAGTATATATTTGGAAATAAAGGACGTGTCTGGGTTGGAAGAACTAACTTTTGATGAGCTTTTTTCCCAATTGTTTATCGACGCTGTGAAAGAAGAAATGGAACAGGTAGAACTTCCGGAGGCTTTTGTCATCCAATCTTCCTGGGAAACAGTGGCGCGTCACCTGGAGCATGTTCATCAGAGGGGGGAAAAGAATAATGGAATTGCTGAGCAATGAGGTGCTGGTTCATTGTTACCGCGATGCCGTTCGGCTCGGCCTGGAGCAAGCATTCATCGACTTGCTGGAGATGGAAATGAAACGGCGAAATTTGGAATGCAGCACGGCATACATAAACAACAACTGCAAAATGGGTGCCTGATATAGGGCGCTGGCCGGAATGTTTCGGTCAGCGCTTTTGTTTTTGCCATTTTCGTTGTACAATCTTCGATATGTGTCCTCTCATGACTTCTTGGGAGGTATTCTAACATCGGAGGGGGAATAGTAGTGTGAAGATTCGGAGTCTTTACTTGAAGTTGCTTGTTTTTCTGTTGCCATGTTTAATTCTTTCCTTCGCCTTGGTCTCGGGCATCAGCTATTACGTTGCCCACCGCTCCCTTTCAAAAAGTGTGGAAAACACCGCCTTGGCCATCGGCCAGGATTATAGTCACCGAATCCAGGGTTTCATCAATGAGGCCGTGATCCAGTCGGCGGACTTTGCCTCCGTGCCCGGCTTGCAGGATGTCGGCAACCTGTGGAATGTGGTTCATGTATTGTCCGACAACAAAAAGCGCTCCGGCTATTTGGAGAGCATGCTTTTCGTTTTTCCGGACGGAACCGGGGTCCGGTCTGACGGCACCTCCATGAGCATGGCGGATATGGATTTTTTCAAAACGGTGATGGAGACCAAACAGCCTGCCGTTTCCAGCCTGCAGATTTCCACAACCACGGGAAAGCCCGTGTTTTATGTGGCGGTGCCGGTTATGAACGGGGACAAGCTCAATGGTGTGCTGACCGGCTCCTTTGCGTTGGATAAGCTTGCGGAGCTGATGAAGGGCCTCACGTTTATGGAAAATGGCTACGGCATACTGGCCAATGCCAACGGTGATATTATTGTCCATCCGGCCATGCCGGAGCTGGCCGGCAAGCTGAAGCTGACGGAGAAGGAGATTGCTCCCGAGCTTGGCATCAAGCAAAAGGAGCTGGACAGCCGGCTTCTGACGCTGTTCAAATCCGCTGCGGATACAGGCGGCCAGGTGCGGGGCACATACAAGTTTGTGGACGGGGCTACCCATATTTCGGTGTTTACCCCATTTGATCTTCCGGGCGGCGGCCGTTGGCTGATGATGGTTACCGCGACGGAGGATGAGGTTAACCGGGAGTTGTCCAGCCTGGCAGTCAGCATCCTGGTGATCTCCCTGTTATGTCTGGTTCTGGCCTCCGCAGCCATTGCCTTCATCAGCCGCCGGATCGCCAAGCCCATCGCCGTAATCCGCGACGACTGCAAAATGCTGGCCTCCGGGAATCTGCAGGAGCAGGCGCTGAAAATCCATTCCGAGGATGAAATCGGCCAGCTGGCGGACGGATTCCGGGAAATGCGCACAAGCCTCCGCCACCTGATTACCCGGGTATACTCCCAGTCCGAGCAGGTGGCGGCCTCCAGCCAGGAAGTGACAGCCAGCGCCCACCAGTCCTCGGAAGCCGTCAATCAGGTGGTGGATTCCTTCAGCTCCATTGTGCAGGGTTCGGAGCGCCAGGCGGTTTCCGTCAACCGGTTAAATGAGGTAGCCGAGGATCTGTTCGCCCATACCAGCCAGATTGCGGAAGCCGCCGACAGCGCGGCGGAGGTGGCCCGCAAAACCTCCGAATCGGCCCACACCGGCTCCATTACAGTCGCGGAAGCGCTGGCGCAAATTCATGCAGTGGGCAGCGGCTCCGACAAGATCGGATCGGCCATGGATGAGCTGAACCGGAATTTTGCGGAAATCGGGAAAATTGTCGATATCATCTCCTCCATTTCCAACCAGACCAATCTGCTGGCCCTGAATGCGTCCATTGAAGCTGCGCGGGCAGGGGAGCATGGGCGGGGCTTTGCTGTGGTGGCCACGGAGGTCAGATCCCTGGCGGAGGAATCCAGCGGTGCCGCCGCCCAGATTGCGGCGCTGATCACCCGCAATCGGGCCAGTCTGAACCAGGCCTTGGCGGTGACCAAGGATGGCAGAGAGTCCATCCTCTCTGCCATCCGGCTGGCCGACGAAACCAACAATTCCTTCGGCCTGATCAAGGAGTCGGTGCTTGGACTGACAGAGCAGGTGGCCAGCATCTCCCAGGCCATCGGCAAGATTGTCCGCGGCGCCGAAATTCTGGCCGAGGCGGCCAACGAGACGGAAGAGACCAGCCATACGGCCCTGATGGAGTCCGCCGCCGTATCCGCCACAACCCAGGAGCTGTCGGCGGCGATGGAGGAAATTGCCGCGTCCAGCCAAAGCCTGGCGGTTTTGGCAGGCGAGCTGCAAGCGGAGCTGTCCAGATTCTCCCTCTAAACAGGCAATACCGGAAGCCGCCGGGGCGCTGTCCTTGGCGGCTTTTTTACCACATCAGCATGTTTAAGTTCTTACAGCGCTAAAGTGCGTAAGGTAAACATTGGGATTCGCGGTCACAGTTGGGCGGACAGAGAATCCGTTATTTTTCGGATTTGATCCGTTTTCAGATTTACACGGACAGACATTCCGCTATTTTGCTCCAGAAGGCATGGAAGCCCCCGCTTTTTCAGATTTAACGGATCGTGAGTCCGCGGGGAAGAAAAAAGGGCGGATTTTAGCGAAATAGCGGAACCACAGTCCGCCAACCCCAACCCCAACCCCAACCGTCTTGACCAACGCGCAGCTTCAAAGGATGCCGCAGGCGTTTTTCTGATCTGCATTTGCGGACAGAGGGGCCGTAAAGATGAGACAAAATGGTGAATATTGTCGAAATTTATGTGGGAGTACCTTACGATGTTTGCCGGAGGTATGGTAGAGTAAGAGAGTCGATATTCAGCGAGAATGCAATGACGAAAGGACTCCGCGCTTATGAGAAAAAGTCTTCGTTTGCAAATTTTACTCCCTTTTCTGGCTCTGATTATTGCCGCCAGTGGAATTGTTACCTATTTGGGTTATTATTTTGCCACCCGGATGACGGTGGAGAACCAATCGGCGGGGAATGAAACCGCTATGAATTTGCTGAACGGAAATTTGAATCTGTACCTGAAGGAGCACGAGCGTCTGGCGGAGATGCTGGCCGGCAACGATGAGCTTGTCCGGACCGTGCAGAACGGGGTGGCGGGCAAGGACAAGGCGGTGCTTCCTGCCGCCGTTCAGGATGCTTTCCGGGAGGCGCTAAAGTCCGACGATCAGCTTACCAGCGTATTCGTTGGGCTGGCCAACAAGGATATGCTGGTGGAGCCTGCGGTTGAGCTTCCCAGTGGCTATGACCCTACATCCCGGGACTGGTACAAGAAGGCGGCAGCCCAGAACGGGAAGACAGTGTGGGTGGAGCCTTATATCGATACGGCTACAAAAACGCTGGTGCTCACGGTTTCGCGGGCGGTGGCGGTGGACGGCAAGGTTGCAGGTGTGGTGGGAGCCGATTTGAGAATCGATTCCATAATAGGGCTGATCAACAGTGTCAAGCTGGGGGACACGGGACATGTATTCCTGCTGGACGAACAGAACAGGATTATTTCCCATCGGGACAGTGCGCAGATCGGCTCGGATCAGAGCGGCACGGAATTTGTGAAGAAAATGCAGGCGGCAGGAGCGGCCGGGACTGTGCAGTATGAGGGCGACGACGGCCGGAAGCTTATAAGCTATGCAACCAACGAAAGAACCGGCTGGAGGATTTCCGGCGTGGTCAGTCTGCGTGAATTTGAGGAAAAGGCGGCAGGTCTGCTCACTCCAAGCCTGATCAGCCTGCTGGCTGTGCTTGTTATGGCGGCGCTGCTGTCCTGGCCGTTGGCCCAGGCGATTATCCGGCCGATCCGGAGGCTTCAATCCGCCATGCTGGAATTCCGCCAGGGAAATCTGGCCGTGCGTTCGGGCATCAATAAACGGAACGAAATCGGCCAACTGGCTGACGGCTTCGACGATATGGCCGGGCAGATGGGCACGCTGATGGGCCATATCCGGCAAACCAGCGACCAATTGTCCGAATCCTCCCAGATTCTGAAGATCAGCGCGGCGGAGAACACCGCTTCTTCCTCGGAGGTGGCGGTAACCATGCAGGAAATCGCCTCAGGCGCGGGTGACCAGGCGGGAATTGTGGAGCATAATGCCGCCGCTGTCCAGGAGATGGCACACCATATTGAAGCGGTGGAGCGGGAAGCAGGCACGATGAACGGATTGACCCAATCCATGATGGAGGTAGCCGCAGTTAACGGCGAGCGCCTGGACAAGCTGTCTGTGCAAACCCGGGACAGTGTAGGAGCCGCGGCTTCGGTGACCGAAGCCATGCATTCCCTGGGGGAATCCTCGCGGCAGATCGGCGAATTTGTATCGGTGATTGCCGGCATTACCGCCCAAACCAACATTTTGTCCCTGAATGCGGCCATTGAAGCGGCCAGAGCAGGGGAGCAAGGCCGGGGCTTCGGGGTGGTAGCGGCGGAAATCCGCAAGCTGGCCGCCCATTCGGAGGAAGCGCTGGCGTCCATTTCGGAGCTGGTGGAGCGTATGGGGCGGAATACCCGCGAAGCTGTGCTTCTGACGGAGCAATCCGGGGAGGCGATGTCCAGGCAAGCCGTTGTGGTGCAGGAAACCCGATCCGGCTTTGTGTCCATCCAGGAGACGGTTCAGGCCAATCTGGAAGGAATTTCGCGGGTGCTGGCAGCGGTGGAAGCCCTGGCGGCGGAGAAGAACAAGATCAGCGCCAATACGGTGGAGCTCCAGGCGATTTGCCAGACCACCGCAGCCGGAACGGAGGAAGTGTCCGCATCCGTTCAGGAGCAAACCGCCTCCATGGAGCAGTTGAACCATCTGGCCCGCCAACTGGAGGAGGCCGCCCAAACCTTGTCCCGCGAGGTCAGCAAGTTCAAATAATGGCTTGGGGCAGCCCCCGGATGAAGAGGTGCAACGACGCCGTTTCACAGAAAAGGCAACGCATACGCGTTGTCTTTTTTTTATGCGCAAAAAAGCCTCTGATTTTCGTGACAATCCCCCCGCAACAGGCCCATCAAACAATGACAAACCCGAGGTTTCAAAATGAATGTCCTTGCGCCGCAAGGCTTTGCCGCTCCTGCGGATGGGAAAGGGCAGGAATGTCGTGCAGGAATGACTATGGACGGCAATAGAGACCGGAGGATAAGATGCAGGTGTAGCGAGGAGAGACGCTCAACAGAATCCCCCAAAAGTGACGCATTGCTCCGAAGCCGATTCCGGATACTTTTGGGGGAGCCCCCATTAACAACCTCCCAAAAGTGACGTGATGCTTTGAAGTGTATTGCGGAACTTTTGGGGGAGCCCCCGAATGAAATTGGCAATCCGACACAGAAAGGGAGAGACTGATATGAGCAATGAAGCTGCTGTGCCTCATGCGCCTGCCTCCTTGGGCAAGGTACACCGCCGGCAAAGATTAAGAAGGATCGTCCGCAACCGTTGGCTCTATTTTATGATGCTGCCGGGAATCCTGTATTTTCTGATTTTCAAATATGCCCCCATGTACGGCGTGCTGCTGGCCTTCAAGAACTACCAGCCGTTCCTGGGCTTTATAGACAGCCAATGGGTGGGAATGAAGCATTTCAGCCGGTTCTTCGGCGATCCGCTGTTCTGGCAGCTGCTGAAGAATACGATGATCCTGGCGCTGTACAACATTGCTTTTTTCTTCCCGCTGCCCATTGTTATTTCATTGCTGTTAAACGAGCTGCGGATGGAAGGGTACAAGCGGATTGTGCAAACCATGATTTATGTGCCCCACTTTATGTCCTGGGTGGTTATCGTATCCATTGCCTACCTGTTCTTTACTACGGAAGGCGGTCTGGTCAACGAAGCCATTGCTTCCATGGGCGGGGAAAAGATTCAGTTTCTGATGGCGCCCGGATGGTTCCGCGGCTTTATAACAGGCGAGGTTATCTGGAAGGAAACCGGCTGGGGCACGATTATTTTCCTTGCGGCGCTTGCCGGCGTGGATACCCAATTGTACGAAGCCGCCAGAATGGACGGCGCCAACCGGTTCCGCCAGCTGTGGCATATCACCCTCCCGGCCATTAAGCCGACCATCATCATTCTTCTGATTCTGCGGCTGGGCAACTTCCTGGATACCGGCTTCGAGCAAATCTTCCTGATGCTCAACTCCATCAACCGCGGCGTTGGCGAGGTGTTCGACACCTATGTGTACAGCATCGGGATTTCCCAAGGACAATACAGCTACAGTACGGCTGTAGGATTGTTCAAATCCGTGGTGGGCCTTATCCTGGTCTTCGCATCCAATGCCTTGGCCAAACGCTTCGGCGAAGAAGGGATTATCTAGTCCCCCAAAAGTGAAGCGAAGCTATGAAGAGAATTCCGATTACTTTTGGGGGAGCCCCCGGGGAATAACATAACCCTCAAAAGTAGACGACAAGAAGGAGAGAGCCTTATGGTTCAGGATAAATCAATCGGCAACAAAATATTCGATATCACCAATGTCGTGGTGCTGGGGGTCTTAGCACTGATCACCGTGATCCCCTTCATCTATGTTATAGCGGGCTCCTTCGCCACTCAGGAGGAACTGCTGGAGAGAGGGTTTATCCTCTTCCCCACAGAGTTTTCCCTTAGCGCTTATGAGTTTATCTTCTCGACCAGCACCCTGGTGAGAAGCCTGCTTGTGACCATATTCATTACCGTGGTCGGCACCCTGATCAACCTGATCTTCACCTGCCTGATGGCTTATCCCATGGCCAGAAGGGACCTGGACTTCCGCAAGCCGATCCAGCTGATGGTAATCTTCACCATGCTGTTCAGCGGCGGCATGATTCCCACCTTCCTGGTGGTCAAGAATCTGCACATGATCGACACCTACTGGGCCTTGCTTCTTCCCGGCGCCATCAGCGCCTTCAACCTGATTATTATCCGCAGCTTCTTCCAGCAGCTCCCCGAGGGGCTGGAGGAATCGGCCAAGATCGACGGAGCCAGCGATCCCGGCATTCTGGTCAAGATTGTGCTTCCCTTGTCCATGCCCGTACTGGCTACCTTCTCCCTATTTTATGCGGTGGGACACTGGAATACCTTCTTCAGCGCCGTTCTGTATATCAATGATTCCACCAAGTGGCCGATTCAGGTGCTGCTGCGCCAGATCGTCATCCTGTCCCAAGGCGGCAGCCTGGGAGACACCACCGCCTTCGAGCAGGATTTTGTTCCGCCGGATCAGGCTGTCAAAATGGCCGTCATCGTCATTTCCACCATCCCGATTCTCATTGTTTATCCGTTCCTGCAAAAGCATTTTGCCAAAGGGGTATTGTTGGGGTCCGTGAAGGGTTAAATTACCGGTAGCGGCGCCAATTATATACTATTCACCAATCTGCACACAATAAAAGGGAGGATCAGATTTTTATGACGACAACAAGCAAAAAGGCATGGATGAAATCCGCCGCCTTGGCAAGCGCAATGGCCATTGCGGCCGGCACTCTGGCAGGCTGCGGCGGCGGCAGCAAGGACAACGCCGCTTCCCCGGCTGCAAGCCAGCCGGCAGGTACTGCCAAAGCCAGCACCGCACCTGCAGCCCCGTTCAAAATGTCCCTGATGCTGACCAGCTACAACCCGGAATTCCTGGACACCAACGGCGAAATCTTCAAGAAGCTGGAGGAGCGCACCAACACGAAGCTGACGCTGACCTGGATTCCTTCCTCCACCTATTCGGACAAGCTGAGCGCCACTGTAGCTTCCGGTGAGCTGCCCAGCGCCGTGCTGGTGCTGAACCAAAAGCTCCCGTACATCGTGAACGCCGTCCGCTCCGGCATGTTCTGGGAAGTGGGCCCGTACCTGAAGGACTACCCGAATCTGAGCAAGATGAACAAAATTGCCCTGGACGGCATCTCCATCGACGGCAAGGTATACGGCTTGTACCGCGAGCGGGATCTGGCCCGGGACGGGGTGATGCTGCGCAAGGATTGGCTGGATAACGTAGGCATGCAGGTGCCGAAAACCCTCGACGATTACTACAATGTTCTGAAAGCGTTTGTGAACAATGATCCGGACAAAAACGGCAAAGCCGACACCATCGGCATGGCCGAATCCCAAGTATCCGGCAGCTGGCGCTCCATGCTGGTATGGCACGGCGGCCCGGCGGACTGGGAGATCAAGGATGGCAAGGCCAGCCCGGCCCATATGTCCCCTGCCTACAAGGAAACCATGAAATTCTACAAGAAGCTGTATACCGAGAAGCTGATCAATCTGGACTTCGCCGTGGTGAAGGACGGCAAGCAGCTGATCAACGGCAACAAGGCCGGCGCGTGGGTGGGCAACATGAATGACGGTCAAGGCATTGAGGAATCCGTGAAAAAGGTGGTTCCCACCGGCTCCCTCACCATGACCAACACCCTGGAAGGCCCCCAAGGCGCGCGGGCGGCAGGCGGCTCCGGCTCCTACGGTCTGTTCATGATTCCCAAAACCACTGTCAAAACCGAAGCGGACCTGAAGTCTGTGCTGAACTTCTTCGATAAGCTGTGTGACGAGGATATGCAGAACATGCTGGTGAACGGTCTGGAAGGACGCCAATACAAGATCGAAAACGGCCAATATGTGAAGACCACCGACTCCAAGATGCTGGTAGAATACGGTATGGGCGACTCCTCCCAGCTGGCTGTGCTCCGGGATAAGGTGAAGAGCTACGGCGGCCCGCTGTTCCAGCTGCGCGACGAGCTGTACAAGAAGAATGCCTCCATCGCCATTGCCAACCCGCTGCAATCTTTCGTATCTGATACCTACAGCGAAAAAGGCTCCGAGCTTGACAAGATTATCGAAGACGCACGCATCAAGTTTATTATGGGTGAAATCGATGAAGCCGGCTTTGACGCGGCTGTAGCCAAGTGGAAGAAGGACGGCGGCGACAAGATCATTGAAGAGTACACCGCCGCGTACAACAAGTCCAAATAAGAAACATGATATAATGAAAGGCACCAAATAACGTGCCGGGGGTAGTGATAGAATGCGCAGATCCAGCTATTTGTTAAAACTTGTATTGCTTACAATCATGGTCGGAACATTCCCTGTTCTGACGCTGGGCTGGTATTCCTATCACTACTCCTCCCAATCTGTGCTTGAGCAGGTGAAGGAGAGCAACACGCAAATTGTGAGGCAAAGCCAGCTCCGGGTGGAGCAATCCCTCAAAATGGTTGACTATTCCACCTCCCAGGTGCTCAGCGTCCCCAGTGTGGCCAACGCCTTTCCCCTTTCCTTGGGAACCGGGAACCATGCGCTTATCAAAGACATCTACGACATCCTGACCTCCATTCAAACCTTTGAATTAGGCGTCAAGGATGTTTATCTGTACAGCCTGCAGCAGGATTGGCTGATTACCAATGCAGGTTTGAACGAGTACAACAACCCTAACCTAAAAACCATGATCCGCGGCTTTGCCGGATATCCCCAGGGCTCCATCTGGCTCAGCGGCCTGCCTGCTCCCACCAAGGGGGAAGGGGGAGTTGTAGATCTGAAGAATGCCATCATCAGTGTGAAAAAATGGCCGATCAACTCCGCCAATCCCAGGGGTCTGATCTGCGTTGTGCTGTCCGCCCAGCAGCTGAACCAGCAAATCGACAGCGAACGCCAGGCCGGAAATATTTTTATTATGGATCGGGACGGCCGGATCATTGCCGACACCCATAACGCCAGAATCGGTTCTGTAGTGAGTGATGTTCCTTATATTTCCGAGATCAGGGAGAAGCCTGAGGATTTCGGAACGGTCAGCGGCGTGGAAGAGGGAGAGAAGGTTACGGTCTCCTACCGGAAATCCGCCTATAACGGATGGACCTATGTATCGGTGGTGCCCACCTCCGCTTTTACCCGCCAGGCCACTGCCATCGGGCTAACCTCCATTCTGGTCAGTGTCGGCGTGCTGGCTGCTACGGTTTTGGTTGCGCTGGTAGGGTCCAGAAGGGTATACAGTCCGGTTGGCAAGATGTACCGGACTCTGTTGGAGGGCAGAGAAGGCCAGGACAAAAAGAAGGATGAATTCAGCGCCATCTCGGAACGGATCGAAGGCATTCTCTCCGACCAGTCCCGGCTGCGCTTTGAAATCCAGGGGCAGAAGCAGCAGCTGACCGAGCTTTTGGTGCGGAAGCTGATGCTGGGTGAGGTAAAGGGACAGGAAATTCACCAACGGCTCCCGTATTACGGCCAATCCCATGCGGAAAAATGGACGGTCATGCGGGTTCTGATGTTCCAGATCGACCGCCTGGACCCCAGCCGCTTTACAGAAAAGGACATGGATTTGCTGCTGTTTGCCATCAGCAATATCGCGGCTGAAATTGTGCCGGCGGAGGAACGGCTGTCGCCGGTTGTCATTCAGGAATCCGTAGTGATTCTTGTGGGCAGCGCCGCCCAATCGGAGGAGCTGTTTAAGGAATCCGTCTTTAATGTGGCCAGCCGTGTCCAGGCCTCCGTGAAGCAATATCTGCAGATGGAGACAAGCGCCGGAATCAGCCGCTCCTTCAAGGAATGGACAGATGCCTCCCGCGGATACGAGGAAAGCAAGAATGCGTTGAAATACCGGGCCCGGTTGGGGGAGGAGGCCATTCTGTTCATTGAGGATGTCCAGCCCGACAAGGGGAAGGAGCCGGTTTATCCCAAGGAATTGGGAGACAATCTGCTGGAATGCATCAAGTCCCTTGACTCCGAAGGCGCCAGGGCGGCCTTGTCCGCACTGATGGCCGAGCTGTGGCGGCAGGACTACGACCATAACGATTACCAGTTGGCCCTGATCCGGATGATGATGGATCTGACCAAGCTGCTGCAGGATTCGGGGATCTCCCTTCATCTGCTCCAGCCGGACAGCGGCTCCTTCTTCGAGGATTTGCTGAAGCTCCATACCGGAAGGGAAATTGAGGATTGGTTCTTATCCCATTTGATCATTCCCGGCATTGATCTTCTGGAGGAGCGGCGGCAAGCGCAGTTTACCTCCATCTCCCAGGAGGTCAAGCGGCTGATTGAAGAGGCCTTCGATACGGATCTGACGCTGGAAAAATGCTCGGCCCGGATCAACTACCACCCGCAATATATCAGCCGCGTCTTCCGTCAGGAGACCGGAGTGAACTTCACGGACTATTTGGCCCAATACAGGCTGGAAGTGGCCAAACGGTGGCTGAAGGAAACAGAGCTCACCATCACCGACATCGCAGAAAAGCTGAAGTACAATAACCCGGCTAATTTCATCCGTTATTTCCGCAAAATGGAGGGAGTGACCCCAGGGCAATACCGGGACAAGAACAGGGGAGTGTAGCAGCTCCCTGTTCTTTTGTCCGGGGAAGGGGAGTTAGGTTGGCCGAACACGAAAAATCGCATACAATTTCCCTCAATTGGGTGAAAAGATGAATTGTATGCGAAAAATCATATATAATCCTGTGCTGCAGGGACAGAAGGCCAGATTGTACACGAAAAACCGAGTACAACGGGGTTTTTTGGGCCAAAAGCCCAAATTATATGCGAAAAACCGAGTACGCGCCTCCGTGGAAGGGGGACCACTATAACCTATCCGGCCTGCGGCAGGGACCAGGTTATTCAAGAGGAGAGGAGTTTTTCAGTTTGGAACAGGTGAAGCAGTATGGACATTTTGAAGAAAATGGCAGGAGGTTTGTAATAACAACACCCCGCACGCCTGCGCGTTGGTTTAACTATCTGTTTAATGATACCTATTACATGGAAGTGAGCGAAACCGGCCAAGGCAACAGCGTTGCCTTCCAGCCCAGAAACCGGACTTTTAACCGGGGCTACCGGTATTTTTACCTGAGGGACCGGGATACCGCCGAGGTGTGGTGCCCTGCATACCAGCCCCTGCGGACCGAGGTGGAGCAGTTCACCTGCGCCCACTCTCTCGCCTACAGCGAAATCGGCTCCATTCATAAGGGCATAGAAGCATCGGTGCATGTGTTTGTTCCGGCGGAGGGCCAACAGGAGATTTGGACAGCCACCCTGCGCAACAGCGGACAAACAGTCCGCAGCCTGTCCCTCTTTTCCGTATTTTCCCTGGAAAATGGCGGCGTAATGGGAAGCAAATGCAGCTTCGACGAACAAAAGCAGATTCTTGCCAGCTTTTCATTCCCGTACCATGTCACCTATGACGACAAGGAAAAAGTCCACGACCATACCAACTGGGTGTATGTGTACGCAGACCGGAAGGCGGATTATTGGGACTGCAGCCAACGGCGTTTTTTTGGCGGGGACGATGTGCATGATATGCCGGCTGCTCTGCAGCACGGGCGCTGTTCCAACAAAATCGCCGAAGCGGAAAATCCCATCGGCGCTCTCCAGCATGAGGTGGAGCTGAAGCCGGGGGAAGAGGTGCAAATCCGCTTTGTGGTCGGCTGCGCCAATTCCATCGGGGAAATTGAGGAAAGCCGCAAGCTGCTGCTGGCCAAAGGCTGGAGGACGCTGCTTGCTGAAGTGGAGGATATCTGGAAATCCAGAACCGATGCCTTTGTGGTGAGCACACCGGATTCCAATGTGGATGCCTTCATGAATGTTTGGCTGAAAAAGCAAATTGTGCTGCAAACCCGGACCAACCGGATGTCCAACTACTGCCCCATTCGCAACCAGCTGCAGGATGCGCTGGGCTATGCTTTGGTGGATGCGCCGGGAGCGGCGGAATATATGATTTCCGTTTTGAAGGGTCAGGAAAAAAGCGGATTTATCAAGCAATGGATCATGACCGACGGTTCGCCGCCCAAGAACCTTTGTCTCTTGAATCATACGGACGGACCGATTTGGCTATTGGTTTGTTTCGCTGCATTGGTCAACCAGAACGGCAGCCTGGAGCTGCTTGACCGGCAGGTCGGCTTTAAGAATTCGGACGACACGGCATCCATCTATGAGCATTTGCTGCTGGCAGTGGATTACATGACCCAGGCAGTAGGCGCCCACGGGCTATGTCTGATGGGAGACGGAGACTGGAATGATCCCATTAACGGGCCGGGCCGTTTGGGCAAGGGGGAATCCGCCTGGAGCACCATGGCGCTGGTGTATGCTATCCGCACCATTGTTCCCTTCTGCCTGCAGCGCGGGGACGAGGAAACCGCCGACCGTCTGGAGGCCGCAGCCAAGAAGCTGGAAACGGCCGTCAATAACACCTGCTGGGACGGCGCCTGGTATATAGCCGGTTTTGATGATTTCGGCGCTCCTTTCGGAACGGCCAAGGATGAGGAGGGCAAGCTGTTCCTCAATACGCAAACCTGGGCAATTATGAGCGGCATCGCTCAAGGTGAGCGCCTTGCCGCATGTCTTGCCGCTATTGACAGCCTGGATACGGCTTTTGGTCCCAAGCTGCTGGAGCCTTCCTTCAGCGAATGGAATCCCAAATGGGGACGGATCAGCATTAAGCTGGAGGGCACCACGGAGAATGGCTCTGTCTATTGCCATGCTTCCATGTTTAAGGCCTTCGCCGATTGTGTTGCCGGCCGGGGCAAGGAAGCGCTGGACACTATCAGCAAAACCCTGCCCACCAACCCGGACAACCCTCCGGCGGTAAACCTGCAGGTGCCGATTTTTGTGCCGAATTTCTATTTTGGTCTGGAGGATTCTCCCAATTTCGGCCAATCCAGCCATCATCATTCCACCGGAACAGTGGGATGGATGCTGTGGACTACGCTGGAATATGTGCTTGGAACCCGGGCCACCGCGGAAGGGCTGGTCATCGACCCTTGCATTCCGGAGGATTGGCGGGAGTATAAGGTGGACAGAGTGTTCCGCAATGCCCGTTACCAGGTGACGGTGCTAAATCCCGAGGGTGTGGCCCGCGGTGTCCGCAGAACAGAGGTGAATGGCCGGACTTGGGAAGGAAAGGCTCTTCCATATGAGGACGGGCAAGACTATCAGGTTACCGTATGGTTGGGGTAATTCGTGGCGCAGCGTCCCCGGGGGTTTGCGGACCCCTGGGGGGGCTTCCTGTGTATAAAATGTGGAAGAGGTGAAACATCCGATGAAGAAAATGCAATTCATGTTCAGGGCGATTTCTGCCCTGCTTGTGATGCTGATGCTTTTGCCGGGATTCGTTCTTGCAGAAGGAGCATCCACACGGCTGGATTCCATTCCTGCCACTGCCCCGGGTGAAACCGTTGTCATTCGTGGCGATACGGAGTTAAACGAGGTGCTTGTCCGGATTTTGCGCCCCAATGGAACCCTGCTGGAGCTGGATTTGCTCAGCAAGGAGGCGTTGGCTGCCGGCAAGACGGTTGTTATCCCGGCCGCCGCACCGGAAGGTACATACCAAGTAAGCGCGGGTATGGGACAAGATGTGGCAACCATCACCTTCAAGGTGGAGGCTGCCGGCAACGAACCTGGCCCGAGCACAGACCCAAGCCCGAGCACAGACCCAAGCCCGAGCACAGACCCAAGCCCGAGCACAGACCCAAGTCCGAGCACAAACCCAAGTCCGAGTACGGACCCAAGTCCGAGTACGGACCCAAGTACATCGCCGGGAGAGGACAGCCCGTCCAGTGACACACCTGCACCTTCGCCGTCTGTTTCCCCGTCCCCTGCTTCATCGGCTAAGCCGGCCGAACAAGCCGACGTTACAGTCAGAGGCGCCATGAATGCGTCGGGAACTGTAATCGCCTCCGTGCCGGAGCAAACGCTGAAGGAGGCGCTCCAAAAAGCCGGCAGCAAACAAGTTGCCGTTCAAATGGACGCCATCAGCGGAGCAAAGGAATACCAAGTGAATCTTCCCTCCGCTGTGCTGGAGGCTCTGACGGCCGCACAATCGCTGCTGATTAAGACCGAGCTGGCAAACGTGGCCGTCAATTCCGGCATGCTGGCCGGACTGGAAAGCGCTCCAACCGGCACTATCGCATTGGTGATCGGCAAGGCGGACCCGGCTTCGCTTCCTGCGGAGGCGCTTCATGCAGCGGCGGGCAAACCGGCCATTGAGTTGTCCTTCCGCATGAACGGACAACCCGTCAAGTGGTCCGGCAGCCGGGTTCCCTCCACTATCGCCATTCCGTACCAGGCCCCGGCGTCCGAGCTTGCCAAACCCGAGAAGATTGTAGTTTGGCATATCGACGACAACGGCCAGGTTGCGGCAGTTCCCAGCAGCCGTTACGCCAATGGAACCATAACCCTTGAAACCGGGCATTCCGGCAAATATGCCGTAGTGTACAGCCCTGTTTCCTTCAGCGACACCGGGGATTATCCATGGGCCGAAAAGCAGATCGACGCTTTGGCGGCCAGAGGCATTATTGAAGGCACCTCGCAGAATACCTATACGCCTGACGCCAATATCAAACGGGCCGACTATCTCCATCTGCTGGTGAAAACACTGGGGCTCACAGCCGAATTCAGCGGCAATTTCGCAGATGTAACCGCCAGTGACTACTATTATGCATCCGTGGGCATCGCCAAAGAGCTTGGCATTACAGAGGGCGCCGAGGGCGGCCGGTTTATTCCGGAAGCCGAAATCACCCGCCAGGATATGTTCACTCTCACCTACAGAGCCTTATCCCTCGCGGGCGCAATAAAGGAAAAGGGAGCGGCGGCTGATTTGCAGAGCTTTGCCGATGCCGAAACCGTAGCCGCTTATGCGGCGGACAGCATTGCCTCCCTGTATAAGGCGAAGCTGCTGGAAGGCGACGGCAGCCGGATTTTGCCTCTAAGCCCCGCCACCCGTGCAGAGACCGCAGTGCTGATGTACCGGATTTACCAGACCAAATAGAGCCTTCAAGGAGTGAATAAACCATGCTGTACCCCAAAGATACCCATTCCCGGGAAGTAAAAGAGCTGTCCGGCGTTTGGCGCTTCAAGGCCGATCTCGACAATGTGGGCCGCCAGGAAAAATGGTTTGCCCAGCCTTTGACGGACACCATCTCCATGCCGGTGCCGGCCAGCTACAACGACATCACCCAAGATATGGCCATCCGTGATCATATCGGCGACGTATGGTATGAGGAAATCTTCCTCATTCCCCGCTCATGGAACGGGCAGCGCATCATGCTCCGTGTAGGCAGCGCCTGCCACCATGCCGTCGTATGGGTGAACGGCGCGGAAGCCGTTTCCCACAAGGGAGGCTTCCTGCCTTTCGAAGCGGATATTTCCCATCTGGTGCAGCCTGGCGCGGAGAACCGGGTGACCATCGTCGTCAACAACATTCTTACCTGGCAGACTCTGCCTCCCGGCCGCATCAAGACCTTCGACGATCCCCGCCATCCGGAGGGATATCGGATTCAGGAATATTTCCATGATTTCTACAACTATGCCGGTTTGCACCGTCCGGTTAAGCTGTACTGCACTCCGAAGGAGTACATTCAGGACACCACAGTGACTACTCAAGTGGATGGTACCGCCGGACTGGTCCAATATGCAGTGCAATGCTCCAACCCTGAAGCCGCCGTGCGGGTCAGGCTGACCGACGAAGCCGGTGCGGTTGTGGCGGAGGCAAGCGGTGCAGCAGGAACCCTGACCGTGGAGAACGCCAAGCTGTGGAAGCCCCTTGCCGCTTACCTGTATACGCTCCAGGTGGAGATGCTGGACAGCGAAGGAGCCCTTCTGGATCATTATCCGCTCTCCGTCGGCATCCGGACGGTGAAGGTGGAGGGGAACCGCTTCCTGATTAACGGCGAACCTTTCTATTTCAAGGGCTTCGGCAAGCATGAGGACAGCGACATCAAGGGCAAGGGTCTGGACCAGGCCGTCAATGTCAAGGATTTTAACCTGCTGAAATGGATCAACGCCAACTCCTTCCGCACCTCCCACTACCCGTATGCCGAGGAAATCCTCGATATGGCCGACCGGGAGGGGATTGTGGTCATCGGCGAGGTTCCCGCCGTAGGCTTTACCTTTTTCAACTACAATGACAAGGTCTATACGCCGGAGATGGCCAACGACGAAACACTGGCCCATCACAAGGATGTGCTGGCGGATATGATCGCCCGGGACAAAAACCATCCGTCCATTGTCATGTGGAGCCTTGCCAATGAAGCGGCTACCTTCCAGGAGGAGGCGGTGCCGTATTACAAGGAAGTCTCCGATCTGGCCCGGAAGCTGGATGCCTCCCGCCCCATCACAATCGTGGAGTGGGCCTTGCCGGACAAATGCCAGGTGGCGCAAATGTTCGATGTCATCTGCGTCAACCGCTATTACTCCTGGTACAACGATCCCGGCGCCTTGGACCTGATCGAGCATCAGATCGAGTGGGAGCTTACCGGCTGGCACCGGAACTTCAACAAGCCGGTGATCATGAGCGAATACGGCGCGGACGCCATTGCCGGCTTCCATCAGGACCCGCCGGTGATGTTTACGGAGGAGTACCAATGTGAGCTTCTGACCCGCTACCACAATGTGTTTGACCGGCTGGATTTCGTCATCGGCGAGCATGTTTGGGCCTTTGCCGACTTTGCCACCAAGCAGGGCACCACCCGGATCAACGGCAACAAGAAGGGAGTCTTCACCCGCCAGCGCCAGCCCAAAATGGCAGCCAAGCTGCTGAAGGACAGATGGGCGGAGATGGGGACATACCCTGTGAAGGAATAACCGGCAGCCGCAAGCTGCGCGCCCATACCGGCAAAACCGGCGCGCAGCTGCGGCAGATCATGAAGGAGGAAAGAAACGATGCTACCGGAACGGACAAACAAGAGATTTAAGCTGCGGCCAGTGTATGCGGCTGTGACAGCGGCTTGCCTGTTCTCGTCTATCTTAACGGGGGCCGGAGGCGCGAAAGCCGAAGTCGCTCCGCCCGCCGTTGAAGATGCTGGGGGCGCCGCCGTGCAGAGCAGGCTTGTGGAATTTCAGGTGGACGCTGCAACCGACACCGTTGCGCGGGCAAAGGCGGAGCAGTACAACAACGCCAACAATATCAACAAGAATATCAACAACGTGGAGCAAGTGGTGGACGCTCTGGGGCCTGACGGAGTGAAAACTCAGGCGCTGCGCAATTTTATTATGATTAACTGGTTCTACAATGAAAACGTTTCCTCCATCGATGATCCGGCCAATCAAAGCAACGCGTATCTCCAGGGAATGCGGCAGGCGGACAATGACTTTTTTACCCGATATTCGGAGAATATGCTCCTGGTATTCAAATTCAGCAGCGCGGATTTGTCCAAGCGGGTATTAGGACCATCCGGAACCAACTTCACCGAGCTGGAAAAAGGCATGAAGGCGATTCTCGAAGGCATCAAGCGGGCCAATTCCAAGGTGAAGTACATCGAATGCGGCAATGAATTTGATCTGGATATCGCCTTTCAGGGCGCCGCAACAGGGAATCTTGCCGACTATATGAAGATGTACAAGGCGTTCTCCAATGCGGTGAAATATGTCAACAGCCTGGGCTTGCCGGGGGAGCCGCTGCAATTGGGGGGACCCACCCTGGCCCAGTTCAGCGAGATGCTCCTGGCGGGTTTCCTGGATGAAGCCGCGGCCAATGACTATCAGTTGGATTTCATCTCCTGGCATCACTACCGTCCCGATTCCGTTGCCTTCCAGGAGCAGACGGCTACCGTGAAGAAGTTGCTGGATGACCGCAATCTGGATATTCCCATGGTGATGAGCGAATACGGCTTTGTCGGCGGCGGGACCAACTATAATCCGTCCAAGGAGCTGCTGGCGAAGAACGCCGCTTTCATGACGGACGCGGCCTACCAGATGAGCCTGGGCAGCGGCAGCCATCCCATTATGCCCATGTCCTGGGTAACCAGCCATGATACCGCTTATTTCAAAAACGAGTTTTTGACAGGCTATCAGTTGAGCAGAGGGACAACGGACTTTGAGGATTATATTATCGAGGAGCCTGCGGCAAGGCAGTATTTCTATATTCGCGGGGTAGGGGAAACAGCCCTGGGTGAATCCAAACCGGAGAACCGGGGCAAGCCCATTATCGGCATCAAAGAAATCAAGCTTTACGATGAAGCCGGGGCCGAGATTGCCATTCCCGCCGGGGCGGTAAGCGCCAGCAATGCCTCGGGCACCTACACGTCCACTGAAGCTGTGACAGACGGAGACGACGGCACCTATTGGAACGGCAGCGACAGCACGGTTGCCGTGGAATCCAAGGTTGCCCTGCGGCTTGATCTGGGAGACAATGCCCCCACTGTCAAAAAGGTCTCCATCAAGTGGCACAATGTAACCGGTTCGCAGAATATGCCCATGTACCGTTTCCGGTCCTACGGGTCTGACGACCAGATTGTCATCTACGATTATCTGGGGCATGTCAACTTCACGCCCTTCTTCCACACGCTGCGGATGCAATCCTGGCTGGGAGATACCCTTCTTTCTACCCAGGGAGGCAGCAAGGACGCAACCGGCGTGCGTTTGATGGCTACGCGAAACAGCGCCGACAAAGTAACCATGATGGTCTGGAATACGCAGTTGGACGGCACGGAGAGCTTCGATGTGAAGATTAATGTGGATAACCTGCCGGCGGGTTTTGACGGGAAAAACGTCCGTATGAAGCGTTATCTGACGGATGAGGTGCACGGCAACTTCCAGTATGACAACGACGACAGCCTGGACCTGATGGAAGACCGGATTTTGCAGCATTCGGGCAGCGCCGCCTTTGATTTCGCCCTGGGCCGCAATGCGGTAGCCTTTGTCGAGCTGACGGCAACCGACGAGCCTGCGGACGCTATCGTTTCCGTAGACGCGGCTGTGACGGTTTCCTCCAATACGGCTGCTGCGGCGGCTGTGACGGACGCCGATCCGTCAACCGTATGGACGGCTGCGGATGCTTCCTATCCGCAGGTGCTGACCCTGAATTTGGGGGCAAGCACAGCGGTCAAGGGGCTTCAGATCGATTGGGCCAATGATCTGCTCTACAATTTCCGCTACAAGGTGGAGACCAGTGGGGACGGTTCGGCCTACACCACAGCCGTGGACAAAACCATGGCTGCCGGAGCGGGCGCAGGCGGAACGGAATACAAGCCCACATGGGGCGATGCCCATGACCGCTTCGCAGCAAACGCCCAGTATATCCGGGTTACGGTAACGGGCATTGCGGATCAGGCCACTCCCGTTGCGCCGGTATCCATCCGTGATATCAAGGTGCTGGGCGACGGAACGCTGCTGCAGCATGGCTTCGCCGGCGGAACCAATCCCTCAGGCTGGGCGTTGGGCGGCAATGGCACCTGGTCGTCTGTTGCCGGCTACACCAGAGTCACATTGGCCAGCAGCCAGGCGGCCCAGGCTACCTTCGGCAATGTCGCGTGGACAGATTACACGGTGGAAGTAAAGACCAGGCTGCCCGGAGAAATGCCTTCGGATCGGGCTGCCTTCAATCCCGGCATTCTGCTGCGCGCTCACGGCGGCGCCCCACATAACAATGCTTACCGGTTCCGCATAACGGGAGCCAATGACGCCAGAGTATACAAGGTTGTGAACGGCGGTGTAGGCAATATCTTGAAGCAGGCCTCCCTGCCCTTCCAGATTGAGCCGCAGACCTGGTATAGCCTGAAGGTTGAGGCTATTGGCAACACCTTCAAGTTTTATGTAAACGGACAGTTTGTTCTGGATTATACGGATACGGCCATGGGCGATTACGGCAGCGGAAAGCCCGGGCTGATCGCCGGCAATGTGACCACCGACTTTACAGATATTAAGGTGACGACCCCGGCCCTGCCCAAGCTGAAGGAGCTGAAGGTCAATGGTGTGGCGGTTTCCTCGTTGGCCAATGGGCAAAGCGTTGGCCAGGCGGTGCTTCCGCAAGGAACCGATCTGTCCAATGTCAATGTCACAGCCAGTGTTTATCAATCCGGCCATACAGTTTGGATGACCAACAATGGGCAAGTGGATTTGAGCGCAGCCGGCAATGCGTACCGGAAGGCAACGGTGCTGGCCAAGTCGGCCGACGGCAAGCTTGCCGTTCCCTACACCTTGTACCTCCGGGCCATTTCCACCAATGCCGAATTGGCGGCGCTGAGCCTCTCGGCAGGCAACAACCCGGTGTTGACAGCCGGACAGTATGAATACAATGTGCTGCTGCCTTCTTTAACCCGGGTGGTGACCATCCAGAATGCGGTTCCTGCCGCCTTATGGTATGGCGCAAGGGCAGAAATTCTGGAGCAGCCGACGCTTGTTGGCGGACAGGGCACCGGAATTGTCCGGGTAACAGCTGAAAGCGGCGCAGTCCGGGATTATACCTTCCGCTTTATCGTGCAGCCGGACGCTCCCCGTGGCGCTATTGTATACCAGGAGAACTTCAACGGCGGAACGATGGATGCAGGCTGGACCCCGTCGGCAGTCACCCAATTCCGGGTGGTGGATGAGGTATTGGGCGAGAAGTATGCCATGAGGGATGTCAACGCCAATAATATCGTCATGTCCAACAGCAACAGCGTCTCCGGGGATGCGGATATCTCCGTCCGCGTGAAAGCGGTTGATCCCTTGTCCTATCCCGGTCTGGTGGCCAGAGTATCCGCGGACAACAGGAATTTTTATATGATCCGCATTAAGCCCAATGAAAGCAAGGTTTCGCTGGGCAAGGTCATCGATAACACGCTGAAGGAGCCCGGCAACCTTACTGTATCCATGCCCATCGATGTCAACAAGTGGTATCAGCTGAGACTGGTGCTGAAGGGCAATACCATCAAGGCATATATAGACGACCAGCTGCTCTTTAACGTAACGGACGGCTCGGGAGTTTTCGACTCCTCCTTCACTCCGTGGACCTCTGGAAAGGCAGGCATTCGGGTGGCCAACGCCAGAGCGGCCTTTGATGATCTTTGGGTTACGGAAATTTCCGACGTGAATGCTGTGCCGGTGATCACCCTGCTGGGTCCGGCCGAAATGATTGTGCCTGCAGGCAGCAGCTTTGCCGATCCGGGCGCCACCGCCCTGGATGCGGAGGATGGAAATCTGACCGCCGGCATTGTCAGAACCGGGGAAGTGGATACGGACACGGAAGGCACATATATCCTCCGCTACAACGTCGCAGACAGCAGCGGCGGCGCAGCCGAGGAAGTGACAAGAACTGTGCATGTGGTGATGGCTGCCAAAAGCTACAGCGTCACACCGGTGGGTGTTCTGGACAGAAACGGCGGAATTTCAGCCAGTGTAACCGTCGACCTATTGAATGGCGCGGAAGAGCATACCGGCAAGGAGGCGGTGTTCTTCCAACTACTGAAGGGAACGACTCCGGTAAGCTACACAGCCATTGAAGCGGATATTGCCGGCCCCGCCGCTTTTACGGCGATTTTTGACGCCGCCGATCCCGAGGATGAGACATACACGGTCCGGGTATTCGTTCTGGATACCCTGGAGCTGGACCCCCAACGGCTGCCGTTTGCACTGTCCGCTATTGTTGAATTGAATTAGGGCGTGTCTGAAAACCCGCTTGAGGGCATCTTTTACCGCCTTTTCGCCCCATGCTTCGTTACTTCCGCTTGACGTACCCCCGGTACGCCTTCACGAAAGTGCCTTGCCTGGAACGAAAATTCTGCAAAATCTGCTCCCCTCGGAGTTATCAGACACGCCCCAGGGCGATGAACGAAGGAGTCTGTCCGCCGGGCAGACTCCAGGATATCCTGAAGATGGAGGTATCAAGCATCTATGAATAATATGATCAGCAGGAAAGGGTGGAAACAGGCCAAACGTCCTTTCAGCGCTCTGACCGCAGGGATGTTGGCTGTTTCAATGGCACTGGGCCTGGCTCCGGCATTCCCGGAAACGGCCCAGGCGGAGGTTTCCCCAACAGCCCAGGTCCTGACGGCGGATTACGGCACAAGCGCCGGTCCATTGATCCGGACTGAACAATTCAACAATACGAACTACGCGCCTCTGCCTGTCCATGTGGTGGACGAATTGAAGGGGATTAAAACCAAGATCGTCCGGGATTTCGTCAAAATCAACTGGTACTACAACAAGGACCCGAACAATTCGGACTTGCTTGCCTACAGCATCGAAACTCCGGAGAATCTGGAGACCAATCCCGATCTTCAGCACGGCCGCAAGGAAACCTATGACTTTATGGGCCAATTTGCGGACTCCATTTTGATCTCTCTGGCCTATTCCTACGGCGGAGACACCAATCCCGGCAAGAACCGCCTTCTGTCGGGGGAAACCACGATGAACTGGGATGAATATGACAAGGCCATGCGGGTCATTATCAAGACGCTGAAGGAGAAAAATCCCAAGCTGGAATACATCGAGGTAGGCAACGAGCCCAACCTGGAGCCTGCATACTTTGGGCATGTCAAGGATGATATCCCGGGATACATGCGAATGTATGAAGGCATGTCCAAGGCAGTGGTGTGGGTCAACCAGCAATTGGGGCTCAATGATACCTTCGGTTCCAACGGTGTGCGCCTGAAGGTAGGCGGTCCGGTCCTCTCCGGCTACAATTTTGCCAAGCAGAAGGAATTTGTGGACATCGCCTATCAGAACCATTATCAGGTTGACTTTGTCTCCTGGCACCGGTACCGGCAGGAAATTACCGAGAATGAAACGCAAGCCATTCAAATGCGCAATTACCTCAGCGACAAATATCCCGACGCCACTCTGATCGTCAGCGAATACGGCTGGAAAGGCGGAGGGGGATTAACCGACAGCACCAATAATGTCGCTCTGGCCAAGCAGGCGGCATTCATGACGGATTCAGCCTATTTCTACGAGAGAGGCGGTGTGGATATCCCCATGAACTGGGTGGCCGTTCACACGCTGAACGCCTACTTCAAGAACCAGTTTGATGTGGACTATGCGCTCAGCAACGGCACTGTGGGCTGGCAGGAATTTAACTCCAATTATACCGACCCTGTTCGGTATATGAATTTGCGCGGCTGGAGAGAATCGGCTACCACCTCGGGACGCCAGGTGAAAATCCAGGAAATCGAATTTTATGACCCTGCCGGCAATAAAATAGCCGTTCCGAACACAGCCGGCGACCCGTTGATCGCTGTAGCGACTGACGGGGATGAGAGCACTCAGTTTTTGCAAAGCGATTATTGGACGTGGCTCCGGTTTGACTTGGGGGCTGAATACCAAATATCCAAAATAAGGATTAAATGGGGCGATTCACAAGTATACAAATTCCAGGTGGTGGGGACCAGCGACAAGCTCAAGTATCATGAGCTCCTGGGCAAAACTTTCTTTACCCCTTATTTTAACACCATGCGGATGCTTTCCAGATTGGGGGATGAGAAAGTAGCAGTCACCGGCAGCGACACAGGAAATACCGGCGTCAGACTGCTTGCTACCAAGAACAGCGACTCCAAGGCCACCATGATGGTCTGGAATCATCAACTGGACGGCAAGGCCAGCAAGGAAGTCAGCGTTCAGGTGAAGAATCTGCCCGCCAGCTTCCAGGGCAAGTCCATCCGCTACAAGAAATATCTGGTGGATGCCACCCACAGCAATTATGCATACAACAAAAATGACAGCCTGGAAGTCGTCGGCCAAGGAACCATGAATATTACCGGCACGGAAATATTCAATGAGACCCTGACCCCCAACGCTGTGATGCTCATTGAACTGGAGGCGGTGGACTCCAGCATCAACAACATTGTATCCGCAGGCAAAACGGCAACAGGCGACCTGCAGAACCTGGCGGCGCTGGTGGACGGCGATGAGCGGACAAGTGCCGCCGCAGCCAACAACAGCTATCCCCAGTCAGTGGTTATTGATCTGGAAAGAAACTTTACAGTCAGCGGCGCAGAAATCAAGTGGAGCAATGCAGAGCTGCAAAGCTATCATTATTCCATCTCCACAAGTACGGACGGCGGTTCATATTCGACAGTTGTGGATTCCACGTACGGCGCTTGGTCCAAAGGCAGCTCCCTGCACTGGTTCCCAGCCACCGCCCGCTATGTGAAGCTGACCGTCACCGGCTCTTACACCGGACAGCCTCTGTCCATTGACGATATCAGCATCTTCGCCGACGGGCTGTACAAGAATAGCTTCGAGACACCGGAAGAGCGCGACTTGTCGGCCTGGAAGCTGAGAGGATACGGCAACAAGTATACCGCATGGGACTTCGGTACGGATACAGTCACAGGAAACACGTACGCAGTGCCTCACGAGACATTCGGCGACACTTCGGACAACTTCGGCTTTTTCGGAGATAATTCCTGGGCGGATTACGGCATCGAAGCAAGGGTGAAGATCGACAATCCCGCCCATACCGGCGATGTCAAGATGGGGGTAACCGCAAGAGCGGGCAAAGGCCGTGCCGATGAACACCGCAATCTGCATTATTCCCTGCTTCTTGTACGCGGCGCAGGCACCTCCAAATTGGTTCTGCAGCGGGACAATACCGATATGCCGTCAGGCAAAAAGAATATCGAGCTGGACAGTGTTGTGCTTGATTCCATTGATCCCACCCGGTGGTACACCTTGAGGCTGGAAGCGGTAGGGGACAACCTGAAGGGCTATCTGGACGGCACGCTGATGGTGGAATACACCGATAACAACGTCTATGACGGCAATCCCGCGCGGCTTTCGGCCGGATGGGCCGGCGTACGCGGCAGCAAAACCAAGGTGCAGTTTGATGATATTCATGTTTATCCCATCATGCCTTTGCTCGGGGATATTCAGGTGAACGGAGCTTCCATCAGCGGCTTCAATCCTCTGAAGAATGAATATGAGGTGAAGCTGGCCGGTCCCGGCTCGGATAAAGCAACCGTCACCGGAACCGTCTACGGCGGAGCCAATGCCGTGGTTTATCCCGCCTCCTCCGGAGAGCTTGCGCTGGGAGGAACAGGCGAGAATGTAGTGCATATGATCTCCTCCCTGTCCACAGCGGGCAACGGGGCAACCTATTACAAAGTCAGTCTGCGCAAGGCCAGCGAGGATGCAACGCTAAGCTCGCTGAAGCTGTCGGTGATCCCGGACAGCGGAGCTTATAATCCCAATGAGCTGGCACCCGGGGATATTCTCCTGATTCCCGGCGTGTATGAATACGATGTGAAGATTCCTTCCCGCACTGCTTATGTATCCGTTAAGGAGGCTCTGCCTACGGTAAGCAATCTGGCCACAGCCGTAGCCGCCAATACGGCCATTGTAAACGGACAAGGCACAATTACCGTCGACGTTACGGCAGAGTCCGGAAAAATCCAGAGATACACCCTGCATCTGACGGCCAATGAGGAAGCGCCTCTCGGAACCATCCTGTATGAGGAAAACTTTGAAAACGGGAGCTACAATCAGGATGCGTCCACCGGTTGGAGGAATATGGACAATACTCAGGGGCAGCATCTGAGAGTAGCGGATGACGTATCCGGCAAGGTCTTGGAGAAACATACCAATGACAACATGCCCTTCGTGGTCGGCAACAGCTCTTGGACCAACTACGAGGTGAGGGCAAGAGTAAGAGCGACTGCGGACACCGGCTTGCCGGGCATTATCGCCCGCGCTTCGGATGATGCCAGGAACTTCTACATGCTCCGCATTCATAACGGCGAGAACAATCTTGCCGGCGGCAGCACAGGCTATATTGCACTGGGAAGAGTCGTGAACAACAGCCTGAAGGAATCCGCCATCAAGAAGCCGTTTCCGTATGAAGAAGGAAAATGGTACCAGCTGCGGCTTATTGTGAACGGCAACCGTCTCATCGGATACGTGGACGATAAGCTGGTGTTCGATGTCACCGATACCGGCAGCGGACTGTTCCCGGATAATCCTCCGCCGCTGACACAGGGCAAAGCCGGCATCCGGGTAGCCAACAGACCTGCGCAGATCGACGATTACGTGGTTGCCCTGCTGCCGGGGGATAACACCCCTGTGCCGGATGTTGTCAAACCGGTCATTACCCTGAACGGCGATGGGGCAATATCGATTCCGGTGGGAAGCGAATATACCGATGCGGGAGCAACCGCCACAGATAATGTGGATGGGGATCTGACTGCGGCGATTGCCGTGACAGGCCAGGTCAATACCGCTGTTCCTGGCGTGTACACCCTCCGTTACAACGTTAGCGATGCAGCGGGCAATGCGGCCAATGAGGTGATACGGACAGTAACGGTTTTCGCCGTTATTGGCGAAGGCAAATCCTTTGTTGTGACAGGCGGTCTGGTGGATCAGGCCCAGGGACTGACCGCAAGGGTCAATGTGATTCCGGTAGCCGGTGCTCAGGTCCATGACGGCGACGAAGTGGTATACTTCCAATTGCTTAAGGGCAATACTCCGGTTTCCTATGTGGCCCTGAAGAGCGATATTACCGATTTAACCACGTTTGTGGCCCATTTTGATGTACCGGACCCGGAGAATACGGCGTATTCCATCCGCGTGCTGGTGGTGGACCAGTTGTTCCCGGCAAACGGGGAGCTGCCTGCCGCCTTGTCTGACAAAGTGGTTCTCGACTAACAATAGGAGTTGCAGCGGGATTGCCGACAGCTGGGATTTTAGGCAATCCTGCTTTTTCTCAATAGCTTGACAACGCTTACAAATTTATCGATGAAAGGATGGCGACATGATGAACGCAAGGTTGGCAAGACAAATAGGGAGGGGGCTTTTGGCATTGGCCCTCTTGGTTCCGCTGGTCCAGGCTGCACCGGAGAAGGCGGAGGCGGCAAATGCGGCGACGGTTACTGTCAATGCGGGAAGTATTGTGGACAGCAGCATGAACAATCCCTCCTGGTACCTGAACCAGTCGGGGCTGAAGTCCGCTTCCACGGCGGGCCCGTCCTACTGGGAGAATCTGAAGAACAGCGACACCCGCTATGTGCGGGCCTGGTTCAAACCCACCAAGTATTATAACCGGACAACCGGCGTATACAATTACGATTACCAGAATTCCTATATGGAGCAGTTGGGCAAATATGCCCAGCGGATTATCCTGAATGTGGACCAGTGCGACCAGGCGGATATGGGCTTTAACCCCTCCACCATGACCATTACCAATTCCACCGCCTGCCGGAATGTGCTGAAGAACGGCATCAAGGAGTACAAGAAGCGCTATCCGCAAATCGAGTATATCGAGGCCTTCAACGAGCCGGACAAGGACTGGGATATCGAAACCTACGAGATGCCTGCGGTTCCGCCCAAAAGCTCCGGCTACGCCCCCAGTCCCAAGCTGTATTACGAATGGTACAAGGTCTTCTACAGCGTTATTAATGAGATCAACGCGGAGCTGAACCCTCCGATTCCGCTGAAGCTTGGCGGGCCGGCTCTGGGCTTTTACAACACAACCTATATTGATGCTTTTCTGAATGCATACAGAGACGATACCAATCCCAACAAACGGCTGGACTTTATCTCTTACCACCAGTACCGCCAGCGGGGAACGGGAGTGGCGGAAAATCCGGGACCGGCCGCCGTAAAGAACGAAAGATCAATTCTCGAAACCAAGCTGACCAACCGGGGGCTGGACCCGCAAACCAAGGTGTTCGTAACCGAATACGGCGTATTCCCGGGACCGGCCACCGGCCCCAAGGGGCATTCGGACAATACCCAGGCCCAGGACCAATTGACCCAGGCCGCAGCCATGGCCACAACGGGCATGTATTATGTGGAGGGCGGCATGACCATGCCCATGCATTGGACCATCGATCATGGCGACAATCCCCGCAAGGACATGTTCGTGGACGGGCTGGACGGCGTTCCCCTGCCTTATTACAATGTGCTGAAGATGCAATCCATGCTGAAGACCTCCCGCATCGCCTCCTCCACCTCTGCCGGAGCCCTGAACGCCACCACCGGCCTGGGCGTCCACAGTTTGGCCACCCGGGATGATTCCGGCATTGCCGTCATGTTCGTCAATTATCAGTGGGATCAGATCGCCGCGGGGCAGGGGATGGATTACAATGTAACGACCACCATCAACAATATCCCTGCCTCCCTGTTCTCGGGAAGCCGCAAGATGCGCCTGGAGCGCTACCAGATCGACAATACCAACAGCAATTACAACAGCGGCGCGGCCAATGCCCCCTTGAAGAAGATTGAGGACGTGGTCCTGGATTACAGCAGCACGCTGACCCGGCCTTCCTTCTATATGGGCAAAAATACCATTACCCTGATGGTGCTGACTCCGGTGCACCGTTATGAGCTGGAGTCCTCCGCCATCGCCAAAACGGTATCCAGCGGCGACTCCCAAACCAATGTCAGTGATGCCGCGGCATCGGGAGGGGCCTTCAACAAATTTGACAGCAATGCAGTGGGGGACTATGTGGAATATACGCTGAATGTGCCGCAGACGGGAACCTACGCCGTTATGGCCCGGGTGAAAAAGGGAGCTGACCGGGGCAAGTTCGAGCTGACGGTGGACGGAGCCATTGTGGGGAGCTGGAAGGACTTGTACGCCGCCGACCAGGGGTTTGAGGAAATCTACATCGGCAACAAATATTTTGGAGCTGCGGGCAGCAAGAAGTTCCGCCTGACGGTAAAAGACAGGAACGCCGCCAGCAGCGGGTACAGCGCGGGATTTGATTTTATCGAGCTGGTGCCCCGGTCCGCCGTTACCTATGAGCTGGAGCAGCTTTCGCCCCAGGTGGGCATTCCCACCCAGCAGGACCCGTACTACTTCATTAGCGATACCACCGCATCGGGAGGCAAATTCGTGAAATACGCGGCCACCGGAGCAGGCGCCAACAACAATATCCGCTTTCTGATCCATGTGAAGGAGGCGGGGGAATACAAGCTGTATGTCAGCGGGAAAACCTATACCACCAGAGGCAAGTACCAGGTGTATGTGGATGGCGCGGCTCTTGGCGGAGTGCAGGACCAGTATGCTACAACGGAAGCCTATGCGGATACCCTTATTGGCAAGGTGGTGTTCGACAAGCCGGGGGTCAAGGAGATCAAGCTTCAGATCACCGGCAAAAACAGCGCCAGCACCGGCTACGACCTGTCCCTGGACACCCTCCGGCTGGAGCCGTAGCTATCTAAGGAGGGAGGAGACAGAAGGGATGGCGGCGGCAAAAGAATAATAGCGTACAACAAATGTATGCTATTTAAATAAAACCGTTGATTTTACGCAAATAGGGTACACAAAATGTATGCTAAAGCCGGTCGAAGCCTGCTTCAGGGACAAAATAGAGCAAATAGCAAACACTTTATGATTGCTATTTAGGATTTTTCGGGGGAAATGGCCGATTAGCATACAATTGTTGGCGCTTACATTCCCCTATGTGGATTCCTCCGCCTCGCCATCACTCGGGAGGCCCCCGTTCTGCCGTCACCCGTGAGGATTCTATTTTGCCCTCGCCTGGCGAGATTCTGTTTTCCATCCTCCGGCAGATTTGATTCGCATCACCTGGTTGATCCTGCTTTGCTGTCATCCGGCAGATTCCGCTGCCTCTGCTTGGGCCTGCAACGTTACTGCCCATCGAATCATAACCCGCCTCACCCACGCTAAAACGGGCATCCCTTCGGGATGCCCATTTTCCGTTGGCCCGCGCACAACGCGCTTAGCCGTTCATGCCCACGCTGACCTGGCGCTCCGCGAAGAAGCCGGAAACGGCCAGGGAGGCGGCCCCGGCTACGCAGGAGCGCAGTCCCAGGCCGGCGAACTCCAGCCGAAGCCGCTCCCGGTGATACGGCAGGGCCCGCTCCTGGATCACTTCGCGGACGGAGGGGGCCAGCCACCGCTCCGCCAGAGTAAACCGGTTGCCGATAATGATCAGCTCCGGGTTGAAGGTGTTGATAATGTTCACGATGCCCACGCCCAGATAGCGGCCCGTCCGCCGGAACAGCTCCTGCGCCGCCTCATTGCCGGAATCGGCCAACGCGGCCAGAGCCTCCAGCTCCGCCTGCCGCGGCGCCTCGGAGGCGCTGTCGTCCGCTTCCGGGCGGGCCTCCGCCTCGGCATTGCCCGCATCATCCGGGCTGAGCAGCGCCTCCGCCTCAGCCAGAATGGCCTGCTCCGAGGCGTACAGCTCCCAGCAGCCCACATTGCCGCAGCGGCAGGGCCGCCCGTCCGCGTGGACGGTGATGTGGCCCATTTCGCCGGAATAGCCTGACGCGCCGCGGTACAGCTCGTCCTTCAGGATAATGCCGGAGCCGATGCCGATCCCCACGCTGATATAGATCAGATTGGAGACATTCCGGCCGATGCCGAATTCCTTCTCGCCTACCGCCCCGGCATTGGCCTCGTTGTCGATGATCACGGGCACCTTAAATTCCGCCTCCAGCATGGATTGGAGGGGGACATTCCGCCAGCCCAGATTGGGGGCGAACAGCACGGTCCCCTGATCGTCCGTGATGCCGGGCACACCCACGCCGATGCCGACAACCCCGTAGGGGCTGGCCGGAGCCTTGTTCATCAGGCGGCGCAGACATTCCTTGAGCCTCCCCAGCACCTGCTCCGGGCTGTTCATGCCCCGCAGGCTGGAGCGGGTTTCATGGATGATGGTTCCCTTCAAATCCGTCAGCACCGCATGGATATCCCTCACGCCCAAATCCACCCCTACGGCATAACCCGCCTCCTGGCGGAAAACCAGCATCACCGGCTTGCGCCCGCCGCTGGATTCGCCGGTGCCGATTTCGTACAGCAGATTCTCCTCCATCAGCTCGGCCACCAGAGTGGACACGGTCGCCTTGGTCAGGCCCGTGGTTTTGGCCACCTCCGCCCGGGACAGGGGGGAGGCCTTGCGCAGAAGCTCCAGGACGATGGATTTATTGATTTTTTTCATCAGGTTCAAATCGCCGGTTATTTTCAAAAGTTGCTCACCTCAAGCCGCAGTTGGTCCGAGCCGTTTGCCGAATAATAACTCATTATAAAGGGTAAGATTCGATGTGAATACCATTATTTTAGCGTATCGGATGAAATCCTGTCAAAGTTAGTTTAATCAATAGACAAACTAAGTATCCGGTGCTATGATAAGAGTGAAGGAAAATGAGATTGATTTTACAGGAGGATTCATTTAATGGGCGCTTACTTTGGAAATGTTCCGGCAATTCCTTTTGAAGGCAAGAATTCCGCCAACCCGCTGTCCTACAAATTCTACAATCCGGAGGCTGTTGTCGCCGGCAAAACCATGAAGGAATGGCTGCGTTTCTCCGTCGCTTATTGGCATTCTTTCACTTATAACGGCTCCGACCCCTTCGGCGCCGGCACCATGGTGCGCGACTGGGACCGCTTCACCGGTCTGGATCTGGCCAAGGCCCGCGTGGAAGCCGCTTTCGAGCTGATGGAAATTCTCGATGCCCCCTACTTCGCATTCCATGACCGCGACATTGCTCCCGAAGGCGATACTCTGCAGGAGACCAACAAGAACCTGGACATTATCGTGGCTCAAATTAAGGAAAATATGAAGTCCAGCGGCCGCAAGCTGCTGTGGAATACCGCCAATATGTTCTCCAATCCGCGTTTTGTGCATGGCGCTGCTACCACCAGCAATGCCGAGGTGTACGCTTACGCCGCCGCGCAAGTGAAGAAGCAGCTGGAGGTGGGCAAGGAGCTGGGGGCGGAAAACTACGTATTCTGGGGCGGCCGCGAAGGCTACGAAACCCTGCTGAACACCGATATGAAGCTGGAGCTGGACAATCTGGCGCGTTTCTTCCATATGGCCAAGGACTACGCCAAGGAAATCGGCTTTGACGCCCAGTTCCTCATCGAGCCGAAGCCGAAGGAGCCTACCAAGCATCAATATGATTTTGATGCCGCCACTACCCTTTCTTTCCTGAGAGGTTATGATCTGGATAAAACCTTCAAGCTGAACCTGGAAGCCAACCACGCTACCCTGGCCGGCCACACCTTCGAGCATGAGCTGACTGTAGCCCGGATCAACGGCATGCTGGGCTCCATCGACGCCAACCAAGGCGACGAGCTGCTGGGCTGGGATACCGATGAATTCCCGACGAACCTGTACAGCTCCACCCTGGCCATGTACGAAATTCTGAAGAACGGCGGCCTGGGCAAAGGCGGTGTAAACTTCGACTCCAAAACCCGCCGCGCCTCCTTTGAGCCGATTGACGTGGTATACTCCCACATCGCCGGTATGGACAGCTTTGCCAGAGGCCTGCAAGTGGCTGCCAAGCTTCTTGAAGACAAGGTGCTGGAAAACGTGGTGGCAGACCGTTACGCCTCCTTCAAAACCGGCATTGGCGCAGAGATCGCAGCCGGCAAAGCCGACTTCAAGTCTCTGGAAGCCTACGCTCTGCAAAACAATCCTATCGTCAACGTGTCCGGCCGCCAAGAGCTGATCAAGTCTGTCCTGAACCAATATCTGTTGAACGCTTAATCATCTGTGCCCCAGGGACATAACCCTCCCAATCTCCAAGCCGAAAGCCCTGTTAAAGGGTTTTCGGCTTTTTTGAAGTTAAGGGTAGTTTGAAGCTGCGAAGGGGAGGGACGGAACGGAGCGGCTCTTATTGCGGAAAAAGCGAGGGTTTGGATTTTTTGCGGAACTGAGGGGCTCTTACGCGGCGAAAATGGGGCGGAGTGAGGCGGCGGTGAACTGCTACGGGCCTATAAGCGCTTCACAGTTCCGTTTAGGATGCGAATCAGCCCCGAAAGCTGCTTTAAGGGCCGCTCAGTTCCGTCCCTCTTCCGAGGGGAGGGAGAGGGGGAAGCTGCTGCGCCGTGGCCGTGCTGCCGGAAGGAGCCGCGTCAGGAGCGCGAGCGAGAACCCGCGCTATGAAGGGGAGCCCTCTAATGGCTCAACTCTCTCTGTCTGCACGTTTTTGTTCCCAGCCGCCCAAAAAGGCATTTTGGAACCATTCATCTCTTAATATTTCCCTTGACGGGAGATTTTTTTCATTTTTAGCTGGGAAACTGGTAAGGTTTCACGTAAAATTGGTTGTATAAGGAATGGTATTTCTTGCTGCCGCTGGCAAGGCAAACCATGGGAGTTGGAAGGGGACATCTTACGGATGAGACGGAGAGGAAGAGCAGTTGCGGTTTTGATTTCGGTGGCATTAGCCAGTCTGCTGTATGTGATAGTCTGGCTCTGTAACGGCAGATTCCCCGTGGTCCGCCCTGTTGGGCTGCTGTGGTTTCTGGGGTCCGCAGGCGCAGCGTATGCAGCGGGCCATTATTATGACAAATCGGGGGCGCTTGGCCGGGCAAACGACGGCTACGGCCTGCTGGACATCCAGCCTGATCCGGTGTTCCTGTTTCATGGGGACGAGCCGGTCTACATGAATGCCGCTGCCGCAAAATGGTTGGCTTCCTCCAGCTTGGTCAGTTACCGACACCTGCTTCAACTCGTTCATCCCGAGGACCGTCAGCGGCTGGAGGAGCTTGGCGCTCCGGAGCCGGACCAGTCCCGGCGGCTGGAGCTGCGCAGCTTGAGCCCGGAGGGAGCGGAGCTGGAGAGCGAATGGATTTTCACCGGCTTTCTCGCCTCAGGCAGGGTCCTGCAGCAGGTAATGATCCGCGGTTTGTTCGGCCAGCGGCGGATTCGCCAGGAGATGGAGCGGGTGGAGCGCTCATTTAATGAAATTTTGCGCCATCAGCAGGGCATTATTTTCAAATACATAGGGGATGCCGAAGGAGCTTTCACGTGTACGCTCTGGACGGGAGAGCTGGCCCTGAAGCTGGGGCTGCCGGATGAACGGGTCAGCGGGCATTCTCTTCAGGAGGTTTTCCAGCCGGACACCGCCAAGTCCATCGGCGACTATTTCCGCATTGCGTGGGAGGAAGAGCGGCAGGTGGTCTTTGAGATCACCATAGCCTCCACCCCTTGCCTCATTACCCTCCAACCCTTCGGGGGAGAAGCGGAGGGACGGGAGATTCTGGGCTACTGCATGGATATCAGCGAGCGGAAGGAAACGGAGGCGGAGCTGACCTGGACCAAGGAGATGCTGGAATCCTTTTTCAACAATACCTCGGATGCCATTTGCGTGACGGATCTGAACGGGGACAACCTGCATGTGAATGAGGCGTTTATGGGGTTGTTCGGATGGTGCTATGAGGAGTGTATCGGCAAAAGTGTCTTTCTCACCGTCCCGCCCGATTTGCAGGAGGAGGTGCAGAACCTTCATGAGGCGGTGGAGTTCGGCGGCCATATCAGCGGGTACGAAACCCGCAGACTCAAGCGCAATGGCGATGAGTTTGATGTGAGCGTTACCATTTCCCCCATCCGCAACGGCGCCGGGAATACCATTGCCATCGCCTCCATTTCCCGGGACATTACGGAGAACAAGCGGGTGGAGGCGGCGCTGCGCCGCAGTGAAATGAAATACCGGCTGATCGCGGAAAATATGACGGACATCATCGGCGTTCTGAACCCGCTGGGAGAGATTGAATACTGGTCGCCCTCCAGCCGGGTTTTGCTGGGAGCGGAGCCGGAGGAATTAATAGGCAGGAGCATATACCGCTGGCTGCATCCCGACGATAAAAGCCGCATGGCCCATTTTTTGCAGAAGCCCCAGGACGCCCAAACCGCTGATGTGGCCGAGATGAAGCTTCGCCACGCCGAAGGCCATTGGGTGGTGCTGGAGATTTCCTGCCGCTGGATTCCCGACCTGGAGCAAGGGGAGGTGCCGAGCCTTCTGATGGTGGGGCGGGATGTCACCGAGCGCAAGCAGGCCGAGGAGATGCTTCTCAAGTCGGAAAAGCTGTCGGTGGTGGGCCAGCTTGCCGCCGGGGTCGCCCACGAAATCCGCAACCCGCTTACCTCGCTGAAGGGCTTTTTGCAGCTGCTGCAGCAAAGAACCAACGAGAATGAGTTTTTCTTCGAGCTGATGCTTTCGGAGCTGGACCGCATCAATAATATCGTCAGTGAGTTTTTGGTGCTTTCGAAGCCCCAAATTACCAGAATGGAGCCGCGGAATCTGGTGCAGATCGTCCAGGTGGTCATTGCTTTTCTAAGCAGCCAGGCCCTATTGAACAATGTTCAAATTATCCCCAATGTGCTGACGGCGGATGAGGTCATTGTGGAATGCGACGAGAACCAGCTGAAGCAGGTTTTTATCAATTTGCTGAAAAATGCAGTGGAATCCATGATGCGGGGAGGAATCATTACGGTCACGCTGTCCCATCCCGCTCCCGGCCGGGTGAATGTGCGTTTTGAGGACCAGGGGCAGGGCATTCCGAAGGAGAGGCTGCAGAAGCTGGGAGAGCCTTTTTATACCACGAAGGAAAAAGGGACCGGGCTGGGGCTTATGGTCAGCTTCCGGATCATCCAGGAGCACGGCGGCACAGTAGATGTCCAAAGCGAGGTGGGGATCGGCACAATATTCGACGTGAATTTGCCGGTGAGGAGCCAGTGAGGGGAAGTAGTCGTTTTTCCAACGGGAATATGGTATTCTGTTGGCATGTGCAAGTATTTTTTCGACAAATCAAGGACAGGACCAGGTGAAATGATGGCAACAGGAGCAATTGTCAGTGATATTGAAATCGCCCGGCAGGCCCGTATGGAACGGATTGGCGCCATTGCGGAGGAACTGGGGCTCAAGGAGGAAGAGTGGGAGGGGTACGGACGCTACAAGGCCAAAATTGACCTGAGCGTCCTGCGCCGGCTGGAGAACAAGCCGGAAGGCAAGCTGATTCTGGTCACCTCCATTAATCCTACTGCGGCAGGCGAAGGCAAAACAACGGTCAGCGTGGGACTGGCCCAGGCGCTGAACCGGATCGGACGCAAAACAGTGCTGGCGGTGCGGGAGCCTTCCTTGGGTCCCTGCTTCGGGCTGAAGGGCGGAGCGGCAGGCGGCGGCTATTCCCAGGTTGTGCCGATGGAGGATATCAATCTGCATTTTACCGGGGATATGCATGCGGTTACCTCGGCTCATAATCTGTTGGCGGCGTTGATTGACAACCACCTCCAGCAGGGCAATGCCCTTGGGCTGGACCCGCGCCGGATTGTGTGGAAGCGTGTGGTGGATATGAATGACCGGGCTCTCCGTCATATCATGATCGGCATGGGCGGCAAAACGGAGGGTGTGCCCCGGGAGGACGGGTTCGAAATTACGGTGGCCTCCGAAATTATGGCCATTCTCTGCCTGACTGAGGGACTGGGTGAGCTGAAGGAGGCGCTCTCCCGGATGCTCATCGGCTATACCTATGCGGGACAAGCGGTATATGTGCGGGATCTGCAGGCCCAGGGGGCCATGACGGTGCTGCTGAAGGAAGCGGTAAAGCCCAATCTGGTGCAGACGTTGGAAAATACTCCGGCGCTGGTCCATGGAGGACCGTTCGCCAATATCGCCCATGGCTGCAACAGCCTTACCGCCACCCGGATGGCGTTGAAGCTGGGGGAATTTGCCGTGACCGAAGCAGGCTTCGGTGCGGATCTGGGCGCGGAGAAATTCCTGCATATCAAATGCGGCAAAGGCGGCTTGAGCCCTGCAGCTGTGGTCATTGTCGCCACTGTACGGGCACTGAAGCTTCATGGCGGCGCAGCCAAGGATGCGCTGGCCCAAGAGGATTTGGCCGCATTGGCCCGGGGCTTTGCCAACCTGCAAAAGCACGCGGAATCCATAGCGGCTGTGCGCCTGCCTTTTGTGGTGGCGGTGAATGAATTCCCCACGGATACGGAAGGGGAAGTGGAGCTGCTGAAGCGGCTGTGCCGGGAGCGCGGCTTTGCCGTGGAGCTGTGCCGGGTGTGGGAGCAGGGCGGCGCCGGCGGCGTGGAGCTGGCCCGCGCGGTTGTTGCCGCTGCCGAAGGGGCGGGAGCGGGATTTGTGCCTGCGTACCGGCCGGAGGACGAGATTCCGGTTAAGGCGGAGGCCATTGCCCGGACCTTTTATGGCGCGGAGGGCGTGAGCTTTACGGACAAGGCCCGCAAGCAGATCGAGGAGTTCAAGAAGAATGGCTGGGACAAGCTGCCCTTGTGTATGGCCAAAACCCAGTATTCCCTATCCGATCAGGCGGCGCTTGTGGGCAGGCCGGAGGGCTTCACCATCACCATCCGCGAGCTGAAGCCTTCCCTGGGAGCAGGCTTTATTGTCGCCATGACGGGAGACATTCTGCGGATGCCGGGTCTGCCCAAGGTGCCGGCTGCCCTGCGTATGGACATTGACGAGAACGGCACGGTTCACGGGCTGTTCTAGGATAAGAGAACAGATTGACAGACGGAGGTTTGGGATACATGCTCCAACAGTGGTCCGGCGGACAAGCTGCTTCGGGAGCAGCGGGCGGCGGCTGGCGCAAAACGGCAGGCGGGGCCAAGCTGCCGGAGCTTTTCCGGCGCATCCGCGAATCGGGCGTGAGGCGGGAGCAGCTGGTGTTCCTGTGCATCGGCACAGACCGCTCCAGCGGCGACGCTTTTGGGCCATTGACTGGAACGTTCCTTCGGGAAGCGGGGTTTAGCCTGGTGGTCGGCACCCTGGACAAACCCTGCGACGGGGACACCTGGGCCGGGTGCTTGAAGGAGCTGGAGGCCATGCTGTTTGCCGCGGCGGCGGGGCGCGCGGTTGTGGCCGTGGACGCCTGTCTGGGAAGCGCCGCAAGCCTTGGGCTGTTCCTGATGCGGGACGGGCCGCTCACTCCCGGCGCCTCCCTCCGCCGCGGGCTGCCGCCGGTAGGGGATTACTCCATCGGCGGCATTGTCTGCGAGAACCGGGCGCATCCCTACACAGCCCTGCAAACCGCGCCCTTGGGCCGGGTGCTGCCCATGGCCCGCCAGGTGGTTCAGGCGGCGCTGGAGGTTTTCCCGGCGGAGGCATGAGCCATCGGCGGGGCCGCAAGCTTATATGCAACCTGAAGAAACCCGGCCTAATTTGACCGGGTTTTTTCAGGTTACGCGCATACCCAGCAACCGCGAGGCGCGAAAATGACCCTCAAAGCGCCAAGGTGGTAACACGCGGAAGTTAGCGCAAGCTTTTGGCGGCTACGGTTGCAGCCCCTGCGGGACCAGCTTGGCCAAGCCGTTCAGGTACGGCTGCAAAGCGGCCGGGATGCGGATGGCCCCGTCCTCCTCCTGATGGTTCTCCAGAAGAGGAATCAGAATCCGCGGCGTCGCCACCATGGTGTTGTTCAGCGTGTGGCAATAGCGGAGCCTGCCGTCGCTGTCCCGGTAGCGGATGTTGGCGCGCCTGGCCTGGAAATCATGCAGGTTGGACGAGGAATGGGTTTCCCCGTAAGCCTCCCGGCTGGGCATCCAGGTTTCGATGTCGTACTGCTTGTAGGTTTTCTGGGACATGTCGCCGGCGCAGACTGCCATCACCCGGTAAGGCAGCTCCAAACGCCGGAGCAGCTCCTCCGCATTGGCGGTAATCTCCTGCAGCAGCCCCTCCGACTCTTGCGCCTCGTCCCGGCACAGAACCACCTGCTCCACCTTGGAAAACTGGTGCACCCGGTACAGCCCCCGGACATCCCGCCCTGCGGCTCCCACCTCGCTGCGGAAGCAAACCGACGAAGCCGCCAGCCGTATAGGCCGACTCACATCAACAATCTCTCCGGCGTAATAGGAGACCAGAGGCGCCTCCGAGGTGCCCACCAGGTAGCTGTCCGCTCCCTCCACTTGGTACACCTGATCCCGGCCCAGCGGAAAAAAACCGGTATTCACCAACGCCTCTCCCCGCACCAGCAGGGGCACCTCCATCCACTGAAAGCCCCGCTCCTCCAGCATATCCATGGCCAATTGCTGGACCGCCCGGTGCAGCGCCACTCCCGCCCCCGTCAGATAATAGCTGCGGGCGCCGCCTGTTTTGACGCCGCGGGGAACATTCGCCAGGCGGTGAAGCTCCGCCAGAGCCATATGGTCCCGAGGCGGAAACGCCCACTCGGGCAGGCTGCCCACATGGCGGACCGCCACATTGTCCGCATCCGAAGCCCCCGCCGGCGTATCCGGCGCCGTAATATTGGGGGCCCGCAGCAGCAGCTCCCGGGTTGCAGCCTCTGCCTGCTGCAGCTGCTCCTCCAACAGAGACAGCCGCAAATTCCACTCCTTGACCTGCGCCTTGGCCGCGTTGGCCTCCCCTTGCCGGCCCTCTTGCAGGAGCCGCCCGATGTCCTGGGAAAGCCGGTTGCGGGCCTGCCGCCCCTCCTCTGTCCGGGTCAACAGCCGACGCCTGTTTTCATCCGCCTGAAGCAGCTCCTCCACCGAAAAGGCGATCCCCTTGCGGTCCGCCGCCTCCTGCACAGCCTTGCTGTGCTGCCGAATCCATTTCATGTCCAACATTTTCGCATCCGCTCCATCCCTAAAAAATGCAAAAAGCGCCCTCATCCGTATGGGACGAGGAGCGCTTGGACTCGCGGTGCCACCCAACTTGACCGGAATCTCCTGGCGGAGCATTCCGATCCTCTTTGGTTCCGCGGTAACGGGCGGGCCGGTAAACTTGGAAGAGGCGGAATCCTGCTTCCGCTCTTCTTAGCGAATACGCCTCGGAGTTGGAAGCTCGTCATCGGCCAATGCTGCTTTTGAATTAGTTGCAAGTATACACGATTCACAGCGCTGATGCAAGGGAGGCTGCCGCCCGTGTCGCCCGGTGAGAGGGTTGCAGGCGCGTGCGGTGTGCCAGATACATAGCAAGTGGTTGCGCCTGACCCTTAAGCGTGGGAAAATGGAAGACATGAGAGCGTTTACCACAGAACAACGGAGGAAGCGGCATGCGGATGGGCGGAATGTACGGCGGGGGAATGCCGCCGGGAGGAATGTATAAGGGGCCGGATGCGCCCAAAGCCAAGTGGAGCGAAATGGATTTTGCCAGAGCCTTCAAGCTGTTCCGGCCGTATACCCGGCTTTTGGGGCTGATCCTGCTGCTGGCCTTGGCTTCGGCTTTAATCGGGCTGGTGCCGCCTTTGCTGGTCAAGGAGGTGGTGGACCATGCCATTCCGGGAGGGGACAAAAGCCTGCTGCTGAGGCTGGTTCTGCTGATGGTGCTTTTGCCGGTGGCAGCGGGACTTTTGGGGGTGTGGCAAAATCATCTGAACAACAAGGTCGGCCAGAGTGTAATGCGGGATCTGCGGCATAAGCTGTTCGGGAATTTGCAGCGCCAATCCATGGCCTTCTACACCCATTCCCGGTCGGGGGAAATCATCCAGCGGCTGACGGGGGATGTCCAGGCGGTTCAGGGAGTTGTGACGGGCACAGTGGTCAATGCCATCACCCAGGCGGCGATCACCGTCACCACTGCGGTGATTTTGTTCCGGCTCAATTGGCAGCTTGCCTTGATTGCCCTTGTAATCCTGCCCGTGTTCATCTGGCCGGTGCGCCGGGTGTCGGCCACCCGGAAGCGGCTGCGGGCGGAAACCCAGCGGGCCCGGGGAGAAATGTCCGCCATGCTGGGGGACCTGTTCGGCATCTCCGGGGCTATGCTCACCCGGTTATTCGGGAGAGAGGGTTATCAGGAGGAGCGTTTCGGCGCCTTTAACGAAAAGGTGATGGGGCTGGAGCTGAAGGTCAATCTGGTGGGACGATGGTACGCCATGGCAGTGGGACTGCTGGCGCCTTTGGGGACTGCCGTTATTTTCTGGTACGGCGGGCTCTCCGTCATGAGCAACGGATTGACCGTGGGCGGGATTGTCGCCTTTGTATTCTATGCCGGGCGGCTGTACGGGCCGGTGACCACTCTCTTGAATCTGCATGTGGAGGCGGCCACGGCTATGGGGATTTTCGTCAGGCTGTTCGAATATATGGACATGGAGCCGGAGATCAAAGACGCGCCGGAAGCGAAGGAGCTTCGCGACATCGCGGGCAAGGTGGCTTACCGCAGTGTGTCCTTTCGTTATGCAGGCTCCGGGCAAGGGCGGAACGCCCTTAGCGGCATCAGCTTCCAGGCGGAGCCGGGGGAGCTGGTAGCCATTGTTGGCCCCAGCGGCGCAGGCAAAACCACCCTCATCGGTTTGTTGGCCCGGCTGCATGATCCTGATGAAGGGGCGGTGGAGGTGGACGGCAGGGACCTGCGGGCCATTACCCAGGAGTCCCTGCGGAACGGGCTGGCCTTCGTCACCCAGGACTCTTTCCTGTTCCATGCCACGATCCGGGAAAATCTGCGCTTTGCCCGGCTGGATGCTGCGGACGCGGATTTGGAGCAGGCCTGCAGGGATGCGTACATTCACGAGATGATTGCTGCTCTTCCAGAGGGCTACGACACTATGGTGGGGGAAAGGGGGCACCGCCTGTCCGGCGGGGAACGGCAGCGGCTGGCCATCGCCCGGGCGATTCTCCGCGATCCGCGGATTCTGGTGCTGGACGAAGCTACCTCACATCTGGATTCGGAGTCGGAGGCTTATGTCCAGGCGGCGCTGGAGCGGCTGATGCGGGGCCGGACCACTCTGGTTATCGCCCACCGCCTGTCCACCATTCTGGCGGCTGACCGGATTCTGGTGCTGGAGGAAGGACGGCTGGCGGAGCAGGGCACCCATGAGGAGCTTTTGGCCCAAAACGGGCTTTACGCCAGGCTGTACAGAACCCAATTTCTTAAAGCATCCCCCAAAAGTGAAGTGAAGCTCTGATTACCCGGCTTTACATCGCCATAGAATCGCCGAAGGGGGCGCCCATCATGGAGGGGGGCGTTTTTTCCGGCTGAAGGGGAGCGGCGGCTTCCTTGCCTTCACCGGCCTTGCTCTCCATGCGGCTGCCGCCGTTAAATACGGCTCCTTCGTTGACCACCAGACGGGAGGCGCTGGAATTGCCGTTCAGCTGCCCGCTGGCCAGAATGGTCAGGCTTTCCTTGACCGTGACATTGCCGTGGACAGCTCCGGCAATCACCACATTCCGCGCGTGGATATTGGATTTGACCATGCCCTTTTCCCCGATGACCACATCGCCTGCACTCTCCACATCCCCGTGGATGGTGCCCTCAATCCGCACACCCGCCCGGGAGCGGATTTTTCCTTCAAAGACGCTGCCCTCCCCGATGACCGTATCCATGGCGTCAGGGTTGGTGCTGGCCGCCTTCTTTTTGCTGAACATGGCTATTCATCCTTTCGCGCACCCTTCAGATAGGTGTTGGGATCAACGCTTTTATTATCCTTCAGCACCTCGTAGTGGAGGTGGGGCCCTGTGCTTCTTCCGGTGGAGCCTACAAGGCCGATTTCCTGCCCCTTGGCAATGCCCTCGCCCTTGGACACCCCGATTTTGCTCAAATGCATGTACCAGGTTTTGAGGCCGTTGCCATGATCGATGACAATATTGTTGCCATGGTAAGAATCATAGCCTGTGCTGCTGACCGTCCCGTCCGCTGTAGCGTAGACCGCGGCCCCCGACTTGGCTCCGATATCCAGACCGCTGTGATAAACCATGGAGAGGGTAAACGGGTCCCGGCGCATGCCGAAGGGAGAGGTGATGGTCCGGGAGTCCACCGGCCAAATGCTGGGGGTATGGGCCAGACGGCTCTGCTGCTCCACAACCCGTGATTTGGTTTCATTCAGCTGGGTGTACAGGGATTCCATGGAATTGAGAATGGTATTGTAATGATCGGTGGTTTTGGCGATCAGCTCATCGGTATCCTGCTGGGTGATGGCACGGCTGGTGCCGCCTATCCCCGTAGCAGCGTCACCGTCTCCCGGTTGGACAGCAGCCGGCTCCGAAGACCCGGGGCCCATTCCTACCAAACGCTGCATTTCCTCCTCGAGCCTGCGGATTTCATTCATCCGCTCATCCAACTCGCCGGCTTGCTGGGACAGCCGTAGCAATTCCTCCTGCAGATGATCAATGGTCATATCCCGGCCGGACACGTTGCTCTCGTATATTCTGGTTTGTTCGTTCAGGGCCGTCTGCAGCTCCTGGCTGGTCCGTTTGGCCGAGACGGCATGGTAAGTGGAATAATAGGCCCAGGCGCATGCCGCCGCAAACAGCAGGGGTGTGGCGAGCATGACCAACACCGGGATGCGCAGCCGCAGAACGGACTGGCGGGGATCGCGGATCAGCATGACGGTATAGTGCTTCAACTGCAGTTTTGCTTTCATGAACCTTCTCCCGATGTAGATTTTCAAGAGTTGAAATTCGTCAAATATTGCTGAAAACCTGCATATTTTGAACATTAAATAGAAAATGATTCCATAGTCCCGGAGGATTTTGGCATAAAAAGTAGAAATTCTAACCAATGGACTACAAGCTTTGTCCGGCAATTTTAATGAACTGTCAGGGGGAATAATGATGAAAGTGGCTGGCCTGGATCTGGGGAATGACAGCATCAAACTTGTGCTGGATGGGGGCGGAGAGCCCCTCCTGGTTCCCAATGTGGTGGCGCCCGGTTTTGAGCGCCATATTCTGCAGGAGGAGGACCAGCCTTTGAAGGCCCTGGATGTGGTGGTGCACAGCCCCAAGCTGGCGAAAAACGGGGAACGTTGCTTCGTAGGCCTTTTGGCTATGGAGAATGAGGACAATACGGAGCTGGAGGATATGGATAACAAGGCTCTGTCCGACCAGTCCCTGATTGTGGCCTTAACCGCCCTGGCCTACGCCGGCATTGCTTCGGGATCGGCCAGCCAGAACGGGTACCAGGGTTATGACGAGGTGGAATATGTCATTGGCACCGGTTTGCCGGTGAGGGCTTTTTCCCGTTATCACAGAAGCTTCGAGGAGCGGCTTGTGGGAGAGCATGAGGTTACCTTCCTCACCACCCCCCGGCTGCGCAACCGGAAGGTCAAGGTCTCCGTCAAACGCGCCATCGTATCCATTGAGGGAGCGGCGGCAATGTTTCATATGGCGACCCACGATTCTCTGCAAATCCGGGACGAGGAGCTGTATTTCGGCACCATCGGAGTTTGTGAAATCGGCGCGCTGACCACGGATTTTCCCCTGATCAAACGGATGAATATCGACAACCAGTTCAGCACGGGAGAGCAGATCGGCCTGGCCCACTATATGGATATGATCATCCGCGAGGTGGAGGACCAGTACGGCTACCGCTTCCCCAGCCGCTCCAAGCTGGCCCAGCGGGTGAAAAACGGCGAATTCGCCATCCGGCGCATGGGAGAGGGGCAAACGGATATCAAGCCCATCGTGGACATGTATTTTACCCGGGCGGCCAACCGGATGGTGGAGCTGATCAAGAAGCGCTGGAAGAAGTATCCCGATATCCAGTGCTTCTACGTCATCGGCGGCGGGGCGGCGGCGTTGAAGCCCTATATTCTGGCTGCGGCGGGAAGCCTGAAGCTGCGGTTTGCCGAGGAAAGCGAGCTGCTTAATGTGTACGGCTACTACAAGCTGGCCAAAAGCAAAACCGCGGTGCCAACCCCGTAGTCTGCAGAACCGAGAAAATGATAGAAACGCCAAAAGACGGCTTGCGCGGGCAGGCCGTTTTTTGTCTGGTGCGCCCGGATTCCTCCATCACACCCTTTCGCGGAAGTCCAACAGACCTGATTCGCCAGATTATTCTGGCTTTTATCGAAATAGGTCTGTTTTTGTTGTACAGTTATTGTTTTTGATGCTATAACATAGATAGATAAGTCTTGTTTCCTAAGACTTTCGGTCTAATAAGGGAGAGATGCGGATGAACAGAATCTACGTCAAAAGAGCGGCGATGGGTCTGGCAGGTTTGCTGGTGGTACTGGCCATGCTGGGGATCTGGACCACTCAAGCTTATGCTGTCGCCTTGGATACCGTGAACGTAACGGCGGATACGGCCGCCAAGAAGCAGATCAAGTCCACCAAAATTACGGTGACCATGGATGAGACCGGCAAATATGCCGTTATGCTGAATGCCGGAAGCGGAACAAAAAATGCCTTTTACGGCGGGGAAACCAGCGATACCTCCAATATTGATGTTCAAGACGACAAGGGAAAGCGGAGCTGGTACAGCCTTCAGAAAGAGGACTTCTCCATCGACAATAATGTCATCCGAATGTCCCGAATTGATCCGGGGGTTGCCCGGTATACCCTTATGCTCTCCATTGTGAATGCTACGCTGGAGGGCGGGTACATGAAGGTCGAAATGAAGATGGAAAACCTGAAAAGCACTCCCCAGAACATGGGCGCTTTTATCTATTGGGATACCATGATCGACACGAATGACGGATCACCCTTTGAGTTGATTGCCAACGGCTGGCGGAATTACCACGAAGGCTTTCAGGTTTCCGCCTTTTTCAAGGATACCATACATGTGACGAAAGCGGATGCGCTATGGGTGGGCACATGGGGATACGATACCCAGAGCTGGGACAGCAGCAATCCGCGTATGACTTGGGCACAGCATGAAGGGCGGATTGGCCAGATTGTCACATCGCAGGACACTGCAGCAGCGGCATGGTATGATCCGGTTTCCGTTGAAGCGGGAAAGACTCGGCTGATTTCCACCATAATTGGCGTGGGACCCAAGAACGAAGCGCCTATTCTGTCTGACCCCAGCTTCTCGCCCGAGGTGGATGGCGGAACCTTTAGACCCGGAGACGAAGTGGTGATAAGCGGCAAGGCCGGGAACAACGATGATGTCGGTGCGGAAATGGACATTATCGCCATTGTGGATGACAGTGATGATTTCCGGCAGGTTCTGGGTACGGTAACGGTGTATAAGGGAGAAGAGCAGCAATTTCAATATACCTATACAATCCCCCAGGGCTTAAGTCCGGGAATACATACCCTGAAGGTTTACCTGATGGATGATACGGGTGTAACCTCCACCTTGGAGGAAATGACCTTTTATATTGCTGCCACCACAATTAGCGGAGCCGGCGATATTACGATAGAGGCCGGCAGCAGCTTCGATGCGCTGTCCGGAGTGACGGCCGTTGACGCCCTGGGGGCTGACTTGACGGCAAGCATTCAGGTTGCGGGAACCGTGAACCCTGCAGTGCCGGGAACGTACACTCTCACCTACAGTGTAACGGACGGAGAGGGGGACACAATTACAGCCACCCGTACAGTGACCGTGGCGGACCGGACTGGACCGTCCATCAGCGGAGCGGATGCTGCAACCATCGAAGCGGGCAGCAGCTTCGAGCCGCTGGCGGGTGTGACTGCTGCGGATCTTGTAGACGGGAATGTGACGGCAAACATCCAGGTAACAGGAGCCGTAAACACCGCAGTGCCGGGAACGTACACGCTGACCTACAGCGTAACGGATGCGGCGGGAAATACAACCACCGCCACCCGCACAGTGACTGTGGAGGATACCGTGGCGCCTTCAGGCTACACGGCCCTGATGGATCAGGCTGTCATCAACAGCACATATGCGCCGTCTGTTTCTTTCCATTTCTCAGATGCCGAGGTGGGAGCAACCTTCCACTATACTCTGACAAGCAATAACGGCGGAACACCGGTGAAGGGAACAGGAACGGTCACCGCAGCGGATCAAAGCGTAACGGGCATTGACGTCACAGGCCTGGCGGACGGCATGATTACCTTAAGCGCATTTCTGGTTGACGCCTCCGACAATCAAGGCAATCCGGCTACCGATATTGTGGAGAAGGACACTGTGCCTCCCCAAGCACCAACCTTGGACAAACCCGTCGGCAATGACGGAATGATTAACAACCGGGAGAAAACAGCCGTTTCCCTGTCCGGGAACGCTGAGAAGAATTCTGCCGTGAATATTGTCCTGGAGGATTTTGCGGGAACCGTTGCCGCAAAGCAGGTTATGGCGGATGCGGACGGGAGATGGACGCTCGATCAAGGCGGGCTGGATCTGAGCGGCTTTAAGGATGGCATCGTAACGATTCGCCTTACCTCTACCGACGGAGCCGGAAACCAATCCTCCAACGGCGAGGAAACCCTGCTGCTGGATACGACGTTTCCCGAAATTGCCGCATTGACCAAAAGCTCCGATGCCTGGACCAATCAGGATGTAACCGTAACGGCGTCCATCAACGACGGGAAGGGAAGCGGGATATCCGTCACCAAATATGTGTACGGAGAAGCGTCTGAGGCGGCTTTTCAACTACAGGGCATTATATTTAACGGCTCCTTCACCGTCCAGGAGAATGGAGTATACACCGTCTATGCCCGGGACGAAGCCGGCAATGGAAGCATCAAAACCGTTGAAATAACCAATATCGATAAGCAGGCTCCGGCAGAACCCGTGATTACCCGGATGCCGGACAGGGATTTTTACAATCAGGATTTCATCTTGACTGTTGCACCCGGTATGGATCAGGGATCGGGGGTTGCCTATACAGTAACCCGGCAGGTTTACGAAGGCGAGGCAACGGATTGGCTGACTTATACGGGACCTGTTACCGTATCCAGGACGGGAGCGGTAACCCTTGAGGCCAAAAGCTTCGACTTCGCCGGAAATGAAAGTCTTGTTGCCAAGAAAACAGTGGCCATTAACAGAGAGCTTCATGTTTTCCCCACGTTGCTCATTTATCCGGACAAGGAGTATAGCAACGAGGATTATACGGTCTCCATTCTGAAGGAGACTGACAACGGATCGGTTACCGAAGCAACCTATGCCCAGGTTTATTACACCATGACAGGCATGGACGGATTCATACCGTATACGGAGCCCTTTGTGATCAGTGATGAGGGCATTTATGAAATCAGTGTCAAAGTCATTGACCGTTCGGGCAATGAAACAACGGTTACCAAGACGGTCCATTTGGATAAAACAGCCCCCGGCAGCCAAAACGCCATCCTGGCGGCGGATAAAGTGATTGCCAAGATGGACGGAAATACACTTGATATCAACGGCACCGGCGATCATACGGATACGATTTGGCTGGCTCCCTTGGGTACAGAGGTCTTCACCGAAGGAGATACCATGCGGAAAACAGCCGGAGATTCCAATACGACTCAGGCTCCGCCTCAGGATGGGGAGTACAGAGTTTATGTGGTAGACCGGGCCGGCAATGTCTCCCCGGCAAGCGAGAAGAAGGTGATTGTGGACAGGACGCCGCCCCTTATCCAGGGTGTGGAGGAAGGCGGAGTCTACAAGGATTACAGAAGCATTACCATCAGTGACGGGAATGCCCTGCTCAATGGATTGCCTTTTGCCAGCGGAAACAGGATTGAAAAGAACGGAACATATACCCTGATTGCTGAGGATGCCTACGGCAACACCGCGGCGGTAACCTTCATCATTGACAATGACGCGGAAACGGTGAAAAAGAGCCAGGCGGCTTTGGAAATCATCTATCAAAAAGGAAACCACAAGGATCGGGTTACAAAGGATGTTTACCTTCCGCTTGAAATGGAGGAAGGCGTGCATGTTGTCTGGGAGAGCAGCAACAAGGACATTATGGACAAGGACGGAAAACTGGTCCATCCTCCTCTGGAGAATACGCCGGTCACCTTGACCGCCACTATCCAAAAAGGCTCTGCGGTTGAAACCAAAGTATTCGTTATCCAGGTTTTTGCCGATATTACGGCCCCCGTTATCACGCTGAAGGGAGACGCTGCTGTCGTTATTGAGAAGGGCACTCTCTATGTGGAAAAAGGGTTCACGGCTCTGGACGATACGGACGGGGATCTGACCGATCAGGTTGCTGTCCAGGGATATTTCAATACTAAGTCAGCAGGCATTTATACCCTAATATATAAGGTTGCGGACCATTCAGGCAACGAGGGCACAGCGGAAAGAATAATCCGCGTGGTTGAGAAGCAAACGGCCAAGGAAGCCACCATTATTGCCAAGGACGATGAAAAAGTCGGAGATTCAGTATGGGAAGATGCTGTGGAGGGCGCCAAAGAAACAGGTGAAGCCTCCGTCCGGATTGTGGTCGAGGATGAGGTTACCACAGAAAACCCGATCAAGGTGAGCGTCAGCAAGAAGCAGGTGGAGCAAGCGAAAAAATCCGGGGTCAATATTCTGTTTGAAACGGAGAACACCTCCATTCTTATCCCCGTTGATGCGGTGGATACCGGCAGCTTGGGTGCCAACGCCAGACTGCAGCTGGTTGCCGAGCAGGTGGATACCGGTGATCCGGCCAACCAGGAGCTGGTTGAGGCTGTCGGCAACATTCATGAATCCATGAAGATTTATGAAAACAAGGTGTTCGACTTCAAGATGAGAATCATTGAAGAGGATGACCAAGGGAATCTGATCCGCGATGAGGAAATAACAAACTTTACTTCCCAAGAGGATATTGCCCTGAGAATTGCGGTAGGGGAACTGAATGGGGAGAAGGCGCTTATGGCCTTTTATTTCAACCCGGGCACCGGAAAGTGGGAATATGTGCGGAGCAAATACCTGGGCAGCCTGAAAACGGTAGAAATCCTCACCAACCACCTGAGCGTCTACTCGGTAATGGAATTGACGGTTGAACAAAAGCGGGAGGAACTTGTCAAGCTGATCAATGAATCGGGCATCACCCTCCGGGAGGTCCTGACCATTATCGAAGACGAGGACCTGGATTTGGGGGAATACGGCAAATACGCTTCGTTTAACGGCCAATATAAGAATGAAACCGCCCAGGATATACTGGATGGAAGGAGTACCAGACCCGATGACCGGTATATCAATTACCGCGACATGGAACAGGAATTCAACGCCATTGTCAATCGGATATACGGTGAGCTGAACGGGGACAAAACAGCGCCGGAGCTGGCATTAACCGGCAAGCCAACCATCTATATTCCCGTTAACGGCCAATATACGGAGTACGGGGCAACAGCCTCGGACAATCTGGAAGGGGATATCACCGGAAAGATTGTCATTACGGGTGAGGTGGATACCTCGAAGGCGGGCATCTATACAGTGACCTATACCGTCTCTGACCTGGCCGGCAATATCGCCGTTAAGAAAAGGATGGTTCAGGTTTATGCTCCCGACGAGAATTCCAGCGAGGAAGCTGCACCCAAAGAAGGCGCGCAATCGCAGCAACCGCTTAAGGGGATTGTCGTCGTAGAGGGACAGGAGCATATTCAAGTCAAGGCTGCCGCTCAGCCATTGCCCGAAATTCCGGACAATGACATGAAGAGGATAAGCGAGATTTACGAGCTTGTGTTCACAGGGGATGCAGTTGGCGCCGTTGGTCAAATCCGTATAACCTACGATAAAACCAAAGTAGCCAATGAGGACCATCTTGGGGTATTTGTATATGACGAACACACCCGGAAGTGGACATATGTCGGCGGTACTGTAAACAAAGCCGGCAGCTATGTATCGGCGAATATAGAACGGTCCGGCAAAGTGGCGGTAATGGAGCTTAACAAAAGCTTTAAGGATCTGGAGGGACACTGGGCCCAGCAGGTCGTCGAACTGCTGGCGGCGCGGCAAATCCTGGATGGGGATGCAGCGGGCAACTTCAATCCGAATATGGGAATTACCAGAGCGGAATTTGCCACCATTATCACCAAGGTGATGAATCTTCCGTCGACAGAGCTGACAGCTGACTTTGTGGATGTTAAGGCTGGGGACTGGTATGCCCCCTACATTGCGGCAGCCAGACAAGCCGGGATCGTAAAAGGGGTCAGCGAAACGGAGTTTGAGCCGGGAAGAGTGGTGACCCGGGAGGAAATGACCGCTATGGTTATGAGGGCATACCGGCTTACGGAGCACTCGGAGCCAACAGCAGAGCAAATCCGTCTTGTGGAGCAATTTAAGGATTCGGCGCAAATCGGCGGATGGGCATATCATGATGTGTATGCCGCCAAGCTTCTTAATTTGGTCGAGGGCAGAAGCGCGGACTATTTTGTTCCGGAAAGTGAAACGCTTCGGGGAGAAGCGGCTATGCTGATCTACCGGTTTATGCAGGCTCTGAACAAATTGCAGCCATAAAAGAAGCGGACATAAAAAAGGCCAGTTCCCGTAATCAGGGGACTGGTCTTCTTCAAATCTGCCTTTCTTGCGCGAAGGGCGTTTAAGCGAACAACCCCTTCAGAAAGCGAAGAGCATCCGCCATCTCATGGGGAGCTACGCTCTCCAGAGTCATATGGACATGGGGCTTGTGCTGCTTCAGCAGCTCCACAAACAGGGGATAATTCAGCGTACCCTTGCCGGCGCAGGCTTCCTTCACCTTGCCGTCCGCATCCACATACAGGTCCTTGCAGTGGGCCAGCACAATGTGGTCGCCCATGAGCCGGAAGGCCTCGCGGATGCCTTCATCCTGATCGTGGGGGAATTCCTTGTCCCGCAGGATGTTGCAGGGGTCGATAACCCCAGCCAGATGGGAGGACTTCACTTCGTCGTAGAGCCTTCTCCAATCCCGGGCCGTGCCGATAATATGGCTGTTGGCCGGTTCTACGGCTACGATCACGCCCCATTTTTCCGCTTCCTCCAAAAGCTCCTCCACCGTGCGGCGGGTCAGCTCCCAGGCGGCTTCCGCCGGGTACTTCTCGGAGACGTGCCCGGTCTCTGTATCCACGAAGGCGGCGCCGAAGTGGCGGGCCATGCGGATATGCTCCTTGAACCGGTCAATGCCGTAGCGGCGGGCCTCTTCGTTGGGATTCACCATATCGATGTAACAGCCGAGAACCGGAATCTTCACGCCGTATTTGTCGAATTCCTCGGCCACTGCGTTGGCCAGCCCCGGGCTCAGCTTGCCCAGGCCGGTATCCACGCCGGACAAGGCCTTGGCCAGCGCCAGCTGGACATATTTAAAACCATGCTCCGCCACCAGCCGCGGCAGGGTATCCAGGGGCTGCTGCCCCACACAGTGCGCTAATAAACCAAATTCCATAAACCTGCAACCTCCCGAAAATATGCTCAAAGCCGAACATTTCCATTTTACCACATCAGAAAGGGTAAGTCCCTCACAGCACTAAAGCGCTTGAAGAAAACTTTCTGACGGCATAGGTGCAGGAGGCTATTCCCGGACATAGTCCCGTTCGCCGGTATAGGGGTTGTAATACACCCGGTAACGAAGCCCGTCCTTGGGATCAATGAAGACCTCGGGAGTGGGAAGAAAGCCGTTTTGGGGTTGGTTTTCCCTGCCGGGCGGTTTGGCCTTGTAGCGTTTGTCGTACACCAGCCAGCCCAGCAGAAGAATAATCAGCGGAACGATAATCCACATGAGAAAATACAGGATGCCTACTGCGGCGGCAATCCCAGAGCCGCTCATCGCCGCACAACCCGCACGGCGGTGCCGTAGGCAACAATTTCGCTCATGTTGTTGCCGATATCCCCGCTGTCAAACCGCATCATCACAATAGCGTTGGCCCCCATAGCCGCGGCATTTTGCACCATCCGGTCCATCGCCTGCCGTCTGGCATCCTCGATCATCTGAGTATATTGCTTGACCTCCCCGCCCACAAGCCCCTTCAGCGAAGCCATAATATCCCCGCCCAAACCTCTCGCCCGGACAACCACGCCGAAGGAGGTGCCCAGCACCTCTGTTACCTCATGTCCCGCAATATTCTCCGTTGTTGCAATCAACATATATAATTCCTCCTCAGGGCTTTCGTCAGAAAGCCAGCATCGTAAGCATAAGCTCTTCGCTTATGTCGCTTCTCATAACGTATTACCCTTTATACGGAGGGAAGAACGCAAGGTTTCTTTCACTTTATGAATAAGGCCTCATGCGTATTGTTTATAAGAACCATTTTTAGGTGAAAAATGTTTTATTTTGGTCAAAATGCTGTGAACTCTTTTTGACAAGAAGCATTCGCTTATCGACCGCCGCAGGGGGATTGCTATATTGTAGGGGGAGAAATCACCCGAGGGTGGTTCGATTCGGAGGAGCTCCGAATGAGAAAAAAGTGCAGCCGTTTCGCGGCGGATGGAGTGACAGACAGAAATGGGAGAACAAAAGACCGGCTTATCCGGAGACACGTTTTTGATCAATACCCGTTTTTTATTGATTGTCAGTGTATTTGTGGGCAATATCATCGAACCTCTGATTGGCCGGAATGAGGAAATGAGGGCGTTGTTCCTTTGGATTTTTTCCTTCCATATGCCTTTGTTCGTGTTTGTCACCGGATATTTTGCCCGTTACTCCCTTACCGGACAGCCGGGAAAAAAAGTGCTTCAAACCATTGCCCTCCAATATTTCATTTTCCAAACGCTGTATTCGGTACTGGACACCCTGGCCTTCCAGGTTCCCGGCATCAAGCATTCCTTCTTCATGCCTTATCTGCTCTGCTGGTTCCTTATGGGCCATATTATCTGGCGGCTGGCCATGCTGCTGTTCACCTTCCTCAAGCTGAAGCACCCGGTGCTGGCGGCGGGCGGCATTGCCATTCTGGTGGGCTACGGCGGGTTTGACGGCGGATTCTTAAGCATCACCCGGGCCTTGGTGTTCCTGCCCTTTTTCGTGATCGGCTATTATTTCGACTACGCCCGCTTCCGTGCGTTCCTCTCCGGGTACCGCCGCGTCCTTGCCGGAGCCGTGTCGGTTGCTCTGCTGGCCTACTTCGCTGTGAACGCCATGGAGATTCAACCCCGGTGGCTGGTGGGCGCTCTGAATTACACGCAGATGGGCCATAACGAATGGTACGCAGGCGTGTACCGGCTGGTATTGTACGGGCTTCAACTGGCGGCGTCTGTGGGGCTGCTGGCTTTTGTCCCCCATGGCAAATCCATCATGACCGACTGGGGCACCCGGACCTTGTATGTGTTCCTTCTGCACGGCTTTGTGGTGCGCCTGACGGCGTTCTCGGGAATTTATGACCATATCGATCATCCCCTGGAAATCGCGGCTCTCCTGATCTGCTCCGTGGGGGCAACCATCCTCCTGGCCCAGCCCTTCGTCAAAAAATGGACCCATCTGGTCATCGAGCCGGATACCTCCTGGCTGAACCGGGTAGAGGAGAAAGCCAAGGGTGTGCTCGGCGCCCGGTAATTCCAACGGTATGAAAGGGCAGATGCCCTTCCGCAAGCAGGAAGGCAGCTGCTCTTTTTTGCTTGCTATCCGGCTGGCGTAAAGGCTGAAGAGCTGCGGGGATGCCCAGGATGACGGCGGAGCCGGTTAGGAGGCCCTTCTTTTTGGCCCATGCTTTCAACTGTTCCATAGCCAACATGTTGGCCGGGCCGTATGGACCTGTTTGGCGGACATATGCGATGCGCTCCGGGGGGATGGTTTCAATGTGCAGCTCCATGGTTGAACGACTTCCTTTCCGATTGGGGATAGGTTCCGATTCGATGCTAACATGATATAAAATGAAATTCATGCCTTTTTTTGAAGTTTGTGAAAGGGCAGGCGGGGCGGGAGCGGATGAGTGTGGAGGAGCGGCAGCGGCGCGTGCATTTTGGCGGAGGAGGACCGGGGGTGGGGGCCTCTGCTACGGAACTCAGCGACTCTTATGGCGGCAAAAACGGGGATTTGGATTTTTTGCGGAACTGAGAGACACTTATGCCGGCCTGATGCGGCAAAAATGGGGGAAATGGGGCTGCGGTAAGGGGATAAGGGCTTTTGAGTTCCGCTAGGACACGAATAAGCCGCAAAAGCTGCTCTAAGAGCCGCTGAGTTCCGTAGCGGGAGGCTCCAGAGTTTAGGGTCGCTGAAAGTTCCGTTGAGGCAGAATTCTGGGGCTTAGGGACGCGAGTTCCGTTGAGGCAGGGTTCCGGAAGCTTAGGGTGCTGAGTTCCGTAGCGGCAGCGGCCCCGGATTGCCGAGGCTGCGTCGGGACGGGGCAACCGGGCGGACTTTTGCCAAAAACGATATATTCCAAGCCTTCCATTGGCGTTATAATGAAAGTTGCATGTGCGCAAAATGGATAGCCAACATGTTGGACAACCTTTGATTGGGGGATATTTCAATGGAACGAATCGAGTTATGGCCAGAAGGGGCGCCATACAGCCAAGGCAATGATCCGGAGGACCGCCCGGCGCTTACACCGTATCTGCTGGAGCAAGCGGGACCCCAAACGCCCGCAGTGGTGGTGCTGCCGGGAGGTGGCTACGGCATGAGAGCCCAGCATGAAGGGGAGCCCATTGCCCAATGGCTCAACTCGCTGGGGCTGCACGCTTTTGTGCTGAGCTACCGCGTGGCGCCGTACAAACACCCCGCTCCGCTGACTGATGCGCAGCGGGCCTTGCGCTATGTCCGCTCCCGGGCGGAGGAGTGGGGAATTGATGCCGGCCGTCTGGGCATCCTGGGTTTTTCCGCAGGCGGGCACCTGGCTTCCACTGCCGGAACCCATTATGACCGGGGGGATGAAGCCGCCCAAGACCCTGTGGAGCGCTTCAGCTGCCGTCCCGATTTTATGGTGCTTTGTTATCCGGTTATTTCCATGGGAGAGTTCCGGCATGACGGCTCCCGCATCAACCTGCTGGGCCCGGAGCCGTCGGAAGCCGACATCCAGCTTTTCTCCAATGAGCTGCAGGTGACATCCGATACACCGCCCACCTTCCTGTGGCATACCTCGGATGACGCGGCGGTCCCCGTGGAGAATGCCCTGCTGTTTGCCGGGGCTTTAAGCCGCTGCAAGGTTCCCTTCGAACTGCACTCCTTCCAAACCGGAGTCCACGGGTTGGGTTTGGCGGAGCAGCATCCGGAGGCCAGAGTATGGCCGGAATTATGCGCCAACTGGTTCAAGCGCCAGGGGCTGATCTAGGGGCTGTCCGATAGCCGTCCAGGAGAGATTGGATATACTCATTTCTTCCCTTGAGGACGGGGCTTCATATGAGGTTTAATAAAGGAGCCGGCGAATCCTTAGCGAAAGGAGTGTGATCGACATGATTACTTTCCACGAGGTGGTTTCCGCCTAACACGCGGGAATCAGCTGTAGAAAGGGGAGGGACCGCAAGGTCCCTCTTTTGGTCTGATGCGGCGTTTGGGAAGCTGCGCAGGCGAGAAATCTTTTGCTTGATGTACATAAGGGAAGTGTTATATAATGGTAACGTCATCGGCGCTTCTGCCGTTGAACACTATACGAAGGGAGATGGCAACAATGCAAAAGCTGGTAACCGGATTTACAATGGTCAATGAGGTGCTTGCCAACTGAATAGCAGCAGGACTATAACCATCCCCCTGATCAGGAATACGTATGCACATGTTCAGGCACGATGTGGTTATCGTGTTTTTTTTATTCCCTTTTTACGTAAAAATATTGAAAAAATACCAAATTAAGGAGGTGTGTCAAATGATGAAGCAAGTTGCAGGAGTGCCGAATCGGCCGATCCCAACCCATGTCCGCTCTATCATCGTCATGACAAATAACCAGGAGGTACTGTATGAGCTACAAAAACGGAAAGGACGTTCTTCCCCCTAGCTTGCTTAAGCAGCTTCAGGATTATATCCAGGGGGAGATCATTTATATTCCCAAAAAAGAGCAGAAGCGTGCCGGTTGGGGTGAAAACAACGGCACCCGGCTGATCATTGAAAAACGCAACCGCGAAATTTACGGCCGCTACAAAAGCGGCTCCACCATCTTCGAGCTGATCCAGATGTACCATCTGTCGGAGGACAGCATCCGCAAGATTATCGTCAAAACCCGGGAACTGGTTACGAATGCAGCGCCCTAGGGAAGCCGCGCCTCGCCGCGGCTCCGCAAACGGCCTCGCATCCCGTACATCCCTTAAATGCCGAAAACGCCCCCATCCTGCCCGTCCGGCAAGATGAGGGCGTTTTTTTCCCGGAAACAATTCCATCACTCTGTCGATTCCGGATTGCTTTCTGATTTCTCTTTTTTTCTGCCGCAGGATGCCGTACAATGGATACGGTTTCTTACAATGTTGAGAGGGGTATATTCGCTTGCCGCAACGTCGGGTTAGGCTGCTTACGGCGCTTGTCCGCCGGTTGTTTCTTGTTCTGCTGTTTGCCATGCTGTCTCTTGCAGTAGCCGATAACAACCATTCCCGCCCCTACTACAAGGATAAGGTGGCGGTGCTGGTTTACCATCATGTGGCTTCCGGGGATCTGGGTTCGGTGACGATTACACCAGGGCTTCTGGACAGCCAGCTGAAGGATATGAAGCGCCGGGGCTACCATTTTATTACCATGGAGGATTTCCGCGGCTTTATGGAGGGCGGAGCTGTCCCGCGCAATGCGGTGCTGGTTACCTTCGACGACGGCTATAAGAGCTTTTATACAGATGCGGTGCCGGTTCTGTCCAAGCATCAGGTGCAGGCGGTCAATTTTATTGTCACCGAGTTTATCGAGCGTCCGGAGAGAAGCACGATCCCTTCCCTGAGCGCCGCGGAAATGACGGAGCTGGCCGACCGCAGCAGCGCCGAGCTGCAATGCCATTCCCATGCGCTGCACAAGCTGGCGAATCCCAAGGAATCCTATCTCTCGGGACGGCTGGAGCATGAGGGGAAGCGAGAAACGGATGAGGAATATACCGCCCGCATCCGCCAGGATGTCCGGGCCTGCTCCAATGAGCTGCGCCGCTTCCGGTCCAAGGCCGACACCTACGCATACCCCTACGGGATGTTCAACGGGAAGGTTCAGGAAATTCTCCAGGAAGAGGGAATCCGCTACGCCTTTACCGTCCATCCGGGGATTGCCGGCCGCCGAACCAATTGGATGGAGATCCCGCGGATCAATGCCGGTTCACCCTTCATGACCCCCAAGCGGGTCCACAAAAATATAATGAGAAAGCTGCATTGAGCATGCGGCTTGGCTTGCTGCGCCTGCCCCGGGTTGGGACGGGCTTTTTTTTGTTGCCGTCCGTTACCCCACCGGCTCCGTCCGGCGGTTCCCCGGCTTCCGGTGCCGCTCCTCCCGGTAATGCTCCTGGGCTCCCGCCACAAAGGCGTGCACGGCGGTTTGGCCGCTTCCATCCGGGTTCAGGATCAGAGAGGTGGTGCGGATGGCCGCCATCAGCTCGGGAAGCTGCACCGCCTTCATTTCCGCGCTGCCTGGTCCAAGGGTCCGCTCCAGATAGGAGGCGGGCAGCAGGGTGGCGCAGCCCAGCACAGACCCCAGGCGGAGAATGGCTTCAAAGGAGTCAATCTCCATTTTTACATTGGGATAGGCGTCATGCTGCTCAAACAGCTCATCCATCAGCACTCTGTACCAGGTTCCTTTGGAGAAGAGGATCATGGGCAGCTGGTTCAGATCCTTCATGGTCAGATCCCCCCGGGACAGGTACGGATGCCCTGCAGGCAGCACCAGGGAGAGATGATCGTCAAACAGGGGGTAACATTCCAGCCGCGGATGGTCGATAACCGAAGCCACCAGTCCGAAATCCACTTTGTTTTCCCGCACCAGCTCGACGATTTCATGGGTTTTGCCGGTAATCGCCTGAATATCCGTTTGCGGGTAATCCCGGTTGAACAGGGAAATGATCTCCGGCAGACTGGATTGCAGGGTGGTGAGGCTGGCCCCGATGGTGATGCTTGACGGCATTTCCGGGGAGATAAAGGGACGCAGGCGGGTTTGAAACTCACTCTGCATTTCCCGCATCCGCAGCGCATAATCATAGCAAATGCGGCCTGCCCGGGTAAGCTCCAGACGTTTGCCCCTGCGTTCGAAGAGGGCGACGCCCATTTCCTCCTCCAGGTGCATGATTTTCCGGGATAAGGCGGGCTGGGAGAGATTCAGCACCCGGGATGCCTTGTTCAGACTTTCCTGCTCCACGACAACGGCGAATATATCCAGATTATTTTGCACAGGGTTATCCTCTTTTCTCTCTGGCCAGTTCTGCTCTATCGCAATCGGCTGGCGCCATATAGCGAACATACATAACCTATTATAATAAAAATGCACTTCCCTATTAAGCCATAAAGGGGTAACATAAGAGGAGACACAGAATGTTCACATTTATAAAGGCAGCGTTTACATGAGAAATAATAGGGAAAATGGTAAAATGAGTTTTGTGAACGGTTTGTGACAACGCTGCTGAGAGGGGTTTTTGCGAATGAAGGGAAATTCGTATTTCTACCGCAAGCTGCATTCCCTGCTGGGCGTCATTCCGGTAGGCGCGTTTCTCGTGGAGCATCTTTATACCAATTACAGCGCGTACCACGAGGGGCATGAAGGTTTTATCTCCAAGGTGGAGTGGCTGAACAGCCTTCCGCTGGTATTCTTTATGGAGCTGTTCGGCATCTGGCTGCCGATCCTGTATCATGGCGTATACGGCTTGTACGTCGCCTATACGGCCCGCAATAATCCTAAGCAATACGGTTATTTCCGCAACTGGATGTTTACCCTGCAGCGGGTGACGGGGGTGATTACCCTTCTGTTCATCGTGTGGCATGTGTTCGAGACCCGGGTCCAGGTGGCGTTGGGCAATGTGGCCCATGACGAATTGGGCGTGCGGATGCACGAGATCATCAGCCAGCCCTGGGCGTTTGCGATTTATATCATTGCGGTGGTATCCGTTTCCTTCCACTTTGCCAACGGCATGTGGTCATTCCTGGTCAGCTGGGGCATTACCATCGGACCCCGCTCCCAGCGGATTTCCGGCTATGTGTGGATGGGTGTATTCGTAGTGATGTCGGTGATGTTTATTCTGGCGCTGACGGCTTTTGCGGGTATGGACTTTAGCCAGCGGCCGATGACGGCACTTTTGTAGTTTATTATTTAGCTGACTTAGGAGGGGACGGATATGGCTGCTTCTAAAATTATTGTGGTCGGCGGCGGTTTGGCGGGCCTGATGGCTACCATCAAGGCTGCGGAGGCCGGCGTTCATGTAGATCTGTTTTCTCTGGTGCCTGTCAAACGCTCCCACTCGGTCTGCGCCCAAGGCGGCATCAACGGGGCTGTCAATACCAAGGGCGAGGGGGATTCGCCTTGGGAGCATTTCGACGATACGGTATACGGCGGAGACTTCCTGGCCAACCAGCCGCCGGTAAAAGCCATGTGCGAGGCGGCGCCGGGCATTATCCACCTGATGGACCGGATGGGCGTAATGTTCAACCGGACGCCGGAGGGGTTTCTGGACTTCCGCCGTTTCGGCGGCACCAAGTATCACCGCACCGCTTTTGCCGGAGCCACCACGGGCCAGCAACTGTTGTATGCCCTGGATGAGCAGGCCCGGCGCCAGGAGGAGGCGGGGCTCGTCACCAAATACGAGCATTGGGAATTCCTCTCCGCCGTCATCGATGACGATGGAGTGTGCCGGGGCATCACCGCCCAGAATCTGCGCAGCATGGAGATTGAGGTGTTCCGGGCGGATGCGGTGATTCTCGCCACAGGCGGCCCTGGAATTGTGTTCGGCAAAACCACCAACTCGGTGATCAACACCGGTACTGCCGCATCGGCCGTATACCAGCAAGGGGTCCGCTACGCCAACGGTGAGTTTATCCAGATTCACCCCACGGCCATTCCCGGGGATGACAAGCTGCGGCTGATGAGTGAATCCGCCCGGGGCGAGGGGGGCCGGATTTGGACCTACAAGGACGGCAAACCCTGGTACTTTTTGGAGGAAAAATATCCTGCCTACGGCAATTTGGTGCCCCGGGATATTGCCACCCGCGAAATTTTCCATGTCTGCGTGGACCTGAAGCTGGGCATCAACGGGGAGAACATGGTTTATCTGGACCTCTCCCACAAGAATCCCCGGGAGCTGGACATCAAGCTGGGCGGCATTATTGAGATTTATGAAAAATTCATGGGCGAGGACCCGCGGAAGATTCCCATGAAAATTTTCCCTGCCGTTCACTATTCCATGGGCGGCTTGTGGTGCGATTACAACCAGATGACCAATATTCCCGGGCTGTTCGCCGCAGGGGAGTGCGAATACCAGTACCATGGCGCCAACCGGCTGGGGGCGAACTCCCTCTTGTCCTCCATTTTCGGGGGGATGGTGGCAGGGCCCAAGGCGATTGAATATGTTCAGGGGCTCGACAAACATGCGGAGGATATTTCCTCCACCGTGTTCGAACGTGAGGCGCAGAAGCGGGTGAAGCAATATGAGGGCCTGCTGGCTATGGACGGCAATGAAAATCCATACGTCCTCCACAAAGAGCTGGGGGAATGGATGACCAACAATATGACCGTGGTGCGGGTGAACAAGCGTCTGGAGGAGACCATCGCCAAGATCAAGGAACTGAAGGAGCGCTATGCCCGGGTAAACATGAACGATACCTCCCGCTGGAGCAACCAGGGGGCAACCTTTACCCGGCAGCTGTGGAACATGCTGGAGCTGGCGGAGGCTATGACTCTGGGGGCGCTGCTCCGGGATGAAAGTCGCGGAGCCCATTACAAGCCGGACTTCCCGGACCGCAACGACGAAAAATTCCTGAAAACCACCATCGCCGCTCATCATCCCGATGGTCCCCGCATCACCTATGAGGATGTGGACACCTCGCTGATTACCCCGCGGAAGCGGGATTATACCACCGACAAGAAGAAGAAGGGGGCGCAGTGATTATGGCTGAAGCAACGGCAAAACGCTCCATCGCACTTATCGTCACCCGACAGGATACTGTGGACAGCAAGCCTTATACGGAGGAGTTCCAGATTCCGTACCGTCCCAATATGAATGTGATCACGGCGCTGATGGAAATCCAGCGGAACCCGGTCAATGCCGGCGGAGGCCAAACCTCGGCGGTCTGCTGGGAGTCCAACTGTCTGGAGGAGGTATGCGGCGCCTGCTCCATGGTGATCAACGGCAAACCCCGCCAGGCCTGCACTGCCTTGGTGGACCACCTGGAGGAGCCCATCCGGATCGCCCCTATGTCCACCTTCCCGGTGGTGCGGGATCTGGTCATTGACCGGGGCCGGATGTTTAAGGCGCTGAAGAAGGTGAAGGCGTGGATTCCCATTGACGGCACGTATGATCTGGGGCCCGGCCCGCGGATGGCGGAGTCCAAACGCCAGTGGGCCTATGAGCTGTCCAAGTGCATGACCTGCGGCGTCTGTCTGGAGGCTTGTCCCAATGTCAACGACAAGACGGATTTTATCGGGCCTGCGGCCATTTCCCAGGTGCGCCTGTTCAACGCCCATCCCACCGGCGAGATGAACAAGGACGAGCGGCTGGACGCTTTGATGACCGACGGCGGCATTGAGGGCTGCGGTAACTCCCAAAACTGCGTGCGCTCCTGTCCCAAGGGGATTCCGCTGACCACCTCCATCGGCGCCATGAACGCAGACACCACCAAGCGCCTGTTTAAAAAATGGCTGGGCATGTAAAGCAGCCCCCGAATGAAAATGCGCAGTGTACAGCATTTTCGTAAAAAAAGCCGCGTTTTCCACGGGTTGATCCCGGTTGGAAGGCGCGGCTTTTTGGCGTGTTCATTTGAGGCAGCGGGCCTATGCTTCTTCTGCGGGCAGCAGCGGCGAAGGCCTGCCCGTGTACTGGAGACGCAGATCATGCAGCGCCCGGGTACAGGCCACATACAAGAGCTTGGCGTCCCGCGGCGAATCCTTGTAGCGGATTTCATCCACATCCGCCACCAGCACGGCGTCGAACTCGAAGCCTTTGGACAGATAGACGGGAAGCACGGAAAGTCCGCCGCCGTAGGACTGCTGGGAGGCAGTCAGCAAAGCGGGGGAGAAGCCCGCCGCAACCAGCTCTTTGTGGATGGCGGCGCATTCCTTCTCTGTCCGACCGATAACGGCGATGGTCCCGTGGGCCTCTTCCGACAGCTGGCGGACAGCCTGCACAAGGGCGGGCAGCCGCTTGGCAGCTTGCTCCACCCGGACCTGCTCGCCACTGCGGAAAACAGGGACGGCCAGGCTGACTGCTACCCCGCTGTGGGCGATAATCCCGTTGGCGAACTGGATAATTTCCATGGTGGAGCGGTAGCTGCGGTTCAACTGGAAGGTTTCCGTTTCCTCCGGGCCGAAGAGTCCGGCGAATTCCTCCCAGCTGCGGACACCCTTGTAATCATGGATGCCCTGGGCCAGATCGCCCAATATGGTGAAGGAATGGTTTTTACTGTGCGCCTTCAGAACCAGAACCTGGAGCGGGGAAAAGTCCTGGGCTTCATCAATGACAATGTGGTCGAAGCGGTCATTGCCGTGAATGCCGTAGAAGCGGTTATGGATATGAAGAAGTGCGGCCAAATCCTCCTGGAGCACCTCGCGTTTGGCCAGCCGTTTCCTTGTCTCCTCCGCCAACTGCTCCGGGACCCATGCGGGCCGGGTTTCCGGTTCAAACAGCCTGCGGTAAAACTCCAGGGCTGAAGGAGGGCTCCATTTTTTCAGATAAGCCTTCAGTCTGGTTCCGGCCAGCTTCTTGCGGTCCTTGCGGATTTTGGGGTCCCGGGTGGCTTCCAGCTCCATCTCCAGCCAACGTCTGATCCGGGCCTCCACCCGCTGGCGTCGTTTGCCGATAGGCTCGTGGGCGATCTCCACATCAAACCAGTGACGGATGGTTTTCCCCGGCAGCTGGCGTGTTCCCTCCCAGGGGATGAAGTCCTGTGTGAGGCAGTATTCCTTTTCGTATACATCCAGTTCCCGGTTGAGATAGTCCGCCAGCTCGGCGGAGCCTTTCCATCTTCCGGAGGGCACCGGCTCTTGGGCGTCCGGTTTCCCGGCGTTTTCGGGTCCCGCCGCAACGGCAAACCGCTTCTCCAGATCCTGGGCCTCCCCGCCCAGCTTCAGGTTGTCGTCCAGCCGCTCCAGCGCCCAGTCGGCGAAGGTGGTCTGGGCGATATCCCCCACTCCCAGCTCCGGCAGCACACCGGAGATGTAATCCAGGAACATCCGGTTGGGGGCGAAAATAATCATCCGCTCCGCCTTCACCTGGTCCCTGTATTGGTAAAGCAGGAAGGCCAGCCGGTGCAGGGCGACGGTGGTTTTGCCGCTGCCTGCCACGCCTTGGATAATCAGCGCTTTGTTTTTGGCCGCCCGGATAATTTTGTCCTGCTCCGCCTGGATGGTGGAGACGATATCCCGGAGTTTGTTGTCCTTGTTTTCGCCCAGGCGGTAAAGGAGAAATTCATCCGTCACCGCCCCTTGACCGCTTCCCCGCATATAGCTGTCCGTGACCCGCTGGAGAATCTGCTTGCGGATCACCAGGTTGCGCTTCAGATATACAAGCCCCTCTACGAGGCCGTCCGGCGAATCGTATTCCGCAGGCCCGTCGCCGCCGGTAAACGAATAGAAAAGACTGGCTGCAGGAGCCCGCCAGTCAATGACCAGCGGATTGCCGCCGATCCGGTCCTCCACCCCCGCTTTGCCGATGTAGAGGGGAGTCGGTCCGCTGTGTCCGGCTTCCTGAAAGTCCAGTCTTCCAAAGTACGGCTCCGGCAGGGCTGTGGCCAGCTTGCGCCGGGTTTCTTCGCGGAGTCCCTCCAGCACCTGCTCGGTAAAGTCATTCCCGCTGTAGCGGGGCATGGCATTTAATTCTTCCAGTTGCCGGTTGATGATGCGGCCGGCTTCCTCCAGGCGGAGGAGCTCTTCTTGATAGGCACTTTGAATGTCGGATTCCATATTCAGTTACCTCCTAAGGTTTTTACGCCAGTAAAAACCGGCGTCATAAGCCGATAAAGCGGAACTGTAAGAGTATCACAAATGGCGGAGCGGCGCAACCGTTATTTGGAAACAGCCTAAGACAATTGCATTGGATTTTGTACGAAACCTGCCTCTATACGTTTTTAACGCGGTTGCGCTGTGGGTTTGTTCCTTCACAGTAGACATTTTACGAATTTTGTCTTTCATACAGTGGACATGAGCAGAGTATCTCTTCCCTCCCTTACTTTGCGCAGAAAGCACAATATACGGGCGAAAAATGTTGTTCAACTACCATATATAGATATGTATCCCCGAGCGACCACTGTAGCCGCGATGTCCACTTTCCAACGGACATTCGGGAAGGTTTTGTCCTTCTCACACATACAAAACCTGGATGCGAAACCCCGGTTTCTGCGCTCCCTCTACCTTGGCCTGATGCGATTACCCTGCGTGAAGCGGCACGATTTCTTGACAAACGCAGGTTGTCAAAGGATGCCGGTAGGCGTTTATCCTCATCACAGTTGGGCGGACAGAGAATCCGTTATTTTCCGGGTTTGATCCGTTTTCAGATTTACACGGACAGAGGTTCCGCTATTTTGCTCCAGAAGGCATGGAATCCCCCGCTTTTTCAGATTTAACGGATCGTAAGTCCGCGTGGGAGAAAAAAAGGCGGATTTTAGCGAAATAGCGGAGCCAGAGTCCGTCAAACTCAAACGTCTTGATAAACGCGCAGCGCCCAACCACAGCGGCCGTCTCCGTCTCCATTAGCGGAAAAGTTTTTCCGCTATCCTCGGCTCCGACTGACTTCGCTGCAATCCCTTGTTAGGCCGCACTCTCTGCACAGTTCCTCCCCAAGCCCATGTCTTCTGCGCGTCAGCCCCACGTTATGCGCCCCCTATGTCCCTATGCCATGCCATACTCGCCGTGCTGCAGTTTGCCCCGATCCCACACCTCTGCGCCGCACCTCACTCTATACCATTCCCCGTCCTCTTGGCCGTAACTTGCCTTATGCCACCCCGCATCTATTTCGCACATTCCCCTCTTTAGCCCCAGGAAATCGCTTTATTCCATGATTGACGGCAGCTCGCAATTAGGCTACAATAAATTTGATCATTTATTTAAACGTTTCAATAACCCTGTAAGGGTGCCCAGCACAACTTTAACAGACCGTAGACAGAAGTGAACGGAGGTGCACGGCCCTGAAAAACAAACAAATAACCATCGTTGATGTGGCTAGGGCCGCAGGTGTCTCCATTGCCACCGTTTCCAATGTATTGAATCGCCGCAATGTGCCCCTGGCGGAGGAAACCATCCGCAAGGTGGAGGAGGCGGTGCAGTCTCTCGGCTACCGCCGCAATGAGATGGCGGCTAGCCTGAGCCGCAAAAAAACCTATGAGCTGGGCCTGGTGCTGCCTCATTTTGGCGGCTACTTTGCGGATTTTGCCCATGTTATGCAGAATCTGGTCCATCAGTGCGGCTACCATCTGTCGGTCTATTCCTCCTCAGGCCAGCCGGAGCTGGAGAAGCGCCATATGGAGATGCTCCTGCAGCGCAGGGTTGACGGACTGTTTTGCCACGGTTTGGCCATGAACCCGGAAAGCACCCGCAAATTCGTGGGCGAGGGCACTCCCATGGTGCTGTTTAATGCCTGGAATTGGCCGGAAAATGTGGCGCTGGGCGCAGTCAATCTGGATTTCGCCGGGGGTGCGGAGAAGGCGGTGCGGCATCTGGTGGACAGAGGCTGCAAGCATCTGTTCTATATCAGCCGGGAGGGAGCGCGGACCACCAACGAGCAGCGGCTCATTGGGTTCCAGCGGGGCGTGAAGGCCCTTGGCTCCGGCCAGGGGTATGTCCACCGGATTATTCCCACCCGAAGCATGTCTGAGGACGAAATCTTCGATTCCATCGAGGACGTAGTGAAGCAAGGAGAAATGCTGGGCATTTTGGCTTTTGATGACGGCAACGCTTTCCAGCTGATTTCCCTTCTGCAGGCCAGGGGCTATCATATCCCCGGACAAATTAAGGTCGTGGGTATTAATAACCAGTCCGTAGCCATGCATAATTGGCCCTCCATCACCAGTCTGGACATTGATCTGGACAACCAGGTTTCCCATGCGGTATTTATGCTGCTTCAGCATTTGGAGGAGGGGGCGGCGCTTAGGAACATTTCTCTGGATCGCTTTGAAACGGTGAAGCCGGCCGGCAGCCCGGCCCATGAAATCCATATTCCCATGAGGCTGATCCCCCGGATGTCCACCGAATAGCCTATGTCTTCCGGTTGAAGACGTGCTTTTCCCCGCTTGTGTTGATCCTTAGCTTCAAAGCAACCCTTCATTTTAGGGGATTGTTGTCCAATATGAACAAATCAGGAGATGAGCAGATTGAGTCTTTGGAAACAGGCAATTGAAGATGCAGTTCAAAAAACAAAAGCAAACATCGCACGGTTTGGCGAGCAGTTCCCCCATGTCAGCGAAAACGGCAAGTACCTGCTGAACGACAATACCGACTGGACCGACGGCTTCTGGTCCGGCATTCTCTGGCTGGCCTACGAATACAGCAAGGATGAGGCGCTGCGGGATGCCGCCGCGAAAACCGTGGAGAACTTCCGCGGCCGTCTGAATACCATGAAAAGTCTGGATCACCATGATATCGGCTTCCTGTATTCCCTCTCCTCCAAGGCTCAATGGATGATCGAGAAGGATGAGGCCGCCCGCGAGCTGACTATTGCCGCTGCCGACGTGCTGCTTCGCCGCTGGCGCCCCAAAGCCGGGCTGATCCAGGCCTGGGGCAGGGAAGGGGATGCCACCAACGGCGGACGGATTATCATCGATTGCCTGATGAACCTGCCGCTTCTGTATTGGGCCTATGAGCAAACCGGCAATGAAGACTATAAGAACAAGGCTATCCTGCATACGGAAAAATCCCGCCGGTTCCTGGTGCGCGGCGACGATTCCTCCTACCACACCTTCTGGTTTGATCCGGAAAACGGTGAGCCGGTCCGCGGCGGCACCCACCAAGGCAATACCGACGGCTCCACCTGGACCCGCGGCCAATCCTGGGGCGTCTACGGCTTTGCTCTGGCCTACCATTACACCAAAGACGCCAAGTACCTGGACACCTCCAAGAGAATGGCCAAATACTTCCTGGAGCGCCTGCCTGAGGACAATGTGGTATACTGGGATTTCGATGTGGAGATTACACCGGAGACCAAACGGGACAGCTCCGCATCTGCCATCACTGCTTGCGGCATCCTGGAGCTCTTGAAGCATCTGCCGGAAAATGACCCGGACCGCGCTTATCTGGAGGAAGGCGTCCAGAAGACCATGGAAAGCCTGGTGAAGCATTACTCCACCATGAACCAGCCGGATGCGGAAGGCTTCATCGAGCATGGCTCCTACGCCGTGCGCCTGGGCCACAGCCCCGACGACTTCATGATCTGGGGCGACTACTACTACCTGGAAGCCCTCATGCGCCTGGAAAAAGGCCATAAAGGCTACTGGTACGAATAAGCCTGCTTTGAAGTATGTTCACGCCTCGCCTCTGCGGCAGCTGCTGCAGGGGCTTTTTATCATTTGCCGCGCCAAGCTCAATCTTGTTGCCTTTCATCCCCCCATGATATAATAAATCCAAAAGGGGAACGGGTTATGGAGAAGCCGGAGCGGATGCAGTGGCATCCCGTATTTGCCAGTGCGTTGCGCCTGGAGCTGAGAGATTATGAGGATGCCCTGGACATTCAGGAAGAGGTCCAGCTTACCCGCAAGCCGCTGGAAATCGATCTTTTGATTATCCGAAAAAAGCGGGATGTGCCCATTCTTAAAAATATTGCCGAAATCTTTCGTGAGCATAATATTGTGGAGTATAAGTCGCCTGAGGACTACTTCAGCATTGATGATTATTATAAGGTGAAGGCGTATGCCTACCTGTATAAGACGCTGGGCAGGGAAGTGAACGCTCTGCCCGTGGAGGAACTCACTATCAGCTGCGTGTGCAGCGTATTTCCCGCGAAGCTTGCGGAGTATTTGGAGCGGGTGCATGATGTTCTGCTGGAAGCGCGACATCCCGGCATTTATACGGCCCACAACAGGGACATTGCTATGCAGTTTGTTGTGGTGGACGAACTGAGTGCGGAGGAAAACCGGTTTATCCGGCTTTTGACCCGCCGCTCTGATGTAAAAAAGGAAATTGCCTCCTTGTTGAAGGAATACGGTGAGCACCGGAAGGACAGCCGTTACGAAATGCTGCTGGACCTGGTGGCGGAGACGAACATCAAACAATTATTGGAGGTGATGGGCATGTCCAGAATGCTGAAGCCCGATGAGGAGCAGGCTGTTATGGAGTTTCTGGCCAAATTTGAGATTGACAAGCGGCTTCGCCGGGAAGGTGAGGCGAGGGGCAAACTGGAAGGGAAGCTGGAAGGCAAACTTGAAACAGCCCGGAGCCTGTTTGCCATGGGGATGAGTATGGAGATGATCCGCAAAGCAACCGGATTGCCGGAAGAGGTATTGGCTGAACTGGAGTCTGATCCTGACCGCGGGGAACATTAAGCAAGCATATTTGAAGCAATCATTAAAACGCCGGCTGCTCCTTTAACGGGAACAACCGGCGTCTTTGCGTTGGCAGCGTTCACTTATTTCATACCGGGCAGGAAAATCCGGGGTCCTCATCCTCCATCCCGTGCTCCTCGAGAAAACGCCGTCCGTATTCGCCGTGGGGGTGGATCTGGGCATGCTCCGTTTGAATGGTGGCATGGACAATGCTGTATTTCTCCTTAAGCATTTCATTGATGGCCAGGATGACGCACAAAGGCTGCATATCCCTGTTGACGAAGACATGGGCGGTGAGGGAATAATGCCCGCTGGATATGGCCCACAGATGCATTTCATGCACATCCTCCACACCGGGGATGGAGCGGATATCTCCCTTGATCTGCTCCAGATCGTACGCTTCGGGAACCGACTCCATCAGAACCAGGCAGGATTCCCGGAGAATGCGGGCGCCCCCGACCAGAATGATGCCGCCGATGGCGATGCTGATGAAGGCGTCGAGCCAGTGCCAGCCGGTGGCGAGAATCAGAAGGGCGGAGACAATGACGCCGATGGAGCTGAGCAGGTCCCCGATAAAATGCCACAGGGCGCTTTTTACATTGAGATTCTCCTCTTCCTTCATGCCTCGGCTCAGGACGATGGTAAGCACGATATTTACGACCAGGCCGATGGAGGAGATGGCAAGCATCACCGGATAATTCACCTCCGGCGGGTTAATCAGGCGCCGGATGCCTTCAATCATGATGCCGATGGAAATGGCGGCCAAAGCCAGCCCGTTGAGAAAGGCCGCGATAATTTCAAAACGCAGAAAACCGAAGGTAAAGCGCGGGGTAGGCGGTCGTGAAGCAAGATAGATAGCCACCATGCTCAGGGAAAGGGCGATCACATCGGAGATCATATGGGCCGAATCCGACAGCAGGGCCAGGGAATTGGAAACAAACCCGCCGATAATTTCCACAAGCGTGAAAAACACGGTAATCCATAAGGTGATCCACAATGTGCGTTTGGATGCCGTTTGCTGCTTGGTGTGCAGCTGATGGTGGAAGTCCTGAAACAAGGCTCCGCCCCCTTTTTAAAGGTGATACCTGTAGTATACGAAATAGTGGAAATCCATGGCAAATGAGCATTTTATGGATCCTGATAATGAAAATTGCTCCAGATGGGGGACAAGCACTCCTGTGCCCAACTTGTAACACAAATGAAATACCGGTGTTACCCTTCTCTAACACGTACAGGCTATGATAACAGCAAGACCCCCTTTTTTCATATATGATGGATTCGGCCCCGCTGTTACCGGCGAGGGTCACTTTTTTTTCTATGGTTGTGGATAGCCGCTGTGTTTATCCTCATACGCAGCAAAAAAACCGGAGCATGGACTCCGGTTTTTGCGGGAGGCAATGGCAGGACCTCTCCCCAACGCCATCCGGCGTTTAGCCTCAAAGCGGGACTGCCATGCGCTTTTTGGCGCTGTAATACACCCAGTGGTCAAAGCCGATTTCCTTCAGGCGGCGGGCCACCAGCTCCCACTCATCCCCTACCCGTTCAGGATCATGGGCGTCCGACCCGAAAGTTATGGACACCCCATGGTGGAGGGCCATCTCCAGAATTTCGTCGGAGGGGTACCAGCCCCCTGCATCCTTGGTTTTGCCGGAGGTATTCACCTCAATGGCCATACCCGCCTCTCCGATGATCCTTAGCGTCTTCTCTACCGCTTCGGTGCGGATATCCGAAAAAGCCGGATAAAAGCCCTTCATGGCGTCGATATGTCCGAGAATCTGGAACATGCCGCTTTTGGCCGATTGAAAGATCAGATCGTAATACAGTTCCTTCTCCCGGATTTTATCCGCCTCCGACAGGTTCCTGAAGCGTTTCTTGTTGAAAATGCTGACGCCGCCGGATTGGTGGACGGAGCCGATAATGTAATCGAAAGGGTAGTTATCATAGATGGACCGATACAACTGGGCATGCTGGGGAAAAAAATCCGATTCTACACCCAGCAGCACCTCGATCCGGCCGCGGTACTCTTCTTTTAAAGCCAGCACCTCTTCCACATAGCGGGGAAATTCGCTTTTGGCCATGGCAATCAGGGGCTGGGCCTGATCCTGCTTCTCCCCGAAATAGGGAGAATGGTCGGAGATGCCGATCACCTGCAGTCCGCCGCGGAGGGCGGCCTCAATATAATCGCGGATATGTCCCCGGGCATGGCCGCAGCGGCTGTGATGGGTATGCATATCGAATTTCATAGGCGTCTCCTTTGACTCTCCGAGGTAAATGGGCGCCCGCCTTATTCCGAACCAAGGAACTGGTCCTGCGGCATTCCCTTCAGATCGCTCAGGAATTGCTGCATGGCAGAGCTGAGATAGCGCCCTGATTTATATACTACCCCAACCGGGTGGCTAATCTCCAATTCATTCACCTTAATCATCTTGAGCGTACCCAGGCGAACCTCCTTGGCAATGGACAGTCTGGAAATAATGGCGGCGCCCATGTTCATCTCCACCATCCGCTTGACCTCCTCGCTGCTGGCCAGCTCCATCACCGTCTGCGGCACAATGTCCAGCTTCTTGAACAGCTGGTCTACAAAACGCCGCCCCGCCGTGTCTTGGGAAAGCATAACCAGCGGAATATGGCGCAGCTCCTCAATAGTCGCATGCTCATGCGAAGCCAGCGGGTGGTCCGGAGACACCACCAGCTCGAAGGTATCGTAATAGAGGATGGAGGACTCCAGATACGGATTCTTTTCAAACAGGTAGGCAATTCCAATATCCACGTTTCCATTCTCCACACTGGTCATAATCTGGGAGGAGGGCATGGATTGAATGGTAATTTTGATCAGCGGAAATTGGTTCTGAAAATAGGAAAGGACCCTCGGCAGCGTCTGCATGGCGATGGAGGTGGTGGTCCCCAGGTGAATATGGCCCTGAGGCGTATTCTCCAGGTCGGCCAGGCGCTGCTTCAGCTCTTCCACGGTACGGACAATTTTCATGGCATGCTCCAAAAAAACACGTCCGCTGTCCGTAAGGGTAACGGGCTGATTGCGGTCAATCAGCACGCTTTGATACTCATCCTCCAGACTTTTGATCTGGGCGGATACGGCGGGTTGGGTCAGATTAAGGATCTCTCCCGCCTTGCGGAAGCTCATGGTTTTGGAGATGGTAATAAAGGTTTCCAATTGATTCATATTCATGAACGGGCCCTCCTGGACATACGCTGCGACGTTCCGGCGGCTGACCGGAAATAAAAATTAATTTATGGAAATAATCACGTATATAAAATAATTTTCTCAATGTTCCTATTATATGCGATTCAAACTCTGGAAGCAATTATAACTTTCGGAAAAATAAATAACCCTCCTGAGGAGGGTTTAGAGGCGGCTGGAATGTCTATTCAACGGAATCAGGACGCAAAAGCGGATTTCATCGCCCTCGCATTCCGCCCAGATTTCCCCGGAGTGGGCTTCCACAATGCTTTTGGCAATGGCCAGCCCCAAGCCTGATCCGCCTCCTGCGGAGGTGCGGGAGGTATCCACCCGGTAGAAGCGGTCGAATACCCGGTGAAGCTCCTCCTCCGGAATGGGAGTGCCGCGGTTGATAATGCAAACCCGGGCTTGGTCGTTGGCCCGGTCCATCTTCACGGTTACCACGCCGGGTTTGGAGCTGTACTTGATGGCGTTGACCAGAAGATTCTCCGCCACCCGGATCATTTGGGCCGCATCAATCTCCGCATAAAGCCTCTCCGGCAGTATGTCCTTCACCAGAACCAGCGAGTTTTCCTCCGCGTAGGTAACCAGCTCCTCCGTCAGCTGCTCCAGGAGCTCATTCAGGCAGACCCGTTCCAGGTTCATATTGACAATCTGGTTGGAAAGCTTGGTGTATTCGAATAAATCGTCGATCAGCACCTTCAGTTTTTCCGATTTGCTGTAGGCAATTTGGGCGTAATTATGGGCCTGGGCTTCATCTTCAAAGTGGCGATCCTTCAGAAGCCGCAAATATCCCATAATCAGCGTCAGCGGCGTCCGCAGATCGTGGGAGATGTTGGTGATCAGCTCGTTCTTGGTCCGTTCCGCCCGGCGTTCCTCCTCCATGGTGGCCTGCAGGGCCCCGGTCATCCGGTTGATGCTGGAGGCAAGGGATGCCAGCTCATCCTTGGAGCGCAGGGGGACGCGGAACTGGAGATTGCCCTTGGAAATTTCCTGCAGGCCCCGGGCCAGCTCCTCGATATAGTCCATTTTCCGTTTGGTCAGCCAATAGAAAAGGAAGATAAAGGCGGCAATGGCTGTCATCAGGGTAAAGGGACTCGACCCTCTTTTGTAGGAGATGCTGGGCTGGGGAACGCCGCTTACAATCAGATAAGCCGGCTGGTCCTTAAGATCGACGGGGTAAAAGCTGGTGAACTCCTGAATGGGGGTGCTGGTATAGCGCCGCTCCATCGCTTTGGATATGATGCTGTGAATATCCACTTGGGTTTCAGTGGCATCAGGCGTTTTGAAGAAGACCTTTCCCTCCAGGTCTGTTAAAAGCACCTTGTTGCCGGAAAAGCCCGCATTGCGGGTAATGTAGTCGGTAATCCCCTGGTAGCTGACATCCGGGGTTTTGAGGTAGGAGGCGATGGCACGGGCCTGATCGTCGATTTTTTCGATGCCGTATTGGTAATCCAGCACGGGAGAACGGTTCAGCTCCCCGAAGAAAACATTCACCGCCGCATAAACAAGGGCGGCGGCGGACAGGCAAAGCACGAAGGTGAACATCAGCTGCAGCCGGATGCTGCGGATAATGCTGAGGCGGGCGGTTTCGGCAACTCTGCGGCAGACGCCGGCCAGCTGCTCCAGACGGTTCCAGAAAAGAAGCTTGCGTATCCCCGGTTTAAGCTTCAATTTTGTAGCCGACCCCCCAAACGGTTTTGATATATTTGGGCTGACGCGGGTTTTCTTCCGTTTTTTCGCGGATTTTGCGGATATGGACCATCACCGTGTTGTCCGATTCGAAGAAGGCCTCGCCCCATACGGATTCATAGATCCGCTCAATGCTGAACACCATTCCCCGGTTGCGGGCCAGCAGGTCCAGAATGGCAAATTCCCGCGGGGTCAGCTTCACGTCCCGGCCATCCACCTTCACCTCGTGGGTAGTGGTGTTGATGATCAGATCGTCAATTTCGATTTCATTTTCCTTCCGGGCATTGGGCACATTGAGCCGGGTGTAGCGCCTGAGCTGGGACTTGACCCGGGCCATGAGCTCAAGTGGGTTGAAGGGCTTGGACATATAATCGTCGGCGCCGGTGGAGAGGCCCATAATCTTGTCCATGTCCTGGCTTTTGGCGGACAGCATGATGATGGGCATATTGCGCTGCTCGCGGATTTTCAGGCAGGTCTGGATGCCGTCCAGCTTGGGCATCATCACATCGAGGATGACCAGATCCACCACCTGCTTGGACACAACCTCCAGGGCCTCCAGGCCGTCGGAGGCTTTCAGAATGTTATAGCCGTCGTTGGTCAGATAAATCTCCAAGAGATCAAGGATGTCCTTTTCGTCATCCACCACAAGGATCGTTTCGGAGGGCATGGGGTTCACTCCTTAAGCATAAGCTGAGACTTTTCGCAGAAGAGTCGGGATAGCAGGCAAAACATATCATTTTCATTGTAGCTGCAAAATCTTAACAGGGCCTACGGGCAAATCTTAAGAATATCTTATGCCGGTTCTATTCTATCCCGGGCTCTGCTCCCGGTCCTTCAGCCACCGGTAAAAATCCATCAGATGATGGAGGCTCACATCCGGTCTGATGCCGCTCGATTCAATCAGGGCCTCATAATTATGAGGCTTGGACAGGCCGGTCAGCACCAGCGCGGTGCGGGTGCCAGCCGCGGCGCCTGCGGCGATATCGGTGCGCAGATTGTCGCCTACCATCCAGATTTCCTCCGGCGGCAGCCCCAATAGCTCAATCCCGTACCGGCTGATGATGGGGGAGGGTTTGCCAATCACCACCGGGTCTGTCTCCGAGGCGGTGCGGATGGCTGCGCCGATGGCTCCGGAGCCGGGGATGGGGCCATTTTCCTTGGGGAGAAGATGGTCCGGATTGGTCTGGATGTAGACTGCCCCGTCCCGGATGGCGCTTACCGCCTGGGCCAGCTTGGCGTATGTGAACTCCCGGTCAATGCCCTGCACCACATAATCCGGCGCTTCCGCCGTAAGCAGAAAACCCGCTTCCGCCAACGTTTCCTGCAACGCCTGCTCCCCGATGCACAGCACCCTGTTCCCTTGTCCGTGCAAGCCGATATACCGGGCAGCCGCCATGGCGGAGGTGAATACCTCCTCCTTGGCCACGGGAACGCCGGTAAGCTCCTCCAGGAGCGCCGCCACTTCCCCGGGGTACACGGTAGAGTTATTGGTCAGAAACAGATAAGGCCAGCCTTCATCGCGGATGGCGCGGATGAATTCACCCGCATAGAGAATGGGATTTCGTCCCGCGTACATGGTTCCGTCCAGGTCGATGATAAATCCGGGCATGCCTGTCACCCTCCTGTCGGCGAGACTGCATCGGCAGGTTGTCCCCACAAAAGGTCGGCCGGCAGCTCTTCATACAGCGAGCGATCCGCCAGCTCCAAAAAGCGGCTTTTTTCTCCCGAATAGCCTACATACAGAACGTTCATCGCCCGGGTGCAGGCGGTGTAGAACAGCTTGCGTTCCTCCTCCCGGCTGTAAACCGAGGCGCCTCCATCCCAGATAATCACGGAATCGAATTCCAGCCCCTTGGCCAGGTAAACCGGAATCACCACCAGCGTATTGCGGAAGCTGGTTTCCTCCCGGGTGACCAGATGAAGGTGGCGGGGAGCGCCTGCCCTTTGCAGCGCTTCGTAGGCGGCTTGGGCTTCCGCCGCTGTCCGGCAGATGACGGCCACGGAAGGGGAGCCGCCGTCCCGCAGCCTTTGGATCATCGAGGCCACCTGCCGGGCCTTGGCCTCCGGCTCCGCCTCAAGCTTAACCAACTGAGGCTTCTCCCCGCTGCGGCTAAAGGCCTCAATGGCCTCGCCGTCAGGCAGCAGCGCCTTGGTGAACTCCACAATCTCCGCAGTGGAGCGGTAGCTTTTGGAGAGGCGGAGAATACCGGTCTGCTCCTTGCCGTAGAGTTCCTCCACAAAGCCGTAGGACTCAATCCGCATGTTGGGGGTAATAGCCTGGTTCAGGTCCCCCAAGAGCGTCAGCTTGCTCCGCGGGAACAGGCGGCGGATGATCTCATATTGAAACGGCGAATAATCCTGGGCTTCGTCCAGAATCACATGGCGGATACTGTTGAAGCTGTTCCAGCCGGTGACGCTCTCCAGCAAAAACAGAAGGGGAGGCACGTCCTCATGCGGGGCGATTCCCCGGTCCAGCTGCTCCAGCGTGTAGGCGCAGATATCCTGCCATACCTCCGGCGCAGGTATTTCCGGTGTGCCGGCGGCAACGCGGCGGAACAGCCCCTGGTCGGCAAACAGCTGCCGGTACGTGCGCAGCGGGTTGACGAACTGGAGCCGCCTGATGAAGGATTTCATGGCAGTGGTTTTGCTGCGGACATGCTTGCGGCTTTGCTGCTTCAGCTCATCTTCCGTACCGAGATATTTGGGGTGGCGCAGCATGGTTTTATACAGCTTGCGGGACTGCCGCTCCTCCAGCTCGGGAATCTCCCCCAGCAGCAGCTCGCCCATCCGTTCCAGCCGGACATCCATCCGGTGGCGTCGGAACTCGCCGTAGAACAGCGCAGACAATGCCTCCTCGTTCTTCCAGACCTGCTCGCCGTAAGGAACGGCATCGAAGGCCAACCCCTCCTCCTCCAGCAGGGCCAGATAATTGCGGATCACCTGGAGGAAGGCCTGGGAGGACTTGTAGGCAGTTCCCGCCGCCTTGGCGTCATAACCCGGCTCTCCGGGAGTTCCCGTAAGCATGGCCTCCATCTGGGTGTAGCGGTCCTCCGGCTGGATGAATCCGGACAAGCGGTGAAGGGCGAAATCCTGGAAGGTGGTTTGCCGCATATTGTCCTCGCCCAGCTCCGGCAGCACATTGGAGATATAGTCGCTGAACATGGGATTGGGGGAAAAGAGGATCATCTGATCCGCCTGGATGCTTTTGCGGTATTTGTAGAGCAGGTATGCCACACGCTGCAGGGCAATGGAGGTTTTGCCGCTGCCTGCCGACCCCTGGACGATCAGAACAGGGTGCTCCTCGTAGCGGATGGCTTGGTTTTGCTCGCTTTGAATTGTGGTGACAATGCTCTTCATCTTGTCGTCGGAGGATTTGCCCAGCATAAACTGCAGCATGTCATCCCCGATCCGGATGCCGGAGTCGAACATCAGCTGGAGCTTGCCGTTTAGGATTTTGAACTGGCGCTTCAGCAGAATTTCCCCGTTCACATAACCTTCGTCAGTAGGGTAACGGGCGGAGCCCAGAGTATAATCGTAATACATGCTGGCAATCGGCGACCGCCAGTCGTACACAATGGGCTCCAGAGTACGGTCGTCGAGCAGGGAGGAGAGGCCGATGTAGATTTGCTCAGGCTCTTGCCCTGCCGGGGCTCCCTCCTCCTGAAAATCGATCCGGGCAAAATAAGGAGTGCTCCGCAAAAGCCGCAGCTTGCGGGCGGCGGCCTGGGCGCTCAGATAGCCCCGTTCGATCCGGGCCAGCTCCAGGGAGTTCATCACCACGTCCCCGGCCGCCTCAAATTTAAACGCCCAGTTGGCGTTGTCCTGGCGCATTTCCTCCCAGATCATCTTGCGGACCTCTATCACATCGTCCCTGCGGTCGTCGGATACGCTCTGATTTTTGAGCAGTTGGGCATCGATTTCCCGCAGCGTGAGAGCAAGGCGGATTTCCTCAGCTTTTTGAGCTTCAGGGTTTGTGCTCATGGGTGTACCTCCGTGTCAATTGGATAATGAAACAGTCTCCCAAAAGTGACGAGATGCTTTGAAGCGGAATCCGGGTACTTTTGGGGGAGCTCCCGAATTAAAAAGTGCAGTACACAGCATTTTCCTGAAAAAAGGCGGCTCTTCATTGTATGAGAGGAGGCCGAAAATTCAGTTTGACGGACTGTTTTTTTTCTGCTACAATGTGATTAGGAAAATCAAAATTTGGTTTTTCTTATTTTTATTTATATGTATATGGTGCAACTATCATTGTACCATGTCTTCCCATGAACAGCAACACCTGGGCGCCTTGAGGGGCGGCGGGTGTTTTTTTGCGTTTGCGCCCGGTCCTGCCTTACTTTTTGCGGGAACGTCTTGTGTTATGCGAAAAAACGCAGAGTGTAGGGAATGCCGGAAGAGGCTAGCCGGACACAGGTTCCCTTAAGGAGCCGGAAAGGGCTTCTTTTTCATTTGTGCGGACAGAGGGGACGTTATGAGGGCAGAAAAAGTGGGAAATGAGCTCCAATAAACAAAATAAAGGATGGTGTGTCCGTCAAAAGTCCAAATGGGGGTAAATAGGCAAAATAGAGGATCGTCGGTCCGGATAGCTGGACAGCAAAAAAAAACTCCCCGTCCAGATGCCGGGGAAAAAAGTACAGTATATAAAGAAAGGGAGTATGAACAGGATACCCCCCGAACCTGAAAACAAGCTTAAAGCAGGATAAAAATCAGCTTAAAATGTGATGATCCGTTTTTTACGAAAATGCAGTGTGCTGCGCTTTTTAATTGGGGGGGATTATTTTTTGACCATTGGCTGGAAATGGCGCAGCAGTGGAAGTATACTGGAGACGGTTATAAAACGGTTTAATCGGAGGATGGATTCTTTTGGCTGCAACGACAAGCATAATTATACGGATTGAAATGGAAAAACACGGAGTGGGCTTCAGCAGTGTGGTATCCACCGTAAGCTCCCTGGGCGGGGATTTGGTGGCCATCGACGTCATCCGCTCCAGCAAGGAAAAATCCACCCGGGACATTACAGTGAATATCCCGGTGGCGGCCTACCAGGAGGTATTGGATGCCCTGGAGGACCTGAACGGCGTCTCCGTACTGCATGTGTCCGACCGCACCTTCCTGGTCCATCTCGGGGGCAAAATCCGCGTCGAACCCACCATGCCCATCAAAAACCGCGAGGACCTGTCCCGGGTGTACACCCCCGGCGTGGCCCGGGTTTGTATGGCCATCCATAACAAGCCGCGGGAGGCGTTTGCGCTGACCATCAAGCGTAATACGGTGGCGGTGGTTTCAGACGGAACCGCCGTCCTGGGCCTGGGGGATATCGGCCCCCATGCGGCCATGCCGGTGATGGAGGGCAAGGCCATGCTGTTCAAGCAGCTGGCGGATGTGGACGCCTTCCCCATTTGCCTCGATACCAAGGACACGGAGGAAATCATCCGCACCATCAAGGCCATGTCTCCCGGCTTCGGCGGCATTAATCTGGAGGATATCAGCGCTCCCCGCTGCTTTGAAATCGAGCGCAGGCTGACGGAGGAGCTGGACATTCCCGTATTCCACGATGACCAGCACGGCACCGCCGTGGTCATGATGGCCGGGCTGCTTAATGCCCTGAAGGTGACGAGCAAGGAGATCGGCTCCATCCGCGTAGTGGTGGTAGGCGCCGGGGCGGCAGGAGTATCCTGCTGCAAAATGCTGCTGGCGGCTGGTGTCAAGAATCTGGTGGCCGTAGACCGGGAGGGAGCCATTACGGCGGACCGGACCTATGCCAACGAGATGTGGAACTGGCTGGCCGAACGGACCAATCCCGAACGGCAGTCCGGCGGGCTGTCCGAGGTAATTGACGGCGCCGATGTATTCATCGGGGTATCGGGCCCCGGGGTGCTGAAGATAGAGGATCTGCTCCGTATGGCCGAGGACCGGATTGTCTTCGCCATGGCCAATCCCGAGCCGGAGATTGATCCCGAGCTGGCCGAGCCCCATGTGCGGGTGCTGGCCACAGGCCGCAGCGACTATCCCAACCAGATCAACAATGTGCTTTGTTTCCCCGGCATCTTCCGGGGAGCGCTGGATTGCCGGGCGCGCCTCATCAACGAAGAGATGAAGCTGGCCGCCTCCCGCGCCATTGCCTCTGTGATTTCCGATGATGAAGTGAACGAAAACTATATCATCCCCAGCATTTTTAATGACAAGGTGGTGGATTCCGTCCGCACCGCCGTCATTACCGCAGCCATTGATACAGGCGTGGCCCGCCGGATTCCGCCGGAGTTCCGCAGCCTCTGCGATTATACCGGCTACGGCTTGTCCGACAGCTACAAACGCTAAGTTATGACTACGATGCCGGCTTTGCCGACGGAAAGCCCAGTAAATGCTTACGATGCCGGCTTTCCTTGCGGAAAGCCCTGAGGAGACGCCTTATGGAAACTCGTACAGAAAAGGATTTTCTTGGGAGTAAGCAGGTTCCCGCCCATGCCTATTACGGTATCCAGACCATCCGGGCGGTGGAGAACTTTCCCATCACCGGCGTTCCCGTCCACCGGACCCTGGTCAAGGCTTTGGCACAGGTGAAAAAAGCGGCGGCCCGGGCCAATATGGAAGCCCATCTGCTGAACCGCCGGGTGGGCGAGGCCATTGTCCAGGCGGCTGAAGAAGCGGCGGAGGGAAAATTTGACCGGGAGTTTATCGTGGACTCCATCCAGGGAGGCGCAGGCACCTCCATCAATATGAACATGAATGAGGTTCTGGCCAACCGGGCCCTGGAGCTCCTGGGCAAGCAGAAGGGAGAATATTTTCACTGCAGCCCCAATAACCATGTGAACATGTCCCAATCCACCAATGACGTCATTCCCACCGCTCTGCGGATCGCCTCCTACTGGCTGTCCCAGGAGCTGCTGGCGGCCATGGACCGGACCACCGCCGAGATTCGGGAGAAGGCCAAAGCCTTTGACGATGTGATCAAAATGGGACGGACCCACCTCCAGGACGCGGTGCCCATCCGCATGGGCCAGGAGTTTGCGGCGTATGCCGCCGTTCTGGAGCGGGACCGGGAGCGCATCCGCCGGGCGGGAGCGGAGCTCCTGACGGTGAACATGGGCGCTACCGCCGTGGGCACAGGACTGAATGCCAAGCCGGAATATATCGCCCGGGTATCGGAATGCCTGTCCGAGCAATTGGGACTCCCGGTGCATCCCGCCGCCGATCTGGTGGACGCCACCCAGAACACGGACGCCTACACGGAGCTGTCGGCAGCCCTCAAGGTATGCGCCGTCAACCTGTCCAAAATCTGCAACGACATCCGGCTGATGGCCTCCGGCCCCCGGGTCGGCCTGTATGAGCTTTTGCTGCCGCCGCGGCAGCCCGGCTCCTCCATTATGCCCGGCAAGGTAAACCCGGTGATGGCCGAGGTGCTGAACCAGGTGGCCTTCCAGGTGATGGGCAATGACCATACCATCTGCGTGGCCTGCGAGGCGGGCCAGTTTGAACTGAATGTCATGGGCCCGGTTATCGCCTTCAATCTCCTCCAATCCCTGCAGATCATGACCCGGGGACTGGATGCCTTCCGGGAATTTGCCCTGGAAGGACTGGAGGCCAACCGGGAGAGCTGCCGGCGGTATGTGGAGCAGAGCTTCGGCGTAATTACCGCCCTGAATCCCCATCTGGGCTATGAGGTGGCCGCCCAATTGGTCAAGGAAGCCATGAAATCCGGCCGTACAGTGAAAGAAATCATCATCGAAAAGCATCTGCTGTCGCAGGAGGAGCTGGAGGAAATTCTCGACCCGTACCAGATGACCTCTCCGGGAATTGCCGGCGCGCGTTTTTTGGAGGAGCAAGGATAACGGCGGGAGAACCCGTTTCTTCACCCGAACTTCATGTTATCTTCATCCCAACTTCATGATTCCGGAGAAAAACAGTGATATCCTTATCCACATAACACAGGTTTCTTGAAACTATAATAAAAGAGTCAATTAAACCTTAGGAGGGAATTACACTATGTCTCTGATTGGAAAAGAAGTGCTCCCGTTCAACGCGTCCGCCTACCGCAACGGCAATTTTGTTGAAGTCTCCGAAGCGGACTTCAAAGGCAAGTGGAGCGTCGTTTGTTTTTATCCCGCCGACTTTACCTTTGTTTGCCCCACGGAGCTGGAGGACCTGCAGAATCAATATGAAACCCTGAAAGGGCTTGGGGTTGAGGTGTATTCCGTTTCCACGGATACCCATTTCACCCACAAGGCCTGGCATGATACCTCCGACACCATCGGCAAAATCACCTACACCATGATCGGCGATCCGTCCCACATCATCTCCCGCAACTTCGACGTGCTGGGCGAAGCCACCGGCTTGGCCGACCGCGGCACCTTCGTCATCGATCCCGACGGCGTGATTCAATCGGTTGAAGTCAATGCCGGCGGCATCGGTCGTGACGCCAGTGTTGTCGTAAGCAAAATCAAGGCGGCCCAGTATGTGCGCAACCACCCCGGCGAGGTTTGCCCCGCCAAGTGGCAGGAGGGCGGCACAACCCTGAAGCCCAGCCTGGATCTTGTGGGAAAGATTTAAGGGGCTGAAGCATATGGCCTTAGATGCAGATATTAAAGCGCAGCTTGCCCAATACCTGCAGCTTCTGGAGGGGGATATCCTCCTTCAGGTAAGCGCGGGAACAGATGCCGCCTCCGCCGAGATGCTGGCCCTGGCCCAAGAGATCGCCGGCATGTCGCCGCGGATCACGGTGGAGAAAGCCTCCTTGCCCAGAACGCCCAGCTTCAGCGTCAATCGCGCCGGCGGAGGAGAGAGCGGGATTGTATTCGCCGGCATTCCGCTGGGCCATGAATTCACCTCCCTGGTGCTTGCACTCCTGCAGGTGAGCGGCAGGGCGCCCAAGGTGGAAGAGAGCGTGATCCAACAAATCAAAGCTCTCCGCGGCGAGTATCATTTTGAAACCTATGTCAGCCTGAGCTGCCACAACTGCCCCGATGTGGTGCAAGCCCTGAACGTGATGAGTGTGCTTAATCCGGGCATTACCCACACCATGATTGACGGCGCCGTGTTCAAGCATGAAGTGGAGAGCAAGGAGATCATGGGTGTCCCTGCCGTGTTCCTGAACGGCGAATTCTTCCACAGCGGCCGCACCTCCCTGGAGGAGATCCTCGCCAAACTGGGCAGCGGGCAGGATGCCGGCCGGCTGGCGGCCAAGGAGCCCTTCGACGTTCTGGTGGTGGGCGGCGGCCCTGCAGGAGCCAGCGCAGCCATCTATGCGGCCCGCAAGGGCATCCGCACCGGCATAGTCGCCGAACGCTTCGGCGGCCAGGTGCTGGACACCATGGGCATCGAAAACTTCATCAGCGTCGCTTACACCGAAGGCCCGAAGCTGGCAGCCGGTCTGGAAGCGCATGTGAGTGAATACCCGATTGATGTGATGAAGGCCCAGCGGGCCAAACGCCTGGAGAAGAAGGATTACATTGAGGTGGAGCTGGAGAGCGGCGCGGTGCTGAAAAGCAAAACCGTCATTCTCTCCACAGGCGCCCGCTGGCGCAATATCGGCGTTCCCGGCGAAGCGGAGTTCAAGAACAAGGGTGTGGCCTATTGCCCCCATTGCGACGGACCGCTGTTTGCCGGCAAGCATGTGGCGGTTATCGGCGGCGGCAATTCCGGCATAGAGGCGGCCATCGATCTGGCCGGGGTTGTGAAGCATGTGACGGTGCTGGAGTTTATGCCTGAGCTGAAGGCGGACCTGGTGCTCCAGGAACGGCTCTACAGCCTGCCCAATGCGACGGTGCTGGTAAACGTGCAAACCAAGGAGATCACCGGCGACAGCAAAGTGAACGGAATCACATACGTCACGCGGGATACGGCCGAGGAGCGGCACATTGAGCTGGAGGGCGTATTCGTTCAGATCGGCCTGGTGCCCAACACCGATTGGCTGGAAGGCACGGTGGAGCGCACCCGTTTTGGCGAGATCGTGGTGGACCGCCACGGGGCAACCAATGTTCCCGGGGTTTTCGCCGCCGGGGACTGCACCAACAGCGCCTACAAGCAGATCATCATCTCCATGGGCTCCGGCGCTACTGCGGCTTTGGGCGCTTTTGATTACCTGATCCGCAACTGAACCGCGGCGATCTAACAAGGCGTGTAAATTGTTCTTGTCAGCCAACTTGGCCTTGTGCTATGATGGGGAACAATAATTGGAAGGGCTTCTAGGGAGCCGGGGCTAAATGATAGCAGCTGCCGAACCGAGCGAGGCCGGCGCGTGCAATAGCAAATGCGCAACACCGTAGGGATAAAAGACCTTCGGCAAGTTCCGTTTCGACGGGATTGCCAGGGTCTTTTTTGCGTATTTGGAGGAGGCTGCGGCTCGGTTGGGCGGGGCGGGAGGGCAAACGGAAGCTGGAGCCCTTATTTGCCCTAAAAACACCCTTGTCCAAATCTAACGGCGGCCAGCGCCGTTATTTAGTAAATGGGGAGCCGTTTGGAGCCGTTTTGGCTCCAATAAGGGCTGTGGCCGCCGTTAAAATCTCCAGGCAGCGGTTTTCGGCAAAATAAGAACGCTCACCGCCGTTAGATCATCTGCGGTTTGCAGGCGGGCGGAACCACGGCCAATGCCGGGGAGAAGAATGACGGAATCCGAAGCACCCGCACTGGACGGTTGAACTGAAGACAGTTTGATATCAAAAGGAGGTTTGGGCTGATGGCGGCGGCGATAAGGGTAGAGAGGCTGCAGAAGACGTTTCGGGTCAAGGAGAAGCGGGCGGGGCTAAAGGGCAGCGCGGAGGCGCTGTTCCGGCCCGTCTACAAGGAGAAGCTGGCGGTGAAGCCCATCGATTTCCAGGTGGAGGCGGGAGAGATTCTGGCCTTTATGGGACCCAACGGCGCAGGCAAGTCCACCACCATCAAGATGCTTACCGGCATCCTGCATCCCACCGCGGGTACGGCGGAGGTGCTGGGACTGTGCCCCTGGGAGGAACGGCGCAGGCTGGGTTTTCTGGTGGGCTCCGTCTTCGGGCAGAAATCCCAGCTGTGGTACCATCTGCCGCCGGTGGATTCCTTCGAGCTTCTGGGCAGCATCTACGAGCTGCCCAAAGCCGACTTTATCCGCCGCCGGGACGATCTGGCAGAGCGCTTCGAAATTACGCCTTACCTGAACACACCCGTGCGCCGCCTCTCCCTGGGGGAGCGGATGCGCTGCGAAATTGTGGCGGCGCTGCTGCACCGGCCACGCGTTGTATTTTTGGATGAGCCGACCATTGGGCTGGATGTGATCGTCAAGCAGAAAATCCGCGAGCTGATTCTGGAGATGAACCGGGAGGAGGGGACCACCCTGTTTCTGACCTCCCATGATGCAGGGGACATCGAGCAGCTGTGCAAACGGGCCATTGTCATCAACCACGGCGAGATTATTCTGGATGAGCGGGTAGCCCGGATGAAGCGGGACTATCTGACCTATAAAACTATCCAGCTGCGCTTGCGGGAGGCGTCCGTCCTGCCCCAACTGCCGGGTGTGCGCATCCTGAAGCAGACGGATCACGGACTGAAGCTGAATGTGGATACCTCCCTCATCGGCATCGAGGAGGTGCTGGGCCAGCTGGTGGCCTGCTGCAAAATCGGGGACGTGACCATTGAAGACCCGCCCATGGAGGAGATCATCGCCAAGATATACGAGCGGACAGAGAAGCTGGCAGGCCGGCCTGCCGAACCGGCGCCGCTTTTAGGAGGGAGCTAGCTATGCAATCGGTGTTCAAGTGGGGCAAATATGGGGCCATCGGCAAAATAACGGTGAAGAACCAGCTCATGTATGCCGCCGATCTGTTTATCCGCACCCTCTTCCTGCTTCTGATCCTCTATGTGTTCACCCAGCTGTGGAGCGTTACCTATGAAGGATCGGGGGAAACCGTCATCGGCGGCTACCGCTACCATGAGCTGATCTGGTATCTGATTTTCTCCGAATCCCTGACCATGGCCATGCCCAAGCTGCATGTGACCGTGGAGGAGGAGGTCAAAACCGGAGGCATCGGCTATCTGCTCTGCCGCCCGGTCAGCTATGTGGGCTACCGGTATGCGGAATTTGCCGGGGAGTTTGCGGTGCGGCTTGTCTCCAACCTGCTGGTGGGCGGGGCGTTGGGCATTTTCCTGTTCGGCTTGCCGGACTTTGGCTGGGGCTGGGTTGGTTTTCTGCCGGTTCTAATCGGAGGGGCGACGCTGAACTTCATGATCCGGATGCTGCTGGCGCTCTGCGCTTTTTGGGTGGAGGAGATTCAGGGGCTGGTATTTGTCTACGACAAGCTGCTGTTCACCATAGGAGGCATGCTGCTGCCGCTGGAGCTGTTTGCGGAGCCGTTTCGGACCATTTGCCGGTTTCTGCCCTTTCAGACCATGATTTATTTTCCCGTCAAAATGGCCATCCAGTTCGATGCTCTGCGAATGGTGCAGATGGTGGGCATTCAGGCGCTTTGGATAGGACTATTCGGCGCGTTGCTGTATGCGGTGTACCGGAAGGGAGTGAAGCGGCTCAATGTTAACGGCGGCTAAAGGCTTTCTGCGGAGATACGGCTTTGTCCTGACAGCCTGGAAGCTGAATCTGGCAGGCGCCATGGAATTCCGGATGAGCTTCTTCCTGACAGCCGGGATGATGATGCTGAACAATGCCGTTTTTCTCTTTTTCTGGGCCATGTACTTTCAGCGCTTTCCCCTGGTGAACGGCTGGTCCCTAAGCGATGTAATGATGGTGTGGGCCGTAAGCACTACCGGCTACGGAATTTCCAATGTGCTGTTCGGGAACGCCCTGCGCATTGCCAATCTGGTGGCGGGGGGAGATCTGGATGCTTATCTGATCCAGCCCAAGCCGGTACTGCTGAATTTGCTGGTAAACCGGATGTCCCTGCTGGCGGCGGGGGATCTGCTGTTCGGACTTATTACCTACGGGCTGTTCGGCGACCATTCCCTTCCGGGAATCGGAAAATTCATGCTGGCTGCCGTGTTTTCCACCCTGCTCTTCACCTTTTTTCATATCCTCACCCAATCCCTTGCCTTCTACATCGGCAATGCCGAAAATCTCGGCTACCAGTTTTTCATCGGCTTTGTCACCTTCAGCACCTATCCGACGGATATCTTCAAGGGGATGGGCAGAATCCTGCTGTTTACGGTGATTCCCGCCGGTTTTATCAGCTACATGCCTGTGGGACTTTTGCGGATGCCGGACGGCGGGTTTGTGGCCGGGCTGCTGCTGGTGACGGCAATCTTGGGTATAAGCGCCATTGCTGTCTTTTATAAGGGGCTGGCCAGATACAGCTCCGGCAACCGGATCGGCATGAAGAGCTGAGCAGGAAATTAGCGCCAAATCTTAATTTTTACCCCCCGGAACCTCCTGAACCGGGGCTTTTTTCTTGTATGGGGGAGGGAAATTTGAAAAAATTAGCGTTTTTTGTAGTATACGAGTCCCAGCCATATCGTATATAATGAAAAAATAAGTTTACGGAAGATCCCTGGAAGCGGTTAGGAGGCCTATAATGAAGGCGGAATACATAAATCCATTTCTGGAATCTGCCAGTATTGTGCTGGAGCAGATGGTGTGCGTGCGCCCGACCACGGGAGAGCTGGCCATTAAAGATGTGAAGCTTGCCGACAATTACATATGGATTCAGATTGGGCTTAACGGACAAATGCAAGGGGATATTGTATTTGGTCTTCATGAATCGGTGGCGCTGAAGCTGGTTTCAGCGATGATGGGCGGCTTCACCATTACGGAAATCGACGATATGAGCAAAAGCGCCATATCCGAGCTGGGCAATATGATCAGCGGCAATGCCAGCACCATCCTGTTTAATCAAGGGGTGAAGGTGGATATTACGCCTCCGGTGGTTTTGCAATCGTCCAGCCATGCGGGCTTCACCGCCAAACGGGCCTTAACCATCCCCCTCATTATGGGCGGAATCGGAGAGATGGATATTCAGGTACTGATTTCCTAGAGAGGGGGGACAATTAATAAAATGAAGGGCATCTCCCTGGACGGAGCGGTAGCGGTGATTACCGGGGCCTCCGGCGGTCTTGGTTCCGTCCTCGCGGCAGAGCTGGCAAGCCGGGGCTCCTATGTTGTGCTTGCGGGACGTTCCCCGGAAAGGCTGGGCATGTTGGCCGCCAGGCTGGGGGAACGGGCCTCCTGGGCGGCTATGGATATCGCGTCTTACGAGAGTGTGCAGGGGGCCGTGCAGGAGATTATGTCCCGGCATGGCCGGATTGACGTGTGGATCAACAATGCCGGCTTTGGAATTTTTGAGAGGGCGGAGGCCGCGCCTCTGGATCATTTTGCAGAGATGATGGACGTGAACTATATGGGAACCGTCCGCTGCACCAAGGTGGTGCTTCCCCATATGCAGAAGGCGGGCAGGGGGCAGATTGTGAATATCGCCTCCCTTGCCGGCAAGATCGGGACGGCCAAAGGAAGCGGCTACTGCGCGTCGAAGCATGCGGTGCTGGGTTTCACCGACAGCCTGCGGCAGGAGCTGGCGGGTACGGGGATTACGGTGACGGCGATTAATCCCGGGCCGATTGACACGCCCTTTTTTGACCAGGCTGATCCCGAGGGCCATTATGTGAACAACATTCGCTGGATGATGCTGCGCCCGGAGCAGGTGGCCCGCAAGACGGCGGAGGCCATTGCCAAAGGGCGGAAGGAAGTGGACATGCCCTTTTTTCCGGCCGCGGGCGCGAAAATTCTCCGGCTTTTCCCCCGTCTGGCCGATGGCCCGGTTGGGCGTTGGCTGAACCAAAAATAACCTGAACAAAGCGCATTCCCGAAGGAGAACGGGGGTGCGCTTTTTCCGTTGGTTTTTCAGGGGGGAGGGCAAAGATGGGCCTTTGGATAAATTTGCGTTGTTTCCTGGGGCAACTTCCCCTAATATAGGATTAAAGCGACATATGCGTTCAGCAGCTTATCGGAGGTTCTTTCATGTCTGTATACCTGTCCATGCTGTTCACATCAAATTACATATCCCTGCCCAAAGCGACCCAGCAGGAAATTTATAAAGAATACTACAAGCTGGTTTATCCGGTGATTTTCTTTATTCTTCAGGAGTATCCGGCGACGGAGGATGTGATCCAGGAGTCTTTTTTGCGGACGCTGGAAAAGTCGTACCAATTGCAGGATATCAGGCGGATGGAAGGCTGGCTGCGGATGGTGGCGCGTTCCGTTGCGCTGAATTACCTGCGGAAGCTGAAGCGCAACCGGACCGAGCTGGAAACGGATGAGGTGTTCAGCGGCAGCGGGACCCCTCCCGGGGTAGTCCGCCCTTCCCTGGAGGAAGAGGTGGAAGCAAACCTGATGAAGGAGGATATCCGCAAATATCTGGGCCTGCTGAAGCCGGAATACCGCCAGCTTATTGAGATGCGCTGGTACAGCAACCTGAGCTACCGGGAAATGGCTGCCGCCCTGGGGACCACGGAGAATGTGGTGCGCCAGAAGCTCTACCGGGCCCGGGAAGCCGTCCGTGATAAGCTGAAGGAAAATTGGGAGGGCGTGCGGATCAGGCGTTAGGAGTTTGACCGCTGGTCAGACTCTCCCGGAGCCCGCATGGTTGGACTTTTGGCCTTGGGGCATCCTATAATGGAGAAATGCCGCTGTTTTTTTAGCGTAAGGTTATGATTGCCTCGGGAGCGCCGCGGCCAACCAACACGAGCCTGGCTAAACTGAGGGGAACAGATAAGGGACGGTCCTTGTCCGCTACCCTGAACTAACACGGTCCTTGCCCCAGGCCGAATGGTTAGCGCAGGTGGGAATTGTGTTGTTTGCGCCGCAGCGCTCAAGACAGTTGCGGGAGTGTTAAGGGCAGTAGCTTGAGTATATAGTTACGATACAAAAGGAGTTTTTTCATGACCATTCATACTTTCGAAGCCCTTCCGCTTCGCAAAGCTTTGATTCAAAATGTGCGCAGCATGAATATTACCGAACCGACCCCCATTCAACAAGAAGCCATCCCTGTCATTCTGGAGGGGCGGGACCTGATTGCCCAATCCCAGACAGGCTCCGGCAAAACGCTGGCTTATGCCCTTCCGGTGCTGGAGCGGATCGACCCTGCTCTGAAGAAGCAGCAGGCGCTGATTCTGGTGCCTACCCGCGAGCTGGGGGCGCAGATTTTCCGGGTGATGGAGCAGGCCGCCAAGGATACGGGCGCAGAGGTGCAGCTGTTGATCGGCGGCGCCTCCATCAGCCGGCAAATTGACCGCCTGCGGCTTCATCCCCAGGTGGTCATCGGCACTCCCGGACGGGTGCTGGAGCTGATCAAGCTGCGGAAGCTGTCCATGCACCATATCAAAACCATTATTGTGGATGAGGCGGACCATATCTTCGAGCAGGGAGAAGGCCGGGAAGTGGAAACGGTGATCAAAAGCGCCATGCGGGACCGGCAGCTTTGCTTTTTCTCGGCTACCATTCCCGATCCGGTGCGCCAGCTGGCAGACCGCTGGATGCGCGACCCTGTATCCGTCCAGATCGAACCCGAGCACAAAACGGCCAGCACCCTTACGCATTTGTACGTGGTTACCTCCGAGCGGGAACGGATCGATACGCTGCGCAGGCTGGTGAAGACATTGGAGCCCCGCTCCGGCATGGTGTTTACCAATCAGGTAAGTGACTTCGGGGAAATTCTGGCCAAGCTCCAATACGCCGGTCTTTCCATCGAGGGCCTGTACAGCGAGGCGGGCAAGCAGGACCGGGCCAAGGTGATGAAGGATTTCCGGGAGGGCCGCCTGCAGCTGTTGCTGGCTACGGATGTGGCTGCCCGGGGACTGGACATTCCCGAGGTGACCCATGTGTTCCACTTCGATCTGCCGGTGGATGCGGATCATTATGTGCACCGCTCCGGCCGGACGGGACGGATGGGACGGCAAGGGGTATCGGTGTCCCTGTGCGCGCCGAACCAGCTGTTTATTTTGGAGAAGTTCTCCAAGAGCCTAGGCGTCGATTTTGAAAAAAGAGTGCTGTTCGAGGGCAGGCTCTCCCGGCAGGAGGAGCTGCCCAAACGGCTGCTCCACCAGCTGGAGGGAAGCGGACAGTCCGGGCGCGGAGGACGCGCGCCTGTGGTTGACCGCACAAGAGGGGCGGCAGAGGCCCGCGACAGCACCCCGGAGCTCCGGGAGGAGCCCCGGGAGAAGGGCGGCCGGGCTGTCGGCGCAAGCCGTCAGGGCGCAGAGGCCGCTTATGGCGACCGCCGCGGTGCAGGTGCTCCGGCAGCCGGGGGGCGGGAGAAGGCTTCCGGTCCGCGGCCGCAGGAAGCGAAGGCGAGAGTCCCGGCCCGGGGCGGCAAGGTAGCCCGCAAGGCCGACCAGAAGAACAAAGGAGCGCCCCGCTGGCTGAAGGAGAAGCGCGGCTCCCAGGAATAAGGAGCTGTAAGAAAAAGGATAAAGCGCCCGCTATCCCCGGTTTGGGGAAGGGGGCGCTTTTTTTAGCGGCAAGGAAAATGATAGCGCATAACAAATGTATGCTATTTGCATAAAATCGATAAAAATCGCCAATTAGTGTACATAAAATGTATGCTAATACCACTCAAACTCCGCCAAATAGGCAGAATGGAGCGAATAGGATACATTTCATGATTGCTAATTGAGAAAATCGGGGGCGAATAAACGGATAGCATACATTTTTATGGCGCTTACATCAGCTTGGCAAATTCATCTGTCTCTTACTTGGGCCAGGATCGGGCCCGCCTGAAGGCATACAAGCAAGCCGCCACAAGGCAGCCTTCTCCCGCGCCAAAAAACGGGCGCCCCTCTTGGGATGCCCGTTCTGTGTTTTGTGTTACGGCTTGCGTGTTTTTACATAGCTGGGGTACACGATCTCGCCGGTGTCCAGCTTGGCGATTTCCTCCGCCGTCCAGCCGGCGATTTTGTTGGTGCCGGTGACGCCGGTAACCTTGATGGCGTATTTGCTCTCCAGGTACGGGTGCAGGGTGCTCCAGTCGGCCTCTGTCAGCTCCCGGAGCTTCTTCTTGCCGTGGATCTGGCCCAGAATGACGCCGATGGATTCCGCGGCCAAGGAGGTATTGGGCTGAATCCGGGCGCTGCCGTAGGCAATGGCGGTAGTCCCCACATTTTTGCCCGCCATCAGCACATTCTCGTAGTTCTTCAACTGGAAGCTGCGCAGGGGCATGCCGTATTTGTCCGGACGGCCCATCTCAATGCCCCACTTGTTGGCCTTAAGCCCCTGGAGATCCAGAGGATACCCGGCGATGCTCACATTGTCCGGGAACATCCGGGCTCCCAGCACATCGGAAACCTTCAGCACATAATCCGTTTCGTAATGGTTGTACTCCCGGATGTACAGATAGTCGGGAAAGCCGTTCAGCTCGGCATTTTCCCAGCCGGTCATATTTTTCTTGAAGTATTGCAGGATCAGGGGGATTTCCTTTTGGCCCAGCTCCTTGGCGGCGGCAATGGAGGCATCGTCGGAAGGGTCCACCTGGTAGAGCAGGAAGGCGTTGATGATCACTTCCCCGTCCCGCTGGCTGACGGCATTGAGCCCGCGCAGAAAGACGCTGTCATTGGTGGGCTTGTATCCCCGGGTGACGCCGGTGAGCCCAATGGCGAAGCTTTCATTGACGGATTCCTTGTAGGCCGCCTGGAAACGGGCCCAGTCCACGTTTTTGAACTTCATCATCATGCCGGCGCTCATATATTCAATCTGCTCCTGGCCGTAAAATTTCTCCAGACCCGGCAGGCGGGTTACCGCGAGGCGAGAGGCCAGGGCGGCAAAGTCGGAATTTTCCACCCAGTAGGAAGCGGTGAGCTTCTTTTCGGTGCCGTCCGCGGTTTTGTATGTAACGGATTGCACCGCCTCCGTTCCTTGAATACCCGGGGCTGCGGCAACCTCCTGAATAGTGATTCCCGATTCCATGGGGATGCCGTTCACCAGCTTGGCGTAGTAGGTTTGGAATTCGCTCAGCTTGCGGATTTTGCCGGCGCGGAAGCCGTCGAACAGCTCCTTGGCCCGGCCTTGCACCAACAGCTTGCCGCTGCCATCCCGGGTTTCATCCAGAAACAGCATTTCTCCTTGAAGCAATTGTCCGCCGGCCTTGGCCCGGGGGTCGATAACCTTGACGCTTAGCCCCTCATCTGCCGCCGCCCGGGCCAGATACATCCCCTCCAGCTCGCTGCCGATAATGGCTACATCCACCGTTTCCGCAGGGATGGGTTTGGGGGTAGGGACAGGGGAAGCGCTGGCCGCTGCGCTGGGTGCCGGCGTTTGGGCGGCCGCAGACGGCTTTGCCGCAGGATCAGCGCGGTTATCGCGGAATTGGACATACCCGATTGTAGAGCCTGCCAGGACGACAAGAAGGACGGCAAGGAATCCCCAGCGGGGCAACACGGACTTCTTTTTTCTGCGCATATACATCTCCTTATTCTCTTCACTTTTGGGGGATCTATTTCACCCTTACCAGTCTATCATGTTCCTCCCACCCCCTCAATCTCTTCTTGCCCCCCGAAACTCTGTAGCATCAATCCCCACTTCGCGAAGCGGTTCTTGGCCGGAACCATACCCAGGAGCTGCGAGGAAATTAGTACCCGCTTTTGCTGACAAAATCTCCACGGTTTTGGGAGTTTTGTCAGTAAATTAGCGGTACTTAGTTCGTCGCAGTCTCCCAGGAGCTGCGAGGAAATTAGTACCCGCTTTTGCTGACAAAATCTCCACGGTTTTGGGAGTTTTGTCAGTAAATTAGCGGTACTTAGTTCGTCGCAGTCTCCCAATCCAAAGCGAGGGAGTGCTTTAGAGATGAAGGCAAGAAAGACAATGAAAACAATGATTGCTGCAGGACTGGCGGTTTCCATGCTGGCGGGAGGCGGCGCTTCGGCGCTGGCCAACGGCAAAGGAAATAGCAGGGATCAAGGCAAAAACAACGACAGCAAGTACACCACCCAAGCCAAATCCAATTCCAACTCCAGCACCAAGGGAAATGTGAACATTATTCTGAACTTCCCCGATGTGACAGGCGCTGATGTGGAATGGGCGATGAAATATATTGCCAGCCTGGCCTCCAAACGGGTGTTTGAAGGTTATGAGGACGGCACCTTCCAGCCCCGGAAGACCATTACCCGCATTGAGGCGCTGACGGCGGCTGTCCGCCTGATGGGCTTGCGGGAGCAAGCCGAATCCGCCGAGGAGATGAACTCCAACCTGAACTTCAAGGACGCAGACCAGGTGAAAAAGCAATACGCCTGGGCAACCGGTTATGTGGCGGTGGCTGCCGAGAATGATCTGTTCCTGGAATCCGACGATAAGGTTCAGCCGGATAAGCCGGCAGACCGCCTGTGGGCCACAACCTTGCTGGTGAAGGCCATGAAACTGGGCACGGAAGCCAAAGCCAAGATGAACGAGAAGCTGACCTTCCGTGATGCGGCGCAAATTCCCGCCGGTTCGGTAGGATATGTAAAGGTTGCCCTGGAAAAAGGGCTGATCGACGGTTATGAGGACAATACCTTCCGTCCGGACCGGCCTGTAACCCGGGCGGAGCTGGCGGCCCTTCTGGACCGCACCGGCGAGCAGCTGCCGGGCAACGGCTCCGGGCAGGATCAGACTCTCGTAACCGGCAAGCTGGCTGCCGCTCCCGCCGGGAACGTGCTGCAGGTGGAGAAGGACGGCCAAACCGTTTCCATAGTGGTGGACGCCAACGCCTTCATCTTCCGCAACGGTTCCCGGGTGGCTTTGGGAGCGTTGGTTGCAGGCGATACGCTGAAAATCCGCACTTATAACGGAACTGCGCTTTTTGTGGAGGTAACCAATGCAGTTACCAACACATCCTTCACGGTTGTAGGCGTTTATAAGGATATGACCCTGACCGCAGAGGGCAAAATTGCCACCATCAAAATTGCCCAAACGGTAAACGGCACCGTCCAGGAGGCGGTATACAATGCAGCGCCGACAGTTTCCATTACCGGAGGCAGCCTGCCTGCCACAGACCGGCTGATTGAGCTGAAGGGCGCAAGCGCCCTGGTGACCGAGATCAAAATTTATTAAATCAAAGCTGTACAGGAGATATAAAAGGAAAAAGAGAAGCATATTGTGAAGAAAGCCATCCCGGCCAAATTAGCGGGATGGCTTTTCAAATATAGCGGAATAGTGATGATTTTCGCCCGATTTTGTATAGGCAGCGCCTCTGAATCCGTTTACATTGGAGAGGAAAGATAACTATCCTGCGAAAGGAGTCGGTTGCGTTGCTTTTCAGCTTGTCCGTGCGAATGCGCCGTACACTGGCGTTTGTTCTGTGCCTGGCACTTTTATTCGGATCTATTCCGCCCCGTTCCGTGTCTGCCGGCGGGAATGAGTCCATTGTAATCGACAATCTGGATGCGGCCTTTATCAACAACGGCTTCAGCACATCCAGCATTGCCGGATTTATCGGCAATACAGTGAACACGGGAGGGTCAAATACCAGCGTTCAATGGATTCCATCCTTGGCTCCCGGCTTTGAACCGGGGACTTACAAGGTTTCCGTCTATATTACCGTCCGGCCCGATGGAAAGAATGCCCAAGCCGGTCTGGAGGTGGCGGATCAAACCCATCCGGCGGCATCGCCGGATTACCGCGTAATTGATATTTCGGTCCAGGAAACCTCCGGCTTTGTGGAGCTGGGGACGTTCCAGTTCAGCGGCTCTCCGGATCAATGGATCAAAATGAGGAAAGCAGGCAGCTCCGTAACGGGCACCTCGTATGTTCATGCCGATACGGTCAGGCTGGAACGGGTGGTTCCGCCCCGGGTCAATGCGGATTTGCGCAGTTTGAAGGTGGGGAACGGCGTCGGCCTGACTCCCGGCTTCCTGCCGGAAGTCACCGCCTATGCCCAATCTGTTCCGTTCGGTACAGCAAGCGTAGCCATAACGGCAGAGACGGCAGACAGCGCGGCAGCTCTTTATATTGACGGCCAGCCGGCCGCCAGCGGAATCCCCTCGGCTCCGGTTGCCGTTCTGCCCGGGGGCAGCACGGTTACCATAACGGTATATGCCCAGGACCCAACGGTCAAAAAGATATATACAGTAGCGTTGACAGCCCGCGAAGCTCCGGATTCCGCAATTCTTCAAAGCCTTGCCGCCGATGGCGGGGAATTGCAGCCGGCGTTTGACCCTGAGATCCTGGCTTATGAGCTCCCGGTGAGCTACAGCACCGAAGCCGTATCTTTCATGGGCATCCCCAACACCGCCGGGGATATCGTCGAAATTAACGGTACAGCAGTTGCCGGAGGAAGCTGGTCCTCTCCCGTCCAGTTGAAGACGCCGGGGGAAACAACTAAGGTTCAGATAAAGGTAACCTCCCTGGCCGATTCCTCCGCCGCCAACGTGTATACGGTGTCTGTCCGCCGCGGCGCAGCTCCCGCTGTGCTGGAGAATGACGCCTACCTTGTAGCCGAGCAGCCTGATCTTGGATTTGTCGTCACGGAAAAAGCCTCCGGCGCTTCCGCGCGCTTTACTCCCGAGCTGACTGTTCGTCACAGCAGCACCGCTCCCAAAAAAGGCACCGCCAAAATTACCGGAGCCCAGCAAGGGACGGGAAGCATGCTCAATTACACGGTGCTGGGCTGGAACGGCAACGGGGATTTCTTCGCATCCCCGGGAGAAAGTACAGTGCACATGGCATCCGGGTCTGCTTTTGCCGATGGAATCCTGGCCTGGACCTATCTCTCTGGAGAGGGGTATACCTTGCAGGCTTCATTGGCATTGCCCCAGGGAGCCGGAGAGCCCCGGATCACCTGGAAGCTGGTTCCTTCCGCCCCCATGTATTATTCCATTGCCTACACCGGCGCACCCGTCTCTTCGGCTGAGGAAGCGGATTGGATTTACCAGCCCGGCGTATGGACCGGCAAGCGGATTCCCGACGCATCCTATATGACGGACGAATCGCGGGCGGGCATCCCCGTGGTAATGTACGGAAAAGGCGGCTTGACGGTGGGAATCGCCGCAGATCCGCGGGAATCCGCCTTCAGGCTGCCGACCATGCAGAATGCCGGATATGGCCTGCTGCTCCGAGACGCTTCCGGCCGGATGGCTCCTTCGGTATATGCCCCGGTCTATGGCGGGGAAGGCTCTCTGTTGACCGGGCCGTATGAATTTGCCGTCCGGCTGGTTGTCCGCCAGGATGACAGCTACGGCACGTTCCGGCATCTGGCGGAAGGTTTGTACGGCTTCGGCGATTACAGAACCAATACCTCCGTGACACTGAACGAGGCTTTGGACAATTTGACGGACTACATTCTCAATGACAGCGGCGAGAACTATTCCTATTGGCGCGAGGATTACAAAACCAATGAATATATCAATGACAAGCCCGGGTACGGCAGACAGCAGTCGGCATTGTATGCCCTGGGCCTGGCCATGGTCCGCGATGACCAAAAGCTGTATGAGGAACGGGCATTGCCCACTCTGGAATATCTGGCCTCCCGCAAGAGCCAGTACATAAAGCTGGACGGTTATGATCCTGAGTATCCCATGGGCGGTCCCACCGACGGGATAACCGGAGATTGGGCCGAGCTGTACGCCATGACAGGAGGCAGAACATTTGCGTTCAAGCAACTGGCGGAGGAGGCTATCGGCAAGGCTCTGAAGAATTACGGCATCACCGGAGGATTGGCATCGGTGATTGAAGCGGGGCGCACCTACAGCCGGGAGGAGGCGCTGGACAATGCCAAGCGCTGGCTGCGCCCGTTGATCAGCATGTACAGGATGACAGGAGACGGTGAATACTTGGCGGATGCCAGGCAGGCGGCGGATGATTACATCCGGTACCGCATAGATGCAGTTCCGCTGGATTACCGGGATACGTACAGCTCCTTCTGGAATGAGTTGGGCTCTCTGTACGATGCGCTGTTTGAAATGTATGATCTGACCGGGGAAACCCGCTACGGGGATGCCGCCGTGGCGTCCATGCGGGAATTTGCCCAGTTCATGCAATATACTCCGGTTATTCCGGAGGGAACAGTTGATTTGGAGGGAGAGACCGTTCCGGCATGGCAAATTTCCGAAGCGGGCCTGATCTCGGAGGCGGCAGGCACCAGCAATAGCCACAGGGGAATTTTCATGCCGTATATTGCCCCGTATTTTGCCAGGGCGGCGGCTTATTCCGGTGATTCCTTTCTGGCTGATGTGGGCAAAGCCAATATAATTGGACGGTATGCGAACTATCCGGGCTATACCTACCGGAATCAATATTCCCTGAAGTTCGGCAAAGCGGATTACCCGCTGCAATGGTACAATACGTATTCAAACACGGCCCATATGAACCATCCCCTTCCCATGGCAAGCATGATGGTGGATTATTTGGTCAGCGATACGCTGAACCGGTCCCTGTCAAGGATCAGCTTCCCTTCCCGCTATACGGATACCGGGGCATATTTTAAAAGCAAGGTATACGGGGACCGTCCGGGCACCTTCTACGGAGATGAGGATGTCCGCCTGTGGCTCCCCAAGGGGCTGCTCGGCATGGACAGCAAGCAGTTGAACTATATCAGCGGCTACGGCAACGGCAAGCTGTATATCGCCTTGTCCAATCAATCCGCCGAAGATGTGCTGGCAACAGTGCGGATCAATCCTGAGTTGGCTTCGGCTCCGGGCAACCGCAGCGCAAGAATATGGACAAACGGCGCGGAAGGGACAATCGCCGTCACGGACGGGGTGTTTGCAGTAACGGTTCCCGCCAATGGTCTTGCGGCCCTTGCGGTGGATGATGTGGCTGTTCAAACGTCTCTGCAGGAAACGCTATTCGGGGAAGCTGCCACTCCCGCGCTGCCCGGCAGAAGCTACATCAAAAGCTGCGAGCCGATGGGAGGGCTGACCGCCATGGTTCTATCCCCCTCCGCTTCTGCGGCCAGCCTGTTTGTTTACGCGGATACCAGTCCCGAATATGCGGATACCATGACGCTGCATTATTCCCTGGATGACAGTACATGGAAAACGATAGAAAAAATCGGCTTCCCCTTTGAATTTTCTCTGCCGCTTCCGAAGAATACGGAGAAAATCCGCTATTACGCTGTGGATTCGGAGCAGCGCACATCCGGAGAATATCAATTGCTGCTTGATCCGGAAGCTCCTGAAAGCAGCACGCCCATTCTGCCGGCTGCGGGCTGTCTTCCCCCCACGGAGGGGGAAAGTGTGCCCAAGCCGGCAAGTATGACGCTGACCGTATTTGAGGATTCCTTCAGCGAAGGCCATGCGGAGTCTTGGACCATTCTGTCGGGGGATTGGCAGGTTCAGGCCGAGGGAGGAAACGGCTTGCTGAAGCTGGCGACGATTTCCCAAGGCGCCGAGGAAGGAATGCTCCGGGCCGGGGATGCGGGCTGGTCCGACTATACTGTAGAGGCGCGCATCAAGGCATATGACAACAGCGGCTCCGGGGCCGCATCGGGCATAACGGCCCGGTACGTGGATGAGAACAATATGTATCTGCTGCGGCTTCACTGGAACACCAACGGCAACAATGTGCAGCTATACCGCAAGATCAACGGCAAGTGGGGCTCATTGGCTTCCGCCAAGCTGGACAGTCCTCCGGAGACGGGGAAGTGGTATACCCTGAAGCTGGCGGCAATTGGAGACCAACTGACCGGTTATGTGGACGGCGTCCAGAAAATCCAGTACACGGACACCTCCTTCCGTTCCGGCGCCATCGGGGTCAGAGCGTGGAATCAGACTGTGGCAGTGGATGATTTCCGGGTTGTCCATGAGGATGCGCCGCGTATGTACAGGGCTGCGGCAGACTCCTTCGACGATGGGCAACTGCCGGACTGGACGCCAGTTTCGGGAAGCTGGACGGCCGTTGCCGAGAACGGAAACGGCATATTGCGGCAAACGGATACGGCAGGAGCCTCCATCATCGCCCACAACGCTGTTTACGGCGATTATGCCGCGGAAGCGCAGCTGCGCTTCAACAATGAGGTGACGATTACCGCTTCGGGAATAGTGGGACGTTACCAGGATGCGGACCATTATTATCTCTTGCGGATGTTCTCCGATACCAGCCGCTTGCAATTGCTGAAGAAAACGCCGGAGGGTTATGTGCTGCTGGGAGAAAAAGCGGCCACGGTGACCAATGGCAAATGGTATACATTAAAGCTGGAAATGGCAGGCGCTGTGATCACGGGCTATCTGGATGGGGAAAAGAAGCTTACTGTTACCGATGCGGACCCTCTCCTCCAAGGCCGGGCCGGACTATTGGCGGAGGAGGAGCCCTTGGATGCGGACGGATTCGCGCTAATGGAGTACCGGATGCCCCGGCATGTATCCATTGAGCCTGCCGTCAGCCTCATTGCTGCGGGAGAAACCGTCGCCCTTGGCGCCGCCGTTCGGGAAACGGGCTTGCCGGCAGGAGCTGTGGTCTGGTCAAGCGATGATCCCCAAGCCGCGTCTGTGGATGAAAACGGGCTTGTCACCGCCCATGCCCCAGGTATTGCCCGGATCAGGGCTGCTCCTGCGGCGCAGGACCCGGAGGACTGGCTGTTTCCGGCGGAGCTGGTGCTGAAGGTTCAGCAGGACCCGGGCTCATCCGAGCCATCTGAACCGTCCGAGCCATCCGAGCCTGCTGCGGCAAACGAAGATACGGAACCTCCCGCAGCCATAAGCCGGGATTCCTCTGGCCGGGCCGTGATAGAGCCTGCTTCTTCGCTTCTGGAGGATGGCCGGGCCATGGCGGCCATTGCGCCAGCCGATTGGGAGGCGGCTCTCCGGTTGGCCCAGGCAGATTCCGGCGGCTGCAAAACAATCGTATTGCGGCTCGGGGAGGCCGTAACCGCCTGGGAGCTGACCCTTCCCGGAGGTTATGCCGGCAAGCCGGGGGGCGAGGAGCGGGCGCGAGTTCTGCTGGATTTGCCTTCCTTTCAAGTGATGCTCCCGCCTGATCTGCTGGACCCGGCACAGCCTCCCCTGGATGAGCTGCGGATCTCCATCGGTTTGCTTGACTCCGGAGATTCTGCATGGCGCCATACAGTCAGGCTGGCTGTAACCGCTCCATCGGGAACGGTTTACAGGAATCCGGCCGGAGGCGGGATCACGGTGCGGCTGCCCTATACTCCTAAACCGGAGGAAGACCCGGAAAAAATTGCGGCGGTGAAGCTGGACGGCTACGGCAATGCCGTTCCCCTTCCCGGAGGCCGCTACGTATCCGAATTAGGAGCGGTGGTGTTTCAAGCCTACGCCGACGGAAGCTACGGAATTGCCTACCGGGAGACCCGCTTCTCCGATATGGGCCATGCCTCTTGGGCCGAACGGGCGGTGGAGGCGCTGGCTGCAAAAGGAATTGTGGACGGTGTGGCAGACGGAAGATTCGCTCCCGACAGCACCGTTACCCGCGCGGATTTTGTCGTATTGCTGGTCCGGGCTCTGTCCCTGCGCAGCGCTCCCGGCCACAGCTTCACCGATGTGGATGCCGATGCCTATTATGCCGACCCTCTTGGCATTGCCCGGAGTCTGGGCATAGTGGAAGGTACGGAGGACGGCAGCTTCCTTCCGGGAGAAGGGCTTAGCCGGCAGGACATGATGGTGCTGGCAGCCCGCGCTGCAGAGCGCCTCGGGGTCCTGCGGGAAGCTCCGGGAGACAGGACAGAACCGGCATTCACGGACAGCGGCGAATTGGCGGGATACGCCCGCCCTTCCGTTATGCTGCTGGCCGCCGCCGGACTTGTGGAGGGGGACGAAGGCCGGCTCCTGCCTCTTCATGAGTGCACCCGGGCGGAAGCGGCGGTTCTCATTTACAGACTGTACCGCCTGGCGGCCCCGTCATCATTGATGCAGAAATGAGGTGTTCTCTTTGGAGAATCATACTGTGCAAACTGAAACAACCATCGAAATTCATTCGCTCCATTACAGCGTTTTTATTGACAGGGAAGGCTTCCGCTTTCGGGTGACCGATGCATCGGGCATGCCGCTGGTTGAGGCCCATCCCGTATGCGGCTTGCGGTGGTCCAACATAGCGGGAACGGTGCTGTACGATGCTGCTGCTGCGGACTATGCAGGAGCGCGGGGACAAGCGGCTGTTTTTCGCGTCCGCAACAAAGGCGGAGACGAAGCGGAGGTGGTGCTGCATCCGGAGGAGCATTCCTTCCGGCTTGCCGTTACTCCGGCGAAGGAAGGGAAATATGTCATCGAGGCGCGGACAGCTTCGGTTCGGCCCATTTACGGTATGGGGGATTTCGGCTCCCATACGGATACGGTGCTGACCGAGGATGCCCCTGCCCAAGGCAAGCTGGATATTCCCGCTCGGGACAGCGCCGATCTGTTCGGATTCAGCCGCAAGGATATGGTGAATCAAGGCACCAATATGCGTTTCCTGACCACCTTCGCCATTTGCCCCGGCAAGGGATTTGCACAGGTGCTGTTTGCCGAGGGCTCCAAACGGGCGTCTTTTACACTGGAAGAGAACATGCTGGGAGCAAATGGCGTGCGCAGCCTGGGCAGCCTGTATTATTTCTTCGGGGACACGAAGACCATATACCGGGAATACCAGCGTGTCCGCCATGAGGAGGGGTATCCCGACAGAAAGCCCAAGTATGACATGTTCCGGGTAGGCTGGGAGGCATACGGTTCCCTTGGCTGGAATGCATACCAGTCCGCCGTGGAGGAGGCGCTGGCGGAATACCGGGAGCGCGGCTACGAACTGGCCTGGGGTGTGGTAGGCTCCGGCTTTTGGAAAGGGGACCGCAAATCACCGGAGCAGGGCACCACCACCAGCTTCAATCTGTGGGACACCCTGGAGGAGGAGGGCCGCACAGACGGGCTGCCCAATCCCCGGTACCCGGACCCGGAGAGGATGAAGAGCCTGTTCAAGGCAAGCGGCATCAAGCTGTTGCTCGGCATCCGCCATCACTTCAAGGCTCCACGGGATGACGGAGGCTATCATAACCCGGTCAATAACGGAGCCTTTGTGGAAGAGGGGCTGGAGCGGGGATATTTTCTGCGGAGGGAGGATGGGGGCCTGGTAAGGCTGACCAATGCGGAGTTCCCCAAAGGAACCTTGTATGTTCTGGACAGCCGCAACCGGGAGGCCCTGGACTGGTTTGTCCGTTTGGCCGAGACTTGGGGAGCCGAAGGCTTTAAGGAGGATGCCATGGTCTACACCAAGCATTATGCCGACGGCAATTGGAACCCCATCAACGAGGCGTTTATGGACCGGGGGCATCTGGTGATTGTCCGCAATTCCGCCTATTCCGCTCCCGGCGACGTGATCCGGATTAATGACACCTATTACGGCAAAGGGGAGGGCTTTCATTTTGACCAGGAACGGGTTCCGCTTAATCTGTTTGGGTTTGCGGCCAGCGGCGTGTCCAATCTGTACCCGGATATAACGGGAGGTACGCCCAAAACCGATCCTTCGCTGCCAAGCTATCAATGGTATTTTGTGCGCAACGCCATGTTCAATGCCGTATGTCCTGCTATGTCCATGGGCCGGAAGCCGTGGGAGATGCAGCATCCGCGCTTCGAAGCCGCTGTCAAAAAGGCGGTGGATTGGCATAACCGCTACGCTCCCTACATCTACAGCTCGGTTGTTCATGCCTTCCGGTCCGGTTACCCCGAGGCCATGTGCCCCTTGCATATCGCCTTTCCCGAAGAGCCGGGGGTTCACGGGCTGGCCAACCGGCATACGCGGCAATACGAGTGGATGCTGGGCCCTTCTCTGCTGGCTGCCCCCTTGTACGGGAATGATTTTGAAACGGCGCAGACCCGGGATGTGTATCTGCCCTCCGGAGATTGGATGGAATATGAAACAGGCCGATGCTATCGCGGGCCGCAGATCCTGAAGGATCATCCCCGCCCTGCCGATGCTGTTCCGGTGTTTGTGGGGGGAGCGGGGATACTGGTCCGCCGTGATACTCCCGAAGGCCCCTGTATGGCCGAGGTATATCCGACAGCGCCGGACGGAACCGTCTACCGGTTTATTCATCCGGACGGAATCTCCGAAAGCATTGTGGCCGTTCGGAAGGTTTGCTCCAAGATGGGACAGGAGATGGGCAAAATAAGCTGGAGGGTGACGAAAACCCCTCTGTCCGCACCGGGGGCGCCGGAGGCGTGGAGCCATGGGAATGGACGGGATGCCGCCGATTCCTTGGGACAACCGGTTTCCTTTGGCAGACTGCCTGTGAGCGAAGCCTTGAGCTTTATTCTGGAGCCCGGCATGAAATACACGGCTGCGGCGGAATTCCAGTAATTCTGTCCGGCAAAAAGCAATTGGGAAAGCGCCTGCGAAAACAGCCGCTCCGCGTAAAGGCATACTATGCCGGATACGCAGGAGCGGCTGTTTGTCTGCCCGATCAGGTGGAGATAAAGGGCTTGTTGGCTTGCTTAAACTCGTTGGGGGTCAAGCCTGTATGCTTTTTAAAAACGGTGCAGAAATACGAATAGCTGTTGAAGCCTACCTTTTCCGCCAGCTCATAATTCCGGTATGTGCCGTTTAGAAGCCAAGCCTTGGCCGCTTCGATCCGCTGGTCCAAAATATAGTCAATAACGGAAAAGCCTGTTTCCTTCTTGAACAGATGACCCAGGTGGGAGGTGCTGAGCTGGATTTTTCCGGCGATTAAGTCCAGGGTCAGCTCCTGGTCCAGATTATGGCGGATAAACTGGATGGCAGCGGCGATTTCGGGGCGGAGCTGCTTTTTGTGCTGCTCCTTGGTTCTCCAGTCCAAAACGGCATCCCGAAGCGCCGACAGGCATTCGTGAAGAGTGGCGTCCTCCGCGACTGCGGCCGCTTCTCTCAATTCGGGCTCAGGCAGGGCGGCAATCTGCTCCTTCAGCCAGCTTCTGGCCCATTGGGGATGGGGCCTATAGGTCAGCAGCAGATCCCTGGCGGAGCGAATCCAACGCTCCCATTCTGCGGGCTGGGGGGAATGCCACGCCTCCCCGAAGCTTTCCGCAGCGGCAAGAACCGGCTCCTTCGGCGGCTCCTGAAACGGCGCCAGCCCTTGTGCGAACACGGGCCGGGGCTGCTCCTGGTAGAAGCGGTGCTCCAGCAGCTTTTCCGTCTGTACAAATTCCATCCGCAGCCGGGCCAGATTGGTGAAGGGATTGCTGCAGGCCGCCCCCAATCCGATGGACATGTATTGCCGCAGAGGAGCCTGGCATTCGGCCCACCATTCACTGATTGCAGCCGGGGTGAACGGAGCGCGGCTGCCGGTGAACAGCACCGCCGCTGTTCCGAAGCGGCAGGGGAACAGCTCGAATTGCCCCAGAGCCAGTCCGTCCAGAACCTCGCGGATGATTTCCAGCATGCTGAATTCAATTAAAGGCAGCTCTTTGGGCTGGTATTTCACGGCATATTGACTCAAGTGGTCGATGCGGAAGAGGCACAGAGTATAATAATCCGCTTGAAGCCGCAGCTCCAGCTCCTCTCCGCGCTTCAGCATTTCATCCCGGCGGCTCAATATGCCGGACAGCACATTCTCCAGAAATTCCTTGCGCAGCGGGTAGCGGTAATTGCGGATCAGGCTGTTCCGGAGACTGATATTGGCCGTCAGCTCGGATTCCTTCTCAATATCGCTGTAGGCCCGCTCCAATGCAGTTCGGGCGGCCTTCAGATCAATCGGCGATTTCAGGATATAGCCCAAAGCGCCTCCCGCCATAGCCTGCTGGGCATACTCGAAGTCCCGGTGGGCCGTCAGCATAATACAGCGGACCTGGGGGAACTGGCTGCGCAATTGCTCAAGCAGCGTCAGCCCGTCCATGACGGGCATGGTAATGTCAATCAGGGCTACGTCAGGATTTACCTCCCGGCACATGCGCAAAGCCTCCTCGCCATTGGCCGCCTCGCCTGCAATATAGGCTCCCCATGCTTCCCAAGGAAAGGAAGCCCGGATATGCTGCCGGGCAATGGGCTCATCGTCCACAATTAAAATGCGCTTCATAACATTAGCTCCCTTCTGTCAAACTCTCACGGTCTGTCCACACAGGCAGCTCAATCAGAATGCGGGTGCCTGCCTTCGGCCAGCTGTCCAAGCTCATAGAGTAGTCCCCGCCGAACAAAAGCCGGAACCGCTGATGCACATTCATTAGGCCAATTCCCGTTTTCTCATCCGGCTCATGGTCATGCTCAAGCTGCCGCTTAAGGCGGAGCAGGGTTTCCGGCGCCATGCCTGCGCCGTTGTCCTCAATCTGGATCTTCCACCTGCCGTCGGCAAAGGAGCTGCCCACGAACAGGATACCTGTCTCCGTGCCGGGGGCAAGGCCATGGAAGATGGCGTTCTCCACCAGAGGCTGCAAAACGAATTTGGGCAGCCTGCAGGACAGGGTTGCCGGGTCTGGGTCGCATTCCAGCAGAAACCGGCCGCCATAACGGATTTTCATCAGCTCTACATAATGCACCATAGCCGCCAGCTCCTCCCTGAAGGTAACAGGCGCAGTGCTTTCCTTCAAGGAATAATCCAGTTGGTTGGTCAGAGCGGATATAAGCGAGTCTACCTTGATCAACTCTCCGGCTCTGGCGGAAATACTGATCGCATTCAGTGTGTTGAATAAGAAATGGGGCTTGATTTGGGCATGAAGCGCCTTAAGCTCAAACTGCGTTTTTTTCTCCTCGGTGGCCTTCAGATTGTCAATCAATGTGGCGATTTGCCGGGTCATCTGGTTGAAATGGCGGGCCAGAAGCCCCAGTTCATCCTGCCGCTTGATGGGAATGCTTACGTCGAAGCGGCCTTGGCTCACCTGATCCATGGATGTGGCGATCCGCCGGATCGGCTGGCTTACCGACTTGGAGATAAGCAGCGAGACCACCAGTGAAAGAAATACGGAAAATGCCGCCAGCACCCAAGAAAACCGGGTTAATGCCTGAAGGGGCCTGAGCAGTTCTGTCCGGTCCATCAGCCACACGGCTTGCCATTTCAGCATGTTGCTGTTGCTGCGGGTGATGAAGAAGCGGTTGCCCTCGGGCGACTGCCAATCGGTGCTGCTCCAATTTCCTTCAAAGAGTCCGCCGAAGGGAACCAGCGGGACATACTGCCGCTCAAAAACATCATACGCAGTAAATGGACGGCGGCCGTAGACGGGCTTGCTTTCCGCGTCCAAGAGAACCAGCTCCCCCTTGAACTGGGCGGGAGCGTCAGGCTGCATGGCCTGGTACAGCTTGTCCAAATCCAGATCAATGGCCAGATATTTGGCTGTTTCCCCCGCTCCATTGGCAGATATCCGGATGACGCCCGTCACGGTAAAACCGGAAACAGGGGAGGAATAGGGAGCGGTCCAATAGATGGGGGAGTATTCCAGGACGCTTTCCAGCCCTTCCCGGAATAAAGTGTCGTCCAGCAGCATCCAGCCTGCCCGGGAGGTGCTTACCGTCACCTGGCCATTCTCCACAATGTGCAGATTGCGGGCATGGGCGGACAGATACGTCAGGTTTTCGTTCAGCCAGGTTTGAATGGCGGGTTGGGCAGGGTCAGCCATTCTGGAGTCGTTGGCCAAGGAGACGAACAGGCTGCGGATATTCCGCAGGCTGATCTCTAAATACTCATTGGACTTGACGGCCATTTGGATGGCGTAATCCCGCTGGGCCTGCTCCAACACTCCAGAGGCGACGCTCCGGTAGGCCGCTCCCAAAGAGAGGAAGATCGTTTCCACCAGGATAAAGCTCATCCAGAACATTTTGGCGGAGAGCTTCATTCGGAGCAGATGATGCCGGACAAAACGGGGCAAAACGCCCATCGGGTTTCCCTCCCTTTCTATGAAAACGGAAACAACACTGCGGTTAAGGGTATTATATCGCGTTCAACTCCTGCAGAAAACCATGAATTATTCATCGCCGGATTGTGAAGCTTTTCGTCGGATAGTGAATTTAACCTCCCTCCCCCGTTTTTTATAATAAAAGCAACAGCACACAGAAAGGATAGACGACAATGAGACAGCAAGCATACGCAGCTATTGCCAAGCCTCCGGAAGTGAGGCCGGCCTCCAAACTCAAACGTCTGGCGCTTCTCATGTGGAAGCAGCGGATGTTCTATGTCATGCTGCTTCCGGCTCTTGTATGGTATGCGGTATTTCGTTATGGCCCCATGTACGGCATGCTGATTGCCTTCAAGGAATACAGTCTGGCGGATGGTGTGTGGAGCAGTCCTTGGGCCGATCCCTGGTTCAAATATTTTCGCACCTTTTATGAATCGCCGTATTTTGCCCAATTGTTGACCAATACGTTCCTCATCAGTTTGTACAAACTGCTTTTTGGCATGGTGCCCTCCATTCTTCTTGCCATTGTATTGAGCGAATGCCGGGTCCTGTGGTACGGAAGAGTGATTCAGACCTTAAGCTATCTGCCTCACTTTCTGTCCTGGGTCATTATTCTGGGCATCAGCACCGCTTTTTTCTCCCAGACCAACGGGTTGGTAAACCGGTGGATTGCGGATGCCGGAGGACAGGCGATTCCGTTTATGACCTCTACGGAATGGTTCCGCAGCATTCTGGTGGGCAGCGATGTCTGGAAGGATCTTGGCTGGGGCGCAATTGTCTATCTGGCAGCGATCTCGGGCATTGATCCTACCCTGTATGAGGCGGCGAGAGTGGATGGAGCAAGCAGGCTGCGGATGATTTGGCATATTACCCTTCCGGGCATCCGCAGTGTCATTATTCTTTTGCTGATTATGAAGCTGGGGCATGTGTTGGATGCAGGTTTCGAGCAGGTTTATGTGATGTATAATATTCAAGTGTACCCTGTAGCCGATATTATCGATACCTGGGTGTACCGGGTGGGGCTGCAGGAGATGAATTTCAGCATCGCTTCCGCCGTTGGGCTGTTCAAATCGCTGATTGGACTGCTCCTGGTGGTGGGCTCCAACAAACTGGCCAAGCTTTGGGGGGAAGGAATATGGTAAAGTCGAACGAAGACAAAATCATCAACTGGGTGGTGATTCTCCTGCTGGCTATTGTGGGCATCGCCTCCATATTCCCCCTGCTGTTTGTGCTGTCCATGTCCCTTACCCCCTACGAGGAAGTGATGAAGCATGGCGGCTTCCTGGTTATCCCCCGTTCCATCACCCTCGAGGGATATCGTGAGGTGCTTCAGGGCGATCAAATTCCCCGCGCCTTCGGCGTTACGGTGTTCCTGACCACGGTCGGCACGGCGGTTAACCTGATCCTGACCATGCTGGCCGCTTATCCCCTGAGCAAAAAAAATCTGGTGGGCCGCAGTCCCGTGCTGTTCCTGATTCTGTTCACCATGCTGTTCCATGGCGGCATGATTCCGACTTATCTGGTGGTAAAAGACCTGGGGCTCTTGGATTCTGTATGGGCCATGATTGTGCCGGGGGCCATTTCCACCTTTAATCTGCTGATTATGAAAAGCTTCTTTGAGAATTTGCCGGAGGAGCTGTTTGAAAGCGCGCGTATGGATGGAGCCAAGGAGCTGCGCATCCTGTTCCAGATGGTGCTGCCGCTGTCTCTGCCGGTCATGATGACCATTGGACTGTTTTATGGCGTACAGCATTGGAATACGCTTTTCAGCGCTTTGCTCTATGTGCGGGAGCGTTCCCTGTATCCCTTGCAGGTAGTGCTGCGCGAGATTCTGATCAGTTCCCAGACCATGGATTATGCCAGCGCCCAAGCCAATATTCCCACGGAAACCTTCAAAATGAGCGCTGTCATCCTCTCCAGTCTGCCGATTGTGATGGTCTATCCGTTTATTCAAAAATATTTTGCCAAAGGGGTGCTGCTGGGCTCTGTGAAGGGATAAGTCCCGAAGAAGACAGAAGGAACATGCTGGGTTGTCCGGCGGTTGGCTAAAATGTTAAGCTCACAAAGAAAGGGGTTCAATTCAAACATGACAAAAAGCAGGCAATTGATGATGATGGCAGCGGTGCTGGCTGCCGGAGGCGTACTGGGTGGCTGCGGCGGAGACAGCGCCAAGGAGCAAGGGGCACCAGAGCAGCAGGCCAGTAAAGCTCCTGCAGGTCCGGTGGCTTTATCCATGATGCTCACATATTCCAAGCCCATGCCTGAAGCCAAGGATGATCCGATCAAGCAGTATCTTGACCAGAAGCTCGGCACCAATTTGACCATTAGCACCTATTTGCCCGATGACCAGCGGACGCAGCTGAACGTGGGGCTGGCCAGCGGTTCCAGCGCCGATATGTTCTATGTAAACCGTCAGGATCTGGTGCGCCTGGCCAAGAGCAACCTGCTTCTGGATTTGACGCCGTATCTGGATAAGCTGAAGCCGGCGGTGAGCTATGTGGGCGAGGGACGGCTGAATCTGTCCACCTACAATGGTAAGGTGTATGGCATTCCCCAGACTGAACGGGCATACCAGTATTCTTATTGGCTGCGCAAGGATTGGCTGGATAAGCTGAATCTGCAGATTCCCAAAACCACGGAGGAATTTTTCAATGTGGCCAAGGCTTTTGCCCAGCAGGACCCGGACGGGAATGGCAAGAACGATACCTATGGCTTCAGCGGCCGCCCGACAGAGGCCCTTGGTCCGCTGTTCGGCGCTTATGGAACCACGTATCCCGGCAGCTTTTACATCAAGGAGGGCAAGCTGGTGAATTCGGTCTATGATCCGGCGATGAAGGATGCCCTGGCGTATATCAAGCGTTTTTTTGACGAGAAGATCATTGATCCCGACTTTTTGGCCAATACCAAGCTGCAGCACAAGGACAAGGCCTACCAGGGCCAATTGGGCATGTTCTACTTCAATTGGCCGAATATCAAGACGGATGAATACAAGAAGGTCAATCCCGCCATGGATTGGGTCCAGATCGAGGTTCCTGCGGGTCCGGCAGGCCCAGGAGCTTATGCCAAGGATATGACGGCTTCCGTTCTGGCATTCCCCAAAAGCATCGAGAAGGATAAGGACAAGGTAGAGAAAATCATCGAGCTGGTCAACTATTCCGCATCTCCGGAAGGCTCCAAGGTTGCCATGTACGGGATAAAGGATAAACATTATACGGAGGAGAACGGGGCGATTAAAGTCACTGAGGTGCTGGCCGAACCCCAGGGCTTCGCATACCAGTTTGTGGGACGGGACGAGATGGTTTATTTGAAGACCAAGTTCCCGGATAAGGAGAAGGAATTTGTTTTTGCCAGCAAGCAGCCCTTCATTTCTGTCTATGACAGCATGATCACTCCGCCTGACGGCTTTGTGCTGGGAGACGCCAAACGCTTCATCGAGGAAGAGCTCTGGAAGTTTGTCAATGGCAAGCGGGATCTTGCCACTTATGGGGACTTTGTTGCCCAATTGGAAAATACATTTAAATATAAGCTGTATGTCCAGGCTGCGGAAAGCCAGCTGAAGGAACAGGGTATATTGAAATAAATGTAAAACATGTAAATTAGTATTTAGAAAAGCCCGGACTTTCGCTTTATGCGAAGCGCCGGGCCTTTTTGCATATGTTTTGTTATTGCCTGCGTTCCGTTTACTTGACGGCGGCCTTTTCCAAATCCTGCACGCCATTGTAGATCAGGTCGAACAGATGCTCAACGTTTGCTTCCTCGATGCAGGAGAAGGCTACGCGGAGATCGGTTTCGCCCAAGGCGATGGTGCCTACGCCGTATTGGTCCAGGAGATGCAGGCGAAGCTGCTCGGCGGTTACGGTTTTGAGCTTGAGGCACATAAAGTAGCCGGAGTTGAAGGGATAATAATCCCATACCCCACTGTACTTGCCGGAATCCAGCACAGCCTTGACCTTGTTGGCCCGGCCCTTCATGATCTGGTATTTCTCCGCCCGCTGGAGATCGAAGTCCGGGGATTGGAGGGCCTTCAGCACGAAGGTCTGGGACGGATGCGGGCCGCTGGAAATGGTAGCCCGGATAATGCCCATGGTTTTTTGCTCCAGGGCAGCCAGGACAGCTTCATTGGGATCGGCATAGGTGATGAAGCCCACGCGGAAGCCCCATACATACTCTTCCTTGGTGGCGCCGTCCACCTTGACAGCCAGCACCCGGGGATGCAGGCCTGCCAAAGAACCGAACAGGGACTCGTGGAGGGAGTCCTCGAAGAAGAGTCCGAAGTAAGCGTCGTCGGTAACCACAACCACGTTGATGCCCGCTTCCGCGCCTGCCCGGACGGCTTCCACAATCTTGCGGCCTTCCTCGGCGCCGGGGGTATAACCGGTGGGGTTGTTGGGGAAGTTTAGCACAACGATGGCTTTGCCCTTTTCCTTCTGGGCCAGAATGGCGTCTTTAAGGCCTTCGTCATTGAACTTTCTTTGTTCATTGTAAAGCGGATAATAGACCATTTCTGCACCGCGGCGGATGGAGAAGGTCAGCTCGTAGTTCTCCCAGTTCTTGTCGGGAATGATAACAGCGTCGCCGGGACCGGCGAACAGGTCGGCCACAATGGACAGGCCATGGGTCAGGGCGTTGGTGACAATGGGGTTGCCGTAGCTTTTGCCGGACAGGGAGGGGTTCTCCACTACCAGCTTGCTTCTCCAGGCGGCGCGCAGCTCGGGTTTGCCGGCGGGAGGCGCGTACTCGTACAGGTCTTTGGGGGCGTAAGCGGACAGGGTATCCTGAATCACCTTCAAATGCATGGGCTGGCCGTTTTCCAAAGCGGTGCCGATGGTGGCATTGTATGTTTTGGCCTTGGCTTTGGCTTCGGCGGACTGGCTTAGGATTCCGTCCTTGGGAAAATAAATGAGCTTGCCCAGGTCGGACAGCATTTCGTACAGATGGGGACTGTTCTTCTCAATGGTTTCGTTCAGCTTTTGGGCCAAAGGGTGCATGGGGGGGTCATCCTTCCTCAAATTGGTATACACATTGACAAATATTATACCACCTGCCTGCCGTTTACGTCACCCCAAAGAAAATGTGAAGAAATGAAGTGATATGGTAATTTCGTTCGTAATATGGTACCATATGAACGTAAAGAAAGTTTGAATGAACATGAATGAACCTGTTTGAAACCGGAATTACGTTTATCAGCCGGTTTACCGGTATGACTTTCTATTGCCGCGGCCATGCATAATTAGAAAAATGTTCATGCGCACGCCGGCAACAATCTTTTACCCTATCTAAGGAGGAATTTGTTGTTATGGAAATCCGCTATTCCAATCATCCCCAAGACGTGAAGAAGTATGACACCGAAGAACTGCGCAAGCACTTCCTGGTACAAAACCTGTTTGTACCCGGCGAGCTCAAGCTGGTATATAGCCACAATGACCGCTTCATTACCGGCGCTGCTGTACCCACCACAGGGTCCATCAAGCTGGAAGCCGACGCCAAGGATATGGGCGCGCCCTTCTTCCTGGCCCGCCGCGAGCTGGGCATCATCAACATCGGCGCCAAGGGCACGGTGAAGGTGGACGGCACCGCGTATGAGCTGGACAACAAGGATTGCCTTTATGTAGGCCTGGGGGCAGAGGAAGTGCTGTTTGAAAGCGCCGACGCTTCCGCTCCCGCCAAGTTCTATCTGAACTCCACTCCGGCCCACAAGCAATATCCGACAGTGAAGGCCGCTCAGAAGGACGCCAACCCGCGCCACCTGGGTTCCATCGAAACCTCCAACGAGCGCACCATCTACCAATACATCCACGAGAAGGGCATCCAAAGCTGTCAGCTGGTAATGGGCCTGACTCAGCTGGACCCGGGCAACATGTGGAACACCATGCCCTGCCACACCCATGAGCGCCGGATGGAAGTGTACCTGTACTTCGATATGCCGGAAAACGGCGTTGTTTTCCACATGATGGGACAGCCTACCGAAACCCGCCACCTGGTGATGCGCAACGAGGAAGTGGCCATCTCTCCGAGCTGGTCCATCCACTCCGGCGTGGGCACCGCAGCATATACCTTCATCTGGGGTATGGCCGGCGAAAACCAAGCCTTCGACGACATGGACGGCGTGCCGATGACCGAAATCCGCTAATCCGCTTCATTTGCTTTAGCTCCGGGCCCTTGTGGCTGCGGGGCTTTTGTTTTTGCTTTTGTTTTTGCTCTTGACTTGGCGCTGTCGCATGGTATCCTTTGGGGGAAGCAAGAGAAGGCATATGATTCCAAAACGAACAGGAGACTTGTAGATGTCCGTTTATGAAGCGAAGGTAGGCGAGTTTCAGGGAGAAAAAGCGGTCTGGCTGAAGGCCGGCAAATATGAGGCGGCGATTTTGCCGGAATACGGCGGCAATCTGGTGGCGTTCCGGGATGTGGAGAAGGGATACCGCTTTCTGCATGAGCCGGCCGAAGGCGGCATGGAGGAATTCAAGGCCCATCCCGCCATTTACGGGATTCCGGTTTTGTTCCCGCCCAACCGGTACGAGGACGGCAAATTCCCCTGGAACGGCAAGCTGTATCAATTGCCGGTAAATGAAGCAAGAAACAATAACCATATCCACGGCTTTGTCCACACCATCCCCTGGACGGTGGAGCAGGTTGGCGTGTACGGAAACGAAAGTGTTGTAACTGTCGTCGTTCAGGTGCGGGAGGGGCATCCGGTTTATCAATACCTGCCCTTTGACTTTACCATTCGGCTGACTTATTCGCTCAGCGCCGAAGGCGGTTTGGCCCAGCATCTGTTTATCAGAAACGACGGGAAAGCATCCATGCCGTGCCTCCTGGCCTTCCATACGGCGGTGAGTGTGCCTTTTGCGACCGGCAGCGCTGCCCGGGATTATCTGGTGAAGGTGACCATCGGCGAACGCTGGGAAATGTCAAGCCGCACCCTGCCTACCGGAAACAAGCTTCCTTTGTCGGCGGAGGAGATTGCCCTGCAGGGCGAGGGGCTGAATCCCTTTGCCATACCGTTGGACAACCACTATACGGTCAAGCCCCAGAACGGGCGCAACTTTATGGAGCTGACGGACAAAAAGGAGAATGTGACTCTGGTGTATGATGCAGGCACCTCCTACAAGCAATGGATGCTTTACAACAACGGCGCGCGGGAAGGCTTCTTCTGCCCCGAACCCCAGATCAATTTGGTGAATGCCCCCAACACGGGACTTCCTGCCGAGGAGATCGGCCTGTTCGGGCTGGAGCCGGGCGAGATTTGGGAGGAACGGGCGCGGCTGTATGTAAAATAAGCAAAAGACCCGGAGCGGCAGCTGTTTGCTCCGGGTCTTTTTGCCGCCGCGGGAAATGGCGCCCTATTCCTCCGGCACGGAAGGGGGAGCGTAGGCGCGCATGAGTTGGGCAGTGGCGTCGTCGTCAGGCCGCCCCCGTTCCTCCAGACGGCTGATGATGATATCCCTGCGGGAGTCGGAGAGATTCTGGCCGAATTTGAATTTGGCGCTGATCTCCTCAATGGATACCCGCACAACGGCTACCGCCTTCAGCATTTGCTTGTAGCGGGGGTCCTCCGGGTCAATGGCGGCATAGCCCCCTTCCGGCTGGAGCTTTTCCATAAGGGCGGTTAACGCCGCGGCTTTCTCCGCCGGGTCCTGGACAACATCGGCGAAGCCCTTGATGTGCACCGACTTGAAGAAGGCAGTGGCGGGGCATGCCACAGGCGAATCGCTGAAGGTGGAAGGGATAATGGCATACTCCTTGGCCACGGCGAAGGTGACCTGCCGGTTCCGGGCAAGATCGTCCATTTTTTCCCCTTTGGCTGATCCGTGAAAATAGATGGCTCCGTTGGTGTACGCATAATTCAGCGGCTTCATGTGGGGCCATCCGTCAGGCCCCATTACTCCGAGAAAGCCATAGGAGGCTTCACCCAAAAACGCATCGATTTCTTCGCGGCTTTGGACTTGGAATTCATCTCTTCTCATAATAAGGCAGACCTCCTTGATTCGGCTGGCGGTACGATATGAACGGTATGAAGGATAGAGCGGAAGACAGACAAAGCGGAGGAGGAAAAATGCTTTATTTCTCCAGTCTTATTATACCGGTTTTGATTATGCTTCCCAGTGTGAGTTTTATGTTTTTGTCTCCCCGGCATATGCCGGCAGCGGAAGAAAGGCGGATGCCCCCGCTTTGGACGGCGGCGGAAGCTATCGGGCGGGCCGGCACAGTGGCGCTCCCCCTGTTCTTCCCGTTTCATCTGGAGCGGTGGTACGAGATTGCCGCGTTGGCGGGAATGGCGGCATGTCTGCTTCTGTATTACGCTGTGTGGATCGCTTATTACCGGAACGGCCGCCAGTTTGCCCGGTTGTTCGCCCCCTTATGGGGGCTTCCCGTGCCGCTGGCCGTCTTCCCGTCAATTTATTTCCTGCTTGCCTCCGCGGTGCTCCATGCCCTGCCGCTGCTTGCGGCCGGTCTGATCTTCGGGGCGGCACATATTGCCGTAAGCTTCCGGACCTACCGCCGCACTCTCCAGTAAGCCCCCTGCAATGGAGCAGAGCCGATGCTTTCATCCACAACCGGTTTGACAAACGGAGGCAGGCGTATTATTGTTTAATTAAATGGTTAGATAATAATCTAAATATAATCAATTTCGAGGAAGGATGATGAAATGTGAAAAAACAAGCGGCACTCTTATCCTTGTCCTTGCTTGTGGCCTCCAGCTTGTCTATTCCCGCAGGAGCGCTTGGCGCAGCTGCGCCGGTTGCCCCTGCGGCAGCGGAAAGCCAGCCCGCAGCCGATTCCGGCTCCGCCGCCGGTCAACATGCGATCATGATTCCGCTGCGCTACGCAGCCGAGCTGCTGGGCGCCAGGGTAGAATGGAACGAAGGGGAACGAAGCGCCACGGCTGCAAGAGGAGCCTCTACGCTGAAGGTATGGATCGGCTCTGCGGAAGCGGAGTTGAACGGCGCGAAGCTCAGTCTTGATGCACCGGTCCAATTGGTGAACGAACAGACGGTTATTCCGCTTGCAGTCCTGGAGCAGTTTGCAGGAAGCGCTTTGAGCTGGGACGGACAGCAGCCGGTTGCCCAGGATGATCTGAGCCTCAAGGGAACCGCCTATGTCTATCATCTGCTGCACGGAGACGGGGAGCGTTTGGCTGCCGGTTCCTCCGCTGCCCTGACCCGGACCTTCGGGACGACCAGCACAACGACGGCACTGGCCCAAATTCAGGCCCTGGCTGCCGGGCATCCCAAGCTGCTGCAAGCCAAAACGGAAGAAAACGGCGTCCATACCAACGTGCTCCTGGACTACGAGCTGGACATTCCCCCCGGACGGATCACCATGGTGCTCCGTTTTGACAAACAGGGGCTGGTGGATGACCTGAATGCTTATGCAACGACGGAATCCCTCTATCAGCCTGCCGTTTACGATGATCCGTCGCTGTACACGGAGCGGGAAATGGTGGTGGGTGAAGGTGACTTGGCTCTCCCGGGAGCCTTGACTCTTCCCAAGGGAGACGGCCCTTTCCCCTTGGTTATCCTGGTTCACGGCTCAGGCCCCAATGACCGGGACGAAACCATCGGCGGAGCCAAACCCTTCCGCGATCTGGCCGCCGGGCTGGCGGGCAAGGGAATTGCCGTTTTGCGCTATGACAAAGTGACGGCGGAGCATACCCTGAAGGTGGCGGCGCTTCCCCGGTTCTCCCTGGAGGATGAAACGGTGGCGGATGCCCTGCGGGCAGTGGAGCTGGCCAAAACCCTGAAGGAAATCGACCCGGACAATATTTTCATTGCCGGTCACAGCCAAGGCGGCTATGCGGTGCCGCTGATGCTGGGGCAACCGCAGGGCGCTTCCATTAAGGGAGCGGTGCTTCTGTCCGCCCCCAGCGGCAATATCAGCCAAGTGCTGGTGGAGCAGCAGGAGGTTGCATTGCAGCTGCTGAAGGAAGCCGGTCAGCCCGAAGCGCTGATCGCCCAGCAGCAAGCGGCGGTGGCAGCCTACAAGAGCATGGTGGAAACCATTCAAAACCCGGCCTATTCCGTAGACCGCCTGCCGGAGCAATTCCCCTTGGGGGACCCGTATTGGTGGATCGAGCAGCGGGATTACCAGCCGGCGGAGCTGGCGCAGAGCCAGACCACTCCTTTATTTATCGCCCAGGGTGAAAATGACTGGCAGGTTTCCATGAAGCAGTTCGAGGGCTGGAAGGCTGCCTTGCAGAACCGGGCCAATGTGACCTATGCCTCCTATCCCTCCGTCAACCATCTGCTGGCCGAGTATGGCTCCATATCCATGGGACTGGAGTACGGGCAGCCCTCCAATGTGGCGGCATCCCTTGTGGAGGATGTGGCGGAATGGGTAAACAAGCAGGCGGAATAGCCCGTTAAGAATGATTTTCATTGGCAGCATCGGCTACTTTCGCTACAATAAGCATAAGAAGGATGCGACGGAAGGAAGCGGTAGGCCGATGCTGGACATTTCACCGGATGATTTTATTTTGAAGCCCTCTTTTGCCAAAATTCTCTGTGAGCCCGGCTGGAAATGGCATCGCAGAGAGGCGAGGCTGCCCAATTATGATTTGTTCTATGTCTGGAGCGGAGAAGGGGAGGTGCAGCTGAACGGGATGCAATACCGGATTGGCCGAGGAAGCTGCTTCCTCTTCCGGCCGGGGGACGATACCTATGCGGTGCATAATCCCCAGAAGCCGCTGACCCTCACTTATATCCACTTCGATCTCACCCGGATGCCGGCGCTGGTGCCGGAGCCTTACCGGGTGGTTCGGGAAACGGTGGATTTTGAACGTCTGTTGTCCAGCTATGTACGGCTGTTTCTGGTGGAAAAAACCTTCGGGGCCGAGGTGGAGGCCCGGCTGGTGCTGAAGCAGCTGATGATCCATCTGCTCCGGGAGGACCGGGTGGAGGAGCCGGAGGGGGGCGGCGACAGCGTGCAGCTGACAGAGGCCATCCACGAGGTGGCCAATTACATCCGCCTCCATGCGGCCCGCCAGCATAAGCTGGAGGATTTGGCGGCCCGGGCCAATCTCTCCCCCAAATATTTCTCCACCAAGTTCCGGGCCATGATCGGCCAATCGGTGCAGTCGTATATTATCCGCTCCCGGATTGAGCGGGCGGAGCATCTGCTCCGGTATGCCGGGCTGTCCGTGTCCGAGGTGGCCCATGAGCTGGGGTACCGGGATGTGTTTTTCTTCAGCCGCCAGTTTAAGCATTACACCGGCAAAAGCCCTTCGGAAATGCGGTAGAATAGGCTACAAATAAGCAAGCCCGGTGCAGGAATCCTCTCACAGGAGTCCCGCACCGGGCTTTTGCTTGCGCCGGGCCGCTGCCGTTGCGCTACCGCAACGACTGCTGCTCCGTATCCATAATGTTGTATGCCGGCAGCGCCAGCCGTCCGAGGAAGTCCTCGTCGATTTTGCCTGCCAAATATTGATTGCCAAACAGCATGTCGTATTGCAGCAGTCGGTAGTCCTCCACCAGCGCGCTTGCCTCCTCCGGCACGGTGCCGGAAAGATGGCTTCCGCCGTCTATGGTCAGGTTGCGCAGCAGCCCCGGCAAGGAAGGATACAGCTCCGCATTCAGGGCAAACTGTCCCACCGGCTCAATGCCCAGCGCCTTCAGCGCAAACGAACCCAGGAAAGACGAGCTGATGGTAGCGGGCAGCTCAGCCTTTACCGGAACATTCGTCCAGGTGACCAGGGGCACTGAGCGCATGCTGCGCAGCTCCTCCAGACTCCATTCCTCCGCCAGCGCGGAATTGATAAAGCCTGTCTGCCGGTACACATCATAATCATAACCCAGCATGGGCAGATGGTCGCCATAAAAGACGATGTAAGCCGGCTCTTCCTTTTCCTCAAAATAATCGATCAGCATCTTCAGGCTGGCATCCGCATCCTTGGCTCCCTGGGTATACGTGCTGATAATCTGTCTGGCCTCATCCGTCAGCTCTCCGTCGATGGCAATATCCGTTTGCCCGTACCGGTCGTCGTTGTAAGGCCCGTGATTCTGCATGGTGACCGCATAGATGAAGACCGGCACCTCCGACTTCTCCACCTCCCGGATAATGCTGCGGGAAACCTCGCTGTCGGCGATGAAGGCGCCCTTATATTCCGGCTCGGTAAAATGGGTCAGACTTTTGAAGCCCTCGAAGCCCATCCACTTGTACACATTGTTCCGGTTCCAGAACCAGCCCTCATAGGAGTGGACGGCCAGACTGCGGTAGCCGCGGCTTTCAAAAAAGCTGGCCAGGCTGGGAATGGGCTGGCTGATGTACTGCTGGTAAGGAACGGAGCCGCTGGGCAAAAAGCTGGTGGAAAACCCGGTCAGCACCTCAAACTCCACATTGCTGGTGCCGCCTCCGAACTGGGGCGTCAGCATGGTGCTGGCCCCGTAGCGCTCCTGGAGCCTGTGGACGGTGGGCAGCGGGTCCTCGCTGAAGGTGACGCCGGGCAGGAGCGTCGGGTCCCAAAACGCCTCGCTCATCACAAAGATCACATGCGGCAGCTTTTCCGCCGGTTCAGCGGTGTCCGCCGCGGCGCTTGAGGCTTCTCCCCGCAAGGAGGCAAGTCTGCCGGCAATGCTGTCAATGGCCTGCTCTCCGTAACCGGCGGGTTTGGTAATAATGGAATTTTTCACATTCAGGGTGAAAGCCAGGGCAAAGCCGTTGTTGCCGTAGTTTTCCTGCTGATTCCAGATAATCTGGGCCACTCCGGCCTGGTACAGCATCTTGTTGGCCCAGGAATTCTGCAGGGCAAAGGAGGTCAGCCCCGCCGCGGCCACCAGCACCAGGGCAAGCCTGCTCCACCAGGAGGGGGCAAGGCGTCCCAGCTTGAACCGGAGGACCACCAGCGCCGCCACCACCAGCACAATGCCGCCGATCCGGATATAGGCGTTGGGACCGGTCACCAGCGGGGCGATATTCATCCCCTCCTGATTGAGCAGAATATCCCAGGGAAAGAACGGCTCGCCGATCAGCCGGGTCTTGAAGTAGCTGACCAGGGAACCCACGGACAACAGCAGGGTCGCCAGTGATATGGCAGGCAGAAGGGAACCAATGATTCCGTAACACAGCAGCAGCAGAAAAAAAGTCAGCAGGGCATTCAGCAGAAAAATGTCGCGGCTGCCATCCATCCAGGAGCGGACCTGGGAGAAGGAGCCTCTGATCATCCATTCCATGCCCAGGCACAAGGCCAAGGCGGCAAGACCCAGGATTGCCGAAATGCAAACGGACTGCCAAAGCGTAAGGGAAGGGTTTTTACGGGCAGGAAGCTTGCGGAGGGCAAGCCGGGTTTCTCTCATGATTTCACACCTTTCATCGTGATTGTGGAATTTCGGGTGTACCGTTGGGGGAGCCGCCTCATGAAAAAAGGAGCCTGCGCAGCACGGCAGGCTCCATCAGATTTCAACAAAAGGTGTTTCGGCTTCCCGCTTGGCCGGTATGCACCGGCTTTCAGGGCGGCCCCAAGCGCCTGTACTTTTTATGGTACCAGCAGGGATTGATCAAATTGTGAAACAATTGTAAAGGAAATGTAAATTCGGCCTTATTCACCCGACCAGGAGCGGACCGTTTTGTCTGCAGGCAGCAGGAACGTCAGCAGTCCCAGCAGGGGGAGCACCGAGCAAACCTTCATGACGAAGCTGATGCTGGTAAAATCGGCCATGGCGCCCAAGGCGACGGAGCCCAATGCCCCCATGCCGAAGGCAAGGCCGGTGATCAGGCCGGACACGGTGCCGATTTTGCCGGGAACCAGCTCCTGGGCATATACCACGGTAACGGAAAAGCTGGAGAGCAGGATAAAGCCCATCACCGCCAAAATCGGGTACGCCCAAAAGGTGTTGGCAAACGGCAGCAGAAGCGCAAACGGAGCGCTGCCCAGCATGGAGAAGAACAGAATGTTCTTGCGTCCGAACCGGTCTCCCAGCGGTCCGCCGAAGAAGGTGCCCACAGCGCCTGCGGCCAGGAAGGTGAAGATATACCACTGGGCATTGCCGATGCCGGTATGGAGCACGTCGCGCAGATAGAAGGCGTAATAATTGGAGATGCAGGCGGAATACCAGGACCTGGCGAACACCAGCACCACCAGCATGATGACGGCGTTGCGGATTTTGCGCTTGCGCTCGGTGCTGAACACGGCGGCGGCAGAGGTTCTGGCAGCCCGCGGATTGGTGATCAGGTAGGAGCGGTACCACTTGGCTACAAAATATTGGACGATAATGGCGGCGCCGGCCACAAAGGTGAAATAAATGGCGCCGAACTGCTTGGCGCTGACGAAGATCAGCGCGGTCATAATGGGACCGAGGGACTGTCCCGCGTTGCCCCCCACCTGGAAAATGGACTGGGCCAGGCCGCGCTGCCGGGGGGAAGCGGCCATATTGGCCACCCGGGAGCCTTCGGGGTGGAACACTGCCGAGCCCAAGCCGATCATGACAACAGCGGCAATGACCTGCCAATATTGGGTGGCGAAGGCCAGGGTCAGCATGCCGAAGAAGCTGGCCACCATGCCGGTGGGAAGCAGCCAGGGGGACGGTTTTTTGTCGGTGTACAGCCCCACAACCGGCTGGAGAATGGACGCGGTGACATTGAGGCCGAAGATGACGAAGCCGACCTGAAGGTAGCTTAGATTCATGCCATCCTCCAGAATCGGCAGGATGCTTTGAATAACGGACTGCATGGAATCGTTCAGCAGATGGACCAGGCTGATGGCGAACAGCACACCGTAAATGGTAGCCTGATTGCCTGATGATGCCGGACCGGAGCTTTGGGCGGCCCCTTTTAGCTGTGATGCGGATACGGACAAGGTTTTCTCTCCTCTCTAATAGGCAAACCGGCCTCGGCCGCAGGGAATGCGGGAAGCCGGCTGTTTTCGTCCAATAATCGGTTTTACTTGGCGTGCAGAAGCCCCAGGATTTCCCCCATTTTAAGCTTCATGCCGGTCTCCAGATCCGCTCTGGGGGTGAAGGTGCCGTTTTCGAACAGGAGCACCACAGTGGAGCCAAACTCAAAGTATGCCAGATCGCCGCCGCGGGTAAGGCAATTCGGCAATGGGGTTACGTATTGAATGCTGCTGACGTTCATGGCGCCTACCTTGACCACCGCCAGCTCGCCGTAATCGTGGCGGATATAGGTCACCAGGCGCTCGTTGCGGGACAACACGCGCTTCATGTGGACCAGCCCGAAATCATTCACCGGATATACCTTGCCGGGGATATGCTCCTTCTCCAGGATTTTGCCGGCAACGGGGGAATGAATCCGGTGGTAATCGGTGGGACTTAAGTACAGCACCATAAAAAATCCGTCGGTATAGCTGACGAGCCGGGGGGATTCGTTCAGAAGCTCCTCCAGGGTGTAGTCCTGGCCTTTGATTTGCAGGAGCTGCCCCTCCCGGATGGGGCCCATGCCGGTGATCAGGGAATCCACGGGGCTGACGGCAATATCCGCATCCCCGGCAATGGGGCGCAGGCCCGGCTTCAGCCGCCGCGAAAAGAAGTCGTTCAGCGACGCATACTCCCGGACATGCTTTTCCGCATCCTCCACCCGGATTCCATAGGTGCGGGCGAACCAGGGAATCAGCCTGCGGCTCGCCTTGGATTTGGCAAAGGAGCCGGTCAGGCGCGAGATGGACTTGCGGGAGGATAATTCTGTCAGCAATCGAAAAAATCGCTTCGCCATAGGCGTAATTCACCTGTTTCCTTCTGATGTTGGAGCCAATATCATCTATACTACCATTCCGCTTTCCATCTGTCACCATCCGCCTTTAAGCAGCTTGGGGTCGCTCAAAACCATCACTTCCCCAAAGGGTCCTGCCGGGCGGCGTTTATTCCAATACTCATTTGAGCGAAAGGGGAACGGTTTTCTCCTTCCTGCGTATTAGCTTTAACCGTTTCCAATTGATGGGATATGGGAGCAGGCTGTGGACGTCATTCATATCGGGGGTATCCAAATGAAGCAGCAATTTATGGAAGCGCTGATGCAAGAGTCTTTGTCCGGGGTTGCCCGCATCCCCAAAAGCGATTTGCACAGCCATGCAGGCCGGGGTGGCAATATCCGCTATGTATCCCGCTGGGCCAACACTGCCATTGATCCGCCGTCGGAGCGGTTTGCATCCTTGGGCGGGATGGCGGATTGGTTTGTCGCCCATGTGAAATGCCATTGCCCCGGACTGGAGGGATACCTGATCCGAGTCCAAGCTTCGTTTATCCAGGCTGCCGAAGATGGCATCCGGCTTCTGGCGCTGAGCTTCGGATTGGATGAAGTCCGGGCATTGGGCGGTATGGAGCTTTTCATCCGGACAATGAATGAGCTGCGAAGCCGCTTTGCGCCGGAAACGCTCTTTATGCCGGAATTGGCTTTGGACCGCGGCTCCAATCCCGATGAGGCGAAGGAGGAATTTGAGGCGGCGCTGGCCAGCGGCTGGTTCCGTTCCGTGGATATTTGCGGGAATGAATTGGCGCAGCCTGCTTCGCGCTTCAAGGGCTTGTACCGGTTGGCCCGGAGCTATGGGGTTATGCTGCGCGCCCATACGGGTGAGTTCGGAACAGCGGATGATGTCCTGGAGGCGGTGGAGGAGTTGGAGCTGGATGAGGTCCATCACGGCATCGCGGCAGCGCAGTCGCCCTTGGTCATGAAGCGGTTGGCGGATGACGGCATCCGTCTCCATGTATGTCCCACCAGCAATATTATGCTGAGCCGGGTGGAGAGCTATGGCAGCCATCCCATCCGGCAGCTTTATGATTACGGAGTGCCGGTCACCGTTAACACGGATGATTTGCTGATTTTTGACCAGACTGTTTCCCAGGAGTATCTGAATCTGTACCGGTCCGGGCTGATGACGGCGGAGGAGCTGAACGCCATCCGGGAGGAGGGGCTTAAGGCGTATGGGCCAGGAAAAGGCGGGCGGGGATGACAATTATCAGCTAATTGACATGAACAAAAGCAGCTTTTAAAGCATGTTAGCGCTCAACAATTGTATGCTAACAGAGCATAAGGCGCAGTTTCGCGGGAATAGCGGGCATGAAATGATCGCTATTACATGAAAACGGCCCTTTTGGGAGGCGAATGGAGGTGTTAGCAATCATTTTAGGTATCCTAATGCAGCCATTATGGGAGGATTTGAAGCCATAGCGAACATTTTGTGGCGCTTACATGTTCCCATATCCGCCCAGCGCTTTGCCTGTACATCCGCCTCTTGCCGATTCTTCACGCGACCTTGCGCTTCATGGCGGTGAAGCCGGTTTTTCCGAGTGGAACCGCCTATAGGTACCGGTAAAAACACCCTTGCCAACATGGGCATAATATGATATCCTATTTTGGTATGTTGTAAAACATGCTGCAACCGCACGGGTCGGGTACCTGAAGCATCGGCCAAGCCGGTCACCTGGACTCACGGCGAGTCTCAACATGAGGAGGTGCAACGAAATGTACGCTGTTATCGAAACAGGCGGTAAGCAATACAAGGTTCAACAAGGCGATGTATTGTACATCGAGAAGGTTGACGCTGCTGAAGGCGACGTGGTTAAGTTTGACCGTGTTCTCCTGCTTTCCAAGGAAGATGGCCTGGTAGTAGGCTCTCCCCTTGTAGCCGGCGCTTCTGTTTCTGCCAAGGTCGAAAAGCATGGCAAGGACAAGAAGATCATCGTGTTCAAATATAAGCCCAAGAAAAACTACCGTAAGAAGCAAGGCCACCGTCAGCCTTACACCAAGATCACCATCGAAAGCATCCAGGCTTAATCGGCAGGGGAGCGGCTTTCCATGATTAAGGTGAGGATTGAACGGTCCGCGGAGGGGAGCATTCATTCCTTTACCGTAACGGGCCATGCAGGCTACAATGATCCCGGCAAGGATATTGTCTGCGCCGGTGTATCCGCTGTTACCGTAGGAACCTTGAACGCCATTGAGAAGCTGACGGGCCTCGAGCTTGCCGGCCGGGTGGAGGAAGGGTTTCTGGAGGCCGCTGTGCCGGAGCTTGCTCCCGGCGAAACGGCTGACCGGGTCCAGCTTTTGCTGGAGGCGATGGTAGTCATGATACAGTCCATACAAGAATCCTATGGTGCGTTTGTCACCATTCGGGACGGACATACAACCAAATCAAGAAGGAGGTAGACATCCATGTTGAAGCTTAATTTGCAGCTGTTCGCTTCCAAGAAGGGTGTAGGTTCCACCAAGAACGGCCGGGACAGCATCGCGAAGCGTCTGGGCGTGAAGCGTTCCGACGGACAGACGGTTACTGCTGGCAGTATTCTGGTCCGTCAACGCGGCACAAAGATTCATCCTGGCATCAATGTCGGTCTCGGCAAAGACGATACTCTGTTCGCAAAAGTGGAAGGAGTCGTCAAGTTCGAGCGCTGGGGTCGCGACCGTAAGAAGGTCAGCGTCTACCCGGTAGAAGCAGCACCGGTTGCTGCGACAGTGGAAGCTTAAGGACTCGCGACTAAAACTCCGGCAGAATTGACTGCCGGAGTTTTTTTGGTGAGAGGCCTCCACGAGGGGGGCCTCATCTTGCCGCGGCGTCTTGGAAGGTGTGCAGATGCTTTTGAAGGTCGGTTTTCGCATCCGCGTAAAACGCACAGGTCAATGGAAGGCGGGAAAACGGGATGGCAAGTCGGATTGGATGGCGGGCCGCGGCAGGCGCTGCAAGTGTGCTGGCTTTGGCGGCTCTTGTTATATGGCCGATGCCGCTTTTGGCGAGGGTGGCATTGGCGGTAATTGCCGGGGGTTCTGCATGGATTCTGGGTGCAGTCACGCTGAACGGGCGCAAAGTCCAGGAGAGGGAAACCATTCTCCGCCTCCTGACCCATTACAGGCATGACTGGATGAATGAGCTGCAGGTATTGTTTGGATACACCCGTCTGAAGAAGTACGATATATTGCCGGAATATATGGATAAGATAAGGATGTCCGCGCTTCAGGACAGCCTGATCTGCAAGCTGGGGAATCCGGCTTTGGCCGTGTATCTGATGGAGCGGCGGGTATCCGGCGGCAACTGCCGGGTGGAAGTGGAATTGGAGAAGGAAATGAATCTGCAAAAGCTGGCCATGTCGGAAAGGGATGTATTCCGGCTGGTGGAGGGTGTGTCCGAACGGCTGATCCGCCATTCCTCTCCCGCCCAGGGAGAGCCTGCTTTGCTCAGCCTGGGATTTGACGAAGAGGAATCGGAGGTCCTGGTGGATTTTGTATTCCGGGGCGAGGCGGATTGGGAGCGGCTCCGCGCGGCGGTGTCGGATTTTCTGCAGAAGTATAAGGATAAGCTGAGTATCAGGGAAGAAGAATATAGGGAAGACCAAGCGGTTATTGCGCTGGCGCTTCCGTTTCCAACATAAATGCAATCACCCATATGAAAAATGGGCATTCAGGTATTTTCACAAAAAGGGTGTGGCTTCATGTTTGTAGATACAGCGAAGGTGTTTGTTAAAGGGGGAGACGGCGGGGACGGCATCGTCTCGTACCGGCGGGAGCTCTATGTGCCTAACGGGGGACCGGCAGGCGGAGACGGCGGGGACGGCGGAGATGTGATCTTCCGTGTGGACGAAGGTTTGCGGACTCTGATGGATTTCCGCTACCAGCGTCATTACAAGGCTCCCAAGGGTGAGCGCGGCCAGACCAAAACCCGGCACGGCGCCAATGCGGAGGATATGATCGTCCGTGTGCCGCCGGGAACTCTTCTGGTGGACGACGATACCAAAGAAGTGATTGCCGATATGACCCGGCATGGCCAGGAGATTGTTATCGCCAAGGGCGGCAAGGGCGGACGGGGCAATGCCCGGTTTGCCACGGCCAACAATCCGGCTCCGGATATTGCGGAGAAGGGCGAAGAGGGACAGGAGCGCTATGTGCTGCTGGAGCTGAAGGTGATGGCGGACGTAGGGCTTGTGGGTTTCCCCAGCGTAGGCAAATCCACGCTGTTGTCCATGGTGTCGGCGGCTCAACCCAAAATCGGGGCTTATCACTTTACGACCCTGACCCCCAATCTGGGTGTGGTGGACGTGGAGGATGGCTTAAGCTTCGTCATGGCCGATCTGCCCGGACTGATCGAGGGGGCGCATACCGGCATCGGTCTGGGGCATGAGTTCCTGCGCCATGTGGAACGGACCCGGATTATTGTCCATGTGGTGGACATGTCCGGCAGCGAAGGCCGTGATCCCTATGACGATTGGCTGAAAATCAACGATGAGCTCAAGCTTTACAATGCAAAGCTTGAGCGCCGTCCCCAACTGGTGGTTGCCAATAAGATGGATATTCCGGAAGCGGCGGAGCATCTGGAGGAATTCAAGCGCAAGCTGGAGGAGAACCATGGCATTACTGAGGTGATCCCGATCTCGGCGGCTTCCCGTCAGGGAGTGCGCGAGCTGATCTTCCGGATCGCCGGCCTGCTGGCTGCAGTGCCTGAAGAACCGCTGGAAGAGGAAGATGAGAATCCGGTTCAGGAACGGGTGGTGTACACCTTTGCCAAGCAGAAGGACCCCAAGGACTTTGCCATTCATCAGGATGAGGATGGGGTGTTCGTGGTGGAGAGCGAAAACATCGAAAAGATGATGCGCCGGTTGAATTTTGCCTCCGATGATACCGTACTCCGCTTCGCAAGGACTCTGCGCAAGATGGGCGTTGACCAGGCTTTGCGGGACCGCGGCGCCAAGGACGGGGATACTGTCCGGATTAATGAGTTTGAGTTTGAATTTAGCGAAAAAGGCTGAAGCCGCAGAGTTGCTGCAAGCGGCAGGGCCAGTGGAAGACCTCCGGGTGAGCCGGGGGTCTTTTTGCGCTTTTGCAAGTTGAACTTTTTGTGACAAAGTTGTATATTTGAAATGTTAGTTATGCTAACATAGTATAAAGAGATAAGGGAAGAATTGATGGCGTTTCGTACATTAATATATCATATGTAGTAATATATGCGTTTAGTAATCGCATTTTATTTAGAGCAGATGGCTTGGACAGAGAGAGGTATGTCTGATTAATGAAATGTTCCATGTCATGAGGGCTGCGGTCCCTGTTAAAGGAGGCTACATGATGAAACAGTGGATAAAAGCGGTGGGCACCACGAAAAAAGAAGCGCGGCATCTCACCTATGACGAGGCTGTTGCCGCCGCTCATGCCATTGCCAGGGGAGAATCCACGGAAGCCCAGACGGCGGCTTTTTTGACGGCTGTGCGGATGAAGGGAGAAACCGACCAGGAAGTGACCGCGTTTGTGGATGTATTCCGGAAATATTCGCTCCCGTACGCTTCCTTTTCCGACTCCCTCAACTGCGCGGGCGTGTATGGAAGGCGGCAGATTCTGCCGGTTACGCTTCCGGTGGGGCTATTGATGGCATCCGTGGGCTTTGCCCAGGTATTGCACGGCAACGGTGCCTTTGGCGGCGGCCAAGGGGCTACAGCGGGAGAGCTGCTGCAGGGGCTGGGGGTGCAGACGGATTTGGCTGCAAGCGATTGGGAATCCGTCTTCGCCGCCGCGAAGATCGGCTATATCCGCACCGACCGGATGTGTCCCGCCTTGGCGGGCATCCGCCGGTTTCAGGAGGAGGTGGGGCTGGACACCTTCATGGGCCAGGTGGAGCGGATTCTCAATCCGGTCCATTCCCATCAGATGCTCATCGGCGCCGGACAGCGGTTTTCCGTGGAAAGTCTGGTGCGGATTCTGCCCAAGGTAGGCATCAAAAAGGCCATTATTGTGCAGGGCATGGAGGGGTCGGAGGATCTGTCCATTGCCAAAACCTCCACCATCCGGACGATTTCCCCGGATACCGATGAAACCGCCATTCTGGAGCCGTCCACCTTCGGCTTTTCCGGGCATATTCTGGAGTCCATGCCCCCTTCCCGGCAACTGGAGGCGCTGACCCGGCTGATCCAGGGGGATGATTCCCCGGAGCTGTGCAACGAACGGGAGCATGTGATTTATAACGCGGGGCTGCGGCTGTACTGGAACGAGAAGGTGTCCTCCTACGAGGACGGCTTCCAGCTGGCCCGGGAACTGTATGCCCGCAAGGAAGCCTGGAAAGCGCTGAAGAAGTGGCGGGACCTGACCGCAGCCTATACCCCGGAGAGCTCCCGGAAGAAGAATGAGGCCGCGGGGGCGTGAAGCGCTGCCAGGCCGATGGAGCGGCGGATGAGTGGCAGCAGCGTGGGCATTTTTGGCGGGCGGCATGTTGTTGCGGAACTCAGCGACTCTTATTGCGGTAAAAGCGGGAATTTGGATTTTTTGCGGAACTCAGCGACCCTTATACGGCTTTACTCGGCAAAAATGGGGCGGAATGAGGCTGCGGCGGGCATAAGCGCTTCTTAGTTCCATTGGAACGCCAATAAGCCGCAAAAGCTGCTTTAAGAGCCGTTCAGTTCCGTTTTGCGGCAAGCCTCTGCCCTCTGGCCCGGGTCCCCGAGAAATTTCCCGAAAGAAGAATAAAGCGGCGGGGCATGGGGGTTTTTTCCCGCCTGACCTGTTCTTGATCCCTGCGGTTTGCTCCGCCTTCTACCCGATGCTCTGCATCGGTTTTTTTGCCGTTCACGGCAAAGGCGCGTTCAAAAAATTTTGGAGCATTTCAAAAAATCAGTGGTAATGCCTTTCCTGCCCAACGGACTACAATGATGGTGCAAGGCCGAAAGAGGAGATCCGGGCAAAACAGACGGAATGCCGCCTCTGAAGGGCCTGGCAAGAAAAGCTTGGGGAGGAGAGACACAAACATGAAGATGTACGAACAGGCACCTGCTCCCGCCGTGATCCCGGTCAAACCCGCCAATTCGCTGTGGTCCAGGATCAGGCGGTACAAAGTGCTGTATCTGCTGCTTCTGCCATCGCTGGTGTACTTTGTGCTGCTGAAATATCTGCCCATGTTCGGGCTGGTGATCGCGTTCAAAAAATACAGTTTGGCTCTTGGTTTTTGGGGCAGCGAGTGGGTAGGGCTGAAGAACTTTACCGACTTTATTACCGGGGTGTATTTCTGGGATATTATGGGAAATACCATGATTATTTCGTTTTATAAACTTTTATTCGGGTTTACGGCTCCCATCATTCTTGCTCTGATGCTGAATGAGGTCGGCATAAGCTGGTTTAAGCGGGTGATTCAGACCATTACGTATTTGCCCCATTTTATTTCGTGGGTTATTGCCTACGGATTGATGGTGGCGCTGTTTTCTCCCGGTGAGGGTCTCGTGAATCTGCTGTTGAAGGAAAACGGCTTTAGCACCATCTCCTTTCTGACGGAGCCGGAATGGATCAGGCCGTTGATTGTAACCTCCGATATCTGGAAGGAAATCGGGTGGGGAGCCATTCTGTACCTGGCCGCGCTTGCTGGCATTGATCCTTTTTTATACGAGGCATCTCGCATCGACGGGGCCTCTAAATGGCGCCAGCTCTGGCATATTACTCTGCCTGGCATCCGCAATGTGATCATTATTCTGTTTATTATGCAGCTAAGCCGGATACTGGACGCAGGCTTCGACCAGATTTACATGATGGCCAACACCTTCAATCAGGAAAAGGCGGATATCATCGACACCTGGGTATACCGCCAGGGTCTGGAGCGTATGCAGATCGGACTGGCTACAGCCGTGGGACTGTTCAAATCGGTGATCGGATTTGTTCTTGTTATCGCCGCCAATAAAGTGGCCAAGCGGTTCGATGGACAAATTTGGTAGGGAGGATATCCGCATATGAAAAAAAGAGGAAGCCAGTACATCTCTTCCGGCATTATCTATGCCGTTCTGATAATTCTGGCGGCGGTAACGCTGTTTCCGTTCCTGTATATTGCCGGGGTGTCTCTGACCACCCAGTCGGAGATCATGCGGCGGGGAATCGTCATCATTCCCGAACGCGTCACCTTTGAGGCTTACCATTCCGTCTTTCGAAGCTTCGGCATCGGCCGCGCCTATCAAATCACGCTGTTCCGAACCGGCGTGGGCACCTTGCTGAACATGGTCTTTACCGTTTTGCCCGCTTATGTTCTCTCCAAGCGGGGGATTCCGGGCCGCAGCGGACTGCTGCTGTTCGTCGTGTTCACCATGCTGTTCAGCGGCGGGCTGATCCCCACTTATATCATTGTGAAGTGGCTGGGCTTAGTTAACACAATCTGGTCCCTGATTGTGCCGGGACTGATCAGCGTGTTCAATCTGGTAATCATCAAAAGCTTCTTCGAGCAGCTGCCCGTGGAAATTGAGGAGTCCGCGAAGGTGGATGGGGCCAGCGAATTGACTACCCTCATCCGGATTGTCCTGCCGCTTTCCCTCCCGTCCATTGCCACCATCGGGTTGTTCTATGCCGTTACCCACTGGAATAGCTATTTTGATGCGATTATGTACATCAATGATTCCAATCTGATGCCGCTGCAGGTGCTGCTTCGCAATATCCTGCTGAATTTGCAGAATATCTCGCCTGACAGCGGCCTGGATCAGGATGACCTGGTCAGCTCCACGGCGGTGCAGATGGCCGCGGTGATTGTCTCCACATTGCCAATTCTCTGTGTATATCCGTTTATCCAGAAGCATTTCACCAAGGGGGTCATGCTGGGAGCGGTCAAGGGCTAACTTATGGGAGGGATGAATATGAAGCCGGCGGATGTTATTGTGCTAGGGGGCGGATTGGCTGGCTGCATGGCCGCCAAGCATGCGGCGGAGCTGGGCTTGAGAACGGTTGTGATTGAGCGGCGGGGTGGGCTGGGGCATGAGCTTGCGGCCACAGGGCGGGCCTGGCTGTTGAACGGCGGCACGGGCTCGGAGTTGCCGGTACTGCTGGGCAGTCTCAAAAAGAAGCTGCTGGCAGACCAGTTGGAGGCGGGGGCGCTGCCGCTCTTCTTCTCGGCCCCCGCAGCTCTGGCGCTGGGTGACAAACGGGCTGCAGGGGTGCTTATCGGCAACCAGTACGGCCTGCAGTTTCTTCCTGCCCGGGCGGTCATCGACACAACAGCGGCCGGTGTTGCCGCAAGACTCCTGGGCGGAGGCGGCGATCCGCATAGCGGAGAGGCTGTCGTGCGGTATGTGGCGGAGATGGAGAACATCGGCTATTATTTTGAAAAAACTATGGAGGTTCCCCCGGAGCTCGGGCTGTTGGACGACAGAATCACGCTGCATGAGGGAGTCCGCAGCCGCTCTCTTTACGTGGAATTTTCCTTCCCGGCAAAAATAGATTCCGCTCGGCGGAATACAAAAGCTATCCTGGCCAGCGAGGCCAAGCGAAGGGCGTACAGGCTTGTATGCTGGCTAAGGGAGCATGCGGAGTTTTTTTCCGGCTCCCGGCTGAGCCACCTTCCTGCGGAGGCGTGGGTGGAGGAGCAGGGCGGAGACGGAGTTGCTGCCTCATGTCCCGGCCTCTATTCATACTCCGGGAGGCTGCATCCCAAGATGTCCACGAGGGATATGGACCGCCTGGAACAGGAAACCCGGACGCTGGCGGAGCGGGTGCTGCGGGAGCTTCCTCCAGAGCAGCCGTCCGTTCTCCGGTTTGTTTCCGGGTTAACGGAGATCCCGGTGTCCGCCTGCAGGCTGTCATCCTTCAGGGACCGGGGGATGGAGGTGGAATTGCAGCGGGCGGAGTTTGATTACGGACTGATTCGGGAACGGCTGGAAGCGCCTGTGCTGGTAGCCGGACTGGGAACCTCCGGCATGATGGCGGCCCGCGCCCTGTGGGACAGCGGCATGGCAGCGCTGCTTCTGGAAGCCAACAGCGAGCTGGGGGGAACCAGCGTAGTCGGGCTGGTAAACGGGTATTGGAACGGCTTCAGGGAAGGGATGGTGCGGCGGCGCGACCATGAGGTGATGGAGATTTCCCGCCAAGTTGCTGGCACCGGCAATGCTACCCATCTTTCAGCATCCATTATTGCCAACCATCTTCTGATGGAGCCTCATGCGGATTGGTGCCACACGGGAACGCTGCTGTGCGGAACTCTGGTATCGGCGGACCGCAAGGCAAGGGGAGCGGTTGCTGTGGATGAATTCGGCTTGTTTGCCATCGATGCGGACATCACCATTGATGCCACGGGGGACGGGGACGCGGCTTTTCTGGCTGGCTGCGACTATGAATTCGGCGATCCCCGGGACGGGGTCACTCAAACGGCAAGCCAATGGGGCGAGGAGCTTTGGGAGACGCGAACCTTTAAGGACACCCGCTATTATTCCGATTTGGATGCGATCTATAACGACCGCTATTCGGAGCTGCTCCGGGGCATCTGTCTGGCCCACCGGCGCAACAGCGATTACCGTTTCTCCGATATGCTTGCTGTGCGGGAATCCCGCCGGATTATTGGGGAGTATCAGCTGACAGTGGGAGATATTGTGCGGGGAATAGTTCCTGCCGATTGTGTGGGCGTGACTTTGACCCCCTTTGACTTTCACGGCATCCCTTCCAGCTGGCTGGCGAACATGGGCCTGTACGCCACCCATGACAAGCTGAGGGCCCGCATTCCGTACCGCGCTTATCTTCCCCGGGGCCTGGACGGCCTTCTGGTGACGGGCAAGGCCTTCTCCGCCACCCGGGATGCCGGCTGTATCTGCCGCATGAATGCCGACTTGCGCCATGCGGGGTACACGGTAGGGCTGGCCGCGGCCATGGCCTTCCGGCAGGGCTGCGGCGTGCGTGAGCTCGATGTGGCGGCCCTGCAAGCCAGGCTCCTGGAATTGGGCATTTTGCCGGAATGGGCGCTGGAGCAGGAGGCTGCAGACGGGACAATGGTCTTTGCAGGAGGCAAAGTGGAGCTGCTGCGGACTATGCTGGCGCCCCGGAAACAGGCGGTGGCAGAGGGACGCCGGCTGCTGGAGCAGGGGGAAACGCAGGATCGGCTGGATATTTGCAAGGTGCTGGCCTGGTTTGAGGAAGAGGATGCTCTGGATGAGGTCGCCCGTAGGCTCACAGAGCTGATGGATGCCGGAGGAATGGAGCAGCCGGCTATGTCTCCGCTCGCTAGCAATAAAGAAATGTATTTGGAAATCAATCATTGTCTGGCTCTCATCGGCAAAATCGGCAACACCAAATACAGGCATGTGCTGCTCCGGGCGCTGTCATTGGCCGGTCCGGGGGGACCTGTCCGGCATGAAGCTACGCTGTACCATCAGAGCCGCATCGACGGCTGGAGGGTACCCCATTATTCCCGCCTGATGACCCTTGCGGCCGCTTGCGAACGGCTGGCGGACCGGGAGCTGGCGCCTCACCTGGAGCGTCTTCTGGACGACCCCGTGCTGTCGGGATACATATCTCCCGGTCGCCATGAAGGGGTGAAGCCGTTCTTTTGCTCCTATCTGGAGCTGTGCCTCTCCCGGGCTGCAGCACGCTGCGGAAGCGCAGCCGGTGCGGAGCGGCTGGCCGGCTATCTGGAGGATGCGCGCTATGTGCTCAGCGAGGCGGCTCATAAGGAACTGACGGCCATAACGGGCGCTGACTTGGGTTTCGATGCTGGCCGTTGGCGGGTATGGCTGCAAGCCAGGAGCCCGCTGCCGCCGGCTCCCTACCGCGGGCCTGTGCCGGGGTATGACATTCCGCAATAAAATCTGTCCGACTCTGGAGTCGCTGTCAACATGCAAGGAGGAAAAAGCATGCGTCTGATCCCCATCAATTTAGCCGAAGCGATTTTTGAGCCTTTTTGGGACCCGGCCCTCAGCCAGTTGGAGCAATGGACCGTTCATACCGCCGGAGAGGAAGGGCGCCGGGTAGAGCAAAATTGGTGCAACGTGCAGTTTTTTTGGGAGAAGCCCTCCCCGAGCCATCAGGTGCTGCATATGGAGCGGAGCTGCCAATTGGATGCCGCAGGTTATGACACCCTGGTGGTGTCCGCTGTGCTTCCGGAGGACGGCTGGCTGGTAATCACCGCTGTCACCAGCAAGGGCACTGTCAGCAGGACCACGGAGCAGGGTGGCAAGGTGGAGGAGGGGCTCACCCTTCCCCATGCGTGCTGTCTGCTTCAGCTTAGGCTGGAGGCCTACGCCAAAGCTGACCGGGCAGCTTCCGGCTGGCTCAACTGGATGGGGCTGCACAACAGTGGTCTGCTGAAGCGTTATGCGGAGCAATGGAACTGCTTTGACGGGAAGTGGGAGGGGTATCTGACAGAGGAGGGTTTTGAGCCCTCTTATAAGCCCTGTTACGGTATTGCCGTTACGGAAGAGGAATTGGCTTCAGGACGCAAAGAATATCAAGAGGAGTTGGCCTGCACAGGCACCAGCGTGTATATTGAGCTGGTCCGCCCCTTTCTGGAGGAAGCGCCGGCGCCGGAGCGGCAAATCCGGGAGTACGCCCGCTTCTGGCAGGACTCCCGCTTTGCCAGAGTACGGGAGAATGACCAGTACATTGTATCGCCTGGTTCCAGACTTCTGATGCACGGGCTGTTGGCTCGGGACAAGGGGTCCCTGCGTCTGGCGGCACGCTATGCGCTGTCGCTGTGCATGATCCCCAACTGGTGCGACGGGTTTATCGCCCGTTATCCCGGAGGGGTCTTTGAACACCGCGCCTTCGTACAATCGCTGATCGTCACTGATTTGGCTTATATTCTGGACGGTGCGGGAGAGCTGTTTACGCCCCTGGGCCGGGAGCTCATCCAACGGCGAATGATGGAAGAAGGACTCGCCGGGATCAACTTCATAACCTGGAAGCACTCGTACATCTTCGACTGCAACCAGTTGGCCTGGTTCACGGCCGGGCGGCTGCTGGGCTATGCCGTGTTGTCCCGGGAATATCCCCGGATACGGCCCTATATGGAACAGGCCTACCGGGAAATTTGCGAAAGTATGGATCGCGTGGTGGAACAGGACGGCTCTACCCTGGAGGGGCCCACCTATTTCATGTGCCAGCCCGATAAAGGCGGCTCCGGCATCTATTACTACGCCCGCGCGCTGGCCCGCCCCTTTGAACTGCTTTTGCCGGAGCGGCTCCGGCTGACGGGGGATTACATCGACGCCGTATTCTCCACAGATAAGGAGCGAGACTTCATTACCATTTGCGATTGCGGTCCGCGGGCCTCTTTGCGAGGCGCGGCAGTAATGGCCCGACTGTTGCCCGACAGCTTGTGGGTGAACCTGTTCCACAAGATCAGAAGCCGCAATCCCGGCATGTGCGGGGATCTCATGACAGAGGAGTTGGCCAGGAGCATTCCGTCCCGGAATAATCCGCCCAAGCCCTTTGTCCGTTTGCCCGAGGCAGGCTATATCTCCTCGGTCAGGTCTCTCAACGGAGGCTGGTTGAAGCTTTTTATTATGGGGCACAAAGCGGGAGCGGGGCATACTCATGAGGACAAGGGCAGCTTTGTCATCGAATACGCGGGGGAAACCTTTGCCATGGACCCAGGCACCTGCTCCTATAGTTCTCCTCTCTCTGTGGAGCTCCAGCATTGCCAGTGGCATAACATGTTGATTCCCGGAGGTATGCCGGAGCGCCCTCATCCCCACCGTCCGCTTGTGGCGGATGTGAAGCCTGAAGGCTGGGGAGACGGGCAGCAGGTGGAGGTGCTTGCCGATCTCGGCGTCAGCTTTTCCTGCTATTACAAGCGCTGGACACGCCGGTTCTACTCTTCTTCGCCCGCGCTTCTCACAGTGACTGACGACTATGAGCTTGTCCGGGGCAATAGAGTGGATTTTCTGCTGCATACCCTGCTGCCCTGCCAGATAAAGGGAAGGGGGGTGGAAATCAGAGGGAAAAATGGCCGTTGTACAATAAACGTTCCCGAGGGCTGCCGGATTGCCATCCAGGAGCTGCCCTACACGGACGGGCAGATTATGCACCGACTGAGGATTGGCCAAACAGGCGTCAGCGGACGCTTGGAGGTGGAATTTATTTTCTCATGACCGGAAAAGCGCTTCGGCGCTTTATTTCCGCAAGCGAATGAATGCGCTTACTTAATTTGGAATCCACAGAGTATACGGGGAGGGCTTCAATTTGAAAAAAATCATCTATTGGATCATCGTGGCAGTGCTGCTGGCTGCCTCATTGCCCGTGGCTCCCTATGCCATGGCAGAGGACAACGGGACAAGAAGGGGGCTTGCCAACACTCGCTACAAGCTGCTGACCGAACACAGGCTGAAGGTAGGCTATATCGGCGGTTCCATCACGGTGGGATCGGGCGCGTCCAATCCGGATTACAGCTGGCGGGCCAAAACCACCAAATGGCTGAAGGAAACGTATCCCGCTGCAGAGATTTTCGAGATCAACGCCGGAATCGGCGGCTTCGGTTCCATCCCCAATGTCTTCCGTGCCAAAAACCAGCTTTTGCAGGGGCAGCCTGATCTGGTTTTCATTGATGCCGCCGTCAATGACTATAACCAGAATGAGCAGAACGTGAAGAACAGCATGGAAGGGCTGATCCGGCAGATTTACCAGGCCAATCCCTACGCGGATATCGTGATAGTGTATGCCTTAAACCGGAGCGGTGCGGAAACGGATTATGCCAACGGGCAAAGGATGAAGTCCGTACGGTGGCATGACGAGATTGCCGGGCATTACGGCATTCCGGCGGTGAATGTGGGCTATGCCCTGTATCAGGCGCTAGCGTCCGGCAATGAGGAGGCGACCTGGGACCTGATGTTCCGGGACAATGAACACCCTACCGACGAAGGGTATTCCATTTATGCCGACAGCATGCGGCAGTATCTGATCCAGGAGCTGGCCCAGCCTGTCCCTGACCTTCTCCAGGCCTATGACATGCCTGCCAAGCTTCATGCCGGAGCCTTGGATCGGGCGGATCTGGTAGACGGCTATGAGCTGGCGGTTCACGGCTTTGCCCGCACCGAAGCCTCCATGGGAGGACGCCATCCCCACATGATCGAAAGCGATCAGCGCAATGCAACGGTGGTCATTAACTTCCGGGGCACGGCTGTGGGCTTGTACTGGCTCAAATCCCTGGATGCCGGCTATGTGGAATGGCAGATCGACGATGGCCTGCCCCGGCTGCTGTCAGGTTGCGACAGTACGGCGCTGACCGGGAGTGCCAGAGGCACCTACGATATGCTGGCCATGGATTTGCCCGAGGGAGAGCATACCCTGATCCTGCGGGTAACCGGGGATCATGTGGCAGGGGCAACCGGGGCCTGGGTTCGGCTGGGCGGCATCTTCGTAGCGGAGCGTTCCCTGGTTCCGGCGGAGCCGCTGATTATCGGGGAGCAGGAGGAGGAACCGCTGGAATTGCTGTTTGAGGAGAACTTCAACGCTCCTCCGGTGGGCTGGAACATCAACAGTGCGTTCACGCGGGTGCAGCGGCCCGGAGGCGCTGCCCAGGATATGAGCATGTACATTCCCGCCGGATCGGCGAACAAAAGTATGACCCGTTCGCTGAACGACTATGAGGGAACCATGACACTGGAGACGGACATCCGCTATGAGGGCGCCGCCAGGCAGATCAAAATTCCTGACATCCTGATTAATGGCAATCAACAGGGGGTGTTGGTTTCCATTATCAACAACAAAGTATCTGTGCCGTACTTGAATGACCAGGGGGCCAATGTAAGAGCAGAGACGGCTGCTGCGGCAGGCGAATGGCACCGGATCGTGATTGAGCTGAGCACAGTGACCGATACCTTTACCATGTGGGTAAACGGCAAGGTGCTGGTTCAGAACGTCAAATTCTATAACGGGAACCAGGCGGATACCATTTCCCAGATCCGCTATGCGGCCACCAATGCGGCGGACCCCGCCTTTTATGTGGACAATGTGAGAGCCTATAAAGGGCCTGCCAGGTTTCCCCCGAAGGAAAAGACACTGGCGGATTACATGTTGCGCGCCGTACTGGTAAGAGAGAATGATGCAACCGCATATATGACCGGCTTTAAATCGGAGCTAAGTGCGGCTGCGTACCGGCAAAACGGCATTCTGATGGTGCCGCTGCAGGAGCTGGCAGAAGGCTTTCATGCCGACAGCGCCTTGGATGAGTTTACGGGAACCCAGACGGTTTCCCTGCATGGCCGCAATGCTGTGATTCAGGCAGGAGCCAATGGTGTGCTGGTGGATGGAGAGTTGGTTGCCACGGACGCGCCCGCCCTGATCGTAAATGGCCGCATGCATGTCAGCTTGGCAACGGCTGCGGCAGCGTTGGACAAGGAGCCTCTGGAGGAGGCTGGAAGCGGCATGGCTTTTTTGGCAGAGCGGGGAACCCTTCCTCTGGCGTCCGATCTGACCCGCGTCCTGATCGAAGCGGCTGCGCTGTTTGAGGAGGCGGCCCTGCCCGCCGCAGAGCTGTATGTGTCCCCCTCTGCCCAACCGGGGGGCGAGGGAACCGAAGCGCATCCCTTTGCCTCTCTTGAGGAAGTCCGGGTGAAGGTCCGCCAGCTGCTGGCAAGCGGGAGTACCGGGGATATTCATGTGAATCTGCGGGAGGGAACCTACCGGCTGGACAGCACCTTCGTCCTTACGGGGGAAGACTCGCCCGGCGATCCATACAAGGTGACCTACCGGTCCTACGGGCAGGAACGGGCGGTGATAGAGGGAGGCCAGCGGATTACGGACTGGGAGCCTTACCGGGACGGCATCTACAAGGCGGCTCTTCCGGCAGGCGTGAATCCCCTGACCCTCTATGAAAACAAGCAGCGGGCGGTGATGGCCCGCTATCCTGACAAGGGATATTCCAGGGCCGTTGCGGCGGATGTAAACCCGAAGAGCCGGTTCCGGTTTGCACCGGGTGATGTTCCGCAAGTAGCCCATCCTGAGAAGCTGATGGTATATGCCTGGCCCGGGGGACCGGCGGGGTATTATAACTGGTCTACTATGCGCGCCGGAGTGACCGGGGTAGATTACGGCCGACAGATGGTCTATCTGGATCGGGATATGACCTACGAAATGGGGACCGGCTCCCGCTATTATGTATACAATGCGTTGGAGCTTCTGGATGCACCGGGGGAATACTATGTCGATCCGGTGGAAAGTATGCTGTATTATAAGCCTTACGGAGATATTGCGGCCAGCGAAATCGTATTGCCGGCTGTCTTCGATCTGGTTTCCATCGCAGGCACGGAGGAGGCCCCTGCCCGCAACATCGTTCTGGACGGACTGGAGCTGCGCAATACGGAACTGAACAAAAGCCTGGTCTCCATTGCTGATGCCCGCAATATCGAAGTAAGGAACTCGGAGCTGTACAACAGTGGCCACATCGGCGTTCACATCAAGGAAAATGCCAAGAACAACCGGGTAGAGAATAATCTGGTTTATCAAACGGGCTTTTACGGGATATTTATTGTCGGCAAGGCTAATACCAAAGTCAATGAAACCTACGGCAATGCCGTTGTCAATAACCATGTGCATCATGTTGGCGAAATGAACGGCAACGCAGCGGGCATCCGGGTTATGCACGCCTCCTATTCGTATATTGCCTACAACAAGGTGGACCATTCGCCCCGGAACGGAATTCATATCTACGGTGTCCCCGACCCCAATATTATGGGCAAGGTGATCGACGATGTGACGGTAACGGCAGGAAATGTCAACGACTTCAAGGTGGCCCGCTACAATACGGTGATTTACAATGACGTATCCCAAGTGGTGCAGGATTCCCAGGATACCAACGCCATCGGCATGTGGGGCGCGGGCATGCGCAATGTAATCCGCAAGAACCGGATTCATGACAATGACCAGCCCCAAGTTACCACCGATGCCTCCCATTCCTTCTGGTTTCCCATGTATCTGGATGAAAACTCCAACGGCGAATGGCTGGAATCCAATATTTTGTACCGCAATCAGCTTCAGGGCGGCGGTACGCTGCGGGCAGGTTTCCACACCAATGCGTCCAAGAGTCCACGGGTGCTGAACAATCTGTTTCTGGATACCCGCTACCGGAATGCGCCTATTAATTCCAATGACATGAATGCCACGGACCGCACCTCCAAGAATCTGCTGGCCATGCGGAATATTCTCAGCGGCTTTAACGGCGGCGTCTACAGCTTCATGAAGTGGACTGCGGATACGGTGGAGCATGTGGACTATAACCTTCTGAACAGCGGGGACGGCGAATACCTGATCAGGGGCAGTTCCCCGTTTCAAACCTTTGCGGAATGGAAGGATTACGGGGATTTGAAGTATGACGCCAACTCGCTGATCGGCCAGCCGCAGTTTGTGGCGGAGGAAACGGGAGATTACCGCCTCCGTTACGGCTCTCCCGCGTATGCGGTGGGCTTTGAGGATATCAATGTCAGCGATATCGGTCTGAGAAGCGACTTTCTCTTTGCCGAACAAACGGATACAATCGCCGGTCTGTATGTTTACGCAACCGGAGACTCCGACAAGAAGGCTTGGGCCGCTGTCCATGCGGGGGACAGCGTGCAGCTTGCAGCCGATCTGCGGACGCAGAACGGCTACGCGGTTGAAGGCCGGCAGGCAACGTTTGCCTATACCGGCGGCGACCCCGCTGTGGCGACAGTGGACGGCAGCGGGGTAGTTCATGCCGTAGGCAAGGGCAGGGCGGTGATTGCGGTGACCGCGGAAAAAGGCGGGAAAACGTTGCAGACCTCTTTTGAAGTGGTGGTGGAGGATGCTCCGGCCGAACTGCACATCACCGGGGTAAAGTCCATGTACGAGATGGGGGACAGTTTCGATCCGGTTGTACTGGTCAAGTCCGAATTCGGCCATTTGACCCGGTACAACGATGTTGTCCTGAGCGCTCCCGATCCCGGCATCAGCATTGAGCAGCGGACTGTTACCGCACTGGCTCCCGGTATGTATACGATCCGCGCCGTCTCCTTATCGGACCCGGAGCTTACGGCGGAGGCAAACTTTGCGGTCAGCGGGGAATTGCTGGAAACTGTGGAGGTAACGGTGAATAAGGAGCTGTACCGGGCGGGGGAGGAGATTATTGCCGATTATCGCCTGTTCGGATCACAGGGCAGCGAAATCGATAAAGAACTGGCAACGATTCGTTGGAGCGGGGACGGAGACGGGATTATCCAGGTGGCAAACGGAAAAATCCTCGTCCTCCAGGAAGGAGTGGGCACACTCAGCGCAACGGCGGAGATCGGGGGCCGGATTCGCACGGGCACCATCAAAGTGGCGGTCATGCCGGCTGATGCCCAACTGCCTCCCGGCTTTCACTTTCGCAATTATTCGCCCAGTGCTGCCGAAAAAACAGTGGGCTATGCCTACGCGGAATCGGAGAGAATCCGCTTGGTGACCACCGGCAACGATGCCTGGGGCACAGCGGACAGCATGACCTTCCTGGCGGCGGAGGCGGAGAACAAGGAGCGGATCACAGTTACTGTGGCGGTATATGCGCTGCAGAATCCCCCCGTCATCGACGGAACCGGCGAGGTAGCGATTCATGCTGCTGCCGGAGTGATGATGCGGGCCGGGGATTCGCCGGACAGCCATAACGTGTTTGTCCGTTACCGGCTGAACGGGGATGTCATCATGTCGTACCGGAATGAGACCTATCCCGCCACCAGCTATCAGAAGGGAAAGGCTCCGGGCAAGCCGGTGGAGCTGAAGCTGGAGAAGGAAGGCAACCGCTTTACCGGATATTATAAAAATGAAGCGCGAGAATGGGTCAAAATTGCCAGCGTGGCCTGCGAAATGGGCAACCGGCTGCTGGTGGGCGTCGGACTGCAAAGCGGCAGCAAAGGGAACATGAACAGCGCGGAGTTTGGGGACATCCTCATTGAGCCAGATGTGCTGGCGCCGGTTTTGACGCCGGGGCCTATCCAGCGGGTAAGCGCCGGGGAGGCGCTGGCGGCCTTCACCTCCAATGAAGCAGGCCGCTACTATTATGCGGCGGTTGTCCGCGGTGCGGCTGCCCCCGTCATCGATACCACGGTAGCCGATACCGTGTATGGAGCAGTATATGCGCAAGTGGAGCATACCTTCCTGGCAGGGGGCCTGCTGCCCCAGGCCATGGATCTCTATATTACCGCGAAGGATGAAGCGGGAAATGTCACCTATCCTCCGCTGAAGCTGGAGATTCCCGCTTACGGGGATGACGGAGAGGGAGGCTCAGGCGGAGAAGAGGGCGGCGGTACCCCCGGCAACGGCGGCAATGAAGGCGGCGGCCCAGGTGGAGAGAACGGGGAAAGCCCTGGCAGCGAAGAGGAGGAAGCAGGCCAGAGGGCCGGAGAGGCTGCTCCCGGGGCGGATGACACCTCCTCCCCTGGAAGAGCTGCCATTGTGCTGGACGGCGTCCGTTATCCGGAAGCCGGGGTTTTGCACCGGTATACCGAGGAAGGCCGGGAAAAAGCAGAGCTGACCCTGGATGAGGAGGCGCTTCTTGGTCTGCTGGACAAAGCAAGGACCGGCTTGCGGCTTGTCTTTCCGTTTCCTTCGGGGACGGAAGAAGCCGCAGGGATCATAAGCGGGCGTTTGCTTTCGGCGCTGGCCAAAAAACAAACACAACTTTCCATCCAAACAGAGATGGGCAACTATGAGCTGGACACCGCAACAGTCAGCCTTCAGGCGCTATTGAACCCTCGGAAGTTAGCGGGAGCGGAGCCGGAGGAGACGGAGCTGCGGATCAGCCTATCCCGGCCTTCCGCCCAGGCGCTCCGGCTGTTGGAGAAAGCGGCGGTGTTGGAGGGTGCGGCGCTGCTGAGGCCGGCATTGGAATGGTCTGTGGACGCGGTCTATCAGGGAGAGCGGACCCGGATTAGCTCCTTGGGAGCATACCTGCGGATTCAGCTGCCTGTTCCCCAGGAGGGGACAACTGCCGCAGGGATTCCCGCAGCCGTCGGGGTGGATTCCCAGGGGGGCATATACCCGGTTCCCGTCCGTTTGACGGAAAGCAACGGCATGCGGTTCTATGAAATCAGGAGCCTGAACAGCGGGCTTCTGGCCGTGGTTTCCCGGTCGGTTTCATTCCGTGATACAGCGGGGCATTGGGCCGGCGAGAGCATCTCCGCCATGGCCTCCCGCTTGATTGTCGAGGGTGTCCGGGAGGGGGAATATGTTCCGGACGGGGAAGTCACCCGGGCGCAATTCGCCGCATTGCTGGTGCGGGCCTTGGGGCTGGAGCCGGCGGGGCATACAGGCTTGTACCCGGATGTGCCGGCAGAGCAATGGTACCAAGGCTATGTGGAGGCAGCCGCCTCTTACGGCCTTGTCCATGGTTATGAGGACGGCAGCTTCCACCCCGATGAACAGGTCAGCCGGCAGCAAGCGATGGTGATGCTGGCCCGAGCTGTGGAACTGACCGGAAGCGACCTATCCGTCAAGTCCGGGATGGGCCGGAGGCCGCTGGTCGATTACGAGGATTACGGGCAGGTGGACAGATATGCCTTGACCGCTGCGGAAATATGTCTGGAGTCCGGCATGATCTCCGGCCGCACGGATACCGTGCTGGCTCCCGGAGAAACCGTTACCCGGGCGGAGGCGGCAGTGATGCTGGAGCGGTTATTGAGGCAGTTGGGCTTCATTTGAACATCCGGCTCTGTCACAGCATTTCAGCCTGGTTCCGCACCGTATTGACCACTGTCAAAAATATTGGAGTTTTTCAAAAAATTGCGTGTAACCTGCCATGAGAACTTCAAGCTACACTAAAATTAGTTTCCAAAGGATCAGCTTTCAAAAAAGTCCAGCGGTAAGATGTCAAGCCCCTGAAAGAAGCGAATTGGAAATTTTATTGGGGCTGGGGGCCAACGTAAGGTCCAAAAAGGCATTACCAAAGAAGACCAGTCAAAATCAAGTTGTTTACCAGATTTTAACTGGGAATTCGAGAGGACTCAGCTAAAGGAGGCGTTACCCCTTCGCGCGATTCACCTTCCTCTTCGGCGTGT
>NZ_QMFA01000049.1 GCF_003285005.1 Paenibacillus sp. YN15 | reverse complement strand
TTGGAGCATGCCAAAAACGAAGGTGCGACAGCGGCGCTTGACAGGTTTCGTTCATATCAGCGGAACCATAGTCCGGGTAGATAGCCCTCATCAGACCCTAAGCCCCGCTGCAATAAGCATTCACAGCCGATAATCATCCAAGTTCATCGGAAATGATTATAGCCTCTCCCTTGTCCGGACTGCATAATAATACCGACCGGCCAGGCGTCTGCGGCATTGCAGCAAGCGCCTCCGGCGGGTACATACACCATAAAAAAGGGAGAGGAAACGCAAACCATGAAACGAAAGAAAACATGGAAACAGGCCGTTTGCGCCATGCTTACGGCGACAATGCTGCTCGGCTCCGTCCCCCTGTCAGGGGGAACGGCTTACGCGTCCCCGGTTGCCCCTGCCGGGAGCACGGTGCTGCTGCAGGAGGATTTTGAGGGGGTATATGCGGACAATGCGGCATGGGACGGGGGCAGTCAGACCCGCCCTTCCACTATTGCGGGTTTTGCCGCCGTATCCACAGGAACAGCGGTTGAAGGAGAGAAAATTGAGCTGATAGAAGCCGGGGCTTCCGTATTGTCCTCCAAAGCCCTGAAGATTACAGAGGCGAATTTTGTGAAAGCTGCGCCTACCACTACGGGGATCAAACGGACCCTGTCCCAGAATATTTCCGAGGGGACGGTCACGGTTGAACTGGACTTTGCCTTGTCCAATGTGACTAAGAACGGAATCATTTTGCAGGTGCTGGATGCAGACGGCAAAGTGGTGGTTGACGTTCAGAACAAGAACAATCCCGTAACCAGCGGCACAGGCGCTTTTGCCTGCTTTTATACCAGTGACAATAAATTCGTCCCCATTGGCGGCGCCAACATTCTCAATAATACCGGTTATCACCTGAAGGCCGCGCTGGATCTGGGTGAAAACAAAGCCAATTATTACTTGTCCAAGCTGGACGGAACGCCTGTAGGAGAATTGCTGGGGCAGCCCTTCAAAAACACTCCGTCGGGCGGGCTTGGAGCCATTGCATCCTTTACCAAATCGGGAGAAAGCGGTCCCGCCTGGAACATGTCCCTGGACAATATCCTGGTGTACCACAGCCTCCTGCCCAAAGCCCCTGAAGGCCTGACAGCCACAGGCGGCAACAGCAAGGTGGAGCTGGGTTGGAATTCGGTTACTGAAGCCACCTACTATACGGTAAAACGCAGCCTTGTGAGCGGAAACGGTTACAACGTCATCGCGCCTCAGGTTGCCGCTCCGCAAGGGGTGACTGCCGTAACCTATACGGACACCACGGCCGTAAATGGCACCACATACTATTATGTGGTCACCGCCACTGCTCCCACAGGGGAGTCCGCACCGTCCGCGGAAGTGAGCGCTACAGCGGCGGCAGGGCCCATCCTGCCCGCAGCGCCCCAGAATGTAAGCGCAGCGGCGGGGAATGGCCAGGTTGGCTTAACCTGGACAGCCGTTAACGGAGCCTTGTCGTATACGGTCAAACGGAGCAGCGAGGCCCAAGGGCAGTATGCGGAAGTGGCCGCCGGATTGACCGGCACAGCCTATACCGATGCCGGTTTAACCAATAACAAAACGTATTATTATGTGGTTGCCGCCGTCAATGCAGCCGGCGAAAGCGCCCCGTCCCAGGCTGCGTCAGCTACACCGGGGGATTTCCTGATCGGCGACGACTTTGAGGGAAGCGCCTTGGGCGTGCTGCCGGCCGGTTACACCACTCCCTACGGAAGCGGCGTTATCACCAAATTTGATGCAGGCAATAATACCACAGTTGTGGCCAACAACAGCCTGACCAACAGCTTCGGCAACACTTCGGGAGCCATTGCCGGCAACGATTCCAAGGTGTTGTGGATCAATGACGGTGTGGGCCGCGGCGGCTTTAACCGGGCTTTTGCGCCGGTAACGGCGGACAGCAACGGCGGCGTTACCGCGACGCTGGAGTTTATGCAGGCCAAAACGGTAGGCGATTCCTATATGCTGGAGCTGCTGGACAGCAACAATAAAATTGCCGTCAGCTTCAACATCAACTCTTCACCGGTCAAAATCGAGGCCAACAAGTGGTACAAGGTTACCTATGTGGCGGATGTGAAGGCCAATACCGCCGATCTCTATGTATCCGCCAAGGGCAGCGCTGAGGGCGAAACGACCGTCTATAAGGGGAATATTGCCTTTTCCGCTCCCGTAACGGATATCGCCTCCCTGAATATGCGCATGGCCGGCTCCTCCACCGGATCGGCTTATGTGGACAATATCCGGGTTGACCGCCAGGAGACTGCGGTGCCCCAGGCCTTATCAGGTGTCGGCGCCAATCAAAAGGCCATTCTTTCCTGGTCTGCCGCCAGCGGTGCGGAGAGCTATTCGGTTTATCGCAGCCTGGACGAAAACGGTCCCTTCGAAAAAATCGCCGGGGGCATTGCCGGCTCCGAGGACGCAAAGGTGATTGAATATACGGATGCCGCCGCCCTCAAGAATGAAACCGACTACTATTATCGGGTCACGGCAACCCGGGCCAATCTGGAAAGCGGGTTCTCCAATATTGCTGCAGTTAAGCCTACGGATACCCAGCCGCCTGAAGGGAAAGTAACAAACCTGCAGGCGGTTGTGCGCGACGGACAGCTGACCATAATGTGGGAGAAGCCGGAGAACGAGAAGGAAGAGAACAAGGAAGAGAACAAGAAGAGTGCAACCAGCTTCTATACCGTAGAACGGGCAACGAAGCCGGAAGGTCCTTATCTGCCTCTTTCGCTGAACGGAAAAACGAAAATTGAAGGAACCTCCTATCTGGATATGGGGCTGCGGGAGGATACAGCCTATTATTACAGAGTGACGCCGGGGAACGCCGGCGGCATGGGTCCCTCCGAGATTTTGGAGGCCGGTTCGCCGGCGCCTGTTTTGCAGGCTCCTGTGCTGCTTGCAGCGGAAGCTTTTGGCGGGAAAGTGGAATTGAACTGGACGGCCGTTCCCGGAGCGGATAAATATGTTGTAAGCCGCAGTGAAGCAAACGGCGGACCTTACAGCCGGATCGGCGCCGACAATATCGCTGCGACTTCTTATCAGGATAAGACGGCCGTAAGCGGCGTGACTTACTACTATGTGGTGACAGCGGCCAACGCCAAGCAGGAGAGCCGAATTTCCAACCAGCGCAGCGTTTATGCTTACACCGCCCCTGCAGGAGCCCCGGCTGCTCCGGCCAATGTGCGTGCGGAAGCGGCCACAGGCAAGGTGGCGCTGGCATGGACCGCATCGGATTCGGCAGAATCCTATCAGGTGGAGCGCAAATCCGCCAACGGCGCATATGAGACAATCGGAACGGCAACCCAAACAGGCTTCGAGGATCATTCCGCCGCCAACGGTGTTCTCTACACCTACCGGGTCACGGCGCAGAATGGAGCCGGAGCAAGCGCTCCTTCGGCGGAGGTTCAGGCTTTGCCTGCGAAGGTGCTGAAGGTGGACAGTCAGGCGGCAGCCGATGATGCAGGTGTATTCAAAACCATTCAGGCTGCCGTGAATGAGGTGCCTGCCGCCAATACGGAGCGTGTGGTTATCTCCATCGCCCCGGGCATATACAAGGAAAAATTAGTTGTCGCCAGTCCCTACATTACCTTGGCGGGAGCAGGCATGGATGAAACCATCATCACTTACGGCGACTATGCGGGTACTTCCGCTACCGCCGGTCAGCCCGGCCATATGGGCAATACCTTCCTGAGCCAGACCGTGGATGTGAAGGCGGATTATTTCCAGGCGTACAATCTTACAATCGAGAACAGCGCCCGTCCCCGGAAGCAGGTGGCCCAGGCGGTAGCCCTTTCGTTGAAAAGCGATATGGCGGTTCTGGAGGGTGTCCGGCTGAAGGGCTACCAGGATACGCTGTACAACGGCCTGAACGCGCAAAATGCCGGCCGCCACTATATCGCCAACAGCATCATTGAAGGGGACGTGGACTTCATCTTCGGTGAAGCCCCCACAGTAGTGCTGAGTAATGTCACCATGCGGCTGGTCAGCGACGAGGGCGCCACTGGCGGCCATATTACAGCAGGCGCCCAGAAGAATGAAAGCGACATCGGCTATGTGATTATCAACTCCCGGGTGGAGGATGATCCCTCTGCGCAAGGGGCCTATGATCTGGGCCGCCCCTGGAAGACATTTGCCGATGTAAGCTTTGTCAACACCTTTATCGACTCCGAGAAAATGATTCCTGAAGGCTGGGTGGCCGCTTGTGCCGGAGATTGCATTCAAAGCTTCTTCTCCGAATACAACAGCTATGGTCCGGGAGCCAATGCGCCGGGACGCTCCATTGCTGTCATGGAAACGGGCAGAGAAGCCAGCCCAAGCATTCCCCAGCTCTTCGGCGGATGGGACCCGACAGCGGCCGCAGCCATGCCCCAGGTCAGCTACCGTCCGTCCCTGTCCTCCACTTATGCCAGATTCGACGGGCATGCTGCCAAACGGTCCGATGTCTACCTGATGGCGGAAAGTCATGGACGCGCTTTGCAGAGCGTGACCCTGAACGGGGCGGCGCTGCCGGCATCCGCTTATGCGGTGCAAGGCGATGTAGTTGTATTGCGCCAGGATTATCTGGCCGGTTTGCCGTCGGGCACAGCGCGGTTTGTCTTCCATTTTGACGGTGCGGATGTGGAATTCCCGGTGCAAATCGCCGATACCTCCGTAACGGAGCTGGGCAGACAAACCCTGGCCCCCAATGACGGCTGGGCATCTCTGGGCACCGGCACCACAGGCGGCTCGGCTGCGGTCGGCGCCAATGTGTTCTATGTAAGCAAGCGCAGCGAGCTGATCAAAGCGGTCAGCGGCAACACGCCCAAAATTGTCTATGTCACCGGCACCATCGATATGAATGTGGATGATAACGACCAGCCTATAGGCATGGAGTTCTACCAGGACCCGGCCTATGATCTGGAGGCCTACCTGGCTGCCTACGATCCGGCGGTATGGGGCAAGAATCTGCCCTCCGGCGAGCTGGAAAATGCCCGGGCCCGTTCCGCCGGCAATCAGGGAGCCCGGATCAAGATCACCGTAGGCTCCAATACCACCCTGGTGGGCCTGCCCGGGGCCAAAGCCAAGATTCTGGGCGGCAATGTGAACCTGGATAAGGTGGATAATGTCATTATCCGCAATATCGAGTTCGCCAACACCTTCGATTATTTCCCGCAATGGGACCCGACTGACGGCGAATTCGGCAACTGGAACTCGGCATACGACAGCATTTCCGTGAAGGGCTCCACACATGTATGGGTGGACCGCAATACCTTCAGCGACACCGGCGGGCTGGATGATCCCCACCACACCTATTTTGGACGGAAATTCCAGCAGCACGACGGAGCGGTGGATGTGACCAACGCATCCGATCTGGTTACGGTGTCCTATAACTACTTCCATAACCATGACAAGCTGAATCTGGTGGGGGGAAGCGACCAGAACACGGCCGATGACGGCAAGCTGAGAATCACCTTCCACCACAACTATTTCAAGAATGTGGGCCAACGGGCGCCTCGTGTCCGGTTCGGCCAGGTCCATGTTTATAACAACTACTATGAAGGCTCGGCGAAGTCTTCCCTGTATCCGTCCCTGTACTTCATGGGCGTAGGCTACAAATCACAAATTGTGGCCGACAACAACTATTTTGTCAGAGAAGAGGGGGCTCTTCCCCAATCCCTGATTCAGGTTTCACCAGGCGGGACTGTATTTACGGATACCGGCTCCTTGTTGAACGGCAAGCCTGTAAATATAGCGGAAGCCTATAACGCTTCCGCCGCGGCGCCGCTGAGCCCGGCTGCATGGACGCCCATCCTGTACACCTCTATGGATGCCACTGCGGATGTGCCCAAGGCTGTGCTTTCAGAGGCCGGTTCGGAAGGCACGCTGGAGTGGACAGAGCCCGAAACACCGTCTGAAGAACCTGCTGCCGGCGGAGCATCCGTACCTGCTGTACCCCAGTCCGACACGGTGAAACTGACTCCGGAGGCGGCAGCGGCAACCCTTGCCGACGGACGGAAGGCGGAGAAATTCACGCTGAAGGATAGTGAAGTGGAAAAGGCTCTGCAAGGACTTAAGGCCGAGGCCGGCAAAACACCGGTGCTTGCTGTGGAAGCAAAGGGCAAGGAGCCCGTTGCGCAGGTGGAGCTGAGCGCAGCTTCCCTGGAAGCGGTCAAGGCGAAGGCTCCGGACGCGCTGCTTGTAGTGAATACGGTATCCGGCGCCTACCGGATTCCGGTTCAGGCCATTGATCTTGATAGTCTGGCCAAACGCCTGAATGCTGCTAAAACCGAGGTTATCCTGACGCTGCAAGTTGGTCCGGCAGGAGCGGAAACGGCTGCCGCCATTGCCAAAGCGGCCGACGGGGGAGCAGCGAGCCTGCTGTCCGCTCCGGTAGAGTTTAAGGCGACGGCTTCATCCAAGAGTGCAGCCGAGGAGTTGAAGGATTTTGGCACCCGCTATGTAGAGCGGGTTCTCCGGGCGGATTCGGCAGCTTCTCCCGCAATGGTTACAGCCATGAAGTATGATCCGGTGAAGAAGACTCTGCAATTTGTTCCGGCGCTGATTACCCGTGACGGCAGCGGATTGCAGGCGGTGATCAAACATCCGTCCAATGGCATTTTTGTCCTGGTGCAGGCAGTGGAACGGCCCTTCGCCGACCTGGCTGGGCATTGGGCGGCCAAGGATATACAGCTCCTGTCCGGCAAAGGCATTATTGACGGCATTGCCGACAACCGGTTTGCGCCGGAGGGCATCCTGACCCGGGCAGAGATTGCCGCGCTTCTGGCGCGGGCTGCCGGTCTGGAGGAAAAAGCATTGTCCGGCGGCGGAATGACCGATGTGCGGGCAGACGACTGGTACGCCGGTTATGTGCAGGCTGCCGTATCCGCCGGTCTGATCGACGGCTATGAGGACGGCACCTTCCGGGCGGAAACTCCGGTTACCCGCGAGGAGCTGGCCGTGCTGCTGACCCGAGCGCTGGCGCTTGCCGGCCGCCCGGCTGACGGCTCCGGAAGCACGGCGGCGGCATTCACCGACGGCTCCAGCATAAGCGGCTGGGCCAAGGATGCTGTCCGTGCCGCACAAGCGGCAGGGCTGGTAAACGGCCTGGAGGACGGCAGCTTCCGTCCGCAGGCCCAAGCTACCCGGGCGGAGGCCGCCGTTATGATCAAGCGGTTCCTGCTCAAGGCAGCGTTCATGAACGAATAGCGAGGCTGCGGCAACGCACAAAAGCAGAGGTCCATGGGGCCTCTGCTTTTGGTTGTCGCCGGATTGCGTCAGCCCTTCCACGGGGGAAGGGACTTGACCAGCTCCTCATCCGGCGTGACAAACAGTGTTTTCTGGTGGTCGTAAATGACGAAGCCGGGTTTTGCCCCGTTGGGCTTGCGCACATGGCGGATCAGGGTGTAATCCACCGGCACCAGGCTGGAGGATTTGCCCTGGCTGTAATAGGCCGCCAGTTGGGACGCCTCATGAAGCGTCGCATCGCCGAAGGCTGCCGCCCGGATTACCACGTGGGAGCCCGGCATATCCTTGGTGTGCAGCCAGGTGTCGGAGGGATGGGCCAGCCGGTTGGTCAGATACTCGTTCTGGGTATTGTTTTTTCCCACATAAAGCGGGATGCCCTCGCTGGATCGGAAGCAGGCGATAACAGGTTTGTCATTCTTCTTTTTCTTCCGGGTCTTTTTGTTCCGGTCCCGCAGGTAGCCCTGCTCCACCAGCTCCTCCCGGATTTCCGCCACATCCTGCATGGCCGCATTGTCCAACTGCTGGAGCAGGGAATCCAGATAGATGATTTCCTGCCGCGCGCCCTCCATCTGCTCGCCGACTACCGCCAGGCTGTTTTTCATTTTGGTGTAGCGGCGGTACAAGCGCTGCGCATTCTCCGACGGGGACAGAAGCGGGTCCAGGGGAATCGTCAATGAAGGCTGGTCTTCCTCGTAATAGTTGATGACCTCAACCGACTTGTCCCCTTTTTTGACCAGATGCAGATGAGCCGTTACCAGCTCCCCTTGAATCCGGAAGCGGTCGGCGTTTTTGGCCTCCTCCAGAGTTTCCCCAAGCTTCTCCAGCTTCTTGATGTTCTTGTTCCGCTCATTCTGCAGGAACTTCAGCAGATCCGCCGTCCGCTGTTTGACGGTATCCCGCTCCGCTTTGTCGCCGTAGAACCATTCCAGCAGCTCGCTGATGGAAGCCGCGGCCCGCCGTTCCCCCTCCACATGAGTGAGAGTAATCACCGAAAAGAAGGAACGTCCCTTGGCATCCGTCACCTGATTGGGTGAAAAGCGGCCGGATTTGACCTCCTCCATCACTTGGCTGAAAACCTCCCACAGGGCATCGGCCTCGCCGTTGCTGCCCCGCAGGAGAAAGCTGCGATGGGCGATTTCCCTTGCGGCCAAAGGTGAAATGCCGCTGTACGCACCCACCAGCGCCTCCTCTGCGCCGCGTCCGGTCTGGCTGTCCGGCTCTGTGCCCACGGCGGCCCGGAAGCTCTCCCGGTCGGTGAAGAGGGGATTCGCCTTGCCCTGGTCCGGAGGCGATACATAGGCGGCTCCGGGCATTACAATCCGGTAGCTGCTGATGGATGGCGTAACATGATGAATGCCGTCCAGGATCAGACCCGTATCCGGGTCCATCAGAATCAGATTGCTGTGCCGCCCCATCAGCTCCATCACCAGGAGCTTCACGCTCACATCCCCCAGCTCATCCAGCTGCCGGGTGCGGATGCGGATGATCCGCTCCATGCCCACCTGCTCCACCGCCTCGATCACGGCGCTTTCGCAATGCTTGCGCAGCAGCATGCAGAACATGGGCGCTTCAAAGGGATTCATAAAATTCTGCTCGGTAAAATGGGCCCGGGGATAGGTGGGGTTGGCGGAGAGCAGCAGCTTCCGGTTGGCCCCCTGGGCGCGCATCTGGATCACAATATCATGATCCGAGGGTTGGTGTATTTTGTTAATGCGTCCGCCCACACAGGCTTGAAGCTCCTGGACAAGGGCATGGACGACCAGTCCGTCTAATGACATGATGACAACTCCATTTCCTTTAATTCAAGAAGATGCACCTTCTATATTGCCATATTCTCGAACAAAACTTAAGCGGAAATGCAGTTTTAATCATTTTTTCCGCCGGGAACAGCGTTATGGGGGAAAAGAAGGAGGGCTATACCCGATGCTCCTCCCGGTACTGGCTGGGACTCTTGTGCATCCTCCCGGAGAACACCCGGCTTAAATAAAAGCCGTTGCTGAAGCCGGATTGCCGGGCGATTTCCTCCAGCGTGAGCGGGGTGTGGGTAAGCAGGCGGCATGCCCGCTGCAGCTGGAGCCTTTTGATATATTCAGACGGATTCAGCCCATAGGCGCGCTGAAACCGCCGGGCAAATTGCACATGGCTAAGCCCCAGAGAGGAGGCAAGCTCCTTGACCCGGCATGGCTCCGCATAGGTGTCTTCGATTATCTGGCGCGCCTGATCCATCAGAGGATCATGGGACGCAACCAAGCCGGGAGCGGCCTGCTCGGTCCAGTGCAGCCGCAGCAAATCAAGAAACAGGTGGCTCCGCCAGCGGACAAGCAGCTCCCCGGTGATAGCGGGCGGCTCCCGCATGAGCGCAAGGGTGGAATGCAGGCGTGAGGTGTTGCGGACAAGCCATTTGGTTTCTTTGGGGTAGAGGCGGGGCGGCAGGTGCTCGCCGGACTGATTCAGCCAATCGAATACAAGAAAGTGAAAGGTTATAGCATGTTCGGCGGAACGATGGAAGGATTCATGCGGCGGGCAAAGGAGAAATGAACCGGGCCCGGCCATCCCTTGGGATTCACCGATACGGTATGCGCACTCCCCTTGTTCAATAATGAAGATGGTCCATTCCTTCTGCTTATTGACAGGCATTTCAAACTGGGGCTTGTTCAGAAAATAGTGGTAGCGGCTAATCTTGGGCGCATAGTCCCAGGCCTCCATGGAAAACTCCATCGGAACAACCTCCTTCGGTGAACAAAAGTATATGTATGTTGATAAAAGCCTGCATGGTAAAGGGGAAAACGTTCATTTACTATGAAGATAAATGAATGCTTGGCAAATAGCAACATACCGAAGGAGAGAATGTCATGAAGCAGTTGACAGAAAGTTATGAAGTGCTTGTTTGCGGAGGCGGTCTGGCCGGCGTATGCGCGGCTATTGCAGCGGCAAGAACCGGAGCAAGCACCTGTATTGTGCAGGACCGCCCTGTATTCGGGGGCAACAGCTCATCGGAAATCAGAGTGTATACCCAGGGCGCGGCCAATTATCATGCCTTTGCCCGGGAAACGGGAATCATCTCCGAATTGCTCATTGAGGAGCGGGCGCTGAACCATGAATCCTGCCATGAGTGCGGACGGACCAACAGCGTATGGGACATGGTGCTTTATGACAAGGTTGCGGGCACTCCCCAGCTGGTCTTTTATCTGAACACATCCGTCTATGCTGTCGAACAGGATGACAAGGGCGCCATCAAGGCAGTGAAGGCCCGGATTGCCAATGGGGAAACCGAGCTTGTCCTGCAAGCAAGGACAGTCATCGATTGCACCGGTGACGGAATTGTCGCCCATCTGGCAGGATGCCAATGGCGCATGGGATCGGAGGCCCGGGAGGAATTCGGCGAGCCTCATGCTCCAGAGGCAGCCGGCGACGATGTGATGGGAAGCTCGATTCTTTTTCGCGCCAAGGATGTCGGGAGGCCGGTTCCCTTCAAGGCTCCTGCCTGGGCGTTCTCCTACGATGATCCCGATGTGTTTTATAAAGGCGGCCGTATTCCCTATAATCCCCAGGGCGGATATTGGTGGATCGAGCTGGGGGTTCCCTGGAATACCATCAGCGATCACGAAACCCTGCGGCATGAGCTGACCCGGCATGTATTGGGCATTTGGGATTTTATGAAGAACAAGGACCCCAGGATGAAGAAAAAAACGGAGAATTACGCCTTGGACTGGATTGGTCAGGTGCCCGGGAAACGGGAGAGCCGAAGAATCATGGGCAAATATATGCTGACAGAGCTTGATTTGCTGCAGCAGACCGTGTTTGCGGACGAGGTGGCCTTCGGCGGCTGGTATGTGGATTTGCACCGGCCCGGCGGATTGCTGGCGGAGTACAGCGAGCAGGCCTCGGTGGAAGGGCGTCAATCGGAATATATGAAAAAAAGCTATGTGGGCCCATACGGCATACCGCTGCGCTGCCTGCTGGCCAAGGATGTGCCCAACCTTATGCTGGCCGGGCGCAATATCAGCGTGACCCACGCGGCCCTTGGCAGCACCCGGGTTATGGGGACAACGGCCTTGCTGGGACAAGCGGCGGGAACGGCGGCGGCTATGGCCTGTCGGCAGGGCGCGGAGCTGTCCGTATTCGCGGAAAGGGGAGTGGATGGACTCAAGCAGCAGCTTTTGCGGGACGGCTGTTTTCTGCTCCATACGGTGAATAGCGACGATGCCGACCTTGCCAGACAGGCGGCCGTTGCTTCCAGCAGCGAGGGCCGTCTGGAGCAAGCCGGGCCCGCCGGCGATGAGGAGCTGGCCAGCGGGCTTCAGGAGGATAAGCTGGAGCAGCGGCGGGGACAATGGATTGCCACAGGCCCTGAGGGCCTGGAGGCGGTCAGTGTCTATGTCAGCAATCTGACGGCTGAGACCCAATGGCTTGAAGCGGCGCTGGTTGTTGTAGAGCATATCTGGGATTACCGCAAGGAGGGCATGGGCGAATTGGCCCGGACCAGGCTGAGAGTACCGCCGGGCGAGAAGCAATGGCTGCGCTGGCAGGTGGAGCCGTCCTTGTCCGGCAAGTCTCTGCAGGGCTGCGGCTATGTCCGCCTGGAGCTTGGGCCGCATCCCGGGCTGGCCTGGCACAGGGCTGCGGATACAGCTCCAGGAATGCCTGCGGCTTACGATACGGGCGGCGGCGGGATGATGCGGCTTGGCTCGGGCAGGACGCTGGCTTTTGCAGTGGAGCCCGCCCAACATGCTTATCCGGCCGCCGGCATTGTCAGCGGAGTGACGCGCCCTTACCGCAGTCTGAATATGTGGCGTTCCGAGCCGGGGAAAGAGCTGCCCCAGTGGCTGGAGCTGTCCTGGGCGGCGGCCGTTCCCATCGGCTGCGTGCAGATTACCTTTGCCAATCTGATGCTGCGGGATTACCGCTTCTATCCGCCGTTTCACCGCAATCCCGAATGCGTCAGCGACTTTTCCCTGGAAGCCTGGGCGGATGGCCAGTGGCAACCGTTGGCGCGTGTGCAGGATAATTACCAAACGTTGTGCAAGGTGAAGCTGCCCGCTCCGGTGTCGGCATCCAAGCTGAGGCTCGTCGTCCATGCCACCAATGGCGCCGACTCCGCGATGGTTAGCGAGATTCGGGTGTATGACTCCTAAGGAGCGGGGAGGACATTAGCCATCCAGGCCGCCGCTATACGCGGCAGCGAAGATGGATGAAATGTCGGCCTGCGGCTTGGCCCGGTTATTTCCGAGCAGCTGTGCTAATTTGCTGCTTGTCTGAATAAATTTAAGCAATGAGACGGGACAAGGAGGAACTGCACACATGAGTGAGAGGACCTGGCATCAGTTGTCAGCGGAAGAGACGCTGCAGGCGCTGAATACCCATCCGGCCGAAGGACTGACCGCCAAGGAAGCGCAATTGAGGCTGGAAGAGCGCGGGGCTAACGAACTGTCGGAGGGGAAGACAGTTTCGCCAGTGACGTTGTTTTTAAACCAATTCAAGGATTTTATGGTGCTGGTTCTGATGGGCGCCACTCTGATTTCGGGCATGCTGGGAGAATATCTGGACGCCATCACCATCATTGCCATCATCATCATGAACGGCATCCTGGGCTTTATCCAGGAATTCCGGGCGGAACGGTCCCTGCGGGCGCTGAAGGAGCTGTCGGCCCCCCACGCCAAGGTGCTGCGAGGCGGCTCCATAGAGCAGATTCTCGCCAAGGATCTGGTGCCCGGAGATATCATTCTCCTGGAGGCAGGGGACCGCGTTCCCGCCGATATCCGCTGGCTGACCGCCAATAACATCTACGTGGAGGAGTCCGCCCTGACCGGGGAATCCGTTCCTGTCCGCAAAGCCACCGAGGCGCTGAACCACCCGGATGTGCCCCTTGGCGACCAGCGCAATCTGGGCTTCATGGGCACATTGATCACCATGGGCACGGCCACAGCCGTCGTAATCCGGACCGGCATGGATACGGAAATGGGCAAAATCGCCGGCCTCATCGAAAGCACCGAGGAAATGGAAACGCCACTGCAGCACCGTTTGGAGCAGCTGGGCAAGCTTCTGATCGTTGTGGCGCTGGCCCTCACCGTTCTGGTAGTCATCGCGGGCATCCTCCACGGCCAGCCGGCTTACGCCATGTTCCTGGCAGGGGTATCGCTGGCGGTAGCCGCCATTCCCGAGGGGCTTCCCGCCATTGTCACCATCGCCCTGGCTTTGGGCGTACAGCGGATGATCAAGCGCAAGGCCATCGTCCGCAAGCTGCCCTCCGTGGAAACCCTGGGCTGTGCCTCCGTCATCTGCTCCGACAAAACGGGCACCCTCACCCAGAATAAAATGACCGTCACCCATCTGTGGCTGGGCGGCAAGCTGATGGAGGTCAGCGGAGAGGGTTACATCCCGCGTGGGGAAATCCGCTGGGAGGGCAAACCCGCCGACGTGCGCAAGGACCAGATGCTGCGCCGGCTGCTGCAATCTGCGGCTCTATGCAATAACGCCAAGCTGATCCAGGAGACGCCGACTCCCGTCAAAGGCAAAAAGGAGAAGGGGGCCAGCGAGGAAGGGGAATGGCGCATATCCGGCGATCCCACGGAAGGGGCGCTGGTGGTGCTTGCCTCCAAAGCGGGGCTGTCCCCGGCCTCCCTGGAAGGGCTCTACCGGCGGGTGATGGAATTCCCCTTTGACTCCGAACGCAAGCGCATGTCCGTGCTGCTGGAGCATCAGGGCGGCAGACTGGTTTTTGCCAAAGGCGCCCCGGATGTGCTGTTGGACAAGTGCGCGTATATTCTCTGGGAGGATAAGGTGATTCCCTTCACCGGAACCCTCCGCCAAAAGGTAATGGCCGCCAACGAGGGCATGGCCAAATCGGCCCTGCGGGTATTGGGCTTTGCCTATAAGGAAGTGAAACCCTCTGAACGCTGCGAGGACAGCGACGGGGCGGAAAGCAATCTGGTGTTTATCGGCTTAAGCGGCATGATCGATCCCCCCCGGCGCGAGGTCAGAGAAGCCATCTCCACCTGCCGCAAGGCGGGCATCAAGACGGTGATGATTACCGGTGACCATCAGACAACGGCAGAGGCCATTGCCCGCCAGTTGGGGATGCTGCCCCAGAACGGGCTGGTGCTGAACGGCACGCAGCTGGCCGCCATGAGCGATGAGCAGCTGGAAAAGCGGGTGGAGGACATCTACGTCTACGCCCGGGTATCCCCGGAGCATAAGCTGCGGATTGTCAAGGCGCTGCAGAAGCAGGGCCATGTGGTAGCCATGACAGGCGACGGAGTCAACGATGCCCCGGCCATCAAGGCGGCGGATATCGGGATTTCCATGGGGATAAATGGAACGGACGTGTCCAAGGAAGCGTCGGCGCTGATTCTAAGCGACGACAATTTTGCCACCATCGTGGCGGCGATTGAGGAAGGCCGGGGGATTTACGAGAATATCCGGAAGTTCATCCGCTACCTGCTGGCATCCAATGTAGGGGAAATTCTCACCATGTTCCTGGCGATGATGATGGGCATGCCGCTGCCCTTGGTGCCGATTCAGATTCTCTGGGTCAATCTGGTGACAGACGGCTTGCCGGCGATGGCGCTGGGTGTGGATCAGGCGGAAAAGGACCTGATGCAGCACAAGCCAAGAGCGGCCAAGGAGAACATCTTCGCCCGCCGGCTGGGCTGGAAGATTATCAGCCGCGGGATTGTCATCGGCGTTTGCACCTTGGGCGCCTTCTGGCTCACCCTGCAAACCGGCCCTGACGGGGATGCGGAAACCTTGATGAAGGCCCAAACCGTGGCCTTCGCCACCTTGGTGGCGGCTCAGCTGATTCATGTGTTCGATTGCCGCAGCTCCCGCTCCATCTTCCACCGGAATCTCTTCCAGAATAAAGCGCTGGTGCTGGCGGTGCTGTCCTCTCTTGCACTGATGCTGGCGGTTATGTATATCGATGCTTTGCAGCCCATTTTCAAAACCGTGGATCTGGGGCTGAAGGAATGGATTCTGGCTCTGGTGGCCGCAGGCATTCCCACCTTCTTCTTCGGCATCGGCAGTGTGGTCAGCGGCACCAAGAAAAAACGTCCGCCCCTTATTCAAGGCGGAGCCGCCTCTGCCAAAAAAGCGGCATAAATCCTCATGCAAGCAGCTTGTTCCATACCTGTCCGCGCCGGAAGGCCGGATAGGGGGGCGGCTGCTTTTTCACTTATTCCGGCTGCTGCTGCGGCGGAGTGAAGGAAATGATGAATTTGCTGCCCTGGCTGCCGGTTTCCACCCGGATGGAGGCGTTGTGCCTGGAGGCGATGCTGTAGCATACGGCCAGTCCCAGCCCGGTGCCGCTGTCCTTGGTGGTATAAAAGGGGGTGCCCAGCTTCTGCACCACATCCTCCGTCATTCCGCAGCCTTCGTCGGCAATGGTGAGGAGAACGGATGTCCCGTCCATGGCGGTTTCAATCCGCAGCGTGCCGCCGGGCTCCATGCTGTCCAGGCCGTTTAAGGCCATGTTCAGGATCATTTGGCGGATTTCCTTCTCATCCAGCCTAAGAGCGGGAATGGGCTTAAGCTCGGCCAACGCCTGCTTGCTGTTCATCACCGCCTCCGCCTGGATCAGCGGGAAGATGGACTCCACAATGGCATTCAGGCTGCGCGGCTGCAAATCGGAGGATTTGTTTTTGGCCAGGGTGAGAAACTCGGTAATAATGCTGTTGGCCCGATTGATTTCCTCCAGCATCATGTTCACCGATTCCTCCGTCAGCTCCCGCCGCTGCCGCTTGTACAGCTGGAGAAAGCCGCTGACCGTGGTCATGGGGTTGCGGACCTCATGGGCAATGGCCGCCGCCATTTCGCCGATGAGATGCAGCCGCTCCAGCCGGGCAGACTGGCTTTCCCAATGCTCCTTTTCCGTGATGTCCATGATCACGATCAGCAGCTTGGGCACCCCTTCCAGAAGCAATGGCTGCTCGGAAAGCAAACCGAACCGGACGGCGCCGGTTTTGGTCTGGAACTGGATTTTGGCGTTGCGGTGAAAAAGGGCTTGTTCGTCGGCAGTGAAGCTCTCCTGCTCCAGCAGCTTCATGTCCAGATAAGGCTCGGGCATCCGGTTCATCTCCTCCAGAGAGTAGCCGGACAGCTCCCGCCAGGCGTCGTTTACGTCCAAAAATTCATCCTCGACGGAACGGATGGCCAGCATGCAGGGGCTGGTGGAAAAGACGGTGCGGAACAGCAGGTGGGACTCCCGGATTTCCTGATAAGCCCGGACCAGGGAGGCGGTCCGTTTTTCCACGGTTTGCTCCAGCTCCTGGTTGACCCGGTTCAGCTTTTCCTCGGCTGCGGCCAGCATCCTGTTGTTTCTCTCCAGCTCCAGGGTTTTCTGGCGCAGTCTGCGGTTGGCCCGCTCCAGCTCCTGCTGGTAATGGTGGACCCTCACCAATGCCCGGATTTTGTAGCGGAGTATATCCGGGTTGAAGGGCTTCTGCACATAATCGATGGCTCCGGTGGAATAGCTGTTGGTAATGCCGGATTCCGTCTGGCTGTGGGCCGTTACGAACAGAATGGGGATATTGCGGAAGGATTTGCGGCTTTTGATAAACCGGGCGGCTTCCAGTCCGTCCATACCGGGCATCTGGATATCCAGCAGGATCACCGCAACCTGGCTTGCATCCGCATTCAGCATATAGTCCAACAATGCCTCTCCCGAATTGAGGCAGGTCAGTCTGTAGGCGGGATCAGCCAACACCGCTTCCATAGCGAACAAATTTTCCTTCCTGTCATCCACAATGATGATTTCCACGGCTTCGCCGGGAATGTCCGCTGCTTGTTGCATGGCCTTGTTCTCCCCTTTTTATTGGTTATGGAAGCGGTAGATTCTGTGCTGCAGCATAAACGGCTCCCATTCCAGACGTTCATTTTCCTTAAACAGGGTCAGGGCCTCCTTGCTCCCCAATGCCAAAAACCCCCCCGCCGACAGGCTTTTCATAAACAGTCTCAACACATCCTGCTGCAGCGAACGCTGGAAATAGATCATCACATTGCGGCAGATGATGAGGTGGAATTCATTGAAGGATTTGTCCGTGGCCAGATTGTGGCGGGCGAAGGTGATATTGCTCCGCAGCTCCGGCTCGATTACGGCATGATGCTCCGAGACGGTGTAATAGTTGGAAAAGGGGAGATACCCTCCCGACAAAATATAATTGCGGGTGTAATTCTGCATCCGGTCAATAGGGTACTTTCCCTCCTTGGCCTGGGCCAGCCAATCGTCGTTCAGGTCCGTGGCAAAGATGCTGCATCTGTCGTACAGATTCTCCTCCTTCAGCAGAATGGCCAGGGAGTATGCCTCCTCGCCGGTGGAGCAGCCCGCATGCCAGATCTGAATCCGGTCCAGCTTGCGCAGCTCGGGAAGCAGCTGCTGGCGCAGCACCTGGAAAAAGGGCGGGTCCCGGAACATTTCGGTAACGGGGATGCAGATGTCATTAAACAGCTTTTTCCAAAGGGAGGGCTCCCGCAAAATCTTCTCCTGCAATTGGGAAATGCTGGACAGCCCTTCCGCCTTCATCCGGTACAGAATGCGCCGGGTTACCGACGATTCGGAATATTGGCGGAAATCATAGCCGTACATCTGATAAATGCCCTCCAGAAGCAGCCTGACTTCAATTTGCTCGGCAGCATTGGCGGTAACGTTCAGGAGATCGGTCATGACGAATTCCTTCCGGGCAGCCAAACCTGGATAATCGAGAGCAGCTTGTCCAGTCTGACAGGCTTGCTGATATAATCATCGGCCCCCGCTTCAATGCACAAATCCCGGTCTTCCTTCATCGCCTTCGCTGTCAGGGCAATGATGGGGATTTTGCCGAACACGGGAGACCGGCGGATGATCCGCATGGCTTCATATCCATCCATATCGGGCATCATAATATCCATCAACACCAAATCCACCTCCCGGGTTTCCAGGGTGGACAGGGCCTCTTCGCCGTTGGAGGCGCAGATGACGCGGTAATTATGCTCCTCCAGCACGGCGGAGAGGGAATAAATATTGCGCATATCATCATCCACCAGCAGAATCGAAAAATCATGATCCGCCATATCCATGGGCAGGGGAGAGGGCTCCAGAGCTGCGGCGCTTTCCTGCAGTCTGGCGCAGTAGCTTCCGTCAACGGGCAGGGTCAAGAGAAAGGTGCTGCCGGCATTAAGGGTGCTTTTCACCGAAATGGAGCCCCCCATCAGAGTGGCCAGCTCCTGGGAAATGGCCAGGCCCAAGCCTGTCCCGCCGAATTTGCGGCTGGTATTGCTTTCTACCTGGCGGAAGGCTTCGAATATGCCGATCTGATGCTCCGGCGAAATGCCGATGCCCGTATCCGTGACCTCAAAGCCCAGGGCAAAGGGCTCCTCCTCATGGACGTACACCCGCAGGGTGACAGAGCCGGATTCGGTGAATTTCAGCGCATTGGACAAGAGGTTCCGCAGGATTTGAAGCAGCCGTTGCTTGTCCAGACTCACATGCATCGCCTTCAGCTCCTCCGCCATCAGCAGGTTGAAGGCAAGGCCTTTGCGGTCCATCATGGGCAGGAATTGCTGGTTCAGCTCATGAATCGGCTCCTGGAGAGGGAAGCTCTCCTCAAGAAGGGTCATTTGGCCGGCCTCAATCTTGGACAGGTCCAGAATATCGTTGATCAGATTCAGCAGCTGGTTCCCCGACATCACCATGGTTTCCGCGTATTCCCGCTGTTTGGGGCTCATGTTGCCGTCCTTGTTTTCCCGCAGAATCTGCGCCAGGACCAGAATACTGTTCAGCGGAGTCCGCAGCTCATGGGACATATTGGCCAGAAATTCCGATTTATAGCGGGAATTCATCCCGGAGATTTTGACCTGCTCCTCCAGGCGTTCATTCAGGCTGCGGAGGGCCTCCTGCTGCTGCAGCAGCTCCTCGGATTGCACCTGAAGCTCTTCATTGTAGGTCTGGGACTCGGAGAACAGCTGCTCCACGTGCTTCTGGTATTGCAGGTTGCGAATGGAGGTGCCCAGGGAGTGGTTGGCGATTTCCGCCAGAAGATTCATCCGGCTGCCCTCAATAGGCTGGAAGGAGGCAAGCTCAAGCACGGCAATCACCTCTCCCCTGTGGGAGACGGGCAGGAGCAGCAGATGGTCAGGCTGCGCCGAGCCCGCACCGGAAAAAACGCGGATATAGTGCTCCGGAACCTGGAGGTCCAGGAGCTTGCCTTCCTTGGCGCATTGGCCCACCAGGCCTTCGCCAAAGACGAAGCTGTCTTGGATATCGGAGCGGATGTCCCAGGCGTAAGCCCCTGTCCGCACATACACCGGGGTTTCGGTGTTGAGATCCATCACATATAAGCTTGCGCAGGAAGCCCTCATCAGAGGCACGATTTTGGACAGCAGCTTATCGCTTAAGGCAGCCAGATCCCGATTATCCTGGTAAATGGAAGCCACATCGGCCAGATTGGTTTTGATCCAGTTTTCAGCCTCCAGCTTCTGTTGGTAGAGCTTTTCCCGGTTTTCCCGTTCCTCCAGGGCGTCGGCCATCCTGTTGTAGGCGACGGCAATATCGCTGATCTCATCCTTTTCCGCTATGTGGATACGCGGCAGAGACCCTTGATGCCCCGCTTCAAAATCATCCATCACACTGCTGATCCGGTTGATGCTGCGCAGCGCCCCCCGCATAACATTGGAGCCGATCAGCACGGATAACAAAACCAGCAGCAGCCAAAAGCCGACAATGATCAGCTTCGAGCGTTCAATGGACGCTTTGGATTCATCGGAGGTGGCCACCATAACTTCTTCCTGGAAGCTGATATACTGGCCCATGGTTTCGGCAAAAGCCTTGCGCGCAACCTCCAGATTGTAGACATTCCGCAGACGCGAGTTGTCGTTCAGCTCCACGCTTTCATTGATAAGGGCGGTGATCTCCTGAAACCTTTGCTCGTACACGGAAAAGCTGTCCTTTGCATGTTTCAAAAAAGTCTTTCCCTCTGTCAAACGGGTTAACTCGTCCAAACGGACAAAGTCCTCGCGGATTTGGGAGTCAAGCTGCTGGAGCTTGGGCTGGTCGATGGTTTGCTGGTCCGGATTAAGGGTGTTCAAATTGATCAGGTTCTGAATTTGGCTGGCGTTGGAGAGAATCCTCTCCCCCAGTCTCACCTTGACATAACGGTCATTGACGATATTGCCCAGCTTTGCGTCAAGGGTATTGCCAAGGTAATATACCAGCGCGCTGAATATGGTGATCAATAGGAGGATGGCGGAAAAGCCGGCGATCAAGCGGTTGCGAAAGGTCATGTTTTACTCTCCGGTCTCGTTAATGTGCTTGCTATTGAATTTTAAGTATAGCAAATATTGATAATCTTTTCATTTCAATAGAGAGGTTTCGCAGCATTTATTGAAGAAACATTTTTTGCCGGCTGCAGATTTGCCCTATGCTTTTGTCCGGGAATACGCTATGATTGTTGCTTAAGGAATGGGCTTGCTCTTATGCGGCTGCGAGTGAAACAAAACATACTGAAAGTACATGGCCGCCAGGGGCGTTCTCGCGTAAGCTTTTGGTGAATGCCGATCTTCCGGCAGACTATTATAGAAGGAGCGGGTAGACAGATGGAATTTACCAAAATGCATGGTTTGGGCAACGACTTTATCCTGGTGGCGGGCAAAACGGCGCTGCCTGCCGAGGCAAGCGAGCTGGCGGTAAAGCTGTGCGACCGGTTTTTCGGTATCGGAGCCGACGGGTTGGTGTACATTCTGCCGTCGGAGAAGGCCGACTTCATGATGCGGATTATGAATTCGGACGGCTCGGAGGCGGAGCAATGCGGCAATGCCATCCGCTGTGTGGCCAAGTATGTGTATGACCGCGGCCTGACGGACAAGACCGAGGTTACCATCGAAACCATCGGCGCCGGGGCCCAGAGGGTGCAGCTGACGGCGGAGAACGGCAAAGCGGTGAAGGTCAGGGTGGATATGGGAGCGCCGATTCTGAAGGGGCTGCAGGTGCCCACCACTGTGGACGCGGAGCAGGTGATCCATCATCCCATTGAGGTGGACGGCCGGGAATTCCGCTTTACGGCGGTGTCCATGGGCAATCCCCACTGTGTCATCTATGTGGATGATGCGGTAAGCTTCGATCTGTACGCCTGGGGCCCGAAGCTGGAGAAGCATCCCATGTTCCCGCGGAAGGTCAACGTGGAATTCGCCACTGTCAAATCCCGGGATTATGTGGATATGCGGGTCTGGGAAAGAGGCGCGGGACCGACCCTGGCCTGCGGCACAGGCGCCTGCGCGACCTTGGTCTCCTCGGTGCTCAACGGGCTCACCGGCAGAACGGCCGTTGTGTCGCTGAAGGGCGGCGAGCTCCTGATCGAATGGAGCGAAGCCGACAACCATGTCTACATGACCGGCCCGGCGGAAGAGGTGTATACGGGCAGACTGTCTGTTTAATCCCCGACCTGGCCAGGTTATGGAGGCTGCCGCCGATTGATGTATAGACAAATATGGGAGGAATCGTGATGGGAGAAGGTCAGCGGCTTCCCGATCTCCGGGAGGCCCTTCTTCACGGAAGGCTGACGGGAGACGGCGCCATGGGCACCTATTTGTACCAGCTGGGTTTTCCGGTAGGGGCTTCATATGAGGAATTCAATCTGGAGAAGCCGGACATCATTCTGGATATTCACCGCCGCTACGTGGAGGCCGGCGCACAGCTGGTGGAAACCAACACCTACTCGGCCAACCGGGACAAGCTGTCCAAGTTCGGCCTGGAGCAGGACGTGGCTGCCATTAACCGGGCGGGAGTGCGCCTGGCCAGAGAGGCTGCGGGAGATGCGGCCTATGTGCTGGGGGCCATCGGCTCGTTGGCGGGAGGCCGGAAGCGCCCCGCAGGCAAGGAGCGGGTCCGGCAGAATGTCAGGGAGCAGGCCGAGGCTCTGCTGGAAGAGGGTGTGGACGGGATCATTCTCGAAACCTATTACCTGCTGGAGGAGCTGGAAGCGGCCTTGGAGGCGGTTCGCCTGGTGGATGGCCGGGTCCCGGTAATTTGCCAGCTGGCTACGGACGGCAACGGCCTGACCCTGGACGGAGCCGCTTATGCTGCCGCCTTCAAGCGCCTCCTCGAAGGCGGCGCGGATGTGGCGGGCTTCAACTGCCACAGCGGTCCCGGCGGCATCCTGCGGGCCTTGGACAGGCTTGGCGCTGACAGCTCATGGACTCCTGGAGTGCCCTTGTCCGTCTATCCCAACGCAGGTTTGCCCGGCATTGTGGACGGCCGGTATACCTATCTGGCCACGCCCGAATATTTTGCCGATATGGCGCTGAAGTTTGCCGCGGCGGGAGCGCGGATCATCGGCGGCTGCTGCGGCACGACCCCGGAGCATATCGCCGCCATCGCCAAGGCGCTTGCGGGATATGCCCCTGCCCCGGCGTCCGGCGGCCAGGACAAGGCGAAGGCGGAGCGCCGGGAAAAGGTGACGGTGGCCGAGCCCTCGGCTGAAGCTCCGGCGTCCGGCGGCCAGCCCTCCATTGTGGAGCTGGTCCGGGATTCCGTCACGGTGATCGTCGAGCTGGACTCTCCCCGGGATCTGGCCTCCGCCAAATTCATGACCGGAGCGGCCGTCCTGCGGGATGCCGGAGCGGATGCCATTACCATGGCGGACAATTCCTTGGCCCAGATCCGGATGAGCAATTTGGCCATGGGCTATCTGGTCAAGGACAGGCTGGGCATGCGGCCGCTGTTGCATGTGGCTTGCCGGGACCGCAATCTCATCGGCACCCAAAGCCATCTGATGGGGCTGCACGCCCTGGGCATCGACCATCTGCTGGCCATTACGGGAGACCCTGCAGGCGTGGGGGATTTGCCGGGAGCCAGCTCCGTGTACGATCTGAATTCCTTCGAGTTGATCCGCATGTCCAAGCAATTGAACGAAGGCATTGCCTTCTCCGGCAAACCCCTGAAGCAGCGGGCAAGCTTCGTGGTAGGGTCGGCTTTTGATCCCAATGTGAAATATATCGATAAAGCCGTTCTGCGCATGGAGAAAAAAATCGAGGCCGGCGCCGATTATTTTATGACCCAGCCGGTTTACGACGCGTCCATGGTGGAGAGACTGTATCAGGCTACACGCCATATTTCGGCCCCGATTTTTGTGGGCATCATGCCGCTGATCAGCGGCCGCAACGCCGAGTTTCTCCATAATGAGGTTCCGGGCATCCGGATTCCCGATGCCGTCCGCAGCCAGATGGCCGGTCTGGAAGGGGAAGAGGGCAGGCGGATGGGCGTGAAGCTGGCCAAGGAGCTGGTGGATGTTATTCTCGGAAGGTTTAACGGCATTTATCTGATGACGCCCATGCTGTTTTATGAAATGACGGCAGAGCTGACGCGGTATGCCAAAGAAAGGGTTTTTCCACTTGTACCCTTGAGCAAAATGAATTAGAATAGGATATCGGATGTGATGGCATGATTCGCAGTATGACCGGTTTTGGCCAGTCCAGCCGGAAGCTTCCCGGATTCCGCATCCAGGTTGAAATACGATCCGTGAACCACCGTTATGCGGAGACCTCGGTCAGAATCAACCGGGAATGGCTGTCTTTGGAAGACGGCATCAAGAAGTGCGTGGCCCGCGATATCAAGCGGGGGCGTGCGGATGTGTATGTCACCGTGGAGCCGGATGGGCAATCCGGCAAGACGCTGCTGATTGATTGGGACCTTGCCGCCGCCTATATGGAAGCGGCAGGCCAACTGAAGGCCAAATTTGGCTTGCAGGATGAGCCCCGGCTGGGGGAGCTCCTGAATGTCCCGGATTTGCTTCATCCCGGCGAGAGCAGCCTGGGCGAAGCGGCTTTTCCGGAGCGGGAGCTGATGGCCTGCGTGGAGGAAGCGGCGGCGCAGCTGGCTGCCATGCGGGCGGCTGAAGGCGCCCATCTTCACGAGGACCTGATCCGCAGGCTGGCGGTGCTTGACGGGCACCTGGCTGCCATGAAGGCGATTGCGCCGGAGGTGGCGGAGGATTACCGCCGGAAGCTGGCGGCCAGAATTCAGGAGCTGCTGCCCCAGGATACGGTGATGGACGCCGGCAGGCTGGAGCAGGAAACCGCCCTGATGGCGGACCGGTGCAGCATCGATGAGGAGCTTACCCGCCTTGCCAGCCATATGGCGCAGTTTGCCGGGCTGCTGGACGCGGAGGAGCCTGTGGGACGGAAGCTGGATTTCCTGATTCAGGAGATGAACCGGGAGGTTAATACCGTCGGCTCCAAGGCCAACCGCTACGAGCTGTCCAGGCTGGTGGTGGAATTGAAAGCGGAGCTTGAAAAAATCCGCGAACAGGTGCAAAATATCGAATAAGCGGGAATAAGAAGGACGATACTGGTGTAAGACTCGCGCCTTCCTGATATAAATGCCAGATCAGCTTCATTTTCCAACATTTTTGCCTGCCGGCGCGTAATCCCTTATAAGGCCCGGGGAACCGGCACAGGCGAGGAGGACCAAGATGGCCATCAAACTTATCAATATCGGATTCGGGAATATCGTATCCGCCAACCGCATCATCTCCATTGTCAGCCCTGAATCGGCGCCGATCAAGAGAATTATCCAGGAAGCCCGGGACCGTCATATGCTGATCGATGCAACTTACGGAAGAAGGACAAGGGCCGTTATCATCACCGATAGCGATCACGTGATATTGTCTGCGGTTCAGCCCGAAACGGTTGCCCATCGGCTCTCCAATAAGGACGATGACAATGACGAATAAGAATAGAGGCATCTTGTTGGTGCTGTCAGGCCCCTCGGGTGTAGGCAAGGGCACAGTTTGCGCAGCCCTCCGCAAGACGGGCACGGAGCTGGTGTATTCCGTGTCGGCCACTACGCGCCAGCCGAGAGAAGGGGAAGTCCACGGCGTCAACTATTTCTTCAAAACCCGTGAGGAATTCTCCGCCATGATTGAAGCGGACGATCTCCTGGAATATGCCGAGTATTGCGGCAATTATTACGGGACGCCCCGGGAATTTGTGGAGGAGACGCTGGCTTCCGGGCAGGACATTATTTTGGAAATTGAAGTGCAAGGCGCATTGAAGGTGAGAAAAAAGTTCCCGGAGGGCGTGTTTATTTTCCTTCTGCCCCCGTCGCTGGATGAACTGCAAAGCCGGATCGTAACCCGGGGCACCGAGACGGAGGATGTGATCAGAAGCCGGATGAGCATTGCCCGTGAGGAATTGCGGCTGATGGAGCATTATGATTATGCCATCGTCAATGACCAGGTAGAGGCCGCCTGCGGCCGTATTCAGGCGATTCTTACAGCCGAGCGCTGCCGCAAGGAGCGTATGGTGACGACAATAAAACAATGGATTGAAGAGGTGCAATAATATGCTATATCCATCCATCGACAAGCTGCTGGACAAAGTGGACAGCAAGTATTCCCTGGTGGTCGCCGCCTCCAAGCGGGCGCGCATGCTGAAGGACAATGCCAAGACGGATCTGAAAAACCCCAGAGCCCACAAGCATGTAGGCGTAGCCCTGGAAGAGCTCTACGGCGATTACATCCAATTTGAAAAATCGCCTAGCCGGGACAGCAACGGTTTGAACTTAAAGTAACCCAAGAGATAACAACCGGTTTAGACGGTTGTTATTTTTTTCAGAATGTGCGAACATATATACGTCTATATATGATGAGAGAGCAATAACAGGCTGGTCCAGCCTGCGGCATGGGGTGGGGATTTCAGGATAGCGGAAGGGGATTTCCGTTATTTCTGTTGCCGTGGACGGAAGCTTGCAATAGCGGAAGAGATTTTCCGCTATTGCCCCATTTTTCCTCTTGCCCCCTTGTGTACAGCGCTATTAGCGGAAAAAAGCTTCCGTTAATTGTTTATCGCAGAGGGTTGCCACTTCGTTAGCGGAAATTCTGTTCCGCTATTTGGCGGGGATTAACCGAAGCGAGGGCCGTGACGAGCCAAATTGGTATAGAAAAGAAGGACCTTAAACCGGCTTTGCGCCGGCTTCGAGGCTTCCATAAACAGGGAGGAGAACGGATATGCTGAAGGGAAAAACGGTGATTTTGGGTGTATGCGGCGGCATTGCCGCGTATAAGGCGGCGGCCCTGTGCAGCAAGCTGGTGCAGGCGGGGGCCAAGGTGCGTGTGGTGATGACGGAATCCGCAGCCAAGCTGGTGCAGCCCCTTACCTTTCAGGCGCTGTCGAAATATCATGTGGTGGTGGACGCCTTCGAGGAAAACGACCCTTCCGTCATCACCCATGTTGACATGGCGGACAGCGCCGATCTGGTGATCATTGCCCCGGCCACGGCCAACATCATCGGCAAAATGGCCAACGGCATCGCCGATGACATGCTCAGCACCACCATGCTGGTGACCCGGGCGCCGGTGATCATCGCCCCCGCCATGAACGTACATATGTATGATCATCCGGCGGTTCAGGCCAACATGCGGACGCTGGAGCAGCGGGGAGCCTATTATGTGGAGCCCGGTGTTGGGCTTCTGGCCTGCGGGTATGTGGGCAAGGGGCGTCTGGCGGAGCCGGAGGAAATTGTGGCGGCGGCGCAGCAGCTCCTGAAGCGTCTGGCGGACAGGCCCCTGGCCGGGAAAAAGGTGCTGGTTACCGCCGGCGGAACGGTGGAGCGGATTGATCCCGTGCGTTACCTCACCAATGACTCCTCCGGCAAAATGGGCTTTGCCGTGGCCGAGGCCGCCCGGGAGCTGGGGGCGGAGGTTACAGTGGTGGCCGCCAGAACCAGCGCTCCGGCACCCGCCGGAGTGGAGCTGGTGAGGGTGGAATCGGCTCTGGAGATGCGGGAGGAGGTATTGTCCCGCTCCCCCGTGGCGGATATGGCCGTTATGGCTGCCGCCGTGGCCGATTATCGCCCTCTTCATCCGGAGGAACAGAAGATCAAGAAGAACGCGGAGACGCTTACCCTGGAGCTGGTCAAAAATCCCGACATCCTCCTCGAACTGGGAGAACGGAAGAACAATGGACAGCTGCTGATCGGCTTTGCCGCGGAGACGGAAAATGTGGAAGTCAACGCCCTAGGCAAGCTGGAGCGCAAAAATTGCGACCTGCTGGTGGCCAATGATGTCAGTGCCGAAGGAGCCGGCTTTGGCACGGATACCAACATTATTACCATTTATGGCCACCGTGGCTTCTCCCTGCCCTTGCCCCTCGTCTCCAAACGGGAGGCGGCGCTCCGGCTGATGCGGCTGGCGGCGGAGAAGCTTGCAGAGAAGACGAAAGGGCCGGCAGAATGATTGCAAAAGTCATCGTGGACGTCCCTGTTAAGGGAACCAACCGTCCGTTTGATTATGAAATACCCGCCCGGTACGCATCTTGGGTGGAGGTGGGCAGCCGGGTGGCGGTTCCCTTCGGCCCCAGGGTGGTTCAGGGGTTTGTGGTGGAAGTGGCTGAGCAGCCTTCGGCGGAAACCACCGAAGCCGGCAGCCGCAAGCTGAAGGCGGTTGACCATGTGCTGGACGTGGAGCCGCCTTTGACCCCGGAGCTGGTGGAGCTGGCCGGATGGATGAGCCGGACCTATCTGTGCCATCTGTCGGTGGCGCTGGCGGCGATGCTGCCCGCCGCCCTGAAGGCCAAGGCCGAGCGCCGGGTGGGCATTGGCCCGGAGGCGCTCCGGGAGGTTGGTCTGGCAGCCTTCGGGTTGATGACTCAAGAGGAAACGGAGCTGCTGGAGCATATCCGCCGGAGCAAGGGAATGCTGCCTGTAGAGCAGCTGCTGGAGCGGTTCCCCGGGTCGGAGGCGCTGATCCGCCAGTGGGTAGGCTGTGGTTTACTGGCCGAGGAGCAGGTGCTAAAGGACAAAATGGCCGTCAAAAAAGTGTTGACGGTTTTTCCCTGTCTGTCGCCGGAGGAGATGCTCCTCCGCGGGCAGGAGCTTCCCGCCAGCGCCAAGCGCCAGCGGCAGGTTTTGGCATATTTGGCCGATAATCCGGACCCGGTGCGCCTGACGGAGCTGACCTCGCGCTTGGATATTACGGCCAGCACAGTGAAAGGGCTGGCGGACAAGGGCCTGGTCCGGCTGGAGGAAGTGGAGGTGGGCCGCGATCCGTATGCGGACAGAGGGTTCAAACGGACCTCCCCGCTGCCGCTCACCGTGGAGCAGACGCGAGTTTATGCAAGCATCCGCCAGGCGGTGCTGTCCGGCAGCCACACCATGTTCCTGCTTCACGGCGTAACGGGCAGCGGCAAAACCGAGGTGTATATGCAATCCATCCAGACCTGTCTGGATGAAGGGAAGGAAGCCATTGTGCTGGTCCCGGAAATTTCCCTGACCCCGCAAATGGTAGAGCGCTTCAAGGGCAGATTCGGCGCGGATGTGGCGGTGCTGCACAGCCGTCTGTCCAACGGGGAGCGCTACGATGAATGGCGCAAAATCGCCGCCGGGCGGGTCAAAGTGGTGATCGGTGCGCGTTCGGCGGTTTTCGCCCCTTTTAAGAAGCTGGGGCTGGTGATTATAGATGAAGAGCATGAATCCTCCTACAAGCAGGAGGAGAGCCCCAAGTACCACGCCCGGGAGGTAGCGGCTGCCAGAGGGCGGGCCACCGGCGCTTCCGTTGTGCTGGGCTCCGCCACTCCATCCCTGGAGAGCTGGCAGGCCGCCGTCCAGGGCAGGTATAAGCTGCTGGTTATGGCCGAGCGGGTGGAGGGACGCCCCTTGCCGCCGGTGCGCATTGTGGATATGCGCCAGGAGCTGTACGGCGGCAACCGCTCCATGTTCAGCAAACCCCTATATGAGGGGATCAAGAGCCGCCTGGAGAGAGGCGAGCAGTCGGTGCTGCTTTTGAACCGGCGGGGGTATTCCACCTTTGTTATGTGCCGTTCCTGCGGCTACACGGCTGGCTGCCCCCATTGCGATATATCCCTGACGTATCACCAAACCTCCAGCATGATGCGCTGCCACTATTGCGGGTATGCGGAGCGGCAGCCGACGGTTTGCCCCGAATGCGGCAGCGAGCATATCCGTTACTTCGGCACCGGCACCCAGCGTGTGGAGGAGGAGCTGGCCCGGCTGTTCCCGGGCATCCGGGTCATCCGGATGGATGTGGACACCACCTCGGAGAAGGGCGCCCACGAGAAGCTGCTTACCCAGTTCCGCCAGAAAAAAGGGGATGTTCTTCTCGGCACCCAGATGGTGGCCAAGGGGCTGGATTTTCCCGATGTGACCCTGGTCGGGGTGATTACCGCGGACACCATGCTGAACCTGCCGGATTTCCGGTCATCGGAGCGGACCTTCCAGCTCCTTACCCAGGTAGCCGGGCGTGCGGGAAGACATCATCTTCCGGGGGAGGTATTCGTGCAGACGTATACGCCGGAGCACTACAGTGTGACCGCCGCCGGAGGCCATGATTTCCACCGCTTCGCGGAGCAGGAGCTGGAGCATCGGGCCAGGGGAGGCTATCCCCCTTATTGCCGCCTGATTCTGATTACCCTAAGCCATACGGAGCTGGCGCTTCTGGTCAAAACGTCGGAATCCATGGTCAACCGGCTGAAGGCGCTGGCCAGGGAAGAGGGCATTCCCGGCTTTGTGGGGGAGGCGGGAGGCAGGGAGATGCAGGCGCTGGACGTACTGGGCCCGGTGGCCTCGCCCATTCCCCGAATCAAGGATAGATATCGGTTCCAATGCATGGTAAAATATCGGGGAGATCAACCGGTCTCGGACCTGGTGGCCCGGGCTGTGGAGGCCTTCGATGAGGTTTGCCGGCAGACGAAGCTGACCATCAGCGTGGACGTGGACCCTCAGGTGTTAATGTAGACAGGAAGCAAGAGAATGCTCCTCATTCGAGGATAAACGCCTGCCGGCGTTCTTGAAGCGCCGGGCGTTTGTCAAGAAGCTGAGCAGCTTTTCGCGTCTATACTTTGTGAAACTTTGATAAAGGCGGGTGCCCTTATGGCAATTCGATTTATTGTGAAAGATCCTGACCCGGTGCTGCGCGAACGGGCAAAACCGGTGCCCAAAATTACCCCGAATGTCCTCAAGCTGCTGGACGATATGGCGGACACCATGTACGAGGCTCAAGGCGTGGGCTTGGCTGCGCCCCAGGTAGGCATCCTGAAGCGGGTCATTGTGATGGACTGCGGCGAGGAATACGGCGGGCTGATCGAGCTGATCAATCCCGAGATCACCAAGAAGGAAGGGGAGCAGTTCGGTCCGGAGGGCTGCCTGAGCATCCCCGGGCTTCAAGGGGATGTGCGCCGCGCCCAGAAATGCACGGTCAAAGGCTGGGACCGCAACGGCCGGGAAATCGAGCTTGAAGGCGAGGACCTGCTGGCCCGCTGCATCCAGCATGAGGTGGACCACCTGAACGGCGTCCTGTTCCTGGATGTGGCCGAGCGGGTATACCGTCCCGATCCGGAGGAAGAAAGAGCGTGAAGGATACTCTCCGGATTGTATTTATGGGCACCCCGGATTTTGCCGTTCCTTCCCTGCAGGCGCTGCTGGAGGAAGGCTACCAGGTGGTGCTTGCCGTCACCCAGCCGGATCGCCCCAAGGGCCGCAAGCGGATTCTGACCCCGCCCCCGGTGAAGGAAGAAGCTTTGCGCGCCGGCATCCCCGTCTTCCAGCCGGAGCGGCTGCGGCGTGAAGAGGCCGTCCGGCATGTAGCCGAATACAAGCCCGATCTGATCGTTACCGCCGCTTTTGGGCAGATTCTGCCCAAGGCGGTGCTGGAGCTGCCCCGGTACGGCTGCATCAATGTCCATGCCTCCCTGCTGCCCAAATACAGAGGCGGCGCCCCCATTCATCATGCGGTGATGGCCGGGGAAAAGGAAACAGGCGTAACTATCATGTATATGGCCGAGGGGATAGATACGGGGGATATGATCTCCCGTGTGGCCATTCCCATCCGTGACGAGGATAATACAGGAATCCTGTTCGATAAGCTGGCCCGGGAGGGTGCGGAGCTCCTGCGGCGCACTCTGCCGGAGCTTCTGGCAGGACGGATTCAGGCGGAACCGCAGAATCACGGGGAAGCCATTCTGGCCCCCAATATCCGCCGGGAGGACGAGATTGTGGATTGGAACCGCCCCGCCCGGACGGTGTTCAACCATATCCGGGGCTTAAGCCCCTGGCCGGTGGCTTATACCACCTGGAACGGGGAAAACTTCAAGCTGTGGGCGGCGCGCCTTCCGGAAGCGGGAAAAATCAGCGGAACCCCTGCCCAGCCGGGTACGGTGCTGGCCGTGGAGGATCAGGGCATTCTGGTGATGGCCCAGGACGGTCCCGTGCTGCTGACAGAGGTGCAGCCCGCCGGCAAGAAGGCCATGCCCGTTTCCCAATTCCGGCTGGGTTCGCCCATGAAGCCGGGGGATGTTCTGGGAGTCTGTCCGGCGAAAGGAACAAGCGAATAAATATTCATGATGGAATGACTGGGAGGGAAAGAGTGGCTTGAGGGCGAGTTTTTTTGTCGGCTTTGACCCCTTAAACATTCAATCCAAATCAAAGCCGACAAAATCTGTTTGAGCATCCAAGGCACTGCTTTCCCGGTAAGGAATGAAATCCGATGAATATTTATTCGCTCAAGCGACTCTGTCGGACAGACTCTGGGGATCTTAACAATGGATCGGGAGGAGCAAGACGTTGACTAAAGGTTCGATGAATCGTCCCGGGCGCAAGCCCGGGGCCCGTGAAGCGGCCATGGATGTGCTGACCCGGGTGGAGCAGGATCAGGCTTACAGCAACCTGCTGCTGAATCAAACACTGGAGAAGCTGAAGCTGGAGCGCCAGGAGGCGGCTTTGGCTACTGAGCTGGTCTACGGCACCATCCAGCGGCTGAACACCATAGATTATTTCCTGGCGCGTTTTGCCGCCAAAGGACTGGAAAGGCTCCAACCGTGGGTTCGGAGCCTTCTTCGCTTAAGCTTTTACCAAATCCGCTACCTGGACCGGATTCCTCCCCATGCCGCCGTGAACGAGGCGGTGGAGCTGGCCAAACGCCGCGGCCATGCCGGCATCGCCGGGCTGGTCAACGGCATTCTCCGCAATGTGCTGCGGGAGAAGGAGCGTCTGGCCTTGCCGGAAGGACTGCCTGCGGCGGCAAGGATCGCGTTGGAGGAATCCCATCCGGAGTGGATGGTGAAGCGCTGGCTGGACCGGTATGGCGAAGGGGAGGCCCGGGCCATGTGCCGGACCAACAACGAGCCGCCCAAGGTCAGCCTGCGCGTGAACCGCCTGAAGGGAACGCGCGAAGCGCTTACGGAGCGGCTGGCGGAGTCCGGAGTGGACACACGGCCCTCCGCGCTGGCAACCGACGGTCTGGTGGCGGTTTCCGGCGGACGGCTGGGAGGCCATCCGTTGTTTGCCGCGGGGGAATTTTCCATTCAGGATGAAAGCTCCATGCTGGTAGCGCGGGTGGTGGCCCCGGAAGCGGGGATGCGGGTGCTGGATTGCTGCGCCGCCCCGGGGGGCAAATCGGCTCACCTGGCCGAGCTGATGGACGGCAAGGGGGAGGTAGTGGCGGCGGATCTCCATGAGCACAAAGAGGCGCTGATCCGCGAGCAGGCCAACCGCCTGGGGCTCCGGAACATCCGGACCGTGGTGTCCGACGCCAGGGAATTGGCGGACAAGTACCCTGCCGGAAGCTTTGACCGGATTCTGCTGGACGCTCCCTGCTCAGGGCTGGGAGTCATCGGGCGGAAGCCGGATCTCAAATGGGCCAAAACCGCAGGGGACATTGCCGAAATTGCCGGGCTCCAGCGGAGCATTCTGCAGGCGGTCCACCGGCTGCTGAAGCCGGGCGGCATCCTGGTATACAGCACCTGCACCACGGAGCCGGAGGAAAATGAGGAGCAGGTGCGGCGTTTCCTGGCGGACGAGCCGGGCTTCGCGCCGGAGCCCTTCCCGGAGGGCGTGCTGCCCCCGGGCAAGGCGGAGGAAGCGGGCGCCGCGGGTATGCTGCAGCTTCTGCCCCAGGATTACGGCTCCGACGGCTTCTTTATCGCCCGGATGCGCCGGAAAGAGTAGCGGCTCCACGCAGGCGGGATTGCGTTGTCCCGCCTTTTTTCGTTACAATAAAAATAGGAGACTGTCCGGCATCCGCTGGAGGAGCTCGTAAGATACGAAATCTGAAAAGCAGGTTGTGAGAATATGAAGCCTTTTGTATATGATTTTTCGCTGGAGGAATGGCAGCAGTGGATGAAGGACAACGGCGAACAGGCTTTCCGCGGCGGACAGGTATTCGATTGGCTTTATGTCAAACGGGTTTCGTCCTTTGAGGAAATGAGCAATCTTTCCAAGGCCCTGCGGGAAAAGCTGGCCGCCCAGTTCGAATTTGTCACCCTCCGGGAAATCGACCGTTACCAGTCCAAGGACGGCACGGTGAAATTCCTGTTTGAGCTGCAGGACAAAAATGCCATTGAAACAGTCATCATGAAGCACAACTACGGCAACAGCGTCTGCGTCACCACACAGGTGGGCTGCCGCATCGGCTGTACCTTCTGCGCGTCCACATTGGGCGGCCTGAAGCGGGACCTGCGGCCCGGCGAGATTGTGGCCCAGATCGTCAAGGCCCAGCAGCTGCTGGACGCAACCGAGGAGCGGGTATCCAGCATTGTGGTTATGGGCATCGGCGAGCCCTTCGAGAATTATGAGTCCACCATGAAGTTCCTGCGGCTCATGACCCACGAGAAGGGGCTGAACATCGGGCAGCGACATATCACGGTGTCCACCAGCGGGATTGTTCCGGCCATCTACAAGTTCACGGAAGAGGATACCCAGATTAACCTGGCCATCTCCATCCATGCCCCCAACGATACCCTCCGCTCCAAGCTGATGCCGGTGAACCGGCGGTATCCTCTGGCGGATTTGCTTGATGCCTGCAGGCACTACGCGGAAAAAACCGGCCGCAGGCTGACCTTCGAATACGCGCTGATGGGGGGCGTCAACGACAAGGCGGAGCATGCGGAGGAGCTGGCTTCAGTGCTCAAGACCATCCCCTTGAGCCATGTCAACCTGATCCCGGTGAACTTTGTCCAGGAGCGCAATTATGTAAGAACCACCCGGGATGATATTTTCAACTTCCAGAGAATTCTGGAGCGCAACAAAATCAATGCGACCATCCGGAGGGAGCAGGGCGGAGATATTGCCGCCGCCTGCGGCCAGCTCCGGGCGAAGCATATGGAGTCGAGTCAGAGGTGAGAAGGATGCGGACAGCGGAAAGAACGGATGTGGGCAGAATCCGCTCGGTCAATGAAGATCGGGCGGTGATACTGCCGGAAAAATGCGGTACGGTGATCGCCATTATCGCCGACGGGATGGGCGGCCATCGGGCCGGCGATATTGCCAGCCAACTGGCCATTGAGAAGATCCGGGAGGAGTTGTCCGGACTGCGGCCGGACGCTACTCTGGAGGAACGCAAGGAGGCCATCCGGCTTGCAGTGGAAGCGGCCAACGCCGAGGTGTACCGGCAAGCCTCGGAGCGGGAGCAGCTGCGTGGGATGGGGACCACGGTGGTGGTCAGTCTGGCCACCGCCGATCAACTGGTGGTGGGCCATATCGGCGACAGCCGGGCGTATTTGGCGGCCGGCGACCGGCTGGTCCAGCTGACCGAGGACCATTCCCTGGTGAATGAGCTTTTGAAGAGCGGACAGATTACCCGCGAGGAAGCCGACCACCATCCCCGCCGCAATGTGCTGCTCCGTGCCTTGGGCACGGATACCGAGGTGCAGGTGGATGTGGTGGAGCATAGCTGGGCGGAGGGGGACATTCTCCTCATGTGCAGCGACGGCCTCAGCAACATGGTGGACGAGGAAGAATGCCTGGTTGTTTTGCAATCCCAAACTTCATTGGAGAGCAAGGTTGATGAACTGGTGGAGCGCGCCTTGTCTGCCGGCGGTGACGATAATGTGACAGTTGTCCTGATTGAAAACCGGCCGGCGGAAGCTTCCGGTAAAGAGGGGTGAGATAGTTGATCGGTGAAACGCTAGGCGGAAGATATGAAATTTTGGAGCGGGTCGGCGGAGGGGGAATGGCTTTGGTTTACAAAGCCCAGGACCTGCTGCTGAACCGTTACGTCGCTGTGAAGGTGCTGCGCCAGCAGTATGTCCACGATGAGGAATTTATCCGGCGGTTCCGCCGGGAGGCCCAGTCTGCCGCATCTTTGTCCCATCCCAATGTTGTCAGTATGTACGATGTCGGCCAGGAAGGCGACAACCACTTTATCGTGATGGAATATGTGGAAGGTATGACCTTAAATGACCTGATCCGGGAGAAGGCTCCCCTTCAGGTGGAGGATGCCCTGCATATTGCCACCCAGATTTGCGACGCGTTGGAACATGCCCATCATAATCAGATCATACATAGGGATATCAAGCCCCATAACATTCTGATCGGCAAAAACGGGCGCATCAAGGTAACGGATTTCGGGATTGCCCGGGCGACAACCTCTTCCACCATTACGCAAACCGGGTCCGTTGTCGGCTCTGTCCATTATTTCTCGCCGGAGCATGCCAAGGGAATTTCCACCGGAGCCAAGTCGGACCTGTATTCCTTGGGCATTGTCCTGTACCAGATGCTGACGGGCAAGCTTCCTTTCCTTGGGGAAAGCCCCATCAGCGTGGCGCTGAAGCATCTGCAGGAGAATGTGGAGGAGCCCCGCAAGGTGAATCCGCTGATTCCGCAAAGTGTGGAGAACATTATTCTGAAGGCCATGCGCAAAAATCCCGACGAGCGGTACCAGTCCGCCTCCGATATGCTGCAGGATCTGGAGACGGCCCTGGACCCCAAGCGCCGCAACGAGCCCAAGCTGACCTTTTTGGATGACGGTCTGGACGTAGAAGCCACCAGAGTGCTGCCGGCCCTCCGCCCGGGAGCGGGCCTGGAGGTGGAAGTGAGGGACGGTTCGGAGGCGGAGTTCCGGAAGAAGCGCAATATTTGGATCGCTCCGTTGGTATGGACAGGGATTTTTCTTGTTTTTCTGTCCGTGATGTGGTTTTGGGTGATTCCCGGCTTCAAGGATAAGATCATCCCCAAGGATGTGGTTGTGCCGCAAGTGGTGGGCAAGATGCAGAGCGAAGCGGAGAGCCTGCTTACCCAGGCAGGGTTCCAGGTGGTGGCGGAGCCGCAATTCAGCGACAAGCCGGTAGGGCAGGTGTTCAAGCGAACCCCCGACGGCGCCAAGCTGAAGGAAAATACCGAGATTACCCTTCTGGTAAGCAAAGGCGCCGAAAAGCAGATGATGCAGAGCTACAAGAACAGGCTCTTCAAGGATGTAAAGGCTGAATTGTTGGCTGCGGGCTTGCAGGAGGACCAGATTTTAAGCGACGCCGTTTTCTCCGAGCTTCCCGAGGATACGATAGTCAATCAGGAGCCGGCGGTGGGCGCGGAATTTGATCCCGTCAATGGCAAGGTCAAGTTTTATTACAGCAAGGGCCGGCAAACGGTGATTATGCCCGATCTGGTGAACAGCACAGTGGCCGAAGCGGAAGCCAAGCTGCTGTCTGTGGGGCTCAAGCTGGCGGCGGGGGAAAATGGCAGGGAGAATGTGGAAAGCTTCGATGTTCCCTCCGGCAGGGTGGTGGATACCCATCCCTATAAGACTGGGGACCCTGTGGAGCCCTCCATGGAGATCAAGCTGTTCGTCAGCTCCGGTCCGCCCAAGGACGCCGTGACCTATACGGCCAGCAAGAAGCTGACGGCTGCCACCAGCGGCAAATCCTCCATCTTCCGGATCGTCATTTCCGACGCCAAGTTCGACAATGAGGACTATAACACCATGGAGGTGTCCGGCTCGGAAATTATTAATGTCAAGGTGACGCTGACCAAGGAAAAAAGCGCCACGATCTTAATCTACCGGGACAATGTGCTGTGGGATTCGGAAACCATCAACTACCAGAACTATCTGGACCAGAAGACCAAACCTTCCGCCTCGCCAACACCGACAGCGCCAAGCGCGAGTCCTTCGGCAGCGGCGTCTCCGACGGCAACCCATGCAGCAGGGTCAGTCAAACCAAGTCCGAAACCATCGGGAGGGTAAAAAGACATGCCAGATGGTCTGATTGTCAAAGCGTTAAGCGGTTATTATTATGTGTTTCCCGATGGGGAGGGGGCTGGCGGCGACGGCCAGCCCGCCACCGTCCAGTGCCGGGCGCGGGGGGTGTTTAAGAAACGCAGCATCACCCCCCTGGTGGGAGACCGGGTCAGCTTCGAATATTCGGAGAACAATGAAGGGACCGTTACCGAAATCCACAAGCGCCAGAGCGAGCTGATCCGCCCGCCGGTGGCCAATATTGAGCAGGCGGTGCTGGTGTTTTCCCTGGATGAGCCGGCGCTCAATCTCCAGCTGCTGGATAAATTCCTGGTCCATATCGAGCATTCGGGATTGGAGCCGGTGATCTGCTTCAGCAAGCAGGATTTGGTCAAAGGAAGCGACACCCAGCCGGCCCAGCTTGATGCGGACGCCGTGCAGCGGCTGTATGAGGAGATCGGCTACCGGGTTTTTGTGACCAGCGCCAAGGAGGGAGAGGGGCTGGAGCCTGTCCGCCATATTCTAAAAGGGCGGCTGAGCGTGTTCTCCGGGCAGTCCGGCGTGGGCAAGTCTACCTTGCTCAATGCGCTTCTGCCCGAGCTGAATCTGGAGACAGGGGAAATCAGCATGAGGCTGGGCCGCGGCAGGCATACCACCCGCCACGTGGAGCTGCTTCCCTTGCCGGGAGGCGGCTGGGTGGCGGATACCCCCGGCTTCAGCCAGCTGGACTTTATGGAGATGGAGCCGGAGGATCTGGGCCGGACCTTCCGGGAATTTATCCCTTTGGCGGAGGAATGCCGCTTCCGCGGCTGCCTGCACCACAAGGAGCCGGGCTGCAGGGTCCGGGAAGAGGCGGAGGGCGGCCGCGTGGCGCCAAGCCGCTACGAGCACTACTTGATCTTCCTGCAGGAGATGAAGGACAGGAAACGGAGGTATTAACATGTCCATCTATATTGCCCCCTCTATTTTGTCCGCGGATTTCGCCCGTCTTGGGGAAGAGGTCCGGGAGGCGGAGCAGGCGGGAGCCGATTTTATACACGTGGATGTGATGGATGGGCATTTTGTTCCCAATCTGACGCTGGGGCCGCTGGTGGTTGAGGCCATCCGGCCCGTCACAAGGCTGCCGCTGGATGTGCATCTGATGATTGAAAATCCCGATGCCTACATTCCCGCTTTCGCCAAGGCGGGAGCCGACTATCTGACGGTCCACGCCGAAGCGTGCCCCCATCTGCACCGGACCCTGGATTTTATCCGGGAGAACGGCGTGAAGCCCGGCGTAGTGCTGAATCCGGCGACGCCTCTTTCGGCAATCGAATATGTGCTGGATCAGGTGGAGATGGTGCTGCTGATGACGGTAAACCCCGGCTTCGGCGGCCAGAAGTACATTCCCGCCGTTACCGCGAAGATTAAGGCGCTGCGGGAGCTGCTGGACGCCCGGGGACTTGCGTCTGTGCTTATTGAGGTGGATGGCGGCGTCAACGCGGAAACAGCCCGTATGGTGGCCGAGGCGGGGGCCCAGGTGCTGGTGGCGGGCAATGCCGTCTTCGGCCAGCGGGACAGGGCGGAAGCCATCGGTCAGATCCGGGCATCCGGCCAACAGGGATACGAAAGGAGGGGGCGGTAACCGTGACTACCAGCAAATGGGTGTTCACTGGCTTTATGCTTGCGGCCGCGCTGCTTTTGTGCCTGTTTATGTATACAAGCGGCCCGTTCAAATATGTGTTTTCGCTGGGCGCCGTGCTTATCGGCATGGAGTATTTCAAGCGTGAGGAGACCACCAAGTACCGGATCTGGTTTGCGGTGCTGGCGTTTGTGGGGGCGCTGTTCTTTTCGCTGGTGTACGTGTTCCTGGCGCTGGGCTACGGCTGGGTGACGCCGGAGCAATTGCCGCAGTCGCCGTTTTAGCCTGGAATAATTATGAGCTGGTACACATACATTGGGTTACGGGGGTGAGAGCCTGCCCGTAGCCCTTTTTTTTGTGGAAATGCGCTGCAGGCGCATTCTTTCTGCGGGGGCAAATCATAGGCACATTTTTTGGGTGCTGCGAATATATATAGTAGCATAACAGGGCATAGGGCTTGTCATGGAGCAAAGGATGAAAAACGGCGGAGAGCGGCTGCAAGCTGGCAAGGGCTGCAGACGACAGCTTGCGCGAGCGCTTATGCTTACGATGCTGGCTTTTCTGACGAAAAGCCCTGAGGGAGGGGTTAGGATGAAATTTTACACCATCAAGCTGCCTAAGTTTTTGGGGGGCTTCGTGAAGGCGATCCTCAATACCTTCAGCAAACACTAGAGGCAATCCGGCAAGCCAGCAGACAACCTGAGAGCGCCCCGGCCGGGACCCGACAGACAAAAAAAGCACCTCTCGCAAAAGCGGTACGGGTGCTTTTTGTCTTATTCCGCAATGATGGGATTGCGGAATGATTACACGCGGGTAACGAGGCCGGACTTCAGTGCGCGGGCGCTAACCCATACGCGCTTCGGCTTGCCGTCAACGAGGATGCGGACCTTCTGCACATTCACTCCCCAGTTGCGCTTGGTCTTGTTGTTGGCGTGGGACACATTGTGGCCGGATTTGGGAGCTTTACCGGTAATATAACACTTGCGGGACATCTATGACACCTCCTTAAAGTCGAGCTGCGGAGTAATCCGAGATCTGCATGTTGTGGGAATTCTTTTTTTGAAACATACTTTAACATAATAGCATAAGGGCAGGCCACGGTCAATTGCTTCGGACAAGCAAATGCTGTTTCCCCGGGAGATTGAGGAACACGGCGACTTACGGTATAATAGGTTCGCGTGCTTCTAAAAATTATAGTACAATGAAGAATGGACCATAATACCATTAATCACTTGTCAGAAAAAGGAGTTGGTACAAATGCCAATTCAACAGGCCAATGAATTCGGAAAAGTCAATGTGTCGGATGAAGTGATCGCTATTCTGGCGGGCTCGGCCGCATTGGAATGTTATGGGCTGGTGGGCATGGCTTCCCGCAAGCAATTGAAGGATGGCATCACGGAGCTTCTGGGGCGCGAGAACCTGAGCCGTGGCGTGGAAATCCGGCAGGAAGCGGACGCATTGCATATTGATCTATATATCATCGTCAGCTACGGTACGAAAATTTCCGAGGTGGCGCACAATGTGCAAAACCGGGTAAAGTACATGATGAATGATGTCGTCGGCCTGCAAGTGGAGACCGTCAATATCTTTGTGCAAGGGGTTCGCGTATCTCGTTAACCAGGAAGGGGAATTTTTCTTGAGTAAGCGCTTTATTTCCATTGATGGAAACGACTTTTTTCAGATGGTGCTGGCGGGGGCGGGGAGCCTCTCGGCCAATGTAAACCGCGTCAATGCACTGAACGTATTCCCTGTGCCGGACGGCGACACGGGCACCAATATGAATCTGACCATGACCTCCGGCGTGGAGGAGCTGAAGAAGCGCCGCAACCCCCATTTGGGCAAGGCGGCGGAGGCGCTCTCCAAGGGCCTTTTGATGGGCGCCCGGGGCAATTCGGGGGTTATTCTGTCGCAGCTGTTCCGCGGCTTCGCCAAATCGGTGCAGGAGCTGGAGAGCGCAAACGCCCAGCAGTTCGCCGCGGCGCTTCAGAACGGAGTGGATACAGCCTACAAGGCGGTGGTCAAGCCGGTGGAGGGCACCATCCTCACCGTTTCCCGGGAAGCGGCCAAACATGCCGTCTCCGTCACCCGCAGATTTCCCGATGTGTCGGACCTGATGGGCGAGGTTGTGCAGGCCGGCAACGCCGCTTTGGCGCGGACGCCGGATCAGCTGCCCGTGCTGAAGCAGGTTGGGGTAGTGGATGCCGGAGGCCAGGGCCTCATGTGCATTTATGAAGGCTTCCTTGCGGCGCTGCGGGGCGAAGCGGTTGCCGCCCTTCCGGCCCAGACTGCGCCTGTAGCCGCGCCGGACAAGCTGCCCGCCTCTGCCGCGCCGTCCGGGGAGGGCAAGCACAGCGCCCAGTCCATGCTCAGCACGGAGGATATTGAATTCGGCTATTGCACCGAGTTCATCGTTACTCTGGTGCCGGGCAAGGTAGCCGGGTATGTATTTGATGAAGGGGCGTTCCGGCAGGAGCTGGGCAAAATGGGGGACTCCCTCCTGGTGGTGGCCGACGATGATCTGGTCAAGGTTCACGTCCATGCGGAATATCCCGGCAATGTGATGAACTACGCCATGAATTTCGGCGATCTGACCAAGATCAAGATCGAGAATATGCGCGACCAGCATACCCATATCCTGATGGCCGACGAATATGAATATATTGCGCCGGAGAGCGATATTGCCGCCCTGAAGCCGATTCCCGTACATGGGGCCATGGCGGGAGTAAGCGGCAAGGGAGCAAGCTCCAAGTATGGCTTTGTATCCGTGGCGATGGGCGACGGGGTAGCCGAGATTTTCGGCAGCCTGGGTGTGAATGAAGTGCTTTCCGGCGGCCAAACCATGAATCCCAGCACCGAGGATATTGTCCATGCGGTAGAAGGCGTCCATGCGGAAATCGTCTATGTGCTGCCCAATAACTCCAATATTGTGATGGCTGCCAAGCAGGCTGCCGATTTGGTGGAGGGCAAGACCCTTGTGGTGATTCCCACCAAGTCCATTCCCCAGGGGATGGCCGCCATGCTGGCCTTCGACGAGTCGGCTGATCAGGAGGAGAATACGGAAGCCATGCTGCGGGCCATCGCCGGGGTGCAATCCGGCCAGGTTACCTTTGCCGTGCGGGACACCTCCATTGACGGCATCGAGATCAAGGAAGGGGATTTTATCGGCATCCACGACAGCAAGATTGTGACCGCCAACCGGAACGTGCAGGAGGCCTGCCGCAATCTGCTGGACAGCATGCTGGAGTCCGGCGGCGAAGTGGTAACTATCCTGACCGGTGAGGAAGCAAACGTTGCGGATACCGAAAGCCTTAAGACCTATCTGAAGGAGCAGCACGGCGACGCGGAAGTGGAAATCCACTATGGCGGGCAGCCTTTGTATGCGTACCTGATCGCAGTGGAATAGAAATATGGAACGAAACGGAGGTGAACCCTTGGGCCGGATTCGCATTGTGACAGACAGCACCTCGGATATCCCGCCCGAGCTTCGGGAGGCGCTTGCCATCGAGATGATTCCGCTGAAGGTGCACTTCGGCGAAGAAGCTTATCTGGATGGCGTGACCATTTCGCCGGAGGACTTCTACGTGAAGCTTGCCGGGGAAAAACGGCTTCCCACCACCTCCCAGCCTTCGCCGCTGGATTTTCTGGAGGTGTACAACCGGTTGGCGGCGGAACCGGATACAGTTATCATATCCATTCATTTGTCCTCCAGCTTCAGCGGAACCTATCAGTCGGCGTGTATGGCCAAGGGGATGCTGGAGCAGCCCGCCGACATTACCATTGTGGATTCCCGGACCGCCACCTACGGCATCGGGCTTCTGGTGGTGGAAGCGGCCCGCGCCGCCATGGCCGGCGAGAGCAAGGAGACCATTTTGAGCAGGGTGGAGGAGCTGCGGAGGCAGACCTCCTTGTACTTTCTTGTGGATACGCTGGAATATCTCCACAAAGGGGGAAGGATCGGCAAGGCGGGGGCCCTGTTGGGCTCGCTGCTGCAGATTAAACCGATCCTCTCCGTGGAGGATGGCACGGTTGTATCCGTGGACAAAACCCGCGGCACCAAAAAGGCCATGGTCCGTATTATGGAACGGTTGGCGGAGAAGCATCAGGGCCCTGTCCGGGTGGCGGTGGCCCATGCCAACGCCATGGAGCATGCGGAGGAATTAAGTGCGCTGATTCACCAGCATTTTGAGGTGGTTGAAATGATGTATACAACAATCGGACCGGTGATCGGCACCCATGTGGGCGGCGGCACGGTCGGGGTTTTTATGGTTCCGGCTCATGGCGGCCGTTGATTTATATACCATTCCCCTGCGGCAGATTCGCGGCGTCGGCGCGGAGAAGGCCAAGGAGCTCGGCGCACTGGGGCTCCACTCCGTAGGGCAGCTGCTGGAATATTATCCTTTCCGCTATGAGGATTACCGACTCCGCGATCTCACCGAGGTCAAGGACGGGGAGAAGATTACGATACAGGGCACCCTTTACGGGGAGCCCGTCCTGTCCGTATACGGCCGGAGCAAGTCACGGCTTACCGTCAGACTCATGGCGGGAGGCCGTTTCTTGATCACGGCTGTTTGGTTTAACCGGCACTATATGAAGGAGAAGCTGACGCCGGGCAAGGAAATTGTGGTTTCGGGCAAATGGGAGGAAAAGCGCCAGACCATCATTGTGGGCTCCTCGGAATTTCCCGACGCCGCAGGGGAGAAGGGGCGCACAGGAACGCTTCAGCCGGTGTACTCCACAGCCGAAGGGATTACCCAGACCTTCCTGCGGAAGGTGATCAAGCAGGCGCTGGTTCAATTCGGCGGAATGATCGGCGAGGTGCTGCCGGAGGAGCTGGTGGAGCGCTACCGGTTTATTACCCGCAAGGAAGCGGTGGCGATTCTGCACCAGCCCACGGATGCCCGGGAGGGGCAGGCGGCCCGCAGGCGGATGGTCTATGAGGAGCTGTTCCTGTTTCAACTGAAGGTGCAGGCGTACCGGCTCTTGAACCGGACCAAGGCCGATGGCATTCCCCATAAGGTGGACAGGCCCAAGGTCAGGGATTTTGTGCGGAGGCTGCCGTTTTCCCTGACCCATTCCCAAAAGCAGGTGATTGCCGAGCTTCTCGACGATCTGGAGGCCCCCCATGCCATGAACCGTCTGCTTCAGGGCGATGTAGGCGCAGGCAAAACGGTGGTGGCGGCCACAGCCTTGTATGCGGTGATTACAGCCGGCGCTCAAGGCGCCCTGATGGTGCCCACGGAAATTCTCGCGGAGCAGCATAAGGCCTCGCTGGAGCGTCTGTTTGCGGGCTTCGATGTGCAGATTTCGCTCTTGACGGGCAGCCTGACGGACCGGCAGCGCAAGGATGCCCTGGCGGCCCTGCAAATGGGGCTGACGGATATTCTGGTGGGCACCCATGCTCTGATCCAGGAGGATGTGTTCTTCCGCAATCTGGGGCTGGTGGTCACTGACGAGCAGCACCGGTTCGGCGTCCAGCAGCGGGGCATTCTGCGGCGCAAGGGGATGAATCCCGATGTGCTTACCATGACGGCGACTCCCATTCCCCGCACCTTGGCGATCACCGCCTTCGGCGATCTGGATATTTCCACCCTGAAGGAGCTGCCCAAGGGGCGGAAGCCGATTCTGACCTATTCCGTCACCCATGACAAAATGGACCGGGTGCTGGGCTTCATCCGCCAGGAAATCGGGAAAGGGCGGCAGGCCTACGTGGTTTGCCCCTTGATTGAGGAATCGGAAAAGCTGGATGTGCAGAATGCCATTGATGTGCATGTTCAGCTGACCCAGGCTTTTCCCGATCTGCGCATCGGTCTGCTCCATGGACGGATGAGCAGCCAGGAAAAGGACGAAATCATGAACGCCTTCAAGGAGAACCGGGTCCATGTGCTGGTCTCCACCACAGTTATTGAGGTGGGGGTGGATGTGCCCAACGCCACCTTGATGGTGATCTATGACGCCGTCCGCTTTGGCCTGTCCCAGCTTCACCAGCTCCGGGGCCGGGTGGGCCGCAGCGAGCTCCAGTCCTACTGCGTGCTCATTGCCGATCCCAAAAACGAGATTGCCAAGGAGCGCCTCAAGGTGATGACGGAGACCAACGACGGCTTCGAGATTGCCCGGCGGGATCTGGAGCTGCGTGGCCCCGGCGATTTCTTCGGCACGAAGCAAAGCGGTCTGCCGGAGTTTAAGGTGGCGGATTTGGTCAGCGACTTCGAGGTGCTGGAGCAGGCCCGGGAGGATGCCGCCGCGCTGGTGGCGGAGCCCCGGTTCTGGACCGCCGCGGAGCTGGCCCCCTTGCGGGAGTTCCTCAACCGCGACGTGCCCGAGAGCGGAGAGCCGTTGGATTAAGCACTGGATTTGAAAAGGCCTTCTATTGGCAAGCTGCCGATGGAGGGCCTTTTTTTACATATGAGGGGGGGAAGTGGCCGCGAAATCAGCAAAAGCCGGCGTTTTGGCAAAATAACGGATTCTCTGTCCGGATAGCCGGTATCACACCTGTGCAGGAGCCCATATACTGTTACAAACCCGGCAAGCCGGGGAGGTTGTCCGTTCCAACGGGAGATCTCCCGCGGCGGCTGACGGAAAGGTGGGGCAGAGCTTGGGCTTTCAAAGCTACGGAGAGTATGGAATCGAGAGGGAATGGGTGGAGAAGCTGAAGAAAAAGGCCAAGGACCCGATCAAAAAGGAACGGCTGAAGGAGCTGGCCGAAGGTTTGACCCGGGAGGACCTGGAGAATCCCGAGACGGTCTCCTTTCTGGTGGACCGCGGGCTCCGGATTTTGAATGAAAAAACCCCGGAGCGGCAAAAGCGGCAGCTGGTCCGCTTCGTTCTGGAGCAGCAGATCGACCCCAACAATTTTATGCATCTCCTGCGGCTGTGGAATATGTTCCGGTAGATCAAGCAATTTACAAGGAAGCCGGGGCATGTTACCATGAATCGAAATGGAAAAATGAGGTATTGGCGGCATGACGGCTATAATTGCAACAGTGTGCATGTTGACGGGGCTGATCCACTGTGCGGAAACCCTCTCCTATTCCCTGCGGCTGGCTGGCGTAAGGACGGGCAAGCTGGCCGTGTCCCTGTCCCTGACCAGAATCCTGCTTTTGGTCTCGCGCACCGCCAACATGTGCAGTCCCCTTTGGCAGGCTCCCTCCCCCGGATGATGACCAGCGTTACGGTGGAGCAGCTGCATTGCTGACGGACAAGGCCCAGCTGTTGTTTGTGCCGGCCGCCTATTGGAGCTGCCGGGCCGGGCTGCTTCACTAGAAGCCGCGTTTACAGATGGACAAGACCGTGCTACCATAAAGCAAAAGATTCTTGCCAAACGGGGAGTGAAGGCTGTGCAAAGAAGACCAGAGCTGCAGGATTATCCCGAGCATATTGTCCAATACCTGAGAAAGACGCCGGAGGGAGACTTAATTGCTGTTCTGAAGCGGCAGACTGAGGAGATAGTGGAGCTTCTGGCGCCGTTGACGGAGGAACAAAGCCTGTACCGCTATGCCCCCGGCAAGTGGAGCATCAAGCAGCTTGCAGGGCATCTTGCGGATACCGAGCTGATTTTTGCTTACCGTTTGCTGAGGGCGGCGCGCAACGACCGGACACCGCTGCCGGGGTTTGAGGAAAATGAGTTTGTCCGCCAGGCTTCGTTTGACGAGCAGCCCCTCTCCGCCATTCTGGCCCTGTTCGAGGCCTCCCGGCGATCCGCCATTCTGCTCATGGAGAGTCTGAAGGAGGAGGAGTGGGACCGCAAGGGAATCGTCAACGGCCACGAAGGAACCCCATTGTCCTGGGGCTGCGTCATTGCAGGCCATGCCGCCCATCATCTGCAGGTGCTGGAGGAACGGTATTTCGGGGAGCTGGGATTGGCCCGTCGCCGGTAATCCTCAGCAAAACAGTGCAAAAAAACCGCCAGGCATCATGGACGCCGCCCTTAGAGGGACCGTCCGATGCTCCTGGCGGTTATTTTTGTCGCATCAGTATACTTACTGTCTTCCCAGCTTGCCGACCTCATTCCAGAAGCGGCACAGGGTGGAGGTGCCTTTGGAGAAGTTCTCCAGCTGGAAATATTCATTGGGGGCATGCATGCCTTCTTCTGGCAAGCCGAAATCCAGCATCACCACCGGCGCGCCCAGCACTCTGGAGAACACCTCGATAATCGGAATGGAGCCGCCGCTGCGGATATACACCGGCTTTTTCCCGAAACCTTCCTCATACGATACGGATGCGGCCTGTATGTACGGATGGTTTACAGGGATGTAGAAGGGTTTGCCCCGGTGGGTCTGCTTCGTGGTCACGGTCACGCCGGCGGGAGTGTGGCTCTTCACATGCCGCTCTATTTTCCGGTAGATGTCATCGGGGTCCTGATTGTCCACCAGCCGGCAGGAAATTTTGGCCCCCGCTCCCGACGGGACGATGGGCTTCAGGCCTTCTCCCTGGTAGCCGCCGTACAGCCCGTTGATTTCCAGGGTGGGGCGGGCGCTGGTCCGTTCCAGGAAAGAATAGCCGGTTTCTCCGGCAAGCTCCTGCACATTCAATTCCTGGCGGGTTTTCTCCTCGTCGAAGGGAATCTCCCGGAAAGCCTGATGGGCCGCTTCATCCATGGGGATGACCCCTTCGTAGAAGCCGTCGATGAGAATCCGGTCCTGCTCATCCTTCATGGAGGCAAGGAGCTTAACCAGCGCCGTTGCCGGGTTGGCCACGCCTCCCCCGAAGAGGCCGGAGTGAAGGTCGGACTTGGGCCCTTGAATCTCCAGCTCCAAGCCGCAGATTCCCCGCAGGCCGTAGCAGATGGAGGGCGTTTCGGCGCTGATCATGGGACCGTCGGAGATTGCGATCAGATCGGCCTGAAGCAGCTCCGCATGGGCTTCCAGGAAAGGAGCCAAATGGGGGCTGGCGATTTCCTCTTCACCCTCTATGCAGAACTTCACATTCACCGGCAAACTGCCCTTGGTTTTCAGAAAAGCTTCCACCGTTTTCACCTGGGTGTACAGCTGCGCCTTGTCGTCGGTGGCGCCCCTCCCGTACAGCCTGCCGTTCTTAATGACCGGCTCGAAGGGATCGGTCTCCCACTGGTCAACCGGGTCCGCCGGCTGAACGTCGTAATGGCCGTAGACGAGGGCCGTGGGCTGGCCGGGATTATGGAGCCAGTCGCCGTATACCACCGGATGTCCGTCCGTATCCAGGACCTGCACATGCTCCAATCCCGCCTCCGTCAACCGGTCAGCCAGCCAGCGGGCCGCTTTCCGCATGTCTTCTTTATGCGCAGAACTGGCGCTTACGCTGGGAATCCGGATAAATTCCTTCAATTCCTCCACATGCCGTTCATGATGCTCTGCCAAATAGCGTGTGACCTCTTGAGTCATCGGATCTTCTTCTCCTTTTCACAACAGTCTCGCTGGTAATTGTACCATATCCGCAGGTTGATTGCCTCTTGCGGCGGGGTAGCGGGAACTGTTGGGGCAGGAGCCCAAGAGGGGATGGCTCAGATGAACAGGTTGATCCCGGATTGGTCCGCTTTGCCCAGATAGTAGCCGACGCCGCCGATGGCAACGCCGTCCACCAGCTCCTCCTTGGCGATGCCCATCAGGTCCATGGACATTTGGCAGGCCACCAGCTCCACCCCTTGCTTGATGGCGGACGCCAGCAGCTCCTCCAGGGAGGCGACATTGCCGCTTTTCATGACGCCGCGGATCATCTTGGCGCCCATGCCCATCATATTCATCCGGGACAAGGCCAGCTTCCGGCTGCCCCGCGGCATCATGGCCCCGAACATCCGGCCGATGGCGCTTTTCTTCACCTGCACCTTCTCCGGACGGCGGATCACGTTCAAGCCCCAGAAGGTGAAGAACATGGTCACCTTCTTCCCGCTGGCCGCGGCCCCGTTGGCGATGATAAAGCTGGCGATGGCTTTGTCCAGATCGCCGCTGAATACCACCATGGTGCTGCCCTCCGGGCGGGCCGCCGCAGCCGGGCTGCTGGCCGCTTGGGGGAGCGGGGCTTCCTTGCACAGAACGGCCTCGATTTGACCGTTGGCGTTTTTGGCCAGATGCAAGAGCCGGTGATGGGACATGTCGGCCCAAGACTGAATATCCTTGTAAAAGCCGGGATCGGTGGCGGTTACCCGCAGCACCTGCCCATCCTGAAGGCCGTCCATCCGCTCCTTCACCTGCATCAGCGGGCCGGGGCAGCACAGGCCGCAGGCGTCCAGCTCCGCATCTGCGCGAACCGGGGCTTCCAGCGCCGCTGCGGTTTGGGCTTTGGCTGCGCCGCCTGCCGGGGTGGCTTCGGCAGCCGGGCTGGTTTTAGCAGCGGCGGCAGCCTTCCCTGCGCTCCCGGCTTCCCGGCCGGGAACGTATTGGGCCAGCTGGTAGGTTTTGTAGCCTCCGGCCAGATTCCGCACGCGGAAGCCTCGTTGCTGGAGAATGCGGGAGGCGGTGTAGCCGCGCAGGCCCACCTGGCAATACACCCAGATCTCCTTGGCAGGGTTCAGCTCGTGCAGGCGTCCCCGCAGCTCATCCACCGGAATCAGGATGGACCCGGGAATAGAGCCGTTCCTGTGCTCCAGCTCGGAGCGGACATCCAGCAGCACCGTTTCCGCCTGGTTGCGGTCCGCCAGCTCTCCGGTCGTGAATACCCGGGTCCGGCCGGCGAGAATATTCTCCGCCGTATACCCCGCCATATTCACCGGGTCCTTGGCGGAGGAGTAGGGGGGAGCATAGGCCAGCTCCAGCTCGGTGAGGTCGGTTACGCTGCCTTTTAACCGGATCACGGTGGCAATATCGTCTATCCGTTTGTCCACGCCGTCATAGCCCGCAGCCTGGGCTCCCAGAACGGCGCCTTCGCGATTAAACAGCAGCTTCAGCGAAATGGGGGTGGCTCCCGGGTAATAGGAGGCATGGGAATTGGGATGCACATAGGTGACATGGTAAGGAATGCCCAGGCGCTGCAGGGTTTTTTCGTTGTTTCCTGTGGAGGCGCCCGTCAATCCGAATACCTTGATGATGGAGGTGCCCTGGGAACCCGTGAACCGGCTTCCCAACCCGCACACATTGTCCGCTGCAATTCTTCCCTGCTTGTTGGCGGGCCCTGCCAGGGGAATGGCTGTTTTGCCGCCGTTCACAAAGTCCGTTACCTCCACCGCATCTCCGGCGGCAAAAACATCCGGAAGATTGGTCTCCAGCCGCTCATTGACGATGATATGCCCACGGGGGCCAAGCTCCAGGCCGCTGTCCTTCAGAAAAGCGGTGTCCGGAGCAACGCCCACAGCCAACAGCACCATATCCGCCGGCAGAACGGTTCCGTCCGCCAGATGGGTTTCAATGCCGGCTTCCGTCTCGCGGAAGCTCTGCACCTGACGGGAAACCAGAAGCCGCACACCATGCTCCTCCAGCTCCAGGGAAAGGGCGGCCGCCATCTCCGGATCGAAGGGAGCGAGAATCTGCTGCCCGCCTTCCACCAGTGCAACGTCAAGTCCGGCCTCCCGGAGATTCTCCGCCATTTCCACGCCGATGAAGCCGCCGCCCACCACTACCGCGCTTTTGGCCCCTTCCTCCGCTACCTTGCGCTTGATCCGGTCGGTATCGGGAATGTTGCGGAGGGTGTAAATCCGCGTGCTGCCGATTCCGGGAAGATTGGGCCGGACGGGCTTGGCTCCGGGGGACAGAATCAGGGCATCATAGCTTTCCTCATATTCTCCCCGCTCCTTGCTGCGGACCCGGACTGTTTTGCGCGCCGGATCAATGCCGGTCACTTCGCTTTCGGTGCGGATATCGATGGCAAAGCGCCGGTTCATGGCCTCGGGGGTCTGCACCAGCAGCTTGCTCCGCTCCTTGATGGAATCCCCGATATAATAAGGCAGCCCGCAATTGGCAAAGGAAATGTATGGGTCCCGTTCAAACATAATGATCTCCGCTTCCTCATCCAGCCGCCTCAGCCGGGCCGCTGCGGATGCGCCGCCTGCCACACCGCCGACAATAACAACCTTTTTGCCCATCAGTCTTCCTCCTTCATAAAAATGCGGATCAGCTGCTCAATGCGCGCATCCGCTACCGTGTAGTTGACCTCCAGGCCGTTGCGCCGCGTTTCCACAATGCCCATGGCTCGGAGCTTCTGCAGATGCTGAGAGACGGTGGACTGGGGCAGGCTCAGACATTCCTGCATATAGGTCACATTGCATTCCCGTTTCTCCAGCAGTCCCTTGACGATGCAGAGCCGGACAGGATGCGCCAATGCCTTGAGAATTTCCGCTGTTTCCATATAAGCCTTGAATTGATTGTCCATGCTTTGGCCACCTTCTTGAATTAATATATCCTAATATTAAGATATACGGATGATAAAATCAAGCCGCAGGGAGGAGCAGGGATTTTTTCGGGCAGGGCACCATATAAATGGGTACCGATGCAATCGGCACAGCCCCGAACCCCTGTCTTTGAACAATGGGGGGCTTGAACTTATGGCGGGTCAACGAATCTGCCAGTATAGCTGAAAAATCATATACAATATAGGGATTCGCGCCGATTTGGCAAGTTGTATATGAAATTTCGCTTATATTTACCTCCATTCCACTAGCGATGCATCAAACCTGACATGAAAAAGGGAGCAGAAATCCTTCTCCAAATGTTCATAGAA
>NZ_QMFA01000048.1 GCF_003285005.1 Paenibacillus sp. YN15 | reverse complement strand
CCATTATTTCCAAATTAACCTACGTTGAAGCAAACTGGATGTCGGTTTCGTTCATTATAACTATTCCAGTCAGTTTGTTCGTGGGGCCCAATTAGCGGAAATACCGTTCCGTTATCTGAGGAAAGGGAGAGGGCCCCCGTTTCCACCACGCACCGCGTATTCGGAATAGCGGAAAGTGAATTTCCGCTATTTCCTGTTAGAGCAGGCGAATTTGGCAATAGCGGAAGGCTATTTTCCTCTATTAAGCTGTTTCTCTATCACAACTCCCGACTTGGGGACTGATAGCGGAAATTAGACTGTCCTTATTCTCTCGAAAGCAGCCGCTCGGCGCAAATAGAGGAAAATTGGCTTCCGCTATCCTGAGAAACATCCGTCTGACTATCCGCAAAGAGAGGGCGCCCATCATCATGCCCAGCCTGCCCCCCAGAAGAGAAATGAGTGGAGAAGCTACCTGTCCGGTCCGCCCGGCCATCCGCATATTTGACCCGAATTGATTCTCCGGCAGGTACTCAAGCCTCTCATAATCTGCTATAATGTCAAAGAAAGAATACATATGTTCGCCTGCAACCGGCGGATTTTGACAGGAGGACTCTCGTGCGGATTCTGGGAATCGATCCGGGTATCGCCATTGCGGGCTTCGGGTTCATCGACAAAGAAGGCAGCAGAATAACACCCGTTCAATTCGGGTCCATCCAGACAGAGGCGGGCACCGATCCGGGTTTGCGCCTGAAGCAGGTATATGAGGCTGCCGTGCAGCTTATCGATACATACAAGCCGGAGGCTATGGCGGTGGAGAAGCTTTTTTTCAACCGCAACGTGACCACGGCCTTCACGGTTGGGCAAGCCAGAGGGGTTATTATTCTGGCCGCCGTCCAGGCAGGCATACCGGTGGCGGAATACACGCCTCTCCAGGTGAAGCAGGCGGTGGTAGGGTACGGCAACGCGGAGAAAAAGCAGGTGCAGGAGATGGTGCGGATTTTTCTTAAGCTTCAGGCTGCGCCCAAGCCCGATGATGTGGCGGATGCCCTGGCCGTTGCCATTTGCCATGCCCATTCCTGCACGTTAACTCAAAAATTGAACGGAGCATTCAAATCATGATCGATTTTCTGCGGGGGACACTCGCGTTTACGGATACGGATTTTGTGGTGCTGGATGTGCAGGGAGTGGGCTACCGGGTGTTTTGCGCCAACCCCTATGCCGTCGCCGCCCAAGAGAAAGAGACGGTTATGCTGTACATTCATTACCATGTCCGGGAGGATGCCGTCCAGCTGTACGGGTTCACCTCAAGGGAGGAGCAGTCCCTGTTCCGGCGGCTTTTGGAGGTATCCGGCATCGGTCCCCGGGTGGCTCTGGGCATTCTGTCGGCGGGACGGCCCGATGAGGTGGTGGGGGCGATTTACCAGGAGAATCTGGGCTTCCTGATGAAGCTTCCCGGCATCGGCAAAAAAACCGCCCAGCGGATTATCCTGGACCTGAAGGACAAGCTGGCCGATCTGCCTATGGCCGTTTCCGCCGCAGCAGCGGCTGCGGGAAGCGGAGCCCTCTCGGCAAAGCCGGGCAAACCAACCGCAGCGGGACATGGCTCCCGGGAATGGCTGGAGGCCAAGGAGGCGCTAATGTCCCTTGGCTATACGGAGCCGGAGGCGGACCGGGTATGGCCGCAGGTGCTGGAGAAGGCGGGAGAAGGCGCTTCGGCGGAGGCGATGGTGAAGCTGGCGCTCCAGGCGTTGTTCCGGGGGTAGTCGGCCGCTTGGCTTCAAGCGGGGACGCTAATGTTCCCGGACAGATTATTACGCGACAACATCAGGCATCGCTATAGAGCGGTTTGACCCTTGGGAGGAGAAAGCATGGAGGAGGACCGGATTATCTCCGCCAATTTTATGATGGAGGACCAGGTGATGGAGCTAAGCCTCCGTCCCCGCTATCTGGCGGAGTATATCGGCCAGGCTCAGGTCAAGGAGAACCTGAAGGTATATATTGAAGCGGCCAAGCAGCGCAAGGAATCGCTGGATCATGTGCTTCTGTACGGGCCGCCCGGGCTGGGCAAAACCACCCTGTCCGCCATTATTGCCAATGAGCTGGGCGTAAACATCCGCACCACCTCCGGCCCGGCCATTGAGCGTCCGGGAGACCTGGCCGCCATTCTCACTAATCTTCAGGAAGGCGATGTTCTTTTCGTGGACGAGATTCACCGGCTTCACCGGACGGTGGAGGAGGTGCTGTACCCGGCCATGGAGGATTTTGCTTTGGACATTATTATTGGCAAGGGCCCCAGCGCCCGTTCCGTACGGCTGGATTTGCCCAAATTTACCCTTATCGGCGCCACCACCCGGGCGGGGCTGCTGTCGGCGCCTCTGCGGGACCGGTTCGGGGTGGTCAGCCGCCTGGAATATTATACCGAGGACGAGCTGACCTTTATCGTTTCCCGGACAGCGGACATTCTGGGGGCGCAGATTATCGGGGAAGCGGCCCGTGAGGTGGGCAAACGCTCCCGGGGCACGCCGCGGATCGCCAACCGGCTCCTGAAGCGGGTCCGGGATTACGCCCAGGTGAAGGGCGACGGCATCATCACCCTGGAGCTGGCCCAAATGGCCCTGAAGCAAATTCAGGTGGATGACCGGGGCCTGGACCATATCGACTACAAAATGCTGGAAGCCATTATCCGCATGTTCAACGGCGGCCCCGTTGGCCTGGATACCATCGCCGCCACCATCGGCGAGGAAAGCCAGACCATCGAGGATGTGTACGAGCCGTATTTGCTCCAATTGGGATTTATCCAGCGGACTCCCCGGGGGAGAACCGCCACCCGTTTGGCTTATGCCCATCTGGGCATCACGCCGCCGGATGACAAATAGTGAAAGGAGAACCTGCATCATGATGAAGCCTGTTATCGGCCTTGCCGCTGCCGCATTCCTGGCCTTCAGCGCCACGCTCCCCGCTTTTCTGGCTCCCGCAACGCCGGTTAAAGCCGCAACAGAAGCCGCCGCCGGAGCGGAAACCATCCGGGTGGCGCTGATGCTGGAAGCCGGCAAGCTTAAATCCGCCGCCGCCTCTGTCACCATATCCTCTCCGGAAGGATTGACCGCCGCTCTCCGGTCCGCCGCAGGCACTGTACCGCTGCCGGCGGACGCCTTGTCCGCCAACACGGTCCGCGCAGCGGGCGACCAATTTCGGCTGAAGCTGCTGGAGACGGCTGATTTTACCCAAGCCAAAACATTGCAGGATCAGGTCGCGTCCGCTGTCCAGCCCGTGTTCCTGTTGACGGAAACCCGCAACGGGAAACCGTCCTACCAGGTGGTGGCGGGAGACTACGCCACCAAAGCGGCGGCGGCAAGCGCCCTGGCCGCTCTGAAGCTCCAGCCTGCATTGGCCCTGATGTCTTCCTCGCCGCAGGTGCAAGGCCCCTTCCGGCTCGTCGCGGGCAGCTATGCCAGCCAGGCGGAGGCGGACAAGGCCCGGGCTGCTTTTGCCAACAAGGGCTTCGAAACGGCAGTGGCTCTCACGGCCAAAACCGGCGCCGCCGCAGCCTATGAGGTATGGCTTGGGGCGGAAACGGACAATGAGGCGCTGGCTGCCCTGAAGCTGAACGTGCTCAAGTCCCAGCCGGCTGTTCAACTGGCGACGGCGGATACGTCCAAGCCCTATGCGGCCGTCAGGCAGGACGCAACCTCCTCCGAAAACGGAGCCGCCAATGCCTCCCTGCTGCTGTTCCCTGTACAAAACGTGAAGCTGGACGTGACCCCCAAAAAGGGCGAATTCGCTGTGGCTGAGAAGTTCAACCGGACGTACCGGGGCAAGGCCGAGATCTCCTACCATAACAATAAGCTGGCCGTGATCAACGAGCTGACTTTGGAAGAGTATCTGTATTCCGTGGTCAGCGGGGAAATGGGCAAGGGCTGGCCCGCCGAAGCCCTGAAGGCCCAGGCTGTGGCGGCCCGGAGCTATGCCAAGGCCTCCGGGATCAAATACGAAATTGCCCATGTTTCCGATACCAACCTGGATCAGGTTTACGACGGCAACGAGGACGCCGATTCCATCGCTGCGGTGAACGCAACTGCAGGAGAGGTGCTGAAGGACAAAAACGGCCCCATTCTGGCTCTCTTTTCCGCCAATGCGGGAGGAATGACCAGCGACGGCTCCGATGTCTGGGGCAATACGGTATCTTATCTGTCCGTGGGTCCCAGTCCCGACGACGGGGCGGAGAAGGCCAAGGCCCTGTGGAGGAGAGGGGTGCTGCCTGACGGCCAGGTGGCGTATATCCACTCCGATTATCTGGAGAATACGGGAACCAAAAACAGCGCCGGGCTGCCTGTTTACCAAATTACCGATAATGCTGTCAACGCCCGCAAGGAGCCTTACGTGGACAATGCCAAAAATCCGGCGGTGGCCAAGCTGAACCAAGGGGACAAGGTAACGGTGTTTGATGAAGCCCGGGAATCCAATTCCTATTCCTGGTTCCGCGGCCCTTATGACAGCGGCGAGCTGCTGGCCCTGATGAACAAAACCTTAAGCGAACCCATCACCGGCCCCCTCACAAGCCTGGAGGTCACCCAACGGGGCGCTTCCGGCCGGGTGACGGAGCTCTCGGTCAACGGAAAGCCTGTAGCCGTATCCACTCCCGACGCCTACCGTTCCGTATTGGGCGGAGTGCCCAGCACGCGGTTTGAAATTGAGCGCAGCGGAGGGTATACTATACAAGGAGCAGGCGGAGCGGTTTCCTCCGCTGCCAATGGGACGGCTTTGTATGCCTTGACGGCAAGCGGACAAGCCCAGCCGGTCAATGCCTCCTCATATTTTGCGCTGAACGGGGACGGCAAGGTAAGCTACACGGCGGGCGGCGCAGCAACCGCCATGTACACCATCAAGGGCACCGGCAACGGCCATGGCCTGGGTTTATCCCAGTGGGGCGCAAGAGGCTGGGCCGAAAAGGGCTATGACTACAAGCAAATTCTCGCCTATTATTATGACGGCGTAACCCTGACGAAGGAATGAACGGAATGGATGTCAATTTGTTTGATTTTGATTTGCCGGAAGAGCTGATTGCCCAGACTCCCCTCTTGGAGAGGACGGGCTCCCGCCTTCTGGCGTTGAATAAACGAACCGGAGAAATCGGCCATTGCCGCTTTGAGGACATGGCTGATTTTTTGCGCCCGGGCGATCTTCTGGTGCTGAACGACACCAAGGTGATTCCGGCGAGATTGTACGGCCATAAGGCCGATACCGGGGCCAAGGCGGAGCTTCTGCTCCTGAAATCCCTGGGGGAGGACCGCTGGGAAGCCTTGGCCAAACCCGGCAAACGGCTGCGTAAGGGCGCAGTCCTCCATTTTGGCCAGGAGGAAAACGGGAAGCCGCCGCTTGCGGCGGTGATTGAAGAGGAGGGCGAGATGGGCGCACGGATCATCCGGTTTCACTACACGGGGATTTTTAATGAGATCCTCGACCGGCTGGGCGAAATGCCCCTTCCCCCTTATATCAAAGAACAGTTGGAGGACCGGGACCGCTATCAGACGGTGTATGCCCGTCATGAGGGTTCGGCGGCTGCGCCTACTGCCGGTCTTCATTTTACCCGGGAATTCCTGGACCGGCTGCAGCGGCAGGGGGTTCAAATCGCCACTGTCACCCTGCATGTGGGCCTGGGCACCTTCCGCCCGGTTTCCGCCGATACGGTGGAGGGCCATGCCATGCACGCCGAATATTACGAGCTGCCCGAGGCTGCGGCGGCAGCCATCAACGCCGCCAAGGCGGCGGGGGGACGGGTGGTGGCTGTGGGCACCACCTCCGCCAGAACCCTGGAAACCGCGGCAAGGCGCTTTAAGCGGGAAGGGGAGGAGGCCATCCGTTTCGAGGCTTGCTCCGGATGGACCGATATTTTCATCTACCCCGGAGTGACCGTGCTGGCGGTGGATGCTCTTCTGACCAATTTCCATCTGCCCAAATCCACATTGGTGATGCTGGTCAGCGCCATTGCCGGCAGGGAGCATATTATGGAGGCGTACCGCCAGGCAGTGGAGGAGCGCTACCGGTTTTTCAGCTTCGGCGACGCCATGTTTATTTATTAGGAGAACTTATCCGGCCTTTGGCTTGGACCAAGTTATTCCCAGATGAGAGGAAGAGGCTATTGGCAGTCACATACGAACATATCAAAACCTGCAAGCAATCCGGCGCCCGCCTGGGCCGGGTGCACACCCCCCACGGGGTAATTGAAACTCCGGCTTTTATGCCCGTAGGCACCTTGGCCACGGTAAAGACCATGAGCCCCGAGGAGCTCAAGGCCATGGATGCCCATATCATTTTGAGCAATACCTATCACCTGTTTCTCCGTCCCGGCCATGAGATTATCCGCCAGGCAGGCGGTCTGCACAAGTTCATGAACTGGGACCGCCCGATTCTGACGGACAGCGGCGGCTTCCAGGTGTTCAGCCTAAGCGACATGCGCAAAATCTCGGAGGAGGGCGTGGCCTTCCGCTCCCACCTGAACGGGGACAAGCTGTTCCTGTCTCCCGAAAAGGCGGTGGAGATCCAAAACGCCCTGGGCTCCGACATTATGATGGCCTTCGACGAATGCCCGCCGTTTCCGGCCACCCACGAATATGCCAAGCAGTCTCTGGAGCGGACCACCCGTTGGGCGGAGCGCTGCCTGAAGGCCCATGAAAACACCAAGAATCAAGCCCTGTTCGGCATTGTGCAGGGGGGCATGTATGAGGACCTGCGGAAGCAGAGCGCTGCCGATTTGACTTCACTGGATTTCCCGGGGTATGCTATTGGAGGACTCAGTGTCGGCGAACCCAAGGAATTGATGTATGAGATGCTGGAGTACACCACGCCTGTTCTGCCGGCCAACAAGCCCCGTTATCTGATGGGCGTCGGCTCCCCGGATGCCTTGATCGAAGGCTCCATCCGCGGCGTGGACATGTTCGATTGTGTGCTGCCCACCCGGATTGCCCGCAACGGCACCTGCATGACAAGCGAAGGCAGACTGGTGATCCGCAATGCCCGGTTTACGGAGGACTTCGGACCCCTTGACCCCAAATGCAGCTGCTACACCTGCACCAACTATTCCCGCGCCTATATCCGCCACTTGATCAAGGCGGATGAAACCTTCGGCCTGCGGTTAACCACCTACCATAACCTTCATTTCCTGCTGGAATTGATGCGCTCTGTGCGCCAGGCCATCCGGGACGACAGACTGCTGGATTTCCGGGACGAATTTTTTGAAATGTACGGCATGAACGAAAACGGCCGGGGCTTCTGATTGCTGGAATCGGGTTTAATGAAAGCACATACATAAACCGCAACATCACTAATTGAAAATGGGAGGAATCCGCGTGTTTTATCTTGCAGAAGAACAAGCTGCAGCAGGAGGAGCCGGCTTGCTGGTCACCTTCGTTCCGTTCATCGCCATTTTTGCGATCATGTACTTCCTGATGATCCGCCCGCAGCAAAAGCGGCAAAAGGCTCGCAACATGCTGTTGGCCGGTATCAAAAAAGGCGACAAAATCACCACCATCGGAGGACTGCACGGCACCATCCTGGAGCTTACCGACGATACTGTGGTGCTCCGCGTCAATGATGTCACCAAGCTGACCTTTGACCGCTCGGCCATCAACAATGTAGTACAAGCCGCTCCTTCCACTCTGGAAAAGAAGGAAGAGAAGAAGGCTGACGGCGAGATTAAGGACTAAGGAACTGTATGAAAGGGGCCGAAAGGCTCCTTTTTTTTGCTTGGCGGCGGCAAGATTAGAAACGTTCCAGTCGCAGATATGCCTCTTCCATGGTAGAATCGGGAGAGAAAGGAAGGATTGCGATGATACGGGCTTTGCTTGCCGATGATGAACAACTGGCGCTTTTTCAAATGGAAAACTTGCTGGCCGCTTATCCCGACATCAAGGTGGCGGGAACGGCCATGGACTCCGCCTTGGCCCTTGAGCTGGCTTCCGTCATGCAGCCGGATGTGGTGTTTCTGGATATTCACATGCCCGAAATGAACGGCCTGCACACGGCGGAGCTGATCCAGCAGGCAATCCCGGGAACGGATATTGTGTTCGTCACGGCACATGGCGATTATGCGCTGGAGGCCTTCGACATCAACGCCCTGGATTATCTCCTGAAGCCGATATCCAAGGCAAGGCTGGCCAAAACCGTTCATCGCCTGCAGGAGCGGTTGAGCCGCAATGCCCCGGAAGGACCGGCGCCGGGCAGTATGCTGCTTCATGTTTTGGGGTCGGTTGCTTATTCCAGAGACGGCTTGGCGCCGCAGCCCTTAAAGTGGCGAACAACCAAGGCCCAGGAGCTGTTCTTGTATTTGCTTCACCACCGGAACCGGATTGTGGGCAAGGATGAGATTTTGCAGCTGCTGTGGCCTGATTTTGATCATAAAAAAGGCTCCACCCACCTGTATACCACCATTTATCAGATCAAGCAATGCCTAAAGCAGGCATCGTTGGATATTCGGCTTCAGAATGCAAGCAGCGGCGAGGGATATACGCTGGACGCGGATAAGGTGAAGCTGGACGCGGCGGAGTGGGAAGCGGGCGTCCGCTGCGCGGAGGAAATTCATGCGGATAACCGGTCTCTGCACCAAAAGCTGTTTGATATGTACCGGGGAGAGTATCTGAGCGCATCCGACTACCTGTGGGCGGAGGGGGAGCGGGAACGGCTGCGGGTCATCTGGCTCCACCATGCGTCCAAGCTGGCGGATTCCTATCTGCAGGACGGGCTGCTGCCGGAGGCAGTCACCTTATTGAAGCGTGTGCTGGAGCTGAATCCTTATTATGAGGAGGGATATTTATCCCTTATGAAGCTGTATGACCGTGTGGGGGACCGTGCCGCAACGGAGGCTTGTTTTGCGGAGCTGAAGCGCAATTTGGAGGACGATTTGGGGGTACGGCTGTCGCCTAAGGTGCTCCAATGGTACGATACCCGGAGAGAGAAAAACAGCGTATGAATGCTTACCGTAAAATGGTGCTGCTGGCTGTTTTGTTCCTGCTGGTATTGGCAGGTGTGCGGATGACGTGGCTGATTGTCCGCAGCCAGCCCCATGATCCTCCCGCGCAAAAAGGAGTGTTGGATTTGCGTCCGTACGGGCTGCCCGACGGCCGCACTATGAATCTGGACGGGGAATGGGAGTTCTATCCCTCCCAACTGCTGGAGCATGTGGAGCCCGAGGCGGAGCCTGCCCTCTCCCGGATTGTGGTGCAGGTTCCCGGCTTGTGGGGCAAGGAGCGGTTTGAAGACGGCAAGACTTACCGGTATGGAACCTACCGTCTGCGGATTCTGCTGCCTGAAGGGGAACATGGGATGTTGGGGCTTTCGTTGAAGGAGGTCAAGCAAGGCTCGGCCCTTTATGTGGACGGCCAGTATCTTGGCGGATCTGGACAGCCGTCGGAGGAGGCGGAAAGCTTTGTCTCCGGAGTGATGCCGTACCAAGCCTTTTTTGCACCAAAGGGCAATGAACTGGAGATAATGCTTCAGGTCTCCGCAGTCAGCACCAGCCACTTCGAGGAAGGCATTACCAAGCCTGTTCGCTTTGGCACCGGAACCGCCGTTCAACATGAACAGGCAACGGATTTGATGCTGCAGGGCGCTATCCTCACTTTGCTTCTTTCCATTATTCTGACGGTATTCATGATCTATCTGCTGAGGACCCGTTCCCAACTCTTGCTGAGCTTTTTGATTAGTCTGGCCATGGGAGCAGGCATTCTGTTCCTTTCTGACGATATGCTCGGACTGAATCCGGTCCCCCTGTCTTATGGAGGAATAATCAAGGCGACATGGTTCCTGACGCCGGTTCTGGCGGGAACATGCTTTGATTTTTACTTCAGACTGCTGCTTCCGGACAAGGTAAACCGCCGTTACCGGATTATGATGAAGGTGTTCTGGTTGTGGATGCTTGCATCAACCCTCCTTCCGGCTCGCACCGTGGCCCAACTGGTTCCCCTGAACCAGAGCTTGTCCCTGGGGTTCCTGCTGGGCGTTCTCGCCGTCATAGTAATGGCTCTGCGCAAAGGCAAAGAGGACAGCTTCTTTTTGCTTCTGTCCGGGGTGAGCATGATTTCAAACCTGTTCTGGAGCTATTTCAAAAACCAATCCACTTCATATATGGGTTTCTATCCGGTTGATCTGGCCGTGACCTTTTTCAGTTTGGCGGCATATGCCATGAAGCAGTATTTCCGGAAAGTGGAGCAGGCCAAGGAGCTGGCCGTGCGCCTCCAGCAGGAGGACCGGCGCAAGGATGAATTTTTGGCCAACACCTCCCATGAGCTGCGCAATCCCCTCCACGGCATCATAAACATTGCCCAGACCCTGCTGGAAACGGAGCGGAAGACCATCAGCGCGGAAAGTGTGCGGAATCTGGAGCTACTCCTGACCATCGGCGGCAGGATGACGCTGATGCTGAATGATCTTCTGGAGCAGGCGCGGCTGCGGAGCAAGGGAGTCAGCCTGCAGCTTGCTGCGGTGTCCCTGCAGCCTGTGGCGGCGGGGGTGATGGACATGCTGGCTTATCTGACGGAGAAAAGGCAGGTGCGGCTCCATGCCTCCATCCCGTCCGATTTTCCTCCGGTGCTGGCTGATGAAATGAGGCTGATCCAGATTCTGGTCAACCTGATCCACAATGCCTTGAAGTTCACCGAGGCAGGTTCGGTTACGGTTACGGCCCGAATTGCCGGCAAGGAAGCGGAGCTGGCAGTCCAGGACACGGGCGCAGGCATGGATGAGGATACTGCCAGAAGAGTCTTTGACGCGTATGAACAGGGAGAGTCCGGCCGCGGAGCCGGAGAAGGGGGTTTTGGCTTGGGCCTGTCCATCAGCAAAAAGCTGGTTGAGCTCCATGGCGGCAAGCTGGAATTGAAAACCTCCCCGGGGAAGGGGACTGTGTTTTCCTTCCGTCTGCCGCTTGCCTCTACGGCGGGCAATACTCCCGGGCTTTACCGGCCGCTTCCCGACGGGGAGGCTTCGTCCGCAGCCGGCTTTGTTGAGGCAGCCGCCGACTTGGAGGAGCCAACGGAGCAGGCCGGCAGGCCCCGGGTGCTGATGGTGGATGATGATCCCGTGAACCTGAAGGTGCTGACCAGCGTGCTGGCCCCTGACCAATACCGGATTGTGACTGCCGGAGGGGGCCGGGAGGCCCTCGAGAAAATGGAGGAGGGCTCCTGGGATCTGCTGATTTCCGACGTGATGATGCCGGGCATGTCCGGTTATGAGCTTGCCGCTGTCCTGCGCGCCCGTTATTCTCTGCTGGAGCTTCCCATTCTCCTGCTGACCGCCCGCAGCACCCCTGAGGATATTCTGGCAGGCTTCCGCGCGGGGGCCAATGATTACGTGGCCAAACCTGTCAATCCGCTGGAGCTCCGCAGCCGCGTGCAGGCGCTGACCCGGCTGAAGCGGACCATGGACGAGCTTTTGCAGCTGGAAGGAGCCTATCTTCAGGCCCAAATTGAACCTCATTTTTTGTTCAATGCCATGAACTCCATCTCTGCGCTGGGGCGTATGGATGTGGAGCGCATGTGTATGATGATCGAGGCCTTCAGCTCATATTTGCGGATCAGCTTTGACTTTCTCAATACCAGAGATGCCGTTCCCTTCCGCAATGAGCTGGAGCTGGTGAAGGCCTACCTTTATATTGAACGGGAGCGGTTCGGGGAGCGTCTTTTGGTGGAGTGGGAGCTGGAAGAGGAGGAGGACATTATGGATGTTATGCTTCCTCCGTACAGCATTCAGCCTCTGGTGGAAAATGCGGTGAAGCATGGAATCCTGCCCCGCTCCAAAGGCGGGAAGGTCGCCATCCGAATCCGGCGCAGGGGGGAGTCGGTTTATGTGGAGGTGGAGGATAATGGCGCCGGTATGGACCAGGCTCAATGCGCGGCCCTTCTCCAGCCATCATCCTCTCCGGAACGCAAGGGTGTGGGGCTGATGAACACGGACCGGAGGCTCCGAAAACGGTACGGCAGCGGGTTAACCGTGACAAGTCGGCTTGGCCAGGGGACGACGGTTTCCTTCACAGTCCACGCGCAGAAGGTAGCCGATATGCAGGAGCAAATATAAGGATGGAGGACCTTGGTCCGCCATCCTTGTTTTTTTGTGTGCAGGGGAAACTAGGCTATCTTTTGGTGTTTACCCCGGCGATACCGCCTGCAGCTCCCACCAAAAAAGCGGCCGCGGCAAACAGGACCACGCTCCAATCCAGCCCCTTGTCAAAGCTCAAAAACCCGATAATCAGCACAATGATGCTGTATAACAGCCCCAGAAGCCCGCCGTGATACCAGCCCTTTACCCCGGAGCGGCGGCCGCTGGCAAAGCTTCCGACCAATACGGAGAGGCCGTGGATGATCCACGCATAAACGGGAAGGGCGTCCTCTCCCTGATCGCCTGCCGTCACCGCCACTGACGCGGCCAACGCGCCGATGGCCATCACCACAAAGGCAAACAGCAATCCCCGCAGCATGGGAGAGCCGGAGCCCACTTGTCCCACTTGCTTGAAATTCATTTTCCATTCCTCCTTAAGGGCTTTCGTCAGAAAGCCGGCATCGTAAGCCTAAGCTTAGGGCTTTCGTCAGAAAGCCGGTATCGTAAGCCCAAGCTTGTAAACCTCTCTTTGTTTCATTCTATTGAACAAGCAGGCCAAATAGTACAAGTATGGGGCAGACGGCTTGGGTACCGCCTTTCGTTGGCAATAATTGAGGGCTTCCCGCCGTGTATGAGGGATTTTGGGAAGAGTCAAACTACCATTTATCACGGAACATGTCAGGGGGGCAGACCATGGAGATTATGCCGCTTTTTTGGCGGACGGTGCTGGTGTATATCATCGTTTTTCTCACCATGCGGTTGATGGGAAAACGGGAAATCGGCAAATTGTCCATCTTTGATCTGGTCATTTCCATCATCATCGCAGAAATTGCCGTATTCATTATCGATGATTTGAGCAAACCCGTGATTCATGGGCTGGTTCCCATCGCCACCCTGGTCCTGATTCAGATCGGCACGGCCAAGCTTTCCCTGCACAGCCAAAAGGCAAGGGAGATGCTGGACGGCTCTCCCAGCTACCTCATTAAGAACGGTAAGCTGGACCGGACGGAAATGAAGAAGCAGCGGTACAATCTGGACGACCTGATCGTCCAGCTGCGGCAGAACCGGATTATGAATGTGGCCGATGTGGAATTTGCCATTCTGGAAACCTCCGGCAAGCTGACCGTCGTGGAAAAGCCCCAGGAGAAGCGCCAGGAGGAAGCTCCCCCGGACCCCCTTGATACCATCCGCTATGAAGGGCTGCCTCTGCCCCTGATTATGGACGGCAAGGTCCAGGACCAGAATTTATCCCAGCTGGGCAAAACCCGCTTTTGGCTGAAGAGCAAGCTTCAGGAGCGGGGGGTCAAGGACTTCAAGGAGGTATTTTTCTGCTCTGTGGATCATAAGGGCGTGCTGTTTCTGGATAAGAAGCGGTAAAATTCGGCCGTTATTTTTTTTTGAGAAAGGGAAGTCTGCCAAAATCGCTTTTGTCCACCAGCTTCAGCATAATGGCGGCGGCAAGATAGACAACGAATCCGGCGGATGCCGCCAGGAAAAACCGGAGCAGGCCGGAGGAGATGAACCCCATCCGGTCAATCGCCCAGCAGGTAAGTCCCATCAGTGCCATGGCCGCCCCTGTCCGGACGAATTCCGCCGATTTCATGGAGAAGCGGAGCATTCTGGAGACGCTGCGGTAATGCATCAGGGTAACGAGAACGGTATTGAGATTGATGGCCATCACTGCGCCGAGAATGCCCATGCGCGGATTGGAGGCCAGGAGCAGAATCAGCGCCAGCTTGACCACCGTGCCTGCGGTTGTGTTGACCAGCGCCGTCCCCGGTCTGTCCAATGCCTGAAGGGCAGCCTGCAGAGGGGCCTGAAAATAGATGAACAGAGCGATGGGGGCCATCATTTTGAGCATGATGCTGATTTCCCCTTGGCCATAGAGAAATTGGCAGAGCGGGCCCGCCAGAATAAACATCATGACCGCAAAGGGCGCTCCCGTAACCAAGGCCAGCCGCAGGGATTGATGCAGCCGCATGTGGATGGTCCGCATGTCCCCTCTGGCGGCAGCCTCGGACAAGGAGGGGACCAGGGAGACGGAGAGGGAAAAGGTCAACGCGCTGGGCAAAAGCAGAATCGGCATGACCATACCCTGCAGAGCCCCGTATTGGGCAGTGGCTGCGGCGGTGGCAATGCCCGCTCTGGCCAGGGATTGGGCGGTAAGGATGGACTCGAACAGGTAGGAGGCGGAGCCCACAAGCTTGCTGGCGGTAACCGGCACGGCGATTCTGACCAATTGCTTCAGAGCGGCGATCCCGCCCATGTGCTGGTGATTTTTGCCGATGACGGCTTTTTCGTAGAGCAGGTAGTCCTTCCGGGTCCAGGCATACATCAGCAGCATCACCACCATCCCGCCCAATTCCCCCGCCAGCACCCCCAGCATGGCTCCCGCTGCGGCATATTCCAGCCCGTAGGGCAGCAGCAGCCAGGACAGAAGCAGCATGCCCGCGATCCGCACCAGGGTTTCAAAGGTTTGGGACAGGGCGGTGGGAATCATATTCCGCCTTCCCTGAAAGTAGCCCCTGTATACGGCCGAAACGGACACGACCAGAATGATGGGGCTCATCACCTGAAAGGTGGAAAACACCCTTTTGTCCGTCAGCAGGTGCGAAGTGATCCAATCGGCGCCGAGGTAGCAGAACCCCGTAAACAGAATGCCCAGGCCGATGGACAGGACCAGGGACACCTTCATCACCTTGCGGACTTTTCCCTCGTTGCCGGCGGACTCGGCCTCCGCCACCAGCTTGGCCACCGCCAGAGGAATCCCTCCGGTAATAACCGTCATCATCATGAGCATAAAAGGGTAGCCCAGCTGGTACAGGCCCACCCCCTCCGCTCCGATAATCCGGGGCAGCAGAATCCGCGGCACAAAGCCCAGGAGACGGTTCAGGATGCCTGCCGCCACCAGAATCAGGGTGCCGCCTATGAAGGATTGTTTGGTGATCCGTTTAGTGGTTGTCCGCTTTTTCGACATGCGATCCCTCTTCCCGTTACAGGTTTCTCTTACATGGATATGCAGCCCGTCCCGGAGCTGATGCTTAATTTATGAAAATCCCATGGACAGGCAGGAAATCGGCAGTTTGCGGCGAAATCCTTTCCAGAAGAAAACTTAGAGCCAATTTACTTGAATCCGCGAAGGGCAGGTGCTTAGCCGTTGGGGGATGAAGGACGGGAAGTGGAGCAGGGACTTGATCCGCAAGAAGCGAAACTGAACGCGATGATCGAGGAGCTGTGCATCAGCAAAGCGAAGGAATTCCGGCTTATTGGCTACGAATATGTGACGGGGGAGGATATTTGGGATTGTGTCAGCGAGAAGTACAAGAAGAACGGCAATCCTGCCCTGCATAAAGTGGTAAACGACATCTTATCCCTTAAGTCCACCCAATTCATGAACTGGATGACGCTGAGTGTATACAAGGGGCCGCCCCGTTAGCGGCTCTTTTTGCTGCTGGAAAGAGCAGCCCGTGCGGGGTGGACGGCAGCGGCTCGGGAGCGAATTTCCGTAAATTGACTCGAAGTTTGCAGGTGGTTATAATGGGACTATTGGAGTGAAGAAGGAAGGGGAAAGCATCTCATGAAAGCCAAAAGGTTAGTTGTTTTTTGCGCCATCGTGGTCATTTGTTTGACCATGACGGCAATTTTCAGCCCAAATGTCATCAAGGGGCTGCGGCTTGGCTTGGATTTGAAGGGCGGATTTGAAATTCTGTATGTGGCCACCCCCGTGGAAGAGGGCGGCAAGGTAACCAAGGCGGCCTTGATTGAAACGGCGCGCAATCTGCAGAAGCGGATCGATGCCCAGGGTATCGCAGAGCCGGACATCACTACAGAAGGCAGTGACCGGATTCGCGTGAAGCTTGCGGGGGTAACGGATGAGGCCAAGGTGCGGGAGACGCTGAAGAAGCCCGCCAACCTGACTTTCCGCGCGCCGGACGGCACTGTGATGCTGAACGGAAGCGATTTCGTGGCAGGCGGCGCCAAGGTGGAATTCGACCAGGCTCATCAGCCGTATGTCGCCATCAAGCTCAAGGATGCGGCCAAGTTCGGCGAGGTTACCGGCAAGCTGGTGGGACAAACCCTCTCCATCTACCTGGATGAAGAAATGAAGTCCAGCCCTACGGTCAATCAGGTGATCAACTCCGACACCGCCTCCATTACGGGCCGTTACAGCTATGACGAAGCCAAGGAAATGGTGGATATCATCAACCTGGGCTCCCTGCCGTTGAACCTGACGGAGAAATATACCCAGAGCGTGGGCGCTACCCTGGGCCAGCAGTCGCTGCACCAGACAGTGGAAGCGGGCTTGATCGGCGCCGTACTGATTCTGGCGTTTATGATCTTCTTCTACCGGATGCCCGGTATTGTCGCCTCCATTACTCTGATTACCTACATGTTCATCGTTCTGGTTATTTTCAACTGGATGAACGCAACCCTGACCCTGCCCGGCATTGCGGCTTTGATCCTGGGTCTCGGGATGGCGGTGGACGCCAACATTATCACGTATGAACGGATTAAAGAGGAAATCCGCACAGGCAAGAGCATGTTGTCCGCTCTGAAGGCGGGAGCCAAGCACTCCTTCCGCACCATTCTGGACGCCAACGTGACCAACATCATTTCCTGTGCCGTACTGTATTACATCGGGAATGGGGCCATCCGCGGCTTTGCCCTGACGCTGATCATCAGTATCCTTGTGAGCATGCTGACCAACGTATTTCTCTCCCGGATTCTGATCGAGCTTCTGGTCAAGGCGAACATTTTCAAAAAGCCCGCATATTACGGTGTAAAGGAGTCGGAAATCCGTGCACTCTAAAATCCATTACGATTTTATCAAGAACCGCAACCTGTTTTTCATCGGCTCCATTCTGATCACCCTGGTAGGTCTGGTGATGCTGGTCATTGCCACCGTTTCCCCCAAGGTAGACTTTCTCCATTACGGCGTTGACTTCAAAGCCGGCACCACCATCGACCTGACCATCGGGAAAAGCGTGGAAAAGGCGGAGGTGGAGAAGCTGTTCGAGGACGCGGGCTACAAGCCCAGCGTGCTGACCATCGGCGGCAATAATGACCGGGTTTCCGCCCGTTTTGATGAAACCTTAAACGACGACTCCGTCAAGCAGGTAACGGGAGCGTTCACTCAAACCTACGGCGACCAGGTCTCCACCGAGGTTAGCGCCGTGAGCCCGGATATGGCCACAGAAATGGGCAGAAAGGCTATCATGGCCGTGGCCATAGCAAGCTTGTGCATCTGCTTGTACGTGACCATCCGCTTTGAATGGCGGTTTGCCGTTGCGGCGATTATTACCATTCTGTACGATGCTTTCTTCGTGCTTTCAATCTTCTCCATCTTCCGGTTTGAGGTGGATCTTCCCTTTGTGGCGGCGGTGCTGACCACCATCGGTTATTCCATCAACGACAAGATCGTTATTCTGGACCGGATTCGGGAGAATATGCGTTTTGCCAAGGTCAAAACCGAGCAGGATCTGGCCGATGTGGTCAACCACAGCATCTGGCAAACCATGGGCCGCTCCATCAACACGGTTGTGACCGTATTGTTCGCGGCAGTGAGCCTGTTCATTTTCGGCAGCGAAGCCATCAAGCTTTTCGCTCTGGCCAAAATCTTCGGTCTGGTAAGCGGCGTCTATTCGTCCATCTGCCTGGCTACGCCTCTTTGGTATCTGCTGCGCAAGCGGAAGATCGGCCCTTCCCAGAAGCCTGTTTTGACAACCAACCCATAATCGCATTGCCCGCTTTGCAGGCCTGAACAAGAACAACCGGACGGATGATCCACGTAGACGGCGGGGACGAACAAGGAAGAAGCGTCTTCGCCATACAGTGGGTCTTTCTTTCGTAAGACAGATGTGTTCGGGATAGGTACTACAGGATAAGGAGTGGCGGAATGTCGGAAACACGATTTGGAAAAGCGCAGATGGCTGCGTGGATGGGCATCATCGGGAATTTGACATTAGCCGCCGTCAAGGGAACCATCGGGTTTATCGCCGGCAGTAAGGCGCTTATGGCGGATGCCGTAAGCTCCGCCTCGGATGTTGCAGGCTCGCTGGCCGTATTGGTGGGGCTAAAGGCCTCCAGACGGCCCGCAGATGCGGATCACCCTTATGGCCATGGCAAGGCGGAGCCCATCGCCGCCATTGTGGTGTCGGTGCTGATGATTGTCATTGGCTTTGAAATCGGCAAGTCGTCGCTGGAGGCGCTGAAGAGCGGGGTGCAGCAAGCCCCCGAATGGATCGCGCTGGTTGCGCTGGCCATTTCCATTCTGGTGAAGGAAGCGTTGTTCCGTTATAATTATTCTCTTGGCAAAAAGCTCTCCAGCCAAGCGCTGCTGGCCGGAGCTTGGGACCACCGGACGGATGTGTTTGCGTCCCTGGCCGCCGGAGTGGGAGTGCTGGGCGCCATGGCGGGAGATTTGTTCAATCAGCCCAAGCTGTATATGCTGGACCCGCTGGCAGGCATATTCGTCTCTATATTGGTGCTGCGCACCGGCTACAAGATGATCCGGGAATCGGTCCATAACACCATGGACCATGTTCTTCACGAAGAGGACGCTGCGGAGCTGGTCCAAGCGGTTCAGCGGATTCATGGCGTGATTACCGTTGATGGCTTGCGGGCCAGAGAGCATGGCCATTATGTCATTGTGGACGTAAAAATTAGTGTGAATCCGAAAATTACGGTTGCGGAAGGCCATGAGATTGCCAAGCTGGCCAAGCAGCATCTTATGAAACGGTTTATTCATGTATCGGATGTGCTGGTTCATGTCAATCCTTATGATCCGGGTTATCCCTACAAAAACAATGTTGATCCCGAGCAGGATGAAATGCCTACGCTCCTGCATTGACGTGTTGAGGCGAGGTGAGCCATGCTGGAAGCAAAAGCAAGATGGATAATATCTGAAGCAATGGAGGATGAGGCGGAGGAAACGGCCGGGAAGCTGGCCGCGGAGCTTTCGCTTCATCCTCTTGTGGCCCGGCTTTTGGCCGTGCGCGGCCTGAAGCGGGCGGAAGACGCCAAGCGTTTCCTGTATGGAGGCGCGGAGCTTTTCCATGATCCCTTTTTGCTCAAAGGAATGGCGGAAGCGGTGGAGCGCATCCGCCATTCCCTGCGGGAGGGCGAGAAAATCCGCATTTACGGGGATTACGATGCCGACGGGATCAGCAGCACCGCGTTAATGATTTTTCTGATGAAACGGCTGGGAGCCTGTTATGATACATATATTCCCCATCGGATTCATGAGGGCTACGGACTGAACCGGGAGGCGCTGGATCAGGCCGCGGCGGCGGGAGTTAAGCTGATTGTCACCGTGGACACGGGCATCAGCGCCAAGGAAGAGATTGCCTATGCAGCGGAGCTGGGGATGGATGTGGTGGTAACCGACCACCATGAGCCGCCTCCGGAGCTGCCGGATATGGCGGTGGCCTTGGTTAACCCGAAGCAGCCGGGCTGCCCGTACCCCTGCAAGGAGCTGGCGGGTGTGGGGGTGGCCCTTAAGCTGGCCCACGCTCTGCTGGGCGAACTGCCCCGGGAGTGGCTGGAGATTGCGGCCATCGGTACGGTGGCGGACCTGATGCCGCTTACGGATGAGAACCGGCTGATCGTCAAGCTGGGTCTGGAGCAAATGCGGCACACCTCCAATATGGGGCTGAGAGCGCTCCTGGATGTGGCCGGCGTAGAGCGCGGGGCGGTGAATGAGGGGCATATCGGCTTCTCCCTGGCTCCCCGGATCAATGCCAGCGGCCGGATGCAGCATGCCAATCTGGCTGTGCGGCTGCTCACCACGGAAAGCGAGCAGGAGGCGGAGCATCTGGCCTTCGATCTGGACGCGCTGAACAAGGAGCGCCAAAAAATTGTCGAGGACATGATGAAGGAGGCGCTGGCTCTTCTGGACGGGCGCGATCTGGACAGCCAGCGGGTAATTATTGCCGCCAAGGAAGGCTGGAACGTGGGGGTGGCCGGCATAGTTGCGTCCAAGCTTCTGGAGCGCTTCTACCGTCCGGTCATCGTGTTCGCGGTGGATGACAAAACCGGGCTGGCCAAAGGCTCCGCCCGCTCCATCGCCGGCTTCGACATCCATCATGCCTTGACGGAAGCAAGCGATTTGCTGGATCATTTCGGAGGCCACCAGGCCGCGGCGGGGTTAACCCTGCGGGCGGAGCTGTTGCCGGAGCTGGAGAGCCGTCTGTCCCGGCTGGCATTGGAGGAGCTGCGGCAGGAGGATCTGACGCCGATTATCCAGGCGGACCTGGCCTGCTCCCTCTCCGAAACCACCCTGCCCTGCATTGAGCAGCTGAGCGTTTTGGCCCCCTTCGGCAACGGCAACCCTTCGCCCCGGTTCGTGTTCAACAAGCTGCGCATCGCCGGCAAACGGACTATGGGCAAGGACCGCCAGCACCTGAAGCTGACGCTGGAGGAAACGGCGGCTGCTTCGGCCTCCTGCAGCATGGAGGCGGTCAGCTTCAATTGCGGCCAGGCCGCGGAGCGGCTGGCTACGGCCTCCTGTCTGGACCTGGTTGGGGAGCTGTCGGTGAATGTCTGGAACGGCTCCCGCAAGCCGCAAATTCTGATTCACGATATGCGGGTCAGCGAGCCCCAGGTATTCGACTGGCGGGGAACCGCTGCCCGCAAGGGGATGCGGCTGCCAGAGCTGCCGCAGGGCAGCGGCATTCTGATCTTCCATCGGAGCGGGGCGGAAGCTCTGCCGCAGGAGTGGCGGGAGCTTCCCCTGTGGCTGGTTGAGGAAGGAATGGAGGAGGACCCCCGTCCCATGAACCGTACGGCGCTCCTGACGGATTTCCGGGAGCTGCGGGACGCGGTGCTGTATACGCTGCCTTCCACCAGGGAGTCCCTGGATAAGACGGTGGCATTGATGGGCAAGCTGCGAAGAGTGTATGCCGTCTTCGCCGATGCCCTTCGGCTGGATGGAGTCCGGACGCCGGGCCGGGAAGTGTTTAAGCATTTCTATGCGCTGCTTCTGCGGGAAAAGGAGCTGGATTCCGGCGATGCCCGGGTATGGCCGGCCTTGAAAAAACGGTTTGGCCTGGAGGAGCCGGTTTCCCGGATGATCCTGGAGATTTTTGTGGAGCTGGGTTTTGTCAAGAGGGAAGGCGCGCGGTATTGCGCGGCGGAGGCCGTCCAGAAGCGGGATCTGGCCCAGTCGGCGCTGTATCGGCGGATGATGAACCGCGACCGTATGGAGCAATTATATATTTACTCCACAGCCGCCGAGCTTCGGGAGTTAATCTTGGAGGCCCGCTCCGGCGGTGGTGAAGCATCCACTTTAGAAAGCAAACGGAGGATGAACCGATGAACTTTAAAGACTATATCCGGGTGATCCCGGATTTTCCCCAGCCGGGCATCAGCTTCAAGGATATCACCACTCTGCTGCAGGACGGGGCGGCCTACAAGGCCTCCATCGACGCGTTGAAGGAATTGGTCAAGGAAAAGCAAATTGACCTGATTGCCGGACCCGAAGCCAGAGGCTTTGTAGTGGGAACGCCGCTGGCCTACTCTCTGGGGGTTGGCTTCGTGCCCATCCGCAAAAGCGGCAAGCTGCCTGCCGCCACCATTGAGGAGGACTATGCTCTGGAGTATGGCAAGGATAAGCTGGCTATGCATGCGGATGCTATCCTTCCCGGCCAGAAGGTGCTGATTGCCGACGATCTGCTGGCTACCGGCGGAACTATCTCCACCTCCGTGAATCTGGTCCGCAAGCTGGGCGGGGAGATTGTAGGGGCAGCGTTCCTGATTGAGCTGGAGGAGTTGAACGGCCGCGACAAGCTGGAGGGCATCGACGTATTCAGCCTGATGAAATATTAAGAAGCTGGAATAGTGGGAAAAAGGGGGGCAGCCGGATTCGGCTGTCTCTTTTTACAACATATCGGAAAGGCGGCTCGATTTCTTGACAAACGCAGGTTGTCAAAGGATGCCGATAGGCGTTTATCCTCGTCACAGTTAGGCGGACAGAGAATCCGTTATTTTCCGAATGTGATCCGTTTTCAGATTTACACGGACAGACGTTCCGCTATTTTGCTCCAGAAGGCATTGAATCCCCCGCTTTTTCAGATTTAACGAATCGTGAGTCCGCGGGGGAGAAGAAAAGGCGGATTTTAGCGAAATAACGGAACCACAGTCCGTCAAACTCAAACTCAAATGATGGTACCGGCTTTAGGGCAGGAGATGGACCGGGGAAGAGGGAGTGTCTGAAAATCCAAAAGAAAAAACCCGGGGAGTCCCGGGTTTGATATATAAATCCTTAAAATGCGTATTGGCGGAACAGCTCGGCGGTTACATTCTCGTCAGATGCCTCTACCTGAAAGCCTTGTTCGCTCCAGCAGGCATGGCTGGCTTCCTCTGTTTCGCAGGAGTGGGCGCCTTCACAGGTATAGCAGAAGTGGAGCAGGCTCTGAGTGGTTTTGGTTTCGGGTTGTTGCATAACAGCCACATCCTCTCGTATTGGTTATGTGAGTAGCTTACCACAAGAAGAGGCTATATATTGTGATTAATTTCACAATTTATTAGAATTATTATTAGCAAATAAAACCAGCCCGGCTCTGTTTCCAGAACCGGGCTGTTAAAATGGATTTGTATGGAGGAACTATTCGTTTAACAGGTTCAGCTTTTCCAGGACCTTGAAGAACAGGCTCAATATAATGGCTACAACGGTAGCCAAAGCCATCCCCTTCATGCTGAAGTTGCCGAAGGTTACACTGGCGCCGCTGATGCCGATTACCAGCACAATGGTGGTCAGGATGATATTGATCGCTTTGGAGTAATCCACCTTGGATTCCACCAGCATCCGGACACCTGAAGAGGCGATGATGCCGAACAGCAGCAGGGACACACCGCCCATAACCGGGTTGGGGATGGATTGGATCAGCGCGGCCAGCTTGCCGCAGAAGGAGAGGATGATGGCGAAAATAGCCGCCCCGCCGATTACCCAGATGGAGTATACCTTGGTCAGTGCCATAACGCCGATATTTTCCCCGTAGGTAGTGTTGGGCGTAGAGCCGATAAATCCGGACAGGACAGTGGAAATGCCGTTGCCGAACAGGGAGCGGTCCAGGCCCGGGTCCTTGGCCAGGTCCTTGCCGACAATGTTGCTGGTGACAATCAAGTGCCCGATGTGCTCGGCCACAACCACGAGGGCAGCCGGGGCAATAACGGCGATAGCGCTCCAGCTCCATTTGGGAGTGTAGTGCTTAGGCAGTTCAAACCAGCCCGCTTCCCTCACAGCCGTAAAGTCGATCATGTCGTAACCCAGCCATGCTACGAGATATCCCACGATAATGCCGATGAGGATAGGGATCATCTTGAAGAATCCGCGGAACATGACATTGCCGATGACGGTAACGCCCAAAGTGATGATGGCTACTGTAATGGCTGCCGTATCGAAGGGAGCATCCGCTGCCTTAAGAAACCCTGCCTGACCGGCGGCCACAGGCACCAGCTCCAACCCGATAACTGCAACGATAGCACCCATAGCGGCAGGAGGGAAGACTACGTCAATCCAGCCGGTTCCGGCAAGCCTGATGATCCAGGCAACCAGACAGAAGATTAACCCCACTACTATAAAGCCGCCCAGCGCATATTGGTAACCTTCGTCACCTGCATACTTGCCCAGCACAACAAAAACGGGCGATAAAAACGCGAAGCTGGAGCCCAGATATGCGGGGATTTTACCGCGGCAAATGAAGATGTACAGGAGGGTACCAATACCGTTCATTAACAGGATAATGGCAGGACTGACATGGAAGTAAATAGGGACCAGCACCGTTGAGCCGAACATGGCGAACAAATGCTGGATACTTAAGGGAATGCTTTCCGCGAGCGACGGGCGCTCGTCAACCTGGATAACACGCTGCACGTTCAAATTCCTCCTGATTTCATGATAAATTGACAATTCGACAAATCCTTCGATTTTTCTCCAACGAACATATTAACAGAAATAAGCTGTATTGGATATGCCTTTCTTGCGCGATGTCAGGTATTTTTCATCCATTGGAGAATTTATTGCCGTTACCGCGCGAAAGTGCAGTAAAGAACGTTCAGATTGGCGAATAAAAGCTGCATCTGGGGATAGACGCGGGGCATGTGTGGTGGTGCAGATGTCCATTGCTGCGGTGTGTGCAGCTTCCGTTGAGGACAGCGGAGAACAGGCCCGTCAGCGGTTGCGGAGGACAGAATGTTTGATGGTTGCGGACTGAGGGGCCGTTATTTTCCCCAAATGGCTCTTTTCTCGACTTTCACGGACAGACGATCCGCTATCTCGCTACAAAAGCATGGAATCTCCCCGGTTTTTCGCGGTTAACGGATTCTGTGTCCGCTCCGGAGAAAAAGAGGCGAATTTTTGCGAAATAACGGAACCAAGGTCCGCCAAATGAGCCACATAACGCGGGAAGCTCCCCGGGAGACCAAAAGCCACATAATGCGGGAGACTCCCGGGAGGCAAACTAGCCGCATGACGCGGGAGGCTGCAGAGGATGCCAGGTGGGAACCCGCGGAAGCAGGCGGAGCTGCCCGGTTAGGCTTGCTAACAAACCGGCGGCGTCAAAGAATGCCGGCAGCCGTTTATCCTCGCAGGTTCCGGGAAAAGCTTGCCGGTATGTGGGATATGCGCAAACCTCCGTCCCATAAGCAGCCGAGCCTATAAAGCGCTACGATTAATGATAATTTTACAAAATGCATCAGGTTTATGTCAGGTATTCTTGACGGGCGGCAGGTTTCAAGGGCATAATGAATTAAATCGACATTAAAGGAAAGGATCTCTCGCGAATGAGCATCGAGCAGCTCCTGGAGAAAGCCTCTGCATACATGAAGGAAAGCGACCTCAAGCGAATCAGGGAAGCTTATGAATTTGCCGAGCGTGCCCATTCCGGGCAGCTGCGCAAATCGGGAGAGCCTTATATCCTTCATCCCCTTGCGGTAGCGGATATTCTGATCGGCATGAATATGGACACCACCTCGATTATCGCCGCCCTTCTGCATGATGTGGTGGAGGACACAACCGTGTCCTTGGATGTGGTGGAGCAGCAGTTCGGCCATACCTGCGCCATGCTGGTGGACGGTCTGACCAAGCTTGAGCGGATTAAGTTCAAAACCAAGGAAGAGCAGCAGAATGAGAATTACCGCAAGATGTTTGTGGCCATGGCCCAGGACATCCGGGTGATTCTGATTAAGCTTGCCGACCGCCTTCATAATATGAGGACCCTGAAATTCCAGTCGGAGGAGAGCCAGCGCCGGATCGCCGATGAAACGCTGGAGATTTTCTGCCCCATTGCCCACCGTCTCGGTATTTCCGCCATCAAGTGGGAAATGGAGGATATCGCCCTCCGCTACCTGAATCCCCAGCAATATTACCGGATTGTCAATCTGATGCAGAAGAAGCGGGCGGAGCGGGAGCAATACATCGCCGATGTTATCCAGAGGATCAATGAGAAGGTCAGCGAGATGGGGATCGACAGCGATATTTCCGGACGCCCCAAGCATATCTACAGCATCTACAACAAGATGACCGTCAAAAACAAGCAGTTCAGCGAAATTTACGATTTGCTTGCCATCCGCGTCATCGTCGACAATATCAAGGACTGTTATGCCGTTCTCGGCATTATCCATACCTTGTACAAGCCCATGCCCGGCCGGTTCAAGGATTATATCGCCATGCCCAAGGCCAACATGTACCAGTCTCTCCATACAACCGTGATCGGGCCCAACGGCGAACCGCTGGAGGTGCAGATCCGCACCTGGGAAATGCACAAAACGGCGGAATTCGGCATTGCGGCCCACTGGGCCTACAAGGAAAACGGCTCCCAGCCTGTTACTGCAAGCTTCGGGACCGGCAACAAAATGAACATGTTCTCCGATATTCTGGAGCTCCAGCAGGAGGCCAGAGACGCTTCGGAGTTTATGGAATCCCTGAAGGTGGATTTTTTCTCCGACCTGGTGTTTGTTTTCACCCCCAAGGGGGAGGTTATTGAGCTGCCGGCAGGATCGGTGCCCCTGGATTTTGCCTACCGGATTCATACGGAGGTGGGTAATCGGACCATCGGGGCCAAGGTCAACGGGCGGATTGTGCCTTTGGATCACCGGCTGAAGACGGGGGACATTGTAGAGATTCTCACCTCCAAGCATTCCTACGGGCCCAGCCAGGACTGGCTGAAGCTGGCCCAATCCTCCCATACCAAGAGCAAGATCAAGCAGTTCTTCAAAAAAGAGAAGCGGGAAGAAAATGTGGAGAAGGGCCGGGACGCCATCGAGCGGGAAATCCGCCGCATCGGCTTCGAGCCTTCCCAGGTGATGGCGGACGACAAGATGCTGGAGGTTGCCGCCAAGTTCAACTTCCATGACATTGACGATATGCTCTCCGCAGTCGGCTTTGGCGGCATTACCGCCTCGCAGATCTGCACCCGCCTAACGGAGAAGCTGCGCCGGGAGAAGGAGCAGGAGGAAACCCAGCGCCAGCTGGAGGAAGCGGCCAAGGAGATCAAAACCGCCCCTCCGGAGAAAAAGGGACGCCCCACCCACGGGGTCCGGGTCATCGGGGTGGACAATGTGCTGGTCCGGTTTGCCCGCTGCTGCAACCCTGTGCCGGGAGACAGCATCATCGGCTATATTACCCGGGGCAGAGGCGTTTCCGTACACCGCACCGACTGCGCCAATATTCCTGCCGGGGACGGTGAGGAGGGCAATCGGGTCATTGAGGTGGAATGGGTGGATTCGGTGGAGGCCAATTACAGCGTGGATATCGAGATCACCGGCCATGACCGCCGCGGCTTGCTGAATGAGGTTTTGCAGGTGGTATCCGAAAGCAAAACCATTATTTCCGCAGTGTCGGGGCGTTCGGACAAAAACAAGATGGCGCTGATTCAGATGACCATTCTGATCCGCAACATCGACCATTTGCAGTCGGTGGTGGATAAAATCAAGCGGCTGAAGGATGTCTATTCCGTTCAGCGCATTATGCAGTCGTAATAGTTCCCGCTAAAAACATTTCATTTCGTAGAAAAAGGCTGTCCGGTTGGAACGGTGGTGCGCCGTTTTGAGCCGGGCGGCTTTTCAGTTGAAAGGGAGAGAGTGCTGTGAGAATTGTGGTGCAAAGATGCAAGGAAGCGTCGGTAACCGTGGAGGGCAAGGTCACGGGGGCCATTGGACCGGGGCTCGCGCTTCTGGTGGGGATCACCCATGAGGATATCGAGGAGGATGCCCGGTTTGCGGCGGAGAAAATCGCCAATCTGCGGATTTTTGAGGATGACGGCGGGAAAATGAATCTGTCCGTGCTGGAAACGGGGGGAGCCATTCTGTCCGTCTCCCAATTTACCCTGTACGGGGATTGCCGGAAGGGGAGGCGCCCCAACTTTATGGCGGCGGCCCGGCCGGAGCAGGCGGAGCCGCTGTACGAACGGTTCAATGCGCTTCTGCGGGAGCAGGGCCTCCAGGTGGAAACAGGCATCTTCGGGGCGATGATGGATGTGAGCCTCATCAATGACGGACCGGTGACGCTGATCGTGGAAACCCGGTAGGGCCAAAGCAGTCGACTGCCTACCGGGCACCGGTGAAGAGGCCGCCAAGAATGAAGGTTGGGCTTTCTGGCAAAACTGTGAATGAAGGCATCCATCTTGAAAGCCAGAGGACCGACATCCATGAGACAATCCATGAAAGCAGCCGCCATTCTGGGCATGCAGGCGGAAGCCTCTTTTGGGCCCAGTGAAGCAGCCTCCCTGATGCTGGCGGCGGGCAGGCAGGAAGAGCCGGTGGCAGGGTCCGGCGGACCGCGGCAGCAGCCGTGGCTGAAGCCGGGGAGATAACCGTTAGGTTAAGAGAAGCAGGCAGCGTTTCCCGCGGCAGGGAGGCGCTGCCTGCTTTTGTTGCTTGTATATACGATTGCCTGTTGGGTGCATTTTCTTCCCCCCTGACAATGTGGTACACTAAAAAGGTTGGGGAATTTTGCGTAAAAAACGTACCGGAAAGGGGAACTGTGCCGGATGAGAATATCCCTGATTCGTACGGGATTTGATGATTTTCAGAATGAAATCTACCATATTTGCAAGCTGTTTTTTGAGGCTGTGGAGTGGGTGGAGGAAGGCGGGGAGGCTGCGGAGCTGACTATCCGGGCCGCGCTCACGCACTCCCAGGAAACCGACGGCGCGTCCATCCATGACGCCGCCAGCATCACCGCGTCGGTGTCCATCCATGATGCCGCCGGGACGATGCTCTGCCGCCAGCAGGATGTCCGTTCCCTTCCCGGAACGGGCACGGAAGCGTCCCGCCGGGAATGCAAACGCGCCTTGGGCAGGGCCCTGCTGAAATGTCTGCAGACGGCCACCGGCATGGAGCAGCCTTGGGGGATTCTGACAGGGGTGCGGCCCATGAAGCTGATGCATAATCTGATGATGCAGGAATCCATGGAGACCTGCAGGCAGGTGCTGCGGGAGGATTATCTGCTCTCCCCGGAGAAGGTGCGGCTGCTGTCGGAGATTGGCGAACGGCAGCTTCGGGTGATTCCCGATCTGTTCCGGATGGACCGCCAGGTCAGCCTGTATATCGGGATTCCCTTTTGTCCCACCAAATGCGCTTATTGCACCTTTCCCGCTTATGATATCCGCGGCAATAACGGCTCCGTACAGGCCTTCCTCAAGGGGCTGCAATACGAAATCCGCCAGGTGGGAGGCTGGCTTGCCGGAGCAGGCATGTCGGTGACCACTGTATATTGGGGAGGAGGCACTCCCACCAGCATCGAGGCGGAGGAGATGGATGAGCTGTTCCAGGTGCTCCATGAAGCTGTGCCGGGTATGGCCGGGATCAGGGAGCTGACGGTGGAGGCAGGGCGTCCGGACACGATCACTCCGGAGAAAATCGCCGTGATGAAGCGCTGGAAGGTGGACCGGATCAGCATCAATCCGCAAAGCTTCACCCAATCCACCCTGGATACCATCGGCAGGCATCATACCGTCAAGGAGACGGTAGAAAAATTCCTGCTGTGCCGGGAGCTGGGAATGAACAATATCAATATGGACCTTATATTGGGCCTGCCGGGCGAGAGCTTAAGGGAGCTGGAAATTTCCCTGGAGCAGCTGGAGCGGCTGATGCCGGAATCGCTGACGGTGCATACCCTGTCCTTCAAACGGGCGTCCCGGCTGACCCAGAACCGGGAGCGCTACGAGGTGGCGGAGCGGGATGAAATCCAGGCGATGATGGCGCGGACGGTGGAATGGACCGCTGCCCGCGGCTACAACCCGTATTACATGTACCGGCAGAAAAATATCCTGGGCAACCAGGAGAACGTGGGCTACTCCCTTGAGGGCTACGAAAGCCTGTACAATATTCTGATGATGGAGGAGCGCCAGACCATCATCGGGCTGGGCTGCGGCGCCGTCAGCAAGGTGATGGGGCCGGATGGGACGGTGGAGCGTTTTCCCAATCCCAAGGAGCCGTCCGTTTACAACAGCGCATACCAAGATTATACCAAGCGCAAGCTGGACCTTCTGGATTCGGTGCTGGGCATCGCGCCCAAGGGCTGACGGAAGGGGATTAGATTTCCGGGGGTTCCCCGGTTAAAGGAGGAGAAGCATTGTTCCGCAATAAGTGGTTTATTCTCGCTATGACGTTTGTGCTTTTGTTCGCCATCGGCGGGCCGTATCTCGTGTGGAAGGAGAAGTACGGAGGGGGTCTGCATAATAAAACGGCGGAGGCCCAGGAGCTGGAGACGGTCAAAACCGTCAAAACACCGGCTGAGATGTATGACGTGATTGTGGTGGGCACCGATCCCGAAGGGGTAGCAGGCGCTGTCGCCGCTTCCCGGCACGGGCTGAAAACCTTGCTGGTGGACGGCCGCAACCGGGAAATATTGGGCGGTCTGATGACCCTGGGCTGGTTGAACTCCCTGGACAACAACTATGACGAGGATACCTACGATTGGCTGTCCCCCAAACCCAATGTGCTGAACAAGGGGATTTTTCAGGAATTCTATAACGGGATCGAAGGGACCTCCTTCGATGTGACCACGGCGGCAAATGTATTCAACCGGCTGGTGGCCAAGGAGAAGCATATCGATGTCCTTCTGAAAACCCAATCCATCGCCCCTGTGCTGGCAGAGGGCAAGGATGGCGCGAAGCTGGTGACCGGTTTAGACATTACTTTGGAAAATGGGGAAAAACGGACGGTTCAAGCCAAGGCGGTGCTTGACGCCACCCAGGACGCGGATGTGGCGTATGCAGCCGGCGCGCCCTTCAGCCGGGGCCGGGAGGATCTGAATGATCCCGACTCGCTGATGGCGGTGACAGTAGTATTCCGTCTGAAAAACGCCGACGAAAGCTTCTGGAAAGAGGTCCGCAAGTATCTGGAGAACGACGGCAACGACGGAACCCATGCGGATACATACTCCGCCGCAGGCTACGGCGACATCAAGGACTACAAGGCGCAGAACCCCACCCGGGCCAAAATGCGCGGCCTTAACATCGGCCGCAACAATGACAACACCATTTTGATCAACTCTCTGCAATTATTCGGGGTCGATCCCTTTAATCCGGCTTCCGTCAAGGAGGCGTATGCCATTGCCGAGCAGGAGCTGCCCCATGTGCTCCAGTTCATCAAGGAGAAGCATCCGGAATTCGTCAAGCTGGAGCTGGACGGCATGGCGCCGGAGCTGTACGTGCGGGAAACCCGGCATCTCTACGGGGAGTACCGGCTGACCGCCATTGATCTTCTGGAGAACCGGGATCAATGGGACCGGATCGCCTTCGGCTCCTATCCCGTGGATATCCAAAGCACGAATCCCCAGGATTTCGGCGCAGTATCCATGGAGCCCTACAAGTATGCCGTGCCGTTCCGCAGCATTGTGCCGCAGAAGGTGGACGGGCTTCTCGTAGTCGGCCGTTCGGCCAGCTATGACACCATTCCCCACGGCAGCGCCCGGGTCATTCCTCTGGGAATGGCAGTGGCGGAATCGGCGGGGGCGGCGGCCAAGGTGGCTATCGACCACAACATCACCTTCCGCGAGCTGTCCAAGTCCAAGGAGCGGGTGGCGGAAATGCAGGACCTGGCGGTCAAGAAGGGACTGGCGCTTGCTCCTTACACTCCGCCGAAGCAGCCTTACCAGGACCACAAGGCCTATCCCGGCCTGAAGGCTGCGGTCTATACGGGGCTGGTGAACGGGTCCTACGGCAACGCCAATTTTAAGCCTGAAGAGCTGGACAAACCCAGCAATCCGCAGCGGTTTGTGAACCATTTTGCCACCCTCAAAAAGCGCTATCCCCAATCCTTCAAAGGGGAAGCCTCCAACGCCATTGCAGGTATGGCCGCCGATAAGGCCAAGTCTGATCCGCTTACGCTGCAGCAGGCGGCCTACACCATTGCCCGTTCGGCAGGGCTTATGCTGAAGCCGGAGCAGGCGGAGGCGGAGCTGCTGGCCAAACGGCTGGTCAAGGAGGAGACCCTGAAGCTGATTGCCGATAAGGAGAAGCTGAGCAACGGGGAAGCCTATTTGCTGGTGAAGGATGCTTTGGAAAGCCTTGTGAATCTGCGTTTCTAAAAACATCCCCCGAAGGAAAATGCGCAGTACACAGCCTTTTTGTAAAACAAAAAAAGCCATTCTTGCGAGGGGGAACACCTCAAAAGGATGGCTTTTTGTGTGCTGCATTCGTGTTTTGCGGCGGCGCGGCGGAAGATTGGACCTTAGGCTTCTTCTTCCGGTTCAGCCTCTTCGGTCAGCTCGTCCAGCTCCGCTTCAGCATCATCTTCCACTTCGCCCAGCACCTCTTCCTCGTCTGAGAAGAGCTCCTCCAGCGTTTCCACTTCCTGCACCTCGTCGACAATTTCGTCGACAATTTCGTCGACAATTTCGTCGACGATTTCCTCGGCAGCCTCGTCGACAGCGATTTCTGCTTCCACAGTCTCATCCAGAGCTTCGATTGATTGATTTTCCTCCGCCATGTTTGTTCCCTCCGTTTTATCGTTTCACAAGGTTTTTTCCCTTGTGATTCCATGTATATGTCTGTCCGCACAACATAGACTAGCCTGTTCAAAAAAAAATTAAAGCGCTTTATATAAAGCGTTTCATAATTTGTAATATATTTGTAATCGACCTTTAATGTTTCTTTAACAAGCCTCAGGTACACTTAATTTCGACCCCCTTTTTAAAATATATTTTTTCTTAAACCTACACTTTGCGGTAGGTTTCTTCTTTTTTTGGGCTAGTTATGGGGGATGAGCTTTTGGCGATGTCCGGGAAGCCGGATGAAGAACTTTGATTTTGCCTTACGGAAATGAGCGGCTCTTACACCCCCAATTTGCACGTTTCCCAAAAATAACGGAACAGAGATGCCGTTAATGGTTGAAAACGAGGCATAAACGAGCATACACGGCGCTTTTTCCCTGTTAGCGGCTCCTTAGTTCCGTTACAAATCGAAACTCGGCAAATCTGCCGATTAAGGTACGTTTTGTTCCGTTAGCGGCACCATCCAGCATACATAGCTTGGGAACCAGTTCGGGACTAACTGGGGACCAAATCGGGATGAACTCGGGACAGACCCTACTCGGGACACACTCGGGACAGATACCGCTTGACTTTATCCGACAGCTTGTTTACAATTTGAACTAATATTCATCCCATGATTCGTTGAAGGGACAAAGTACTTCACCCCCGCATCTTCAGAGAGGAAGCCTTGGCTGGAAGCTTCCGTTGCAGGAGGAAGGAAAGACCTCCCCGAGAACAAGCCGTGAACCCGGGGGCGCAAGCAGGCGCCGGACGTGCAGTAACGGATTTGCGTAAGGCGGTCGTTACCCGCCGTTAAAGTGCGGAACCCATCTGCCATGGCTTTAAGCCGCGGCATGTTCCGAAAAGCGGGTGGTACCGCGGGAAATTGTTAACCCAATCTCTCGTCCCAGGCATAAGGCCGGGGATGGGGGATTTTTTATTATTTTTTGACGGTAAAAAGAAAGGCAGGTCGACGGACGTTGAGTATTCAAAGACCCAAGGGGACCCAGGATTTTCTGCCGGGAACTGTGGAGGTATGGCAATTTATCGAGAAAACGGCCAGGGATGTTTGCCGCAGATTCCACTACAAGGAGATCCGGACGCCGATTTTTGAGCATACGGAGCTGTTCGCCCGGGGGGTAGGGGAAACCACGGATATTGTGGAGAAGGAAATGTACACTTTCCTGGATAAGGGCAACCGGTCCATCTCCCTGCGGCCGGAGGGAACCGCCGGTGTGGTGCGGGCCTACGTGGAAAACAAGCTGTACGGCGAGCCCGATGTGTGCAAGCTGTACTATACCGGACCCATGTTCCGCTATGAGCAGCCGCAGGCCGGACGCTTCCGCCAGTTCCACCAGTTTGGGGTGGAAGCCTTCGGGGCAACGGACCCCTCCATCGATGCCGAGGTTATCGCCTTGGGATTGACCATCTATGAGGAGCTGGGGATAAAAGGGGTGCGGGTGGAAATCAACTCCGTGGGCAATGCGGAAAGTCGCAGCGCATACCGCGAGGCGCTTCTCGGCTTCCTCACGCCCAAACGGCATCTCCTCTGCCGGGACTGCCAGTCCCGGATGGACCGGAACCCGCTGCGGGTGCTGGATTGCAAGGTGGACCAGGCTCATTTTGTCGGTGTGCCGGAGCTGATCGATTATCTGGATGAGGAATGCCTCTCCCACTTTGAAGCGGTAAAAAGCCATTTGACGGCCATGGGCATTCCCTTCTCCATCAATCCCCGGCTGGTGCGGGGGCTGGATTATTACACCCTGACCGCCTTCGAGTACAAGGCGGAGGGCATCGGAGCCATCGATACCATCGGCGGCGGCGGGCGCTACAACGGCCTGGTGGGCCAGATCGGCGGCCAAGACCAGCCGGGCATTGGCTTTGGCATCGGCCTGGAGCGGACCGCTTTGGTGCTGGGCGCTCAAGGGGTGGAGATTCCCAGGGAGGATCAGCTGGCGGTTTATCTCATCGGGATGGGGGACGCGGCGGAGGCGAAGACCACTGCTCTCCTGTATCAGCTGCGCCGGGCGGGGATCGCCTGCGAGAAGGATTATCTGAACCGCAAGATGAAGGCCAGAATGAAGTCGGCTGACCGGGTTCAGGCCCGTTTTGTAGCCATTCTCGGCGATGATGAGCTGGCTCTTGATGAGATTACGGTAAAGCGGATGGAAACCGGCGAGCAGGAGCGGGTTCCTCTGGCTGAATTGGCGGATTGGATCAAAGGTCACTAACTATTTTCCACATACACGGAGGTTAAGAAATATGTCTATGTTAAGAACCCATCAATGCGGCCTGCTTACCAAAGCCGACATCGGAACAAAAGTAACCCTGAACGGCTGGGTCCAGCGCCGCCGGGACTTGGGCGGAGTGCTGTTTATTGATCTGCGGGACCGCAGCGGGATCATCCAGGCGGTCTTCAATCCGGATTTCTCCGGAGAAGCGCTGGCCATTGCCGACCGGGCGCGGAATGAATATGTGCTGGCGGTAAGCGGCGCTGTGGTGGAACGCAGCGAGGATACCAAAAACCCCAACCTGGAAACCGGGGAGATTGAGGTCCGGGTTACGGAAATCGAGATTATGAATACGGCCAAAACCCCTCCCTTTTTCATCGAGGACGGTGTGGAAGTGGATGAGCAGGTGCGCCTGAAGTACCGCTACCTGGACCTGCGCCGCCCGGAGATGCAGCGTTCTTTGTACCTGCGCTCCAAAGCGGCCAAGGTATTCCGGGATTATCTGGACGAAAACGGCTTTGTGGAAGTGGAAACGCCCATTCTGACCAAAAGCTCCCCGGAGGGCGCGCGGGACTATCTGGTGCCGAGCCGGGTCCATCCGGGCGAATTCTTCGCCCTGCCCCAATCGCCGCAGCTGTATAAGCAGCTTCTGATGGTCGGCGGCGTGGAGCGTTATTACCAAATCGCCCGCTGCTTCCGCGACGAAGATCTGCGCGCGGACCGTCAGCCGGAGTTTACTCAGGTGGACATTGAGACCTCCTTCCTCTCCCGGGACCAGCTCCTGGACATGATGGAGGAGCTGTGTGTGAAGCTGTTCAAAACTACCCTGAACATGGATATTCCGCGTCCCTTCCAACGGCTGACCTATGCCGACGCCATGGGCAAATACGGCTCCGACAAGCCGGACCTTCGGTTTGGCCTGGAGCTGCGGGATGTCTCCGACATTGTGGCGTCAAGCGGCGTGAAGGTGTTCGCATCTGTGGTTGCTGGAGGCGGTATCGTCAAGGCGCTGAACGCCAAGGGCTGCGCCACCTGGAGCCGCAAGGAGCTGGATGATCTGGCGCCCTTCGCCTCCCGCTACGGCGGCAAGGGTCTGGCCTGGATTCAGATCAAGGACGGCGAGTGGAAAGGCCCCATTGTCAAGTTCTTCAACGAAGCGGAAATTGCTGCGCTGACTGAGCGGCTGGACGCTCAAGAGGGAGACGTGCTGATTTTCTCCGCGGACAAGGCCAAGGTGGTCAACGATGTTCTTGGCAACCTGCGTCTGAAGGTGGGCAAGGAGCTGGGGCTTATCAACGAAAACGAGTACAAATTCGCTTGGGTTATCGACTTCCCGCTGCTCGGCTATGATGAGGAAGCCAAGCGTTATGTGGCGGAGCATCATCCGTTTACCCGTCCCCATGACGAGGACCTGCACTACTTCGACACTGATCCGGGCAAAATCCGCGCCCAAGCCTATGACCTGGTGCTGAACGGCTACGAGGTGGGCGGCGGCTCCATGCGGATTTACAAGCGGGATGTGCAGGAGAAGATGTTTGACGCCCTGGGCTTTACCCCGGAGCTGGCCAGAGAGAAATTCGGCTACCTGCTGGACGCCTTCGAATACGGCACACCGCCCCACGGCGGCATGGCCTATGGCTTCGACCGGCTGGTAATGCTTATCGCCAAGCAGTCCAATTTGCGCGAGGTGATCGCCTTCCCGAAAACGGCCAGTGCCACCTGCCTCATGATGAACGCGCCGAGCCCTGTAGATGACGAGCAACTTGAGGAGCTGTCCATCAAGCTGGCGGTGAAGGAGCCCGCGGCCAAGTAATATAGACTTCAGATCCGTTGCGCTCCGCGAAGAGCGCGTGGATTGAAATAAATGGAGGATTTACCCGATGCTGAATCAATTTTCCCGGACGGAGCTTGCCGTTGGGCCGGAGGGGCTGGATATCTTAAGGAACAGCACAGTGGCTGTGCTGGGGATCGGCGGAGTAGGCTCCATTGCCGCTGAGGCTTTGGCCCGTTCCGGCGTTGGCCGGATCATCATGATCGACAAGGATGTTGTGGACATTACCAACATCAACCGGCAAATTCACGCTCTTCTGTCCACTGTCGGCAAACCCAAGGCGGAGCTGATGAAAGACCGGATTGCCGATATCAATCCGGAATGCGACGCCATTGCATTGAGGATGTTTTATACGGAAGAAACCTATGAGGAGCTGTTCAAATACCCGCTGGACTATGTGCTGGACGCCTCGGATACGGTCAGCTACAAAATTCACCTGATCAAGGAATGTCTGAAGCGCAAAATTCCGATTATCTCCAGCATGGGGGCAGCCAATAAAATGGACCCTTCCCGGTTCCAGGTGGCGGACATCTCCAAAACGACCGTTGACCCGATTGCCCGGGTTATCCGCCAAAAGCTGCGCAAGGACGGCATCCATAAGGGGGTAAAGGTGGTATTCTCCACGGAGGAGCCGCTTTTGCCGCGGGAGGATGTCACCCAGAAGATTGTCCCGGAGAATGCTCCGGAAATCCGCAAGGCGCAGAATCCGCCTGCCAGCAATGCGTTTGTGCCTCCGGTGGCGGGCCTGATTATGGTCGGCGCCGCCGTGAAGGATCTGTTGAAGAAGAAGGGCGGCAACTAAGCTGCCCGAATGCAAATCACCCTCACTCTGCCATGGGCGGAGGGGGTGATTTGTTTTTTTACATGCTTATCCGGCTGCTATAAGCTGCTATAAGCTGCCTATTGACTGCCTGTGTATTTTGGAGTAAAATGCACCCATATCTGATCAACCTGGAAAAAGGGTAAGTAGACATGAGGAAACGGACCTCAGAGAGCCGGTGGCTGCTGCGAACCGGTGTCCGGCCTATGCTCGAATGGCCTTTGGAGTTGCTTTGCCGAATCGCCTGTGCCGGCGTAGTAGGGGGAGCCGGGTTTCCCGCCGTTATCACGGGAGCAGTATCGGGCAAGCTTCGCAAGCGGAGTATGTTGTCCCCGTACTGTCAGCGGACCTTTTACGCCTCGCAGGAGGATAAGGAAGGTTATTTAAGGTGGCCAACGACAAGCTTCGTCCTTAGAGGACGGGGCTTTTTTTATTTCATTGGGAAACTGGTTTGGGTGTTATGTTTTCGGGGGCACCCCCGAAAGTAATCGGACTAAGCTACAGAGCATCTCGTCACTTTTGGGGGAATTTTTATAAGGGGGTGATGGCCATGGATGATGGCTGGGGTTGGCGTCGGAAAAGCTTGATCTTTGATCCCAATTTAGGAGGAAGCTGCAATGAAAAATCGGGTATTGACAGGAGACCGGGTCACCGGCAAGCTGCATCTGGGCCATTACGCCGGAAGCTTGAAAAACCGGGTGGCGCTTCAGGAGGAGCATGAATGTTTTGTGATGCTGGCGGATGTGCAAGCGTTGACCACCCATTTTGAACGGCCGGAGCTGATCCGCAGCTCGCTCAAGGAGATGGCGCTGGATTATTTGGCCGCAGGAATTGATCCGGGCAAAACCATGATTTTTGTCCAATCCATGGTGCCGGAAATTGCCGAATTGACCATGTTTTTTTCCATGCTGGTGACGGTGAATACATTGCGCCATAATCCGACGGTGAAGGCGGAGTCCAAAGGAGCGGGGCTGGATGAGCTGAACTACGGCTTTCTGGGGTATCCTGTGAGCCAAGCGGCGGATATCGCCTTTTGCAAGGCAGCCCTGATTCCGGTAGGGGAGGATCAGCTGCCCCATCTGGAGCTGGCCCGCAAGGTGGTCCGCCGCTTCAACGAGCTGTACAAACCGGTGCTGGTGGAGCCCCAGGCGTTGATCAGCGATGTGCCTAGGCTGGTGGGTACGGACGGGGAGGCTAAAATGAGCAAAAGTCTGGGCAATGCTATCGAGCTGGATTGCAGCACGGATGAGCTGGCCCTGAAGCTGCGCAGAGCCAAAACCGACCCGGCCCGCATTCACAAGGATGATCCCGGGCATCCCGACATTTGTCCCATCTATGCTTATCACACTGCTTTCCGATCCGAGGGGGCGGCAGAAATCCGGGAATGCTGCGCCGCAGGGACTATCGGCTGCACCGCCTGTAAGGATCAGCTGCGGCAGGCCTTGGAGGAGCTGTTGGCCCCCATGCGGGAGCGCCGGGCCTATTATGCTGCGCGGCCCCGTGACATCGATGACATCCTCCGGGCGGGTACGGAGAATGTCCGCCGCATTGCGGCAGTGACCATGGGCGAGGTCCGGGAAGCCATGGGTCTGGATTATTTTTAGCCATAGCTGAAAATTGTGCAAATAGGAAAACCCTGCACTTGCCGGTGCAGGGTTTTCTCTATCGGCGGAGCTCCTCCAGCCGGTCCAATATGATGCATTTCCTCAGCAACTCTGACTGTTACGCCGCACTACTTGCTCCTCCTCGTATACCGGCTGGACTAAAGCCGCCCCGGTTTCTTGTGGCGAGCATAACTCAGCCTACCTCAACCAAGAACAAGCCGGGACCCGGACATTAAAGCCGTTATTACTTTGACCTTTGTTTTCAAAGTACCTAAATTAATTAATCATAGAGCCTGTTTTTAAATCTTGATGTTATTCCCCCAGGAAAGTGTAAATCTTTTTCATATATTGATTTCGAGATGGCGCCAATCTCACAGTCTACTTTATGAGTTCAATGAAAGGGGTAGAAAAATGGCATCGTTTGTCTATAATGTTCCTGCAGCATCACGCTCTCCAATTCTTGCACCAAAAGGAAGCAGTACTGTTTATCAGGGCGGCGGTTATTTATTTTATTGCGACAATCCTGAAAAAATCCTTTCGAAACATCTGGCTGACGCCGGGAAATATCTTAATCAAAATTCAGTTATTGGTGCTGGTCAAGTGTATTTATGGCATGAAAATGGAACGCCGGGAACAATCACTCATTGTCTTTTGATTTACAACCCTAACAATTACTCTATTACTGTATCTTCAAGCAATTATGGATTAACAAATGGGAAGGGGCTCAGCGACACGCAGGCATGGGCCAATTATTTTGCTGGACACTCCAAATCAATCCAAATAGGTCCCTATGGATGGGCAACTTTATTTTCTCAAAACGTTAATCCTGGCCATAATGTTGGCATTGTTGCCCGTACTAACATTACAAATAGTAGTACTGGTGCTGCCACTTCCGCTGTATTTTACGATTTGGCGTACGTAAGTAACTCCTCTGGAGCTACAGGCTTTTCAGATCCCGATGGTACAGGAAGACCAAGAGGGGTTGGTTCCGCCTTTTATCTCACCCTTGATCTGGATACGATTGCTCCTACAACAACTGATGGGATCGCTTATGGAATGGCTTCCGGTGACAGTTACGATATATTTGGCATGAATGATCTGGTTTGGGTATCTGGCGAGAATTCTGGTTATATACTTGGTAATTACGGTATCCAACACAGTATCACAATGAAAGTGAAAAATAGTTTCAGTCAAGCAAAGAATTTCTATATCTATTTCGGAACGAATGTAACATCGGCGTTCGCCTTTCCCGTGGTTAATATGTCTGGTTATACTAATCAGGCGGTTTGGATTAATGGAGGAAAATACGTGGACTTAATCCAAACGGGAGAGATTAGCCCGGGGGCAACAGTAACTGTATCGTTTTTCATGGTAATTGGAGCGATTTCCAGCACGGCATGGTTTATAGGAGCTCGTCCAGTTTAAACACAAAATTAAAAATGACCTGCGAGGAAAGCATGTACAGCTAACCTGAGCAGGTCATTTTTTTGTCGAAGAGAATTGTGGCTTTGTCTTATGATTTACGAACAGGTAGAAAGATTCGATTTTTATTTTTAATGCGTTTATAATAAATTTAGGGAAACTTGAAACAAAATTACTGTTTGTTGCGTTTGGTTATTATCCATAATCAGAGGGGTGATGGAATTATGAAGAAGTTTGTGACAGGACTGATATGTGGAGCAGCACTGTCTATATCTACCGTTGCTCTTGCTTCTGACAGTATTCAAGCCCATTTGTTTCCCAGCAAAATCATATTTCAAATGAAAGGCAATCAAGCTATTCTGAATACGGAGGAGTCCCCTGTTCTTAATTATAATGACAAAACCTATATTCCTCTGCGTGCTTTTGCAGAGGCTATGGGGGCGAATGTTGATTTTGTCGCAGGATCGGAACTCACGGATCATCTAAACTTGATTAGGATTTCAAGTAACGAATTTAAGCTAATTCAATACGGCCCTGATGATAACCTTACTCCAGCAGACAACACATTTTTTCCTTTGAGCGTAGGTCTTCAACTTCCTGATGAGTATCGGCAATACTCGAATCAATTGAACATTGAAAATACAAATCAATTTGAGTTTTTCATATTAAATAGATCGGATGATAATCTACTTGTAGATCCTGCAACTAAGCTAGCCATAGAAGTGTATACGGTCACTCCAGCAGATGCAGAAAATCAACTTGTTTATCGCTATGTCCTTCCGCAAATTCCTGATCCTATCCCAAGTAGATCAAGCTATGTACTCACTATCCCATGGAATCAAACAGACTCAAATGGGAATAAAATAACACCTGGTCGATATATTGTAAAACTCACAACACCGGATAGCATTGATTATAAAGTTGTAGGTGATACCAGTACGAGATCTGTTCTGGCTGATCAGGGCATGAAATATGGATTGAAAAGATACATCGTAGATTACAAATAAACGTTGATGTGAGGTGTAACCTAAAAACAAGTGTTTAAATTTTGCGCGCCCGCGTGATATTGATGAGTTTCTGCGGGCGGGCACGGAGAATGTCCGCCGCATTGCGGCAGTAACCATGGGCGAGGTCCGGGAAGCCATGGGTCTGGATTATTTCAGCCGCAGCTGAGAATATGCGCAAACAAAGGAAAAACCCTGCACTTGCCGGTGCAGGGTTTTCTCTATCGGCGGATCTCCTCCAACCGGTCCAATATGATGCCTTGCGCGTAAAGTCCAAGCCCCAGTGCAAGACCGCCGATCCACCATAGAACCGCCTCGCCGAAATGGAAGGTATAATGGTTGGTTGCCGAACCGGCAGCCTCCGTGACGGTGTACAGGATCGCCCTCCCCTTGGCAAAGCCTGCGATAATCCCTGTAAGCGCAGAAACAATACCCGCCAACCTCAGTATAATCGCCATATCCGTTTCCTCCTCGCCAAATGAGTCGCTAAAGCCGTCCCTGTTCCTTGTAGCGGGCATAAATTTTTCCTTCCGTGCCGCTGTTCTGCGGCCTGTAGAAACGGGTTTTGGCCAGCTCCGGAGGCAAATACTGATTGGAGGAGCCAGGGTTGTCAATGGGATTCCGGTAGGACTTGCTGCCGTCCCGGATATCCTCGGGAACCTCATATGAGGGCGAATGGGCCACCAGCTCCAGCGCGCCATTGATGGCCTTATAAGCGCTGTTGGATTTGGGGCTTTCGCAGATAAAAATCACCGCCTGAGCCAACGCCATCCTTGCCTCCGGCATGCCCACGAACAGCACGGCGTCCTTGGCCGCCAGGGCCATCTGCAGGGCAACGGGATTGCCCATGCCTACATCCTCTGTGGAATGGACCACTATCCTCCGGGCGATATATTCCGGATCAACTCCGCTGTACAAGAGCCGCGCCAGCCAATACATGGCTGCATCTGTCTGGCCTCCCCGCATGGACTTGCACAAGGCGGAGGTCAGGTTGTACCGGTCACTGGTTGTAATGCCGTTCAAACGGAAGGAATACGCCTCCTGGACATGGCGCAGCTCCAGCGTGTCCGTGCCGTGAAGCGAGTAGGCAGCCGCCTCCAGGGCGTTCAGCGCATTGCGCACGTCCCCATTGGAGATATCGGCCAGATAGTCCAAGGCTTCCTGGGACAAAGTAATACCGGAGCCGCCCAGTCCTTTTTCCTTGTCGGCCATTGCCCGTTTGATCATATCCCGGATGTTTTCCTGGGAAAAAGCGTTCAGCCGGTACACCCGGCAGCGGGACACAAGTGGAGGAATAATGTCGTGATGAATGCTCTCCGTAGTGCAGCCGATGAGGATGATGGTCCCATTTTCCACAACGGGCAAAAGAGCCTCTTGGATGTTGCTTTTCAAGGCATGAATTTCGTCGATCAGCACAATGGTTTTCTTCCCGTAAAAATTAAGCTGATCCCGGGCTTCATCGAAGGTTTTCCGCAGCTCGGCAATGGATAGGGAGACTGCATTAAGCTTGATAAAATTGGATTTGGTCATCTGGCTGATGATTGTAGCCAATGTGGTTTTGCCGGAGGAGGGAGGCCCCTGAAGGATCATGGAGGGAACCTTGTCCGTCTCAATCAGCACCCGCAGGGATTTTCCCTTCCCCACCAGATGCTCCTGCCCCGAATATTCGTCCAAAGACAAAGGGCGCATACGCTCAGCCAGCGGCTTGAAGCTTTCGTCCTTGGTTTGCTCCATCGAAAATAAGTCCATTACCATTCCCCACCTTAAATTATGCTTCCGTTGCAGTTTTTTCCAAAGAGGAGCCTGCAGAGTATACCTATTAACCCGGCTTAGCCTGAGGAAACTATTGAGTCATGGCTGACTGTCTGTTTGCGCGCAGGGCTGTTCGGGATTGGAAGGCACCTTCTTTCATTTTACCATATTTTCCTCTGTTATTCCCGGAGGTGGGCGACTGGTCGGGCAGTACAGTCATCCGGCGGACTTCACCGGCAGGTGCATAAGCGGGGAATTTGGGGTAAAAAATGGGGGAATGCTCCTCTGCTTCCGCGGGTGGGACGCCGCCATGGGGCCATGCCGCTGCAGCACGGATGGTGGAGGGTGGCAGGGTCGACGGAGGCCCGGTTTGTTTCTATGGCAGTCTGCCGGGTACGGCCATACAGCCGCGTTGGTCTACGGACACAGGGTACGCTATTCGGCAAAAAATCGGTGTTTTCTTGGCTACGCGGACTGACGATCCGTTATGAGACGGAAAAACGCCGATTCGAGCGGTAATGGGGGCAAATAACGAATCGAGTGTCCGTGAAATTCGCAAAAGGAGGCATATTTGAAACATAGCGGAACGTGAGTCCGGGTAGCCGTACCCAAGTTTAGAGGTTCCCAGACACATTCGGATTGGCGATAAAAACTTCCGCTAAACGAGGTCGCTCATCCTCGAAATACTCCGATACGAGTTTTTCTCATTATCCGAATAACCGTCTTGTAACTTTCGTCCGCTGTTTGCCGTCCATAAGGTATGGCATGCAGCCAAGGAGAGGAGGCTTCACCATGAAATCCATCGCCGCAGGTTTGCTCCTGCTGACGCTGGCGGCCGGCTGCCAGGGCGGCTCCGCCCCCGCCGCTACTGCCACCAGCCCAGCTCCCGCCGCCACCGCATCCTTGGCGCCGACGGCTGCTACAGCAACTCCGGTGCCTGCGGAAAGACGCACTCCCGGGGCTACAGCTTCGCCGGCTGTGTCCTCTGCCCCGGCCTCCGCCGGGCAGATCCGGCAGCAGGTGGAGGCCGCCGCAGCCAAAGCGGTCACCGCCCTGAAGGAGCGGGACTGGGCTGCTTTGGCCCTTGCCGCCCATCCTGACAACGGGGTGCGGATTTCTCCGTACACCCATGTGGACACCAAGCAGGACGTAGTGCTGACCCGGGAGGCGGTTCGGCAGCTTAAGGACGATAAAACTGTCCGCACCTGGGGAACATACGACGGCTCCGGAGAGCCCATCAAGCTGACTTTTGCGGAGTTCTACGACAAGTTCCTCTACAACCACGATTACGCCGCGCCGGAGAAAACGGGCTATGATGAGCCCATCGGCAAGGGCAATACCGCCAACAACATCAAGGAGGTTTATCCCGCCGGCCATTTTGTGGAGTATTACTTCAGCGGCTTTGATCCGAAGGTGCAGGGAATGGATTGGGCCAGCCTGATCCTTGTTTTCGAGGAAAAGGGAGGCAGTTGGTTTCTGACGGGGCTGGTTCGCAATCAGTGGACCATATAAAACCGATCCCCCAAAAGTGAAGCGAAGCTTCGAAGCGGTTCCGGGTACTTTTGGGGGAGCCCCCGCAGATCAATCCCCCAAAAGTGAAGAGAAGCTCTGAAGTGGAATCCGGTGTTTTTACACAAAAAAAGACCTGCCTCCCCCGGCTGTGGAAGCCTTGGGGAGGCAGGTCTGCTGCCGCATATTGCGGATGCTCACGGACGTATTACATGCGGCCATGGCAACGCGTCACGCGCACCGGCACTACTTCCGGATGATCTTGTCGATGGTGGCGCCGCCCAGACATACCTCGCCGTCGTAGAAGACGACGATCTGCCCCGGGGTTACCGCCCGTTGGGGCTCGGCGAAGTTCACCCGGCAGGTGCCGTCCGCCGGCGAAAAATGAACCGTCACCGCCTGATCGGGCTGGCGGTAGCGGAACTTGGCAGTGCAGGCAACAGTCGCCGGCGGGTTGCCTCCGGGAATCCAGTTCACGCCCGTAGCGGTTAAACCGACGGAATACAGATGGGAATCATCCCCCTGGGCGACAACCAAGGTATTGGTCTCCAGATTCTTGTCCACCACGAACCAGGGCTCCCCGGTGCCGGAGCCGCCGATGCCCAAACCCTGGCGTTGGCCCAGGGTGTAGTACATCAGGCCCTCATGCCTTCCCTTCAGCTCTCCGGCCAGGGTTCGCATCTCCCCAGGCTGAGCGGGCAGATATTGGCTCAGGAATTCCTTGAAGTTGCGCTCGCCGATAAAGCAGACGCCGGTGCTGTCCTTCTTTTTGGCGGTGGCCAGCCCCGCTTCTTCGGCAATCCGCCGCACTTCGGGCTTGGGCAGATGGCCGATGGGGAACATGGCCTTGCTCAGCTGGTACTGGTTCAGGGGGCTCAAGAAGTAGGTCTGGTCCTTGCCGGGATCATTGCCCCGCAGCAGCCGGTAAACGCCGTCCTGCTGATCCACCCGGGCATAGTGGCCGGTAGCGATATAATCCGCTCCCAGGTCCAGCGCCTTTTGCAGAAACTCGCCGAACTTGATCTCCCGGTTGCACATCACATCCGGGTTGGGCGTCCGCCCCCGGCGGTACTCCTCCAGAAAGTATGCGAACACTTTATCGTAATACTGCTTTTCAAAATTAACGGTATAGTAGGGAATGCCGATTTTCTCCGCCACCCGCCGCACATCCTCGGCATCGTCCTCGGCGGTGCAATGGCCGAATTCGTCGGTATCGTCCCAGTTTTTCATGAATACGCCGATTACGTCATACCCCTGCTGCTTCAGGAGAAGGGCGGCCACAGAGGAATCCACGCCTCCCGACATGCCCAGGACAACCCGTGTGTCTTGCGGTGCTTTCATCATGTTTGCGCCAGACCTTTCGTTTGGGAAATATGCAATACCTCTTATTGTACCATTTTTCTAAAAGAGAAGCATTTTTTTCATGAAGTTGTCATACTGGAGTTCCCAAGAACCTCTCCGGTGTGATAACATAATAACAATGTGGACAAAAAAATCGGTTATCAGCAGATTTGAATTCCGGGCTGTCTGGATATGCTGGTAAGAGGCAAGCCGACCACTGGAGCGGAACAAGAACAGTCGATTGAGGTGGCGTTCTCTTGAAAATATCAACAAAGGGCCGTTACGGCCTTACCATTATGATGGAACTTGCAGCCAAGAACGGGGAAGGCCCCACCTCCCTGAAAAGCATTGCCGAGAAGCACCGTCTCTCGGAGCATTATCTGGAGCAATTAATCGCCCCCCTGCGGAATGCGGGGCTGGTGAAGAGCATCCGCGGCGCTTACGGGGGGTATATCCTCTCCAAGAATGCGGAGGAGATTACCGCCGGCCATATTATCCGTGTGCTGGAAGGACCCATCAGCCCGGTGGATTTCACCGAGGAGGATGATCCGGCCAAGCGGGATCTGTGGATTCGCATCCGGGACGCCATTGCGGAGGTGCTGGATTCCACCACATTGGCCAATCTTATCGAGTTTCATGATGAGGGTAAGACAGATAATTACATGTTTTACATTTAGTGCAAAATAGAAGGTGTATCGATTTCCATGAAACCCATCTATCTGGACCATGCGGCGGCAACGCCGCTGTTACCTGAAGTGCTGGATGCGATGCTGCCGCTCCTCCGGGAGCAATACGGCAATCCTTCCAGCCTTCACCGTTTTGGGCGGGATGCCAGGGCAGTATTGTCACGTGCAAGAGAGACCATCGCCGGGCTTCTTCATTGTGCGCCGAAGGAGCTGATTTTTACGGGAGGGGGTACGGAAGCGGATAACGCCGCCATTTTTGGATTGGCTCCGCTGCCTGCCGGTCCCAGGAACCATATTATTACATCTGCGGTGGAGCATCACGCGGTGCTGCATGCCTGCGAAAGGCTGGAGCAAGCCGGCTATGAGGTGACTTATCTCCCGGCAGACGCCTCGGGTCTGGTATCTGTGGAAGACGTGGAGGCGGCCATTACCCCCAGGACCCTGCTGATTTCCGTTATGTACGGGAACAATGAGGTAGGGTCCATTCAGCCTGTTTCGGCAATCGGACTCCTGGCCAGAAGCCGGGGCATTCCCTTCCACGTGGATGCCGTCCAGGCGGCGGGGATGGTGCCTATAGATTTGTCCGCATTGCCGGTGGATCTGATGAGCTTCTCCGCCCACAAGCTGGGCGGTCCCAAAGGCATCGGAGCCTTGTACTGCTCCTCCCGGATTCATCTGTCGCCGCTGATTTACGGAGGGGCGCAGGAGCGAAGAAAGCGTGCGGGCACAGAGGATGTAGCCGCAGCGGCAGGTTTTGCCGAAGCCCTCCGGTTGGCTGTCCAATCCATGGGAGAGAAGCGCCGGCGGATGGAGGAGCTGCGTGAGCATATGCTCCGCGGACTGGAGGCGCAGTTAGGCCTGTCGGGCTTCGTCGTAAACGGACCGTCCCGCCAGTCGGACCGCCTGCCCCATATCCTCCATGTGAGCTTCCCGGGCTGCGCCACCGAAACTCTGCTCATGCGGCTTGATCTGGAGGGAATTGCTGCCGCCAGCGGCTCCGCCTGCACCTCCGGATCTCTGGAATTGTCCCATGTGCTCACTGCCATGGGGTTGCCCCAGGAGGTTGCCGCCTCCGCCGTTCGTTTCAGCTTCGGCCCGGCAACCACTTTTGAAGAAATTGCAACAGCTTGCGAAAAAGTTGGAACCATTGTGAAGCGTTTGCGTAAATAATGGAATGTCTAGCTCCTCCTTATAACTGGGATAATTCTTCTTTATTGCCGCACCCTAATTTCGAGTGGACAAGCAGCCGGAATGGGTGGCAGAAGGAGGAAGCGGATTGAGGAGCATTTGCAATTTGTTGGGATTGCCTGTTATGGATATTGTCACCGGAAAACGGGTAGGCACGGTAAAGGATGCGTTGATCACCGCCGACTGGAAGCTCCGCGGCATCGTTCTGGAGTACAAGTCCTGGTTCAATTCCGCACGGTATGTGGAGTGGGATGCCCTGGTTTCCATCGGGGAGGACGCGGTGATCATCAACAGCACAGCATCCGTCCGTCCCTTCAAGGCCATTCCCGGCACCAGCCTGTTGGGCTGGGGCAAAGGCAAGCTGAAGGGTTTGCCGATGGTTTCCGTGGAAGGAATTCAGATGGGGCGGCTGGAGGATGTTTATTTTTCAGAAAAAATGGAAGACTCTATAGTAGGCCTGGAGCTGTCGGACGGTATATTGACAGACTTGCAGGAGGGAAGGCGAAGGATTCCCGTTCCGCCGGGTGCTGTGCGGGGCGAAGACGTCATTACGGTGCGCGTCTGACAGGCAGCCATTTTATTTTACGAGAACAAGGGTGATGGATTTGACAATGCAATGTCCCAACTGCAATTCCAAGGATATCGGAAAAATCGGCTCCCATCAGTTTTACTGCTGGGGCTGCTTCATCGAATTGACGGTAAACGGCGACAAAATGTCCGTTTATCAGGTGGAAGAGGACGGAACCCTCAGTTCCTTGGACGATCTTTTCTTCGAAGACGAATTCATTGCGGAGCAAATTCAGGCTAACTGACAGCCTGTCCTCCGCTTGCTATAAAAGCCCTTGCCCATGGCGGCCTGGGCTTTTTTGGCGTTTTGCCGCGGCAAGGTTTAATTCCCCTTGAGCGACATATACTGAACTAGAGAGTCTGTCCGGCGAAAGGGACAACCAAGACAAAGGGGGCGGCTGCCATGGAGCCATTCTGGACGACCAAACGGTTTCGAGGTCTGATCTATGCCCTGCTGGGGCTTCTGATCGTGTACATGCTATGGCTGGTCCGGCCCATTCTGGGCGGCATCTACAGCTTTGCCAAGGCGGTGCTGGCGCCTTTTATTATCGCCATGATCATTTCCTATGTGCTGAACCCCGTGGTGGTGCTGCTGAACCGGCGGCGGGTGCCGAGAACGGTGGCGGTGCTTTTGATTTATGTGGCGTTTCTGGGATCGCTGACGGTGATTCTCATGAACGGCATCCCCATGTTTATGAACCAGCTGACTGAGCTGAATGAGCATATGCCGGAGTTCACCATGCGGGCCCAGGGGATGATTGACCAGTTCAACGACAGCGAAATGCTGCCGGACAGCATCCGCAGCGGCATCAATAATTCGCTTTTCCGGCTGGAGCAGGGGGTCTCCGATTGGGTGGCCAATTACCTGAACGGGATCGGCAGCAAGCTGAATGTGGTGTTTGTGGCGCTGATTGTGCCGTTTGTGGCGTTTTATATTCTGAAGGATTTTCAGCTTATCGAAAAAACAGTGCTGGCCGTGGTTCCCCGCAAGCATCGCCGCCACATCACCCGCCTCCTGTTCGAAATTGATGAGGCCCTGGGCAGCTATATCAGGGGACAGTTTCTGGTGTGTGTCATTATTGGGGTCATGGCTTACATCGGATATTGGCTTATCGGCATGGAATATCCCTTGCTCCTGGCCTGTGTGGTGGCGGTGTTCAACATTATTCCATACCTGGGGCCCTATCTGGGAGCCGCGCCCGGGGTGCTGATGGCAGCCTCTATCTCCTGGAAAATGGTGCTTTATGTGCTTTTGGTCAACTGGATCTGCCAGCTCCTGGAGGGCAATGTGATCTCGCCCCAGGTGGTGGGGCGGTCCTTGCATATGCATCCGCTGCTTATTATCTTCGCACTACTGGTGGGCGGTCAGGTGGCGGGGATCGCGGGGCTGATTTTGGCGGTGCCTTTTTTTGCGGTGCTGAAGGTGATCTTCTCTCATGTGTCGCAATATTTCATCCAAAGGCGGACGACATAGGAAACTGACGGCTGGTATCATGAAAAAAGCTGCCCCACACAGGGACAGCTTCTTTTGTTTCAGGCTGATGCATAGCTTACTTGGCCTGGATATACCCTTCCGCCTTGAGCAGCTCGGCGATGAGCACCGCGCCGCCTGCAGCGCCGCGCAGGGTGTTGTGGGACAGGCTGACAAACTTGTAGTCATGCAAGAGATCCTCGCGGAGTCTGCCCACGGAGACGCCCATGCCGTTTTCGATGTTTCGGTCCAGACCGGTTTGCGGGCGGTTCTCCTCTTCAAAGTAGGTAATGAATTGCTTGGGAGCGCTAGGCAGCTGAAGCTCCTGGGGTCTGCCCTTGAAGCTCCGCCACAGGTCGATGATCTCGTCCTTGGGGGGCTTCTTTTCGAAGGAGGCAAATACCGCGGCCAAATGGCCGTCGGATACCGGCACCCGGATGCATTGGGTGGTGATGGCCGGGCTTGCGGCCTTGACGATAGCGCCGTTTACGATGCTGCCCCAAATGCGCAGAGGCTCCTGCTCGCTCTTTTCTTCCTCGCCGCCGATGTACGGAATGACGTTGTCGATCATTTCCGGCCAATCCTTGAAGGTTTTGCCTGCGCCGGAAATGGCCTGGTAGGTTGTTGCCACCACGGTGGTGGGCTTAAAGGCGGCCAATGCGCTCAAGGCCGGCACATAGCTCTGGATGGAGCAGTTGGGCTTCACGGCAATAAAGCCGGTTTTGGTGCCCAGACGCTGGCGCTGATGCTCGATAACGGCAATATGGCCCGGATTGATCTCGGGAATCACCATGGGAACGTCAGGCGTCCAGCGGTGGGCCGAGTTGTTGGAGATGACCGGCGTGCCGGTTTTGGCATAGGCCTCCTCCAGCGCTTTGATTTCTTCCTTCTTCATATCCACAGCACAGAAGATCAGATCCACCTGTGCGGCAAATTCCTCCACTTTGGACGCATCCTCAACCGTGATTTGCTTCACGGCTTCCGGCATGGCTTGCTCCAGCTTCCATCTGCCCTTCACCGCTTCCTCATATACCTTGCCCGCGGAGCTGGCGCTGGCTGCGATAGCGGTTACTTCAAACCAGGGATGATTTTCTAACAGATTGATAAAGCGTTGGCCTACCATGCCGGTGCCCCCGACAATACCTGCCCGTAACTTGCGAGACATTCGACTTTTCCCCTTTCTTCATAACGCGATGGATTAGCGTCATTATAAAGAACTTAGAGCCTCTAGGCAATACCTGATTTTTATCCAGCCGACAGGCTGCCGCCTGGTAACGGTGCCACACAAATCGGTTTGCTCTGATTTTTTTGCGAAAATGCTGTGTACTGCGCATTTTCCTTCGGGGGCTCCCCCAAAAGTACCCGGATTCCGCTTCAGAGCTTCTCGTCACTTTTGGGGGACCGTTTTTAGACTATGCCGCTTGTTTCGGGGAATTGCATGTCCTAACGCCGTTTAACGCAAAAGTAATGAGACGGAATTTGATGGATTGAAACAAGAACGCATGTTTGGTATAATGCGGAGGTAAGCTTTTGGACGGGCACAAGGAGGCATCTTTCCAATGAACGGGGAGCAGGCGGTTATTGCTTTTGGCCAGAAGGATGAAGGCAGGGAATACAAGGAACGGCCCGCGGTATATGCCGTGATTTTGAATGAGCACCATGAAGTGGCGGTGGTTCGGTCCCGTGGCAGGCTGCTGCTGCCGGGATGTTCACCGAGTTTGCAGGGTGGGCCATCCGTTCGTGCGCATAAGCGGAAGCGGCTTGTGGACAAGGTGCCGATGGCCATGTTAAGCTAACAGCATAATCAATCATGTACGGACGCAAAGCATGCGCCGACGGTCTCTCGTTAAGGGGGGCAGTCGGCTTTTTTGCATTTGTACGAGAGCAGAAAGAAGGTGTTAATGTGAAGCAAAACCATTCTCTGTCCCATGACGAGGCANCATTTGTACGAGAGCAGAAAGAAGGTGTTAATGTGAAGCAAAACCATTCTCTGTCCCATGACGAGGCATTGAAAAAGCTCCTGCAGACCTTTTTTGCCGAGTTTTTGGAGCTGTTTTTACCGGAGGTGGCTGAACAATTGGATCACCGGGAAACCCGCTTCCTGCAGCAGGAGCTGCTGGTGGATGTGGTGGGCGGCGAATCCAGGGAGCTGGACCTGCTGCTGGCTACCCGCTTCCGGGAGACGGATGCCTACGTGCTTGTCCATTTTGAGCCGCAATCCTACCGCGAAGCGGACTTTCACGAGCGGA
>NZ_QMFA01000047.1 GCF_003285005.1 Paenibacillus sp. YN15 | reverse complement strand
TGCCCGAATGCACTACGCGTGTGCCCATTTAGGGGGCGTTCATGCTAAATTCGCAACACTCAAGTTATGAATTAAATAGAAAAAAAACTATATTTATTCCCATTGTAAGTATAACCTGAAATAAAAATAAAAGCTGGCATGTGGAATAAATAAATATATGTAGTAAATGGGGCCCCCGCATGTCCCATTACCATAAGGGATATACAAATTGCTTTAAAAATATCAATCCAGGCTATTCTCTTTTCTAGTTGAACTATCTGATTCATTCATAACCTCTTCCTTTTTCAGGATAAAATTAGTTATTTTGCTAATCTCCTTTATTCTCATTTCCCATGTATTGTTTTTTAAAAATGAGTAAAGAATTTTAATTTGGTTTCTTTTTTTATTCACTTGTTCCTGAATTAAAATCATTAAGTGCTCTTTAGTATCATAAAGTGAAATAAATTCCTCGAATTTTTCTGTTTCTGAGTAATGGATTGAAAAAACAGGTTTATTAAATGAAATATACTCATAAATTTTAACTGGATCTACCGCGGCAACAAGCTGATTAACTAAAAAGGGCATAATAAATGCATCCGCTTTTTGACAAAATATCTTTAGTTTATCATGTGGCATAGCTTTGATATAAACTATTCTTTCATGTTGAGGTAATTTTATTTCTAGAGGTCCAATTATAAAAAAACGTATATTGGGCATTTCCTCTATAATTGTAGTTATCAATTCTGTATCAAACCAAGACGACACTGTCCCATAATAATAAATATCAAAAAATTCGTTATCCTGAATAAATGAAGAACTTAACGCATTATTTATCAAAAATACTCTTTCATGATTTGCACCTCGTTCATGCATTTTTTGTTTAAGAAGAGTTGAGGAAGAAAAAATAATGTCTGCTTTATTAATTAAATATTTTTCCAAATTTAGAAGTCTGTTTATTTGATTTGCAGACTGTGGAAAAGCAAGGATATCATCCATACAATCATAAATTATGCTAGCCTTTTTAAAATGAATAATTGAAAGAAACTCTAAAACAATGGGAGAAGTTATCCAAATAATATCATAATTATTCTTATAAAGACCATTAATTTTTTTGAAATTTATTAGAAATTCAAATGTTTTTAGTGGTTTAATCTTTGAGGAAAATGGAATTTTTATAATCCTTAATAATTTTAGTGAGTTTTTTTCCTTAGATTTTCTAACTAATTTTGAATAATCTTTAAGATTAAAAATATAAACAATATCCAAATCATAACAATTCTGCAATTGCTCGGCTATAAATTGAGGTCTTTGTTTTATCCAATACCAATTAATATGCATTAAATATAAACACTTCTTTTTCAAAAATACACCTTCTTTAGTTTCTATAAAGCGCATTTAATATTTGATCAGTTCTTTGTTCCCAAGTATTTTCCAAGGCTTCCTTCTCTAACAAAGTCCAGTACTTATCTGTTTGAGTTAATTTTTTAATTTTCTCGATACAATTAACAAATTCATCAGAATTATTGTATTTAAATATAGATTGATACTTTTGACATTCTGGAAGATTCGAACTGACAATAGGCTTACCACCAGCCATATATTCAAAAATTTTAACCGGGGAAGTAGATAAAGTAATCTCATTAATTTTAAAAGGCAATGTGGCTACATCAAATGCATTTAAAAAGCCAGGAAGTTTGGTATAGTGTTGTGGCCCAATATGGAAAATATTATTACGTTTCAGGATATTGCTTTCAGCTAATGTTCCATCATAATCCCAGCCTACCAAAATCCATGCCCAGTTAGGTCTTTTTTTTGCTATTTCATAAACAAGATCATAATCAAACCAACTCGCCAATGACCCATAATACCCTAATATACAATCGAAATTTCCAATTATTGAATCAAGTTCCTGGTTAATTGGGGATGATTTATTTCTCTTGAAATAATCATAGTCCCCTGCGTTAGTAGATAAGATTGGATTTGAAGCAATATTTTTAACATCATCAAAAAGTTTAGATGCCGTGGCAACAGTTACATCAGCATGTCGCAGCAAAAAATTATGATCACTAATCATTTTGTCCCCATAACCTGTAAATAAACTTAATTCATCTATATATTCATATATTAATTTGTCATGCTTAATTAAATCTAAATAACGCATGTTTCCTGTCCAACTTATAGAAATAATGGTTTCCGCGGCGGTAGGGACAATTTTATTTACATTATCTATATATTTGGAGTCGACTAACCATAAATTTTTGTCAACTTGATATATAATGTCAAATTGATCATATTCATGTTTATCTGAAAAATATATTACACATGTATTTTTTTTCTTTGAGTATGCTTTAGCTAATTGTTGTGGACGCTGAAATAATGGAATATTCCAATCGAGTGGAGTGGGGAATATAATAACCCTCTTACCTTTTATTTTTTTTGATAATTGATTAAATAATCTTTCTTCATAAGTTATTTTAAATAATTTATTTTTTATTTTTTTCAGCAGAGCAAATAATCCTTCTCTTTTTACAAGTTTAATTCCTTTAATAATTAAGGAAACAGATTTGTGTTTATCTCTAATTGAATAAAGTTTCCTTACCGCTTTCCAAGCATCTGAAGAAAGTATTTGATCCAAATGAATTTGTGCTTGAGGATTCGGGGGATCAAGATGCATATAATGCAAAACTACATTCGCTTTATTTTCCACCTTAAATTTAACCTTATTGTTATTTTGATCACCAGTAACTATATAATGCTTTATTAATTCAAGAAAAGCTTTAGGATTATGGTTAGTTTTCCAAACTAAATTATGTTTTGTTTGAAAGCGATTCAAATTCTGATAAAATAGGTCTGTTATTTCATATCCTAATCTACTAAAAGAAACACTGCCTTTATGATAGATGAAAACATCTTCTACGCATGCCAGAAAAAAACCAGCCTGTTTCGCACGGTAACAAAAATCGTCATCCTCAAACATTCCCATACCATAACCTTCATCTAGAAGACCAATTTTATCGAATACCTCTTTCTTAATAACAACGCAGAAAAAGCCAATAAGGTTTGTATAAAAAAAATCATTTTCGCAAATGGCTGCCCACTTGATTCCTTCATTAATAATATCTCTTTCATCAGTACTAGTTGTAAAAATCCGTTGCTCATTTCCTATAGAATTTGTTACAGGACCTGAAACCCCAACTTCAGGATGATTTTCCATAAAACCAATGAGTTTGTCGAGCCAATAGTCAACAACAATTGTATCACTGTTGAGAAGAATATAGTATGAACTATTAACTGAATGTATACCTACATTATTTCCAGCAGCAAATCCCATATTACTATCATTAAGTATAACTTTTAAATTGGGATAAAGGTCCTGGATCGAAGCTAAGTAGCTTCTAGTTCCATCTGTTGATAAATTATCTACTATTACTAATTCAAATTGGATTTCATTTTTAGCTCTATATATGCTCTCTATACATGGTTTTGTAGTATCCTCAAGAGAATTATAAGAAAGCAAAATAATTGAAACTTTATTCATTAAATTTTTTCTCCATCCCTTGTTTAATTTGTATAAACCTTGCCTTCCATGAATTTTCCCGAGCTAGCTGAATCCGCGGCTCCATTAACTCTGATGGATTTTCGTTTAATGCAAAAGAAATTTTCTCAACGAAATCCTCCTTATTTTCTGCTAAGTAGCAAAAATCTTTATAGTGCCTCAATTCAGGAAGACAAACTGATACGACTGGTTTCCCCGCACTTAAATATTCATAAAACTTCACAGGATTGGTAGCAAGGGTAAGCGGAATTAGTTTAAAGGGAATTATACAAACATCAAAATAATATAAATATCCCGGTAAATCTTTGTATGGTTTTTCACCCAAAAAATATACATTCGAAATCTGGCTCAACTTAGAAATATCACAGCCCCAAGTGGATCCAATTAATACAAAGTTCCAATCAGGATGTTTTTGAGCTGCATATTCAACCATATCAACATCAAACCAATCCGAAATAGCGCCATAATATCCGATTATCGGATTATTTGTCAAATATTCAAGTTCTCCATTGGGGGAAATATTGTTAAAATGTTCAAATTCAGTTCCGTTTCTCACCAAAATAGTATTTTTATTTAAACGATTAACTTTTTCATTTAATAAATCTGCAGTAGTAATAACTAAATCCGATTTTTTAATCAGTTCTATTTCGGATTTAACCGAGTCATCCGAATTCGAATTGAATCCCGAATGATCATCCATACAGTCAAACATAATTTTTCCACCGAATTTCCTTTTCATTTCATATACTAAACTGGCCCATCCTGGATGATGCACCAAATATAATGGTTCTGGATAATTCAATATATCTAATACAGTACTCAAACCCACTAAGGCATTATTTAAATCATTATTAGCTAATGTATCTTGATAAATATTAATCGGTTTTTCAGTCACTAAGTTGATTTGGTATATTCTTTTGGAAATGATGTTATAGGATAAATAATCAAGTGCTTCATACTTATTTTGTATCTTCTTCTGAATAGGGGTCATTTCCATATTTAAGTACAAGACAGTAAACCCTTCATCTGCAAACTGAGAGACAATATGCTGAGGCCTTTGATGCCGGAAGTTCCAATCGATAACTGGAAAAACAATAATAAATTTGTTATGGCCAGATTGCTCCACATCACTTTTTAAGATATCGAAGTCATTTTCTTTTTTCTTCATATGATGACGATTACTAAGCATCGGGGGAATAATTCTTCTCAATGCTCGTTTAAATAAAGACTTGACGAACCAATTCAGTCCATTCTTATTGAGTTTTTCTATTGCACGAATTAATATAAATTTATCAAAGAAATCCAGACGACTTTTCATAGAATGAGCCCATTGAGACATTTTGGTTAGCTCTTCATGTAAACTACTTATATCTGAATGCAGGGAACTACACTGTTCTCCAATATTTGAATTTTCCTGATATAACTCGGTGTTTTCAAAACCCAAACGTATATTGTCCATCCTTAACTTATCATTATCTTTGTTAAGATTAGTTATTTCGTCAATTAAATTGTCCATATAGGATTTAAGCTCAGCTTGTTTATCTTGCCAATTAGCATTTTCTTTTTCGTATTTTTCTGATAAATCAGAGAGTTCCCCCCTAAGATCCTGAGATTTATCTATTTCATTCTTCAAAGCAATATTTTTTTCTTCAAGTTCCTTTAAAATATTATGATTCCAATTTGACATATTAATTAGTTCTTCGTGCAATTTCTGTATTTGCTTGTGAAAATCTTTTGATTCTTCCTTCAACTTTCTCAATAAAGATGTACTTGCAAGTGAATCAACATAATTATAATTTTTGAATATTTCCAGTGTGAGATTTTTTTCAATTTCAGATCCATCTTTAATATAAACAACTAAAATTTGCTTTCCAGGCCAAAAATCAGGATTTGTTTCTGTTGTCTTATGAAAAACGCAATGAAATCCCTTTATTTCAAAATTGAAAGAATGATAGTCAAAGGTATATTCGTGTTCCGCAAGTCTTTCGTATTCTTGAAATGGCAATAAGAGTATGACCATGTTGTTGGCATGATCAAAAATTTGATTTAACCAAAAGTGAGGATCCTTAAAGTGCTCCATGCAATTAGAACTAAATATTATATCATACTTTTTATCATAATCCAGAAGTGATCCTGACATAAACTGCAAATTAGGGAAATAAACTAATGCAGTTTCTATTGCTGAGGTGGAAAAATCCAACCCGCATACATTCTCAATCCCAATTGCGTTCGCAATAATTTGAGTCCCATCACCAAGTGCACATCCCCAGTCTAACCAGGTGAAATTTTCCTCTTTTGATATCGCTAACAACTTTTTAGGCATCATATTCATTGCCAATTCCGCAAAATATCTTGATTGTTGTCGGCCGCTATTTTTTTCCCAATCATCTTCAAATCTTTTGTCCCAGTATTCTTTAGAGTTCAAGTTCTCACTCATACTTACCTTCCTCGCCTTTTATTTCAATAATATTTTTTTTCATAGGGAGACTAATGATTCCGAATAACTGACGATCTGTTAGCACACGAAAATATTTTGCCCCTTCAATAAAATCATAGTATTGAGGCAATGATTGACTCCTATCTTCAATAGCTGCTACCAAAATATAGTCATCGCTGGTAAGATAATTAGTGAAGAGGAACTCTGTTTCGTAAAATTTATTTCTTTTAGTTATTCTAATTATTTCGTTATCAAATGTGGTTGAAACGATGATATCAATTCCTTGTTTATTTTTTATTGAGATCGCTATGCTCAATGTATTTAAGTCTACAATATTTTCATCCACATAAAATCCAACCTTTACTGATACATTTTCTCCATAATGAAGCAGTTCGGTAGGATTACCCTTTGAATTTAATAAATCCACATATTTAATTAGCCCTACAAATTTCCCCCATCTATTAATGAAATTAAACTTCCCAACTCTCATTTTACTTTCGTTTTGCTTTCGGGGTTCACTTAGTTCCTTGATCGAGCTGTTTTCACTATGGGGTTCTGCAAAGCTGTTCATATATTGGATATATGAAGCTGTCACATCCACAGTATTTCCCAACATCCTGACTTTTCCTTGATCCAACCATATAGCTTTATCACAAAAATTCCGGACCGATTGAACATCATGACTTACAAATAAAATGGTTGTTCCCAATTTCTTTAATTCTTTAAACCGATCAAAACATTTCGATTGGAATCGGATATCTCCGACAGCTAGTGCTTCATCAACAATTAAGATGTCAGGTTCCACGTTAATTGCCAATGCAAAGGCTAGCCTTGCAAACATGCCACTTGAATACAATTTGACTGGTTGATATACAAAATCCCCAATCTCTGCAAACTCAAGAATTGCATTAAGCTTTTTATTCATTTCTTCTCTACTATATCCCAGAATTGTACCATTTAAATAAATGTTCTCTAGTCCGGTAAATTCCAAATTAAAGCCTGCTCCTAATTCCAATAAAGCAGACACCCTTCCGTTTACATTCACAGAACCGGACGTCTGGGTCAGAACACCTGTAATAATTTTAAGTAATGTCGATTTACCCGAACCATTCTTCCCCAAAATTCCTATAGTTTCTCCTTTAAAAACATCAAACGTAATATCATACAATGCATAAAAGGGATTGTGATATTTTTTTGAAGTAAGACTTAATGATTCTTTCAATCGGTCTGAAGATTTCTCATACAATTTGAAAATCTTAGATATACTTTTTAAGCTAATCACCGCGGGAGTTTCATTATCTCTCATTTTATAAATACTCCTTTATAATACATCAGCGAAATGTGGTTTTAATTTTTTGAAGACAATAATAGCCAATGCAAATATTATAGCCAGTAATACCCAAAAATAAGCGGTTAAAAAGGGATGTTCCCAGAACCATACATGGTGAATAAAAGTATCACGATACCCCTCAATTATGTAATAAAGAGGGTTAAGTTTAAAGTAGAATTGATATTTTTCAGGGAGTATGTCAAAAGACCAGAAAATAGGAGTTAACCAAAACCCAAATTGTAAAAACATTCCTACAATTTGTCCGACGTCCTTTAGAAATATTAAAACACTTGAAGTGATGTAGCATAAAGCAACTGCCAGAAAAAACAAGCAGGTTAGATAGTACAATAATTGAATGTTATAAACTGAAGGTTTGTATCCATAAGCTGCAAATAAAATAAAGATGATAATAATATAAAACAGGTGAATGAATAGTGCCGATATGTTTTTTATAATAGGAAGTATGCTTACTTTAAAAACTATCTTCTTTACAAGATAACTATTATGTTCTATTGCATATGTTCCCATGTTAATAGCATCTGAAAAAAAATACCATGGACTAATCCCACAGATTAACCATAGAATAAATGGAAAGTTTTCTACAGGTATGCTTTTAAAGCCTACCTGAAAAACAAACCAAAAGATCAAAATTAGAACTGCGGGTTGTATAAAGCCCCACAAAATCCCCAAGTAAGAACCAAGATATCGTGTTATCAAATCTTTCTTGGCTAGTTCCAAAATTAGCTTCCACAATTTTAAGAATTCTGCAATTACACGCACTGGATTAATTAGCATTTTATTATTCCCCTAACTGTAATCAACGAAGATTTAGCCATTCTTAAACAAAAATACGTCAAGCTTGAATATAACACGACATTCCATTAATGTACATTTTTAAAGTTCTTAATATAGTCTCTTGAGTCATATTTTATGATAAAATAAATGCATTCATTTATAAAAAGGAGATTGTATATGCTTTCGAGACCAAAAGGCAAAAATAAAAATGCTGCCGATTCAAATCAAATCCCCATCTTTTCTATAGGCATATTGTTAATGATCTCAATTCTTTTGTATTATTCTGCCTTCCACACCGCCCTATTTAACGGCTATTCCATTAATTTCGACAAACCTATCAATACTGCCACTATGTTATCTTCCATTACCTTGATTATGCTGGCTATTTATTTTTTCTTCAAGTGGAAGCTTGAGGATAATCGAGATCTGATCAGTGTCTATGTATGGCTTATACCTTTGACATTCTGGATTTCCTCAATTGCCGCGGCATCGCCGGATCTCGCAAAAGGCATGACGCATATACATATGATGTATATTACACTGTTTATAGCCGGTGCTTATTTATCCCGCCGGGAACTTGGAGCAGAGGTACTACAGGTTTCCATTACAGTAGTAGGGTACTTGGTTACCTTTTATGGTTTAGCCTGTGCATTTGGAAATATGTATTCCCAGGATGCGGTCATGTTCGATCAGGGCTTGCGTTTGACTTCCGTGTTCCAATACGCCAATGCTTATGCAGCATTTCTTATGGCGACTTTATTGTGCAGTCTCTACTATACCACTCATTCCAGAAAGTGGTATGTGATTTTTGTCAATGGTTTTATGATTGTGCCGATTCTTCTCTCCTTTTGGCTCACTTTGTCTCGTGGCGGCATAGTAGTCATGCCATTTATCTTTTTGGCAATTCTACCGTTGATGACGATGTCAAAACAATTGATGCTTACATTGTATACCATGATCGGAGTGGTCGCATCCTTTCCAATTACGGGTTATGTAACCAATAAGTCCACTCAAATCGTCAACCAATTGCTCACCACTGTATCACCCGATAGAAAGTCTGCCGAAACATTAAGTTGGTTTAATGGCGATAGTTTGAGCGGGTGGGCCGCAGTCTTGGGGGTATCTCTGATTGCAGGAGGCCTCATTTGGCTTCTGCAAACTTTCGTCTTCATAAAATTAGATCAAAGATTGACCACCTACTCCTCCCGCAAACGCAGCAGATTGCTGTTGCCAGCGGTGTTGGTTATTGGCGGAGCGCTGGGAGCAGTTTTGCTGCTGGCTACTCCTGTGAAATCTCTCCTGCCAGACAATCTGGAAACACGTTTGGAAAATATTAACTTCCAGCAACATAGTGTACTTGAACGTGGTACTTTTTATAAAGATTCTATAAAATTGTTTAAGGATTATCCCATTATCGGTGCTGGCGGCGGTGGTTGGGCTGTTTTGTACGAAAAATATCAAAATAATCCCTACACCAGCCGTCAAGCACATAATTTCTTCCTGCAATATTTGAATGAGGTTGGAATTCTCGGACTTGCGGTGTTCGTTGGTCTTCTGGTCTTGGTCTATTTTTTATTCATAAGAAAATCCTTTTCCTCGGAAAAGGGGCAAACGGACAAACACCTTATTTTCTACATGGTGACAATATCAATCTTAATTCACAGTATTCTGGATTTTGAACTCAGTTACGTATTTCTGGGAAGTTTAGTCTTCCTATGTTTGGGTGGAATGACCTCCATCTTGAATAGCAAACCCAAATGGTTGAACAAGTATTCTGCACTATCCTCCAAAAGATTCATATATCCAGCAGCAATTAGTATATTGGCATTGGTATTTTTCGTTTTTTCCGCCATTAAGATTAATGCCAACAGTTCTTACGAAAAAGCAATAGCCTATGCACAGCAAGGCAGGTCATTCAATGAAGTGATGGCTCAACTGGATTCAGCTATCAAAGCAAATCCCAAGCCGGATTATTACGCCCTAAAATATGATTTTTTCATGCAAGTGGCCTCTCAATCGAAGGATCAACAGCAGCAGCAACAATTTTTAGATCAAGCTGCCTCTACTTTAATAAAAGCACGGGAAAATGAACCCAATAACCGATTGTTGTTGGAACGACAATATTCCCTCTTTATGACCCAACAAGACTATGCCTCTTCGATCCAATTATTGCAAGAAGCATTAGTGAAATATCCATGGGAGCTCAGCTTCTATGAACGCGCTGCTTCCATATACAATACGCAATGGAATCAAGCGAAGCAAGCTAACGATAAAGTGAAGATGGACCAAGCATGGGCAGCCATACAAGAGATCTATGACAAGGTTCAACAAGGAATAGACCACATTGCTACGCTCCCTAAGGAACAAATGTCAGGCAGACCTTTTTACCATAGCTCCATCATTCGTTATTCAGTAGGACAAGTGAACATGATAAACGGCGAGTATGAAAAAGCCTGGTTACAGCTCCAACCTGCCGGAGAAGAAGCATATGGGCTGCTAGAGAGTATCAATCCGCAAGCTGATCCCGCTTCCTTTGAACAAAACAGGATGATTGTCCACTGGTATCTGGCTCTCGCCAAAAAACAGGGAAATTTAGATCAAAACAGATACAACACCTTCATAGGGAAGTATCCTGACTCAAAGGTGCAGATTGATAATATCGTTTCATCGCTGAAATAAAGTTAAAGGTTGGACCTCCATCCCGGAAGTCCAACCTTTTTTATTTCATCACACCCGCTTCAACAACGGCCTCCACCAATCCTCATTCTCCCGATACCACTGAATCGTCTGGGCAATCCCCGTTTCGAAGGAATACTTCGGCTTCCACCCCAATTTCTCCAGCTTCGTGGGATCAATTGCATATCGTTTGTCATGGCCAAGCCGATCGGTGACAAACTCAATGAGATCGTCAGTCTTCCCTAACGTTTGGATAATGGTTTTGACCACCTCCAGATTAGTCCGTTCATTGTGGCCTCCCACATTGTAGACCTGCCCGCTCACTCCCTGATGCAACACCAGATCAAGCGCTGCGCAGTGATCCCAGACATGCAGCCAATCCCGGATATTTTTACCGTCACCATATACCGGAATCTTCTGGTCGTTCACAGCTCTGGAGATGGTTAACGGGATTAGCTTCTCTGGGAAATGGTAGGGGCCATAATTATTGGAGCAGCGGGTGATATTCACAGCCAACCCATATGTCTCATGATAAGCCCTCACCAGAAGGTCGGAAGCAGCCTTGCTAGCGCTGTAAGGGCTGTTTGGCTGTATAGGTGTTTCCTCGGTAAAGAACGTCTCAGGATCGAAATCCAGTTCCCCATACACTTCATCTGTAGAAACATGCAGAAACTTGGCAATCCCTGCTGCCTTAGCCGCATCCAACAATACTTGAGTACCCAACACATTCGTCCTCACGAATATCCCAGGATCGGTGATGGAGCGGTCCACATGGCTTTCCGCCGCAAAGTGGACGACATAATCAAATCTAACTTCTTCAAATAACTGATTAATTGTTTGCCGGTCGGCAATATCCGCCTGAACAAAGTGATAGTTATCTCTATCCCCGATATGCTTATGCTTAGCTAATTCACCGGCATAGGTTAGGAGATCCAGATTGTAAATATCATATTCGGAATACTTGTCCACCATATACTGAACAAAGTTTCCGCCGATAAAGCCAGCCCCGCCTGTAACAAGTACCTTTTTACGCGTCAACCCACTCATCCCTTCGAGTTTAACTCATTCAAATACCGCTTCAATGCATTCTGCCAATGAGGCAGCCGCGCAAAACCGCAAATCACCAATTTGTCCTTGGACAGCCGGGAGTTTTTGGGCCGAACGGCCCGGGTAGGATACTCTTCAGTGGAAATATGATTTACCTTTACTTCCTTCCCCGCTTGCCGGAAAATCTCCTCAGCAAACTCTGCCCAACTGCAAATTCCTTCATTGGTAGCATGATAAATTCCGTATTGTTCAGTTTGGATCATATCCACGATAAGCTTTGCTAAGTCTGCGGTATAAGTTGGAGAACCATATTGATCGTTCACCACGCTAAGTTCAGAACGGGTTTCAGCCAATCTTAGCATGGTTTTAACAAAGTTATTGCCATTAATACCGAACACCCAGGAGATGCGGATAATATACCAATTTTCCAAAATGGATTGAATAACCTGCTCCCCTTCATATTTCGTCAATCCATATTGGCCGATAGGAGCTGGCTGGTCAACCTCCGCATAGGCCTCAGCTCCCTGTCCATTGAACACATAATCTGTACTGATATACATCATCCTGGCATTGACAGCCCGTGCTGCTTCAGCTAAGTAGCGGGTACCATCTACATTAACTTTGCGGCACAATTCCATCTCGTCCTCCGCTTTATCCACTGCTGTATATGCGGCGCAATGCACAATAGCATCTGGTCGAATTCGGTTAATCGCGCTATGAACAGCCTGTTCATCAGTGATATCCAAATCATTAATGCCCAAACCGATCATGTCGAGGCCTTGCAATAGGCCGGCTTTAACTACATCAAAGCCCAACTGCCCGTTATAACCCGTCACCAGTATTTTCATCCTATCATTCCCCATAAACAAAGTTATGCTCTGCTTCGGCAAGCCGCGGCGCCTTTTCATCCTTGGCAGACAATACAGGTCGAATCTCCAACGGCCAGTCAATACCAATTTCGGGATCTGCCCATAAAATACCGCGGTCACATTCGGGGGCGTACAATTCATCTACCTTATATTGAACCTCAACATCATCGGTAATAGTCATAAATCCGTGCGCAAATCCCTTGGAAACTAATAATTGTTTCTTATTATCCGCACTGAGTTCTATACCGAACCAAGAGCCATAAGTAGGACTTCCACGTCGGATATCCACCGCAACATCGTAGATCGCCCCTTTTGTGCAACGAACCAGTTTTGTTTGCGCTTTGGGATTAAGCTGGTAATGCAAGCCCCGTAAAGTACCTTTTGCCGCGGAAAAGGAGTGGTTATCCTGGACGAATGTGAGATTCAAATCGTTGCCGGAAAATACGGCATTACTGTAGGTTTCCATAAACCAGCCGCGATGATCGCCGAACACCTTAGGCTCGATAACCAGCACGCCTTCAAGATGGGTTTTAGTAAATTGCATGGCATTGACTCCAATCTTTATGCTGTATTTAGTATTGAATCTGTCCGTTGGCAACCCGAATGAGATACTGACCATAGCCCGTTTTGCTTAGCTTCTCGCCACAGCAACGAAGTTGCTCACGCGTGATCCATCCATTTATATAGGCAATTTCCTCGGGAGCAGCAATCTTGATGCCCTGGTGATCCTCCACTGTTCTCACGAAATTTGTGGCATCCACCAAACTTTGATGAGTACCAGTATCCAGCCAAGTATAACCTCGTCCCAACAATTCCACGTCCAATTGCCCAAGCTCCAAATAAGCCTGGTTAATTGATGTAATCTCCAATTCTCCACGCGCAGATGGCTTCACTTGCTTGGCCATTTCAACAACGCGGTTATCGTAGAAATAAAGACCGGTAACAGCATAATTAGATTTTGGCATCTGAGGCTTTTCTTCAATGCTAAGGACTTTGCCTTCAGCATCAAATTCCACTACACCAAACCGGTGTGGGTCCTGAACATGGTAACCAAATACAGTAGCGCCCTTCTCTTTGGCTGCAGCTTTCTGTAGTCTCCTGCGCAACCCGCTGCCATAGTAGATATTATCCCCAAGAATCATAGCGACAGAATCGTCTCCAATGAAGGACTCTCCTAATATGAAAGCCTGGGCTAATCCATCCGGGTTGGGTTGAACCTTGTAGCTCAGGGAAAGCCCAAACAGGGAGCCGTCTCCAAATAACCCCTCGAATCGAGAAGTATCTTCAGGAGTAGAGATGATCAGAATCTCCCTGATTCCAGCCAACATCAGGGTGGATAGCGGATAATAAATCATGGGTTTATCATAAATCGGCAATAATTGCTTGCTGGTTACCATCGTGAGAGGATATAACCGTGTTCCGCTTCCTCCCGCCAAAATAATGCCTTTCATCAAAAAAAGACCTCCTGACATAAAAAAAGCGCGAAATCTGAAGGATACAATACGAATGTATTATACCATTCTTCTTCCAGCGCTGAAATAGATGAATTTATAGAATAGATTCTATTCTCCGCTCCCCAACCAACTTCACCAGTTCCTCCATCAGCGGCTCCTTCAGTTCATCATTAGCCAGGGCAAATTCCAACGTAGTCATGATGAAGCCGAGCTTTTCTCCCACGTCATAACGTCTACCTTCGAAGTTATACGCGAATACGGGCTGCTCCAGGTTAAGCTTCTGGATGGCATCGGTAAGCTGAATTTCGCCGCCTGCCCCTACCTCTTGATCATCCAGGATATCAAAGATACGGGGGGTAAGGATGTAACGCCCCATAATAGCTAAATTGGATGGTGCAGTACCTTTGGCGGGCTTCTCCACAAAATTGCGCACTTGATAGAGCCGGCCATTTTGACCCTCGGGGTCCACCACACCGTAACGGTGTGTCTCCTGCATCGGGACTTCCTGAACGCCTATAATGGAACATTGTGTCTTATCGTATTCATCCATCAGCTGTCTTAAGCATGGCTTGGGCTCCGCCTTGACGATATCATCACCCAGCAACACGGCAAAAGGCTCATCTCCAATAAATTTGCGGGCACACCATACAGCGTGGCCCAGGCCGCGGGGTTCCTTTTGGCGAATATAGTGGATATCCACCAGGTTAGAGGCCCGCTGTACTTCCTCCAGGAGCTGCAGCTTCTGCTTCTCCAGCAGGTTATGCTCCAACTCGAAGTGGTTGTCGAAGTGATCCTCAATGGCCCGTTTGCCTTTGCCGGTGACGATAATAATATCCTCAATACCCGATGCCACCGCTTCTTCCACGATGTATTGGATTGTGGGCTTATCCACAATCGGGAGCATTTCCTTGGGCATGGCTTTAGTCGCTGGCAGAAAACGTGTGCCTAAGCCAGCGGCAGGAATAATCGCCTTTTTCACTTTCCTCATTCAGCACTTCTCCTCCACCGAATAATCTATTTTTTTCCATTAAGCCCCCGACCTTGACTTAAAAAGAGGCTTCCGTGGTTTGGAACGGACTTTGATCCACAAGCGGTCCTCTTCATCCCGGAACAATTTAATGCCAAATACCAGAAACGGAGTCCGAATTTCCTTAAAATAACGGCTGGCCATATGAATCGTTTCCCCTATTATAACATTTTAATTCTATTATATTATAATTGCAGGGAATTGTAAGGCCTTTGAGACTACATTTACCAAATATATTATTGCGCCACTACCATTAGACCCATTTCGACTTTCTTCTTATTGCAACTTTAGTCATCAATACTCCATGGAGAATCAAAACGATAAATATCAGCTTCCGTTATCGAGCTTCCGATCTGGGTTTCTATCATCTGCAATTCATGATGCGCGAGAATAGAATGCTTTACCCCTTGTGGAATCCGAATCACATCTCCTATATGGACTGCACGGCGCCTACTCTCCAGAATGACTTCGCCGTGCCCCGCGGTAATCGTCCATACCTCTTCACGCTGCTTATGCATTTGGTAGCTTAAGCTTTTTCCTGCCAAAATACAAACCCGTCTAACCAGAACCTCGTCTCCTCGGTCATTCAGACCATATTCCAGTACTCTGTACCAGCCCCAGTAACGCTCTACATACATAGGGCGGGGGTGATCATCCCCCAGAATCTCTTTAATCCGCGGGCTTTCCTCTTTGTCGGCAATAAGGATTCCATCGGGACTAGCTGCCACGATTAGATTGGATACCCCCAGTACAGCAACCGGAATATCCAGTTCATTCACAATATGTGTATTCGCACTGTCATGGCTGCATACCCCTTTCCCGCTGATGGGCTCGGTCATTTCTTCCGTCAGCGTATTCCAGGTGCCAAGGTCCTTCCAATATCCGGTATAGGGAATAACACTGATGTCCCTCAGATGTTCAACAACCTCATAATCAAAGCTATTCTTGGGAATCTCCCCATAACGTTCCCTAAGCGACGCAAATTCCGCAGGAAGGCCTCGATGGCGCAGCAGCTCCATGAAGAAGGAAAGTTTGCCTGCGAAGATACCGCAGTTCCATAGAGCCCCTTGCTCCATGAATGTCCGGGCCAGCGCTTCCTTCGGCTTCTCCGCAAACCGCTTCACCGTTCTAACCTCGCCAGTACTCTCTTCCGTCAGAATATACCCGTATTTTTCGGAGGGATGGGTAGGCGCCGCACCGATCAAAGCAAGGGAGCTTCCGGTGGATTTCAACACTTCACCCAGCTTTTGAATGGTGGCAAAAAACTCCACATCAACATACGGGTCAACCGGCATCACTACAATGGTTTCATCCGGGTCCGCTTTAACCACAGAGCTTACATAAGAAGCTGCCAGCACAATAGCAGCAAAGGTATCTCTGCGTGCAGGCTCAATAATGAGCGGAACCTGCTCACCGATCTGGCTATGTATAATTTCTGCCTGTGCATTCCCCGTTACAATACAGGCATGAGAAGCAAGCCCCACCTCGCCAATTTGCCGCCAAACCCGCTGTACCATCGATTCTCTTTGGCCATCCGGTGCAGGAAGAACCTTCAGAAACTGCTTGGATCGGGAGTCATTGGATAAGGGCCACAAGCGTTTGCCAGAGCCTCCAGACAGCAATACGAGCTTCACATATTCACATCCTTTTTCAGTATTATTTATATATGATTACTTATATGGTAAATGATATTTTATCCCAAAACAAAAAGGCAGTGATAAGAATGTTCGTCCTATCTACTGCCCCATTCGGCTGATTACTAAAAAATAAGAGTGATAATTGTCCGTCCTAACCCTCGGCCCCCACACTCTCCCGTCCAATGGAATGATACTCAATTCCATGGGCGGCGGCGTGCTCCAGGCGGAAGCAGTTTCGGCCATCGAAGAATACCGGGGACTTCAGAAGCTGGGTGGCCTTAGCCAGATCCATGGTTTTGAATTCCGGCCAGTCGGTGATGATGAAGACGCAGTCTGCATGAGCGAGCGCTTCTTCCAAGGTCCGGCACAGCGTGACTTCCTGGGGAAGCAGGTGTGTCGCCAGCTCCGGCTGAATGGGGTCATAAGCTTGTATGCGGGCGCCTTCCTCAACCAGTTGGCGGCTGACAACGATGGAGGCGGACTCCCGCATATCATCGGTATGAGGCTTGAACGCCAGCCCCAGAAGCGCTACGGTTTTGTCTGCCAAGGACCCGAAGCGGGCTTTGGCCTTGTCCACCAGCAACCGCTGCTGCTTGTTGTTGACCTGGATAACAGATTTCAGAAGATCAAATTCATGCTCCACGTTCCCGGCGATTTGCACCAAAGCCTTGGTATCCTTGGGAAAGCAAGAGCCTCCGTAGCCGATGCCTGCCCGCAGGAACTGGCTGCCGATGCGCTTGTCCATGCCCATGCCCGCGGCTACGTCCTCCACGTTTGCACCCAATTTTTCACAAAGGGCGGAGATTTCATTAATGAAGCTAATTTTGGTGGCCAAAAAGGCGTTGGAGGCGTATTTGATCATTTCGGCGCTGCTGATATCCGTATGGTACACAGGAATGCCGAAGGGTTTGTTGATCTCCTCCACGATTTGGGCGGCGCGGGGACTGTCCGAGCCAATAACGATACGGTCTCCCTGGAAAGCATCCTGCACCGCTGTTCCCTCCCGAAGAAACTCGGGATTGGATACCACATCAAATTGGGCGCGGCCCTCCGCTCCCGCGGCGATCATTTGCTTGATCCGGTAGTTGGTTCCCACCGGCACGGTGCTCTTGGTAACCACAACCGTGTAATTTTGAATATGTGCAGCAATACTCCTGGCCACCTCTTCCACGTAAGAAAGATTGGCTGTGCCGTCCTCCCGCGGTGGGGTGCCTACGGCTATGTAGATGGCCTCCGCATCCCGGAAGCCCTCCTCATGAGAGGTGGTAAAACACAGTCTTTCCGCAGCTATATTTTTCTTCATGAGCTCGTCCAGACCCGGTTCGTAGATGGGCGAAATTCCGGCACGCATCTTATTCACCTTTAATTCATCCACATCAATGCAAGTAACCTGATGCCCGATTTCAGACAGACAGACGCCGGTGACGAGGCCGACATAGCCTGTCCCTACAATGGCTATTTTCATAGGGTTATCCTTCTTTCTTTTATGGATGCCAGCCTGGAGGCGGACCATATCACACTGTTCTCTATTAGAATCTGTACACAAATTTATCTAAATCACAGCCGAATGGAAAGCAGCGTCAAAAAAAGGCTCTAACCATAAAGCAGTGCTTAACCGCGCCTCTGCCTATGTGTCTGTTCATAAGCAGTTAAGCGGAGATTTGAACCCAACACGATACTGAGAACATGCCCCGATTCCTAACGGCAGTGAGATCCTCTATTTGCTCCAAAACGGGGGGCTGCCAAATCTAGCGGAAGCAGGAGCCCTTATTAGGCTAAAAAAGGGCTTGCAGCGGAGTAATCGGTCCAAATAGCGGCTGTTGCCACCGTTAGATTTTCTGAAGCGGTGTTTTTGCAGAAATAAGGGCTCCCACTGCCGTTAGCGTCAGACCATGGCATGGTCTAACAGCCATCAGTCCGTGGCGTCAAGCACCGATTTTGGCGTAGAGCCCAAAAAACTTAAACATGTTCGCTGTTTTCTCGTCCCCCTTGTTTTTTGAGGGTCGGAGGCAATAAGGGTTAAAGAATAGTCCATTTATCGGTTAACTGGTATCTTCATCTCATGTTTTATTTTACTAGATTTTTGCGATTTGTACAGTTTGCGTCAGGACCTAGCACATGCCGAGGGGACCCCCGCTTCTGCAAGCAGCGAGGTGAATCGGAGTCCCCTTGAACATACCCACAAGTCATGTCGGATACACGATGATGTACAGAACTGATCAATTGTGGATCAAACCGCATCGTTCGTTTGCGATCGCATCGGTAAGTGGCGGGAGTATTCATTATAGCATATGTGCTAATATGCGGAAATTGACTGAAACACTCTTCTTTTCCCCCCATTCTCCTGTGATATAATAGTCTTGCGCTGTCGGAAGCCTTAATACGGAGCCACGCCCCGCGCTCTTGTCGGTTAGGCGCATCATATATTCCACAAGGAGCGGATGTGCGATGGACAAGCTGGATTTGATTCTGCAGAAGCTGGACCAGATGGACGAGCGGCAACAGAAGTTTGAGGAACGCCAAGACAGGTTCGAGGAACGCCAGAACCAATTCGAACAAAGGCTGGATACCATGAATGCAGGCCAACAGGAGCTGTTCCAGCTGACGAAGGCGATTATGCACCGGCAGGAACTGGCTGACGCCAAGCTGGAAGCCTTGACCCTGGATGTGCACAAAATTCATGGGATGATGACAGCCTTCCAGGCCAGCCAGGAGCGCCAGGACAAGATTCTGGAGATACTGTCCCTCCGGTCCCTGGAGCAAGAGGGAGCCATTCGCGATCTGAGGCGCGGTCTTTACGCCAAGACGGAGCTGGCCTAAGAGGAATAGCAATGCCAATAAAGGTATCCTATCCCCGTCCAATTGGTGCGGGGGTATTTTGCTTGTCAAACAGCCTGGCGATCTGTGGTATAATAACGGGAAATAACTCACATTTTTTATGAGGTGCGTAGCATGGCGGTATCCCCGATCCCCCCGAAAGTGTTATATGACCTAACGGCTTTTATCAAATTGAATATATCTGAGGAGCAACTGGAGAAGGGTTATGCGCTGTTCCGTCAGCCGGGTGTTATGGAATGGATTCACACGGCGGATAACGACGGATTGGCCGCCGCGATCAGAGAAGGCGCGGATACATTTCATGTGCAGATTGTGCCTTCCGCAAGCGAACCCATGTCCTGCAGCTGCGGGGAAAGCTGCTGCCGGCATGATCTGGCGGCTTTTTTGCAATTGCTGCGGCTGGCTGGCAAAAATCCGGAGATGTTCCTGATGGAATGCAATGCAGCGGTGAATGAACGAGGGCGGCGAGAAGGGCAGATGAAGTCGGCCGCGGCAGATCCATCACCCGAAGCCCCGGAGACAGCCAAGGTGATTAAACTCCCTCGCCATAAATCCATTGCCCCCGCATTCCCTCAGCCGCATGACTCTGCCATGGTATGGCGCGACTACTTTCACGGAAGATTCCGCAAGGATCTGGTGACGCCCCGGCCCAGCGCTTACCTGTACGGATTGGAGGGCGAGATCGCCTCCTTCTACGATAACGTCATGGAAAACATGGCGAAGGAGTCTGCCCATTGGCCGGCCACCCCCCGCGGGCTGTTTGTGCTCCACGCCCAGCTTTATGCCATGGAAGCCATTGAACGGTTCTTTGCCCGGCTTCCCTTCACTCCGCACCAGTATGGCGTGAGCCAGCTGGCGAAAGAGCTGGCCCGCTCTGCTTCCGGACTTGTGGAGCAGATTTTCACCCTCATGGACATACATGAAGTGCACGAGCGTTATCCTAAGGTTTTGGCGGCGGCATTGGAGGTGCTGCGGCAGAACACCTTCAAACCCATTGCCCCCCGGCTGGATTGGAGCGGGTTGTACCGGGCCGTTTGGAGCAGACTGTTTAGCTTGGGCGACCTGGCTGCAGAAGAGCGCACAAGACTCGAAGACATCCTCAATCAGGCAGGCAGCGGCGGCCTGGAGTCCCGCATTCGCTCAAGCCTCGCGCAGTTTGACTTTTTTTCCGGAGACGATGAGGCTGCTTTAGCCAAATTGACGGCTGACTCCTCTCTTTCACAGGCGTATTATATCTACTATGTGATGGAGCTCTACCATGCTCGGGCCTGGAGCAGGCTGTTGGTATGGCTGCAGGGGCTGACTCATTTTTTGCAAAGAGAGTACTATCTTCTGAATCAGACCATCTTCCCCCTCTGGCTGGAAGGGGTGAAAGCGCAGCCCCACGAGCCGGGTTGGATGGAATGGATCAAGCGGATGCTGCCCCAATCGCGCGGCGTATATATCACATACCTGATCGAGAACGGCGAAGCCCGGCAGGTGGCTCATATGCTGCTTTCGGAAGGCTACCCGCTTTATTATATAGATAAGGAAATTCTGAAGCTGCTGGAAAAAACCGATCTCCGGCTGATCCTGCCCTTATACCATCAGGATGCGGAGCGTTATATTCTGGAGAAAAACCGGCAGTCCTACAAGCAAGCGGTCCGGTTGCTGAAAAAGCTGGCAGGCTTTTATAAAAAACTGAAGGAGCAGGACCGCTGGCAAGCCTATATCGGGCAGCTGGCGGAACGCCATTCCCGGCTGCGCGCCTTCCAGGAAGAACTGCGGAAAGGAAAATTGATCGTATGAGCATATATGCGCCGGCGAAAACGGTCAAACTGGATTGCCTCCCAACCGGCAATGGCCTTTTGTTAATTCCGGGGGGACGGGAGGTGCTCCCGATTGAGCATTTGAAGCACAGATTATTTGCCTGGCATGAACCAAGCTTCTATGGAACCCTGCTGGAGACATCCAAAAGCGGACCCAAGGATAAGGATGCCATTCTGTTGCCTGAAGGCATGTCTGTCCACTATCTGGCAGAGAGCATCCACCATGCCGCCATTGATGTATCCTTCAGCCTGCGGCTCTCCGCCCTGGTCAAAGCGGCGCCCGTTCTGCTCCGTTGTCTTACGGAGGGCCGCTTCGCTCCGGATTATGCAGCGTGGCGGGAAGGACGGGCAGGCTGGCAGCTGCTGCTTGCAGAAGAGGAAAAGACGGTGTGGAGCAGCTCCATCAAGGAGGCGGGTCCAGCCGGAGACGGACAGCTGGTGGCGGAGTGGCCTACCCGTGTGCTGAATGCATGGACAACCGGCAATGAGGAGATAAGATCTGCCTGGGAAAAAATTGTGGAGGCTTATCCTCTAATCCAGCCCAGCCATTCAGCCGGTCCGGCAGCAGATGAGGAGGACTGGCAGATCCTCACCGGGTGGAAAAAGGATGAGGTTCCCTTCCGCGTGGCCCTCCGGCTTTCGGAGCCGGGAACCGTGGATGCCGAAGGCCATGTTTATGATGAGTGGAGGCTGGAAACGGTTCTATGGGACCGGGATGATCCTTCTTTCCGTCTGCTGTGGCAGGATTGGATGGAAGGAACGGCGGTCGAAGCCATTCCTGCTTCCTGGCAGCCTGAGCTGAGCACGAGAGTACGGAGAGAACAGCAGCGGTGGCTAACGGCGGTTCCCGGGCTGAAAGGCGACGGCGCACCGGTAAAAAGCGTGCTGCCGGATGAGGAGGTGTGGCGCTTCCTGACGGAGGACAGTGTCAGACTGGCCGAGGCTGGCGCTGCCGTGCTGCTTCCCGCCTGGTGGGAGCAGGTCAGGAGGCAGAAGGTCCGGCTTAAGGCCAAGGTCCGCTCCTCTGTCGGAGCAGCCAACAGCATGTTCGGCATGGACGCCATCATTGATTTCGACTGGCGGGTAGCCTTGGGAGAAGCGCAGCTTAGCGAAGCGGAGTTTCTGCAGTTGGCCGAGGAGAAAAAACGGCTGCTCCGGGTTAACGGCCAATGGGTCTTGCTGGACCCGGCCATGCTGGAGGCCATCCGCAAGGTGATGAGCCGCACACGCAAAAAGAAAGGCCTGACCTTCCGGGAAGCCATGGAGCTGCATCTTCTGGGCGGGACGGAGCTTGACCACCGCGGGGAGTCAGAGGAGCCGGGGCCGGACGCCCCTGACAACGACGAGGGCCTGCTGCGGCTGGAGGTGGAATTGAACGAGCATCTGGGCAAAATGCTGGGCCAGCTTCAGCAAACCTCCACGATCCCTCTTTTGCCTGATCCGGCAGGATTCCAGGGGGAGCTCCGGCGTTACCAGCGGGAAGGTGTGTCGTGGATGGCATTCTTGAGCCGGTTTGGGCTGGGCGGATGCCTGGCGGACGATATGGGTCTGGGCAAAACCGTCCAATGGATCGTTTATCTGCTTCATCTAAAGGAAATAGGCCAATTGACGGCTCCCGCCCTGCTCATCTGCCCTACCTCTGTCATCGGCAATTGGCAGAAGGAGCTGGAGCGTTTCGCGCCGGAGCTGAGGGTCCATCTTCATTACGGGGCGCAGCGGGCCAAAGGGGAGGCGTTCCCCTCCTCGGTGGAGGGAGCGGACGTTGTGATCACCTCTTACACCCTGACCCAACTGGACGAGGAGACTTTGGCTCAGATGGATTGGAGCGCCCTCTGCCTGGACGAAGCCCAGAACATCAAGAACGCATATACCAAACAAGCGGCTGCTGTCCGCAGACTGGGCGCCCGCCACCGGATTGCGCTGACGGGGACGCCTATCGAGAACCGTTTGACCGAGCTGTGGTCGATTTTTGATGTGGTCAATCCCGGCTATCTGGGGTCGTTGGGAGAATTCAGGCGGAATTTCGTAAGCGAAGTGGAAAAAGGCAACGCCGAGCGCATCGGGCAGGTTCAGCAGCTGATCAAGCCTTTTCTGCTGCGGCGGGTGAAGAAGGACCCGGCCATCCAACTGGATCTGCCGGATAAGAACGAAATGAAAACCTTCGTCCCCTTAACTGCAGAGCAGGGGGCCTTGTATGAATCCATTCTCCAGGATATGTTCGAGAAAGTAGACAGCCTGTCCCCTATGGAACGCCGCGGCCTGATTCTGGCTACCCTGACCCGGCTGAAGCAGGTGTGCGATCATCCTCTTTTGCTGGTGAAAAAGGGCCGTGATGCGGGGAACGCTTCTGATGAAGGAGCGGCTGGCGAGGGAAAAGGCAGGTCTGGTACGGGACGTGCCGGGATAGTCAGATCGCCGAATGCTGCGGCACAATCCGCCAAGCTGGCCCGCTTGCTGGAAATGGTGGATGAGCTCCGGGTAGAGGGTGACAAGTGCCTCATCTTCACCCAATTCGCAGAAATGGGCCGGCTGCTCCAGGAGACGCTGGCAGCGGAGCGCGGGGAAGCTGTGCTGTTCCTGCATGGCGGCGTCCCCAAAGCCAAGCGGGATGAGATGGTGGCCCGCTTCCAGGAGGATGCGGGTACGGGAATTTTTGTGCTGTCGCTGAAGGCGGGCGGTACAGGCTTAAACCTGACAGCCGCCAATCATGTATTCCACTTCGACCGGTGGTGGAATCCGGCAGTGGAGAATCAGGCAACGGACCGGGCTTTCCGGATCGGCCAGCGCCGGGATGTGCAGGTGCATAAGTTCATCTCCCTGGGTACTCTGGAGGAGCGCATCGACCAGATGATTGACAAGAAGCAGGGCCTAAGCCAGCAGATTATCGGCAGCGGGGAAAATTGGATTACGGAGCTGTCCACCGATGAGCTGCGGGAGTTGTTCACTCTAAGGCGGCAGTGGATGGAAGAGTAAGTTGACTGGCGGCGGAACAGATACGAGGAATGGATGGTTTAAGGAGGGATACCGGAGATGTCCAAGTCGAAGCGGGAAAAGATGAAGCTGAAGGAGCGCAGGCATCAGAAAAAGCCGGCGGCGGCGGATGTGGCGGTAGAGCCGGATAAGACTGCGATACGCGCTGCTGCGGTTTCTGAGGCGCAGGCAGCAGCCTCGTCCGCAGCGCCTGCGGAAACGCCCAAGCGGCGTGGCCGTCCGCGGGGAAGCAGGGCGGCAGGTAGCGGAGCGAGGGCTGAGGGGACAACAGCAACCGCCAACACAATGGCTCCCCTTGCAACGGCGAATGCCAAAGGGGCAACGCCCCCGCCCCGCCGCGGGAAGGCTGCCGCCTTAGCAGCTCGCCAAGCGGAGGAAGAAGCGCTGGAGTTGCAAAAACTCACAGCGCCCCATATCCAGGGCTGCTCCCCGGAATGGCAGCAGTTTTATTTGAAGGTGAGGCAGGCTGCGGTTGGGGGCAAATAGAAACCGCCCCCAGCACAGTGAATGATATAGGGAAATTCAGTTGGGCAGGATGTTACGCATGGTCGGCTGCCAGCAATTGGGCTACTTCGTCGCGTTTAGACTCCGGTACGTCCTCCAGCGTCTTCAAGCCCTTACGGATCAGGGCGGCATAAATTTGTGCCATATCAGCTCTCACCTCCTGTCTTGGCTTCCAGCGCTTCCACGCGGGCCATTAATGCCGCCATCGTGTCTTGCTGCTGGAGGATGATTTCATAGGCTTCTGTAAGTGCCAGCATAGTGCTGGTGGCTTCTTGTCCCCGCTGACCGTCTGCCGCCTGCTGTGCTTCAAAAGCCTCCGTGACAGCGATCATCGTATGAATACTATCCGTCTCCAGCACCGCTATACGTTCCGCCTCTGCAGGTGGCACCGGCTCCGGCGGCATGTCCTTGATTGCGTCCCACGCGGCCAGCAGTTCTTCCTCCGTGGGTTGTGGATCAGGTAAGTTCCAGACTGCGATATACGGGCCTCGCTCCACAATATCATAGTCTTCGCCTTCGGTGAGGCGGTTGTAATCAATGACCATGCGATAATGGATGCCCTCTATTTCTTCCGTTTCATCCTCTTTGGGAGGACGGAGCTGGAACCGGAAAAGGCCGTCTACTCCAGGGCGCAAGACAGGTGTGGGGCCGTCATCCTGGACGATGTAATCCACGAGTGGCGACGCCTTTGGATACAGGTATGACAAGGTTTTGAAAATATCCATTTCATCAATCCTCCGTTTTAAATAGCCCGTATCAGAACATAAGAACCGTCCACGCTTGTTTCCAGGGTGTTGGTCCCTCCGAACGCCGCTACATATATTTCCACATAATCACCGGCATTAAGTGCGAGAATAATTGCACCGGAAGCGTGATTTATGCCCTCATTGGAATATTGCTGATACGGAACCGTGCTTACCGCGCCGTTCACGTACACCTTGCCGACTAAATAATCTTTCACACTCTTGTTGATGCGCAAGGAGAATGAAACCAAGTAAAGTCCCTGCTTCTGTGCCGTAAATCTCCCGGTAGCTGGATCATATTCGCCAAGCGTGTCATAATTTTCAGTCTCAAATACAACTTTAGTATTAATTCCACTGGTAAGGCTTAGGTTATTTGCTCTGTTTGCCCTTACGGCTGTCCTCGTGTTCCATGTGTTATCTCCCCATGGGTTGATAACGCCTGCATCAGGTAAAATCATACCTCCCGATGTAGTCCACAAGTTACCGTTTATTCTTGTTGTCCCGCCAATCGTGATACAGCTTGCGCCATCTCTTGCGGTGTAACTTTCATCGTTGCCTGTTCCGCTATTATTCCATGTTCCGATGAATGCACTACTCATTGCTTGTATAGCCACGCCTTTGTTGCTGATTGTGCAGTTGATAATTGATGCAGTTCCCGCTTCAACTAACACGCCGCAATAACCAGAAGTGGCCTCCGTCATCGTACAGTTGTCGACGAAAACTCTAGAATTCCACCGTAACCATACAGCATGGAAGTTACTGCGCGTAAATTTGAACTTTTCAATTTCAACGAGGCAACCGCAAGCCATGATGTGGACACCGGGGCATATTGTGGTGGTGTTCGATTCCCCATGGAACCAAACTCCCCCGCTGCCTACTCGACCGGGAAGGAAGATTTCGTCAGTGTAGGTGCCCGCTCCTACATTAATAGCCACATTATGGTTTACTACCTGTGGAATCATGCTGATGGCCTTGCCTATCGTCTTAAATGCTCCGGCCGCTGTGTTGGCGGTACCGGAGTTATTATCATTGCCGTCTGTGCGGACGAAATATGTGATGTCTGATACCGTTGTTGCAGCCAGTCCCATGCTGCCGTTTTTTACCCGTACATCGCCGCCGGCCTGAAATTCCATCACAGAAGCTCCAAGAGTGTTTTCACGGATTGAGAAAACGCCGCCATCCGCCACGGCATACCACTTCTTGTTGCTGCTGTCTGTCTCTGTCCAGACCATAATAGGCGCAGAATTCTGGATTTCCATTCCGGGAACTACCAAACTTCCAACCATGGTATCCCCGGCCTTCTTCACGTACTGCCCATGCGGATCAGCCTCCGCCTTATGCGCCCCAATGGCCCCATCCACCGTATCCTTCCTGGCAATATCCCCCGCCGCAGCCGGCGCTGCTACCTGCGCCCTTCCATTGGCGTCCCGCTTCATCAGCGTGTTGGCCGTCGCCGCATTAGTTGCCGCGTCCAGGACCGCCTTGATGGCGGCGATGCTCATTGTGGGCAGGGTCCGCCATGTGGCTCCGCCTGTAATCGCCTTGACCATATTGGCGAGCCAGCCGAACAGGGTGGTCACGGTGCCGCTGTCGCCGGTAGGGGCGGTGGCGTCGGAGACGGTCCGGCTGCCGATGACGGTGTCGGTGGCGGAGCCCGGGCCGCCGGTTTTTTCGAAGAGGAGAGCGGTGGTGCCCAGGATCACAGCTCCGGTGTTGGCCATTTGCCATCGGCTTTTCCCATTGGCGGTTCCCTCCTCTACGTACACGCTGACGCCCGCCGCCAGTTTGGCGGTGGTGTCCGCATCCGCTGTCCGGGTCCAAGCTCCGGCAGATACCGTGTAAATGCCGTTTTCCTTGCCTGCGGTCTGGTTTTTGACCAGCACCCGGTTGCCTGCCGCGAGAGCGATGCCATCAATGGTTTGGGCGCCGCTCAGGACGATGTTGCCGGTTGTGGCTGCCCGCACATCTCCGGACACAGGCACCAGCCCAAGGGCTTCGTCCAGTTTTTCCACAGGATCATTGATCATGGTTTCGATATTAAAGGTCTGATTGCCGTCCGTTGCCGGATCGGCCAGCTGAATGTTTAAATTCGGCGTATATTTAGGCATGGGCCCTCTCCTTTCTTAGGCAGGAATGAAGGGGGCAAAGTCGTACAAGGACCGCCCCTCCAGCTCCTCAATGGTCATGACGTTATGAACCTGATTGACCAGCAAATATTTAAACACATACACCACCGCCAGATGAGCGGGCTTGACCGCCTCCACCGCTGCCTTCAGGTCGTCCAGATTGGGCGGCAGCCCGATGGTACCGGCAAAACGGATGGTCAGCTTGTACAGCTCCGGCTCCTCCATCACTTCAATTTGCCCGTTGTCGTAGGCCTGGGCCACGCTCTGGAGCAGCTCCACCGTTACGGTGCCGGACCCGCGAAGCTGGGACCGGATCACCGCACGGCGGTCATTGTCGCTTTTGGCAGCATCGGTGGGCAGTCCCAGAAATTCTTCCCAGGAGGCCAGCCCCCAAGTGGCAGTGTCCACAAACAGCTGCTTCAGCACATCCTCCATCCCGTTTTCCAGCAGCTCCAGCTCGTCGGCTCCGGCGTTCAGCACAGATCCGCAGGTCAGGTCTTCTTTATATAACGGGGCAATATAACCCGATACTTGCTCGCGCAAGCTCATTTTTCCTCACTCCCCTGCCCGCTGGATTGCTAGTTGCCCCGGCACAGCTACCGCCCCATCGGCAATCGAGATGTTGGCGGTGCCGCCGTTGACTGTAAGCGCGGTATAATCCTCTACGCCTTCCGTATCGAGAATAATGTTGGCTATTCGGGTGTACCGAACAACCGGATCTTTAAAGGCCAGATTTTGCAAATACGATTGGATTCCGGCTTGAATGGCTGTCCTGACCTTTTCAAGCGGATAGCCCGAAGACAGTGTAACCTGGACGGAGACATTCATCGCCGTTTCCTGGGAGGCCTCAACCGTAACCATCGCCCCCACAGGGCGGGAGGCTTCAATATGGGCCTTCACAGCATCGATCTGCTCTGCTGCCGGAGCACGTTTGGCCTGATTCAGCACCACCACCTTCACCGTCCCGGGACCGTTCCACAACGGAAAAACCCGGGCATCGCCGATGCCTTCCACTTCCATGGCCCACAGCTTGTAGTGGGCGGCATTGCCGCTGGTGGCCTGGTTGCGCACCCGCTGCAAGAGCCGCTCCAGAAGGGAGGCATCGCTTTCGGCATCCGCTCCTCCCGTGACAGGCGCATCATTGTTCACAGCGCTTACGCCGGACACCGATACGGGAATGACCGTGATCGTCCCGGAAGCGGCATTGCCGGAGGCACCCGCTTTTTCCGCCTCAACCTTCACCACCGCCCGGCCCTCCGCGGGCAGCACCACACCAACCGCAGCTGCATAACGGATGCCCGCTCCCGTAGCAAACACCGTACCTTTGGGCACCGCAGCGCCTGCCGAGCCCGTCACCACAACCTCGCCGTTGGCCTTGGCGGCGCTGCGGCGGGTTACACCGTGCTCATCCGCCCGGCGGTCCAGATAAACGCCGGAGCTGGTGGCGGCAAAGCCCAGTCGCAGCACACGCTCCAACTGGGCGTAAGCAATAGCCAGTTCCACAGACAAAGCCGACGACACATCATAGGAAAAGCTCCCCTCCAACTTGGCGATTCCCGGCTCCATCCGGCCAAGCATCGCTTTCAGAAGCTTTTCCTGCGTTTCTTGCTCAAACATCCACCTTCACCTCCCCATAAATCGTGTCCACAGTCACACTTCCCTCCAGCCGGTTGCCCCGAAAACTTGCCTCTACACGGGGAACTCCCGTAATATATGGGTTTACCGTCAACGCCTCGCGGACATAACGCGCCAGCTCCAGCTGTGTTGCCCCCGGGGTATAAGCGCTGCCCACCAGCTTCTCCAGCTCCGAGCCGTAATACGGGCTGTAGCCCAGATAACGGTAACGTGCCGTGTGCAGCGCCTTATAAATCCAAACCTGAAGGGCCTCCTGCCCTTCCACAACAACCGGCGCGCCGTTGACCAGCTTCATTTGCCCGCTGCCATAGTCCCAGGCATACTCCCGGAACAGAGGCAGCTCTTTTTTGCCAAGCGTACCTGCCTGCGCCTCCATAAATGGAAAAATGCCCGCCATTAGCTTTTCACCACCTTGCTCACTGCCACATATTGCTGTTGATTATCCAATCCCAGCACCAGAATCATGTCACCGGGCTTCACCTCAGGCTCATTCCCGGACGCCGCAGCCAACAGAGCCGGGGTGACGAGCAGAAACGGGTTTCCCAGCTCCACTCCCGACAGCCGGATGCGGAAGGGAGAACCGCTCACCAGCTCAGCCAAAAAAATACCGGAAGGGCACGCCTTCGCCGCCTCATTCCGGATGAAATTCACCAGCCATGCCGCGCTTTGCATGTTTATCCCTCCGGACCGTATTTTTTCAAATAGAGCCATATCTCATCTTCCTCTGACGGATTTTCATCAATGTCTCCGGAAGGCTCTTCCTTCTCCCCTGTTTCCGCCTCTTGCTCATCCATCACATTCCGGAAGTTCAGCTCCAGCGACACCATGTGCTGGCTGTTCTCAAAGATATGCGTATCCTCGTCAATATAAAAAAGCCCATTGAGTCCCGTATAGGACTCACGGACCTGAACCGCATTTCCCGCTATGAGGTCGTAAGCATCCGCCCCTCCCAAAAGCTCAAGAGACGCATCCTTTTTATAATCCTGGAGCAGAGATTTGGCCATGGTAACAAGATCTTTGCCCTCTTCCTGCTGGTATACCTTCTGCAAAAGCCCATAGGAAGACACCCATTCAGGGCGGGAGATATGGCCAAGGGAATTGCCCTTTTCATCCGTAAGCAGCACTGTATTCACCATGTCCTCCAGATTCTCCCCATAGCTGGACTCCGTAATATGAACCGATGCCAGCACCTTGCGTTTGGCTACTACAGTGCCTTTTTCAATCACATCCAGCTTGCCTGCATTCATGCGGGGCATGTAGCGCCTTGCATTTTGCCTGCCGGCGGTGGTGTAAGCCGTCATAATTGCCTCATAGCCTGTTTTGGCAAGATGGGGAAAGCTTTGGGGGATGCCGGTATAGGCCATATCTCCTGCGGGAACTTCCAGCTCCCGGCAAACCTCCTCCGCGACTTGCTCTGCCGTCACGTTCTGAAATTGCCTGGAAAGCTCCGATTTGATCAGATAAATCATTCCGTCGTAGGCATTCAGAGTCAAGGTATTGCCTGTGAGGGTTTTCGATTTGCCAAAAACATACCCCCGGAACAGCTCCACTCCCTCGTCGGAAACCAGCAACAGCATATCCGCCAGCTCCACCGCCGGAGAGCGCAGCCAATAATCCGTTGCGGATACCGTCAGCTCCACATCCAGCTTTCGCGCCGCTTCCTGGTAGGAGCCGCTCCATGTCATCCGCTGGGCCAGATGGGTCAGATCCGTTTGCCTGCCCCCTTTGGAAAGGTGAAGAAGCCTCATAGAACCAGCACCTTTCCTTCCGGCACCGCCGGCTCATCAGGCAAGGCATTCCTCCTGCGAAGCTCCTCCGCCCTGGCGGCATTGTGGTAGAAACGGCGGGCAATCGCCCAAAGCGTGTCCCCAGGCTGGGTGGTATACGTTTGGGGAACGCTCCGTTCCACAGGCCGGGTCCCGGTATATTCCTTCAGAAGCGCCAGCGCATCTGTCAGACCGTTTCCATCCACTTCTGGGGGCAAAAAGCGGTATTCCTTAAGCTCCAGTGAAAAGTAAATATCCTGGGGACCCGGTTTTTGCGACACCTGAAAGCTCTCAATGGACATGGCTTCATTCACCTTCAGGCTCTCGCCGACAACGAGAAGGCGGATGGGCTTGCCCGATTCGCGCCAGCGGCGGATCAGGTCGAGACATTCTGCAGGAGACGGAAAACCGGTATACTGACAAAGCCCGTCCGGGCGGATGGGAAAATACGACGACAAGGTCACCGTTTTCAAACGAGGTTTGCCGATCAGATTAATCTCGCCAATTTCACTGTTGGTCACTGTCGTATTGTTAAGACCCGTGGACATTTCAAATTCCTGCGGGGGTACGGGAAGCCGCAGTTTTTCCGTTCCATTGTTGAAGGTCAGCCAATATTCAATCATGCGGTTGCCCCTCCCGGCGCCATATTAAAACCGGCGGCTTCCACCGCGCTCCGGAGGGCGGCCATCAGCCTGCCGATATCCGGGTCCACCGTTTTTCCGGCAGTCAGGTTAATGACAACAGGCGAACCGGTCCGGTCCATGCTGCGGGCCTCCTGCGCAGTCAACACCCGCTCATTCTGATGAAGCAACGCGGGATAATTGTCGTAAGGGACACGGGGAAGGCCGATGGCTTTAGGTTTAGGAACATCCATTAATCCCATGTCGATTAGATGATTCCACAGCCAATCTCTCCCGTCATGGAGAAAAGTACGGTCTTTGGGTTTTCCAGACAAAGTTGTATTAGGAAGAAAAGGTGTTTCTGGGGTGGAATTTTTAGATTTCTCCCATGCCGCTTGCTTTTCCAACTCTCTGGTTTTCTTCCTTTCTTCAACTCTATCCATAAATCCACCTACACTACTAACAACTAATGTCGTCCCCGCAGTTACGGCCCCTACTGCAGGTCCACCCACTGCAGTAGCTGCAGCGCCTACAGTAAGGCTTGATAATACGGGATGGTCCTTGGCAACCTCACCTAAGCCATCGACCATTCCTTTCGCCAAGGATTTTCCAATTGTCACGCCCACTTCACTGAACTTTATTGCGCTATCAGCAAGAACTTGGCTTCCAACACTTACGATTTTTTGAAAAATTCCTTTTCCTTCCGTTTCAAACCAATCATCAAAGCCTTTCTTCATTTCATCCAGCACATATAGAAACTTTCCCTTTAGACTGAGATTGGCAAACTCCTCATTGTTGAAAAAAGTGCTCTCAAACCATCCGCGAAGACTGGCTGATCTTTCGGCAATTCCCTTAGCCAATCCCGACATAATATTGGACCCTGCAGCAATCATCTTTTGAAAGCCATCGCTTCTAAAAAAAGCAGCCCACTTTTTCATTTCCGGCTTAAGCGCAGTCAAAGTATCCTTGCCCATATCCTCAATTCCATTTTTCATCGAGTTGGTGATACTTTTCCATAGCCCCTCTGCCGATTCTCCCGCCTGTTCTCCTCCGCCTCTGAACATATCGTTAAGCTTGATGCCATTGCGGTCCGTGACCTTTCCCATGTCGTTGCCGGCTGCCTTTACTCTGCTTTCCGTTGTGAAGAATCCGAAATCATCCATGGAACCGCCGTCTCCCTTTTTCAGCTCCATTAATGCTCCCAATGCATCCTCCAACGATTTTCCCGGAGTCAGTGCAGCCATATCGCCTGCAAGGCGAAGCAAGTTAGTTGCTTCCTGGGTATCGCCCATGGCCATGGCAATAGCGCGGGTACCTGCCTTTTGCACATCTTCCGTATCAAAACTGGTCAACTCTGCAGCTTTACGATACGTGCTCATATAATCTGCTGCTTTCTTTTTGATTGCCTCGGGACTCAGCCCCTTGTTGTTTACAGCAATCGTGTGCTCAACACTCATAGAACTTCTTTCAAAGGCAGCGGCCCCCCTTAACGATGAAGACACTAAATCCGCCGTTTTCCGGAGCATGAATGATAGAGGCTGCACTGCTAATTTCAATAGCTTAATCACGCCGGATATAGCGCTGGTAGCCAGCTTTTTCCCGGCTTCCACAAGCTTATTCTGCTTTTGTGCCACTTGATTTTGCTGATTGATGACTTGATTAAAATTATTCGTTTGAAACTGTACATTTATAGTTGTACTCTTCATCATTACAAGCGTTTGGTGGATCTCATTCAAATTTGCTACTGCCTGAGAAACTTCCACATCCAGCTCGTATTTTTTCCTGTTTGTGTTCTCCAGCGCCTTCCGCGTTTTTTCCGTTTCGTCGCGGAATTCCTGCGTCTTTTTGATGGCGTGCTTCAGCGTATCCGTGTAGTTGTCGGTGAGGCTGAGCACGGCGGTGAGCTTCATCAGCGGTTCCCCCCTTCCTTACATGAGCGGTACGGTGGGCCAGGCCTGCTGGCGGATCAGCCGGTCCCGCTCCATAATTTCATATTCGAAGAATGCCCGCACCAGCAGCTTTTCACCGGGAGGCATGGTGTACACCTGGGACGGAAGGAGCGCCTTGCGGCTCCAGCAGTAATAAAGGAACGCCAGCTCTCCGTCCGTCTCTATCCGTTTTTTAACTCAGTCACCGCATTGTCGCTGTAGCCGGACAGCTCGGAGATTTGGCTGTACAGATGGGCGATTTCCCCGGATTGCAAAAGCTTGCCGGATTCCAGCAGCTCCTTGGGAGTGGCAACGCCATACCGTTCCAGAAGCTTCGGGGACTTGAGATCGGGGGTAGTCACTCCTTTAAGCAGAGTAAAAATCCGCACCGCCACCGGGTCCTTCACTCCGCCCTTGTCACAAATCTCGCTGATTTCCTCTTCCTCGGACAGGGTCAGGGCCTGGATGGTAAACACAACCTTCTCCCCTGCCGCCTCGCTGAGACGGGTCAGCTCCACCTGGCGCACCGGGCGCTTCAACTTGGTTGGGTCAAGGCCCAACAGCAAATCCAATGTGCTCATATGATCGTTCTCCTTTTATTGAATGAATGTGGTAAAAGTATGGACATCGATACAGCCTGTAGCCTGCAGTCTGCGGCCTGTGGACGGGACGGGCCGTTCCGGCTCAGGATAGCGGAACGCTTTGTTCCGCTATTTAGGCGGCAGAGCTGCTTATGGAGCGATAGCGGAAGCCCATATTCCGCTATCTCCCCTCCGGGCGGCCGCTGCAGGGGGAAAGGAGGCTGATAACGGAAAAATGCCTTCCGTTATTGCCAACCGGCTTACTCTTGCCAGCCAATAACGGAAAGTTTCCTTCCGCTATTCGGCCTCTAGCCCTCCTGCGGGGCTAAGACTGTGAACCGGCCGCCGCTCCCGCCAATGTCAGTTTTGGTTGGAGCTCATCAGGTCGGTGGTCTCCCAATCGGTGAAGGTGAACGGGCACTCCAGCTCGCCGTTCTTGCGCAGCTCCCAGTCGATGAGAGTCATATCGTCGAAGCTGGCATCCTTGATTATGATCCGCTCCGCACCCGCGGTGGAAGGGTCCTTTACCTGCGAGATAATCTGGAAGCGGGTGATGGTGCCGGCTTTGATCAGCTCGCTCAGCTTGGCGATCATCCGGGAGTTGGTTTTGTACATGCGCAGAGTACCGGTGCCCTTGTAGCCCATAAATTTGCTGTCGGTGGCATATTTGCCCGCTACCGGAATGTCTTCCTTTTCAATGCTGACCTTGGCCTGCAGGCCCTTCACCTCAGCGATATATTCGCCGTCCAGCCATACCTCGCCGAACGTGCCGTTGATTACCTTTTCCCCTTGCATTGCCATACGTGAATTCCTCCTTATAAATGGATAAATGCAGCTGCCTGGAGCTTACAGAAAAATATCCAGCTTAATGTCCTCAATGGCGTCCAGCGGCTGAACCGCTGCCTTCAGGAATACCTGATCGTCGGTGTTGGCTTCCTTCACCTGCTGCTCGTTCATTCCTGTCACATCCACACCGGTAGACTGCAGATAAATGCGCTGTGCCGCCACATCGATGCTCGCCCGGTTTTTGCCCGGATCAAGAATTCCGCTTTGCTCCAAACCCTCGAAGTATGCATTAATGGCCGAAACCAAAAGCACCTTATTCATGTAGCTGTTGTTCATTTTACCGATGTAGTTGTCCTCTGCGGTTTTGCGGATATCCTCATACAGCTTGTTGAGAATCCGGACCACCTTGATTTTCTTCCAATCCGTTCCCATAGCTTCTGTCGGAGTCACAAAAGAGGTAACGCCGCGGGCGATTTTGACCTTTTCCCCGTCGTGGTACAGGATCAGCTTGCCGGCATCCACAGCGGCATCCGCCTGGGCCTTGGTCAGCTTGGGCACACCTGTGACCTCAGGCAGCACCTGATAGGTGGGGGATACGGACAGCGGCAATCCGGCGATCAGACCGGCAATCCGCGCAGTGAAATCCGAATTGGTATACGTCACAGACCCAACCTTGATGGTGTCGGTGGTAAAGTTGACCACAGCCGGGTGATCGGCTGCCACAGAGGGCAGAACGGCAGTAATCTTGCGGAGCTTGGTCTCAAACAATCCCTTGGCCCATACGCCCATGGAGGCTGCATCGGCAGCGGCAATGCCGGGAACGGCCAGCACATTCCACCGGATGGTTTCCAGATATTCCTGAGCGGCTGCATAGTCGGCGGCACCGGCGGGAATCACCACCAGCTTCACTTGAGCAGGGGCGCCGGCCAGAGCCAGGCGGGCGTAGTCTTTGTTGGCGTCTGTCAATGCAGCGGGAATGTCGCTGACAGTGTAGAGCTGGTGCTCCGCCACTCCGCTGTCGACAGAGGCATCCTTCAGAATCAGCGCGGCAATGCCTGTGGCGCCTTGGGTGACAGCGGCAGCGGCCGCTTGCTTAAACACAATTTGGATACTGGGTAATGGCATGAATAATTCCTCCTGTTAAATAAAATGGTCTTGCATGTACAGCTTCTGCTTACAGGCCCCTCCAATGCAGCTCCTGCATGAGAGGCTCTTCCGGCTCGCCGCCGAAGCTGGGGATATATTGGGCGGAGAGAGTAACAGCCAGGAACATGCCTGTTTCTCCTGTGCCTCCGCTGAAGGCCTCCACCTGGAACAAGGTGCCGTCCGGTGCCGTCAGCACAGGCTCCCGCATAAACGCCTCCCGCAGCTGGTCCGCCGCAGCCAGTTGGGCCAGCCCATCCGGCACTCCCCCGGCTGCGGGCATCTCCGGAAGATACATCACCTGCCACTGGATCTGGAACCGGACGGTGGAGACGCCGACAGTTTCCGCACTGCTGGCCATATGCTCCAAATAAAAGGCCGGCAGCGAAAGCTCCCCAGGCAGCGCCTCTACATAAAAAGGAAGGCCGCCGGGTACTGCCTGCCTGATTGTAGCCTTCATGGCCTCAAGACTGCTTCGATACATCAAAACCCGCCGCCTTTCCTGCAGAATGGAAAAAGCGGTCCGCCTGAGCAGGCAGCTTGCCTGCCGTTTTCGACAAAGCGCGGCCCATAATCCGGGGAGCGCCCAGCTTGGCCGCATTCGGAACGGTCGTTCCCGCTTCCATGGCGTAAGGGCCTTTTACCTCAAACACCCATTCCTTCTTGCCCTGGTAGGACGCTCTTTGGAAGGATGCCGCCAGTCGTGGGGACACCCAGGCGCTTCCGGCGGCGCAAGCATCCATGAACTCCTCCGCAACGTCATATCTCAGCCGGTTGTAAAACCGCCGGTTGGCCGCGGCCCCGGCCATCTGCCGGATCGCCTTATCCAACCCTTGTACAGTCAGCATGGACGATGTCCTCCTTTACGCATTTGTGGGGTTTGCTGCAGAATTGCGCGCTTCCTTCCCAGCTGCCCCACAGGCAGCCCTTGCAGCGGGCAGGCTGCACAGCCAAGTAACCCTGGGACTTGGGAACCCGTTTGCGGAACCATTTCATGGCCTCTCTCCTCTCCGTTATGATTGTCATCCCGACAATCGTGCATTTTCGTAAAAAAAGACGCCTCATGGGAAGCGTCCCTTTTGCGCGTCTCATCCGGTATATGGCGCCATTTCCGGAATAAGCGGGTGCGGTTATGCAGTTGGGATTTGCAGCCTTTGTCTTGGTTGGCCACGATATCAATATACCATGGCTGCTGTCCAATGGCGGGCCAACTTCAGGCCATTCCCCGGCCGGAGAGCGGCCACTTATTCGGCGAAGCTCCATTCCTCCAGCCGGAGCGCCAACGCCAAATTGACAATCGCCTTCGCCTTCACTCTCCGGTAGGTCCGCTCGCTCAGATGCACCTCCTGGCATACTTGAAAATCCATTTCCCCGTCCAAACTGCTCAGATAACGCAACCGGATAATTTCCCCCTGCTTGTCCGGGAGGCTGCCCACCGCCCGTTCCACATCCTCATAAGCAGTCCGCATCCGCTCCTCCTGATCCGCATTCCACACCGCAGCCGCCTCCGTCGCCTTGCCGATACGGTTGGTTGCCCCATGATACCGGGGCTCTGTGCCTGACGTCATCCGGACCTCCCTGCGCACGATCCCCAAATACTTGTACACCCGCGCTGTTTCCAGCCGCTCCTCCACCCTGCGGCGGGTCTCGTCCATGTTGATTTCCATTTGACCGATGCGGATTCCGCCCTTTCCTGCTTTGCTCATTTGAAAACCTCCCGATATTTGCTGTTTCAGAAAAATAAGATGTAAAAAGGGGATGAATACTCCTTTATTTTGCTAAATCAGCAACTTTAATGCCTTTATACTACTGGCTAAGCAAAAAAGTGTCAATGATTTTTTTGCTAATTCGGCAAAATAATTATTTTCACCGCTCACAAAAGTGGTATAATCATAGTGTGCTTTTTTAAGAGGGTTGGTGAGGATGATGAAAATCGGAGATCGAATCCGCAGCTTGCGGGAGGAGAAGGGCTGGACCCAGTTGGAGCTGGCCCAGAAAATCGGCATCAACAACAGCGTGCTTTCCCGCATCGAAGCCAATAAGCGGCCTGTGGAGGATGTGCTGGTTGCTGCGTTTGCCGACGTGTTCGAAGTGAATGCGGATTCTCTTCTCGGGCGGGAGCCTGCGGGCGGCCGGGCCTTCTTCGGCGGAGCCCACTCCTATACGGAAGAGGAGCTGCGGGTGGCGGAAGCGGCAGTAGAGGCCTACCGGCGGATGAAGGGACTGGACAAGTGATTTTCGCGTCCAGCAAACAAAGAAAAGCCCCGAAGGGCTTTCTTTTTGGCCATAAAACCGAACATATATTCTCTATTTTGGAGTGATTTTATGATACTTGAGGGATATAGGCCTTGCGAGTTGGAGCAGTGGATCAATTCCCGGTACATACATAGCGGCATCCGCACCCCCGGTGATTTGGATCTGGAATGGGTGGCGCAGCTATTTGGAGCAGATTTGGTTTTTTATATGGGGCCTTCCTTCGCTGATTGGCGGGAGGGCGGGTATTCGGTGATTTTCCTGGACCAGAGGTTGGCTTATGATGAAGCCCGTTCCGTGTTTTTTCATGAGCTATGCCACCCGGTCCGCCATGTGGGCAGCCAACCTGAGCTCCCACGGCTGTTTGCCGAGCTGCAGGAGATTCAGGCCGGGCTGTTCCAGCTGTACGCGGCCATGCCAATTTATATGATCGAAGACTACGCGGAGCATCTGGAGGAGGCCCATGCCGCACAAATACTGGCTCATGCCTTCCGCCTGCCCCGGGAGCTGGTGGAGCGCCGCCTGCAGCAGATCGCGGCGCGCCTGCGCAAAGGCGAGGGAGAAGCCAAATTGGCCAAAACACTTCCGGATTTGCCTGCGGCACGGATTATTTCCCACTCGCCGGAAACCTTAAAGCTGTTGAACAAGCTGCTGTGGATTTCCGCCCAGAAGGGGCGCAAGGTGCAGCGGGGCCTGTAAGCCCCGAAACCATAATACAGCAACATTATGTCATAACCGCCCTACACTATGGGCGCGCTTCATCCACTATGCTGGAGGAAGAGTTTATAACTTTGGAGAGCTGCCTTGACTGCGATACTATTTCAATTGGAGGATGATCGGATATGGGAACACAATTGCCGGATTTTGGCCTGAAGCTGGAGGAATGGCTGCCCGCCGCCTGGGACCGGCTTGCCGTTAAAACAAAAGCGATGGTCGCCCAAATTGGGGACAAGGTTCCTCACGTTGCGGGACAGGACGGCAAATATGACAGCAGCAATCTGGACTGGTGGACCTCCGGCTTTTGGCCGGGGCTTCTGTGGATTATGCATGATATGACGGGAGAGGCGGTATACCGGGAGGCAGCCTGGAGCTGGGATGAACGAATTGAGCAATGCACCTTGCGGGACAACCGCTTCCACCATGATGTAGGCTTTCAATATCTGCCTACGGCGGTGATCAAATACAAGCTGACCGGCGATGCCGATGCCCGCCGCCGCGGGCTGGCCGCGGCCAATTTCCTGGCAGGCCGGTTCAATCTGGCTGGCCGCTTCCTGCGGGCCTGGAACGGGGACCATACCGGCTGGTCCATCATAGACTCCTCATTGAACTTAAGCCTGCTCCTTTGGGCCGCAGAGGAGCTGCCTGACCCCCGTTTCCGGCATATTGCCATCGCCCATGCGGATACGGTGCTTGCCCATTTCATCCGGGAGGACGGCTCGGTGCGCCATATCGTCTCCTTCGACCCGGAGAGCGGCGCATTCCTGGAATCCCTGGGCGGACAGGGCGCCGGACCGGATTCGGCCTGGAGCCGCGGACAATCCTGGGCCCTGCACGGCATGGCCAATGTGTACCGCTACACCGGAGAAATCCGGTTCCTGCAAGCGGCCCGGCGGGTGGCCCATTTCTTCCTGGCCAATCTGCCGGAGGATCATGTGCCCCATTGGGATTTCCGCGCCAACAACGGCCTGCTGGACGGCGAACCGCGGGATACCTCCGCTGCCGCCTGCGCCGCTTCCGGCCTTCTGGAAATCGCCGCGGCTGTGGGCTCCCCGGCGGAAGCCAATCTGTATGCCCGGGCGGCGGAGCAAATCCTGGTGTCGCTGACCCGGAGCTACGCCACATGGAACCAGCCGGAGCATGAGGCGATCCTGGTGGAAGGCACAGGCCACAAGCCGGCGGGACAGAATGTCAATGTCTCCCTTATCTATGGCGACTACTACTACGTAGAAGCTTTAGCCAAGCTGAAGGGCTGGCAGCAGCGGATTTTTTAGGGCAAGGCGCCCCTCACGCCTGTTGGGGGGAGGCCGTGGATTGGCCGCTCCCCCCTCTGGTGGGTATGGCCGTTAGCGTGCGCACCTGCCTCCTCTGGTGGGGAAGACCATGATGTAAGCCGCCGCTTCCCTCTGATGGGGATGGCCGTAGTGTTGGTTGCCCCTCCCTCTAGTGGAGGCATGGCAGGGGGAGACAGCTCTAACGGCGGTGAAAGCCTTTATTTCCACGAAAACGCTGCTTCTCAAAATCTAACGGCGGCCAACGCCGCTATTTGGACCAAATGACCGGCCTTAGTTCCCATTTTGGCCCAATAACGGCCCCTGCTTCCGTTAGATTTTCCATTCCCCGATTTTGAGGCAAATAGCGGCTCTCACCGCCATTACATCCTAGCCACCGCAGCCGCAGCCTCAACAAACACAACGAGTTAGTCCTCCACCAATTGCCCCGCACACCCTCAACTTAGACCTCCGCCGCCACACGCCCCCTCCATTTAAGCCCCCCGCTGCTCCACACTGGCCCCCCCCGCCTAGGCTTCATTCCGCATTAAGTGGTCCGCCCAAGCGGACAGCTCCTTCGGCCCGGCGGCCACAAGCCGCTTCCCGGCAAACTCCGCAGTCAGCCTGAGAATCTTATCCGGGTCATACCCGTGATTCCACTGCACCACCATTTTCACCAGATTGGAAAAGGTCTGCTTATAGTTCCACGGCTCCAGCCCCGTTCTGCTCCGGACAAACCGCCGGATAATCCGGTAATCCCGAACCAGCACATGGGGATGCAGCAGCACCACCCAATCCGCCTGCCGGAAGCTCTCCATCGTCCAGCTATGCTGAACCCCCTCCAGAATCCAAGCCTCCGATTCCAGAACCTCCTGGAACATCCGGTTCCGGACCGCCTCCGGATTTCTCACCCCTGTGGCGCTTCTATCCCAGATCAGATTATCGATTTCGTAGCAAGGAATGCTCAATTGCCGGGACAAAGCCCGGGCAGCAGTAGATTTTCCGCTTCCGCAAGGACCGATGATCCGTATCTTCATCTTGAACCTCCTCCCCCATCACTCCGGCGGGGCGCTGTCTGATTCCATCTCCACTGCACCTTGCAGCCGGTAAGGATAATCAATCTGCCCCTGAACCTGCTCCGCCGCCTCAGAGGAAACCAGCAGTTGGATCATATACAGCCCCAAATCAATGGAGGACGTTACGCCCCCGGCTGTAATGACATGGCCGTCCCGAACAATCCGGGCGGGAACAACCTCTTGGCAATACGGCTCCAACAGCTCATAAGCCCGGGGATGGGTGGTGGCTTTTTTCCCCTCCAGCAGACCGGCGGCTCCCAGAAGCAGCGATCCGGTGCAGACCGAAACCTTGTACCTGGCCTTCTCCGCGCCCTTCAGCCATTCATTGAACTCTCCCCCACTTAGCTGCACTTGAAGTGGGGGATTCTTGCGAACAGAGGAGGACCCTCCTCTTTCTTAGCAAGCGATCCCTGCGGTTCCCGCAGTTCAAAGTAGGGCGCTGCTAGATGGCGGCGCTCTTGATATTATGGGCCGCGTTCTCGTCTCGATCATGAGCGGTTCCACAGGTCGAACATGTCCATTCCCGGATCGATAGATTCTTCACCTCGGGATGGACCGTGCCACATACATGACAGCGCTGACTGGTCGGTTCAAACCGGTCCGCCACCCGAAGCGTTCGGCCGTACCAGGAAGCCTTGTACGCGAGCTGACGGACAAATTCGCCTGAAAACGGAGTATGAGTGGTTAAAAGAAGTCGATACATCGCTTTGCATCCAGCGTTCGGCATGTGGCGGACAGTTTTGGACGGTTTTTCGGGGCGGGAAGCGCAGTCGCACACGAATGGTACGACAACCCTTTCCCTGTTTCCGAATACGCGCTGTTCCATTTCGCCAGGAAATGGTTGAACACAAACCGGCAGCAACCGAACATACGTCTTATGAGCTGCTGTTGGTCTGCATTCGGGTAGATACGATACTTGTACGCTTGATGCACGATCATGCGCACTTCATCCCTTCGTGGGCTTTTTCCATAGCATAGCACATATGTTCGCAACATTTCAGAAAACCGCTGATTCATCTCCGCCCTGGAGAGGACGGAGTCTTCTCAGCTTTGATGATAAAGTCCAAAAAGGTCACACCGTCGAACAGCACAAACGCAATTTTCAAGACGCCACTCCCTCTTGGCCGGCCATCCGGCACCTTTATCCCAGAGCCTTACAGATGCGCTCCCAATCCTTCACAAGCCGCTCCCTTGTCCATGCTTCATGATCCGGGGAAGCAAACTGGCGGAACGGGCGCTCAATATGCATGATCAAGTCCAGATACAGGTCATAAAGCATTACCCGTGCTTCCTGGGCAGCCGAGAAGGCTTCCAGCCCGTAGCCCTGGCGGAACGCCTCTGTCAGAGTCCCGTTGCGGAAGTATGCTTCAATAAGGGGGTCCCCCCACATGGCCCGCTCAAAATCGATCAGCCCGGCAATCCTTCCGTCCCGGACGAATACATTGCCGTCCCATAAGTCCCAATGGACCAGCCTGGGCTCCGTTACCTCGTCCAGCGCGCAGCGGCTGCCCTCAACAAGCGCCAAAACCTCTTGCTCCGGCACAGGCAAATCCACCGACATCTCCTTGCCATCCTCCAGAACATCTTCCACCAGCCCGCGGAAAACCTCAAACCAGCCAACCTCCGCAGCCGCCGGAGCCGCATAAAGTCCGAACCTCTCCCCCCGCACCTCATTCAGCGTCCGGTTATATCGGCCCAGCTGCAGTTCCACCGCTTCCCGCTCCTCCGGACTCAGCGACGGCTTCAGCTTGTTGTACGGAGTGCCGTCCAGATGCTCCATAAAGAAATAGTCCGAAGCCACCAGACTGCGGCTGTTATCATACACAAACACGCGGGGAACGGGCAGCACCCCTTCCAGCCGCTTGAGCATGTCCACCTCCGTCTGCATCAGCTTGACCTCATACCGCATTTGCTTCACTTCGGGCAGAGGAGCCAGCTTCAGCACCATCCTTCTCCCGTCCTGCAGCCGGACCCGGTAGGCCGTATTCGCCCAGCCATCGGACAGCTCCTCCGTCTCCTCCGGATCAGCCCCGAAGGCCTCCCGGACAAGCATCCCCAGCTCCGCCCCATCCAGCTTCAGCTTTGTCCCGCTTTCCATAGCATCCGCTCCCTGCAATCCGATTGGAGTTTGCCTTGCTTTTTCCTATTGCAAGCCCGGCCGGACCGCTGACTCCCAACCGAAGCTGTCAAACCATTGCCCTTTGCGGTAATTGCCGATGGCTCTGGCCACATACGGAATCGTATTGGCAGGAAGCTCATCCAGTGCAAACCATGCCAGCTCATCGCATTTATCCGGCTCCCGGTTCACAAGCTCCCCCTCCCAAGCCCTTATATGTACAAAAAAATCCACTCTCTCGTCATCGGACAACCGGTGCATAACCCCCGCCATTTCCACATCCGCCTGCCTGAGGATAACTCCCGCTTCCTCGTACGCCTCCCGGGCTGCAGCCTGCCAAACTTCTTCACCGCCATCCAGGTGCCCCGCAACCACACTGTAATTTCCATCTTCATAACCGGTATTGTAGCGCCGCAGCAGCAAAATTCGGTCCTCCCGGATAAAAAACAAATGAACCGCCGGGATCAGCTTGAACCTGTCCTTCAATCCACTCTCCGCCCTTCATTTGCTTCCTCTTCCAAATATCCTGCAATCCGGTTGAGCCGAACCGCGTCCTCCGGCCGGATTTTCAGAGTAGTATCCGGGACCCCCGTCCCTCCGAAAATGTATCTGAAACGGAAAAGCCGCTTGTCCACAACGGTTGGCAGCGACCGTTGCATCAGCCCCACATCCCCAGGTTTGGAGCCGGTAAGCTCCTCCACCTCAACAGGAGATGCCAGCTTCACCTGCTGTACACCGAGAATAGGCTTTAGCCGGTTCATATTCAACCGCCCTCCGGCGCCCGACAGCATAACAGCAAAGAATCCCGCCTCCGTTTTGACGATGAGGGACGGAGCAGTTTGCCCCAGCTCAATCCCCAGCGCCTCCGCTCCCTCCTTGGCTGTATGAAAGGAACGCTCGTGGCGGATGATCTCAAAATCCGCTTGTTGCTCCTGCAAAAAGGCAATCAGCTGTTCCATTCCATCCGCTCCTCGTAGCTGGTACATGATTTGCATGTTATTATAGCACATCTGTTCTGGTTTGAGCTTAAGAATATATGAAGAATTTGGAAACCTAAGGCCTGATACATTCCCTTCTCCCCCGAATATTCGCCTGCCTATACCGGGCTCCGCCATTCTCGGCCCCTTACAAGCTCCTCCAGCTGTTCCGGCGTCCAATTGTACATCTCCAGCAGCTTCAGGTACGGGTCCCCTTCCAATTGGAGCAGCCGGGCGAAGGCAGACTCTGTTTTGAGCCCCTGCAGCTTCAGCCTGCGGATGGCTTCTCGGCCCCCGTCACCCAGCAGCTCAAGAAGCCGGTCCTCCACCACCATATGGCGGTAACCATTCTGCTCCTCAACCGGCACCGGCTGGCCAAAAACCTCCACCATCCAACCCCCATGCCGGAACCGGCCCACCTGCCGGGGCAAGCCGTCCACCACTCTGGCGGCATACTCAAAGCCATCCAGCCCTCCGAATACCTTTTTCAACAGAGCCTCAAACGCCTTCTGCTTCCCTTCCTTCACCTGGCAGATTACATCCAGATCGCTCCCGGGAATATCCACGTCAATAGGAACCGTCCCCACCAGCACAGGATGGTATTGCTCCAGCTCCTCCATCATCCTAAGCTTCCGAAGCGCTCGGCAAGCCTCCTGCTGCCGCGCATTTCCCAAGGCCAAATAAGCGATTCCCCTCAAAAAATCCTGCTCCCGGCTGCTCATTGCCCTCATCCACTCCTTTTGCCATTTATTATAAGACAAAAAAGAGACCCCGAAGGGTCTCTTCCTAAATTCTATATAGGGTTGGAGCAGGGGGTGGATTAGAATCCGCCCATACCGCCCATGCCACCGCCAGCCATAGCGTTCATTTCGGCCATGCCGGCTTTTTTGTCTTCCGGCTTCTCGGCGACAACAGCCTCAGTGGTCAGGAACATAGCTGCAACGGAAGCAGCGTTTTGCAGTGCGGAACGGGTAACCTTGGCCGGGTCAACGATACCGGCTTGGAACATGTTCACCCACTCGTCGGTAGCGGCGTTGTAGCCGGTGCCTACAGGCTCCTTCTTCAGACGCTCAACGATAACGGAGCCCTCTTGGCCGGCGTTGCCGGCAATAATGCGTACCGGCTCTTCCAGAGCGCGCAGCACGATGTTTACGCCAGTCTTTTCGTCGCCCTCGGCAACAACCGCAGCAACAGCAGCATATACGTTCACCAGGGCAGTACCGCCGCCGGAAACGATGCCTTCTTCCACAGCCGCACGGGTGGAGTTCAGGGCGTCTTCAATACGCAGCTTGCGTTCCTTCAGCTCGGTTTCGGTAGCAGCGCCAACCTTGATAACAGCTACGCCGCCGGACAGCTTAGCCAGACGCTCTTGCAGCTTCTCGCGGTCGAAATCGGAAGTGGTTTCTTCCAGTTGGGCGCGGATTTGGCTGACACGTTGGCCGATGTCCTTCTTGTCGCCGCTGCCGTCCACGATGATGGTGTTTTCCTTGGTCACACGCACTTGACGGGCGGAACCCAGCTGAGCCACAGTAGCGGACTTCAGTTCCAGGCCCAGCTCTTCGGTGATCACTTGAGCGCCGGTCAGAGCAGCGATGTCGCCCAGCATAGCCTTGCGGCGGTCGCCGAAGCCGGGAGCCTTAACAGCCACGCAAGTGAAGGTGCCGCGGAGCTTGTTCAGTACTAGGGTAGCCATTGCTTCGCCTTCTACGTCCTCGGCGATGATCAGGAGCGGCTTGCCTTGTTGTACGATTTTTTCGAGAACGGGCAGAATTTCTTGAATGTTGGTGATCTTCTTGTCGGTGATGAGGATATACGGGTTATCCAAAACAGCTTCCATCTTGTCGCTGTCGGTTACCATATAAGCGGACACATAGCCGCGGTCAAATTGCATACCTTCTACAACTTCCAGCTCGGTCACAAAGCCCTTGGACTCTTCAACGGTAACCACGCCGTCATTGCCAACCTTCTCCATAGCTTCGGCAATCAGTTGGCCCAGCTCTTCGTCAGCAGCGGAGATGGATGCAACCTGTGCGATGGATTGTTTGCCTTCGATGGGCTTGGAGATTTTTTGCAGCTCTTCAACGGCAGCTCTGACAGCCTTCTCGATGCCCTTGCGGATCACCATCGGGTTGGCGCCTGCAGTCACGTTCTTCAGACCTTCGCGGATCATGGCTTGAGCCAGAACGGTTGCGGTAGTGGTGCCGTCGCCTGCTACATCGTTGGTCTTGGTAGCTACTTCCTTAACCAGTTGGGCGCCCATGTTTTCGAACGGGTCTTCCAGTTCGATTTCCTTGGCGATGGTTACGCCGTCATTGGTGATCAGCGGGCTGCCGAATTTCTTCTCCAGCACCACGTTGCGGCCCTTGGGACCGAGGGTTACCTTCACTGCATTCGCCAAAGCATCCACACCGCGAAGCATGGAGCGGCGGGCGTCTTCACTGAACTTAATGTCTCTTGCCATGTTATGGAAACCTCCCGAAATAAGTAGAATTTAATGTTGCAATGTATGTTCGGCCAAGCCTGCCGGTCGGCAGCGCCTTAGGAAGCTTATTCGCCCAGTACGGCCAGGATGTCGCTTTCACGCATGATCAACAGCTCTTTGCCTTGGTACTTCACTTCGGTACCGGCATATTTGGAGAAAAGAACGCGGTCGCCTTCCTTAACCTCCAAAGCTACGCGCTGTCCATCCTTCAGGTGTCCGCTGCCTACAGCAACAACTTTGCCCTCTTGCGGCTTTTCCTTGGCAGTATCGGGAAGAACGATGCCGCTCGCCGTGGTTTCCTCCTTCGCAATGGCTTCAAGTACTACGCGGTCGCCTAACGGTTTGATCATGGATCAAATGCCTCCTTGAAAAATGGTTTAGTTGGATGTAAGGTTGCGCATGATGCGCTCTGTTAGCACTCGAACCAACTTAGTGCTAACAACAATTCTTATATTAATCAGTTTGGGAACAATTTGCAAGTCCTTTGGGCCAAAAAATCAAAGATTCCCCAGGCACCTTCCTCATTCTCTCCACCGAAAGGAAAAATATTCCGCAATGAGGCTCCATGGCCGCGCAACAAGTAGGGCCCGGGCCGAAACGGAGGAAAGTACACGGTGGGCGGCTGCATGTGCTGCAGATGTACTCGGTTTTTCATATATAACTTTCGTCAAACCTCCATTTTGCTCAATTGTATGCGGTTTTTCGCATATATTTAGCCCGTGTGCCTATGGCAAGCCCAATTATGAATGATTTTTCGAATACAATTGCTGCTTATCCCCCCATTCTGCAGAATTATACTCGATTTTTCACATACACAAGGCGACTCTTACACCACGGCTCCCATGCAACCACCCCGTTTCCAAGGCGACCAATGGTTCAGCCACGCAGACCGCAGAAGCCGCCTCCTTGGAACAGCAAAAAACCGCCGCCCTCCCGGACCACGGTTTCATTGGATAACGCCTCCCTGTCCCGCCTAAGCGCTTGCGAAGCAAGCGCAGCTTCGGAAAACATATGCTAGGGCGTGTCTGAAAACCCGCTTGAAGGCATCTTTCACCGCCTTTTCGTCTCTTGCATCGTTACTTCCGCTTGACGTACCCCCGGTACGCCTTCACGAAAGTTCCTTGCCATGAACGAAAATTTGGGCCTTAGCTGCTCCCCTCGGAGTTATCAGACACGCCCTAGACGGGATGCTCCTGCTTCTTGCCGTAGAACTCCTCTTCCCACGCCTTGTCCTTGTCCAGCTGCTTGCGGTACACCCTGGCGGACAGCAGCACACTGAACTCATACAGCAGAATCAGCGGAACCGCCACCAGAAAATCCGAGATGAAATCCGGCGGCGTAATGGCCGTCGCCACAATCACCAGCGCCAGATACGCGAAACGGCGCAGCTTTTTCATCAAGCGGGGATTCAGAATCCGAAGCTGGGTCAGGAACATGACCACCACCGGCAGCTCAAACAGCAGCGACACCGGGATCAGAATATTGAACATAAAGCTGAAATATTGGCTGACCCCATAAATCTCCGTCAGGCCCAGCCCCCGGTTGACCTTGCTGGTGAAATACACCGCCATCTGGAACACCACGCCGTAAGCGAAGGCCAGTCCCACCAGCCACAGCACCACCGAAAAGGGGATAAACCGGAGCGCCGCCTTTTGCTCATGCTCCTTCAAACCCGGCTTCACAAACGCCCACACCTGATACAGGGTGAACGGAAGCGCCACTACCAGGGAAATGCCGACGGCAAACTGCATATAGATGCGGATGCCGTCCCAGAGGGATATGGCATGCCAGGCCATGGACTTGGCCGGTTCGGCGCTTTTGATGAGATCAATCACATAAGAGGAGGCAAACAGCCCGCCAACCACGGAGACCACGAAAACCGCCAGCACCAGAATAACCCGTTTGCGCAGCTCCGCAAGATGCTCCACCAGAGACATGTCTTCATCCTTCATCTCCTGCATGCCACCACCTGCCCGATCCGTCAATTATGTCTGCTCGCAAAACCGGTTCAATCCGGCAGCTTGGCGGAGCCTTCAGAGCTCTCGGACTTCTGGGCCTGCTGGACATGTACCTCTTCAGAGCGGATTTCCTTGCGGGGCTTGGGCTCCTCGTCCATGATGTCCTTGGCGCCTTCCTTGAATTCGCGAAGCGTGCGGCCAAACGCCCTGCCCAGCTCCGGAAGCTTGTTGGGCCCGAACAAAAGCAATGCAACCAGAATAATCAACACAATGCCGGTTGCGCCAATTCCGTTAAACATGAGGCCATCTCCCCTTTTATGGATCGTTATGCAAGCGTTTTAAAAGTCCGCCGGCAGTACCATTGTACCGCTTTATAGCCGGACCGGCAACGGCCAGATTGGGCTAAAATGAAGCCCCCTCCCCCTCATCTCCGCTCTCCCGGCCCTCCAGCTGGTTCAGAGCTGTGGGAAGATAGCCCATCACCGCCTTCATGCTTTCATGGACGCCCTTGGGGTCGGCGGGCAGGTTCAGGATCAGCGACTGCCCCCGCAGCCCGGAAATCCCCCTCATACACAGCGCCTCCGGCAAATTCGCCGCAATCATCGCGCTGCGGATGGCTTCGGCAAAGCCTGGAGCAAGACGCTCCACTACCTCCAGAGTCGCCTCCGGCGTCACATCCCGGGGCTTCAATCCAATCCCTCCGGTGGTGATGACCAGATTCGCCTCATAATAATCCGTCATTTCAATGAGGGCCGCCATAATTTCCTGCTTCTCATCCGGAACAATCCGGAATTCCACAATTGTGCCCATCAGCTCTTCTTCTACCAGCTCGCGGATCACTTGCGCGCTGGTATGCTCCCGCTCCTTGCGCGCGCCGCGGTCGCTGGCGGCCAGTATGCCTACTCTAAACCCCATAGCGGTCTCCTCCCTCGTCTTGGAATGCGGATTGGCCGGGCCTTGCGTACGGGCCGCTTTTGCCACCCTGCTTGGCCAGCAAGCGTGTTGGGCCAAGCTCCATGTCCTTGTCCAGCGCCTTGCACATATCGTACACCGTCAAGGCCGCTGCGGAAACGGCGGTCAAGGCCTCCATCTCCACACCGGTTTTGCCGGTGGTCCGCACCGTTGCTTCTATATATAGCGCATCCCTGTCATTATCGGAAAAACGGATGTCCACACCCGTCAGCGCCAACGGATGGCACATGGGAATCCAGTCGGAGGTTTTTTTGGCCGCCATGATACCGGCAATCTGGGCCACCGCCCGCACATCGCCCTTGGCGATCCCGCCGGTTTTGATCTGCTGCAGCGTGTCCGGACGCATGCGCACCGCCGTTTCCGCCACCGCGCTGCGCTCCGTTGCCGCCTTGTCCGTCACATCCACCATCCGCGCTCTTCCCTGGTCATTAAAATGGCTGAATTCCCCGGAATGCTCCGACACCGCCTCCACCCCCTTCCGTCACATACCAGCCTGATTCGGTTACAACTGCATCCACCCTTATATCATGGGCTTCAAGGGCAAGCTCCTCACAAATCTGCATCTCAAAAGCCGGGGCGATCCTCAAGGGCCGAATGCCCTGCTCCTCAAGACCCGCCAGCAGACGGTCATAATATCCGCCGCCATAGCCTACCCTTCCCCCGCTGCGGTCAAAAGCAACTCCCGGCACCAGCACAGCCAGCAGCTGCGCCGGGTCTGCCGGAACAGCCCCCTTCTCCGCATCCGGCTCGAGAATTCCCCATAACCCGGGAGTCAGCTCCTCCAGACTGCGGACGGTGAACAGCTCCAGCTTCTTCTGCGCCGGAACAGTTTTGGGAACCGCCACGGAACCGCCTGCAGCCCAGCACCGCTCTGCCACCGGATGAATGTCCGCCTCATGGCCGAAGGGCATAAAGGTAAGCAGCTGTCCCTGGCCCCGGAGAATCCCCTGCCCTTCCAGCATGTCCACAATCCGGCTGCAAAGACTGGCGGATTTCACCCTTCTCTCCTCCGCCCCCAGCCTCTCCCGCTGTTCCAGCATCGTGCGGCGAAGCTCTTTTTTCCATTGGGACATGCCTGATGCACACTCCTTCCCTCCGCCGGCGAAGCCCGTTAATCCGTTCGGTTAGATTAGTTCTATTGTAGCATATTATTCCACCCTGCAAAAAACAATCCCCCCAGGCAAAACATCTTCGATAAAGTTCCCGAAGAATCCTCCGCCACCGCAAAATCATTCCCTCCTGGCAATGCCGGCAATACGCATGACCGTAAAATAGCGTCACCTGTGATTCTCACACCAGTTTTTCTCGGACCCATTATCTCCTGAACATTCAGCATCATACGCCTCATTGTGCGGACCCTGGTTCCGTTATTTTTCGAAAACCGGCCTTTTTTTCTCGTAAGTGGACACAGAATCCTTTAGTTGTGAAAAAACAGCGGTTCTCCATGCTTCTGAAGCGAAATAACGAATCGTGTGTCCTTGAAAATCGATAAAAGAACCGTATGCGGAAAATAACGCCCCCTCTGTCCGCAACAAACAATCAATGGAACATCGACACCGCATCTACTGCTGAAAAAACCGCCCCTGTCCTTAATGCCATTGGACTTTTTGGCTATAAATATTTCATGGGGTGAGAAAAGGGAGCCGGATATGTTACACTGGTATACAAAGAGCGCAAAAACAGCGGCGGAAATGCCAATTTGCGCTTTTCAGAATGTGCCCCAGCATGGGAATTTCAAGCGGGAAATACGGAGGGACGAAGGAACATGGCCATTTTGCTTCAGGCCTCAAACATCAGCAAGAGCTACGGCACCCGAACCGTGCTGTCGAATATAAATGTACAGGTGCAGGACAGAGAGAGAATCGGCCTGGTTGGTGTCAACGGGGCGGGAAAATCCACGCTGCTGCAAATTATTTCCGGGGAAATGTCGTATGACAGCGGCGAAATCTTCAAGAACAAGGATATTCGTGTCGGTTATTTGGCCCAGAACAGCGGCCTGCAAAGCGAGCGGACCATTTGGGCGGAAATGCTGGATGTGTTTGCTCCCCTCATTCAAACCGAGCGGGAGCTGCGGGAGATGGAAGCGGCAATGGCCGACCCGAAGCTGCATGAGAACGAAAAGGCATATGAAACCCTGCTGCATCAATACGCCGCCAAATCCGAGCAGTTTAAGGAAAAAGGCGGCTACAGCATGGAATCCCGGATTCGCAGCGTGCTGGCGGGAATGGGCTTTGGGGATTTTGCCCCGGATACCCTGATTGCCACCCTGAGCGGCGGACAGCGCACCCGTCTGGCCCTGGCCAAAATGCTGCTCCAGGAGCCGGATGTGCTGATGCTGGACGAACCCACCAACCATCTGGACATCGCCACTCTGACCTGGCTGGAGGGTTATCTCCGCTCGTACCCCGGCGCGATTCTGGTTGTATCCCATGACCGGTATTTCCTGGATGCGCTGGTGACCGTCATCTACGAAATCGAACGGCATCAATCCGTCCGTTATACCGGCAACTACAGCCGTTTTATGGAGCTGAAGGCGGCAGAATACGAAAACCGGATGAAGCAATACGACAAGCAGCAGGAAGAAATCGCCCGGATGGAGGATTTTATCCAGAAAAATATCGTCCGCGCCACCACCACCAAACGGGCCCAAAGCCGCCGCAAGGCGCTGGAGCGGATGGAGCGGATGGACAAGCCCCAGGGGGAGCTGAAAAAAGCGGCCTTCTCCTTTGAGCCGGCTTACCCGTCGGGGCGGGATGTCCTGGATGTCTCCGGGCTGGCGGTGTGCTACGAGGGACAGCCTCCTTTATTCCAAAATGCAGGCTTCAAGCTCTCCCGCGGCGACACGGCTGCGCTGATCGGGCCCAACGGCATCGGCAAGTCCAGCCTGTTCAAGGTGCTGACAGGGCAGCTCAAGGCGTGTGGCGGAACCTTCTATTGGGGAACCCGGGTCCAAATCGGCTATTACGACCAGGAGCAGTCCCATTTGAACCCGGCCAACACGGTATTGGACGAGGTATGGAACGAATACCCGCATCTGGAGGAGGCCCGGGTGCGCACCGTGCTGGGCAACTTCCTGTTCAGCGGCGAGGACGTATTCAAGCGGATTTCATCCTTAAGCGGCGGCGAAAGAGCCAGGGTATCCCTGGCCAAGCTGATGCTCCAGAATGCCAACATGCTGATTCTGGACGAACCCACCAACCATCTGGATTTGTTCAGCAAGGAGGTGCTGGAGGCCGCCTTGATGGATTATGAGGGCACCCTGCTGTTTATTTCCCACGACCGGTATTTTCTCAACAAAATGGCAGACCGGGTGCTTGAGCTGGACAAGGACGGCATTACCGCCTACCTGGGGAATTATGACGATTATATTGAGAAAAAGCTGGAGCTGGAGGAAGCCCGCGCGGAGGTTGCCGATTCTGCGTCCAAGCCGGCTTCCCGGCCGGATTGGGGAAGCGGAGCCGCAGGCGCCGGATCCATCCGGAACCCGGCCTCCGCGGCCGACAGCGCCAAGAGCGGTGCGGCGAACCCCGCCAACAACTATGAAGCCGACAAACAGGCCAAGCGCGAGGAGCGCAGCCGCCAGCGCAAGGTGGAGCAGCTGGAGCAGGAGATTGAGCGGTTGGAGCAGGAAATCGCCGGGCTGGAGGAGCAGCTGACCCTCCCGGAGGTCTATAACGACTATGTTGCCGTACAGGAAATCAATGCCGCGCTGGATGCCAAACGGGAGGAGCTTCAGGGCCATTATGAAGCCTGGGAGCAGCTGATGGCATAGCCGGCGGACATCTCTGAGGCGGGCGCAAACAGGCGAAAAGGCAAAAAGCCAGCCACTAAATGGTGGCTGGCTTTTTGCTTTTTGGGCCGGGGCTCCAGGCAGGGAGGGTTGCTCCGTTTCGGGTTCGCTTCGGCCTCCGTTCCAGGCTTCACGTCGGGTTCCACTTCAGCCTCCGTTTTGGGCTCTACGTCAGTTCTCTGCATCAACCTCTACTTTAGCCCCTGTTTGGGCCTCCGTTTCAGGCCCCCTCTTCGGCCCCCGCATAACGGAATCCGTTTTCCTCTATTCCGGGCAAACGGGGGAAACCCTGGGGATAAGGTCAAGGGTTTTCCGCCGCACCAAAGACCGATGAAATGTCGAAGATGGCCCTCAAATCGGCTTTGCCGATTTCGAGGCTTCCATAACACCATCCGGCCTGCGGCACGGACCGGTGTTATTTCAGGGTAGGGCAGGCTGCCCGTCACCCTGTCGGCGGAGTACCCGGCCGGGCGGGGGGCTGGGTGGCGTGGCTGGCGAATTTTAATCGAGATGCCTGGTGCGTATTAGGGCGCGGCGTTCACTGCTTTTTTAACGGCGGTGAGCGCCGCTATTTCGGGAAAAATAGCCCGTTCAAAAATGTAACGGAAGCAGCAGCCGTTATTTGC
>NZ_QMFA01000046.1 GCF_003285005.1 Paenibacillus sp. YN15 | reverse complement strand
ATCAGAATGTTTACCTTACGCGCTTTAGCGCTGTAAAGAACTTAAACATTCTGATGTGGTAAGAAAAACTCCTGCGGCGTCCTTTGGATCTGCGCGTTTTCAAGACGTTTGAGTTTGGCGTTTGGGTTTGGAGTTTGGGTTTGGAGTTTGGTTTGGAGTTTGGTTTGGAGTTTGACGGACTGTGGTTCCGTTATTTCGCTAAAATCCGCCTTTTTTCTCTCCCGCGGACTCACGTAGGAGGGGGATGTTGTGAATGTGGGGGAGGGGGGAATATGGAATATCCATAATGTAAAAGTACATTTATTTCATGAGCCAGCTGCTTGAACGGAGGGGCATCATGCAAAAGTGCATCTATTTCATGCGGATTTTAGCTTTTGGGTGGTTTTAAACAAAAATAACTGCACTTTTGCATGATCGGAGCGAAAAAGTGGGTTCGCGGCCAAAAATAACTGCACTTTTGCATGATCACATTGGTCGGTGCTGGATCTACGGCAGGATGGCGCTCAAGACAGTTAGGGTGTTACGGGCAATAGCTGAGTAGTTACGGTTGAACAGCGTTCGTTTTCCGTATACGTGTGAAAAAACGGCACTTCCTTCAACTCGATGAAGGGGTGCCGTCTTGTTTTTGTTCTGCATGTTTTGTTCTGCCTATTTGGTTCTGCCTATTTTGTTCTGCCTGTTTCGTTCTGCCTATTTTGTTCTGCCTGTTTCGTTCCGCCCGTTCTACCAGTTGGCCTTTATAAATGTCCGCACCTGCCCGGTAAGGTCGCTTACGATGTTTTCCTTGGCATTCAGGGTCATATGAATGTCTTTTTTATGATCCATGACCCACTGCAGAGCCTCCGCAACCGCTTCTCTCACGCCAGTCTCCCGGCAGCTTCTCCCGATTTTGATAAGGGCCGTCATGGAGAACAAAAAATGCTGCCAATATTCGTTATTGCGCCCATCCAGCCTTGTTATTCCGATCAAATGCGGCACACTTTCCCCATCGCCCAATTCACCCAGCAGATAGATGGCCCCCAGCACATTATTAATGCCGTTCACCGGCGTTTCCCGCTGGAAATCCAGCGGAGCGCTGATAATTTCCCGCAGTACAGGTATAGCGGCCGCATCGCCCAGCAGTCCCAAGGCAAAGGCACTGTTAAACCGGACCTCCTCGTCCCCGGAAGCCAGCCACCCTTTCAGATCGGAGATAATCCTGCTTCCAAGCCGCTTGGCTGACCAAATCCCCAGCCCCGGTATAGGCCCCTTCATCTGCTCTTGAATCTCCGCCGGCTCCGTCAGCCACTCCACCTGCCGATTTATCTTCTCTCCGGAGGCTTTTTCGTCCACCCGGTAGGTCAGCCTGTTATTATCCTCATCCAGACATTTGGTTTTCCGCAGCATGGCAGCCAACGTCCCATAGTCCACCGCCTTAGCCTCCACTCCATCCCGAATGGACAAATAAGCCAATGCAGCGGCAGCCTCCCCGCATTTCTGCATATCCCGCTTCACCCGCACGCCGGGAGAGATTTGACGGTCCGCAGCCAGGCAGCGGCCTGCCGCCAGTATCCCCCGATACCCCTTGGGAATCAGCGCCCCTGCCGGCACCGGCACAGAGAAGTTCATGAATTTCAGCTTGGCGACAATGCACCACTCGATATATCTCTTATCCTCAAAGGCATGTTCAATGCCATGTGTGTCAATATTGCAATGGGTGTAAAACAACGGCCGATCCGTAACCCGGTCCTGAAGAAAATCCCCAAATGCGATTTCCTCCTCCCCGGTGATTCTTCTTCCTTCCCTAACCCCCGCCTGGGGGCAAATGACGGAATAATAGTCCTCCGGGTCAAACCGCTCCTTCAGGAACATGCCCTGGGTGTAGGTTTCAAGCATCTGGTCCGAATACTGCCGTCCGTCATTGCAGTTGATAAATCCGTTATCCGCGTAATAGCTGTGCACATTCCCGTCCTTCAGGGTCATGGTGCATAAGGAATAGGGCTGGGTTTTGCCGTCAAAGGTTCTGCCCCGCACCGTCTCGCAGCCTGCCATGGAGCAAATATCCGCTTCCCCCGTGCAGTCGATCACATACTTGGCCCCGGTCCGGTGAATGCCGCCGCCGTCCTTCCATAGCAGGCCAACAACCTGCTTATCCTCCATGTACACCCCGAAGGTCCAAGCGTCATAACGGATGGTTACGCCTGCCGCCAAGGCTTGCCGCTCCAGCACCATCGCTTTTTTGTCGGGAAGGATGTGGTCGGGATAAATCCGGTTGGCCTGGGCAAAAATTTCGCCGTCAGAGCTGTACACGAGCTTGTCCACATCTTCATATCTGCCGCTCGGGGCGCCATAATAGTAGCCCAGAACACCTGCGGAGGTTCCGGTGCCTCCCATACATTCCCCGGTTTCCAGAGCCAGCACGGAGAGTCCGTTTTCCGCTGCGCAGATGGCCGCAACCGCTCCCGCCGTCCCAAGCCCCACTACAATCACATCATAGGCTTCGGAAAATGCCGCAATGCCAATCTCGGCCGCCGCCGCATTGCCTTGAACTTTTTGCTGCAGTCTCATTCTGCCCCGCCTCCCGCTCCCGCGTATACCCCCGAGTCATAGGCCTTAACCGGATTGGTGAAGCTTCCGGATATGCCATAGCTGTTTTGGCCGCCGCCGGAATAGTCGTAATCAAACACGGTTGCCGTCGAGACGATCCGGTACCCGTCCAATTCCGGGACACCCCTGTAAAGCCGGTTATACAGCTTTTGCCGGGCGGTCATGAGGCTGTCCTGTTTGTCCACATAAAATTTCAGGTACGCAGCATCCGGCCGTTCAGCCGTATAAAGCTCAAACTCTCCATTTGCAAAAGGTTCTACCTTCCGGGGTCCGGCATCCAACATGGCGTTTATGCTTTTCCGCTGGAAATGGGAGCCTGCCGCTGCCGTGTCCAGCACCTGTCCGGCATGGATTCTCATCATTCCGGAGGCATTGTATGCCTCTACGAAGTAGCCCTTCTCCGTTTTTTCAACGGACAGCAGCTTTGTGCCCAACAGCAGATGAAGCCCATGGCCGGCAGCCGCCCGGGACAGCATGGGACAGCAAGCCTGCAAAATGGGCTTATGAGCATCCGAGAGAATATTTCTTTGCTTTAATTCGCGCTTAAAGGCCTCCCCCTCCGGGGTCAGGCAAGAGCAGTCCCAGCTATCCCCAAACTTGAAGCAATCGATAAATTCGTAGCCCAAACGGATGCTCTTTTCAATGACCAGCGTGCTTCCCTTGGAGCCGGCAGCATAGCCGATGCCCCAAAAGGTGGCGCCGATAATCAAATGATCCACAGCAATATCGCCCATCCGGATCACTCCTTTTTCAGAAGACTGAATTCCTGCATATCTTACCCCAGAATAAATCCAACTTGAATAAAGATATCTATATGAACCTTCAAATATCCACACAAAACGTTCTCCGGTTGCTGCCCCGCAGCTTCCTGTTGACGTTCCTCATTACCAGGTATAATATATATCGTAACGATATATCGGAGGGATGCATGTAAATGCTGAATTACATTGTACTGGGAATGCTTTTTAATGGCCGACTAACCGGATATGATGTGAAAAAATGGATCGAAAACGGAATCGGCGTTTTTTACAAGGCCAGCTACGGCAGTATATATCCTACCTTAAAGCTGCTCCTGGACCAGGAGCTGGTCAGTCTCTGCCCTGGGGATGAAGCCTCACCGCGGCAAAAAAAGCTTTATGAAATCACCCCGAAGGGCCGGGAGGCTTTCCTGGATTGGCTGGGCCAGCCGATTGAAGCGGAGGATAGCGGCGGCAGGCAGAGCCATCTGGCCAAGGTATATTTTTTCGATGTGTTGCCCGAAGAGCTTGCCATGCGGCAGTTGGCGGAGTACGAACGGAAAAATCTCCAATATTTAAACCGTCTGCTGGCGCTGGAGCGCTCCTTTGATTCCCCGGACAATCACCGGCACCATTATTACAAAATGTCCACCTTGTATTACGGCATCGGCATTATCCGGGAAACGCTGCGCTGGTGCCGCCACGCCCGGATGAAACGGCCTTTTCACGAACTTTTTGAAGGAGGAATGGCTTATGAAGCCGATGGAGAACCGGATTATCCCCATTGATCTTGGGGGAGTGAACAGCTATTTGGCGGAAGCGGAGCAGGGTTTTGTGCTGGTGGATACCGGGGGACATCTGGTGCTGGACCGGAGCTTTGACAACCGGAGGCAGAAGCTGCTGGACGCCCTTGAGGAGGCGGGCTGCACTCCCGGCCGGCTGCGCCTGATTCTCCTGACCCATGGGGATCATGACCATACCGCCAACGCCGCTTATCTGCGCGATACCTTCCAAGCCCCCATCGCCCTGCATCCTGCGGACCTGCCATTGGCGGCTCATCCCGACCTGCCGCTGCTTATGGGCAGCTTCCGCTACCGGTCTCCCGTGCTGCGCCTGGTCTTCCAGCTGATGAAGAACAAAATCGCCCTTGTCACCCGCAAAACCCTGGAGGACTTCGAACCCTTTCAACCGGATATTCTGCTGGAGGACGGCATGGATTTAAGCGGATACGGCATCGGGGCTCAGGTGATCAGCCTGCCCGGCCATACCCCCGGGTCGGTGGGCCTGCTCTTCCGGGACGGCTCCCTTCTGTGCGGCGATACCCTCGCCAACACCAAAAAGCCTGCCCGCGCTCCCAACGCAGCAGACTTTAAGGCTCTTTCGCGGAGTGTGACACGGCTTAGGGAAATGAACATTCATACCGTTTATCCCGGCCATGGAGCGCCCTTTTCCTTCCGGGAGATGCACTGACCGGCGCAGGCCTGCATATATTCCGTTACCGCCGCCCATTCCTTCTCCCGGCTCCTGGCCCTGGCCTCCAGCCTCCGCGCGTCCTCCGGATTCTCCGGAACGGCGGGGGAAGCGCCCCAGCGCTCCTCCGCCTCCCCCGGCATAGCCGGATGGTCCATCCGCTCCTGCCGCATCATACGCCATCCCTTCCTCCCTGTTCCAGGATTCTTGCTTCGCTCCTCACAGCTTATGTCCCGCCTGGATCGGCAGCAGCGAAGCGCTTCCCTTTTCTTCCTCCGGCTCCGGAGCCAGCGCGGCAGGCTTCGTCTTCCTAATGAAGAAGGACAGCGCCAATCCGATGACCCCGCAGGCAATGACCACCCAGTACGCATCGTTCATGCCGGCAATGGAGGCTTTTTGAATAAGCTGCGCCTGGTCCCGGAGGCCTTCTGCCGCCAAGGATAGGGCGTGGGTTTGCGTCCGGCTGCTGAGAATGGTCACCAGAAGCGCCGTTCCGATGGCTCCGGCCACCTGCTTCACCGTATTGGAAATGGCGGTGCCGTGGGCATGGAGGGTGGCCGGCAGCTGATTAAGCCCCGCTGTGGTAACGGGCATGAGGAACAGGGCCATGCCGATCCGCCTGCCTGCGGACATCAGCATCAGATACATAAAGCTGGTGGATTCCGTCAGGGAAACGAAACCGGCCGTGGTGATGATGGTTATAGCGATTCCCGCCAGCGACAGCCATTTGGCCCCAATCCGGTCGAAAAGCTTGCCTGACAAGGGCATCAGGAGCCCCATCAGCAGCGCTCCCGGCAGCATCAGCATTCCCGTGTCAAAGGCAGAGTAGCTGCGCATATTTTGCAGATAGAGGGGCAGCAGAATCATATCCGAGTACATGACAATCGTAACGACGATATTGATTACCGTGGTCAGAGAAAACATGCTGTATCGGAACGCCTTCAAATCCAGCAAGGGGTTGCGGCTTCTCAGCTGGTGGACGGTGAAGAAAATCAATGCGGCCGCACCGGTCAGCAATGTGCCCAGCACCTCCGGGCTGGACCAACCGGCGGTCCCTGCCCGGCTGAAGCCGTAGAGCAGCGTGCCAAAGCCGAGGGTGGATACCGCCATGCCCACCCCGTCCAGCCTGAGGTACATCCGCTTGGTCACATTTTTCAGGTAAAACAGGGACAGTCCGGCTACCAGCACAGACATGGGGATCATCACATAAAACAGGGAGCGCCAGCTGAAGTGCTCCAGCATAAATCCCGCATACACCGGCCCTACCGCCGGGGCCAGCACAGTGGACAAGCCGATGAGGCCCATCACCCCGCCCCGCTTCTCCTCGGGAATCATCACCAGCACCACATTCATCAGCAGAGGCATAATAATTCCCGCACCCGCCGCCTGAATCAGGCGTCCCGCCAATAGAACCTCAAAGCCCGGAGCCGCCGCTGCAATCGCCGAACCCGCCAGAAACGACACCATGGAGGCCAGGAACAGCTCCCTTGTGGTAAAACGCTGCATCAGATAGGCGGTGACCGGCACCAGAACGCCGTTGACCAGCATGTAGCCCGTTGTCAGCCATTGGGCCGTTGAGGCGGCAATGGCGAAGTCCTTGATCAATTCGGGCAAGGCCACGGTCATAATGGTTTGGTTCAAAATCGCAATGAACGCGCCCAGAATCATAATAAACAGAATGGGGCCTTTTTTGATTGACATTGCATCCGCTCTCTCACTCATGGCTTCTCTCCTCTTTTCTTGCTCTTGTTACTTACAACCCCATTCTGCCGGAGAGATGTTGGGGAGTTGTCGCACTCCTGTTAAAGAGTTGTTAATCCGCCGTCTCCCGCTTTCCCTTTTCAGTCAGCCCCTGGAGTCTGAGGCCGGAAGCATGAATATTGGAAATGGCGTCGTAAATGACCTCAATGCTTGCCCCCTGCTCCCGGGTGGTGGTCAGCATCTCCTCCGTGGCGGCGGCATGCATATGGGAGATATCCGAGATATGCTGCACCTTCCCGCGAATTTGCGAAAAAATCCCGCCAATCTGCCCGGTCATGGCCGATTCATCGGCAATACAGCCGTCAATATGGGCAAAGGCCTGCCGGATGCTGTGGAAATGCTCCAGCACCTGCCGGGTAAGGGCCTCTCCCTCCGTCACCTCCTGAACACTCCCCGCCATGGCCGCGCTGATGGCCTTCAGTGTGCCGATGTCCTGATTGCAGACGGTAATATCCCCGCTTAAGGAAGCGGTGTTGGCTTGAATTACGCTGACCATGTTGTCCAGCGAATCCAGCAGCTCCTTCGTTCTGGCCTCCTTCTCTATGGACGACCGGATCAGGTCCGCATTCCGCTTGCAGACAAAATACAGCGCCACAATCGTCAGCTCGATAAAGCCCAGGGTAACGAAAAAATCCGTATCGAAGCGGCCGTGCCCCGAATAATAAATGACGATAAACGCGATATTGTACATGGCTCCGAAGCTGTACAAAAGCGCCTTATTCACGTACAGGGAGACAACGCAAAGCACAATCATGATGGTCATGCCCACCCGGGAGGTTTCGATATATGGGACGGTGCAGGTCAGAATGGCCATCAGCAGAATGCTCATGGCCAGCACAGGCTTTTTGCCCCGGAGGATCAGAAATGTTGCCAGCGCCAGCTCCATGAAGAGAGAGCCGTATGCCTCCGGCCTTACATGCCCGTTCACCAGCAAGAGGGTGGACAGGGCAAAAATAACCCACAGCAATCCCGCAATAATTTTGTTGACCTGAGCCGTATTGGCTTTCATAAAAGTGTCCTTCATTCCGTTTCCTCCGCATGATTCAAGTTGGGGGGCCCTTCATCCGCCATGCCCGGTTCCGGCACACGGCGGACCTTCCTTTTGCACAGCATGAAAATGCCGGTGAGAATAAAAAGCAGGCTGCAGCCTATGCCGAACCAGGCGCTGCTGCTTATGGCGTGGGCAGATCCCGTCATGACCAGAAGGGTATGCTGGGTGACCACAATGGAAACCATGGCATCGGTGAAGTTGATGATTTTCAGCGCGGAAACAACCGGGCTCTTCAGGTGCCGGTTAACCACATTTCCGTGGAGGCCGTTGCCAGCTTGGAGAAGGCCACCAGGGCAATGAGAAACACAATGTTTCCGCCAAAAACGGCGACATCTCCCGCCATAAGCATCCGCAAGCATACAGCCATATAGGACAGGCCCAGCAGACAAAGAAAAAAGCCGCTTTTTTGATAAACGGCAAGCTCCAGGCCATGTCTTTTCTCAGGATCGGCAACGGTGCGGACCTGGGCATACCGCCTCAGGGTCAGGCCTCTGGCGGCACCAAGGACCAGATAATAGACAGCGCTGGTGATAAACCAGGGGGACAGCAGATACAGACCCAGCACCAGCTTGCCGGCGCCGGTCAACGCATTCACCCCCAGGGAAACCAGCGCAGCCGCAGCCGTACGGTCCCGGGAATCGGAGATCATTCGGTGAAGCCGGTTCTTCATCGCTCCTCCGTCACCCCAATAGAGTATTGGCCTTCTCGCAGATCTCGTAGATTTCATCATACTTTTCATCAATCATGGGGGCGACCGCGGCAGTCCGCTTCTGGCGGATGGTCATGTAGCTGAAATAGGGGATGATCCACCCGGCAAAGGCGGGCACCGCAAGAATAACGGAAAGCGCCGTCAAGCCGCCGATATAGGCAAACACGGAGCCGGCCATAAACGCCGTTCCGACGATGCCCAGACTGAAGGCTGCTACCGCTGCGCTGGTAGTTTTGGACTTCTCCAGCATTTCCACATCGCGGATGCAGGCGTCCAGTTGGCGCTGCAGGCGGGTCAGCTCCGCTTTATTGCGGATTTTGCGGTCGCGCTTGAATTTCAGCGCAACGGATGATATTCCCTGAATGGGCTGGGAGGTTCCCTCCAGCGTCCATCCGAAATTTTCGTAACAGTCTGCATGGACAGATTCCATGGTGCGGCTCACGGTGATTTCCTTGTACTCATATCCCACAAAGCTGTTATGGTTTTTGACGGCTTCGCTCATGGCCTTCGCCCCTCTCCTGTGATACTTGCAGTCTACAGGACAGTTGTTGCCGGGTTGCGAGGGAAATGTTTCTGAAATATTAATTGCAACAAAAAAAGCCTGCTGCTAGTCAAGCCGCAGAGGCAATCGTACGGTAAAGGTGGTTCCTTCTCCGGGGGCGCTGTCCACCGAAATGCTGCCCCCCTCCAGCTCCACGGCCTTCCAGGCCAAAGCCAGGCCAAGCCCGTTTCCCTCCTGATAGTGGGAGGTATCCCCCTGATAGAATTTATCGAAAACATGCCTCCGGGTGTGCTCATCCATGCCGCAGCCGGTGTCTGTCACGGAAACGGTCACAGAGTTTTCGTCGGAGGTTTGCCTCAATTGGATTTTGCCTCCCGGGTTGGTGAATTTCACTGCATTGGACAGCAAATTGTTCCAGACAATCTCCAGCAGGCTTTCGTCGGCCCGGATGATGAGCCGGTCATCCAGCTCCGCGGCGAATTCGATCTGCTTATTCTCCCATGCCCCCTCGAAGGCCAAGGCGCATTCGCAAAGCTGGCGGCAGAGGTCATACGGCTCGGAATTCAGCGGGATTACCTGGTTTTCGATCTTGTTGAGCTTCAGGATATTCGTCACCAGGGACGCCAGCTTTTGGGACGAGGCGACGATGGTTTGCGTATACTCCCTGCGCGTCTCCGGGGGCAGCGCTTCGCTTTGCAGAGCGGTGCTGTAGCTTTGGATAACGGACAGCGGCGTTTTGATCTCATGGGACACACTGGCGATAAAATCGCTTTTCATGGTTTCCAGCGAGCCCAATTCCTCCACCATCTTGTTGAAATCCTGGAACATCACATCCACATAATCCAGCTTGTCGGCCCTGTGGCCGGGGGCCACATAAACGGAAAAATCCCCCTCCGCCACCCGCTTGGCGGCTTCGCTGAGCTTGCGCATGGGCCTATCATAGGCCCGGTGCTTCTGGTATGCCGTAAAGCCGCAGAACAGTCCGGTGACAATGGCCCAATACAGGAGATACCAGCCTACAAAAGGACGGGACTCCTTCAGCACCGGCGCTCCGTACAACACTGCCGGCAGGGCGGAAAGCACACTCAGGGCAACCAGCGTGCCTATATAGAATTTCCAGGAGAAATGCCGCGCTTTCACCCGCTCATCCTGCCGGGAGGGCTCCGTCCTCATACCGGCACCGCCTTATACCCCAGCCCGTGTACGGTCACAATCTTGAAATCCGGGCAAGCCGCAAACTTGTCCCGGAGCTTGGTAATGTAGACGTCCACGGCGCGCAGTCTGGTATCGCTGTCCAGCCCCCAGAATTCATCCATCAGTTGGGCCCGGGAGAAGGTGCGTTTGGGATAGGTCAGCAGCTTGAACAAAATATTGAACTCGCGGACCGTCAGGGGGATTTCGCTGCCGTTTACCGCTGCCGTCATATCATCGGCGTCCATCACCAGACTGCCCACCACCAGTCTTTTTTCATTGGCGATGTTGGCCCGGCGCAGAAGCGCCCCCACCCGCAGCACCAGCTCATCCATATCCACGGGTTTGACCATATAATCGTCGATGCCCATCCGGAAGCCCTTTTGCTTGGAGGAAATATCGTCCCGGGCGGTCATGAACAGAATGGGGATATTTCTGTTTAGGCTGCGCACCGTTTCGGTGAATTCGTAGCCGTCGATTCCCGGCATCATAATATCCGAGATAATCAAGTCGTACATCGCATTGTGCATCTGCTCATAGGCTTCCCGCGGATTCAGGCAGCCCTTGGCGGCGTAGCCGTTGTCGTTCAAATATGCGCATACGATTTTATTAAGCTGCAGATCATCTTCCACTACAAGGATGTTGATCATATCCATGCCCCCATCTTGCTCTTGGTAGCAGCATTATAACCGATAAATGTTAAAGAAATGTATGCGCGGGCGGCTGCAACGGCTCATTGGGCGGACCGTGGGGGACTCTGGTTCCGTTATTTTGCAAAAATCGGCCTATCCGTCCCCTCTGCTGCCCTCCTCTGACTGCTGCCGTTCCCGGCGGTACTGTCCGGGAGCTTGGCCATACCGCTTCCTGAAGGAGCGGGTGAAATAATTTTCATTGGGGAAGCCTGTCATGCGTCCGATTTCTGCAGCCGTATGGCGGGATTCCGCCAGAAGCTCCCTGGCCTTCTCCAGCCGCAGCCGCTGCACATAGGAAATCAGCGATTCTCCGGTTTTCTGCTTGAACAAGCGGCTCAGATAGTGCTCTTCCATGGCGACCATGCGGGACATGGCTCTCAGGGTAATCGGATTGCCATAATGCTGGTGGCAATATTCAATAATGCGGTTGATCTCCCCATGGTCGGTCAGCTTGCGGTCTGATCTGGTGCGGAGGGCAAGCAGCTGCTCCGTCCGCTCAAGCAGCAGAGACAGCAGCGCGGAATGGCTGGCTGCCTGCTCCGGGTCCAACAGACGGGAAACGGCCTCCCCCCGTCCGGCCAGGCTGGCAAACATCCGGTCCAGTCTGGCGGCGGTTTCCCGAATGGTCCCAAACCGGGCTGCCTGCTCCGCCATACTGTGCCAATAGGCGGTGAGCAGCTCCTTCACCCGGTCGGCGTTATGGCGCTCGAAGGCGGCGATAATCTCCCGTTCCTCCGACCAGGAGGGGGTAAAGGCGGCAGCTCCTTGGTCCCATGCGCTGTCCAAGGAGGCGCTGCGGGCTCTGCATTCCAGCAGGCCCGCTTCTTCACCGTACCAGCTCTGCGCCATCTGCCGGAGCTGCTCTTTCCATCTGTCTGCCAGACGGCCCGGGGCGAAGGGTTTGCTGTACAAGCCCCGGACAGGCAAAGCGCCCAAACGCTCCTCCGTCAGAGAGGCGGCGCCGGGAAACCAGAAGAAAAGGGTGGTCAGGCCTCCCCGGGTGTAGGAGCCGGTCCACAGCCTCCCCTCTCCGGAAATAATCCCCTGGCGAAGCAATTCCTCGGCAGACAAGCTGCTGCGGCCGGTGAACACTGTGATTAGCAGCATGTGTTTGAACGAAGGCATGCTCTCAGGGAGCACAGGGGCGAATGTATGCTCCCGGCTATGGATATGCTCCCACAGCTGGGAGTAATACCGGTCCAGAGCTTTTTGCAGCACCAGTTCTTTTTGCTCCATACTGGCGGACATCTCCCGCCCCACCTTGGTCAATGCCTCCTGAAGCTCGGCAATGCCCATGGACAGCTTCAGCATATAGCCACTGGCGCCATACTCCAGCGCCTTGCGGGCGTATTCGAATTCGTTCATGCAGGTCAGCATGATGAACTTGCTCTCCATGCCGGACTCCCGGGCGCTGCGCAGAAGCTCAAGGCCATTCATGAGGGGCATGGCAATGTCGGCGATGACCAGATCAGGCGCCAGCACCCTCATCTGCTCCAGAGCCTCCCGGCCGTTCCCGGCCTCCCCGCAGACGGAGAACCCCGCTTCCTCCCAATTTATCAGCTTGCGCAGCTTCTTCCGGACGAAGGGCTCATCCTCCACCAGCAGCACCTTCCACATCCTCTCCGCCTCCTTCCGCGTATGGATTTGAGATGAGAAGCGGCAGCGTAATCCGGGCCAATACCCCGCGGTTCAAGGCTTCAAGCGTCAGACTGCCTTCCGTGCGGAACAGAAGACGCAGCCGCTCCTCGATATTGGCCAGACCGATTCCCCTCCGCTTCCCGCGCCCAGCATAATCTGTACCGGCAGCCGCCTTGTTCCGTAGGAAGGCATCCCCACCCACGCTCTCCCCGCTCCGGTCCGCTTCCCGGACTATGTCCTCTGCGTCTCCGGCTCCCGCCCCCAGCCCCGTCCCGTTATCCTCCATCTCCATGATGAGCTCCCGCCCCCGGGCATAGACCCGGACTGTCACCCTGGCGTCCTCCGGCATGTGGGCAAAGCCGTGCTTCAGCGCATTCTCCATCAGCGGCTGAAGGCTAAGCTTGGGGACAAGGGCGTATTCCAGCCGGGAATCCACCTGGTAGTCCACCGCAACCAGTCCCTCATAGCGGTAATTCTGGATGTACATGTAGGCATGCATCAGCTCCAGCTCCTGCTTGAGGTGGATCAGCTCCACCTCCGAGTTCAGGGTCGTCTCCAGCAGCTTGCCCAGGGCGATGCAGATATCCGCCGTATCTGTATCCTCCTTGTCCAGAACGTTCCACTTAATCGTATTTAAGGTGTTCATCAAAAAATGGGGGTTCATGTGCGCAGCCAACATCCGGTAATGCAGCGCCTCCTTCTGCCGCTCCTCCTGCTTCAGGCGGAGAAGAAGTCCCTGAATGTCGTTCATCATGGTATTGAAGGTTACAGCAAGATCACGCATCTCTCCCGCAAAAGCGCCCTCCTGAACCCGTGTCTTCAGCTCCGCCTCCGCCGATTGGGCCATCTTGCGGCGAAGCAGGACAAGCGGCCGGGAAATGGCCGAGGCGATGAGGAAGGTAACGGCCACCAGGATCAAGGATACTGCCAGGAAGGTATAGAAGTATTGGCTGCGGATGGCGTTCATGTTCCCCAGATAATTATTCATGGGCAGGTAGGACAGCATATACCAGTTGAGATCATAGAAGAAGGTGCCTGAGACAATGGCGGTGCCCTCCTGGTCCAGCAGCTGGTTCAGCTCCCGGCCCTCCATGCCGGCAATAATATCCCTGACCAGGGCCGGGGCAATGGGCTTGCGGGAATCGCTCAGCCCCAGGGAGCGTCCCTCATGATCCACAATCTGATAGTTCTGCTGCAGCAGAAAGTTGCGGGATGTCTCCACCAGCCAGCTGTTGTACAGGAAGTCCATGCGAACATAACCCGCGGCCTCCCCCGCGCGGTTCTTCAATACCGCATACATGCGCAGAACCTCTCCCGACAGCCATTGGTACCCGCCCCCGGAGTCCAGCCCCGAGAAGGCCGGGTCTTGAATGAAGGACGTGTCCAAGCCTCCCCTTGGCTCCTCCCCGGACAGATACACATTTCCCTCTATATCGGCCATGGTCACCGCCACCTGACTGGGAAGACGGAGGGAGCCTGCCCGCTCTGCAGCATGGCTGAGGAGTCTGTAGCGCTCCCCCGGCTCCATGCTTGTCCCCAGGTCCAAAGCCTGCTGTGTAACAGGATCATTCTCCAGAAACAGATAATACCGGAACATGTCCGCAAATACGATGGCCAGCTCCGACTTCATCACCGTCAGCTGCTTTCCGGCCTTCTCCTGGAATTCCAGGGACAAGGAGGCCTCAATCCGCTGGTAGGCCATGATCTGCAGCAGAAAAAACGGCAGCAGAATGAACAGAACAACAGCGGCAATCAGCCGGTACTTTAATTTCTGCGGCCACAGCCTCCCCGCCAGCTTCACAACCGCCATGTCCCGTCCCCCCATGTTCCCCTCCCCTGCAACAAAACAGCCTGTCGGCTGTAAAGGAGGCAGCAACAGCGAGGGACCTCAATGGGCCCTTCGCTGCTTGCCAGGCTGCATATTTATTTGATAAAACCCATTTCTCCTAATTGCTTCAAGGCGCTGTCGATATAGATTTGGTACTTGAAGGTGGTGTCCAGCTTGCTCAGGAAGGCATCGAAGGTGTCCAGCTTGTTTTTGCCGAAGTAGAACTTCAGCAGCTCCTCTTCCTTGAAGCGGTCCGCATCCGCAGCATTATAGCCGTCAGGCAAGGTCACATAGCTGGAGTAGGTGTCGAAGGCCTTCACACGGTCATTGGCCTCAATATAGGGCACCTGGGCCGGAAACTTGGCGCTCAGATAGGAGCTTTCCGGACGTCCCGAGAACTGGTAGACCCAGGTATAGGCGGTTTCGGAGGCTTTATCCGTCAGAGAAATTTTACCGTTATCCAGCTTGTAATGAACATCCTTCAGCCCGAACTGCACCAGATTAAGACCGTCTCCCTTGGCCGTATAATTGAACAGCTCCCATATTTTCTCCAGCTTGGCCGGATTCTTCTCTATTGACTTGGGAACTGCCATATACCCGCTGGTGGCCGACTTTGCCTTTGTTGCCATGAAGTCGCCCCCGGGGCCCTTCAGATCACTGATCATGATCCATTCCGCCTTGGGATTGGCATCCTTCCATTTTTTTATTTCCTCATCCTTCATAATCCCCGTCCAGTTGGTAACCAGAATCCCCGCTTTGCCCTGAAAGGCTTTATCCCGGGATATGGTGCCCTTGTTGCTGGCAATCTCCGGATCTAGGCTGCCCGAATCAATCATCTTCTTGATGTAGCCCACGGCGTCCTTCATCTCCGGCTGGTACAGCCCGTGAACCATCTGTCCGTTCTTCAGATACAGGCCGTTGGCAACACCGTGCAGGGGCATTACCATACCGGTTACTGCCGACAAATCCGCGGTCAAGCCGAAGGTGTCGTTCTTGCCGTTGCCGTCCGGGTCCCGGGTGGTGAACGCCTTGGATACCTCCAGCAGCTCATCCAACGTCTTGGGCACCGGCAGCCCCAGATGGTCCAGCCAATCCTTGCGCACCCAGGGGACATTGTAATAGGTAGTGGGATTGAGCGTGATGGAGTATGCTTTGTCGCCGATCTTTCCCCGTTGGAACACGTCCTCGCCGATCAGTGCCTTCACATCGCCCAATTTATTCATATAGGGGGTCAGATCCAGCAGAAGCCCCCGTTTGGCATATTCCTGGTATTCATTTTTGCCGGGGAAACGAATGATGTCCGGCAGCTCATTCCCGGCAGCCCGAAGGTTCAGCTTCTGAATGAACTCATCGGCTGTGGTGACCAGGGTCAGATTAAGATCCGTGTTCAGCGCCTGATCCAATTCCCGTTTGACGAAATTGTCGCCAGGCAGAGCCAATCCCCAACCGGCCAGAAAGGCTTCAAGGGCAATCTTGGGGCCGTTGGCAGATGAAGCGCTTCCAGTTGCTCCCGGCGATACGGAGGCGGTTGCTGACCCGGCTTGGCCGGATTCCTCCCCGGAGCCGCCGCAAGCCGACAATAATACGCCCGCCCCCAGAGCCAACGCCAATACGCCAGATAAACGATTCGTCATTTTCATTGTTCTTATCCCCTTTTATCCATAATATATCATAATGGCTTGGACGTGAATTATCCTTTCAGCGCGCCGATGAGCATCCCCTTGGTAAGATGCTTCTGCACGAACGGGTAAACAACGATCACCGGCAGACAGGCGGCAATCACCGAGGCCATCTGCAGGGTGGTGGTAGGCAGGGTAACATCCACGCTGGTTTCGGGTCTGTCGGCTGCCATCAGCAGTCCCCGGACGATCACCTGCAGCGGATTCAGCTTCGGGTCCGTGATGTAGAAGACGGCGGAGAAGAAGACGTTCCAGTTGCCCACCAGGTAGAACAGTCCTACGGTCATCAGGACAGGAAGCGACAAGGGCAGAGCCAGGCGGGACAGCACGGTGAATTCCCCTGCTCCGTCCATCCGCGCGGATTCATACAGCTCCTCGGGCAAATTTTCGAAGAAGGTTTTCACCACCAGCACATTGAAGGTGGAGATGGCTCCCGGAATAATCATGGCCCACACGGTATTCAGCAGCCCCGTCTTCTGCACCACCAGGTAGGTGGGGATCAATCCTCCGCCGAACATCATGGTGAAGACGATCATGAAGATGAACAGGCTGCGTCCCATCAGCTTGCGGCGGCTCAGCGGAAAAGCCAGCAGCACCGTCAGGACCAGATTCAGGAAAGTGCCAACAGAAGCCACAAATATGGTGACGCCGAAGGCCCGGGGGATGGTCTCCATGCCGAACAGAATGCGATAGGCATCCAGGGTCAGCTTGCGGGGAAGCACCACGAAGCCGCCGTTGCGAAGCACCTCGCTGTACGGGGTCAGGGAAACCGACAGCACATACAGCAGCGGGAAAACGGAGATTATCCCGACGAAGATCAGCAGCGAATAGATCAGAATGTCAAAGTAGCGCTCAGACCCCCGGTTTACCATAAGCCTCCCCCCCACCTTCTGGCCAACGTGTTGGATAAATAAACAAGTGTCAGTCCAATCGCCGATTTGAATAATCCCACAGCGGTTGCCAGGCTGAAGTTCAATTGCTCCAGTCCCACCCGGTATACCCAGGTATCGATAATATCCGCCACCGGATACACTTGAATGTTGTACATGATATAGATTTGCTCAAATCCGGCGTCCAGTACAGAACCCAGACGCAGAATCAAGAGCAGAACAATGACGTTGCGGATACCCGGCAGGGTAATATGCCAGATCCGGCGCAGTCTTCCCGCACCGTCTATGCGGGCTGCGTCATACAGGGTGGTGTCGATGCCGGACATGGCTGCCAGATACACGATGGCGCCCCAGCCCAGGTCTTTCCACACATCCGTTCCCACCAGCACAGTCCGGAACAGCCCCGTTGAGCTTAGGAAAGGGATGGTGCTGTGTCCGCTCTCTGCCAGCCAGCGGTTGATCAGGCCGGAGGTTTCGGAGAAGAAGGCGATGCTGATGCCGTAGATGATGACCCAGGACAGGAAGTGGGGCATGTAGCTTAAGGTCTGGATCACACGGTTCAGCCACAGCACCCGTCCCTCGTGAATCAGGATAGCCAATGCGATGGATGGGATAATGCCCCAGAACATTTTGTACACACTAATGAGAAAGGTATTGGTAAGGAGCTGGGTGAAATAAGGGGACTCATAGAAAAACTGAAAGTGTCTGTACCAGGGGTCAGCCCAGGGACTGTGAAGAATGCCCTCCAGCAAATCATAATCCTTGAAGGCAATGACAATGCCGTACATGGGAATATATTTGAAGATCACATAATAGGCAATGCCGGGCAGCAGCATGAGATAGAGCGCCCGCATGCTCCACAGGTCCCTGGCAAACCGCAAGGCTGTTGACCTCCGCTTGCCGTGGGGTATGGCATGTGTTCCTGCAGCAGGCAGTTGGTTCATTGTTCGTCACCTCGCCATCCTTGAAGTTATATGGTCGGCAGCCGGCTCCGGAGGCTGATGCATTGCGCCCGGCTGCGTTCTGCCTTCATTATAGCTTCAGTCGGCCGGCCTCCGGCATGAACAGATTTACCTTCTTGATGGAACAGATTTATCTTCTTGCCGCTGCCTGCTGCATCAAGCCCCCCTGATCATCCCAGGCCAGGCTATTGCCCGGGAGCCTCAATCACCCCTTCATCATAGTCGTCGGCCAAATAGGAGCCATTGTCCAGCTCAAAGCTCAGATAACTCAGGCCAAAAAAGTTAACCTGCCCTTCGATCCGCAATATTCCCGCTCCCTTCTCCAGCAGCAGCCCCTCCACAAAGGTATGCCCGTATGTGGAGCCGGTGTATTCCACCTGGCGGTCTTGAATAAGGGGGGTATCATTCCAATAGATGCTGAACAGGGGCTTCTCCGCCGGAACGGAACGGGAGTTGGATGCCCACATGGCGAGCTTATATTCCCCATCCTCCTTCACTTGGGCGTCATAGGTCAGCCATTCTCCACTGCTTACGCCAACATCGTATTTGCCGCCGATGGTCGATGAGCTCCATATATCTACATCATCGTTTCTGTACACGCCTCCCGAATTTCCCGGCGTAGTATCGTAATAGGCCACGTTCTGGCCGCCTTGCCTGTAATCGGCCGCCCATAGGAGCATGGTTGTTGCGGAGGTGAACACGTTTTTGGGCAGGGTAATCAACCCTCTGCTGGCGGGAGTTTCATTCTCATGCCGGTAGGCCTCCTCCGTGCCGGCGCTGTCTATAATGCCTCGGGCATCGGCGTTCCAGCTGCCGTCAAGGACAAAGGTATTATTTTCAATAACAGTGGTGCTGGTCTTGTCTTCCACTACATTCGTTGTGGAGTAATTGTCGTGGATATAGTTGTTGCCCCCGTTATTGTTCAAGTAAATAAACTTGTTGACATTCTCCACCACATTGCGGTAGACCTCCATATATTTGCTGCCTTCATCCAGGTAAATGCCGGCATGGGAGCGGGGCGAGGCAACGAAGTAATTCTCGTAAATCTTGGTGCCTCTGATGGGGCCCAACGAATAGATGGGAGCGCCGTCATGCAGCAGGTACATGGTATTGGCCACTTTATTGTTGGAGATGGTGAAATTTCTGCATTCCGGAACATCCGCTCCCCAGCCCCAGCCGAAGGAAATGCCGGTGTAAGGCAGATCCGCCAGATCATTATTCCGGATGATGCAGGTGTCCACATAATACGCGCAAATTCCGGCCATTCCAAAGTACCCTTGGGCGATCCGGTGGATGGTGTTATTTTTGATCTTGATATTTTTGGGGCGTTCCTGTCCTGCTGCCATATTCTTGCCATGTTTGGAGCTGCCGACGCTGATGCCTCCGCCCATAAGGTCGCTGATGTAATTGCCGGTGAGGCTTATATTGCTGGCGCCGTTTTCCATTACAATGCCGGATGAGCCTTGATTCTTGATGACACAATTTCGGATTTGAATCCTGTTGGCTTGGTTAATGCTGATCTGGCCCGGCATCTCGAAGTTGGTGGTGGCCACCGGATCACCTGTCAAATCGATCATATTGCCCACTTGCCCGGAGACAAAGCCGTATTGGCTGACAAAGAAGAATTCCCCGTGCCGGAAATCGATATTCTCAATAATGATGTTCTCTGCCTTATTGGCGAGGCTTTCCCCTTGTATGCTCAGCAGCCCTTCTGTTTTGCCCACATAGCTCTCGGCAGTCTGAAGGTTCTCCGATTGCAGCGGGTAGTAATAGAGAGTTCTGGCGGTCTGGTCAAAATAAAATTCCCCGGGCTGATCCAACAATTCCCTGGCATTCTCGATATAAAACAGTCCAATGCCGGCCCGCACCGTGGCATACGGTTTGGTAGCCGCCAGATTCCAGGCGGGCTGTCTCATCTTGAATATATAGCTGTCTCCGTTATCGATAATCTCATCCACCGGCGTTCGCTGGTTCACCCATTCATTGGTCCAGGAAAGCTCAAGCCGGTTAACCTGGGTCAGATTGTTGGGGAAGTTTTTCTTGGAGACCACGAATCCGTCGGTGCTAAATGCGCTGCCTTCCTGGGAGTAGAGCTGGCTGACGAAATAGCCGTACTTGCTCTTGGCCCGCTGGGCGGGATAGCCGTTGATATACAGATTCCGCACATCCGCCACATTCGGAAGCTGCGCCTTGTAGATATAATTGTCAACCTGCTCCCAGCCCTCCACCTTCACGCCGCCGGTAAATACAGGCTTGTTGGCCGCATCCCCGCGCAGCACGACGTAATAGCCGTTTTTGCCGGAATGCTCGGAGGAGAACACCTCCGTCTGACTGACGGGATAGGTGCCGGATGCCACGTTGATCACGATATCCCCGTTCATCTGTTCGGTGAACCTGGCCGCTTCCTCCTTGGCTCTGCCTACCGTGCGGAAGGGCTGCTGCGCGCTGCCGCTCCCGGTATCGTCCCCGTCGGCGGCCACATACAGATTCATATAAACCGGACGGTTCTCTTCCTCATCTCCGTCATCTTCAACCGCAACGGGAACAAATTTTACCGCATCGAATCTGCCGTTCAGATTGCCCGAGCTGTCTTGTTTGGCAATCAAGGAGACTCTATCCGTTCCATATTGGCCGGTGAAGGAGTATCTGCCCAGGGAGACCCACTGCATGTCCACCTGGTCCAGCCCGCCCTGCTTGATATCAAACGGTGGATTTCCCGTGCCGAACCGGTGGGTAATCCTGGCCTGCATCACGGCGTTCCCGCTGTTTACTCTCGGTTTGTTGGCGAAAACCTCATATTCTCCGGACGCGAGCTTGGGATAGTAGTTCATGACGGCGTCGGAGGTGATATTCCGGACGTTGATCCCCATATGCCGGCCTCCAAGACCGTTGGCCTGCTCGAAGAGCGTGGCCGTTCCCTCACTGACCAGCTCCACCCTTCCCAGGCTGTTCTCCAGCTGGGAATCGTCCAGAATAACCGTACCGTCCGGTGATTTCACGAATTTCACCGCATCGAAATACGCCTGCTTGTCGGTGGATGTGCCCAGGATGACACTGTCTGTTCCGTCCCCGCTGAAATAATATTCTCCGATAGGGTACCAGACGCTCCCCCCGCTGTCCGTTTCGGAAACGGCGGAGGAATCCCGCCCCCAGTTGATGCCGCCCGAGCTTGTGTAGATATAATCATCCCGGTACACATGATAGACAACGGAGGTTACGCTCCCGGTTGCCAGCAGCTTCTTATGCAGATAGACCTTGTACCAGCCTGCACCGGGCAGCTTGGGATAATACCCGGCCTTCGCGGCAGGGGCTGCGGCGGATAATTTGACGCTTCCGATCACCCCGCCGTATCCGTTGGCATTCCCTGTTAGGGCAATCCTTGGATCAGCGACGGTTATTCCGTTTATATCCGGGTTATTGCGGCTGTTGTCGAAGGCGACGATAATCTCCGGTGTTCCTCCGCCCGCATCTCCCCCAGCCGCCTTTACAATGCCGGACCTGCCGGGTACAGCAGCAAACAACAGGGCTACAGCCAATACCAGGCTCATGATTCTTTTCATATCATCCAATCCTCCTCTATTCTGTTCAATTCCTATCGAGGTTCATCTTCTCCCTTCACAATTGCTCATCATAGCTCATCAGGATGACTCAGCCGCTGTCAGCAATCCAATGAAGCGCTTCCATAAATGTTCGCCGCAAGATGTATGCCACGCTGTTCCTCCCTTCCATGAACCGGATTCCGCCCTTATTATAACCTTGGCCCAACCGCTCCGGTATGAACAAATTTGTCATCTGCATAGAACAAATTTATCCGCTTTTACTCCCGCCTGCAGCCAGCCCTGCTTAAGCCGCATTGCCGGGAAACCCAAAAAGGGGCTGTCCCGAATGCCGCAATCACGGCTGCAGGACAACCCCTCTACAGTTAAGGGTCGTTATGGGTCAAGCAGCATGGAGGCAGCGTGCACCCCCGGTCAGTTATAATCGAACAATGCGGTCACCACGGCATCGGAGTCGGCTGCCAGCCTCACCCAGTGGGCGGCAAAGCCTTCCGGAAACACATGGATGAGCTTCTCGCCGGGAGCCACATGGAGGGTTTCGCAGCGCACCCAGGTACCATTCGCCTGAACATCCACTTCCACATGCACGGATACGGCCGTCTCGCCCTGATGGGAGAGCTCCAGCGTTTTGTGCCGGTAACCCCACATGAGATAAGGGTCGGACGGCTGCCCGGCCAGGACCGGGGTATGCAGCCATGGGCCGCCCCGGCCGGCAGGAGCGCCGAACCGGCGGAGATCGTCCACATTGCCGAACCATAAGCCTGCTTGGCCGTCTGCGGAATATACCACGTGGCGGCTTCCGTTGCTGTCAACAAACACCGGGCGCTCTTGGCCCTCTGTCACCAGGTCCACCCCGGACAGCACCAGCATGCCCCGCCAGGAGCAGAAGTCCCGGATCAGCTTGTTATGGGTGGTAACCGGCTGCAGCTTGCGCACGCCGCCGGAATGATTGTCCGGAACCTCATAGAATGTTCCATGCACATTCATGAGCTTCCGTTCCGTCACCACCTCGCGGATGCAGCGGCGGAACCCGTCGGCGGAGGCGCGGGCGAAGTCGGGATGGCCCTTGGGCAGACGGAGACGCTCTCCCTGCTCGGTACATACGATAAGCGACGCCGCATCCTCCTGTATCTGCCGGACGGGGGCACGGGTCTCCCGGAGGGCCGCTTCCAGCGCAGGGTTATCGACAGGCGATATCCGCATATCCGCGTCCACCTCATACAGCCCTCTGGCGGTAACCTTGCCCTCTTCATTCAGCACGGCGGTCGCCGCATGAAGGGGCAGGGACATATCATTGGAGGGGAAAAGAAGCGCCTCGCTTCTTGCTGCTGGCGGACGGACTCCCGCTTCGGTTATTCCCGCGGCAAGGCCCTTGTCTGCGGGAATGTCCTCGGCAGGAGTAAAGGCGAACCATGCCGTTACGCCGGAAGCCTTGGCGGCGGCACGGATTCGGACCCACTCCGCCTTCACGTCAGCCGGGAACAGGACCGGAGAATAGCCGCCCGCAGGAACCGTGATGCTCCTGTAGACCGTCCACTCTCCATGGCCGCTGCCATCCAGCTCAATGGTGAAGCTGGCCGCTTCCTTCTCCTGATGGGACAGGTGCAGCAGCCGCTGGCCGTAACCGGCGAAGTGGAACGGCTCGGATGCCTGGCCGGCCTGCACCTCTTCTTCCGCCCATACTCCGCCCCAGCCCTGGGGCTTGCCCCATTGCTTCAGCTCCTCCAGGGAGGTGAACAGCAGATTGGACTGACAGCGGCCTGCATCGGGGTTTCCCTGGATAGAGGTATCATTGCAGCCCATCACCAGTTGGCCGTTCCAGGTGTCGAAGTCCACAATCATCTTATGGTGGACGGCCAGGGGACGAATGCCTGCGGTGGCAGCGTGAGAGAAGGCGGGAGGGAACTCATAGAGCATGCCGAACATGTCCATCAGCCATTTCTCCGCTCCGATATCCCGGATGCGCGGCCATTCGGTGAACCAGCCGTTATCGGCGCTGTGGGTATAGCTGGCCATAGGCAGGCGGAACCGCTTCCAGCTCCCGTTGTCGCAGACATTCAACAGCACGGATTTATGGTCCCAGCCCAGGGCCCACAAGGGAGCTTCGTCATCCGGAGCGCCGTACAAGCCCCCGGGACCTGTAATCTCCGTGTATTTGTTGGCATCCACGATGGTCCAGCTCTCGCTTTTGCCCGGATCGCCCTGTCCTTGCCACTCTGCCAGCACGCCGCCATTGCCATTGTTGGACACCGCCAGCCGTCCCTGGCCGCTGTAAGCCCCCTTGCCGTGAACACCGGGAAGGAAGTGGGGCCAGCCGCGGATATCGTTGGGGTCCTGGTACAGAACGGTAACCTGCAGCGTATGAACATCCACCTCGTACAGGCCCGACTCCATGGTGTAGAAGATCACCTTGTTCGCCGGATCGCTCAGATGCCGGGCCACTCCCGTCAACCGCCCGGACATCTTTGCCGGGTCCACGGTGCGCACCTGGCCGGACCGGTCAATAAAGTACGGCCCGATAATCAGCTGCTCCGATTCCCGGTGAATCATCCGGTTGGCATGGGTGCCCCCCACGCTGCCCGAATAAACCTCCACAGACAGCTTCTCATCCAGCGCAAACAGCTTGTCATGACTGCCGTGAGGCTTATGGGCAGGGTAGGTCAGGTACCACAGCTTGCCGGCCCAAGGCACAACTGCGCCTGTTCCGCATTCCCACTCCTCCACCTCCGGACTGCCGTTGGTCCAGGCCAGATGGGGATATACGCCGCTGAAGCTTTGCTTTTTCGAGGTTGCCGCTTCCTGGGAAATCATGTGCATCACCTTTTTCCGTTTTGTTACTTACACGAGTAAGTTTAACTGATTTGTTTTCTTGCCGCAAACCTGATTTTGGCGGTAAAAACCGGACTTATGGCCCGTTTTCATCAGAATGCTTCGTTTATACGCCTTTTCTTACTCGTGTAAGTAAAATTGTTGTGCAAGCTGAAGCGACCTGATATCATAGAGAAAAATCCACTTGGACAGCGGGGAAAACAGGATGGCCAGTCGCAAGGATGTGGCGGAGCGGGCAGGGGTATCGGCTGCTGCTGTGTCCTATGTTCTAAACAACAAGGCGGGAGTAAGCGAAAGCACCCGCAGAAAAGTATGGGCGGCGATTGAGGAGCTGGGCTATGCCCCCAGCCACGCGGCCCGTTCACTGAAAACCCGGAAAACCTATAATCTGACCGTGCTGGTCAATTATCTGGGTGATCCCTTTGAGGCCGGCCTGTTGAATCATCTGGAAGAGAAGGCCCGGGAGAAAGGGTATTTCATCCACTTCCAAACCTATTATCCGGGGATCGAGAAGGATCTCCGCCGCTCTGTTCCCGGGAGAATAGACGGTCTTCTGCTTCTGGGGCAAGTCCTTCAGCCGGAAACATGGAGCATGCTTGAGGAGGAGGGGATTCCCGTTGTATCCGTGACCCGTGCCGGGGAAATCCGCCAAGATACGGCATGGGTGGATGTGGACTGGGAAGACGGGATGGAGAAGCTCATCAGCCACCTGGCGGAACAAGGACACCGCCGCATCGCGCTCATGGCCAATGGTTCCCCTAACCACCCCCACGCCTACAGGCTTGACGCCTTTTTCGAAGGGATGAGAAAACAGGGGCTTCCCATGGGCGCGGAGGACATTCTTTATGGAAAGGGACGGTTGGAGCAGGCCCGGGAGGCGATGGCAGCCTATATTCAGGCGGGAAGGTTAGGAAGCCATTCTGCCTTCATTGCCGTCTCCGATCTTATGGCCGCAGGCGTGCTGGCTGCCTGCCGGGAGGCTGGAGTGGCTGTTCCCGGACAGGTAAGCATTGCCGGATGCGAGAATATTCTGATGAGCTATCAAACTACACCGGCGGTTACTGTCCTGAATGTATACCGACTCGAACTGGCCTCCCGCGCGGTTGACCTCATGATTAAGCTCCTGAACGGAGAAACGGCGTCCAACTCTGTCCTCCAGGCGCCGCTTCTGATCCGTGCTTCCAGCGACAGGCAAGCGGCCGGCAGAGAGGAACGGGAAAATTAAGCAGAGACATCGGAAAACCGGAAGGTCCGCACCGCCAGAGCCAGCGCTGCCGCCAGCAGAAGCACAAGCAGCCCCAGGCTGGCAAGCCATGGGCCTGCGTCAAGGGCCAAGGCGCTGCGCAGCCCGTTAAGAAACCATTGGAACGGGTTGAACCGGGAGGCCGTTTGCAGCCACGCCGGAGCCTTCTCCAAAGCGTAGAATCCGTCGCTTATAAAAAACAGCGGCATCGCAGCTACATTGGTAACCATGCTGGCATGGGATTCTGTCCGGCAGAAGCTGGAGACGAAGAAGCTGAGGAGCACATACCCCAGGGCTGCCAACAGTCCGGAAGGAAGCAGCATAAGCAGGGATAACAGCCGGATGTCCAGTTGGAAGGCGATTGTCCCCGTCCCCAGAACAAGCAGGCCGCAGAACAGCGAAACCAGTGTCCACGCCCCCGAAACTCCGCAAATATATTGCCACAGAGGCATAGGCGTTACCCGCAGCAGATTGTATACGCCCCTCCGGCGTTGTCCCAGAATGGCAAAGGAGGTTGTGGAAAAGGCGTAAAACAGCATGCTTACCGCCATCATGCCGGTCATGATGTGCAGCGGATATTCGGGGCGGCCAATCAGCAGCCCCAGCCCGATGGTGCCTCCCACAGGCAGCAAAATAGACCAGAACAACAAATACGGATCACGGGCGGCGGCTTTCAGCGTTAAGGCAAATATGGTTTTCATTATATGTTCATCCCCTCTTGTTCAAAATCAAGCTTCCGTCAATTTCAGGTACAGCTCCTCCAAATGCTCTACGCCATGCTCCTGTTTGAGGGCGGCAGGCTCCCCATCGGCGGCAACACGGCCGCCCCGGATAAAAATAACCTGATCCGCTGTCCGCTCCACCTCCTCCATATCGTGGGAAGAGAATAAGACGGTCCGGCTGCCGTTGGCGGCCATGGAGCGGATCAATTGCCGGATCTCATGGCTGGCCCGCGGATCAAGTCCCGCCGCGGGTTCATCCAGCACAATCAGCTGGGGGTGATGCAGCGTTGTGACCGCCAGAGCCAGCCGTTTTTGCTGCCCCAGGGACAGCCGCGCGGCGGGAGTTTTTCCCGTATCCGCCAGACCGCACTCTGCAAGCTTTTCCCGCAGCTGGGATCTGTTAAGCCTGACGCGGTACATGGCGGCAAACAGCGCCAGATTCTCCTCCGCCGTGTACCCCTCGAAGAACGGAGTGGCCTGAAGCTGCACTCCCATATGGGCGCGGTAATCCTCACGCCAATGGGTCACCGTACCTCCATCCGGCTTGATTATTCCCGCCAGCATGGAGATGATGGTGGATTTGCCAGCGCCGTTGGGCCCGATCATGGCAATCACCTTCCCTTGCCCAATGGTCAGATCAATTCCTTTGATAACATGGCGGCGCCGAAAGCTTTTGGTCAGGGAGCAGGCTGTAATTAAGTTCATGGGGAACACTCCTTTTTGTTTGTTCAATATATTTTATACAACGTTGAGTATGTGGCTATTTTTTTCTCCCTCCTGGGGAGGGAGAGAGAACTGCAATTATGCATTTACCAGTTGAATCACGTTGGAGATCATGTCCTGCTGCTGGCGGATAATGGCGAACATATTGTCGAAAATCAGCCGAGTCATGGGAGGAAGCTCGCCGCCCAGAGCTGCGGTTTTCTCATGAAGCCCCTGCTGGAGGCTGCGGTATTCCTGCTCCAACCGGGCCGCTTGCTGCTCCAAGGCAGCCAATGCCTCCTCCTTGGGCAATTGATGCACGTAGGACAGCCCCGCGTAGAGGGTGGAGGGGTACGCAACAGAGGATGCCTGCAGCGCATCCCGGGCAAGCTGCTTCAGAGACAGACGGCCTTGCTCCGTAATCCGGTACACAGCCTTTTGCCGGTGGCCCGTCTGCTCAATGCTGCTTACCTCCACCAGACCCTCCGCTTCCATCTTCTTCAGGGCGTGATAGATGGAGCCCACCAGCACGCCGCCCCAACGCTCCGCATCCGTCAGCTTAAACATCTGCTGAATATCATAACCCGACATAGGCTGCACATCCAAAAGTCCCAGCACCAGCAATCTGGTCAAACTTGACTCACCCCTTCAATACTCTATATTGAGCATTATGCATTGAGTAAAGGAATTCGTCAAGAGGCATCCTTCGGGCTTCCTGCATCATGCGGCTCATTTAGCGGACTCTGATTCCGTTATTTCGCAAAAATCGGCCCTTTTTGCCCCGGAGCGGACACAGAATCCGCTAAGCGCGAAAAACCAGAGGTTTCCCATGCTTCTGGAGCAAAATAACGAATCGTCTGTCCGCGAAAATCCGCAAAAGGCCCAAAAGAGCAAAATAACGGATCGTCTGTCCGCGGCCATCGGACACTCTGTATCGCCTCTGGCATATTTATGGGGCTGCAGAACCTTATCCTTCCCGGGAAGGAAGCTGCACAATGTTGGAGCAGTACAGCTCCTGGGTAGTGCCCGGGACGGTGGACAGCACCAGCTTGACCCCCTCCGATCCCGTTCCCGCAGAGGCCTGCACCTGCCGGTCATGATGCTCAAGCTCCACCTCGGGAAGGTTGCCGGTTTCGTTAAGGGACAGGGCAAACAGCCATACCGCCCGGGAAACCTGATGAACGTCGAAAAGCCTCTCCTCACCGGAGTAAATCACATAATCAAGATACAGCCCTTCCCCATCCCTGGAGATTGCCAGCCGCAGCTCTCCATAATCCAACTCCTCCAGCACCAGCTTCACCGCCAGTTGCACGCGCAAAAGCTCTATTCAGACAATTGCAGCGTTCTTAGAATAACCGTCACCGCTTCGGCCCGGGTGCTGTTGGCCTGCGGCTTCATAGTGCCGTCCTCATAGCCGTTGACCAAGCCTGCTGCCGAAGCGGCGGCAAGCGCCTCCTGCGCCCAAGCGGAAATATCGGCGCTGTCCGCAAACCCGGCACTCCCGGAGGCCGGACCGATTCCGGCGGCGCGGATGACGATGGCAGCCATTTGCTCCCGGGTGATGAGCGCGTCCGGACGGAAAGTGCCGTCTTCATAACCCTGAATCACTCCCAGCGCCGAGGCTGTGGCAATCTCCTGCCCGGCCCAATGGCCGGACGTGTCGGGGAAATTGCCGCCGCCCTGCCCTTGGAGATGAAACGCCTGGACAATGAGCGTGATGAACTCGGCCCGGGTAATGGCGGCATCCGGCTTGAAGGTGCTGTCCGGATAACCATGGATCACACCGGCTTCGGCCAATTGGCGGATTGCCGCTTCAGCCCAGTGTCCCCGGATGTCGGGCAGCTCCGCAACCGCCGGAGCACTTGCCGCTTTATCCGCCGCAAATACGGCGAACTTGGCAAAATGGCTGACTGTCCCGGAGGCTGTCGCCTGGGCGGCATCCACCTTCAGGTCATCCAACGGCACCCATTGGCGGGTTTGCTCATTCAGCCAATACACGCCCACAGCCGTTTTCGTGAAGTCCACACCGCTTTTGTCAAACGGCAGAGTGATCACAACAGGCTTGGCAAAATCGCCGCTTTTGTCCTTCTTGATCTCGTATACGCCACTCAGCAGCTGCAATTGGGGAGCTGCGGGCAGAGTCGAGGTATCGCCGACTTGATCGACGGTTATCCGGATGCTGCCGTCCGCCGCTCCAGCCGGAACGCTGATTTGCACCCCGTTGACCGTGAGACTTCCCCCCGTGGCGGCGTTAATGATGCCGCTATTCACCGGCAACCCCCCGCCTCCTCCTCCCGGAGCATCAGTCTCAGCGGGAGGGGGAACGTCGGAGCCTCCTACGGTGAAGGCTTTGGCCTCCGGTGGTGCGCCTGCGCCTCCCACATAAGCGATATAAGCGCCATCTGCCAGCTCGTAAGGGCCAAAGGAATAGCTGCCGCCGGTCCCGGCCTGCACCTCATCCGCCAAAATATTGCGTTTGGCCTCATCCGCCAGCCGCAGAGTTATGGTTTTGCCGGCATGGGCGGAGCTGCCTCCAGTGACCGTCGCCCGGTTGCCGTTGACGGCTACGGCAATGCCGTATGAGTCCGACGCCAACGCAGACGCGGGAAGGTAGACGGCGGCCAGCATCAATGCCAGCACAAGCAAGTATATTTTTTTCAAATCGGACCTCCTCCTCTCCAGGCCTCAGGGCTGACCTGCGGCAACCGTCACCGTCTTCGGCGCCGCCAGGGGTACCTGATTCTGCAGATCATCCCAGAGAAACACCTTGACCGTATACTGGCGGGCGGCGGGCAGATTGAACTGCGCCGTAACCTCTGTGCCGTTTGCAAGCCTGCCTTTGATGGCCACCATCTGGACAGGCGTCATGCCGTCCATCAATTGAAAAATGATCGTGCCGGTAGCCGGCGGAGCATCGGACGGCGTGGTGAGAATGTCTGCCGTTACCGTTGCCGCCAGGCCATTCACAGCAGCCTGCGGTTCACCGAGGGCGAAAACCGCCGCTGCCGGTTCGGCAATGGTCTGGACGACGAAGCTGTCGGAATAACCCGCCGCCTTTACCGTAATAAGATGGGCTCCCGGAGCCAGCACACCGGGATTAATCCGGATTACCCCCGGCAAGACAGCATAGACGCTGCCGGAGACCGTTTCATCGCCGATTTGAACCGCCGTAATGGCGCTGCGCCAGTCGGCATTGTCCGCGAAGGTGATCTCAATGGGATGGGCCGTATCATTCTGCGTGGTATCTGCCAGCAGAACCGGCGGCTCTCCGGCCGCTGCAGCATAGGTTGCCGCAGATACGGTGGCGGATGCCGCAGATACGGCCTGCTGATGAACCGCAGCCACCTTGTAGTAATAAGTGGTGCCGGGAGACAGATTGGCGTCGGCAAAGCCCGGATCGGCCAAACCCGCTCCGCTGACCAGCTGATAGCCCGCTTCCGGGGAGGCGGAACGGTACACCCGGTATTCCGCTGCGCCGGGAGCTGCGCTCCACGACAGCCCGACGTTGGAGGCGGACAGCGCGCTGGCCGTCACATTGCCCGGAGCCTGGGGCATATAGGATATCCTCACATCGTCGAAGCTCATGGAGCTGTTGGCATTGCCGGAATTGCTCACGTAGAACTTGTCAAGCTTGGTGATTCCCGAATAGCGGTAACTCCACTGGGAGCCTAGCAGCTCATCATTCACATATACATCGAATTTCTTCGTGGAGGTATTGATCACCGCCTTCAAGCGATAGGGGGTGCCGCTGGTTATGGAAGCCAGAATATCTGTTTTGGTTCCGCCATTGTAGCCCCAGATTTTCCCCTTCTCCATCACCACATGGACAGCATTGCTGTTGGATGCCAGACTGCTGTCCGCCACCACCAACGCATTCTTCCAGTAGGTGTCATCCGCCACGGCGGTGACTTCCGCCGTCAGGATAGCGCCCTGAGGGGCGTTAAAGATTTTGTAGGTCTCCGATTTGCCGCCGTTGTACTTGGTGGTCAGCTTCACCGACTTGTCAACGCTCGAACCATCCTTAAGCTGCACGGCGATCAGATTGGCCGCCTCTCCGCCGTTGTCGGCCACCCAGCCGTCCTGGCCATTCAGGCTGCCCAGGGTCATGCCGTTAAAATCTTCGTTGATCAGATACGCCGGAACCTCGAACAAGGGGGTTGCAGGAGCGGCTGTGGTTGCGGAGGCAATAGCCGACTCAGGGGATACGGCTTGCCCATGCACCGCCACAACCTTATAAGAATAGGTCTTGCCCCCCGACAATCCGGTGTCCGTATAGCTCAGACCGGCTAATCCCGCTCCACTGACCAGCTGATAACCCGCTTCCGGGGAGGCGGAACGGTATACCCGGTATTCCGCTGCGCCGGGAGCCGCGCTCCAAGACAGGGCGATGCTGGAGGATGACAGCGTGTTGGCCGTCACATTGCCCGGCGCTTGCGGCAGATAGGATATCTTCACATCGTCGAAGCTCATGGAGCTGTTCAAATTGCCCGAGTTGCTGACGCTGAATTTATCCGCCTTGGTCACTCCCGAATACCGGTAGCTCCACTGAGAGGCCCGCAGCTCGTCATTCACATACACATCGAACTTCCTGGTGGAGGTATTGATCACCGCCTTCAGACGATAGGGAGTGCGGGCCGTGATGGAAGGCAGAATATCCGTTTTGGTTCCGCCGTTGTAGCCCCACATCTTCCCGTTTTCCATCACCACATGGGCGGCAATGTTGCTGGAGGTCAGGCTGCTGTCCGCTACAATCAGCGCATTCTTCCAATAGTTGTCGTCTGCAATAACCGTGTCCTCCACGGTTACAATGCTGCCTGCCGGGGCGCTGAACAGCTTATATACCTCCGACTTGCCGCCGGACGCCTGAGTGGTCAGCTTCACCGACTTATCCTCAGTTGAGCCGCTTTTCAGCTGCACAGCAACCAGATTGGCCGCCACCCCGCCGTTGTCCCCTACCCAGCCGTTCTGGCCGTTGAGATTGCCCAACGCCATGCCGTCAAAATTCTCATCGATCAAATAAGCCGGAATCTCAAACAAGGAGGTGACGGCGGCTGAAGGCTCGGACACGCCGCCTTCATTCACGGCTGCCACCCGGTAATAATAATTGATCCCGCCCAATGCGGTGCTGTCCGTGTACGATAACCCTGCCACGGGATTGGCGGTCAATGTTGTGAACGGTCCGCTTTTGGCCGTTGAACGGTACACCAGGTAGCCTGTGGCCCCCGGAACTGACGGCCAGGACAAGGTAATGCTTGTTCCGGAATGGTTGTCAACAGCAATGCCCGAGGGCGGACCCGTAACAGTCCAGGCCGACAAAACAGCCGAATCCTCCGATATGCCGGCCGCATTCAGAGCGGCAGCCTTGTAGAAGTAGTTGACGCCGCTTTGCAGGCCGGTATCCGTGAAGGCAGTTTCCCCCGGTTCCAATCCTGTCAGCGAGACAAAGGGCCCGCCTACGGCTTCGGCGCGGTACAGCCTGTATTCCGTCGCTCCCGCCACCGCGTTCCAGGCCAGCGTGATGGAGCTGGGGGTATTATCTCTGCCCGTCAGCCCGGTGGGAGCGGCGGGTCCGCTGGAGGGGGTTCCCGGCTTGTTGAAGCGGGCCTTCAGAGTTTTGCCGCCTGTGCCGTTCACATTAACCGTCAGTACGGTTTTGCCGCCTGCGGAGCTGACGACAATACCCGAATCCAGATAAGCCAAGGGCCCCAGATCCATCTCCAGCTCAAGCCTGATGGTTCCCGTATTGTCCATGGTGGGATCGGCCACAGAAACTTCTACTCCGTTGTCTCCGGAGCGGATCATGACGGACGCCTTCTTGTTGCTGGTGACGCCATCCACCGTCTTGACCGCATCCTGCCAGAAGTTAATGCCGGTAAGCTTCAGATTGTTCTCCCTGACGGCCTGGGCCTCCCGGCTGTTCTCCAGAATGGTGATGTCCGGAGCAGCGGCATAACTGCCCACTTCTAGAGCCGTTTTGTTGGGCAAAAGCACATACGAATAGAAAGCATCCGAAGGAGCTGTCCCATGGTCAAACCGCAGCGACAAATATTGGCGTGTATGGTCCTCGAAATAAGCCGGATAAACGGCGCTGTCGTTGTAGTAGTTGTTGATGCTGTTCCAATTGGCCGTCCGGGATTCCCGCAATCCTGCAATGTCGGCTCCCCCAGGGAAATAGTAGCCTACATCGGCTCCCGCCGCATTGCCTGCCAGATGGGCCCAGCCGATGCCGGACATGCTCTCCTCCCAGTCCAATGCGGAGGACTTCTCCACTCCGTCCACCGTCAGAGCATTATCCCCGCTGCTGTTCAGCTTTCGGTTATCCACGATGGTCTCTACCGGGTTGGCGCTGTCCGACGATTGGATGCCTGCTCCCAGATTGACGATCTCGTCGTCAAACATGAACCAGGATTTATAGGCGGCAAGAGAGGCATCCGGGGAGCGCAGCTCCATGCCCGTTACACCGTACAGACCGCCCCATTCGGTGCCTCCCGCCCAGTTGGAGCCGTTCTTCAGCTGTGCGGCCGGTTCGCTGTTCTGAATCACCGTGGTTCCCGGCAGGCGGTGGCTGTCCACGGTAGGCCAGAAGGCATCCTCGAATTGGGTAATATCCGAATTATACAGATAGGTCATGCCGTCGCCGGTATGCCAGCCCTTGAGGTTTTCTCCGTTAAGCGACTCGTAATTGCCTACCCGCTTGGAGGACATGCTGATGCCGAAGGCAAAGCCGGGCCTTCTATGTACCGCCCTGGCCATGTTGGGATATTGCTTGTTCAGCACCAGCTCCCCTCTGGCGGCAACAGCGGGATCATCCACAATCGCCTTGGTCTGGGCAATAAGCTGAATAGAGCCCAGGCTGGCATAAGGCGTAAGCGAAGTGGCTTCGCTCATCCATTGTTTGATCATGGACTTGTAGCGGGCGGCATCCTCCGGATTGGGAGCCGCATACGCAAGGCGGACCAGGGAGGAGCCAAGAGCTCCCATCGAAGTAATTCCCCTGTTGTCATTTCCTGTTCTGGCGATATTGCGGCCATTGACCATATCCATCATGCTGTTTTGGTAGAACAACGGCTCGTACATATTATAAATCCATTGATAAACATTGTTGATATCGGGATCGGTGATATCCCAGGTGGAGCCGGCTACAATGTACATCACCTGGGTCAGATTGTCGATCAGGGAGGTTCCGTACCCGCCGTTGTAAGGGATCAGCGCCGTATGCTGGAGGAAGGAGCCGTCCTCATAGAAACCTTCGCCGGAGGTAACATAGTCCAACACAGGACTGATGCCGTCGACGCCGAATGTAATTCTGGCGCTGTCCTTGGTCAGGATGCCGCTGGTGATGATAATGTTGCAGGTCCAAATCCGGTTGGCGCCGGTGTTGCCGGCGCTGAAGGGCAGCACCTGGCGGGCGATGACTTCCTGCCAATCGCTGATCTGCTGCGCGGACAAGTGGGGATAAAGCAGCACCGTAATGCTGTTGATGGACAGCGGGGCGGCGATCTGCCAGTCGTACCAGTTGTCATAGCCGCGCACCGGCACACTCATGTTGTAGCGGTTCGCATACATCCAATCCATGCCGCTTAGGATGTCGGCCAGCAGGTCGGCGTTCTGGTACAGGGTTGTGCCGTTGGTGCTGTATGCCGTTGCCATGGACAGCAGCCGGCTGTAGCTGCCGGACACATGATTGGAGGTCATATTGGCCCCCAGCGGACTGCTCTGATCGCTCCACAGATAGGTCCGGCCGGCGGACTTCTCCATGGTATCCCAAAAATTCTGGGCATTATTGCTGAGGCTTGTAATCTTGGGGGCGATGTCGGGATCGGCGGAATCGAAGGCTCCTCCCGTAAGGACATCATACATTTTGCTCCGCAGGGCATCATACTCATCCGCACCGTTTGCCAAGGCTTTCGGCGCAGGGAAATAGAACAAATTCATCACTATGGCGGCGATCAATAAGAAGACGGTGAAGGAGACGGTGTTTCTGTCCAATAGATGGACCTCCCTTATTTTGGAATAAGTAAATGGGTTTGCAAACGCTGCCAAAAAACAATTGCCTCCTGCCCACCCAGAATACAATTCCGGGCCGGGCAGGGCAATATACGAGATTTTGAATGATATACAGGAGCCTCCGTTACTGATGAACCTTGCGGTAATCTCCCGGCGTGGTGCCGATCATCTTCTTGAAGGCGCGGATAAAGGACATCTGATGCAGATATCCCACCTTCTCGGCGATTTCCTGGATCGGCAGGCTTGTGCTGCGCAGCAGCTCCTTGGCATGCTCCATCCTCACCTGGCACAGGTAGACAACGAACTTCTCCCCGAATTCCTCCTTAAATAGGGTGCTCAGACTGGAGGCATTCATATGGAACTGGTCGCTCAATAAAGACAGGGACAAATCCGGATTGCTGAAATTCTCTTCTATATAAACCCGCACCTGCTGGACGACCCCGTGATTACCTTTGCTCTCCCGGATGGCCTCCATCTTGCGGGCGCAGGCGGACAAGGCATTCAGATAGAAGGCCTCCAGCTCATCCAGCGTCTCCAGATTTTCCATGCTCTCCGACCAGGGCGCGCCGAATTCCCGGTTCCACAGCTCCTGATACTCCGGCGGCAGCTCCATCATTTCCCGGTAGAAATAATAGTTCATGTAGGTCAGGATTCCGTTGATTTCCTCCTTGGGCAAAAGCAGGCCGCGCAGCCCCTCGAACAAAAGCCGCAGCTGCTCCTGCCAGCCGTCATTGCCTACGCGGAAGGCCTGGGCAATGGTCCGCACATACTGCAGATAGATGAAAAGATCATCATGGGACAGAAGCTCAATCTCCCAATGGCCGATCAGGCGGTTGCTGCCCAAGGCGGATTTGTAATCCAGCGCTCTGGCCGCCAGCTCATAGGACTGGGGGATGGCCTCCGGCGAATCCGCCGCATTTCCGATGCCCACGGTAACGGTCATCTTCAGATTTTCCTGCAGCCACTGGCGGACCTGCTCCATGTGGGCCACTGCAGCGCTTTCGGCTTGCAGCGGGCGCCCTTCATACAGATAGAGCACACACAGCCGGTGATTGGTCATCCACTCCTGCCAGATGATGAGCCCGCCGGTTTTGGCGGTTTCCTCCACCACCTTCCTCAGGATGTACTTGAAGAGGCCCTGATCCTTGCGGGAGTAGGTGCTGATGAACTCCATATACTTGTCGATTTCCACAATGGCTATAGAGGCGGTGCCCCATTCGTTCAGGCCCAGGGCTGCCAGCTCGGCCTCCCATTCCTCCCGGTTGACGGGACTGTCCTCCTCCATCAATTCCTTGAACAGCTGCAGCCGGCGATAGGATTGGTTCTCCTTCGTCTGATGCTCGTAATCCTGGGTCGCCTCCATAATGCTGCTCAGGGTATAGTCGATATAGCTCAGCTCATCCGCAGGCAGTCCCTGGATGGGATGCTCCTTGTTGGCCAAATTGTATTTCTCAATCCGGGACATCATGGTTTCAATCGGCTTGTAATTTTTGCGGGCGATATAGACAATCCAGCCGATGGCCGAAAGCAGTCCGAGAAAACCGAACAGAAACCAGCCGCTGGTGATATAGTTGGTGATGCTGTACAAGCCGCGGGTCTTTAAGCCGCTGTGATAGGTCCATCCGGTGTAGTCCGACTGGAGGCGGATTTTCCCCCTGACCGCCTGCCCGGATTGCTCGAACAGCGCCTCTCCCCGGCTGTCCAGAACGGCAATGTCATTGATCTCCGAGGTTCCGTTGTCCCTCAGAAAATCATGGATAACGGAGATCCGGACATTCACCACAAGCAAGGCGATGCGCTTGCCCTGAAGCGGGATGCCCCGGGCCATGGAAATCACCGTCTTCTCGTCATTCCCGATGCTGCTCCACTCATTCCAGATTTTGAATTTGCGGGGTTCGCTCCAGGAGGAACCGCCATAGGCTTCCAGCGACTGCCGCACATACTCGCGGTCTGCAAACTGGTCGATAATCAGCTTTGTCTCATTGCTGACAATGGAATCATCCCCCGAACGGTACACATAAGCGGAATCGATGAACGGATGGGATGCCGTCAGGCTTTGCAAAAGCCTGGTCAGCTCCAGGATAAATTCCGGATCATTCTCCATTCCTGCGAAGGAAATGAATTTATTGTTCCGGGCAATGGACTCCACCATCAGGTTGTCGATGGATTTGAGCGACACATCCATGCTGGTCATCAGATTCTGCAAATACATCCGGCTGGACTTGGTCGCCTCCTTGCTCGACAGCTCCTTCAGCTGCACAATGCTGATGAAGATGAATAAGCAGGCAATGAGAATAAGCACCGGCAGATAGGACAGAAGCAATCGCTGGAACCAGTTTCTCTTCATAAAGGCATTCTCCCGGAGGAACGTGATAGCATTATCTTACCACATCAATTCTTACACTTGAAAAAGAGAGCAAGGCGAAGTTTGCTTTCGCCTTGCAATCCGGGGTTTATTTCTTCTGGAAGTTGTACAGATCCTTGGTGAGAATAACATCCTTTTTGTTGTCGGTGTAGGCTTTGGCCAGGAAATCGTCGATTTTTTTGCCGCCGGCCTTATCCCACGCATCCTGGGCATCCTTCATAGCCTGCTCCACGGTGTAGCTGCTCCCGCCGACAATAGCCTTGGTGTAGATATTGTTCAAGGTATTGGTCACGGTCGTCTGAACAAGCAAGAGATCATCCGGCAAGGATACGGGCAGCAGGAACACATCGGCGGTTTTGGGGCGTTCGGGGCTGAGATACGCCTCGCGGGCCTTGTCGATCAAATTAATGAATTCCTTATCCAGCGCCTTCGTTGCGTCCAACTGGTTGGAGAACTCCATGCTTTTACCCATCAGACCGGTCTGCGCCAGCATGTAGAAGTCCGCGTTCCAGGTCAATTCCTTCTTGTTCTTGGCAGCGTCAATCGGCTTCGGCAGCCCGTTGGCGTCCAGCTTGTAATGCTCGCCTTCAAAACCGAAGGCCAGTGTCTTCTGCACCTCGTCGGACATCAGCCAATCCACATATTTCATCACGGCTTCCGGATTCTTGGTTGTGGCGTTAATGGCTGCGGTAAACTGCATGTAGTCGCCGCCCGCCGGAGCAAATTGGCCGAATTCCGATTTGGGCAAAGGCAGGATGACTACCTCCGCATTGGGATTGTTCTTCTTCAGAGTTTCATAGATGCCGTAGCCGGTGTTGCTCTCCAGATTGCCCGAGCCCCAGATGCCCAGCTTACCGTTGAGCCAATCCTGCTGCGCCTTGGCTCCCGTTGTATCGGCGAAGATGTCCTTGTCTACAAGGCCTGCGTCATAAAGACGTTTCTTGAAGGCCACTGCCGCGGTGCGCCGGGTCCAGTCATGGACGTACTGGTCGTCCTTCAGCATAAAGTCGGCCTGGTTGCTGGCCATATCAAGCTTGAAGAAGTAATCCACATCGTGGAAGATAGCGCCGAGAGTGTCCTTTTTGCCATTGCCGTCCGGGTCCTGCTCTACAAAAGCCTTCGCCACCTGGAAAAATTCTTCCGTTGTTTGCGGAACCTGCAAGTTCAGCTTATCCAGCCAGTCCTTGCGGATCATCAGATAATGGTTGGTGGTGTAAGGCGTATATCTTCCCAGGAAGTAGGTTTTGCCGTTGAATTTGGTCAGCTTCTGCAGGTTGGAATCGGCCGCCAGCAGGTTCTTGTAGGTACTGGAATATTTATTGATAATATCGTCAAGCGGAAGAATCTGCTCCTTGGAGGCCAATTCCTTCATATAGTTGTTGCCGAATTCAAAAATCAGGTCGGGAGCGGAATTGGAAGCGAACAGCACATTCCAGCGCTCCTGCGGATTGGTGCGGGGAACCGGGACAAACTCTACCTGGACCGGAGCGTTTTCATTGATCCATTTGGTCCAGCGGTTATTGGTTATGGTGCCCTCGCCCTCCGGAACATTATTCCGGTCATAGATGGAGACGGTGATCTTCGGTTTGGGTCCGGAGCTGGCTGCCGCCCCCGGAGAAGTCTGATTGTTGGGTGCGGCTTCGTCCTTGCTGTCGCCGCAGGCGGCGAGAACGGTGCCGGCGGATACCAGCAGGGCCAGGGTGACGACTGCCGATTTTTTGGCATAATGCTTGCTCATGGAATGATCTCCCCTTGTATGTTTATGAAATACAATGTCCAGACAATCCTGCGACGGCGCGTTCGCGCTCCTGCTCCGCCGGCCTCACCTCCTTTGCGTCCATGGGCCAGGCTCAGCCCTTGACGGCTCCGATCATAACGCCCTTGACGAAATACTTTTGCAGGAACGGATAGACAATCAGCATGGGAAGGGTCATGACCATCACTGCTGAAGCCTTCACTCCTTCCGGCGTCAGGGTGTTGGCCAAATCCGACTGAACATTGTTCATCTCCATCAGGAGGCTTTGGCTGCGGATCATCTGCTGCACCAGCACGGAGAGGTTATGCTTGCTGGAATCGGTAATATAGAGCAGCACGCTCATGAACGCATTCCAGTGACCCACGCCGTAGAAGAGAGTCAGGGCCGCCAATACCGGCACCGACAGGGGCAGAACAATCTGCAGGATAAGCCGCCATTCGGAGCAGCCGTCGATTCTTGCGGCCTCCTCCAATTCCTCGGGAAGCCCTTCAAAAAAGCTCCTCAGCACCATCAGATTATAGACGCTGACCAGGCCGGGAAACCACAAGGCGCCGTAGCTGTTGATCAGCCCCAGGCTTTTGATCAGCAGGTAACCGGGAATCATGCCTGCGCCGAAAAGCATGGTGAAAATCACGGCGAAGGAATAAAATTTGCGTCCGATAAAATAGCGTTTGGACAGCGGATAAGCCGCCAGAACGGTGAAGATCATATTGAGCAGCGTGCCGACCACGGTAATAATCAGGCTGTTGCGGAACGCCTCCACAATCGGCGTCTCCTTGAACAGAACCCTGTAGCCCGCAAAGTCCAGATTGACCGGCCAGAACACCACGGAGCCGGATGCAATGGCATGTTTGTCGCTTAAGGATAAGGCCAGCACATGGATAATGGGCAATAGACAAGCCAATCCGACGAGCATCATCAGGATATGATTGGCTGCATAGAATATTTTTTCTCCGGTGGTACTCTTCATTCCCAATCACTCCTTACCATAGACCTTGATTGAACCGGCGGGCAAGCCGGTTGGCAGACAGTACAAGCACCAGTCCCACCAGGGACTCGAATAGTCCCATAGCCGTAGCCAGGCTGAACTGCGCCTGCTGAAGTCCTACCTTGTACATAAATGTGCTGATAACCTCCGAGATTTCGGCAACGGCATTATTCTGCAATACATATACATGATCGAAGCCTACATCCATAAGCTGCCCGATTTTCAGGATCAGCATGATGATCGCCGTAGGCATGATGCCCGGCAGGGTAATCCGCGTCAGTTGGTTCCACTTGTTGGCGCCGTCGATGCTGGCCGCCTCGTAGAGGCTTTGATCGATGGAGGTCAGCGCCGCCAGATAGATGATGGCTCCCCAGCCTGCTTCCTTCCAGATGCCGGAGCCCAGATAGATGCCGATCCAGGAGACGGGCTTATAGAGGAACGGATAGGGCTCTCCGGTTATCCAGGCAACCACATGGTTAATGATGCCCGTGCTTTGGGAGAAAATCGTAACGATAATGCCGCCGACAATAACCCAGTTCAGAAAGTGGGGCAGATATACCAGGGTTTGAATCAGCCTTTTGTAGCCGGTTTTGCGAACCTCATTCAACAGGAGCGCCAGAATAATCGGGGCGGGGAAGCCCACCAGAATGTTCAGGCCGCTGATCATGAAGGTATTCCAGATGATCCCGAGGAGCTGGTCATTGTTGAAAATCATTTTGAATACATCCAGACCGACCCAGGGGCTGCCCCAGATTCCTTTGATGAAGCTGTATTTTTTGAAGGCGATTACCAAACCGGTCATGGGATAGTATTTAAAAGTAAGAAAGAAAACCATAACCGGCAAAAACATGATGTAAAGCGGAATATTCTGTTTCAGCCGCCGCTTTCCGTACTTTCTGACCAGCCAGCCGCTTTTGGCTTTTGGCCGGGCTGCAGCTGCCGGAGCAGATGGCACCGGTGATTTGCTCATTGCTGTCACTTCCTTGCATTAGTGTGTAAGGCCATGGTATAGCACGCCGTGAAGGACATCAATATTCACGATTTCGCGCAGTTAACATGCAGGCGCAGTGCGGGATTGGGCCGGGCGATAAACATTTTTTCGCGCTGTATACCCAACGATCCGTCACTGCCGCCAAGCATTTGGCGCCCAGAAGGAACTGCCGCCCCGCAGCTTGGACAGGGCTTCCAGGTAGTAGTAGTCGCCGTAGATCAGCGGCTTGTCGATGTTTTGGTTGCCGGGCAGGTTGCCGGTGCCGTGAAGGAGCAGGGCTTCTTCCCCGTCTCCTCCGGCATAAGCGGCGGAGGACAAGGATTGGAGAATGGCCATGGCGCCGTTTCTGTAACGGTCGGAGGCGCCGCCCGCGGTCAGCGCCGCGAGATCGAGCAGGCCTGTTGCGGCAATGGCGGAGGCGCTGGAATCCCGGGGCGCGCCGTCTGTGGCGGGCAGGCGGAAGTCCCAATAAGGGACCAGGTCCTCCGGCAGATGGTTCAGGAAAAAATCCGCCGCCCGCTCCGCCGCATCCAGGAACAGCGGGTCTCCGGTATGCTGGTAACTAAGCGCCGCGCCGTACAGCCCCCATGAAGCTCCCCGGGCCCAGGCCGATTCCGCGGCATAGCCTTGGCCTCCCAGATACCCTTCCTTTTCGCCGGTGGCCGGGTCGAACATCACCACATGATACGCGGAGCCGTCCTCCCGGATCAGATGCTTCACCGCCATCTCGGCATGAGCCTTGGCGATCTGGGCAAAGCGGGGATCGGCGGTTTCCGCGGATGCCCAATAGAGCAGGGGCAGGTTCATCAGGCAGTCGATGATGGCCCAGCCGGTGCGCTCCGGATTGTTCCAGGCGCGGATGAAGCGGCCCTGGAGATTGAAGCGGCCGGCCAGATGGCTGGCGGCGATGAGCGCCCTGTCCCGGGAGGCGGAGCTGCCGGTTATGGTATAGTCGGCCACGGCGGTAAGGGTCCACATGAAGCCGGTGTCATGGCTAAGCTCGTGGAAGCCGTAGAGCACCGGGTCAAGCCTTAGCTCACACTCCTCAGCCAAGCGGCGCAGCTCTTCATCCCGGTTGTCCCGGTACGCCAGCCACAGCATCCCGGGCCAGAAGCCCGCCGTCCAGTAATCCGGCTTCATCAGTTGATATTGCCCGTCGTGGGAGCCGTGGGGAAATTGGGACCCGATGCGGAGGCTTGCGGTTTTTACTTTATGGATGGCGAGGTTCCATGCTTCATCCAGCCATTTCTCTGTACTCATAAAGTTTCACTCCTGTCCTGATACACACTAGATGTGGTTTCATCCCTACCATAATGAAATGGCGGAGGCCGGGCAATATACACCTTTTCGCCCGATAAGCAGCCGAACCCAAAGCGGGGGTTTCCGGGCATATACCTTTTTTCACGGGGTTAACCATGGTTGCGGCGGGGCGCAGAGCGCCTCCCTCCCCTTGCCCCGTTCCCGCCGCGGCTTGGCCGCAAAAACCGAATAGAGGCCGCCCGAAAATCTGGCTAACGAATCTACCTCACGCTATTTCGCGAAAACGGGCATGGCAAAAAATCTAACGAATCTATAGCGCGTTATTCGCCTGTTTGAACGCCTTTCGGCGCAAATTCGGACAAATAGCGATCCTACGATTCGTTAGATTTCAAACATGCCCACCTATAGTCAAATAGCGATACCTGGATTCGTTAGCGCGTCTCCCAGTTGACTTTTCGGACAGCCTCTTTCCCAGACCCGGACATGCGGGTCATCGCATCCGGCTTGGCCAGCCAACCTGGTATCCTGCCAAGCGCGCCAAAAGCCCCGCAGCTTTTGCTCCGGGGCTTATCTTTTTCCGCGGCCGGATATCAGTCCTCCTCCGCCAGAGGAACCACCATGTTCCAGGTATTCCGGGCTTGGGCGAATCCCCCCGGACCGTCGGCAGTGGCGGCAAACAAATGAGTGGGGCGGCCGTTTTGGAACAGCAGGAACGGACGCTCGAAGCTGCCCATGGTTGCAACACGCCCATCCTGCCAGCGGACGGTGCGGGAATAGGCCTTGGGCTGGGGCGCAAGCCGCCAGTCCAGCCCGTTGGGGGACAAGGCGTGAATCCCGCCGTGCTTTTCCCCGCAGAGATTGCCGTCCATATCCTTGGCGATGAGCTCATAGCCGTTTTCCGACCTCCAGACAAAAGGGTCCTCCAGATGAAACCCCACGGGAAAAACCGGCCCCTCCTGCATGACCCGGTACGGACCCTGGCAATGGGGGGCCCAGGCAGCGCCGATGGTCATGTTGCCATGGAGATTGCCCTCATAGCGCCTTGCCTTGTAAATCAACAGCACCGATCCATCCTGATGGATGCAGGGAGCCGGATTGGAGGTCAGGAAGCTGTCGAATTTGCCCGGCCTGGCGGGCATCACCGGCTGGTCCAGTCTCTGCCAGGGCCCAAACACACTTGGGGAAACGGCGACGCCCACTCGTTTGTTGGACCGGGCCACAATAACCCGCGGGTCCCCCATCTCCAGCGGTTCCCCCGGCGCCGCATCGGGCAGCGGATGGGTAGTGCCCATATAATACAGCACATACTCGCCGTTGTGCCTGACAATATGCGGGTTATGGGTAACCCGCCCGTCCCAGTATTCCGCTCCCCGTGGCGGCAGCACTACCTCCTGGAAGACATACGGGCCCTCGGGGGTATCCGAAACTGCCCGGACCACCTCCGACGCCACCAACCATCCCGGATGAAAAGGGATAGATTGGGGCCAGCGGGAGGCGAACATATGAAACCGCCCGTCCTCCCCCTGAATGACGGAGCCGCACCAAATCCAGTATCCTTCCATTCTGAAGCCCCCATTCACGGGGGCAGGCAAAAGCCGCTCATACAGGCTTTTCATTTTTCCCAAAATCTCCTCTCTTCATTGACTCCTGCTCTCCCTCTCCGCCTCCGGGAAAACCATACAGCCGCCAGGGTTTGTTTCCGCCAAAGGGGCGCACCGGCGCGGGCCAGCCAGCCGCCGCCACGGGGCGGACGGGATGCGCCAAAGCGGCGGCATCCCGGTACAGCAGAGCCTCCTGCCCCATCAAGAGGGGCAGCGAAACCAAACCGGAGCCCGGCTCCAGGTCCACCGCTTCCTCCTCCCCGGAGCCGCCGACAAGCCGCCAGCGGCATGGCCCCTGCCAGCCGGTCTGCACCCGGCAGGGCTCCCCGGCCAGGCTGCGGATTCTGATCCATTGGGTCTCCCCGTCCCGCCTGAGGGCATCCACAAGAAAGGCGCCCTCCGCCCGGAGCTGATGAAACGCCGCCTCCCTCCATGCCTCCGGCACAGCGGGAAACACCCGGATCACTCCGTTCCAGCTTTGCAGAAGCATATCCTGAAGGGCCTCCGCTCCGGCCAGGGGCGTTTCAATGACCGGCCCCGCCTCCTTGTACATGGTATTGGGCTTGATCATACCCAGCAGCGCCTGCAGATAGCCGTATGCCTCGCCGCCCCTTACCAAGGAAGCGGCAATGGAGGCCGCCCCCGTCATGCTGAAGCCCCGCAGATCCCCCTCCCTGCCAATCCAATGAGACAGAGAGCGGGCGATCAGCTCCCGCTCCTCCTGCTTCCCGCTATCCAGAAGATGCAGCGGAAAAGCCGCCAGCAGATGGCTGAAATGCCTGTGCCCGTAAGCCAGGGGCATATCCTTGCCGATCAGCAGGCCCGTTTCGTCCTGGGGGTAAGGAATCAGTCTGTCCAGCACCTCCCGCCACCTGGCCTGGAGCGGTTCATCCCCGCCCAGGCGGCGGGCGGCCTCCAGCAAGGTCAGGCAGCCCCAGCGCAGCAGGGCCAGATCATAATGGCAGTCCCGCACCCTGGTTTTGGTAAAGGAGCCGTATTCGGGAGAAATGGTGGGCGGCAGATGAAGCAGACCGTCCTCCCCCTCCTCCAGAAGATGAAGATAATACGCCACACTGCGGCGGAGCAGCGGATACAAGAGCCGCCTAAGCAGGCCGTCATCCATGGAATACCGGTAATGCCGCCACAGATTATGGCAAATCCAGATCAGATTGCCCTTCTCGTCATCCACCGGCGCATCCAGATCGAAGCTGCTGCTTCTCCCCAGCCCCGAGGAATCGTGGCGGTATTCCTCCGGCACGTTCTGCACCAATTGCACTTGGGCCTCCTCCACCGTCCTCACCAGAGATTCCCCTATATGGAGTCTATTGGCAGTATAAACCGGGGAATAGCTCATCTGCACATTCATGTTGAACCAGCAGCCGGCCCAGGGCGTAGGCGCAAGCCACGGTCCTTGGTTGTCGATAAGCGGCTTGTCCTCCCTTGTAGCCGATGCCAGCTTATACATCTGTATCCAGTAAAAGCTCTCCAGCCGCTTATCCGGGATGGAAACGAAGCTTTGCCGGTAGTAGCGGTGCCACCAGGCCCGGTGGGCCTCCCGCCAGGGTCCGTACTCCGCCGACGCCGCCCTGTCCACAGCCTCCGCCGCCTCACGGACGACCGCTTCCCCGCAGCCCTTGGCGATGGAGAGATACAGCACCCGCCGGGAGCCGCCGGACAGCTCCCGCTCCTTCCACGCTACGGCGCAGCCTCCGCCGGTTTCGTAACGCTGCACGGATACGCCAATATCCCCGGGCAAAACAAACCGCTCAAGCTTCACCGCCGGAATATATTGGTTCAGATTGATGCCGTCGGCATTTTTCAGAACCGGGTCCACCTGAGCATCCTCCACCCAATTCAACCGGAAGCCCCGTTCCCCCTCGCCGGCCTCTATCTCAACCGCCAGCACCGGCTCGGTGCTGTGGGCCAAAGCGCGGAAGGCCACCTGCCCCCGGGTGCTGGTCAGCGTACCGTTTAGCTCCGCATTCCACAGATCCAGCCGCATGGTGGAGGGATGATAGACCCATCCCTCCAACTCCAGCTCCAGCTCCCCGATGGGCACCCGGGGCGGAAAACCCCGGCCGTCCGGGCGGGCTGCAACAATATCCGTCCGCCCGGCCACAAACCGCAGCACATGGCGCTTGGCCGCATGCTCCTCGCCGTATACCATGGCTCCCAGCAGCCCGTTGCCGAGAAAAGCTCCCTCGTCCCAGCTTACGGGCTTCACTACCCACTCCATATCCAGCGGAGCCAAAAAACTCTCCCAATCCACCTCCACTGCCCCTTGCCGCCTCATCCCTTCACCGCTCCGATCAGCGCTCCCTTAACAAAATACTTTTGCAGGAAGGGATACACGCAGAGAATCGGCACAGTAGCCACAATAATGGTGGCATATTTCAGAGTTGCCGACAGCTTGGCCAAATCGTCGGAGGAAGCGCCGGAAGCCATGCTGCTGGCCTCCCCCTGAAGCAGGATTTCCCGCAGGATCAGCTGCAGAGGGTACATGGCTCTCTCCTGCAGGAAGATCATGGCATAGAACCAGGAGTTCCAGTGGCTGACCCCGTAATACAGGAGCATCACCGCAATAACCGGCATGGAGAGGGGCAGAATGATCCGGAACAGGATGACGAAATCATTGGCGCCGTCAATTTTGGCCGATTCCTCCAGAGCATCGGGAATAGCTTCAAAGGCCGTTTTCATCAGAATCAGATTGAAGGTATTGATCGCCTGGGGAATGATCAGGGCCAACAGAGAGTTGGACAGCCCTACATTCTTGACCGTCAGATACAGCGGAATCAACCCCCCGCTGAAAAACATAGTGAATACAATGGCCAGCATAATGGGCTTGCGGTAGGCCAAGCTTTTGCGGGACAAGGCATAAGCGCCGAAGGATGTGAGGATAATATTCAGCGTCAGCCCCCCCACTACAATAAGCATCGTGTTGGCGTAGCCCCGGGCAATCATGGGATTGGCAAATACGCTTTTGTAGGCGTCCAGGGAAAAACCAAGGGGCTTCCACAGAAACCCGCTGTAGGCCATCAGCTTCCCCGCATCGCTGACAGAGGCGAAGGCCACATACAGGACCGGGTAGATGGTCAACACCATCAACAGGGTCAGAAATATCACATTGCCGAAGTCAAAAAGCCGCTCCGAAAAAGTGGGCCGGTTCATCATGTATTCCTCCTAATCGTTCAGCATGGCTTTTACCAAAGACTCGTATCGTTCAGCTTCCGGCTCATCCAGTTGGAGAAGATCAGGAGCGTAAAGTTGACCGCCGAATTAAACAGGCCTACGGCGGAGCTGAAGCTGTAGTTGAAGTCCTGCAGTCCCACCCGGTACACATAAGAAGACACAACGTCTGCGGTTTCGTAGGTGCTGGGATTGTACAGCAAGATAATTTTCTCAAAGCCTACATTCATCATCCGCCCCACTTCCAGAATGAGAAGAATGACAATGGTCGGCATAATGCCCGGAATTGTGATATTGACCAGTTGCTTCCACCGTCCGGCTCCGTCGATCCGGGCAGCCTCATACTGCTCCATATCGATGCCGGTAAGGGCGGCCAAATAAATGATGGTCCCCCAGCCGATATTCTGCCAGATGCCCGAAACCACATACAGCGGGCGGAACAGCCCCGGCTCCAGCAGGAAAGTAACCCGGGTTCCTCCCATCCATGCAATCAAATCGTTGATAACGCCGTCGCTGGAGGTAAAATCCTTAATAATGCCGCAGATTACCACCAAAGAGATAAAATGAGGCATGTAGGTGATGGTTTGAACGGTTCGTTTGAATAAGGTGTTTTTCACTTCATTCAGCAGCAGGGCCAGCAGAATCGGAGCCGGAAATCCGAACAGCAATTGGTAGAAGCTGATCAGCAGTGTATTTTTGATGGTCCGCCAAAAGTAAGCCCCGCCAAAAAAGGTCTTAAAATGGTCCAAACCCACCCATTCGCTTCCAATAATCCCCAAACGGGGAGAAAAATCCTTAAAGGCAATAATCGCGCCATACATAGGGCCGTAATGAAAAATCGCATAAAACAGGATAACCGGCACCAGCATAAGATACAGCATCTTGTTTCGCCGTATATCCAGGATCAGTCCCGCTTTTCTCCGCTTGGGAGCCAGAGACGCCGGAATGCTTTGCACATTGCTTAATTCAGCCATTTTTCCCACTCCATCCGTTGGCCGTTTTGGAAGAGCGCACGGCATTGGCCATGCCCTCCCTGTCTCTTCGGCAGATTACCGTTTGTAATAGCGGTCATAGGCATTCTGGTAAATTTGCACAACCTTTTCCACACCCATGCTCTTGATCCGCTCCACATACTCATCGAACTTGTCCAGCGACTCCTTGCCCATCACGAACTTGACGAACATCTCTTCCTTGTAGCTGGCGATGGCCGTGTTCAGCTTGGCCACTTCCTTGCTCTCCTCCACCGTCGGAGTAATGAATGTGGGCAGAATATGCTTCAGAGCATCGGTTTTGCCCCAGATTTTGCCCGATTCGTTTTGCTCGGGATAGGTGTTGAAGTTATTCTTGCGGGGATCTCCAGGGAACGGGCCATTGGGCTTGGTGTACTGGGCGATCATTTGCTGAAGATTGTATTTCGGATCTTTTTTGATTTTATCCGTATACGCCAATTGGCCGCCTTGGGTCGTATAGCTTTCTCCCTCAATACCGAAGTTGAACAGCATGGCTCCCTTTTCGCTGTAGGCATAATCCAGCCACTGCGCCACCAGCTCCGGATGTTTGGAGTCGGCGGTAATCGCCTTGCTGGCCAGCGGATTGTACAGGAAATCGCTGTGCCCGATAAACGCCGTTTCCCCCTTGTTCAGAGTCGGATACGGGGCAGGCACCAGATGGAAGCCGGGGTTTTGCTTTTTGCCCGTATCCATCCAGTTGCCCAAGCCGCCCGAGGTCAGGTAGACACTGGCGCCGGACGCGCCGCTGAGCATCTTGGTGTCCAGAGACTTGGAATCATTGTTCAGGGCAAAATCCTTGTCCAGCAAGCCCTCCGCATACCACTGGCGCAGCAGGGTCAGCGCCTGCTTGAACTGGGGATCGATGGGGCCGTATTTCACTTTCCCGTTATCGTCAATATAATACCGGTTGGCAGTGCGGTACGCGCCGATGAAGGCGTCCTGGAGATTCAGCTCCGTGCCGTATTGGGCCGTCAGCGGCGCGGTAGCCCCCTTCTTCTCCTTGAAGGCGGTCAGCGCCGTATGCCACTCGTCAATGGTCTCGGGCACCGGCAGCTTCAGCTCATCCAGCCAATCCTTGCGGATGATGGGCCCGCGGAATACCAGGCTGCTGCGGATCATGGGAAATACATAATATTTTCCCGAGTCGGTCTTCACCATCTTATCCAATTCCTTGTTTTCCTGAAGAAGCTTCTTCAGGTTGGGGGCATACCGGTCAATAAGATCGTTCAAGGGAAGAATCACCTTATCGGAGATGGCCTTCTCCGGGCCTCCGGGGTACCCGGTGTTCCAGTCATATTCGATCATGTCGGGCAAATTGTTGGAGGCGATCAGCAGGTTGAACTGCTCCTTGGACTGGCCCTCCGCCGGGTGGGAATACTTTACCTTGACGCCGGTATCCTTCTCCAGCTGTTTGCCGAAGGGAGTGTCCGCCAGATTGGATACAAAGGTAGTCAAATTGGTATTGATGGCCTCCCACGAGGTGAGAGTTTCGCTTGTGGAAATGGGATAGGACGCCGCCTGGGCGGAAGCCGCCGCAGACGGTGCGGAGGAGGAAGGGGCTCCTTGCTCCTCTTTGGTGCAGCCCGCCAGCAGGCTGGTGGAGGTAATGCAGACCGCGGCTGTTATGGCTGCCGTATACTTCAGTGATTGATTCATACCGATCCCCCTAAGAATATGGATGATGTGCATTTCGCTTTTGCTCCGGAAGCAGGTGTTTGGGCCTTACAGCGTCAGTATGGTGGAAACCGCCGTTTTTTTAAACCTGCAAAAGCGAAACAGCACCCTCAAAATCGGAAATTACGCCCCTTCAGTATGGGAACAGCCCCCTCAAAAAACAAAAACCGGCCTTTGCCGGTTCTTATTCGCCGCTTATTTGGATATCCTTGTATTTTCCCGGTGTAATCCCCTCGTATTTTTTGAAAATCCGGGTAAATGTATTCAGGTCCGCATAGCCTACTTTTGAAGCGGTTTCCGCCACCGAGCAGCCCTGCTCCCGGAGAAGCCGCTTGGCCTCCTCCATCCGGGTTTTGTTAATGTAGTCCGGCAGCGCCTCGCCGGTTTGGGCCTTGAACTGCTTGGACAAATACGAAGGGGTAAGCTTGAAGATATCGCCGATGGCGGACACATTCAGCTCCCCATCCTGATAATGGGCCTTCACGTATTCCATGATTTCCCGGCTCAAGTGGCTGCTCTGGCGGCTGTGCTCCTCCTGAATCGACTGGCATACCTGCTGCAGCACCTCATCGGTCTGCCGCCGCATCTCCTCCATGGTTTCACAGGAGATCAGCTGCTTCACCGGGTCGGCCTGCTCCATAAACGCCGTTTTGCCGGCGGAGCCCGTCTCGTCCAAGGTCTTCAGCAGGGTGCCGATCAGATCGAACATCAGGCATTTGGCCAAGGGCACAGGCAGCGCTCCCGACAAATTGGCCTCGATAATTTCATCCAGAAGGGATTTGGACCTGGCATAGTCCCCGGATTTCACAAAATTGATCAACTGCTGCTCCACATGGAGAGGAAAATAGTACCGCGTTGCCTGCTCCGTCTGCTCCAGGCGAGGCAGCTCCTCATAGCGGATCACCCGGCCTCCTCCCAGCACAAGCCGGTATTCCAGGGCCGCCCGGGCTTCCAGATAAGCCTTGCCGATTCCCTCCGGATGCTCATGGATGCCGCTTGCCGCCACAGTCATCGTCACATGATAGTGCTCCTCCATAAAGGAGCGGATTTCCTGAATCATTCCCGGCAAATCCCGCTCCTCCCCATTCCTGAAATTAATGATGCAGGCCTGGGTATTGTCGGCTTCCACCGCGAAGCCCTGATGGCGGATGCCCGCCACCTCCTCCGCCACGTTCATAATAATAAAGTGAACCAGCTTTTGCTTCTGCGGCTTGGTGTGGTTATGGCCGTCATCGGCGAACTTCCCGTAATGCTCCACGGAAAAAATCACCACGGCAAACTCCGGCGACACCGGATGGATGCCATGAGCCTCCAGCGCCTCCTGGGCGGAGTCCTGAAGCTCTGCCGTCCCTTTCAGCAGCCCCTGCAGGAAATGGGCCCTGATGGCGCTCCGGTGCCGCTCCAGACGCTGGCCCATCCGTTCTTTTTCATCCAGAGTATTGTTGAAGGCGGATTGCACATACCTGTATTCGTCAATGCCGGTTTCAAAGGTAACGCCCGATTGGGACATCAGATTGCGGACAAGGGCGCCCACGGGACTGTAATTCCGCCGTACGGACAGAAACGTAACCAGTCCCCCTACCAGAATGCTTAAGCCCAAGCTGAGATAGATCAGGTTTTTGACCAGCTGCATCTTTTCATCGAAAATTTCCGCGGGCACAAGGGAAAGATACTTCCACCCGGCATTCTCGGAGGTGGTGTAGGATACGGCCAACCGCCCGTCACCCTTCCCCTCATAAAAAAAGCCGCTTTTGCCCTGCATCCGCTCAACGGACACTCCCGCGGGAAGGTCTGCCCCGGTAGAGGCCACCAGCCGGTTGGACTTGTCCATTATCGCCACTGTGGAACGGCTATCCCCGAAGGCGCCGGCCAACAGGGTGGATTCCTTGACCACAAACATCAGCACCGCTCCGGGCTGGTCCTGGTTGGCCAAAATCATCGATTTGGCATACATGACCCCTTTGGAAACACGCCCGTTTTCCGTGATGGTAATGGGCAGATACTCCTGCACATACCGCTTGTTGAAAAAAGCCTCCCACTCTTGGGCGCCCCAATTGTCCTCGGTGCCGATCACCGCGAACAAATCGCGGCTGGTGCCCCGGTCCCGGGCGGATACAACCGTATCGCTGTTTTTATAATAAACATAAATTTGCTCGATATAAGTATTGGCCATCTTGTAGGTTTTCAAGTCATTGCTGATGCCCACAATATCGTAGATATCGCTGTCGGACAAGGGCTGCGCCACATCGATAAAGGCGGACAGGGGTTTGCTCAGTGCCATCTCCACCCCCAGTCGCTCAATGCCCGACAGATGGCTGTCCATGCCCTGCTCTATCTGCTTCAGCACGGATTCATTGGCGCGGTTCACCTCCGACTCCACCACATGCCATGTGCCTGTATAAATAATCCCGCTGATGACAATCGGCACAAAAAGCACCGATATATACGAAACCAGCCACTTGAAGAGCACGCTCCGTCTATTCCATGCCAACCCCCGCAGTCTCAAGCCCTCACCCCCACTTCGATTCTACCCATATCGTCCAAAGGTGTAAAGCGCTTTCCTAAATACGTCCCGCCATCCCCCGCCTCTCCCAAAGAGGACTCCAGCCCTGCCAATGGCTTGTCTTACATTTTATTGATGATTCTGTACAGGTCATTTAACGCAGACTGGAGGGAAAGGATCTCCTTCGGGTCCAACCCCTTCAATTTGGCTTTGATGGAATGAAACAGCGTCTCCTGCAATTCCTGCAGCTTGGACACCCCCGCGGGCGTAATGCGGATGTTGATTATTCTGCGGTCCTTTGCATCCTGCTCCCGCTGCACCTCACCGCCTTCACAAAGTTTGTCGATGATGGGGGTCAGCTGGGATTTGGCAATTTTAATCTCCTGCGCCAGCTCGGTCATGGCGGCAGACTCCTTCTCTGCCAGTATCATCAGCACATGGATCACCAGCGGACTTACAATATGCCTTGTCTTCTGCTCATGCGGCCGGATCAGCCTGCGGTCAATGACTGTCATCAAGGATGACAGCCCGCGCGCCGCCTCATTCAGTTCCTGATCTCCCATCCGTATATCCGCCCCCTGTTTTTAAGGATAGATTGATTGACAATCCGTTATCCATCTTTTATGCTAATATAGTTAATAAAAGTGAACTATTAAAGAAATAAAATATTCACTTTTATTAATATCGGCAGTTTTTTTATTGTACCATATATTTTATCCCATGAACCAGGAGGCACGAAAGCTTTGAAGGAAATCGCTATGCTTGAGGCACTGCCGCCGACGCCAGCCAGGCAGAAATATCTGGGCTCGACAGGAGTAGTTGCCTTTATCGCCCTGATGAATATGTTCATCCCGCTCTCCACCGACTTGTATCTGCCGGCGCTGCCGAAGATGAGCCAGTATTTTCAGAGCAATCCCGCCGTCACCAATCTGACCCTGAGCATTTTCTTCATTTTCTATGCGGCAGGGATTCTGTTCTGGGGGCCGCTCAGCGACAAGTACGGCCGCAAGCCGATTCTGCTGCTGGGAAACATCATTTACCTCGCCAGCACCGTCGCTTGCGCCCTCTCCACCAACGTGTATGCGCTGATTATGGCGCGGGCGGTTCAAGGAGTCGGCGCCGGAGCAATCACCACTGTATCCGTAGCTATGGTCAAGGACTGCTTCACCGGTAAAAAAAGAGAGAGCATTCTTGCCATCATTCAGTCCATCTCCGGAATTGCTCCCATGATCGCGCCGATTATCGGGGCCTTCCTCCTGACCTTCTCATCCTGGAGAGGATCGTTCTGGACGCTGGCGGCCATCGGCGTCATCAATCTGGCGCTGACTTTGTTATACCAGGAATCGCTGCAGGAGAATGAACGGTACAAGGGAACCCTGTTGGGTTCGATGGGACGGCTCCTGGTGGTGGCCCGGAACCGGAGCTTCTTTTTCCCGACGCTTATTTTCTCCCTGCTTGCCCTGCCTTTTATGGGCTACATCGCCGTCTCTTCCTATATTTACGTGGATGCCTTCGGATTGAGCGAACAGGTGTACAGTTACTTTTTTGCAGCCAACGCCCTCGTCTCCATTCTGGGTCCGTTCCTGTACGTCCGCCTGTTCAGTCAAATGAACAAAAAGGCTTTCGCCACATGCTGCTTCGTTGCAGCGGCGGCCAGCGGTGTCCTGGTTATGACCATCGGCACCCGCTCCCCCGCCCTCTTTCTGCTGTCCTTCGTCTGGATGTCGCTATCCTTCACTGCCACGCGGCCCTTCAGCATGAGCATTCTATTCCGGCAGCAGCAGGGCGATACCGGATCAGTCTCTTCCATCATCAACACCGTCACTACCGTCTTCGGCAGCATCGGGATGGCCGTCGCTTCCGTGGCATGGGGCAACATCGTTATTGGGCTGGGCGTCTTGATCACCGCTATGGCATTGATTTCTCTTGCCGGCTGGCACCTGTTCCTCCGGTCAAACCTTCCTTTCCATGGGGTAAAAGAACAGCCGAATAAATGAAGGCTGAGTCTTACGCTTTCCTCAACGGATATGATCATTGGTCGGCTATGATGAGCGGCAACCTGGAAATCGGCGCAATGGTTCAAGCGCTCTCCAAATTTTATAAGATCGGGCTTAGGGCGTGTTTGCAAACTCCGAGTGGAGCAGATTTGGCCGAATTTTCGTTCATGGCAAGGAACTTTCGTGAAGGCGTACCGGGGGTACGTCAAGCGGAAGTGACGAAGTAAGGGACGAAAAGGCGGTGAAAGATGCCCTCAAGCGGGTTTGCAAACACGGCCTAGTAAAGGCGAGGATACATACATCGTATCCATCGCTCTTCCCAATGGCGAGCAGTATATGCGGTCCACGTTCGAGCCGCTTGGCAAGGGCTTCTGCTTCCAGCAAACCCTCTGGCGTAATCGTGTCATTGGCGTAATCGGGGTCCGCATGACGAATTAAGTATAATCCAGATTTATAATTTGGTTACCATTTCTATAATTTCAGAAAATATTTCGGCGTCGCAGCATTCCAGACAACGCCTCGGCTCATTCCAACATAAAAAAAACCTTCCGAAGAAGGGTTTTTTCGTCTGCAAACCCAAGCGAGACAAAGAATTGCGGCGGCATTCCGATTTTTCGCGCCGCGGCAGAGCTTTTGCTGTTGTAGGGATGTTAGAAGAAATGTTAGAAACCGTATAGGCAAGAACATAGACGTAGCGTATCCTTTTTGCCAATGCTATGATGGAATTATCAAAGGGGCGGAGGTGTTTATCATGCAGTGGCAAGAAGTCAGACAGCTATATCCCGATCGTTTTGCAAAAATGCATATCCTCAAATCTCATATTAAAGATCAAACCCTGTATGTAGAAGAAGTAGCTGTTTTAAAAGCGTATGATGACGATCTTACCGCCACCAGAGAACTTGTTCGAACCAAGGACCCCGAACTTGTATATCATACGAGCAAGGAAACCATTGAAATTGCGATCAAGCCGATGTTCGGGTTCAGGAGGAGCTATGATTTTAACCTCAAGGATACCGTTGTTAAAAGAATTTTAAAAAAACATCCTAACAACAGCAAAAGGGTTTCAGCGAAATCCGCTGAAACCCTTACTGCTCTTAGTGCGGTCGAGAGGACTCGAACCTCCACGGAGTATTAGTCCACTGGAACCTGAATCCAGCGCGTC
>NZ_QMFA01000045.1 GCF_003285005.1 Paenibacillus sp. YN15 | reverse complement strand
CTTTGCCGACACAGCCGGACATTGGGCGGAGAAAGCGGTGCGCCTCCTGGCCTCCCGCGGCATTCTCACCGGTTACCCGGACGGAAGCTTCCGGCCGGACCAGCCGCTGACCCGGGCGGAAACGGTTGTGCTCCTTAACCGTATGCTGGGCCGCAGCGGTGTGCCCGGTGAGGCGGCGGCTATGCAGGAAGCGGCATACAAGGATTTGCCCGCCGGACATTGGGCGTATGCGGAGATTATGTCGGCGGCGGCAATCCAATAAAGGCTATAATCAGCAGTTTTCCCAAAATCAAAAATTATTTTGTCGGATGGCTTGGAAAATCGGTAACATCAGTTACCGATTTTTTTATTTGAATTGATTATAATCTGCTTACCAATAGATATTGATCCAAAGAAGCTTGCCGGCAGGTATGTGAACAAATTCACGTTTTCTGAGCGCCGGTCTCATAATGCTTCGAGGAATGGAGAGGAGCCTGTCCATGACTACAAATTGCAGCCTTTGCAGAGAAAAGCTGGTGCTTATCGGCAACGGAATGGCCGGCATGAATGTTATTGAACAAATTCTCAAGCTTCAGCCGCACCAATACGAGATCACCGTTATTGGGGAAGAGCCCCATCCCAATTACAACCGGATTCAATTGTCCTATGTGCTGGAGGGCAGCAAGGCGCTGCCGGATATTGTGCTGAACCCGCTGGAATGGTATGCGGAAAACGGCATCCGCCTTCTTATCGGCACCAAGGCTGAGCGTATAGATACGGAAGAAAAATTGGTGCAGCTGGATAACGGCGATGCTGTAGAGTATGACAAGCTGATCATCGCTACAGGTTCCAAGCCGTTCATCCTTCCCGTTCCCGGCGCAGATAAAGAAGGGGTTGTGGGCTTCCGCAGCATTCAGGATTGTGAAACGATGATGGAGGCGGCTGCGGCATACCCCAAGGCGGCCGTAATCGGAGGCGGCTTGTTGGGGCTGGAGGCAGCCCGGGGACTGAAGGAGCTGGGCATGGAGGTAACCGTCATTCACCTGATGGACCGTTTAATGGAGCGCCAGCTTGACCCGGTTTCGGCGGGGATGCTGAAGGCGGAGATGGAGGCCCGGGGCCTGTCCTTCCTGATGCAGGCGCAAACGGCGGAGCTTCTGGGGGACAGCCGGGTGACAGGCATCCGGTTTGCCGACGGCCGTGTGCTGGAGACGGACTTCGTGGTGATGGCCGCAGGCATCAAGCCCAATGCGGAGCTGGCCCGGGCCAGCGGGATTCCCGTAAACCGCGGCATTCTTGTGGACGATTATATGCGCACCGAAATTGAAGGGATTTATGCAGTGGGCGAATGCAATGAGCACCGCGGCATGTGCTACGGACTGGTGGCCCCCCTCTATGAGCAGGGAGCCGTATTGGCCAAGCATCTCTGCGGCATTGATACAGCGCCCTATACCGGCTCCACTGTATCCACGAAGCTGAAGGTATCGGGCGTGGATGTCTTTTCCGCCGGAGAGTTCCTTGATGCTCCGGGTTTGACGGCATTGACGGTCCATGATCCGTGGAAAAAGATTTATAAGAAAATTCTGCTTCGGGGCAATGTCATTGTCGGCGGCGTACTCTTTGGCGATGTGGCGGAGTCTGTCCGTCTTGCCCGCTGGTCTGCGGAACAGGCGGAGATGACAGAGGACATCCACCAGGCGTTGATGGGCGGCGGAGGCTGCTGCGGAGGCGGCAAGTCCAATGCCGTGGAGGCCATGGCCGATGAGGATATTGTCTGCGGCTGCAACGGCGTTACCAAGGGCGCCATTCTGGCGGGTATTCGGAACGACGGATGGGCCAGCGTGGAGGAGATCAAGCAGCATACCGGCGCAACCCGTTCCTGCGGCGGCTGCAAGCCCATGGTGGAGGCATTGCTGGCTTCCGCCCTGGGGGCCGATTATGCGGCAGGCGCGCCTGCCAAAGCCGGTATCTGCGGCTGCACGGACAAGGGCCGGGATGAAATTGTAGCGGCTATCCGCGAAAAAGGTCTCCATTCCGTCCGCGAAGTGATGAATGTGCTGGAATGGCAGGAGCCGGAGGGCTGCTCCAAGTGCCGTCCTGCCCTGAACTATTACCTGGGCATGATCTGGCCGGAGGAATATGAGGATGAGCGGGAATCCCGTTTTGTCAACGAGCGGCTTCATGCCAATATCCAGAAGGACGGCACCTTCAGTGTGATCCCGCGGATGTACGGCGGCGTTACCAGCCCTTCCGAATTGAAGAAAATTGCCCAAGTAGCGGAGAAGTACGATGTGAAGATGGTCAAGGTGACCGGCGGCCAGCGCCTCGATCTTCTGGGCGTGAAGAAGGAGGATCTGCCCAAGGTATGGGAGGAGCTGGATATGCCTTCCGGCTATGGCTATGCCAAGTCCCTGCGCACGGTGAAAACCTGCGTGGGCAACCGCTTCTGCCGCTTCGGCACCCAGGATTCCATCGGCGTGGGCATTGAGCTGGAGAAGAAGTTTGAACGCCTGTGGATGCCGGCCAAGTTCAAAATGGCGGTAAACGGCTGCCCCCGCAACTGTGCGGAATCCGGCACCAAGGATTTCGGCGTGGTGGGCAATGACGGCGGCTGGGATATTTTTGTAGGCGGCAACGGGGGCATTAAATTGAGAGGGGCCGATCTTCTCTGCAAGGTCAAAACCGATGAAGAGCTGGTGGACATTTGCGGCGCATACATCCAGTTTTACCGGGAAACCGGCAGGTTCGGCGAGCGGACCAGCGAGTGGGTGGAACGGATGGGTCTGGAGGCCATCCGTGAGGCCGTTGTCGACAATCTGGAATCCCGCAAAGCTCTTGTGGAGCGGGTGGAGCTGGCCCTTGCCCAACTGGAGGACCCTTGGATGAAGGTGCGCAATGACAGCGGGCTGCAGCGTTCGCTTTATGAGAATGTGGCCGTGCGCCAGCTTTAAGACCGATTTGGAGCAAAGGGGAGAAGAGCAATGGCAGAGTTAACGTATGTGGAAATCGGCCCTGTGGAGCGGTTTCCCAGCCGGATCGGCGTCCGGGTGCAGCTGGGAGAAGAGGAAATTGTGGTGTTCCGTCTGACGGACGGGCGGATTGTCGCTTTGGAGAACCGCAATCCCCACCGCAAGGGCGGCATTATCAGTGAAGGTTTGGTCAGCGGGGAATATCTGTACGACCCGTTATATGACTGGAAAATCAGCCTGGTAACCGGGGAAGTCCAAGCCCCTGACAACGGCCAAGTGAAGGTGTATCCCGTACGGGTGGAAGCGGGGAAAGTCAGCATCGGCACGGACAGCCGGTAAGGGGGCAGGCGGATGTATCGTGAATCGATTGAAACCGTTGTGGATTCGGCCTTAAAGCGCAAAAAGCTGATGGATGAAAGCCTGCTCCGGTATCTGACCGCCGCGGGTTTGGCCGGGGCTTATGTAGGCCTGGGCATTGTGCTGATTTTTTCGGTAGGGGCTCCTTTGGCTGCCATCAAGTCTCCTGTTACCTCTTTGGTTATGGGCGCCAGCTTCGGCGTAGCCTTGACCCTGGTTATTTTCGCCGGAGCTGAGCTTTTTACCGGGAATAATATGATCTTTACCCTAAGCTCGCTGACAGGAGCCACCCGTTGGCGGGATGCCTGGAAGAATTGGTTCTGGTGCTTCCTGGGCAATTTGATCGGCGCCATGGTTTTGGTGCTGCTGGTAAAGGGCTCCGGCATCTTCAGCGGCATTAAAGCGGATCATCTGCTTATGGCATCGGCGGCCAAGAAGATGGCGATTCCCTTCTGGCAGGCCTTTTTCCGCGGCATTCTCTGCAACTGGTTTGTCTGTCTGGCCATCTGGACCTCCATGCGGGCCAAAAGCGATTCCGCCAAGCTGATCCTGATCTGGTGGATGCTCTTCGGCTTTATCGCCTCCGGCTACGAGCACAGCATCGCCAATATGACGGTGCTGGGGCTGGCTCTGGTGCTGCCTCACCCGGAAACCGTATCCCTGGCCGGCTGGTTTCATAACATGATTCCGGTGACATTGGGAAATATGGTGGGCGGCATCGTATTCCTGGCGATGATGTATTGGTTTATCACCCCCATCCGCTTGGGCGCCAAAAAGCTGGATACGTAAAACATGTGCTGCACAGCCTCATAAGCTCTTCCCATCGTTTGGTGGGAAGGGCTTATTTTTGGCTTTAAAGAAAACAGCGGTTTCCTTGACGGTGCATATTGGAAAGGATCATAATAGAGGAGAAAAAGAGGAGGGATAAAATGGAAGCGACTGTTGTAGCAAAGGATCAGTTGCAATTGGCGGTGCTTAGAGCCGAGGGGGCCCATGCGGATTTTCAGCTGGGCAAGGACGTGAGACGGGCGTGGCAGGAGCTTCAGGCCGCGCTGGCGGATAATAAATCCCTGATTGTAAACGATTCCATCGGCTATGTGATCTATCCCCAATGGGGGTTGGAAGGCCAGGGCAAGGGAGATAACCATACCCTTTGGGTGGGGATGCAGGTAAAAAGCTTCGACGGTCTGCCGGAGCAGGTGGAGCAGGTGGTCATTCCCTCCAGGCGTTACGTGGCAGCCCCGTGTGTTGGCGGCAAGGAGGAGATGTACCGGATGTACGGGGAGCTGCGGGAATGGGCGATCCGTCAGGGCTGTACCATCGATAATTCGGAGGGGGCATGGACTGTAGAAGCCAACCGCTTGAAGCCTGTAAATCCTTTTGAAATACCGGCGGAGGGGATCGAAGCCTTTGATTTTGATATTCTTTATGCCATTAAATAATATGGTTAATGGTGTTAAATGATTTTTGGAAGCGCTTGAATGTGAGCGGATTGTATGGTACGATAGCCTCACCAAAATAAATCGCATCGTGAAGCACACGTTGACTGTCCTTTCGGAAGAAAGGCGGTTGAGGTGTGCTTTTTTGTTGCGAAAGGAGAGTGAATAGCCATCGTTGATCATGACCGTTTATACAAGGAATTGCTGCAAACCTTTTTCCGTGAATTTATGGAGTTGTTTTTTGCCGAGGCGGCGGTGCAGCTGGACTTTTCCCGTGTGGAGTTTCTGTCGGAGGAATTGGTGACGGACATTACGGGAGGAAGCAAGCGGCGTCTGGATCTGCTGGTAAAAACGCGGCTTAGGGAGGAGGAGATTTTTCTGCTGGTCCATGTGGAGCCGCAGTCGTATTATGAGGAGCGATATCCCGAACGGATGTTTTTGTATGCTTCCCGGCTGTACGAGAAGTACCGTCTGCCGGTATTGCCCGTGGCCGTCATCAGCCACCGCAAAAAGCTGGACGAGCCGGATTTCTTCGGCTGGAGCCTGCCGTTTTTGCAGGTGATGCAATTCAAATATTTCCGGGTGCAGCTCCGCAAATACAATTGGCGGGATTTTATCCAGTCCGACAATCCGGTGGCTGCTGCATTGCTCAGCAGCATGGGTTATAATAAAAGTGAGAAAATCCAGATCAAATTGGAATTTGTGCGGATGATGACCCGGATGGAGCTGGACCCGGCAAGGATGGAATTATTAACGGTTTTCTTCGACAGCTATCTGATCTTGAAGAAGGAAGAGGAGCTTCTGGTCCAGGAAGAGCTGGAGCGTATTTTTGGAGATGAAGGAGGTCCTGCGATGAGATGGGAGACCAATAGGATGAGGCTGGCCCGGGAAGAGGGCGAGGAGGAAGGATTGAAGAAAGGAGTGGAAGGGGTTGCGGCAAAGCTCCTGGCAATGGGGCTGGACCCATCCGTAATCCTGAAGGCTACAGGCTTGTCGGAGACGGAGCTGGCTGCTCTGAAGGAGTCTGATTCGGTGCAAGTGCAGGAATAACCGGGCCTGCAACATAACGGCATAAAAGCCTGCCTGCCTTGACGGCAGAACAGGCTTTTTCCGCTTCCGCAGAGCTAAACAAACGCAAATATTTCCTAGCCAGCCAGCTATCCGGACTGACATTCCGCTATTGTTCAAAAATATGCGCTTTAGAGGATTTCGCGGACACACGATTCCTTATTTGCTCTTCTGACCGCCTAAATCGGCTGTTTGGGACATGTTAACGGATCATCTGTCCGCGTGGAAAGCAAAAGGCCGGTTTTTTCGCGAATAACGGAACCTGTGTCCATATTCCATATCTCCAAGGGGGGAAACAGGCCCCTCCCCTCGAAAAATCTTAGTTGGCCCCCAGTATGCCCTCGATTTTCTCCAGAACCTCCGGCGCCAGGGTGATGCCCGAGGCTGCCGCATTCTCCACCACCTGCTGCGGGCGGCTTGCGCCCACCAAGGCGCTGGCCACGTTGGGCTGCCGCAGAATCCAGGCCAGCGCCAGCTGCGCTACAGTGATGCCCAGCTCCTTGGCAACGGCATTCAGCTGAATAACCTTGGCGATTTTCTCCTCAGTCAGGCCCTTGCGCATGTTCTCCAGTTTGGCGGCCCGGCTGTCGGCGGGGATATCCGACAAGGAGGTGTATTTGCCGCTTAACAGGCCTTGCGCCAACGGCGAGAAGACCACTTGGCCGATTCCCTTTTCCTGGCCGAGGGGGATGATGTCCTTTTCAATATAACGGTTAAACATGTTGTACACCGGCTGGTTGACCACAATGCGGTCCAGCAGGTACTTGTCCGCCACGGACAGCGCCTCCGCCATTTGGACGGCGGTCCATTCGCTGACGCCTGCATACAGAATCTTGCCTTGGGTCACCAGGTCGTCGATGGTGCGCAGGGTTTCCTCCACCGGGGTTTCCGGATCGAAGCGGTGGCAGTAATAAATATCCACATAATCCGTGCCCAGCCGCCGGAGGCTGGCATGGAGCTGCTCAAAAACATGCTTGCGGGACAAGCCGCGGTCATTGGGGCCTTCCCCCATGGGCCAAAACACCTTGGTGGCCAGAACATAGCTATCCCGTTTATATTCGCGGAGCGCTTCGCCGACAACCTTTTCCGCTTCTCCCCGCTCATACACATTGGCCGTATCGAAAAAATTAATCCCCAGCTCGTACGCTTTATGGATGGACTGCACCGCATTTTCCTTTTCCACATAGCCGCCGTAGGTCAGCCAGCTGCCAAGGCTGATTTCACTCACCTTTAATCCGGTTTTGCCCAATTTGCGGTATTGCACGGAACATTCCTCCTTCAGGTTTATCGGAACACTATTTCATCCTAGCCCACTTGGCCGTTTTTTAAAAGTACTGAAATGATTATTACTAGGTTACGTTGAGGTAAGTGTCCCTCCATAGAGTGGAAGTGGGCTGGGGGATAGTGCTAAAATGGGCAAGAGGTGAAACTTGTCCAAATGGCACAGGATGAATATTTTGATATTTTTGATGAACATATGAACAGGCTTGGAACGGCAACCCGCCGGGAGGCCCATGCCCAAGGACTGTGGCACCGGACCTTCCACTGCTGGATTCTCCGCAAGGGAAGCCGCGGCTGGGAAATATTGCTGCAGCTGCGCCACCGGGACAAGGATACCTTTCCCGGTTTGCTGGATGTGTCCTGCGCCGGACATTTGCTGGCTGGAGAACAAGTGGAGAATGGCTTGCGGGAGCTGCAGGAGGAGTTGGGCATCACCGCCTCTTACCCGGAGCTGCTTTTCGCCGGCGTGTCCGCAGACGAATATATTTTTCCACACGGTCTAATCGACCGGGAGTTCTCCCACATCCATCTGTATGCTTGCGCCTTGCCTTTGGAGGAGTACAAGCTTCAGGCTGAGGAGGTATCCGGTCTTTTGGCCGTACCGGTTGGCGAATGGGAAGCGCTGGTCCGGGGGAGGGCGGAAGCCGCATCCGCCAGGGGCGTCATTTACGATGACTGGGGCAATTCTCCGCAGATAATAGAGCGGCGGATTACGCTGGAGGAGATCACCCCCAATTCAGAAAGCTATTACGATAAGCTGCTTACGGGGATCGGGCAGTTGACCAGCGGGAGGAACATATGAAGCTTATCTATGGAACGGGGAATCCCGCCAAGCTGAAAACCATGAAGGAAATGCTCCGGGATATGCCCGTGGAGCTGGCCGGATTGAGGGAAGCCGCAGCGGCCGCAGGCGCGGTGCTTCCGGAGGTGGACGAAAGCGGCAAGGAGCCGCTGGAGAATGCCCGGATCAAGGCGCTGGCGTATTACCATGCCTTGGGACAGCCTGTTTTTTCCTGCGACTCCGGTTTATATATCGATGGGTTGACCAAGGAAGAGCAGCCGGGTGTGCATGTCCGCCGGGTAAACGGCCGGGTGCTGACAGACGAGGAAATGATCCGGCATTATACGGAGTTGGCAAAAGCCCACGGCGGAGCCGTTAAGGCGCGCTACCGGAATGCCATTTGTCTGGTGCTGGATGAAGGGCATGTGGTCGAATACGACGGGGATGAGCTGGCCGGCTCCGCCTTTCTGCTGGTGGACACGCCCCATCCCGCCCGGGACGAGGGATTTCCGCTGGATTCCATCTCGGTGGAGATCGCCAGCGGAAACTATTACATGGACATGCAAGACGAGCACAACAGTGTATTTGAAGAGGAGATCAGCGCGGCTTTCCGGCAATTTTTCGCCAACAGTCTTTCCGGTCTGCAGAATATTCCAAGAAAACTTGAACAAGCCGGAAAATGAAGCCTTCTCCCGAATATAGTAAGAGTGTAAGGAGAAGGGGGAATCATCATGCAATTTTTTGCTGAGCGTTATCAATTATCCGAACCCTGGAGCAAAGCCGCCGACGGCTGGCTGGCTGCCGCCCGGGACCCGAAGCTGAACCGCGAGGTGCTTTTGTGGCGGACAGTTGTATTAAGCGATGTCGAGAAGGAGGAGCTGCTGCGCCGGTTGGGGGCGGCGGCCCGTTTTTCCCATAACCGGTTCATGCATATTCTTGATGTTTCGGTAACCGGAACCGAGGTCTATGCCGTCCTGGCCAAAAAAGAAGGCTTCCGGCTGTCCGACAGGATTCATACCCTGGGCTGGAGCGGCCGGGTCATTCTGGAGCAGCTGAAGGAGCTGATTCCCGCCATCCGCGAGGCCAAGCGGGAGCGGCTGCCGGATTTTGCGATTACGGCGGAGAATCTGTGGCTGGATCATGCCGGAAGGCTCCAGATCATTCAATATTGGCTGGCTGCACCGGAAAAAGAGCGGGATGTGTTTGGTTTTGCCACGCTTTTGTACCAGCTGTGCACGGACGGCACCGCCGGACCGGCATCCATGCGGGAATTTCAACAGGCCGTCGGCCGCCGTCTGGACGGGTTGCCCGGAGGCGGACCGCAGGAGGCAGCGGATTGGGCAAGCTCCGCTTTTTTGCCGTCCTGCACCCTGCGCCGGATGGAGGAGGGCATAGCGGGGCTGCTGAACCCCCGACCCCAAGTTCCGGAAGCCCCGGAGCAAGCTGAAGTTGGCGCGATGGCCAGAAGAAGCCGGAAAAAGCAGGAGGAAGCCTCCGCCAAACCCGCTAAAGAGCCAGTCCGGCAGTATGCCGACCCGGTTCCTCCCCCGGAGGAAGACGAAGAGGAGGAGACTGCCGCTTCATCCCGGCTGCGGCCGTGGCTCTGGTTCAGCGCCATTGTGATGCTCATCGGATTTCTTGGCGTTGTGGGCATTTGGTATGTGACCCGGCCGCCCTCTGCGGAGCCGCCTGCCGCCTCAGCGGTATCGGGGACGGCAAACTCCGCAGAAGCTTCAGCCGCCGCCGGCGGTTCTCCCGCCAAAGGAGCTGCCGCATCGGCAAAGCCGCAGGCAGGCACAGCCTCTCCCACACCGGCTTCTTCGCCGCGGGTTTCGCCTTCCCCCGGTGCGCCGTCTGCCAGCAAGCCGGCAGCAGAAGCGGGTCAAACCGAACAAACTACGGTCCCCGCCTTAACGGGGAAAACTCTGGAGGAAGCCTCCCAAGCTGCATTGAAGGCAGGCTTGAGATACGAATATGTGCTGGAGACCGGGGAGGCCGCGAAAAACACCGTGTTCCGGCAGGAACCGGCAGCCGGGACAGCGGCGGTAAAAGGGGATAAAGTAAAGTTTTGGGTAAGCAAGGGAAAATCGTGATATAAAGTAACATAATAAGTATTATGTTAACTAAATGAAGTGACACCACAGGAGGGAAGACCGTGAACGATACCATTCAAATCCTTTTGCAGCATCGCTCCATCCGCGAATTCAAAGAAAGGCCGCTTACGCGGGAGGAGCTGCAGACCATTATCCAAAGCGCCCAAGCGGCGCCCTCCTCCAGCTTTGTCCAGGCGTATTCCATTATCGGCATCCGCGATCCGCAGAAGAAGGAACAGCTTGCCGAGCTGGCCGGCAACCAGCCTTATGTAGCCCAAAACGGCCATTTGCTGGTGTTTTGCCTGGATCTGCACCGGTTGTCACTTGCAGCGGAGCTGGAAGGGGTCTCCGTGGAGAAGACACTAACCGCACTCCAATCCGTGGAAACCTTCATGGTCGGGGTAATCGATGCCGCTCTTGCTGCCCAAAATGCGGTGGTCGCCGCTGAATCCCAGGGGCTGGGGACCGTCTATATCGGGGGGCTGCGCAACCGGCTTCCCGAAGTTGTGGAGCTGCTCAAAACGCCGGAACGGGTGATCCCGCTGTTTGCCCTCTGCATCGGCGAACCGGCCCAGCCCTCCGCGGTGAAACCCAGGCTGCCCATGGCCGCGGTTTACCATGAGGAGGAGTATACGGAAGATCAGGCCCATACGGAGCTTCTTCAAGCCTATAACGCTCAAATGTCCCGTTATTATGCCGAGCGGACGGAGGGCAAACGGGCGGAAGGATGGACGGCGGGAATCGCCAAGCAGCTAAAAAACCCGAAGCGGCTTTACATGAAGGAATTTCTGGGGAGCCGGAAGCTGCCGTTGGAGTAATAACCCCAAGGGGTCTGTCCGATGAAAGAAAAACGCGAATAAATATTCATGATGGAATGACTGGGAGGGAAAGGAGTGACTTGAGGGCGAGTTTTTTTGGCGGCATTGACACCTTAAACATTCAATAAAATCAAGGCCGACAAAACTGTTTGAGCTTCCAAGGCACTCCTTTCCCGGTAAGGAATGAAATCGGATGAATATTGATTCGCTTAAGCAACTCCGTCGGACAGACCCCAAGGCACTCACCCTTGCCGCAGGCGGCTGGGTGAGCTTCCGTGGAATTGCCGGAACACCCGGTTGAAGGTGCGCACATTGCTGAAGCCGCATTCCAGGGCAATGTCCAGCATGGTCCGGTTGGTGCTGCGGATCAATTCCTCCGCCCGGCTGACGCGGATGGAATTGAGATAAGCGGGGAAGCTCATACCCGTCATCCCGCGGAAAAACCGGGAGAAGTAGAAGGGGCTCATCTGCGCCGCCTGGGCGGCCTGCTCCATAGTAATCTCTCCGGTATACGCCTCTTCCAGAAAATCCAGCACCCGCTGCATCACCTTCATATTGGCCAAACGCCGTTTGGCATTGCCCTCATCCGCCGGTTCCAGCTCCATATGCCGCTCCGCATAACCGCACATTTCGTGGAGGAGACCGGTAATGATTCGTTCGTAGCAAGGGCCAGCCTGCTGCCATTCCTCATGGGCGCGCTCCATTAGCCCGGCCATGAGGTTAGCCAGCACTCCGTATTCCTCCGCGGAGCGGGCGCCGGAGGTTTTCGTCAAAAACGGCGAGAGCAGCCGCACATCCTGGGGCCAGCCTCCCGGCAAGCCTGCCAGTCCGGGATGAAAAATCTGGATCAGCAGCGCAGAAGACTCTTCCTTGCTGTCATAAAAATGGATATCCCCGCTGGCGCAAAAGGCAAAGTCCCCTTGCACAAGCCTGCGCACCTCCCGATTCACCCCCATCCAGACAGCGCCTTCCTTCACATAAACCAATTCCACCTCCTGATGCCAATGGGCCAGGAAATGGATGTTGCGCGTCAAAAAGGATTGAAAGCGGAGGTTCGTCCGGTAACGTCTGTTCTCGTGAAAGGCCTTCATCCTCATACCCCCTTGCGAAGTGTTTCTGTTAACAATCTCAGTGGGATAAATATAGCAAAAAATGTCCATATCCTCAATGAAAATGGCGAGAAACCATCCCGGCTCAGGCGTACAATAAAGGCGAATCAACTGATCTGCGCAAAGCAGAAAGGATGGCGAAGCAAAATGGCAAACGCAAAGCGGCAGGCCCTGATTGTCAAAGGGGGCTGGGAGGGGCATGAGCCCACCCAGGTATCCCGCGTTTTCACGGATATTCTGGAGCAGGAAGGATTTCAGGTGGAGATTTCCGATACCTTGGACAGCTTCCTGGATCAGGACAAGCTAATGGCTTTACATCTGATCGTTCCCGTATGGACCATGGGAGAGATCAAGAAGGAGCAGCTGCATCCCGTGCTGAAGGCAGTGGAGTCCGGCGTTGGGCTGGCAGGCTGCCACGGGGGGATGTGCGACGCCTTCCGGAACAGTACGGAATGGCAATTTATGACCGGGTCCCAGTGGGTGGCCCATCCCTTGAACGACGGAGTGGAATACCGGGTGAACATGGTGGCCTCCTCGTCCAGCCCGATTGTGGAGGGCATCCGGGATTTTACGGTGGTATCCGAGCAGTATTACCTCCACGTGGACCCTGCTGTCCAGGTGCTGGCCACCACCACCTTTCCCGTATCTGACGGGCCTCACTCCGCCAATGGAAGCATCGTCATGCCCGTAGTGTATACCAAACGCTGGGGGCAAGGGCGGGTGTTCTACAACGCCTTGGGTCATCATGCGGATGTGTTTGATATTCCCGAAGCCAAGGAATTAATGCGCCGGGGATTTCTGTGGGCAGCCGGTCGCGGGGAGGGGGAATAGCCATGGACAAAATAAACATTGGCATTATCGGCTGCGGCAATATCAGCGGAATTTACCTGACGAATCTGACCAAAACCTTTGCCAACACCCGGGTGATGGCCTGCGCCGATCTGGATATGGACAGGGCTGCCGCCGCGGCGGAGCAGCACGGCATTCCCCATGCCCTCTCCACAGGCGAGCTGCTGGAGCGCGGCGATATCCAAATCGTGGTCAATCTGACCACGCCGAAGCATCACTATGAGGTATCCCGGCAAGCGCTTCTTGCGGGCAAGCATGTCTACGTGGAAAAGCCGCTTACCCTCTCCCTGGAGGAGGGAACGGCCCTGGTGCAGCTGGTCCGGGAAAAAGGGCTGATGCTGGGCTGCGCTCCCGACACCTTTCTTGGAGCCGGGCTGCAGCTATGCCGCAAGCTCATTGATGACGGCTATATCGGCAAGCCTGTGGCGGCAACCGCCTTTATGGCCTGCCATGGCCATGAAGGCTGGCATCCCGCTCCGGAGTTTTATTACCAGGCCGGGGGCGGGCCCATGTTCGATATGGGGCCGTATTATCTGACGGCGCTGGCCTCGCTTCTGGGACCGGCCGAGACGGTATGCGGCATGACCTCCGCCGCTTATGCGGAAAGAATCATCACCAGCGCCCCCAAGTTCGGGCAAAAGATTCCGGTGGAGGTTCCCACCCATGTGGCCGGAACGATCCGCTACCGCAATGGCGCCGTCGCCACCATGATCACCAGCTTTGACATCTGGAGCAGCAAGCTGCCCCGGATCGAGATATACGGAACAGGCGGAACTCTGTCCGTGCCCGACCCCAACACCTTCGGCGGTCCTGTTCTGCTGCAGCCTGCCGGGCGCAAGGAAGCGCTGGAAATCCCGCTGATCCACGCCTACGATGAGAACAGCAGAGGCATCGGGGTGGCAGATATGGCGCGCTCCCTTGTTGCCGGCGGAACCCACCGGGCCAACGGCGAAATGGCGCTGCATGTGCTGGAGATCATGCACGCCTTTCACACCAGCTCCGGCAGCGCACAATATGTGCAGTTGAAAACCTCCTGCGAACGCCCGGCGCCTCTTCCGCCGGGGCTGGTCAAGGGTTATCTGGACCCGGCATAAATGGTGATGAATGCCTCTTGACTTTTGGCTACGGGCGCTGGTAATATGAGTTCAATTCATACAGCACAGCGCTTGACCAAAGACATGACCGCCATTTACGGGCCGTTCAGAGAGAGAAGCCACCGGCTGAAAGCTTCTCCGGCAACGGATGCGCAGGTTACCCCTTTGGAGCAGTACCGGTGAACCCTGCGCCTCTGTGGCCGCGGCAGTATCCGGTACCGGCCGGTCTTCCGTTAACGGACTCCTTCAAGGACCTGAATCCTGCTCCGGCTTCCCTGTATGGAAGCGGACTTGGGCCAGGTTGAACCAGGGTGGAACCACGAGCCGAACGCACTCGTCCCTTTTTGGGGACGATGCGTTTTTTTGTTTTTTATTCACCTGAATGCAGAGAATGGAGGAGTCAAGTATGGAAAAGGAAAAACGCCTGCTGCAGGCCATTCGCCAAACTGCCGCCCATGTGCTGGCCCAGGCCGTCAAGCAGCTGTACGGGGCGGAACAGGTCAAACTGGGGGCAAGCGCCGTCACAGAGGATGGGTTTTATTATGATTTCGACGTAGCGAAGCCCTTCACTTCGGAGGATCTGGACGCCATAGAGAAAGAAATGGAGCAGATCATTCGCGAGGACCGGCCCATTGCAAGCCGGTTGGTGAGCCGGGAAGACGCGGCGCTGCTGCTCCGCCTGGAGCCGTATAAGCTGGAGCTGCTTTCCGGGCAGCCTGAGCAGGCAGACGGAAAAATAGCCTTGTATGCACAGGGGAATTTTCTGGATCTGCAGGAAGGAGCGCCGCTTTCGTCCACTGGAGCAATCAAGGCCATGAAGCTGCTTCATGCGGCCGGGGCCTATTGGCAGGCGGATGCGTCCAAGCGGATGCTGCAGCGGGTGTACGGCACAGCTTTTGCCAAAAAGGCGCAGCTCAAGGAGCATCTTCTCCTGCTGGAGGAGGCGCAAAAGCGGGATCACCGGAAGCTGGGCAGGGAGCTGGAGCTGTTTATGTTCTCCGAGGAAGCGCCGGGTATGCCCTTTTATCTGCCCAACGGCCTGGTGGTCCGTTCGGAGCTGGAGAGCTTTCTGCGGGAGGCGCAGAACCGCCAGGGCTACCGGGAGGGGCGCTCTCCCCTGATGATGAACAGGCGGTTATGGGAGCATTCCGGCCATTGGGATCACTACAAGGACAATATGTATTTCACTCAGGTGGATGAGGATGCGTATGCCCTGAAGCCGATGAACTGCCCCGGGCATATGCTGGTTTTCAAAAACAGCCTCCATTCCTACCGGGAGCTGCCCATCCGGCTGGCGGAGTTCGGTCAGGTGCACCGCCATGAATTTTCCGGGGCCTTAAACGGCATGATGCGGGTGCGCACTTTTTGCCAGGATGATGCCCATTTGTTTGTGCGGCCGGAGCAGATTGAGGAGGAAATCGCCCAAGTCATTTCCCTCATCAGTCAGGTATATGGCGTGTTCGGCTTCTCATACAGCGTCGAGCTGTCCACAAGGCCGGAGGATTCCATGGGTTCGGCGGAGCTGTGGGAAACTGCGGAGAAGGCGCTCTCTAACGTTCTGGAAAAAGAAGGGATTCCCTACCGAATTAATGAAGGGGACGGCGCCTTTTACGGGCCGAAAATCGACTTCCATATCCGGGATGCGCTGAAACGGAGCTGGCAATGCGGCACGATCCAGCTGGATTTCCAGATGCCTCAGAAGTTCGGGCTGACTTATGTGGGAGAGGACGGCGGCAAACATTGTCCGGTGGTGATTCACCGGGCAGTGTACGGCTCCATTGACCGGTTTATGGGGATGCTGACTGAGCATTATGCCGGAGCCTTCCCGGTTTGGCTGGCGCCGGTGCAGGTTAAGGTGCTGGCGGTTTCGGAAGCCCATGCGGACTACGCGCTGGCTGTGCGGGAAGCTCTGTGGCAGGAAGGAATCCGGGCGGAGGCGGATTTGCGCCGGGAGAAGCTGGGCTACAAAATCCGCCAGGCGCAAATGGAAAAAATCCCGTACATGCTGGTAGTGGGGGATGCCGAAGCGGCAGGAAGGTTTGTTTCGGCGCGCAAGCGGGAGGTCGGGGATTTGGGCAGCATGAGTCCCGATGAGATGATCCGGCTGGTCCGGCAGGATATCGCCGCCCGGAAATAAGCGGCAGCCGCATATTCAGCACAAAAGCAGTCCCTTTCCGTTGGATGGAGGGGGACTGCTTTTTTTCCGCTGTCCTATTTTATCGCCTTTTCCGTCAGGCTCTTATACTGCTCATCCGTCAGCGGCTTGCTGTGGTAGAACAGGGTATAGAAGCGGCTGACCTCCTGCTTCATGTCATACTGGAAGGAATCCGGGTACAACAGCTCGGAGAGCCAGATCATCCCCATATACCGGTTGATGGAAGGAGGCGAGCCCAGCCAGTTGAAGGGATTGGCCGGAACCTCGTAGTAGCTGTTGCCGGAAATAGCCTTCATGGTTTTCCAGGCAGGGTCGGCGGCAGCCTTGCCGTACATGCTGCCTGGGGCGAATAGGATGACATCGGGCTTCCATTGGACAATCTGCTCCAGAGAAACTTCATTTCCTGTGCCTTTGCTGGAGGGATTATCCACCACGGCCACATTGTCCGCCATCAGGTCCAGCACCTCGGCATGGAAGGAGCCCTTGGCGATCACATTGGTTCCCGTATCTCCAAGACTGTACAGCACCTTGGCTTTTTTGTCGCCGATTGTTTTCATGGTATCGGTGGTGGTGGTGTAGATCTCCTTGGTGTAATCGGAGAGGACCTTGGCTTCCTCCGGCATCCCCAGAATTTGCCCCAGGGTATCATAAGCGGCAGACATGGAGGACAGTGTGGCCTCCACGAAGACAGTGGGAATGCCCAACTGCTTTTGCACCCCGTCCATATCCTCCGCAATGCTGCTTTTCTTTTCGCCGATGTCGATAATCAGCTGGGGCTTGGCGGCAGCCAATGCTTCCTTGTTCAGATTGGCGGAGCCGTAGAACTGGCCGAATACCGGCAGCTTCAGATACTTCTCGTCCATGAAGGCGCCCGCTTCGCCGCTCCATTTGTTGGACAGGCCCACCAGCTTGTCCGGGGCTAGGGCAAACAGGACCATCTGGGCCAGCTGCCCTGAAGGGGCGATCCGGTCAATCCCGGCGGGAAGCTCCACCTTGCGTCCCGCCGAATCGGTGAAGGTTACCGAAGCCGGAGCGGATGGGAAGGGGGAAGGGGAGGAACTGGCGGCCGCCGAAACAGAGGCAGCAGGAGAAGCCGTTGAAGCGGCTCCCGGGGTTTCCTTGCCGGAGGAGCCGCAGGCGGAAAGCCAAGCAGTCAGTAATACGGCTGAAAGTCCACATTTTGCAAAGCGTAATCCCAATCGTTTCATCTGATTCACTCTCCATTTTATATTGTCAAATTAATGCCTCAGCCGGAACCGCAAACTTGGGGATGCAGACGGAAACCGCTCCGCCGTACAGCCTTTCCAATGAAATGTCCACGCCGTACAGCTCCTTCAGCAGGCTTTCATTCATAACCTCGCCGGGAGAGCCCCATGCAAACACCCGCCCCTCCTTCATAGCCAGCACCTGGTCGGCAAAAAGCAAGGCCTGATCCGGATTATGGGTGGATTGAATAACCGTATAGCCGGAATGGGTCAGCTCCTTCACACGCTGCAGCACCCTTAGCTGGTTGCCGTAGTCCAGGTTGGCCGTCGGTTCGTCCATGAGGAGAATCCGCGCCTGTTGGGCCAATGCCCGGGCGATGAGCACCAATTGGCGTTCGCCGCCGCTTAATTCCAGGAAGCTGCGCTCCCGCAAGAGAAGAATCCCCAGCCTGTCCATGGCTTCGTCAGCCAGTTGGCGCTCCTTTCTGCCGGGGGAGGACATCAGGGAAAAATGGGAGGCGGTGCCCATCAGCACCATATCCTGCACCGAAAAGCTGAAGGCCGGGGAGTGGGATTGGGGCACATACGCCACCAATTGGGCCAGTTGGGCGGGATTGAGCTTGCGGATATCCTGTCCCGCCGCCGTAATCTCCCCGGTATATCCGTTAAGCAAACCCAGCATACACCGGAACAAGGTGCTTTTTCCCACCCCGTTGGGACCCAGAAGGCACAGGAGCGACGGCTGGTCCAGACGGAAGGTAATGTCATGCAGCACCTGCTGCTTGCTGCGGTAAGAGAACCGAAGCCGGCTCACCTGAATGCTCATCCGCTGCTTCCTCCATTTTTCAGAATCAAGCCCAGAAAGAACGGAGCCCCGATAAACGCCGTTAAAATACCGATAGGAATCTCGCTCACCCATACATTCCGGGAGACATTGTCCACTGTGAGAAGAAAAATCGCTCCTGTCAGCATGGAGGCCGGAAGCAGACGGCTGTAATTGGGACCGGCCAGCTTCCGGGCCAGATGGGGGATCACCAGGCCCACCCAGCCGATCATGCCGCTGACGGCTACGCTTGAGGCGGTGATCAGGGTGGCCGAGAAGATCACCGCCATCCGGATGGCGCCCGTATGCACCCCCATGGCCCGCGCCTCCTCCTCGCCCAGGGTCAGCACATTGATCCGCCAACGGAGCAGATAAAGCGGGATCATCCCCAAGGCCATGGGAATCAGAATAAACCGCACATCCGCAGGCTGTGCGCCGGCCAGGCTGCCCATCAGCCAATAGGTAATGGCCGGCAGCTGGTCATTGGGGTCCGCCGCCAGCTTCACAAACGAGGTGCAGGCGGAGAAGAGGGAGCCGATCATAATGCCCGAGAGAATCAGGGTCAGGATTTGCCTGCCCTTGCCCCGCCGGCCGATGAACAGCACGAGCCCTACCGCCGCCAGACTGAACAGGAAGGCACTGGCGGTAATATCCCGCTTCGACCCTTCCAGGAGAATGGCCAGGGCTGCGCCAAAGGCCGCCCCCGCCGAAGCCCCCAGCACATCGGGAGCCGCCATTGGATTATGGAAGATCCCTTGGTAAGCCGCACCGGCGGCGGACAGGCAGCAGCCCACCAGACAGGCCAGAAAAATCCGGGGGAGGCGCACTTGAAAGAAAATGGCCTTCATTTGCTCATCCGTTCCGGGAAGCCCCCAGTCCTTGCCGATGCCCGGCGCAAGCATGTGAAGCACCTGACCGGGGGATATGGGATAACGGCCCATATTTAACGAAAGGACGACCATGGCGAGGAGAAGCAAGATAAGTGCGGACAAAAGCGGAATAGCCTTGCGACCGTACAACCGCATCCCTCCCTATTTTTTCGACAATTGTAGCAGGATGGGAAAAGCTCTGTCAATAACTATGTTATATTTAGACATAGATTAATATATTTAATTTGTGAAGAAGTAAAGTTTTTGTTGATTTTTTTGAGGAATATAGGTAGATTATGACTAATTAATATATTTGGTTATATTTAGTTTTGAAAAAGAGGTGGGAGCATGAAGCTTGTTACAGTAGCCGGCCCTCCGTCATCCGGCAAAACCTCGGTCATCCTGCAGCTGGCAGAATCCCTGAAGGAGAAAAACTGGAAGCTGGGGGTGGTCAAATTCGACTGCCTCACGTCCTTTGACCAGCACCGGTACCGGGAAGCGGGCATCGATGTGCAGGTGGGGTACTCGGGGAAGGTATGCCCCGATCATTTCTATGTCAGCAATATAGAGGATGCGGTGGATTGGGGCCGCAAAGCGGGACTGGATCTCCTGATTACCGAAAGCGCCGGGCTTTGCAACCGGTGCTCCCCCCATATCCGCGGTATTCTGGCCATTTGTGTCATCGACAGCTTGTCCGGCATCCACACTCCCCGGAAAATCGGGCCCATGCTCAAGCTGGCCGATTTGGCGGTGATCACCAAAGGGGATATTGTCTCCCAGGCGGAGCGGGAGGTGTTCCGGTTCAATGTCCGGCAGGTGAACAGCCGTGCCTCCATCCTTCACGTTAACGGCATAACCGGCCAAGGGGCATTTATGCTGGGCAAGCATGTGGCCGCGGCGCCGGATACCTTTACTCTGCGGGACATGCGGTTGCGCTTCACCACGCCTGCCTCCGTATGCTCCTACTGCACCGGGGAAACCCGGATCGGAGAGAGCTACCAGATGGGGATGCTGAAAAAAATGGATTTCGGGTATGCGCCATGACCTATGCCGAGCTGATCCACACCCGCACCATTGCCGAGCTGGAGCGGCAATATCCTGTTGTCCGGGATTTTTTCCTGAATCTGAACCTGGAATTGCTGCCCGTGCATCTTCCGCTGCCTGAGGCGCTGGCATATGCCAACGCGGAGCGGTTGGCCGAGTTCGGATGTACTCCCGGCGAGGTGCTGGCCCAGCTGGAGGAGTTCATGGACTCGGTTCTGGCCAATCCTTCGTTTCTGCAGGAGATTGGCTCCTTGACCATTCTCGGCGGCCGGGACAAAAGCGGTGAGCCGGAGGACGCGCAGCTTACCATCCGCAAAGGGGAGATTATCAGCATTGTCGGTCCTACCGGCTCCGGCAAAAGCAGGCTTCTTGGGGATATCGAGTGCATCGCCCAGGGAGATACGCCTACGGGGCGGCGGATTCTTATCAACGGCGACGCGGTGGATGACGACTTCCGTTTTTCTATGGAGGGCAAGCTGGTGGCCCAGCTGTCCCAGAACATGAATTTTGTGGTGGATCTGAGCGTGGCGGAGTTTCTGGAGATGCACGCGCAAAGCCGGCTTTGCGAGGATACGGAGAGCGTGATCCGGCGATGCTTTGCCTGCGCCAATGAACTGGCCGGGGAGAAGTTCACCATGAATACCAAGGTGACGCAGCTGTCCGGCGGCCAATCCCGGGCTCTGATGATCGCGGATACGGCCTATATGAGCGCATCGCCCATTGTGCTCATCGACGAGATTGAAAATGCGGGCATCGACCGCCGGGAGGCCGTCCGCCTGTTGGCCGGACAGGACAAGATGGTGCTGATGTCCACCCATGACCCGGTGTTGGCGCTAAGCGCAGGGAAGCGGATTGTCATCCGCAACGGCGGCATTGCCGGCATTCTGGAGGCTTCCGCGGAAGAACGGGAGAGCCTGGCCGTTATCCAAGCTTTGGACAGCCGGATGCTGGAGGTGCGCCACCGGCTGCGCCGGGGGGAGCGGATCGGCCCGGATGCGGTGAGAGGCGGAGAATGACAGGAAGCCTGTGCTGCGGGCCCGTTATGGGCGGGGTGAAAAAGCTTGACAGGGAGGGAGCGGGGAGAATGTGGGCCTTATATGACGCTATGATCGACGGTATTCCGGAGGATTGTCTGGTGAAGGATCTGGTCTGCGGCCATGGCCGGGTGCTGGTGGAAAGTGAGCTGGGGTTCGGCTTCAGCGGCATTGTAGCCGGGCGGACCAGACCGGTGGGGATGCTGTCCAAACCTCCGGGCATGAAGCTGAAGGACTTGGCCGCTTGTGTCAAATCATGGAATCTGGAGGAGGCCAGCGTAGGCCAGGCTGCTATCAACGCCTATTACAATGCGCTGCCGGTGGCGGTGAACAACGGGGTGCCGGTGTCCCATGTCCGGTTCGCGGAGGACCGGGTTCACGACCCCTTTATTTCCTATCAGAATGCCATCCGGGGTAAAAAGGTGGCGGTGGTGGGGCATTTCCATTACCTGGACCAGCTGTTCCGGCCGGTATGCGATTTGTCCGTGCTGGAATTTGCTCCCCAGGAGGGGGATTATCCGGAATGGGCGGCGGAAGCCTTGCTGCCGGAGGCTGAATTTGTGGTCATCACAGCGGTGGCGCTGATCAACAAGTCCCTGCCGCGGCTTTTGTCCCTGGCCAAGGGGGCAAAGGTGGTTGTGGTGGGGCCGTCCACCCCCATGGCGCCGATGCTTCGGGAATTCGGCGTTTCGGACTTATCCGGGATTGTCATCAAGGACGGGGAAAAGGCAAGGCGGATCTGCTCCGGCCAGGAGAATCTGAAGATTTACACCTCCGGCCAGAAGGTCAGTCTGCGGTTTGGATGAAGGAGGGAGGAGAAGCAGGATGCATTTCTCATGGAATGAGGAAACCATTGCCTGGTTCAAGGCGGCCAGCGCCTATACGGGTTTTCACCGGAAGCTGGCGGAGCGGCTGCTTGCGACAGTCGGCGGGGCGGAGGTGCTGTACGACATCGGCTGCGGATTGGGGCTCTTGTCCCAGGAGCTTGCCCCAAGGGTCGGCAAAATTGTCTGCGTGGATATTAATCAGGAGGCGCTGGCCTCCCTGGAGCGGGATGCCGCGGCCAAAGGAATCGGCAACATCTCTACTCTGCTGGGGGATTGCTACCGGACGGAGCCCGCCTGCGACGTAGTGCTCATGTCTTACTTCGGCAGCAGCTCGCTGGATTATTTCCTGCCCTATTGCCGAAGATTAATCTCCATTGTTGATCTGGATGAACGGAGCAGCCTGGGCGGCAGCAGCCTCTCCGGCGCCAGGCGGAGCCGGCAAACGGCGGACAAGCTGGAGCGGCGGCTGATGGAGGCCGGAAGAAGCTACACCATGGAGCCCATTTCCCTGGAGTTCGGCCAGCCCTTCACCTCCAGGGCGGATGCCGTCCGTTTCCTGCAGGTCTATTACCGGTGCAGCCCGGAGGAAGCGGAGGCCTTCATCACCGGACGGCTGGTGAAAGCAGAGCAGGCTGCCTATGAATATTATTTACCCTACACCAAAACTATGGGGGTATTCCGCATAGAAGGGGGAATGTCTTCATGCATGTGTTCCTGACCGGCGGGATTCAGATCGGCAAAAGCACGGTGATCCGCAAGGCGGTGCAAGGCCTGGGCATCTGTCCCGGCGGGTTCGTAACGGGCTTCCGGCAGTCGAGGGCCAACCCCAGCCGGCGCCTGTACCTGAATCCGGCATGGGAGGAGCCTGCCTATGACGAGGCGCATGCTGTAGCCAGATTCGGCGAAGGACTGCCGCCGTCGCCCGACTCCATTGCCTTCGACCAATTGGGCTGCGGCTATTTGGCCGCGTGCCGGTCCTGGGCAAAGCTGCTGCTGATGGATGAGCTGGGCTCGCTGGAGCGGGATGCGCTTCATTTCCAGAAGGCTGTCCTACAAGCGCTGGACGGCAATGTGCCAATTCTGGGGGTATTGAAGCAAGCCGGCCATCCTTGGATGGAGGGGATTATCCGCCACCCTGCGGTGACAGTGATCGAGGTGACCGAAGCCAACCGGGACAGCCTTCCGGAGCAGCTCATAACCGGATTTTCAGACCAAGCTCATTCCGGGTAATAAATCACCATACTCAGCCTGACCATATCTTTCCCCGAATTGTGATAAGAATGGGACCTGTCCGCCTTGAAGCGGATGGCGTCCCCTTTTTTGACGGTATATTCCTCCTGGTTGACCCGGATGGTCAGCTCTCCCTCGAATATGGTTACCGATTCCTCCGTACCTTCCCTGTGAGGCTCCGAGCTCAAATATCCGCCTTGATCCATCTCAATGCTGTACATCTCAAAGCGCCTTTGCTCGTCAAAGGGAAAATAGGCGTAATAGCGGCATTTCCCTTTATCCTCCACCAGCACCTGAACCTGTTCGGCGGAAATGACCGCCGCATCCGGCACCGGCTCGTTGATGAGGGAGGTAAAGCTGGTTTTTAGGCCGTTGGCGATTTTCCACACCGTATTAATGGTGGGATTGGATTCGCCGCGCTCAATTTGCCCCAGCATGGTTTTGCTGACCCCGGTCAGCTCAGCCACCTTGTCCAGGCTCAACCGCAGCCGGTCGCGCAGATTTTTCAGATTTTTCGCCAACACCATATTAACCTCATCCATCTTGTCGTCCCCCTATTGTGCTTTATAGCGTCCATAATATATAATATAACGCATACGGACGTTATTGCGTTCATTTCGTTTATTATAACATATCAATGAGGTGAGATGAGATGTTTACATCCGGCTTTTTTATGTATGTTTTCGTATCTTCCTTTACTCCCGGACCCAACAATATTATGAGCATGAACAATGCCAGCAAATTCGGCTTTGCCAACACCGTCCGGTTCGTGCTGGGGGCGGCCTCCGGATTTTTTCTGATTGCATTGTTATGCGGGCTGTTCAATGTGCTGCTCCTGGAATATATTCCGGCGGCAGGCGGGGTAATGAACGGGCTTGGCTGTTTGTATATGCTGTTTTTGGCGTATGCCATTGCAACGAGCAAGCCTGGCAAGGAGGGAGAAGCACGGGAGCTGAACAGCTTCCGCGCCGGCGTAATCCTTCAGTTTTTGAACGCCAAGGGCATTCTTTACGCGCTGTCGGCTTTTTCCGCCTTTGTTTTGCCCTTCGACGATTCATGGGGGACCTTATTCCTTACCGCCTTCATTCTTGGAGGAACAGCGGTTCTGTCGGCAGGATCATGGGCGCTGTTCGGCGGCGTCTTCAACCGTTTTTTGAACAGGCACCGGCGTTCCTTCCAGGCAGTAATGGCGCTGATGCTGGTTTACGGGGCGGTATCGGTTTACTTATAGCCTCTGGACAGCCGGACAAGGCGCTCCGGGTCCAGTATCTTGATGGTCCTGTGACGCATACTGATGATGCCTGCCTGCACCCACTGGGCCAGCTTCCGGCTGAGGGTCTCCGGGGAGGTGCCCAGCATGGCGGACAGATCCTTTTTGGCGGCGGGCAGAACCACATCGGTGGAGAGGCATGTTCCGGGTTTATCCTGGCAATGGACCAGAAGCTTGGCCAGCCGCTGCTCCACATCCAGCACATTCAACGCGTCAGCCCATTCGTCCGCCTGCTGCAGCTGCCGGGCAGCAGCCAAGAGGAAGCGGTAGGAAAGCCGGGAATTGCCCTCCAGAAGAGGCAGAATGGACTCCCCGGAAATCCGGCATACGACAGCCGGGGACACCGCTTCGGCAGAGGCATAATACTGCTTCTCCTGAAGAAGAGCGAACTGGCCGAAAGCGTCACCCGGATACAGGAATCTCAGAATATGCTCCTTGCCCGCATTGGAGATCCGGCTGAATTTCACCGCGCCGTCCGCAAGAATAAACAGGGCGTCCGCTTGGCCGCCTTGCCGGAATACGGCTTCGCCCTTGTCCAAGAAGCGGAAGTTGGCGTCCGATGAAAGCAGCCGAAGCTCCTCTTGGTCCAAGGACTGGAACAAGGGCACATGGTGCAAAAAGCTGGTCAGACATTTACTGCAGCGGTCACATTGTTGCAAGATCGGCCCCTCCCGGCAATGGGTTTATTTTCTTAAGGCTACACCCACTGCCATAGGTCCATTGTGACGGGTGTCACATTTTTAAGGCATGAACTTGATTTGGATCAAGGCGCATTTCAGAAAACTGTGGCATGATGGGACTGTAGACAGACAGGCAAGGGGAGGGATGAAATATGAAGTCATTTACATTTGCCGATATGAGCTCCATCACCAGAACCCAGCTGGGGGACCAGGTGCCGCTGGAGCTGTTCCGCACCATCCGGCTGATTGGGCTTTATCAGGGATTGCCCATGGGCGGCAAAGGCACTACCTTGACAGTTGGGCGGAAAATCGGGGACAGTCTGCCCGTTAACAGCCTGGAGGAGCTGCTTCAGCTGATCCAGGATTTGAAGATCGGCATCCCCCGCATCCTCTCCCGGGAAGAGGGGATCGTGCGGGTTGCCATGGACGACTGCTTCTGCAAGGGGCTGCCGGTGATGGACGAGAAGATGGTCTGCGACCTGGAGGGCGCCATTATGGAAGGGGCGTTAAGCCGTATTTGGGGCAAACGGGTCAATGTCCGGGAAACCAAATGCAACGTAAGCGGACATGAGCATTGCGAATACGAGATCAGGTTCTGATCAGGCTCTGAAAATATAGATAAAAAGTATTGACGGATAACATGGGAAATGCTAGTATACGGATAACCGATTAAACTTATCGGAATAGATAAAGAAGTTGACCGGACTACCGGAAACACAGCTGACGCCTCTGCGGTATCATACGCGGATGCTCCTGTGTTTTTTCTTTTTTCCGGACTATCTGTTGAAACGGCTGGAGAAAAGAACATGCAGGGGAGGCGGAGGACGCCTTTTTTTAAGGCATAATCCTTTAACGTTAAATTAATGAACACTGAAGGAATGATGTTAAAGAAATGCGAGGTTAGGCCGGATGGAGGATACACGCAAAGCATCAATGGAAGAAGCGGATTGGCTGTTCCGCAGGATGGTTCGCAAATTCGTTAAGGAACGGGACAAGATTCTGGTGGAAGGAGTAACCCTGCCGGGGATGATGATCATCCGCAAGCTGGCGGAGCAGGGAGAGCAGAGACTAGGTGAGCTGGCCGGCGAGATGGACTTAACATCCGGGGCCATCACCGCTTTATGCGACAGGCTGGAGGAGCTGGGATATGCCGTCCGGACACGGCCCAAGGAAGACAGGCGGGCTGTGGTGCTGTCCATTACGGAGAAGGGCAGAGAAATGTTCCAGCGCAACTGGAATATCGGGGAACGGTGCATCAGTGTCCTGTTCGACAGCTTCACGGAGGAGGAATTGCGGCAGCAGACGGAATTTTACCGGACCATCTACGCGAAGCTGGAGCATTTCTCCCAGTCCATTCTCCAATTGGCGGAGGCCAATGCAGCCGGGCATGATAAAGTTCCCCAGTCGGGGAGGGAGAAGCCGGCTGCGGACAGGAATGCGGACCATTATCCGAAGAAAAATAATTATTTAAGCTATTAAACATTAATATCATGAATGATTATAAGGAGGCAGAACGATGGGACATCCAACCATTTATCCCACAGGAACAACCGCATATGCGCCGGAGAAAGCGTGGAGCGGCTATACCCTTTATCAGGCCGCCGATGTAGGGGCGCTGCTGATCGATATGAGCGGCAGGGAAGTGCATCTCTGGAAAGGGCTGCGGGGCTTTCCCAACAAGCTGCTGCCCGGCGGTTATGTCTTCGGCAGCACAGGCCTGCGCGACCCCAATTTCGGCTTTCAGGATGAGGTGGACGTAGTGCAGGTGGATTGGGAGGGCAATGTGGTCTGGAGGTTCGACCGCTATCAATGGATTGAGGACCCGGGCCATGAGCCCCGCTGGATGGCCAGAGCCCATCATGATTTCCAGCGGGAGGGAAATCCCGTGGGGTATTACGCTCCCGGCCTGAAGCCCCAGGTCCACGGCGGACGCACCCTGATTCTGGCTCATAAGGACGTCCATAATCCATTAATTTCGGATAAACCGCTCCTGGACGACGTGATCCTGGAAGTGGATTGGGAGGGCCGGATTCTCTGGGAATGGGCCTGCAATGAGCATTTCGCCGAGCTGGGCTTCGACGAAAGCGCCCGGAATGTGCTGTTCCGCGATCCCAACGGCAGAGCCTTCGGCAACAGCGGAGGCGGCGACTGGATGCATATTAATTCCGTCTCCTATGTGGGCCCGAACAAATTTTATGACCAGGGGGACCAGCGCTTCCATCCGGACAATATTATCTGGGACGGGCGGGAAACCAACATTATTGCCATCATCGACCGACAAACAGGCGGGATCGTCTGGCGGCTGGGACCGGATTATTCCTCCCCGGAGCTCCGGGAAATCGGCTGGATCATCGGCCAGCATCATGCCCATATTATCCCCAAGGGATTGCCGGGGGAGGGCAATCTGCTCGTATTCGATAACGGCGGCTGGGCCGGGTACGGCCTTCCCAATCCGTCCTCGCCGTACGGGCAGAAGAATGCGCTGCGCGACCATTCCCGGATTCTGGAGATCAACCCGGTGACGCTGGCGGTCGAATGGCAATATACGCCTGCGGAGGCCGGATTCCAGGCTCCGCTGGACTCCTACCGCTTCTACAGCCCGTATATCAGCTCCGCCCAACGCTTGCCCAACGGCAACACCCTGATTACGGAAGGGGCGGACGGCCGGATATTCGAGGTGACGCGGGAGCATGAGCTGGTATGGGAATACATTTCCCCTTACAAAAACAAGCGCAATTCCAATATGGTGTACCGCGCTTACCGGGTTCCCTACGACTGGGTGCCCCAATTGGAGAAGCCGGAGGAAGTTGCCATTCTTCCGCTGGACCCGGCGGACTTCCGGGTGCCGGGAGCTGCTCCCAAGGGAGCCGTCTCTGTAGCCGAGGTGAGTGTGTCGGCTTCTTACGGAGAAGGGGCATTATGCGTAGCCCGGAGCGATGAAGCATCGGATCGGCAGCAACAGAATTAAGAACCTAAACCATTCCAGGAGGACAAGAGCATGAATAAACCATATTCATCCCTTCGATTGATCCGTACGGCAACAGCCGGTTTGCTTGTTTTTTCTCTAGCCGCATTGGCTTCAGCTTGCGGCGCTGCCGCAGATAAAGCTGCTTCGGGCAGTCCATCCGCCTCTGCCGGAGGAGCTCCGGCCCAGACCACGGAGGCGGCAGGCAAATCCGTTAAAATCCGCTTTGGTCTGGATACCGCTGCAGGCGGCTCCCTGCAATTCCGCCAGGCCCAGGAGCAGGGCTTCTTCAAGAAGCATGGCGTGGAGGCGGAAATCAGCAATTTTGCCTATGGCATCGACACCATCAATGCCCTGCTGGTGCAGCGGACGGATACCGCCATGGCTGCAGATTACGCACTGCTCAACTCCCTGGGCAAGGGGGATATGAAGATTGTCAGCACCCTCACCCGGGCCACGGAGGCCTCCTCCAAAACAACGGTGCTGCTGGTTAAGGGCAACATCGCCAAGCCGGAGGAGCTGAAGGGCAAGAAGCTGGGGGTTGCCCGGGGAACGGTTTATGAATATGTGTGGGCGAAATTTCTGGAGAAGCTGAAAATCGATGAAAAAGACGTGAAGATGGTCTATTACAGCACCCCCGACGAGGCCATTGTAGCCCTGACCAAAGGAGAGATGGACGCAGTCTGGAGCGGCGGGGCCCTGTTGGAGAAGTTTCTCAAGGTGGACGGCATCAAAAATCTGGGGGACATGAACCAGACGGATGTGAAAATCAGCTCCTTCCAGGTGGTGGATGCCGGATACCTGAAGAACAATGCCCAAACCGTCACCAATTATTTGAAGGCGGTGAAGGAGGGGATAGACTACATACCGTCCCATAAGGAGCAAACGGCCGAGCTGGCCTTCCGGGATATCAAGCTGCCCAAGGAAGGGGTTCTGAAGGATCTGGACACCCAGAATTATGTTCTGGGCTTCACCAAGGAGGATTATGAGCACCTGGAGAGCATGAAAACCTGGCTGGAGCAAAAAGGTATCCTCAAGGACAAATACGAGCTGAAGGATAAAATCGATGTGGAGGCCCTAAAAGCCGCCTTTCCCGAATTGGTGACCTATACCAAATAAAATCCGGCAGGAGGGAGCGCCATGTCTCTGGTGGCAAAATCCAATACCATTTTCATTGAGCGTTTGCGTAAAACCTTCTCGGCCACTACGGCCGCAGAGCCCCACTACATCATTAAAGATGTGGATCTGGTGGTCAAAGGAGGCGAATTCTTTATCCTCCTGGGCCCCAGCGGCTGCGGCAAATCCACTCTCCTGAGCATGATTGCCGGTTTTGTCGGCAAAACGGAAGGACGGCTCTCCGTGGACGGGGAGGAAATCCGGAAGCCGGGCAGAGACAGGGCCATGGTCTTCCAGCAGGCGGACGCCTCCTTGTTTCCCTGGCTGACAGTCCGGGAAAATGTGGAGTTCGGGCTGAGAATGAAGCATGTTCCCAAAAAGGAGCGCAGAGAAAGCTCGGACCGGTTCATCCGGCTGGTAGGGCTGGAGGGTCATGAGGACAAATTCCCCGATGCCCTCTCCGGAGGCATGAAGCAGCGGGTGCAGCTGGCCCGGGTGCTGGCCAATGATCCGGCGATTCTGCTCATGGATGAGCCCTTCGGCGCCCTGGATGCCATGACCCGGAGAACCATGCAGAACGAGTTGATCTCGATTTGGCAGGAAACGGGGAAAACAGTTATTTTTGTAACCCATGATATTCAGGAGGCTATTCTGCTGGGCCAGCGGGTGGGAATCATGTCCGTCGGTCCCGCCTCCCGGATCACGGATATCTACGAGGTGCCGCTGTCGTATCCCCGGACGATTACCGATTCTTCCTTTAATGCCCATTACAGCTCCATCCAAAAGCATTTCGAAGAATGAGAAAAAACGTTTTGGAGGTTGCCATTATGCTGCGGATTCTGCGCAAAAGCTATCAGGCGGGCGTGTTTACCTGGATCATCGGACTCCTGATCTGGCAAGCCGCCGCCTCTGTTTCCAATCCGGATTTTCTGCCCGGTCCGTACCGGACATTGAAGGGGGCCCTGGAGCTGTCCCAGGACGGGTCCTTGTTCCGCTACATCGGCATCAGCTTCCTGCGGGTGCTGACGGGATGGGTTCTGGGCAGCGCCCTCGCCATTCCGCTGGGCATTATTATGGGGCGCTTCAAGTCCGTCCGGGCGGTAACGGAGCCGTTTCTCAATTTTATCCGGTTTATCCCGCCGTTGGCCTTTATCACCTTATTTATGCTCTGGTTCGGTATCGGCGAGAAGTCCAAGATTATGCTGATCCTGTATTCCACCTTGTTCATCGTTCTCCTGAATACCATGAGCGGCGCCCAAGCGGTAGAGGAGGACAAGGTCCGTTCGGCCCGGAGCATGGGCGCATCGGAATGGCAGATTCTGCTCCATGTCATCGTACCCGCCACCGTCCCATATATGTTCACCGGCATCCGGCTGGCGATGGGCTCCTCCTTTATGGCGATTATCGGGGCGGAGATGGTGGCGGCCAACAGCGGCGTGGGTTTTATGATCTGGAATTCCCGCCTGTATTTCAAAACCGACTGGATTTTCGTGGGGCTTCTGTCCCTGGGCATCATGGGTTTTGCAGCCGACCGGGCGCTGGGCTTGCTGGGAGGGCTGACCCTGCGGCGTTACGGCATAGCGGGAAAAGGCAGGGCTGTGCAGGGAAGAGGAAAATGAGAAAAAGCCGGAGAGCCGGCTTTTTCGGTTTACAGGGCTCCGCCCCACTTTGGGTCAAAAACCAAAAGGGGCGGGGCTTTTTTGTATTGGGCTGCCAGTTGGCGTCAGTAGGCGGTAACGCCCAGCTTGTTGATGATTTCCTCAATAAAGAACGGTTCATCCTCCGGCGTCCGGGAGGTGATCAGATTGCCGTCCACCTTTACCGGCTTGTCCAGATAGCTGCCTCCCGCGGCGATTACCTCCTGGGCAATGCCGGGATAGGAGGTCAATACTTTTCCCTTCAGCAGTCCGGCCTCGGCCAGCAGCTGGGGACCATGGCAAATAGCGGCAATGGTGATGCCCGCCTTGTCGGCCTCCTGGATAAACTTGATCATATACGGATCATGCTTCAGCTTCTCCGGGGATTTGCCGCCGGGAATGATGACGGCTTCGTAATCGGCAGCGTTGGCCTCTTTGGCGGACAGGTGGGAGGTATAAGCGATGGTCCCTTTTTTGCCATGGAGCTCTTCATTTGCGTTCGAGCTGATAATGACGGCGTCATTGCCGTTTTTGGCAATGGCCTCATACGGATTCTTCATCTCGGAATCCTCGAATCCGTCCGCCAGCAGAAATGCAACCTTCTTGGTCATTTGCTTCATCGTGCACAGCTCCTTTCAGGATGGATGGCGAGAGACTTCATGCTATAGTATTACCCTGTATTGCCGCTTGGATAAACAAGAAGCTCCATTTTAACCGCCTCCGCGGGCAAACGGCTGCAAAAGGACATATGTCCTAACTGCCGTTTCATCCGGTATCGTTTAATGAAGGAAGAAGAACCCGCGGCAAGGAGAGGAACATGATGAAGGGACTTGTTTACGCCTTTACGGGCGGAGCTTTGATTACTTTGCAGGGAGTGGCCAATTCCCGGATCGGCAGCGATATGGGAACCTGGCAGGCGGCTGCTCTTACCCAACTGACCGGTTTTTTGGCTGCGCTGCTGCTGATGCTGGCTTTGACGGGGAAACCCGATTTTGCCCCGCTCCGGCAGGTGAAGCCGCTGTATTTGGGCGGGGGCGCATTGGCGTCGGTGATTATTTTTAGCAATATTACAGCAATTCATCACGTCGGAGCCACACTTTCCGTATCCGCCGTGCTTATCGCCCAATTGGGAATAACGTTTCTTGTGGATGGCAGAGGCTGGTTCGGGATTGGGAAAAAACAGATGCATCTTCCCCAATTTCTCGCGGTGTGATCATTCTTGGCTTATGATGGGCATGATGATATCCAGGGAACCATAACGGGAAACGGGGTACGGGAAATATGAAGGAATGGAAGGACAGCGGGTTTTTGAACCGGGTGTTGGCAGAGCATGGTCTGGAGGAAGTGCTTCATCCGCCGCTCCGGCCCTATATGAGCATCTGCTCCTTTGAGGAAGGGGAGCTGGTATGCTCCCAGGGAGACCCCGGCCATACCCTATATGTTCTGATTGCCGGCAAGCTGAAAATTTTCACCACCTCCGAAGAGGGCAAAACTCTGATTCTCAGCTTCAAAAACCCGCTGGAGCTGATCGGGGATATCGAATACATCCGGGAAACCGACATTATGAACACGGTGGAGGCCATGACGCCTGTCACCATGCTGGCTATTCCGTACCGTGTTCTGCGCCAGTACGGGGATCATGCGCCGCTGCTGCAATTTCTGCTGAAGATGATTACCGACAAGTTTTTCATAAAATCCGCTTCCCTCAGCTTTAATCTCCTGTATCCGGTGGAGGTGCGGCTGGCCAGCTACTTGTTGTCCATATCCGGCGGGAATGGGGAGGGAGGGGAGCACTCCCCTTCGAAACGGCCTGTCAATCTGACGGATGCCGCCCATCTGATCGGGACCAGCTACCGCCATGTCAACCGGGTGATCCGGCAGTTTTGCCGGGACGGGCTGGTGGAACGGAGCCGGAAGGGCATTACCGTGGCCGACCGAAATAAGCTTCAGGCGCTGGCCAAGCATAATATCTACGAAAAGGAGCAATGACCGCCATGGCAATCGGCATTTTGATGGCCGCCCTTGCAGGCGGGCTTGTGGGCCTGCAGAATATTTTCAACAACCGGGTCCATGTGAAAGCAGGCTTATGGGTGACGACTACACTGGTATTGGGAATGGGCTTTTTGCCCTCCTTCGTCATCGGCCTTGCCTCTGAAGGAACCGGTATGTTCCGTCCGGGGCATGTGGAGCCGTGGTATTTTTTCAGCGGTCTGATTGGGGTTGGGGTAGTGACCTGCATGGTGCGGGGAACCCATTTGCTGGGTCCCACCTATGCCGCGGCAGTGGCTATGGTTTCGCAGCTGGGCTTTGCAGTGGTCTGGGACACTCTAGGCTGGTTTGGGCTGGAGAAGGTGCCCTTTACGGGAACGCAGCTGTTGGGGGTATTGGTAATCGCAGCAGGTATTGTGGTGTTTAAGCTGGGCGGCCGGAAGCCGCAGGAGGCCCGAAGCGGCAGCCGCCGGAAGGCGGCCCCGGCTTACGATAGCATAGAGTGTTAAGCATGACAGGGATGCCGCTATTGCTGCTTCGGCGCTTCGGCTAAGGGCGGCCCCGTTGCAGCGGAGCTCAGCGTCTCTTAAACGCTGCAAATTTTCCTGCTACAAGTGTCCCAGTCTACGGTATATAATGAAAACGGGCAGCTTTCGTCCCTGGACAAAGCTCCCATTTCCATAAATTTCCGATGGACGATAAAAGGGGTGTTCAGACAAAATGGCATCAACCCGAAGTACAACCTCTCCTCTCTGGGGGGAGGCAGGCGAATTGTGGAGGGCGGACGGACGGCTGCCCGATTTTTCCTTTGCCGGATACGGCTGCGGAAGCCGGGAGCTGCCTCAGCCGCCGGTGACTGCTAACGTGCGGGATTTCGGCGCTGCCGGAGACGGGGAGCAGGATGACACCGCCGCTTTCCAGGCGGCGATAGACCGGATGGAGGAGGGCGCGCTGTGGATTCCTCCGGGGCGCTACAAGCTGACCGGACAGCTCCGGCTGGCGAGAAGCCGGGTGGTGCTCAGAGGCGCGGGAGCAGGGGAAACGGTGCTGAGCTTCACCCGCCACCTGACGGATATCAGCCCGGATTGGGGAGCGACCACCACAGGGGAACGGACCTCCAATTACTCCTGGTCCGGCGGGCTTATCGCCATAACCGGGGACTTCCGCACGGCTCCTCTTGGCTCCATAGTGCGGAATGCGTCTTACGGAGAACGGACAATCCATGTGGATTCCACAGCCGGGTTGACCCCGGGACAGCGAATCGAGGTGTTCCAGGAGGATACGGCGGACAATTCCCTTGCCGTCCATTTGTATACCGGCGATCCGGGAGATACGGACAAGCTCCTGGGAAGCACCACAGCCAGTCTGGTGGCGGAAATCGTGAGTGTCGGCGAAGGAAGCATTACGCTTGACCGGGCGCTGCGCTTTGATGTCAGGGCGGAATGGCAGCCGGTCATCCGGCAATTCCGGCCGACGGTGGAAGAGGCGGGCATCGAAGGGCTGACCCTGGAGTTCCCGGATGTCCCTTATGCCGGGCATTTCAGGGAGTTGGGCTATAACGGCATTGCCATTACCAATGCCTCCCATTGCTGGGTGAACGGAGTCACCATCCGCAATTCGGACTGCGGCATCATTCTGAAGGGAAAATTCTGCACCATCCGGAATCTGGTGATGGAAGCCTTCCGGGAGGCGGATGCCTTCGACGAATGTACGGGTCATCATGGCATCTACATATATGGAGACGACAATCTGCTGGAGGATTTCGACTACCGCTGCACATTCATTCACGATATATCCGTCAGCAAATGCGCAGGCAATGTCATCGCCGGAGGCCGGGGGCTGGACATGTGCTTCGATCACCACAAACGGGCTCCGTATGCCAATTTGTTTACAGACATCGATGCGGGAGCCGGAAGCCGGCTGTGGAGGAGCGGGGGAGGAGCAGCCTTGGGCAGGCACTGCGCCGCGCGGGGCACCTTCTGGAATATCTATGCCCGGAAGTCCCAGTCCTATCCGGCGGGCTTTGCTCCGGCATCCCTGAATCTGGTGGGATATCCCACGGAGGAAGCCCCGGTATGCCAGCCGGAGGGGCGCTGGATGGAGCCATTGCCCGCAGGAGGCGGCATCATGCCGGCGAATCTGTACAAAGCCCAATTGCAGCATAGGCTGTCCCGATAAACGGACAAACCGGCCATGGCGGCTTCCACTCGGGGCAAACCAGGACGGCTCATAAAACGGCGCAACACCAGGGACATAGTGTCCTTGGTGTTGTTTTTGCTTTCAATGGCTTTCCGTTAAAATTATGCTTCACAAGCCGCGGATTTCGTGTTACGTTTTATATGTTTTGTAGCACCATACATAAATAATTCCAGTACATGATGCGGGGGTTGATCCAGTGTCGGAAAAATCGGAAAAAGAATCCTCCCTGGTCCGGTTTGGGGTATCCATGCCGGAGGAGCTGATGGGCCGGTTCGACAAGCTTATCGGCAAACAAGGTTATGAAAACCGTTCGGAGGCCATCCGGGATCTGGTGCGCAAGGCGATTCTCGATTCGGATCATACCAGTCCGAACCAATCGGCTGCCGGCACCATTGTGATGGTGTACGACCATCATGTGAATGATCTGGCCATTACCTTAACGGGACTGCAGCACCAGTACCATCACGACATTATCTCCACCATGCATATCCATCTTAATCATGACCAGTGTCTGGAGGTCATTGTGGTGCGGGGGCAGGTAAATCGGCTGCGGGAGCTGACCAACCGGATTAAGGTGCAAAAAGGGGTATTTTATGCCGAGCTGTCCGTAACCTTCATTGATTCGGCCGGTGAGGAGACCGATCATCATCATGATGGCAGCCATGTACATACGCATTCCCATCCGGGCACAGAAAGGAAGGACTGAGAATGAAAAAACAGTGTTTTACCGTTTTTTTGATGCTGATGACCCTGATTATATTTGTGAGCGCATGCAAGGCGGACAAGCCCAAGCCAACTGCCGACACCGCCGGTGCGGCCAAGAAGGAACTGATCCTGGCTATTGGCGGGGAACCGGAAACCGGCTTTGATCCCACAACAGGCTGGGGCCGGTACGGCTCGCCGCTTTTCCAAAGCACCTTGCTGAAGCGGGACAGCAAGCTGAACATTGTGCCGGATTTGGCCGACAGCTGGCAGGTCAGTACAGACGGCCTGATTTGGACCGTCAAGCTGAAAAGCGGCGTAAAGTTCAGCGACGGCCAACCCTTGACGGCTGCGGATGTGCAATATACGTATGAAACCGCCGCCAAAAGCGGCTCCTCCATCGATCTCAGCAATATGGGCAGGGTGGAGGCCGACGGAGAGCTGACCGTCAGGTTTACGCTGAAGGAACCTCAATCCACCTTTGCGCAAATGCTGGTTTCTACCGGGATTGTTCCCAAACACGCCCACGGGAAGGACTATGCGTTGAAGCCGGTTGGGTCGGGGCCGTTTAAGCTGGTGCAATGGGACAAGGGACAGCAGCTGATTGTCGAGGCCAATCCGGAATATTACGGCACCACGCCGTTTTTTCAACGGATCACCTTCCTGTTTCTGAATGAGGACGCTGCCTTTGCCGCTGCCAAAGCCGGAACGGTGGATATGGCCGCCATCCCGGCGGCATTCAGCAAACAAACCGTCCCTGGAATGGAGCTGGCGGCCCTGCCTACGGCAGATAACCGGGGCATTATGTTCCCTTATGTGAAGGCTGGCGGCAAAACAGCCGAGGGTTATCCTATCGGCAACGATGTGACCGCGGACCCGGCCATCCGCAAAGCCATCAATATGGCTCTGGACCGGAAAGCCTTGGTTCAAGGGATTCTCGAAGGACATGGCACCCCGGCCTATACCCTGAACGACGGACTGCCCTGGTTCAACCCGGAGGCGGTGATTAAGGATGCGGACATGGACGGGGCCAAAAAGCTGCTGGCCGAAAGCGGCTGGCTGGACGCGGACAAGGATGGCATTTTGGAAAAGGGGGCGCTTAAGGCCCAATTCAATCTGCTGTACCCATCCAATGACGTAAGCCGCCAATCCCTTGCCATTGCAGCGGCGGATATGCTGAAGCCGTTGGGGATTCAGGTGAAGGTGGAGGGGAAAAGCTGGGACGAGATCGAAAAGCAGATGCACGCCAACGCGGTGCTTCTGGGCTGGGGCAGCCAAGACCCGCTGGAAATGTACAATGTGTACAGCGCCAAATTCGGCGGGGTGGAGTATTACAATCCCGGTTTCTACAACAATCCGACGGTGGAAGGGTACATGACAAAGGCCCTTCATTCCACCAATGAGAAGGAAGCCTGGGACTATTGGAAAAAAGCGCAATGGGACGGCACAACCGGCTTAAGCGCCAGAGGGGACGCCCCATGGGCCTGGCTGGTGAATCTGGATCATCTCTACCTGGTCAAGTCGGGTCTGGATATCGGGCAGCAGAAGGTTCATCCCCACGGGCATGGCTGGCCGGTCACCGACAATATTGAGGAGTGGCGATGGAAACCATAAAGCGTGATTATTCAGGGGCAACGGGCAGGGGAAAAGCAGTGCTTTCCTTTTTGGGGCGCAAAGGCTTAAGGCTCTTGCTCCTTCTCCTGGCCGTCAGCGCCGTCTCGTTTATCCTGGTGCATTATTCCCCCATCGATCCCATTCAAGCATACGTGGGGGCGGATATGATGAAGGTCAGCCCGGAGCAGCGGCAGGCCATTGTGGAGTATTGGGGCTTGAATGATCCAGCGCCAACCCGCTATTGGAACTGGATCACCGCCTTGGCCAGCGGCGACTGGGGGACCTCCATGATCTACAGGCGTCCCGTGCTGGAGGTGATCGGCGAACGCTTCGCCGCCTCCCTGGCGCTGATGGGAGCCGCTTGGGCGCTGTCGGGGGTCATCGGCTTTGTTTGCGGCATTGTGGCGGCCATGAAACGGAATTCATGGGTGGACCGGCTGGTGCGCTGGTATTGCTATATCCTGTCGTCCACCCCCACCTTTTGGGTGGGCTTGCTGCTGATGCTGGTGTTTGCCGTCTGGCTGGGCTGGCTTCCGGTGGGACTGGCGGTTCCCGCAGGGGTTACGGCGGATCAGGTTCAGCTGGCCGACCGCCTCCGGCACATGCTGCTGCCTGTCCTGACGCTGAGTGTAACGGGGATTGCCTCCATTGCCCTGCACACCCGGGAAAAGCTGCTGGATGTGATGGATTCGGAATATTGGCTGTTTGCCAAGGCAAGAGGGGAGCAAGGCTTTACGATTTTCCGGAGGCATGGACTGCGCAATGTGGCCTTGCCTGCCATCACCCTGCAGTTTGCCTCCTTCAGCGAGCTGTTCGGCGGCGCTGTTCTGGCGGAGCAGGTCTTTTCTTACCCCGGCCTGGGCCAGGCGGCAGTGGAGGCGGGGCTCCGCGGCGATGTGCCGCTCCTTCTGGGAGTCGTGCTGTGCAGCGCGGTGTTTGTGTTTACAGGCAATGCATTGGCGGATATCAGCTACCGTCTGATCGATCCCAGAGTGAAGGCGGGGAGCCGGCCATGAGAACCTTCTTTCATTACCGCCGCCAATTGTGGATCACCTCTGCCGCGGCGCTTTTGCTTCTGCTGTTATTGTATGTGACCGCCCATTGGATGGACCCCGCAGGGCTGGCGGCCAATCTCGGACAGCGCAACCTTGGCCCGTCGCTGGCGCATCCCTTTGGGACGGATTGGCTGGGCCGGGATATGCTGACCCGCACCGTCAAGGGACTGGCGCTTAGCCTTCAGGTGGGACTTGCCGCCGGGGCGTCCAGCGTGGTGATTGCCGGCATCCTTGGATTGGCCGCCGCCGGTATGGGGAATGCGGTGGACCGGGTGGTGGCCTGGCTCACCGACCTGTTCTTGAGCGTCCCGCATCTGGTGACGCTGCTCCTGATCGCCTTCGTGCTGGGCGGCGGGGCCAAGGGGATTATTATCGGGGTGGCCTTGACTCACTGGCCCAGCCTGTCCAGAGTGATCCGGGCCGAGGTGCTGCAGATCAGGACTGCTCCTTACGTGGCTATGTCCCGGAATTTCGGCAAATCCCGCTGGTGGATTGCAGCCAAGCATATTACCCCCCACCTGCTTCCGCAGCTTCTGGTAGGGCTTATCCTGGTGGTGCCTCATGCCATTCTGCATGAAGCCTCCATCACCTTCATCGGCATGGGGTTATCCCCCCATGAACCGGCCATTGGCATTATTTTATCCGAATCCATGCGCTATCTGTCCTCCGGGCTGTGGTGGCTGGCTTTGTTTCCGGGGATATGCCTGTTGGCATTAGTCCGCACCTTTGCCGTGCTGGGGGAAAATTTGAAGCAATGGGTAGACCCAAGGCATGCCCATGAGGAATAGTCGTTCGTTACCTGGAGGAGGTGTGCAAAATGCTGGACATCCATGATCTTTCCATCCGGTTCAGCCGGTTTCAACGGGGCTTGAAGCAGGTGCAGACGCAGGTGCTGCATCATCTGCAGCTGTCCATCCAGGCGGGGGAGATTGTCGCCGTGGTCGGGTCCAGCGGCTCCGGCAAAAGCTTGCTGGCCCACGCGATTCTGGGCATTCTCCCCGGCAACGCCCAGGTTGGCGGACGGATGGAGTTTCAAGGCGAAAGCCTGACGCCGGAGCGGCAGAAGCGGCTGCGCGGCAGGGAAATTGCGCTGATTCCGCAGTCCGTCCAGTATCTCGACCCGCTTATGCGGGTTGGCCGGCAGGTGCAGCAGGCTGTCCGTCAAGGCGATCCGGCGGAGAAGCAGCAGGGGGCCTTCCGCAGATTTCATCTGGCCCAGCAAGTGGCGCGGTTTTTTCCGTTCCAGCTGTCCGGAGGGATGGCCCGGAAAATTCTCATTTCCACCGCTACCGTAAGCGGAGCGCGGCTGTTTATCGCCGATGAGCCCACCCCTGGCCTGGATGCCCCCGCCATGCAGGAGACCCTGGGCCGCTTCCGGTTGCTGGCGGAGGAGGGGGGAGCGGTGATGCTGATCACCCATGATATCGAAGCCGCCCTTACGGTTGCCGACCGGATCGCCGTCCTTTACGCCGGAACAGTGGTGGAAATTGCCCACCGCAGCGACTTTGCGGCTGACGGAGCCGGGCTGCGGCATCCGTATACCAAAGCCCTGTGGCGGGCCTTGCCCTCCCGGCAGTTTACTCCGATTGCCGGCTCCCAACCCTTGCCCGGAGAGCATTCCGGAGGCTGCGCCTTCGCCTCCCGCTGCGGCGCGGCCACTCAGGAGTGCAAGCTTCAGTTTCCCGAGCTGCGCGGGGTAAGAAACGGAAAAGCGAGGTGTCTTCATGCCACTTGAGGGAAAAGGCTTAGGCTACCGGTACAATAAGCAGGATTGGATATTCCGGGATGTGCATATCCGCATCGAACCGGGAGAGGTGGTAGGACTGGTTGGGCCCAGCGGCTGCGGCAAGTCCACACTGGGCAAGCTGCTGGCAGGCCATCTGGCGCCCCGGCAGGGCGGCATTAGCGTAAATGGCGCGCCCGCCACGGCTCCCAAAGGAGAGCGCAATCCGGTGCAGCTGGTGCTGCAGCATCCGGAGCAGGCGGTAAATCCCAAGTGGAAGCTGCGCCGGACCTTGGCGGAGGCCGGGATGACAGACATGGAATGGCTGAAGGAGCTTGCCGTCGAGGAGGAATGGCTGGACCGCTACCCCAATGAGCTGTCCGGGGGAGAGCTGCAGCGGATTTGCGTAGCCAGAGCGTTGGGAGCGGGAACCCGCTACCTCATTGCCGATGAAATGACCACCATGCTGGACGCTATTACCCAGGCGCTGTTATGGCATACCGTCCTGCAATGGGCTGAACGCAGCCGCAGCGGAATTCTCGCCGTTACCCATGACGCGGCCCTGGCCAAGCGGTTATGCGGCAGAATCCTCTATTGGAGCGATCTGGCGGAATAAACGGCGGAACAGGAGGGCGAGCAGACATGTTTGCAGGCAAAAGGATCATCATATTTGATTTGGACGGCACTCTGGTGGATTCAGTAGGGGTCTGGAATGAGGTAGACCGGCTGGTCATCAAGGCCATCGGCGGCGGGGCGGAACCCTCTGAGACAGAAATTCAGAAGCAGCGGGACGCGGTGATGCGGCTTTCCAGCAAGGCGGATCACCCCTATCTGGAATACTGCAAATATTTGCGGGGAACGTACCGCGCAGACTGCACCGGGGAGGATATATTGAAGCTCCGGTATGAGATTGCCGACGATTACCTGGCGAATACCATCGACTACAAACCCGGCGCCGACAAGGTGCTGCACCGGCTGAAGGCCCATGGGTTCGTGCTGGCGATGGCAACCACAACCAGAAGAAAAAACCTGGACATTTATCTGACTGCCAACCGGAATATGATGGGGAAGGCCAGGCTGGACGAATGCTTCTCCATTCTTTATGCCCGGGAGGATACGAAGGAAATTAAGCCCAATCCGGAGGTTTATCTGAGAATTATGCGGGAACAGAACGCCGCTCCTGCGGAATGCCTGATTTTTGAGGATTCCCTGATCGGCATCGAGGCGGCCCGCAATGCGGGAATTGAAGCGGTGGCCATGTACGATAAATATTCCGACGGCGAACGGGAAGCTATCCAGGCCTTGGCAGATTACCAGTTTGCAAATTACGATGAGGTATTGGCTGCGATAGAAGCGGAGCTGCTGATTTGAACTTTGGTCAAACTGACACCAATCTTCCGTGATTTGTTATTGCTTGATCAGGTGCTTATGCATTATACTAATCCCTGTCCATGTGTTCATCATAGATAGCCTCATCATACCAAAGGTGAGGTAGAGGTCGCGGATATGAAGAGTACCTAAGGGGAGACGCTAAAGAGCCGTCTGTGATCCTTATGGAAAGGCATACCCGCCGAAGCCCGTGCAGCTGCTCTTTGTTAGCCGCGCGGACTGGGGCCGTTTCCGAAAGGGACGGAACTGTCACGGTGCAAGGTTTGTCGCCGCAAGGCTTCAGACCTCCGCCCGTGTTGCGCTATCTTGACAGGGAGTATGATGCGGCAGCCATAGATTTGCTTATGGAACCGCAGCAGTTGTCTGCGGTTTTTTTGCGCTTCCGGAAGTCCGGCGCACCGCATAGGCCTCCCGTTCATGAACAATCCATGACAACCCATACGAAGGAGTGTCCCTATTCATGCTCAAGCAGCAAGAGAATCAAACAGTGCCGTCCGGCGGCAACAACGGCGGCCAGACATTGCGCAAAAGCTTTAAAGCCAGGCATCTGACCATGATTGCCCTTGGCGGCTCCATCGGCACCGGGCTGTTCCTGGCCAGCGGCGGAGCAATTGCCTCCTCGGGTCCAGGCGGCGCGCTGCTGGCATATCTGGCAGTAGGCATCATGGTTTATTTCCTGATGACCAGTCTGGGCGAGATGGCCACCTATATGCCCGATTCCGGCTCCTTCAGCACCTACGGCACCCGGTTTATCAGCCCGGCCTTCGGTTTCGCCGTGGGCTGGAATTTCTGGTACAACTGGGCGGTCACCATTGCCGCAGAGCTGGCGGCTGCTACGGTGATCATTAAATACTGGTTCCCGGAAAGCCACTCGGCGCTGTGGAGCCTGCTGTTCCTGCTGTTGATGTTCGGGCTGAACGTGCTGTCCTCACGCGGCTACGGAGAGTCGGAATACTGGTTCGCCATTATCAAGATTACCACTGTTATTATTTTCCTGGCTGTCGGCGTCCTGATGATCTTCGGCATCCTGGGCGGCGAAGCCGTTGGCTTCAGCAATTTCCAGCTTGGCGGAAGCTCCTTCCACGGCGGCTTCTTTGCCTTCCTGGGCGTATTCATGGCAGCCGGCTTCTCCTTTCAGGGGACGGAGCTGGTGGGAGTGGCGGCAGGCGAAAGCGAAAACCCGCGCCAAAATGTGCCGAAGGCCATCCGCCAAGTGTTCTGGCGCATTCTGATTTTTTACATTTTCGCCATTCTGGTGATCGGCCTGCTGATTCCGTACACCAACCCGAATCTGCTGCGGGGCGGAATTGACGACATCGGCGTGAGCCCCTTTACCATTATCTTTGAAAAAGCCGGTTTGGCCTTTGCCGCATCGGTGATGAACGCCGTTATTCTAAGCTCCGTGCTGTCCGCAGGCAACTCGGGGATGTATGCCGCCACACGGGTGCTGTTCTCCATGGCCAAGGACGGGATGGCTCCCCGGGCTCTTGCCAAGCTGAACAGCCGTGGTGTTCCCGTCGGCGCGCTGCTGGTTACCACCGCTGTCGGCATGCTTGCTTTCCTGGCCTCCTTCTTCGGCGACGGCATTGTGTACAACTGGCTGTTGAACGCCTCGGGCATGTGCGGGTTTATCAACTGGCTGGGCATCGCCGTCTGCCATTACCGCTTCCGCCGCGCCTTCGTAAAGCAGGGCCATTCCCTGGACGAGCTGCCGTACCGGGCCAGATGGTTTCCGTTTGGGCCGCTGTTCGCCTTCGCAATCTGCCTGGTTGCCATCCTCGGCCAGAACATGGGCGCCTTCACCGGGGAATCCATCGACTGGTACGGCGTGCTTGTCTCTTACGTCAGCCTGCCGCTGTTCCTGCTGATTTGGCTGGGCTACGGATTTTTCCGAAAGAGCAAGCTTGTGCCGCTGGAAGAATGCGATTTGACCACACACGAAGGGTAGACAAAAAAGCCTCTTGCTTGCAGGGAATTGTCCTGTGGGCGAGAGGCTTTGCCGGTATTTGGAGGACCGGAATGATCGGCAGCCCGGTTTTTCGTATTTACTTTGCTTCCGCCGTGGCTTATAATAAGACGGGTCAAACCAACTGAATAATTTGCGATCAAACCACTTTATTGTTTTTTGGATTCCAAAACAATAGGGTGGTTTTATATTTTTAAAGGAGGGCAACAAGAAATTGACGCAGGTGTGGAAGAACTCACTGTATGTATTTTTGGGCGCATGCTCATTTGGCATTTTGTCCACGATTGTGAAAACAGCCTATAGCGAAGGCTTTACGATTCAGGAGGTAATGGGCGGGCAATACGGCTTCGGCTGGCTCCTGATGTTAGTTCTGATGCTTATTTTCTCAAGGAAAAAAGTGACCCTCAGGCAGTTTATCCGGTTGGCGGGAGTTGGGGCGTGTACCTGCTTAACGGGTGTGTTCTATTATATGTCCTTGCAGACGCTCCCGGCGTCCATTGCTATTGTGCTGCTGTTTCAATTCACCTGGATGGGTGTTGGGCTTGAAGCTGCTCTTTCTCGGAAATGGCCTTCCGGAGCCACCTTGGTCTCCGTGCTGATTTTGTTTGCAGGAACCATTCTGGCCGGAGGTCTTTTGGGCGGCGGCGATTTTCAGCTTAGCTTGTCCGGTATCCTTTATGGATTGGGATCAGCCTTGATGATGGCGCTGTTCATTTATTGCAGCGGAAGGGTAGAGACGCGGCTTCCCCTTATTACCCGCAGCTTCTGCATCTCAACCGGCAGCTTGCTGATGCTGCTGATCATTTTCACCCCCAAGGTCATTCCGAATGTAGCGCAAACAACTGAGTTATGGCCGTATGGCTTGGCATTAGGCGCTTTCGGAGCCGTTATCCCCGTTCTGCTGTTCGGTCTCGGCGCGCCGAAAATTAATCCCGGCCTGGCCAGTATTCTGAGCGCGGGCGAGTTCCCGGTTGCCGTCACCGCCTCGGTGCTGGTGCTTCATGAGCAGGTCGGCGGGCTGCAATGGTTGGGGATTGCGGTTATTTTGTTGGGCATTGCCTATCCCCAGCTGATGGGCGGCAGGTCCGCCTCCTCCAAGCAGCGGATTTCCTCCAAAGCCGCTTAGGTACGGAAGAATCTCTTGAAGGTTGAAGACTCCTGCGGTATATTGGTAAATAAATGGTATTGATCTTCCGGATTATCCTTTAGGAGGATGGAGCATGTTTGATTGGCTTAAGCCATATAGCTTGATTGAATTTCGGGAGGAGGAACGCCGCACCTTCCCTCCGAGCCGTTTCCGGTTCGGGAAAAAAGAGATTGCAAATAAAACAGCGGATATTATGACGGCGCTTGGGCAATATTTTACCGCGGCGGCTATGGCTATGGGACTGTCCGAGCAGGAGTATGAGCATATGGTGGTTGACCTTTCTGCGCCGGACGAGGATACCAAGCGCCTTATTTTGGCCGAAATCGCCCCTCACTTCACGCGGGTGCAACAGAATATGGAAGACGATGACACGACAGTTATCCAGATGCAAGGTTTGCGGCAGGAGTCGAAGGCGCTGTTTGCCCGAACAGTGACGGAGGCTCTGCCGATTATCAAGGACTTGTACAGGCATCCGGGCAGGCAAGAGCGGCAGTATAAAGAGAGAAGGACCATTCTGCACTATCCCGTCGACACCGGCAGATTGAAGCCTTATGAGCCGGAGCAACCGGAGGAGCTGGAGGGCTTAAAAAAATTGCTCACCAAAGCGTTTATAGAATCCGGCAAGGAGTTCAACATTATTCCGTCGGGGTGGAGCTTTGATGCAGAGCTGTGCGAATCTCCTGCTTTGCGGTTTTTTGGCAGCTTCGTTCCGGCAATCGGTTTGTATGTGGATGATGATACCCTTGAGGTTGTAATGCTGCAGCTAACCGGCCAGGATATGAAGCATCCGGTTATTCTCCGCAAGGAAAAGCCGGGACAAACGCGGATCGTGGATTCTTTCTTGTATTTTTATCTATCCGAGGGTCTGGTGTACGTCATTGATTTGCGGGGCCAGGCTCCGATTGAACAGTGGAAGGATCTGAAATCATGCCTGCTGTTCCAGCTTGACCCGGATACGCGGTTTTCCGAATTTGACCATACTTCCGGCGTTCAGGTGAGGGAGGGGATCAGCTTGCTCTTTAAACAAGATACAATCCGCGGAATGATGGAGACCGTAAACCGTTACATTCAACCGGACTGGAGACCTGATAGATGAGATTCCATACAGAACCCAAGGGACGCGCTTATGAGCAGATCATTGATTACGCTATCCGGCATTCGCCCCGTTTTGTGCTAAGCGACAATAACGTGACCCCCGGCAATTCGGATCGGCGCAGCAGCTATACGGACGCACTGAAGGCGCTGGAGCCCTTTCTTGAGGAAACCTTGGTGGTTGGAGGCAGCCAAGATTTGGAGGAGGTTATGCACTACAGCCAGCTCTACCGCAGTAATGCCTTTTATAGCAGGGGAACCTATTATTTTTACAAATGCTGTGAAGAAAGCGGGGACCTGTTGAAGCGGACGGCGGCCTGCCTGTCGGATTGGAATTTTCCCCACCTGCCGGAGGATCTGTGCTTTTTGAAGGAGGGGGGCGGAGACCTCCTTTGCTCCATTGCGCATGAAAGCATGTACGGGTTGAATGTATCCGAGGAAGAGGCCGTTGCCCTGATGAATGAGATTACAGGGCTGTTCCTGGAGCTGCAATCCCACAAGAAGCTGGATTGTTTGCTGGAGGACGCCATTAAGCACCAAACCGATAAGCTGTACATTAGCGGGCATAGCCTGAAGGAGCTTCCCGACCGGATACGGGAGCTTACGGAGCTGCGGGAGCTGGAGATTTTTGAACGGGATTTGTTCCGGCTGCCTGAGGGATTGTTCGAGTTAAGCAAGCTGGAGAGCTTGCAGATTCTTACCTCTTTAACGGCCTCCATACATTTATTCTTTGTACCCTAGTTAATTCAAGTCCACATAATCACTGACATCCCGCTCTTTTTTCAACTGGCGGCTCAGGTAATTTTCCTTGGTTATTTTGGTGGAGGAGTGGCCTACCGTTTCCGAAATCCAGTCCAGCGGCGCTCCATTGGCATAGGAGGTCTGGGCGAAATAATGCCTCATGAAGTGGGGCGTGACCCGGTTTCCGTGAACCGTGGTAAGTCCCGCGGCCGCCATCTGCTCCGACAAATAAGTGGACAGGCTGGTTAAATTATACCGCTTGCCCAGACGGTTGGGATAGAAGGGGGAATCATCCCCGCTGTTCAGCCCGATGCCAAGCCCGACTCTCTTTCTGTATTCCTTCAGAACATCAAGGGCGTAGTCCTTGATATGGACATGCCGGATTTTATCCGCCTTGGTCCGCGTAATAAGGTAATGCCGCTTCCGGTGCCGGTCGTAGTAGAGGTCGCCCCAGCGCGGTATAATCACCTCGTTCAGCCGCATTCCGCTGGTGGCCAGAATAAGAAGGAGGGACTGCACCTTCGGATTCTCCTTATGGAACTCAATGGCCAACCTCAGATCAGATTCCTCAATGTCCCGCTCCGGAATTTCCTCCTTGATTTTCTTCACCTGCCGCAATCCCCGCCCGATGTTTTTCTGAAGATAACCTTCCTCAAAGCACCAGGTCAGGAAGGAGTGGATGATCACGATTTTTTTGGCCCGGGTGTTGGATTTCGGGTAGCGCTGCTCCAGTTGGGCTTGGAAACCTCCATATCAAAACGGGACAAGTCCCGGATATCCCGCTTACCGGCTTTTACCGTATCCTGCAGAAAAGCGGTCAATGTCCGCACATAATCCGCTTTGGTCTTATCCTTCCTCTTTTTCTCCCGGTTGTGAACATACAAATACACCATCCCGATATTGGAAACCTGGGAGTAATCGTAATTGCCGTCCTCATCCTCATAAGCAGATATCCGTTCACGAAGGTGAAGATAGTGTTGGCTGTCCATTAACGCATGAATCAGGCTGACAGCTGTTTCATCATCTATCTGTTGATCGGAGGAAAACAATAGAGGTTGCTCTTGTTGGATCATGTTGTTCAAAAGCTTGCACCGCCTGATTATAATTTTATATTTCCATTATAGCAAACATTGCCTTTAATTGAATCATTACTATGGAAATGTGTCATTTGCATATTCAACCTAAAATAACGGTACATTCTTTAAGCTCAAACATAACTATTGCATTCCATATAAATACGGAAGATAAATGCGTCTTTTACGTTCAAATTATTGAACTGATTGAAACATAGAACAATTTTAAGTATAGTAAGGAAATGACCTATTATGCTTGTTATCCATCCATCAACTTTGATCAGGTGAGGAATCATTATGGAAACCTATATGAGTTTGACGCAGGCGGCCAATGAAATTGGAATCACGGCCACCTCGCTTTACAAGATTATCAATCACGAAAATCCGGAGAAGCGTCTGGAGCCTGTAAATCGGACCACCCACCGGGGAGATGGGGCTACCGCTTCCGGGCGTCGGATGTGGAGGCGTTTAAGAGGAGCTATGTGAAACAGGATCTGACCTCGGTGGAGGCGGGACGGCGGCTGGGAAGGTCGGCTACATTCATACATAAGCTGATCCGCGATGGAGTTCTGGATTATTATGAGGAGGAGTACCGCGGCAAACGGACTTTCTTCATTAAAGAGGAGGAGCTGGAGCGTTACCGGCGGGAGCATCCCGACTCCGGGAAATCCGAGGTTCTATACGATAAACGGACCGGAGTTTTTTTATTCCAGCCTTTTGGGAAGGACGGTTCTGTGGCGAGGGTGATGGAACTAAAGCGGGTGAACAACAAAAGGGTCGAAGCGAAGCTGAGGACAGGAGATAATGAAATCCTCAGCTACGATGAAGCCAAACGCCAAGGCTGGGTTCCCCTGATTTCCATTGACGAACGCAAGCCGGTTAACGGGTACGGCTATGCCCGGTTTGAATTTCCGCTGCCCAAGTTCCAGGACTCTATCATCTTCACGATTATAGAAGAATTCTTCAAGCAGGCCGGTCCGGCCAATATGAAAATAACCCAGGGAGACGAGCAAATCATCCTGGAGGTGCGTAAATCCGTTCTGCTGGGAGTGATGCCGGCCACACATCCCGATCTTATCGATAAGCTGAAGCTGTTCATCAGGTCAGGAGAGGTTATATCCAAATATGACGGCACGCTCATCGACACCGGGCTGTTGCCGGTTACTTTTTTTGTATCGGAAGCGCAGAAGAAAGAACTGGCCCAGCGGGCAGAGGAGGCAGGGCTATCGTTGCAGGACTGGATTGTGAAATGTCTGGGGCAAGCTTAGATGATTAAAGCTTCAAAGTATCCGTCCCACGGATCACCCCATCCATAAAGCATGGGGCGCTGAAAAGCGTAGATTGATTAACAATGCGCCAGTTATTCAAGCCGGGAGGCTGAATGCTGGCGTTTTGCTTTTAAAATTGCATACAAATGAACCAGAAATCAAAAGCCTGTCATCTATCGGAAAATTCCGATTGTCAGTATATTGAAGCTGTTTCGTAAACTTCCGGATGAAGGGGGAGGAGAAAACGTAAAAAATGCAAGCGCTTCAAAAATCATAAAGGAGGAGTAATCCATGTCCAAAAAGGTTAAGCGGTTGGGGGGCGTCATTATGTTGACGCTCTTGTTGCTTATGTCGGCCAACCCGGTGTTCGTGAACCAAGCTTCAGCAGCTGATGAATTTGATACCTTGAGGAGCAAGTGGAAGGTGATGCTGACCGGCGGGACGAGCTATAATACATCCGACCCGAATATTGCTGCGGCAATCAGCAGAATTACTAATACCGCCCAAACCAATTGGGACAGTATGAATAAATCTTCGGGCAGGACATATCTTTGGAGTGATCTATCCGGTGCTGCGGACTCCAAGGCGCTTACCGCCACCTATGGCAGGGTGAAGACCATGGCGGTGGCCTATAGCACGTACGGTTCCCCGCTTCAGAACAACAGCGCTTTATTGAATGACGTCATTGACGGGTTAGACTGGTTGTACACAAACCGCTACAACGAGAACAAAACCGAAGATACCACTTATTGGTGGGACTGGGAAATCGGCATACCGATGGCTCTCAACGATATTACCGTCCTACTTTATAACAATCTGAGCTCGGCCCAAAGATCCAACTATATGACGGCGGTGAATAAATTTACTCCTAAGGTTAGCATGACAGGAGCGAACAGGGTTTGGAAGGCTTCAGTTGTGGGGGTACGGGGAATTATTGTAAAGGATAGCGCAAAAGTAAGTGCCAGCAGGGACGGATTAAGTGCCGTTTTTAATTACGTGACCAACGGTGACGGCTTTTATACCGACGGTTCCTTTATTCAGCATAGCAAGTTTCCTTACAATGGCGGCTATGGATCGGCGCTTCTTTCCGATGTGGCCAAACTGATGTATCTTTTAAGCGGATCAACCTACGAGGTAACGGATGCGGATCATCAAAATGTCTATGCCTGGGTGTATGAGGCCTTTGAGCCGCTTGTTTATAAAGGCGCCATGATGGACATGGTCAGGGGGAGGAATATCTCCAGATATTATTCGGATGACCATATTGGAGGCCATGCGGTAATCAGGGCCATTATCCGGCTGTCTCAAGTTGCCCCGCCGGCAGATGCCGCTAAATACAGAAGCATGGTGAAATATTGGCTTCAGACGGATACCTACAATAATTTTGTAACGGATGCACCTATAGACATGATCGTATTGGCCAATGCAATCTTGAATAATTCCGGAATAGCCTCCCGCGGAGAACTAATAGAGCATAAGCAGTATCCCAACATGGACCGGGCTGTCCATCTTAGGCCGGGGTTTGGCTTTGGCATCAGCATGTTTTCCTCCAGAATATACAACTACGAAAGAGGCAACGGTGAAAATATCAGGGGCTGGCACACTTCCGACGGTATGACCTTCCTTTACAACAATGATCTTTCTCAATTCAGCGACGGTTTCTGGCCTACGGTAAACAGCTTCAGGCTGCCGGGCACAACGGTACTTCAGAATAAAACGGTTTCCCCGCGCAATGTCAGCGATAAAAGCTGGGTGGGAGGGACGGAGCTTCTGAATACGTATGGAGTGAGCGGCATGTATCTTCACACACCCGGGACAGACCTAAAAGCAAGAAAATCCTGGTTTATGTTTGACGATGAAATTGTGGCCCTGGGTTCGGATATTGACAGTACCGACGGCATTCCCGTTGAAACTGTAGTGGAAAACAGGAAGCTCACCAGCAGCGGCAATAATGCTCTGACTGTAAACGGTACGGCCAAGCCCACCTCCTTGGGATGGTCCGAAACTATGGCGGGAACGAATTGGATTCATCTGGCAGGAAATGTGCCTGGTTCGGATATCGGTTATTACTTCCCGGGCTCTGCAACCGTTAAAGGCACCCGCGAAGCACGGACAGGCAGTTGGAGTCAGATTGACACAAGGCCGAGAACTCCGACTGACCCAATCACTCACAACTATATGAATTTATGGCTGGATCACGGCTCAAATCCTACCAATGGCCGTTATGCCTATGTGCTGCTGCCCAATAAATCCAGCTCACAGGTAAGCAGCTACGCTGCGAATCCCAATATTACCATACTGGAAAATACTATAAATGTTCATGCGGTGAAGGAAGAGAAATTGAACATCATAGGCGCTAATTTCTGGAATGGCGGCTATACGGCGGGGATTATTTCCAGTGATTCCAAAGCGGCTGTTATGACCAAGGAAAACACAGGAAGTGATATTGAAGTATCCGTATCTGACCCGACACAGTTGAACACGGGCAGCATTAATATAGAGATAAATAAGCGCGCATATGGCACGGTCTCGGCAGATGCGGGAATAACAGTGACCCAGCTTAGCCCGACTATTAAATTTTCTGTAAATGTCAATGGAGCAAGCGGCAAGGCATTCAAAATAAAATTCAATCTGTCGCGGACCATGTATGAGGCGGAAAATCTTCCAACAACAGCTTCAGGTGCGTCAGAGGCTGATTTTACGGATTCGATGAGCTCCAACGGAGCAGGAAACAAGCTGGATGCCGATGGGATCAACGACTATGTGGAGTATACGTTAGATATCCCGTCAAGCGGAACGTATAACATTAAATTGGGAGTAAAAAAATTAAATTCAAGAGGCAAATTCAAGCTTTACCTGCCCCAAGCAAATGCCTATGTAGGTCTTGAGCAAGACCAGTATGCACCGGCAATTCAGTATGAGGAGTTGGATTTTGGCAATTTCACCTTTAACTCTGCCGGAACCAAGGTCTTCAGGTTCGTTGTTACAGGTAAAAATGCGGGAAGTACAGGCTACACCCTGGCGAATGACTATATCAAACTGACGCCTCAGTAAAGAAACAAGGACCGTTGCCCCGGCGGTCCTTGTTTTTTGGCGCAAATCACTATACGATTGTAGCAGAAACCCAAAGAATGAACCTTCGATTAGGCGGCAGGAGCATCTACAATGTTGATATGAGGCTTGATTAATAAAGGGGTGTCATTTTTATATGAAAAAGGTACTTTTATTGGGCGATTCTATCCGCATGGGGTATGACGAGTACGTGAAGGATATGTTGAAGGGGAAATGCGAGGTTTATTATGATGATGCCGACAACGGCCGTTTTGCAGCGTATACGCTCTGGCAGGCAAACCAGTTATTCCGCAAGCATGGAAAGTTTGATGTGGTTCACTGGAATAACGGGTACTGGGATATGAATATAGAAGCGCCCATGACAGAAGCGATACACCCGATAGATGAATATGTTCATTTTCTCAAGAGAATTATTGCAGAGATCCGCCGGAATGGGGCAGACATCATTTTTGCAACAACCACCCCAGTCCTAACCAGCGGGTCCTCAATGGATAACACGGGAACAGGAGTGAACATAAAGTATAACAATGATTGGGTAATACAATATAATGATGCCGCAAAAAGGGTGGCGGCTGAAGAGAAAATCACGATAAATGATTTATATACCCTTATGCTCCAGGATAAAAACTGCTATAAGTGCGAAGACAGGCTCCATCTCACAGAAGAGGGCTATAGGCTATGCGCTGAGCAAGCAGTGAGACTTATTTTGGAAAAGTTATGAATGCAATGAGCAGGTGTGCGCCAGGCCATTTCCCGGTGAACCATCGGCTATCATGAACATTTTGATCATGAGACATATCCAACGGTAACAAGTCAATTAATGCTAACCCTAAAATATCGCCATATAGACTATTGTATAAAATACGAATTTTGTGTAAAAGTATTGGCGGCAAGAGTCCGGAACCGATGCCTAATCTGGATTTATCGGATTTGCCGAATTTATCAATTATCAATTCACCGCGGCTCGGCCTGCATCATTCACACAACCATTCATCGAATCAAATTTAATTTTCGGCTTTAATTATGGCTCTAACCATAAATCAGTGTTTGACCGCGCCTCTGCCTATTTGTCTGTTCATGGGCAGTTTAGCGCAGAACATGCCCCGATTTCTAACGGCGGTGAGAGCCTCTATTTGCTCCAAAACGGGGGGCTGCCAAATCTAACGGAAGCAGGAGCCCTTATTGGGCTAAAAAAGGGCTTGCAGCGGAGCAATCGGTCCCAATAGCGGCTGTTGCCGCCGTTAGATTTTCTGAAACGGTGTTTTTGCAGAAATAAGAGCTCCCACTGCCGTTAGCGTCAGACCATGGCATGGTCTCACATCCATCAGTCCGTGGCGTCGAGCACTGATTTTGGCATTGCAGCTTATGATTCGATCAGCAGCCTTCCAAGCATATATCCGGCCACAACCATCTGAACGGCCAATATAATCGGAATGCCTACAAAAAAAGTCGCATGTTTGGTCTTGTGCCGGTACATCTGCATGCCTGCCAAAATGCCCACCGATCCGCCCAGAATCGCCGTGAGGAATAAGCGCTGTTCGGGAATGCGGTATTTCTTTTGTTTGGCACGCAATTTATCCGTGCGCATAAATCCGAAGCCTACCAGATTAATGACCAGCAAATAGGCGCCTACAACGATTCCCACTCTGCTCCCTCCTTCCTACTTCCTACTCAAAAATATTCAATACCCGGCCAGCTTCAGCAGTTCTTCCACATCTTCATAAAACAATGCCCGGGCCAGCGAGGGAATCGCTTCCTTCGCCGGTACCCGGTCATCCTGTATAATGGATTGGATCAGCGAATAGCTGATGCCGCTTTTTTCCGCCAGCTTGCGCAAGGTCATATTCCGCTGCGTGCGCAGCAGCTCGATTTTTTGGCCGAATGTCATTGCCGTTTCCTCTTTCTTCTCCCTGGAATTCATGATGGCTGCAATCCCTGGCGCTCCGGGAGTAAATATATTGATTCTTAATGTACTACGATCCTTCCCTTCCCACAACACATTTTTTTCCTGCGGCGTCTCCTTTTGGGGAAACCGCCAGAATGGCGAAGCCGACAGCTACCAGCGTTGCCAACGCCCATGTTCCGGCCAAAAGGGAGATGCCTGTGGCCATTCCTCCGATAAGGATGTTGCTGACGGGACCGCCGATATGGCCCAGTGTCTGAGAGGCGCCGGTTATGGAAGCCAGCTGCCCCCGTTCCACATTCCGGGCAAACATGGCTCCGTATTTGGGTGACAGCAAACCTACGCAAGCGCAAGCCAGAGTGTACATGCCGATGGACAGCCAGGGCGAATGCAGCAGCAAGCCTGCGCAAAGCCCGAGCACCGAGCCGTAATTCCAGCCAATGATGGTGTTTAGGGTGGTTCGGCGGAACCCATATACGGCAGCCGCATTTCCCAGAATAACGCCAAGGGAGCCTGCCGAAGAAAATAAGGCTACCGTAAAGGGAAAGCTGCGCACCACAAAAGCCTCGCTGGCCGCTGCATACATGGAGAACAAGGCGGACAAGGGAAACAGCGCCGCATTGACCAGTGTGACCTGAACCACTGAAGGAAAAACCTGCCGGTTGGCAACCAGTGACCGGATCGAGCCCTTCATTTGTTTGAAAAATGAAGCCGATACAGGCCGTCTCTCCTCTCTGTTTATGGCGGTTTTCTCCACTTGGATAAGCCTCTTCAGAACCATGCCCAGGATCAATCCGCCTGCCGCAAAGGTAGCCCCGTTCAACCATGCCAAAGTCCGGTAGCTGAACAAAAGCACCAGGAAGCTTCCGGCCAGCTGGGACAGCACTCCCATTACCCGCTGAACGGCAGAGTTCCAGCCGCTGGCTTGCTCCAGTTGCCCGTCCTTTACCACCTGCACCATAAAGGGAAACTGAAGACTGGCTGCGTACTTCCCCACCAGATCGGAACCGAAATTGAAGACGGCAACAGCAGCAAGTATGGGCCACGAGGCATCCAGACCCATCAGCAGGCCAATCACCAGACATAAGACTCCCCTCAGCCAAAAGGTTGCATACAGCTGACGCGCCTTATCCGCCGCCCGGTCTGACAGCACCCCCAGGAATAGAGACAGGACTCCGGGGATGGTCTCCGACAGGGAAATCAACAGGATGGCCCGGGACGGATGGGGAAAGCCGCCGGCATAGGTCAACAGCGCAATATAATAGATGGAATCGCCCAGAGCCGACACGGCTCCCGAGGATAATAAGCTGCGGTACAGCGGGTTTTGACGGAATAGCTGCATAGGAGCCCCTCCTTCTTCCGGATGATCGTCTTCCGGTTCCCAGTATAAAGGATGGGGATTTGCAGATTTCAGAAGGTATAGTATAGTGGACCAAAAGGAGAGATCCAGATGAGCCATCCCGGACAAACCGCACGCAGCATCCGGCTGTCGAAGGGCTTTTCCCAGAAGGAAATCTATACGGGGATTGTGTCCAAAAGCTACGCCATTTCCTTCGAGCAGGGAAAAGCCGTGCTGAGCTACCATGACCTGATGCAGGTGCTGGAGCGGCTTTGCGTCACCCTGCAGGAATTTGAGTTTATCCGTGCCGGGTACCGGAATCCGGAATCGGTTTCCTTGTGGCGCAGCTTCGCCCTTGCCGCCAACAGCAAGAAGCGGGAGCAGCTGGAGGAGCTGTACCTTCTGCACCGGAACGATAAATCCGACTACAATAAGGTGATTGCCTATTTGTCCCGGGCCATGTTATATTCCTTTTCCTCCGGAACCTCCCGGCCCCCCGCTCCCATTCCGACAAACGAGCAGCGGTTCCTGGCGGATTACCTGCTGAAGAAGGAATCCTGGATGCTGGAGGAAATCAACCTGTTTTCCTCCTATTATTATCTGTTCGATGCCGATACTCAGCGGTTGTTTATGCAAAGCTGCTATGATAGCCTCCGGCGTTATGAGGACTATCCCCATTATGAGGAAAGAATGTACAATTTGCTGACTAACTATATTACCCATTGCTACCGCCGCCTCCGGCGGGAGGAAGGCGACCAGTGGCTCCTGAAGCTCCGCGCCTTGCCTAAGAATAAGGCCTATCTGCATCAGCTGATACTTGCCAAAAGAAGCGAAGCCCTTCATCTGGCCGCTCATGGCCACACCGCTGCGGGAAGAGCCCTTGCGGCTGAAAGTGCAGCCATATTCCGCAGCTTGGGGTTTGCGGCGGAGGCGGAGGATACGCTGCAGGATTTCGAAGCAACGGCGCAAGCCTATCAAACCGCAGAGCAAACCACCCGTCAAACGGGTGGTTTGCTCTGCGGCTATAAGCCTTTGTCACCGGCTAGCGTCTAAAGGC
>NZ_QMFA01000044.1 GCF_003285005.1 Paenibacillus sp. YN15 | reverse complement strand
AATTTCCGATATTCTCCCAACGTAAAAAAGGACCGTCAGGGCGATGTTCCCTGACGGTTTTTCTTACATTGGGGCAGGCCCTCCGCGGAATTGGCTGGGGGTGCGGCCGGTTACTTTTTTGAATTGGCGCATAAAGTGGGTGTCATTGTCGTAGCCGCACATGGAGGCGATGGCTGTGACGGACAGCTCGGTATGGTTCAGGAGATACCCGGCATAATCCACCCGCCCGTTAATAATATCCGTCATCACGGAGACCCCGAACAGCTCTTTGTACAGATGCTGAAAATACGATTTGCTCAAATTTACCGACGCTGCCAGCGACTCTACCCTGTGCCGGTTTCCGGGAGAGCTGTACAGCTCGTTGCGCAGGTCCGTCAATTGCCGGTAGTAGCGTCCCGTTTTCTCCGGAAGGGCCTGGTCATGGGTGTGCCACAAGCAAAGCTTCATAAGGAGGGAGCGCAAGTCGGCATCGAGAATGGCGTCCCGGAAGGGCCCGGTTTGGCGGCTGATGCTCTGCAGCTCCATAATGGTCTTGGAGATCAAAAGCGGGTCGGCGGCTTTGACCGGCGTATCCAGGGGGAAGTCCAGGGAGGCCAGGAACGGCTCCAGCTCATCCCTTTTGCAGTGAAACCAGTCATTGATGAAGGGCAGCTCCACATCCCGGTACAGGTGGTCGGTATCCGGCCGGAAGAGGATGTAGGTGTTCTTGTCCACCGTCATGGGCACATCATGGACCACAATTTCGGCCCGGCTGCGGAACAGCACAAAGGCATAGTCGCCGGAACCATTCGGACGGACGATCCGTATTCCAGTGGGATGGACATAATTGTAGCCGCAGCTAAGCAGGGTGATCATAACATTCTCCTCCAAAAAACAATCCCCCAAAAGTGACGACAAGCTTCGAAGCGGAATCCGGGTACTTTTGGGGGAGCCCCCGAATGAAAACGGCGCAGCGCAGTATACTGCATTTTCGTAAAAAAAGCACAATCCGTCAGTTGCCTTTCATTATAAAGGATCGGGCGCAGTTGAACAAGGTTATGACGAGCCGCGGTGATAATGGAATTTTTTTGCTGAAGGGGAATGGGGTTTGTGGTATCCTTCTATTAAAATCTACTGGAAAGTTGGGTGCGGACATGACGGGAACAAAGGAGCTGTACAACCGCCTGTGTGCGGAGGTGGGCAAGCTGGTAGTCGGACAGGAGCAGTCCATCCGGCTGATGACGGCAGCGCTGTTGGCAGAGGGCCATGTGCTTTTGGAGGATGTGCCGGGCACCGGGAAGACCACCTTGGCCAAGGCCATGGCAAAGGGCTTCGATGCGCGTTTTACGCGGGTGCAGGCTACGCCGGATTTGCTACCCCAGGATTTGCTGGGCGGGCTGGTGTATCAGCCTCACACGGGAGAATTCACTTTGCGGAAAGGCCCCATATTCACGCAGTTTCTCCTGTTCGATGAAATCAACCGGGCTACGCCCCGCACGGCGTCGGCTCTGCTGGAGGCGATGGCGGAGGGGCAGATCAGCCTGGACGGGCTGTCGGAGAAGCTGGAGGAGCCGTTTTTTGTGATTGCCACGCAAAATCCGCTGGAATCCCAGGGAGTGTTTCCGCTGCCGGAGGCCCAGCTGGACCGCTTCCTGCTGAAGGTGCGGCTGGGTTATCCCAGTTTGGAGCAGGAGTCGCAAATTCTGCACCGGTTCCGGTCGGCTGTAACGCCGGAGACTCCGCAGGCGGTTATTACCCCGGAGATGCTGCGGCAATGCCGCTTGGAATGCCGGCAGGTCCGGATCGCTCAGGAGGTAGAGGATTATCTGCTGCGGGTGGTCCGGTCCACCCGGGAGGATAAGCGGTTCCTGTTCGGGGCCAGCCCCCGGGCCGGGTTGGCGCTGCTGGCTGTGGCCCAGGCCTTGGCCAGTCTGGACGGAAGGGATTATGTGACCCCCGATGATGTGAAGGAGGCGGTAATTCCCGTTTTTGCCCACCGTATTCAGTTGATGCCGGAATTCCGCGCCAGGGAATTTACCGAGGAGCAGGTGTTGGCGGGACTTCTGGCGGAGATTCCGGTTCCCACGGAGCTGGCGGCACAATCCGTATGAGGCGGCGGCCGGTTTTTTCTGAAAGCATGGGGAAACGGCAGGCTGCTCCGGAGGGAAGGGGGGATGCGGCATGTGGTTTTTGCTTTGGCTGGGTTTGGTGATGCTCCTGGTTGGACTGTGGGCGGCTCCTAACTATTGGGAAAGGCGGGTCTATCCCCGGGTTCGGCTGGAGGTTCGTGTGTCCCGGGATTATGCGGACCCCGGCGAAGAGCTGGAGCTGCGGATTCGGGTGGTGAATCCCACCCGTTTGCCCTGCCCGAAGATTCGCTTGGATTTTGTGCTGCCGGATGAGCTTGCGCTTCTGGGAAGCGGCGGCGAACGCCGGGTCCGGCTGGATACCTATCTGCTGGCCCGCCAGTCTGCGGAGCTGATTGTATCGGCGGTGGCCGTCCGGCGGGGAGTGGCCCGCTGGAATCAGGCGGTGCTGGAGTGTGTGGATCTGTTTGGCCTGCAGCGCAGCATTCTGACGGTGTATCCGCAGATGCAGGTGGTTATCCGGCCTGCCAGGCTGGCTCCCGGCGCGGGCCGCAGGCTGCTGGACGGGCTTATGGGGGAGATCCGGGTGCGGCGTTTTATTCAGGAGGACCCCAGCCTGTTTACCGGAGTGCGGCCTTATGCAAGCGGAGATCCGCTGAAAAGCGTCAGCTGGTTTGCCACTGCCCGTACAGGCGGGCTGATGGTGAAGCAGTTCGGGCATACGGCGGATGCCCGGGTGTGGCTGCTGCTTAACGGCCAGATGAGCACAGAGCAGTGGGCTGTGGCCTCCCGGGACCGGCTGGACAGGCTGTGTGAGCATGTGCTGCAGCTGGCTGTGCAGCTAACGGGTGAGCAGGCAGAGGTGGGTTTTCTGACCAACCTCTCGGATAGCTTGGGCAGCTCTACGGAGCTGCCGCCTGCCGCAGGGCCGGTGCAGCCTGAACGGTTGGCCAACCGGCTGGGTTCCCTGTCCCGGTATACGTCAGGCTCCCAGGCGGACATGCTCCGGGCCGCCGGCCGGGCAGTCCGTCCGGGGGATACGGTGGTGCTGGTGACGGATTACCGGGACGCGGAGAGCTCCCGGTCCCTGGAGGCGCTCCGGCGGCTGGGCTGCCCGGTGCATGTGGCGGATCTGGAGCAGGGGAGCGGCAGCGGAGAGGTTAGCCGCGGGCAGAACCGCCGCGGCCAGACCGGGGAAGTAGAAGGAGAGCAACTCCGCGGCAGGGAGGAGGCGTTGGCGTATGGCGGGTAGTGGCGGAAGCAAGGCGGAGCGTGAGTATATGGAAGGCAGTGGTGGAGGCAAGGCTGGGCGTGAGTATACGGAGGGCAGTGGCGGAAGCACGGCAGGGCGTGAGTATACGGAGGGCAGTGGTGGAAGCAAGGCGGAGCGTGAGTATATGGAAGGCAGTGGTGGAAGCAAGGCGGAGCGTGAGTATATGGAAGGCAGTGGTGGAAGCACGGCAGGGCGTGAGTATACGGAGGGCAGTGGCGGAAGCAAGATGAGCATGTGGCTGTTCTTTGCTCTGGAGGCTGCGGTGCTGCTGTGCGGTCTGCTGCCTTTTGCCCCGGCTGCCTCGGGAGGTGAGCGGCTTCTTTTGCTGCTTTTTGTTCCCTTCGCTCTTTTGACCGGATATGGGATGAAAAAGGTGGAGCGTCTATACGGCTACCGGTCCGCTTTTGTGGGCGGCGCGCTGGCCGTTTTCATTGCTGCCGCTGTGGTGCTTGCGGTTGTCGGGCGGACGGGCTTTCTGGTCTGGGAAGCGGTGCTGGCCTTTGTTTTTGTGGCCCGCGCAAGCTTATGGCTGGAGGGCTCCCAAACGGCGTCGGAACGGTTCCGCAGCTTTTTTCTGTGGGAATGCTTCGCTGTCCCGGCGCTGATCCTGGTGGGCTTCACGCATACGGCGGATCATCCGCTGTTGGCGGCTGCTGCCGCTGTGTACCTGCTCCTGCGGGGATTCGGGCTGATCTACGCCCAGCGGCTGGACGGCGGCGCAGGGGTCCCCGGTTTGCTGGGAATCCTTGTGTTCCTGGGGATTGTCCTGGCGCTGCTGTTGCTGCTGCTGGTGTTTCCGGGAGCGATGCTGGCCTTTGCCCTAGTGGGGACGGGGTTGTTTATGCTGGTGGATTGGCTGGGGCTGGACATTACCTTTACGATGGATTTAGGGGGGCTGCCTATTATAGGCGGGGGTAGTATGCAGGAGGAGCCCCCCTCTCCAGAGGAACTGGCGGCGATGGCGGAGTCCGCCCATATTCCCGGTGTGGTCTGGCTGGGGTTTGTCCTTGTGGTTGCGGTAGCGCTGCTGGCGGCCATGTACCGCTACCGCTCCCGGAAGAAGCCGGCGGAGGCTGTGGCCAATCCCGCCATCCGCCTGGTGCGGATGAAGGAGGCCGCGCCGCCGCGGCTCAGTTATGTGCCGGGAGCCACAGGCGTCCGGCAGGTGTACCAGGCCCTTCTCCGGGGCATGGAGGAGAAGGGCTGGCCGGCGAAGCCGGCCGAGACGCCGCGGGAGTACGCCGCGCGGCTGGAGGAAGCGCATCCCGCTGTGAAGCAGGAGCGGGATGCGCTGGGGGAGCTGGTGCGCCAATATGGCGCGGCGCGCTATGGGGTTGACCCGCCCCGGGGCAGCGGGGCGGGGGATGCCGGCGGCGTTTCACCGCCGCCGGAGCGGGCCAGCCGCCTGGTGGCGCGGCTGGTGGGCGCTGTCCGGCCCGCCGGGCGCAGCGGCGGCAAGGATGACCGCGGCGGTGGAGCCTTGCGGAACTGAGGAGCGCTTAAACACGAAAATATGCCGGCTTTGAGATATAGCGGAACTAAGGAGCTCTTATGCACCCTTATTGGGCGCAAATCCCGCTATTCCGGCTGTCTGCTCAGCTATAAGGGCCTCTCAGTTCCGCAAAAATGGCGGAGAGGCCCTTTTTCCCGTTTAAGCGTCGCTGAGTTCCGTTGCCATTGGAGCATCTGCAATCCGAGCCTACTGAGTTCCGTTGCCATTGGAGCAACTGCAATCCGAGCTTACTGAGTTCCGTTGCCGCCGAAAGCACGTAAACCTCTGGCGGCGCTGCGGGCTGCTTGGCGGGTAAATGGGACGGTTGGCCGATTCCATACGGATTCATTATGCCCTGCGGGCCCAGCCAGAGCAGCTAAAGCTCTTGATACCCCTTTGTTTCCTCCGCCGCGGCAGCTGCTGCCAAACCAACTGCAGTCCAAATCGTCATTCTCCAGCGGCCCGTCCGCCAGCTTGCGGTAAGCAATTCTTCCTTCCCTTCGTCCACGTCCCTCAACATGTCCCCGATATTTTTGCCCAGCCAGCCGCTGTACACCGTCTTGTATAATCCTGTTCATTTAAGCTGCTCACATTCATGGTCAACTCCCCCTATCCTGTTCCGTGTTATAGTGGTTGCGGTTGCAAATGAGATTTTTCATTGAAAAATACGGCTTTTTCATCCATCATGAAAGGAGGGCAAGCCCTTATGATTGCTCTATGTCCCGGTTGTCCGTGTGCCGGGCATTCAAATAAAATGCACAAAATAACCACACGCGGCCGGATAGGCTCCGGCTCTTGCGGGAGAGGAAAACACCCATGCCGAAACGCATTAGTTTTTCCGCACGGATCATGGTTCATATGTCGCTTATCATCATGCTTGCCTTCGTGGTATCGGGCTATATTTCCTTCCGGATCAATGTAAGCCTGTTTACCGAAGAGATCAGCAAGCAGTTTACCAAGGCGAATGAGCAGGCTGCTGCCAGGCTTGATCTTCAGCTGCGCGATATCTACCGCATCTCCAATTTCATTGTCTTCCACCCTTATATTGAGCAAGTGGTGCGGCGTTCGGGGGAATCGGAGGTACGGGAGAGCCATACGCAGCTTGTCGATCAGGATGAACTGAACCAGCTTCTGTATCAGGTCAAAAACGACGAGAACAAATTAAATTCCATGTTTCTTTATGACAAAAAGGACAACAGCTTTTTCTTCAGTGTGTCCCCTTCCTCCAAAAATTCTCTGGATCAGGAAACCTATACGGAGGTTAAGAGACGGCTGGAGGGTTCGTCGGGCAACCTGGTCTGGTTCCCTGTCAGGATACAAAATTCGACAGACGATTCCGGCTACCGGAACTTTTTCGCGGCGGCCCGCTATATGAAGAATAAGGACTTGCAGCAATATGGAACAATGGTCATGCTATTTGAAGAATCTTTGTTCTCCGAGGATTTGAAGGAATTGGTCAGCAACGAGCGGGCCAATGTGTTTTTGTTCGACCGGCAGGAAGAACTGGTATATACGGACATGCGTGAATGGGAAATGGAACAGCTTCCTGCTCCGGCGAAGTTTTCCGGCAGTAAGGTAATGACAAATGACGGAACCTCCTATTTATATGTGAAAAGCTACTCCAAGCAAGTGAATTTCACTCTAATCAGCAGGGTGGCCCTGGATTCTCTCCAGGAAAAAAGCTCGGTAATCTTCAAAATCTCCATGCTGGTGGGCATTCTGGGCGTACTGATGGCGGCGGCGCTGATTTCGTGGAGCGGCAGGCGGTTGTTTCGGCCCTTGCGCCAACTGGTGCAGGGCATGCGTCAGATGCAGGATGGAAATATGGGAACGAGAGTGGCGGTGCAGACCGGTGACGAACTGGCCTATATCGGGCACAGCTTTAACTCCATGGCGGAGAATCTGGAATTGCTGATCAAGGAGGTATACGAGCGGCAGCTGAATGAACGGGAAGCAGAGCTTACGGCGCTGCAAACCCAACTGAATCCCCATTTTCTCCACAATACCCTGGATACGATCTACTGGAAGCTGTATTTGAAGGATGACCGGGAAACGGCGAAGCTGGTGATCTCTCTTTCGAATATGCTTCGTTATGCCCTTGAACCAGCCGGAACCGTGACGGAATTGCGTGAGGAGATGGCCCAGATCCGCAATTATCTGACCATTCAGAACACCCGGTACGGAGATGAATTTGAGACCATTATCCAGATGGAAGAAGGTACAGAGCAGGCGCTGGTGCCCCGGTTGATTCTTCAGCCTCTGGTGGAGAATGTGTTCGTCCATGCCTTTGCGGACCAACTGCTGGCCAGGGCACTGGTCATCAAAGCAGCCTTTGGCCAAGCGGATTTTGATGAAGAAGGGTCCAGTCCGCAGGCGGCGCTGATCATTGAGATTACTGACAACGGCAAGGGAATGGGTGAAGCGGAGATCGAGCGTATCGTCTCCACAGCAGCAACCCCCAGAAGCGACAGCCGTCAGGAAGAAGGCCCGGTACTGGGCAGCAAACGGATTCATATCGGCATCCGCAGTGTGATCCGCCGTTTGAATTTGCTTTACGGGGAACCCTACGGGGTCAAAATCATATCTAAAGAGGGAGCGGGCACAACCATTCGGCTGCTGCTGCCGCTGGAACAAAAAGGAGGAATGAGACCATGAAGGGCGGTTTACTGATTGTAGATGACGAACCATTGATCCGCAAGGGGCTGGTCAAGCTGGTGGAGAACAATTCCCTTGGCTGGTCTGTGATCGGGGAGGCCGGCAATGGGAGGGAAGCCGTCGCCAAACTGGAGGAACTGCGGCCTGATCTGGTGATGACGGATATCCGCATGCCCTTGATGGATGGTTTGGAGCTGGCCAACTATATCGCTGCGAACTTTCCTGAAACAGCAGTTATTATTTTGACGGGCTACAGGGATTTTGAATATGCGCAAAAAGCCATCACCTGCGGCGTCAAGCAGTTTCTGATCAAGCCTTGCCCGGAGGAGGAGGTATGCCAGATTCTGCAATTGGCATACGAGCAGTACCGGCAGCTGGCTGCTGCAAAGGAGCGGGAAGCCAGCCAGCTTAGGGACAAGGAGGATCAGCAGCTGCGGGCTGTTTTGCTCCAGCTGCCGTATGATGTGGAGGAGGCAACGCGCCTGGAAAAGGTACTGGCAGGCAGTGAGCTGTGGCTGCTTCAGGTGAACAGCTATTACCCGGACAACCGGCAATTTCGGCGGGAGGACTTGAAGCTCCTGCAATTCGCCATCGGCAATATTCTGCAGGAATTGCTTGCCGCCAGGCCGGGGAACAGCCGCTGGATCACCCTGGAATACGACTGTTTTGCATTTTTCCTCTCGAAGGATGGGGAGAATGAACCATTATTCACGCAAGCGGCGGCTATCGTTCACAAGCTGTTGGGGATTGTGCTGACGGCGAAGTGTTTAGGCATTCCAACAAGTTTAAATCAGATGGAAATATGGGTGGAGGGACAGCTTAAAACCAGGGAAGAAAGGGATTCGGCAGCGGCAGGAGATTCACGGGAATTTTCGGTTAATGAAACCAACGTGAAGCTTATCCGCAGTGAACTGGCGGAGCTGCTGCTGTTGGGGCGGCCTGCCGAGCTGCATGATTATCTGGCGGGGATACGCCAGTCGGTGCGGCAGCCCTCCATCTCTTTGGAGGAGGCAAAGATCGGGGCGTTTTGTGCAGCTATGGGGATGCTGGACGTAAGAAAAAAAGAACTAAATTCAAAGCCGATAGGAGACATCGGCAAACGGGTGGCGGAGCTTAACCTGATCCATAGCAAGCCGGAAGTGGAGCGATGGCTTGACGGTCAGATCCGCGCCTTCGAAGATGCGCTCTCCAACTGGCAGAATCAACGCACCAGCGGCATTATTAACCGGGCAGTGCTTTATATTGAGGAGCATTACACAGAGGATTGCAACATCGCTGCCGTAGCCGCCCATTTTCACCTGAGTCCCAACCATTTTGGAAACCTGTTCAAGCGTGAAACCGGGGAAAGCTTCAGCGGGTATGTTGCCCGCCTCCGGATGAATAAGGCCAAATTTCTTCTGAAGAACACGGATTTAAAGGTGACGGAAATTGCCCAAGGAGTGGGCTATCTGGACTCCAACTACTTCGCTACTGTCTTCCGGCAGACCGTTGGGCTCTCTCCTACGGAATACCGCAAGCAATAGGCCATATTTTTTGTTGTTCTCCGTGCAGTCGTGCAATATTAGAGATTTTCCGTTGCAGATTAAAGACTCGCCGTTGCAATTTCAAGGATTCTGTTTCCGGCCTATTCTATAATAAAATCCTAGCACGATATGAGAGCGTGAAAGGAGAAACCAAGAATGGCCGTTACACAATCTGCCGCATCATCCGAATCCGGCATAGAAAAGTCAACAAATGAAGAAGCTCCCTCCAAAACTGCACGAAGAATTACAAAGCGCATATGGAAGGCCAATATCCCCCTCTTCCTGCTGTTCCTTCCGGGAGCCCTGTATTATATTTTGTTCAAATACATGCCCATGGGCGGCCTGATTATTGCGTTTAAGGATTATAACTTTGCCGATGGGGTGTTTCATAGCCCCTGGGTGGGAATGGACAATTTCCAAACCATTTTCCGCCAGCCGCAAACCCTGAATATCATTCGCAATACGGTGGTTTTATCATTCCTGAACGTGTTCGTGGGATTTCCCTTCCCGATCTTGCTGGCCATTATGTTAAACGAAGTGCGGAGAGGCTGGTACAAGCGCATTATTCAAACGGCAGTATATTTGCCCCATTTTTTCTCCTGGGTCATCATTGGAGGTTTTGTGATCACCTTGTTTTCTGTGGAATCCGGTACGATCAATCACTGGATTGAGGCGCTGACGGGAAAACCTTATCCGTTTTTGTTCAATGAAACTTCATGGATTGCCATTTATGTCGGTTCAGGCATATGGAAGGAAACAGGATTTGGGGCGATTATTTACTTGGCTGCATTAACGAGCATTGATCCCAGCCTCTATGAATCCGCCAGCCTGGACGGCGCCAGCAAGTTTCGGCAAATCTGGCATATTACTCTCCCCGGGATCAGCTCGACAGTTGTCATTATGTTCATTCTGGCTATGGGCAGGCTCATGGAGGTTGGATTTGATCAAGTGTATGTGCTGCAGAACAGCGTGGTTTCCAATGTGGCGGATGTGATCAGCACCTTTATGTACCGTGTGGGGCTGCAGGGGGCGCAGTTCAGTCTGACATCTGCAATGGGGATGTTTGAGTCCTTGATTGGCTTATCCCTTGTTCTGACTGCCAATGCGCTGGCGCGCAAATTCGATAGAGGACTTTGGTAAGGAGGACAACATGAAACCCACTGTTGGAGAAAAAATCTTTTATTTCATCAATGCCTTCCTGCTGCTCCTGCTTGGAATCAGCTGCTTGTTTCCGCTGGTTCATACGGTGGCGCTGTCACTCAGCGATCTGCATGCCATCGTATCCGGCAAGGTCACATTTTATCCGGTGGGATGGAACACAGACGCCTACACCTCCCTGTTTAACGGAACGCGAATTGTGCCGTCCTTCCTGAACAGTGTTGTGATCACCGTCGTCGGCGTTTGCCTGTCCATGCTTGTTACGATTATTACGGCCTATCCCCTTGCCCGCAAAATTTTTATTGGCCGGCGCTTCTTCACCCTGGCAATGGTCTTCACGATGATGTTCAGTGGCGGATTGATTCCGACCTATCTCGTTGTCAAATCCTACGGACTCATTAATTCGTACTTTGCATTGTGGCTGCCGGGATTGGTTGGTACGTATAACCTGCTTGTGATGCGCACATTCTTCGAGAATATACCGGATGAGCTTGACGATGCTGCACGAATTGACGGCTGCTCGGATGTGAAATATCTCCTGCGGATTGTACTGCCGCTGTCCATGCCAGTATTGGCAACGATTACCCTCTTCTACGGTGTAGCCTACTGGAATGCGTTTATGAATGTGCTTATTTACATCAACGAGACGAGCAAATTCAATCTGACTGTATTGGTGCAGAATATGATCAGAAGCCAAAGTCTGCTGCAGGAGATCGTAGCGGCCAGCGGAAATGCGGAGGAACAGATCCAAGTGGTGCCTGAATCGTTGAAAGCGGCAGGTATCCTGGTGATGGTAGTACCAATGCTGCTGGTCTATCCATTCCTGCAAAAGTATTTTGTCAAAGGCGTGATGCTTGGCTCTATTAAAGGCTAAGCTTCTGCATATATTCATGTTTGCTCTCATGACCAAATACGAAAGGGGTAACAGATGTGAAAAAGACAAAATGGATGAAAGCAGGGCTGGCAGTTTTATTGGCAAGCGGCGCCACTCTGGCCGGCTGCGGAGATGAGAAGCCGAAGGGAGACGCAAGCAGTTCGCCAGGCGGGCAGGCATCGTCGGCGGCCAGTCCCGAGGTGAAGAAGGATATTACGGTTTCCATCTATGATCGCGGGATCGTTTCCCCGGAGGAAGGCACAGTAGAAAACAATCGTTGGACCAAATGGATGAATGAGAATGGGCCGGCCCATGTGAACTATGTGGCTATTCCACGGACGAATCCGGCGGAAAAAATCAACGTTCTCTACGCATCAGGCAGCGCTCCGGATTTGCTTCTTGAATATTTACCCGCCATTCGCAATACCTTATACGACCAAAAGCAATTAATGCCGATTGACGATCTGGTTGAGAAGTACAGCACTGTTTACAAGAAGCTGCTGGATGAGAACCCCATCCTCAGAAAAGTCGGCACGAAGGCTGACGGAAAGCTCTATGAATTCGGCAAACTGAACTGGATAGTCCCGCAGCGCGGCATTCTGATCCGCACGGACTGGTTGACCAAGTTGAATCTGAAGGCGCCTGCAACAACAGAGGAGCTGTATGAGGTGGCCCGGGCTTTTACGGAGCAGGACCCGGATGGCAATGGAGCCAAGGATACCTATGGATTGGCCATAAGCAGCCAGTCTGCCTCAACCTTAATGCAAGTTTTCGGCGCCTTCAGCAAATGGAAGGTAAAGGATAACCAACTGGTATTGAGCTGGGAGCCCCAGGTGGAGTACCATACCTTTGTTAAAAAATTGTATGACAACGGCATTATAGACCGGGACTTTGCTACGGATCAGAATGGCAGCAAGGCCAAGCAGGATTTCATCAACGGCAAGATCGGCATCTATCCTTATCAGAACGGGGATGCCATGAATATTTTGCAAAGCTTGATCGACCCGCTGAAGAAGAATGTGCCTGCTGCAGATGTAACCTTTATTCCTTATCCCAAGAGCAAGGAAGGGGCCTTCGTTCCCACATTGGGCAATCCGGTTCAGATGACAGCCGTGATCAGCGCTACGGCCAAGAATCCGGATGCTGTTATGAAATACGTGGATTTCAATATGAGTGAAAGCACAATCAGTACATTGGGGTATGGAATAGAGGGTGTTCATTACAAAATCAACAGTCTGGGTGTCCGGGAAATTATTGATGCCGCCAAGTACAAGAAGGAAGTAAGCGATATCACTCAGGACATGCGGACCATGATGAACAGCTCCGCTCTGACCTTCAGCAAAGAGGATCTGCCCTATTTCAAATTTAACAGCGATGCCCGCAAGGAAGAATATCAGAAATTCTATGATTTGCACCGTGATACGTATTTAACCCTTGACAGGCCTTATTCCGAATTAACCGGCTCCGAGCATATGCCTGTGCTTCCCAAGGAGCTTGCTACCTCCAGTACCAATGCGGATAAGGCTATCGGTGATTTGTGGCAGAAGGCGGTTGTAAGCGGCAGCAAGTATACCGTGGAGCAGGCGCTGGCGGAGGCCAAGAATATCTGGCAGAAGAGTGATGGCAAGGCCATTGAGGATTGGCATAAAAAGTGGTATGAGGACAATAAAGATAAGGCGCTGTTAGCCGGAGATATTTATGATTTCGCCAAAGCGCAAATTGAAAAATACAAAAAGATTAAGCAGGAAATAAAATAACGTTTGATTTGCAGGCGGGGCATCTGAATGGGGAAAGACTTATGAATGGAGATGCCCTGCTGCAGCTTACATTTCAAAGAAGGGAAGGGCAAAATGATGAAAAAACGCTTCATATCCCTATTGATTGCGTTTGCGCTCCTTTATGGTGTTCTGCCTCTGCCGGCAAGGGTTTTAGCAGATAGTGGTTCAGGCGGTGAAGCCCCGGTAGAGTATTCCCAACTCGTCAACGATGATTATCAGCAGCAAAGCAGCACATTGTTTATTACCCCCAAAACCAATCGGTACGAATATGTTGCGGAAGGAGATGGAAACGTATTCCTGAATTTAATCAGGAAAACAAATGCGGATATCACCATGGATTATGTGAGTACGGCCAAACCGATTAAAGCCAATTCTTTCTATGTGGAATTCGATACGAAAGGGATGCCCTCATCCACCCCAACGGGGCCGAGAGGAGTCGTGCAATTCCGCAACACCGGAGACAGTGACGGCTTAAACAAGAAATACAGCAAGCTGTTTACACTGAACCCCAATGGCACCCTGACATTTGATCCCACAAATACGGTCATTCCCCAGTTTTCTTCTGAAGGGTGGACGACGGTAAAGGCTGTTGTGGATTTGGCGAACAGAACCGTAACCTTGTATGTGAATGGTGAAGAAACGGTAACGAATGCTGCCATGCATAATGCTGCGGCTTTTGAAGACAATGTTGACATTGAATTGATTCGCTTTCAACTGTTTAACGATAATGGCTATGGAGGCTGGGGGCTGGATAATGTAAAGCTGTTCCAAGAAAAAGAGCCGGAGGTGGAATATTCCCAGCTGGTCAACGACGATTATCAGCAGCAAAGCAGTACGTTCTTCATCACCCCCAAAACCAATCGGTACGAATATGTTGCGGAAGGAAATGGAAACGTTTTCCTGAATTTGATCAGGGAAACAGCTTCGGATATCACCATGGATTATCTGAATATGGCCAATCCGATTAAAACCAATTCTTTCTACGTGGAGTTCGATACGAAAGGGATGCCCCCATCCACCGCAACGGGGCCAAGAGGAGTCGTGCAATTCCGCAACACCGGAGACAGTGACGGCTTAAACAAGAAGTACAGCAAGCTGTTTACCTTAAATCCCAATGGCACTCTCACATTTGATCCCACAAATACGGTCATTCCCCAGTTTTCTTCTGGAGGGTGGACGACGGTAAAGGCTGTTGTGGATTTGGCGAACAGAGCCGTAACCTTATATGTGAATGGGGAAAAAACGGTAACGAATGCTGCCATGCATAATGCTGCGGCATTTGAAGGCAATGTTGACATTGAATTGATTCGTTTTCAGCTGTTTAATGATAATGGCTATGGAGGCTGGGGGCTGGATAATGTAAAGCTGTTCAGAGAGAACGGACCGGAACCGGAGAGGAAAAGCGTGTTTCCCGATGATTCCGAGGCGCTGAGTCTGCTTCAGGGAAAAACGGCCGTACAAATGGGCTCTGGGGCGTATTATCTAAATGATACAAAAAAGGCGCCATTGTACAACACATTGATTCGCAACAATGCTGCCATGGTTCCGGCTCAAATGGCAGCGGAGCTTTTGAATTGCCCGTTAGTTTGGAACGAAGGGACGCAAACCATCCTGCTGGATAACCGGATTTCCATTCCCATAGGCAGCAATATGGCTAATGTGGACGGCGTTTCCAAAGAAATGGAAGCGATTGCATTTGTTGAAGACGGCGTTCCCTATGTTCCCATTGTTTCGGTGGCGGGGTTCTTTGGCAAGAACGGCCTGTTTCATGAACGCAGAAATCTGGTTGTGATCAGTGACAATGCGATTACCTTGACCGATGCGGAAATTCAGCTGATGAACGGATATCTGCTTTACGACCGTCCGACGAAGGAGCGGATTCAGGAGGATTTCCTCGCAAAGAATCCCAATAACAATCACCCGAGGATTATCGCCACTGCCGAGGATTTCAACCGAATCAAGCAGACTGTCCAATCCAACCTTTTGCTAAAAGGATGGGTTGACGGACTGATTGCAGCGGCGGACAGCCAGCTTACGGCACCTACCGCCCAATATATCATCTTGGACAATAAGCGGCTTTTGGATCAGTCGCGGGCCGCCCTGAAAACATTCGAAGCAGTAAGCTTCGCTTATCAAATGACAGGGGACCATAAATATGTGCAGCGCGCTTGGCAGGAAATTCAGGCGGTGGGCAGCTTTCCGAACTGGAATCCGATCCATTTCCTTGATGTGGCCGAGCTTACTGCCGGCGTTGCCCTGGCGTATGATTGGATGTATGACGCCTGGACACCGGAGCAGCGAACATATATCGAAGGCATCATTACCGACTTCGGCTTGAAGCCCGCGGAGGATACCTATTACGGCGCTGGTGTTTCTGGTACAAAATGGGAAAAAGCTACACAGAACTGGAATATCGTGTGCAACAGCGGAATCTCCATGGGCGCTCTGGCTATCTTTGAAGCCGATCCCGAATATAACAGCATGATTCTGGCCAATGCGGTGCGCTCTGTTGAATATTTGTTTGACCAGTTTGCTCCTGACGGTGGATATGATGAAGGGCCGGGGTATTGGGAGTATACGCTGAATTATGGGGTGAAGTTTTTCTCCACGCTGGAGAATGGATTTGGTACAGATTATCATATAACCGATGCCAAGGGCTTGGACAAAACGGCGGATTTTGTGCTTCATGCCGACAGCAGCTACGGTGTGAATAATTATCACGACGCCTCTCTGGGACATGTAAATCCATCCTGGCTGTTCTATCTGGGAACGAAGTATAAGAATCCCGGAGTCATCAGCGCCAAGCTGAGGAAGAACGAGCTGCTGGGGACAAAACCAACCATCTATGACCCTATTTTTTATAAAGATACCTCAATTACCGCTTCCGGCATTCAGCTTCCCTTAGATGCTTATTTCAGAGGGCCGGAATTTGTGGCCATGCGCAATTCATGGGATGCGGCAAAGGATAATTATTTATCTTTCCATGCCGGCCAGCTTAATGTCAACCACTATCACGTGGACAGTGGCAGCTTTGTCTATTATGCCATGGGTGAGCCATGGGCAGTGGATCTGGGGATGGACAATGTAACCTACAAGGTCGGATATGGAATCCGAAATGACATCTACCGCGTTCGTGCTGAAGGGCATAATTCGCTGGTGATAAACCCGGATCTGTCTCCGGGCATGGTTCTGGATTCTTTTAGTCCAATCACAGAATTTGTGTCCAAGGACAGAGGAGCGTTCTCTATTGTGGATCTTACACCGGCTTATGCCAATCAGGTTTCGGATTATAAGCGGGGATATATGATGTCCGATGACCGGAAAGGCGTTATCGTACGTGATGAAGTGCAGCTTAACGGTCAGTCCGAGCTGTACTGGTTTATGCACACTGGGGCAAATGTAGAAGTGATTGACAATCATACAGCCATTTTAACGCAAAATGGAAAGCAGCTCCGTTTCGAGTTTGTAACGGATGCAGGGGATGTTGCCCTTAGTGTCATGGAAGCAAAGGCCCTCCCCACTTCGCCGACAACCTACCAGTCACAGGAAGCATCCAACAGCAAATTCAGAAAAATAGCCATCAGAATGAACACTTCCGGGGAATTGAATCTTGAGGTGCGGCTGATTCCCGTGGGAGATCCCCGTGAGTATAGCGGTGTCCCCAATGTTAAGCTTGCGGATTGGGTCATCCCGGATGGGGCGCTGCAGGCGCTTCCCGAATTGGATCAAATTCTGGTGAACGGGGAACCGCTTGAGAATTTCAGCAAAGACATCTATCAATATACGGCAGACGTTGCTAATAATAGTCCGTCTCTCCCTTTGGTTGAGGGGCAGGGCGCCAATCTTGCCATTGAGAAAACCATTACGGAAGAGAAGGCCATCCTGAAGGTGTTCTTTCCGGAAGATCCTGAACGGTATAATTTGTATGTGATTTCCTTTCACTATGTTGATCCTCTGTCCAGCATGGCCGGTTATAACCGGTATCCCATTTCCGCCGTTTCGGCAAGCTCTGTTCCCCAACCGGAAAATCCGCCGGAAGCGGTGATGGATAGTGATTTGTCCACGCGCTGGTCCGCTTCCGGAGAGGGAGAATGGATCGCCATTGATTTGGGTGAAAGCAAAAAGGTGGATGCCGTCGGTATTGCATTCTATAACGCGGTGGAGCGAACCTATACTTATGCCATAGAAGCATCTTCGGATGACATTCATTATGAAACGGTTTATTCCGGTCCCTCCAAATCCATTGATGGCTATGAGATTGTCCGTTTGGATCATCCGGTGAATGCAAGATTTATTCGCTACAAAGGAAACGGAAGCAACGTGAACAGCTGGAATAGTGTATTGGAGCTGCGGGCTTTGTCCACGAAGCCGCAATACCAGCAGCATTCAGGAGCACGCATCACCGGGCCGGCTGTTGTCAGCTCCGGGGAACTGCTGGAGGCCACTTTTCGGCTGGAGAATGTAACGTCAAGTGTGTATGCCATGCAAACAACAGTTTCATACTCACCCGCCCTGCTGCAATTGGTTTCGGTGGCCTCCCTTGCGGACGGCTTCTCCGTTACCCATTCGGTCTACGGAAACGGCCAGGCGCAAATCGCGGCCTCCAATCCGGCTCGGGATAGCGGAGTGTCCGGCTCGGCGGACCTTCTCCGGCTGAGCTTCCTGGCACTGCCTGCCGCGCAGACGGTAACCGGCACCGTGTATGCGGCGGATGTCCGCGTGGCCGACCGCCAGGGACATGTAACGGAGCTGGATGCCGGAGCGGCGTATAACGTCAGCATAACCGCGGCTCCCGCGGTTGACCGTGAAGATGATGCTCCTCCGGAAGAGGATGCTCCGGCAGCGGAACCATCACCGGCGAATAAGGAAGAGGTACAGGCGGAAGTGTTCACCGGTGCAGGCAAAGGGACTGTAAATGTGGAGATGGACAAGGAGAGAAGGGCGGCGAGGGTAAACTTGAACGGCAGCTTGCTTGAGCAATTCGCCAAGGATGCGATGGATCAACGGCAGTCGCTTGTTTCGATTCCAGTGGTGCAAGGAGCCCAATCTTATGCCCTTCGAATCCCCGTCTCCCTGTTGGATTCCCAGAATGGCGGCCTCAATCTAAAGCTGGCTACGCCAGAGGGTTCCATCGTCTTGAAAGAGGCTTTGCTGCGGGAGTTGGCAGATGAGGATGAACAGACGGCATTCATAGAGATCAAGTTTGAACCGGCATCCCAAACAGAGCTGTCTGCTGCTGTCCGGGAGGGAATTGGCCAACGGCCGCTGGTTCGAATCAGCGCAGCTGTCAATAACCGAGTGATTGCCCCGCCGCTTAACACCACATTTGCAGTCGAGCTTCCTTACAGCCCTGCGAAACATGAATTGTCCGGGCATGAGCATCTGGTGATTTGGGCTATTGATGAAGCGGGAGCAGCACATCCGGTTCCTAACGGCAGATATCAACCTGTGACAGGCACGGCTGCATTCACAACCCAAAGCTTTGGCCCATACGGAATTGCCTTCGTGCAGAAAACCTTCTCGGATCTTGGGCAGGCGGAATGGTCGCGTAAGGCTGTGGAGGTGCTGGCTTCCAAGGGCATTATTGATGGAGTGTCTGCTTCGCAATTTGCCCCTGAGCATTTCGTGACGCGGGGAGATTTCCTGAAAATGCTGATTCCCGCGCTGCAATTAGAAGCAAGTGGAGGGTTGGCACTGCCCAGCTTCGAGGATGTGTCGCCGGAAGATTATGATTACGAAGCGATAGGTATCGCACAAGCTCTGGGCATCATCCAGGGTACCGGGGATAACCGCTTCTCCCCCAGGGCACTTATCAGCAGAGAGGATATGTTCGTTATGGTGCACCGGGCGCTGCTGCTGGCGGGGGTTGAATTGAAATCGGAGAACGCGGCGGGACTGAAGCGCTTTGCGGACTACGAGAAAATCGCGGATTATGCTTCCGCGGACACAGCAGCCTTGGTCAATACCGGTATTGTATCCGGCGACGGCGACAAGCTGAATCCGAAAAGCACCGCAACACGGGCAGAAAGCGCCGTTCTGCTGTACAGACTCTACAATCTGCAAACGGTGGATAAATAATGGCAATGGCAAAGCCCCTGTCGGCGCTGCAAGGCATAGATGAAGAGCTGCGGGAAGTGATGCGGGATTCCCTGTTTATCGACGCTGCCCGCCGCGACGCCCTGTGCGCAGCTTTATTGAGGCGCATCGACATGCTGGCCGAGTTTGTCCGCTCCCGAAGCTCCACATCCTGGCGGGATGAGCGCAGCGCCGATGTTGTTGAAGATATTGCTTACAGCGGCGCGCAAGCCGAGGAGGAGCGGGGGCAATAATTGCTTATGAAGCCGCCTGGGTGGCGCAAGGGCCAAAAAAAAAGATCGGGTACAGAGGCGGAAACCCGCTCCTGTACCCGTTTTTTTGTTTACGGTCCATGCTCATGCAGCGTGGTTAAGGGTGAACTGTTCCTACTGATTGATCAGCACCTGCTTCGGGTGATACACTACCGCCACCGCCGCCAATACCACCTTCAGAACCATTATCGCTATCCATGATTTCCATGGGTAATCTGACATAAAAAAATACGGAATTTTCACCCGGCGCCAGAGCTTCAATGGGTATTTCGGTCCCCGGTTCGCCCTTGGCATAAAGTACAAAGTTGCCGTTTTTATCGGAATAGGTATCGATCACGCCGCCCTTCAGCAAGGTGAAGGGTTTGGCAGTATAACCTGTAACTGTTACAATCCCGCCCGGATAATCATATAGATTGCTTGTCACAACAGGAGGAATGGTAACATCTGCCGACCAGTCCTGCTCTACGTAAAACTCGACTTGACTGGGATTGCGGCCAGGCAGTTGTGCGGTAACCCTCAAATTTTGATTCAACTGTTTAACATTGAATGTAATTATGTCTTTTTCCAAGTGATCTCCCGGTTGTCCAATCCAATCTCCGCTGTCCAGCAACTCGCCGGCCTGGTTGTAAATGGCCACATAGGAGCCAGCAGGGGCTTCCATTTCCAGCCTAATATTGGTCCCGCCTGACACGATCTTTTGAGGTACTATCGGTTTAGGCGTTTCTCCTTGCGCAGAGTAAACAGCCAGAGTAACTGTCTGACTGGGAACGAAGCCGGGTAACTGTGCTGTCAGATGCAAGGAAGTTTCCGACACCAGGCTGGGGCTGGGAATGCCTATTTGGAAGAGACCAAAAGCATCGACTGTATTTGTAGTCACGATTTGACCTGCAGCGTTGGTCACTGTAATAACGGCGAAAGGTTCCGAACTTCCTCTAATGGTTTCAACCGCATTGGTGCTTCGGTAAACGGTTTGGGTGACGGTCTTTAATTTAGTGGCATGAGGATCATTATAAATGGAAATCTCCACCGGATCGCTGGGATCTTTACCATGTTCCTTAATGGAGACGAGAAGCCGTGAGCTTCCGTTAATCAAGTGTTGATCCACCCTATACCGGCCGCCAAAATATTCTGCAGGATCATACCATATGCTCTCGTTTGTATCGGTTGACTTGATCTGGACGCCGAATTTGTAAGCATCGGATAGGATAGAAAGCACAGGAGCTTCCATATGCTTCAGCAGAGTTCCTGCAACCACCAAGGGCGTCTTCGTTTTTCCTTGATTCGCCTGTACCTTTAGGGAGCGTACTGCGCTTGGCGCCTTGCCTGGAGCGGTTGCTGTGAGATATACGGTTTCTCCGCTGACAAGAGAGGTGTTTAGGTGTATGCTGTCCAACAGCACGATATTGCTAAATTGCTCCCCCTGCTGACGGTAGATCACTGTACCATCCTGTTTCTTCAAAGTAACAACGGAGCCATTGTCAGCCGTAACTTTAAGATTCACACTATCGGTATAAACAATCCCCGAGATGGAAGAGACGCTTGTTTGTTTAAGGATGCTTAACTCTTGAGGGTCGCTTTTGGCTTTGCCGGCAACTTTTGCATAGATGATAACCTTGCCTCCTCCGTATATTTCGGGAGCACCAAGCATCAGCTTGAAAGGATAACTTCCGTTAGGACCGGCGCCCAGTTGATATGCCAGGCTTTTGACGCCGTTGGAATTAGGCCATTCGAGGAGCAAGGTTGCATAATTCGGGAAAGAGCCTTCAATAACTACAGTTCTATCCATAAAAGATACATTCGCCGCAGGCTTTTGCGTTTTGCCGCTTGTTGTTTTTGCTTGAATGGTTAAGGGAGTGCTAGGATTCTTTCCGGTTTCTTTCACTGTGACGGCAACCTGGTCTCCTGGATTCAGATTCCAATCTGTAATCTGAATAGTGGCTAAGCCTGCCAAATTGGCTACTTGTTGAACGGTTTGGCCGTTATGGACAAGTGTCACCAGGGCACCGGCAGTAGAGCCGACATTCATTAGGAAATCACCCGCATAAACATCGCTTATCTCGGGTTGTTGGGAAATTCCTGAAGCAGCTTGCACTTGGAACCGGACCGGTGCGCTGGTATTCCGCTCCTGAAACATACTTCTGGCATATGCAGTGAGTATCTCGCCCGGGGTGGATTGTACTGCTCCATTCGGGTAAAGGGAAGCTCCTGTATAGGAGTAAGTATTCTGATGCAGGATTACCTGTCCTTTTTCATTTACTACCAAAATAAATTGCTGGTCTTGAGGCTGGTTATTGCCATAATCAAGCTTGATAGGGTCCCCTTGATAATAGGGTTGTATGATAGCCGGTGCAACGGTTGTTTCAGTAGTAGAGGTGGTGACGGGATAGCTTTTTTCAACAGAGTAGCTGCTCCCCGGCCGCTGTGCCTTTAAGCTAAACGAGTCTCCGGCTTTAAGGGGAAATATGGAAGGATCATAAAGCATAAAAATGCCATATTCATCCGGAACGGCCTCTGTCACGAAAAGCTTGCTTGAACCGTTGGCAAATGTGAATTTTTCCAGGGTGATCTTGACGCCAGGCTGAGCTTTTCCGTAAATGGCCATGTCCCCTGCAAGGGTTCCTGTATAAAGATGTATGTAATTTAAATCAAGGAAGGACTTCAAGCTGGACCAGTTGTAATAACCTGACAGCTCATGCGTCTGATTTCCCCAGTTTATGGCGGCATCAACAGCTTGTTGTGCTGCGGCGATGGCTTCTTCATAATTATAAATGTCCATCCAGCTTACATCAGCATCTGCTGGCAACTCACTTAGTTTGTTCACCGCCTCGTCTTTGGTGAGGGCCTTCATTTGGATCTGGGCGGCTTGCAGCTGGTTTTTTAGTTGCGCGTTTATGGCGTCAGCCATATTCATCTTTACCAGGGCGTTGTACTGGCTCACGGCCTGCAAAACCTTTGCCTGATCCGCCAAAACAAGCTTGCTGGTATCCCCTAAGGCTTGGATGGATTCCTTGGTGGTTTTTCCTGTGTTTTCCTTCAGCACAGCCACTTTGGCGCCGCTGAGATCCACTTCCACATTCGGGTTCAGGATGCCGTACCCGCTCACATTTCCATCCGCTTGCACCCGGCCGTTGGCTTCCATGATCAGGCTCTGCACGGAGGCGCCGTCGCGGACCAGGATGGAAGCATCAGCGGCTTGGCTGCGGACGGTTCCGTTGATGCTGCCGCGAAGCTCGATGGTTTTGCCCGCGGCTGAAGAGGGGATAATCACTTCACCGGCGGAGCCGGCCGATGCCTCCAGTATAGCTGCCGATTCCACAAGGGTTCGGGCAATGGCGGTGCCGGATTGGACCAAAATGCGCACCGGTGTGCCTTGACTGCCGGTGTTGACGGTGAGGGAGCCGGATACCTTCACATCCTGAAGGATAACGGAGTGATCCGATCCGGACAGTACCCGCAGATCAGCTGCTTGTATATTGCGCAGGGTTACCTCGCCGGATGGTCCCGGGTTGACGGTGAGCGTACCCGATATGACGGCAGCTCCCGTCTGCGGTCCGAATACGGTAACGCCCGCCGCAACGGTGAAGCTGCCGGTATAGTTGCCGGCAGGCAGGTCCGTCAAGATACTCCCGTCTGCCGGAGCAGGAGTGGGGGTTGCAGTAGGTTTGGGTGTTCCGGCACCTGGTCCTCCGCCCCCAAATCCCCCACCGCCAAAAGCAGCGGACGGAGACGGGGAGGGAGAGGGAGTAGCCGAAGCGGCCGGGCTGGCCAGCGCCGCCGCTTTGTCCAAATATGTATCCTTGTTTTCCAGCAGCTCATACGCCAGCCGCGCCAGCGCCTGACGGTCCGCTTCCGCCTTCGGACGGTACAGAAGCTTGCCGTTGTCGTCCTGGGAGCCTTGGAGGAATCCGATTTGATAAGCAAAGGAAACGTAGTGCTGGGCCCATGGAGAAATATCATTAAAATCGCCAAAGGCGGAGGTGTCAACAGGCAAGGCCTCAGCCGCTTCGCTAAGCTTGAGCGCCCGCATAAAGAAGGCGGCCAGCTCTTCCCGGGTTACCCATTGCTCCGGCGCAAACTCATTGTCGCTGACGCCGTCGGTAATCCCCTCCTTCACAAGCGCTCCCGTATAGCCGGCATACCACGAGTCGGCAGGCACATCGCGGAAACGGGAGGCGATTTCCGGCTCTGCTTCCAATTTGAGAATGCTGGCGATCACCTTGGCAAACTGCGCCCGCGTAACCCGTTCCGTGGGGCGGAAAGTGCCGTCGTCGAAGCCGTCCAGAATGCCGGAAGCGGTCAGAGAGGCAATTTCCTTGGCCGCGTAGCTGGCGGATAAATCCGAATAATGGGCAGCCGGACTGGCTGCAGCGCTTTCCTCGGCTCTGGCCGCGGGCAAGGCAGGTGAAAGCATGGAGGTCAGTAGCGCGCCGCTCATCAAGAGCGCCGCCCATTTGGGTTTCCACCGGGGTTTGGCAAATAACATAGATATACCTGCTTTCTCAAAGTTTTTATGAGAATCCATTATAAGTATAGGAGATAAGTGGAAAATGGAAAAGAAAAATTATGCGGGAATGAGGGGGAAAATCGTTTTTTCTGGCGGAAAGGCTCAAACTAACGAGGGGATCATAAGGATGGTGGAAATAATCCAGAAAAAGGTCTTTATATGGCGAACTCGGGGCTCCGCAAAAAAATCCTGAGTTAATTTGTTTAATGAACAAACAAATATATATAATAAATGAGAAAGTAATCAACTGAATTCAAAGATTTTTTATGTATCTATGTTAAACTATTGACATTAGATACTGTGGTTAAAAAAGTTCTTTTGTGAAAGGAGTCACGACTGCAGATGACAAACCAGCAAAGCTTTACCCCGGTGTGGCAGGCGGATTTGGGGGATGGGCGTTTCCAGAATCCGATTTTGTACGCGGATTACTCCGATCCGGATATTGTGCGTGTAGGCGACGATTTCTATATGACGGCTTCCAGCTTCGTCAGCTCCCCGGGGCTGCCGATTCTCCATTCCAAGGATTTGGTCAACTGGACCATTATCGGCCATGCGGTGGACCGGCTGCCCGGCGGCTACGACGGCAATGTGCGGCATGGCGACGGCGTATGGGCCCCGGCTATCCGTCATCATGACGGGAGGTTCTGGATTTTCTTCAGCGCGCCTGACGAAGGCATCTATATGACCACTGCCGTGAATCCGGCGGGACCGTGGACGCCGCTTCATATGGTCAAGGAGGTCAAGGGCTGGATCGACCCGTGCCCGTTCTGGGATGACGATGGACAAGCGTACCTGGTTCACGCCTTCGCCAGAAGCCGCTGCGGCATCAAGCACCGGCTGAAAATGTGCAGAATGAAGCCGGACGGCACGGCGCTGCTGGATGACGGCGAGGTGATTTTTGACGGGGAAATCGATCATCCGACTATGGAAGGCCCCAAGATGTACAAGCGCAACGGCTACTATTATATCTTCGCTCCGGCAGGGGGCGTGCCCACAGGCTGGCAGACCATTCTGCGCTCCAAATCCGTGTACGGTCCCTATGAGGATAAAATTGTGCTGCATCAGGGAGACACTCCAGTGAACGGCCCCCACCAGGGCGGCTATGTGGAGCTGGATTCCGGCGAAAGCTGGTTTGTCCACTTCCAGGACAGAGAGGCATACGGCCGGATTGTCCATCTTCAGCCCATGGGCTGGGAAAATGACTGGCCGGTTATGGGCGTGGACATCAACAATGATGGCGTCGGCGAACCGGTGCTGGTCTACCCGAAGCCCAATGTGGGCAAGGAATATCCCGCAGCTGTCCCGGAAACCAGCGATGACTTCAACGCAACCGTGCTGGGCCTCCAGTGGCAGTGGCAAAGCAACCGCAAGGAGGAGTGGTATTCCCTCGAAGCCAATCCCGGATTCCTGCGGCTCTACGCCCAGCCGCTTCCGGAAGGGGGCAGCATTCTCTATCACGCTCCCCATGTTCTCTGCCAGAAGCTTCCCGCGCCGGAGTTTGCCGCTACCGCCAAGCTGGAGCTGAATCTGGCTCAAGGCGAGTCGGCGGGACTGACCGCCTTCGGACATGATTATGCGTATGTAGCGGCGGAAGCAACGGAGAACGGACTGCGGCTTGTGTATGCCGACAGCTTCGGCAACAAGGAGAAGGAAACAGCTCCCGCCGAAAGCCGGAAAGCGGAGCTTGATCTGCCTGCCGGAACCAAAACCGTATATCTGCGGGCGGAATGCAGGCTGGAGGCGGTATTCACCTTCTTCTACAGCCTGGACAATGAAACCTATCTTCCCATCGGCGAATCCTTTACAGCTGTGCCCGGAGGCTGGGTGGGGGCCAAGGTGGGGCTGTTCGCCCTGAAACCAACGGCGGTTGCTCAAGGCGGTTATGCCGATGTGGATTGGCTCCGCTTTGATCTCTTGAAGGCATAAGCGGACAAAGGAGCGTACAAACCATATGGCGACTTTTCGCAACCCGATTATTCCCGGCTTCAATCCTGATCCGTCCGTTTGCCGGGTAGGCGATGACTATTATCTGGTGGTATCCACCTTTGAATATTTTCCCGGTGTGCCCATCTTCCACAGCAAGGACCTGGTGCATTGGCGGCAGCTTGGCCATGTGCTGGATCGGCCATCCCAGCTGAATCTGGATGGCACTCCCTGCTCCAAAGGGATTTATGCCGCTACCATCCGGCACCATCAGGGCATCTTCTACATGATTACCACCTTCGTGGAGAGTGTCACCGGGGCCAGACGAAATTTCTATGTGACGGCAGAGGACCCAAGCGGTCCCTGGTCCGATCCGGTTTGGCTGCCGGAGGCTCCCGGCATTGATTCCTCCCTGTTCTTCGACGATGACGGCCGGGCCTATATCATGGCTAACCGCCAGCCTCCAGGCGGGCAGCAGTATCCCAAGCATATGGAGATTTATTTGCAGGAGCTGGACCTGGCTGACCGCAAGCTGGTAGGGGAGAAATACAGTCTTTGGGACGGGGCGCTGAAGTTCATTCACGCCCAGGAAGGTCCCCATTTGTACAAGGTGGATGGCTGGTACATTCTCCTGATTGCGGAGGGCGGCACCGGACACACCCATTCCATTACCGTCGCCCGCAGCCAAAACCTTACCGGCCCTTACGAGGGCTGCAAGATGAACCCCATTCTGACCCACCGCCATCTGGGCAAACGCCACCCCATCTCCAACGTGGGCCATGGCGATCTGGTACAAACCCAGAACGGCGACTGGTGGATGGTGTGCCTGGGCTCCCGTCCCTACGGCGGATATTACCGCAATCTGGGCCGGGAATCCTTCCTGGTGCCGGTGGAGTGGGAGGACGGCTGGCCTGTGGTCAATGCCGGCAAGGGTATGGTGGAAATGGAGCTGGAACGTCCCAACCTTCCGCAGCACCGGTTTTCGCCGCCTTCGGCCTGCGATCATTTTGACCAAAACAAGCTTGCCCCTTCCTGGATGTTCATCCGCACCCCGCGGGGGAATTTCTGGTCCTTGGAGGAGCGCCCCGGTTATCTGCGCCTGCGGCTGAAGCCCGAAACTCTGATGCAGGAGGCCAACCCCGCCTTTGTGGGACGCCGCCAGGAGCATATGAGCTTCGCGGCGCGGACGGCGTTGGAGTTCACTCCGCAGACGGAGCAGGAGGCTGCCGGGATTGTGCTGCTGCAGAACACCGAGTACCAGTACCGGATGGAAGTGGCGCTGGACCGCGGGAAAACCGCCGTGCGCCTGATCCGCAGAACCGCGGGAGCCGATGAGCTGCTGGCTGTTCAACCGCTCCCTGGGGCGGAGCCGGGCAGCCGGATCTACCTGAAGGTGGAAGCGGTTGGCCAAAGCTACAGCTTCTACTGGGCTGTCCGCTCCGAGGAGTGGCAGCCGCTTGTGGAAGGAGCGGACGGCACTATCCTGAGCTCCGATGTGGCAGGCGGCTTTACCGGCTCTGTGATGGGCCTTTATGCCACCTCCCATGGGACCGCCAGCCGCGGGTACGCCGACTTCGACTATTTTGAATATTTGCCGTTAAACGCCGAGTAGCACGTGTACAGTTTAGAGCCCTGCCGGGAAATTCCAAGCGGCGGGGCTTCTTTTCCTATAGAAGGGGGGCCGCCCATGCATAAATATCTCACCCGCTTATTAACTTACAGTCTGCTGCTGGGAGCTTTGCCTGCGGTTCTCATCGGAATCATCTCCTACTACATTGCTGCCCATGATATCAAAGACAAAGTGAATGAAGCCAATGAGCAGCTGCTGGCCCAGACCCAACTGAGAGTGGAGCAAACCCTGCGGTCCATGGAGCTGTCCGCCATGCAGTTCGCCAATTCCAGTCTGGTCCAAGCCGCCATGGACAAGCCGCTTACCGCCGAGGACTTTATGGAAGTGCGCAGCCTCATGACCGAGCTGTTCCAGCTGCAGACCCAAACCATTATCAATCAGGCGTATTTGGTGAATCTGGAGCATAACTGGATGATCAGCCATCAGGCGCTGGATACCCTGTGGAACCATCCTGAAAGCGCGGAATTTTTGTCCTATGCCAGGAACGGCCGGGATTTTTTCTGGTCCTCCGTCAATCTGGACAGCATCGGCAAAGCACCCGGGAGCGAGGAGGAGGAAGCTCCGGAGAAGCCGGCGGATATGATCCGTCTTGTCCAGAAGATTCCCATGATTCCCGGCAGCACCACGCCCAAGGGCCTGCTGGTGCTGCAGATTTCCGCCGCGGATATCAAGAGCCTGCTGACCCCGGATAATGTGCTGGGCACCCAATATATTTTGGACCGGAGCGGCAGCGCTTTCCTTTCTCCTGTGGAGGAAATGCGCCGTTATGAAGCTGTCAATCTCCGCATCTCCAGCCAGGTAAGCAGGCTTTCGGAGGAGGGGGCGGCAGGGCTGGAGCCGGTGACCCGGTTCTTCTATTCAGAATTGACCGGGTGGAAGGCAGGAATTACATACCGGACCTCCAGCTTAAACGGCTGGACCTATGTTTCTGTGGTTTCCGTGGCCGACATCACCAGGGAAAGCTCCAAAATCGCCTGGGCCACTGTGCTGGCCAGCCTGCTGATTCTTGCCGTTGTCCTGCTTTTGTCCCTTTTGGGCACCCGGCACATGTACCGTCCCATCCGCCGTTTGTTGGAGTTCTCCAAAAGGGTTGCTCCCGCGGATGGCAGGGACCGGACGGGCCGGAACGAACTGGAGCTGATTCAGGAGAGCCTGCAGCTTCTCTCCGCCTCCCGCAACCAGCTGGACAAGGAGATGGAGTCGCAAACCGCCCACCTGAAGGAATTTTATATGCTGAAGCTGTTTACGGGCCAAATGTCCGATGACGAATATTTGCGCAAATCTGCCATGTACGGCTTTCCCGCCGAATGGAAAAGCCTTGGGGTGCTGTCCCTGCAAATCGATCTGCTGCCGGACAGCCGGTTTCAGGAGCAGGACCGGGAGCTGCTTTTGTTCGCCGTCAACAACATGGTGGTGGAGCTTCTGCCTCCCCATTCCCGTTTCAGCCCCATCCTCCTGAACGATTCTCAAGTAACTCTGCTGGCGCTTACCACCGATGATCCGGAGGCGGGAAAAGCCATGCTTTACAGCTTCGCCGAAACCGTCCGCTCCAAGGTGGAGCAATATCTGAAGCTTCCGGTCAGTATTGGGCTGAGCCGCCCCTTCGCCCAATTGTCAGGCACCGTCAACGCCTACGGGGAGAGCCTGGCCGCGCTGAAGGCGCGGATTAATCTGGGGACGGACATTATCGTCCATTATGATGATTTTATGGTCCGGAAAGGCTCCGGCTCCGCCGTCTATTCCCGGCTGAAGCTGGTGGAGGAGCAATTGGCCCAATCCGTCCGCGAGCTGAAGCCCGGCAAAGCGGAGGAGGAGCTGCGGGAGTATATGGGGATGCTGCTGGATGAAAGCAGCGACCGGGCGGAATACCATATTCCGCTCCTGCAGCTGGCCATGCGGCTGTTGGAAATTGCCCAGGAGCAGGGAGTGCCCGTGTCCCAGGTGCTGGAAGGGGAAAAGGAAATCCAGCGGTTTCTGCGGCTGCAGACCCGGGAGGAGCTGCTGCTGTGGTTTCAAACCAGGCTGTTCGCTCCCCTTATCCAGCTGCTTGCCGAGAGGAATGAGCATCAGTATACCAATATTGCCCAGCAAATGGCCGACATCATCCACAGCCATTATGACAAGGAACTGTCGCTGGAATCATGCGCGGCGATGATGCATTTTCACCCTTTTTACCTGAGCCGTGTGTTCAAAAAAGAAATGGGCATTACCTTCAGCGACTATGTGGCGGAGTACCGGATGAATATGGCCAAAATCCTGCTGGAAACCACCGATCTGAAGATCGCCGAAATCGGCGCCAAGCTTCAATATAAGAATAACAGCGCGTTTATCCGCAGCTTCCGCAAGGTGCACGGAATAACTCCGGGACAGTACCGGGAGCACGCGGAAAAAGGGGGCAGCCCGGCCAACGATGCAGCTGAAGGAGGGGAGAAGCCATGAGGAGGAAACTGGCGGCGGCATCTGCAGCGGGGGCAATGGCGGTGGCGCTTCTGGCGGCAGGGGGTTGGTTTTGCGCCGGACGCGGCGGCAATGGAGCAGGGGAGCAAAACGAGGGGGAGCCGGAACTGGTGCTTAGTATGGTGACCAATCAGGTTGGGGAAGTCCCTGAGGAGAACAATCTGATGGAGCAGGCCATTCAGGCCTATACCGGCGTCCGGCTGAAGATCGGATGGGTTCCGCCCACCGCATATGATGACAAGGTCAATGTGATGCTTGCCGCAAGGGAGCTGCCCAAGCTCCTGAAGGTCAATTATACCCCCACCGTAATCAGCTCCCTGAAGGCTGGACTTTTTTGGGAGATTGGCCCTTATGTCCAGCAATACCGGAATTTCTCCGCCCAGCCCCGGGCTTTCTTCGACAACGTGGCGGTGGAGGGCAAGCTTTACGGCGTTCCCATCTTCCGCAATATGGGCCGGGTTTCCCTTGTATACCGCAAGGACTGGCTGGATGCCCAAGGCTGGACGCTTCCGGTCACTCTTGAGGACTGGTACCGGGTGATCAGGGCGGGGACTGTGGACGACCCGGACGGGAACGGCAAGCAGGATACCTACGGGATGATGCTGGACAAAAATTACAATCAGGGCACCGCCTCCACTCTAAGCCGGCTTGCGGTGGCCCAGGGCGCTCCCAACAAGTGGGGCGTGGACCGGGAGGGGAGCTTTATTCCCGAGTTTGTCTCGGCGGAATATCTGGAGACCATGCGGCTGTTCCGGCGGCTTTATGCGGAGAAGCTGATCAACCCGGATTTCGCCGTGGTGGACGCCTCAACCATCGACAAGGCCTATGAATCCGGCAAGGCGGCTTTCCGTTTGACCGGAGGCAATGCCCAAACCATTCAGAACCAGCTGGAAAAGCTGAATCCCGCCGCCCAGGTGGACAGCGCGCCGCTTAAAGGTCCAGAGGGCATCCGGGTGCCGGGAGAGGGAGGCAATGCGGGGATGCTGGTGTTTCCGAAAAGCGCCGTCAAAAGCGAGCAGGAGCTTCAGCAGATTCTGGGCTTTCTGGACAAGCTGATGGACCCGCCAATGGTGAATCTTCTGGTGAAGGGCATTGAGGGGCGGCATTACAAGGTGGAAGGGGAGTTTACGGTTCCCCTGGACAAGGATTTGGACTTCAAGGAGGTGAAGCCGTACCGGGACACCTTCCCCAACCGGGACGAGCAGTATCATATGGACAAACCCTCCAAGGACACGGACTTGGCCCGCAAAAGCAAGCTGATCGGCTACGAAAATGAGCAGCATGCTGTCCCTAACCCGGCGCTGACCTTGGACTCTCCTACCTATGCGGAGCGGGGGAAGGAGCTGGATCAGCAGATCGCCGATGCCCAGACCCTTTATATCATGGGAAAAATAGATGACCGGGGCTGGCAGGCGGAGGTGGAGCGCTGGCGTTTGGCCGGCGGGGACAAGGTTGCCCGGGAATATAAGGAAGCGTATCAGCGCGTTGTGCGTTGATAGGCAGGAAAAACACCGCCTGTCCGGGCTTTAAGCCGGGGGCGGTGTTTTGGTGCGGAGCGGGTTGTTACAAATATCCCACATCATTCTCCTGCTTCACGGGATGGGCCAGCACCCACATGAAATAAAGGGCTTTGGCCGCCTTTTCCCGGCTGACCGCAAGCTTGGGCTCCAGCAGGTCGCCATTCGCCATGCGGCCCCGGACAAGGCCGTATTCGGAGCGGATCAAACCCAGCCCGTAGGCCTCCTTCAGCTCCGGCTCCAGAGCGGCGTCCACCTGCTCCGTATCCTTCAGCTGCTCCCACGGGACCAGCGGATCATAACGAACCCCCTGGGCGCCGGAGCTCAGGTTGGGATCGTAGCCGGGCATACCCGGCAGGAGAGTAGCGCCGTTGTAATCCGTCATATAGGCGGGCTTGGAGGTGAAGGCGGCGTGATAGGCTTTTGCCAATAGTATGCCCATCCGCTCCCGGGTGAGAGGGCCGGCGGGCCATTCGGCCGTTGGCAGCGGCGCCAAACCAAGGAGGCGATAAAGCGCCTTGGCGAACGTTTCGGTATCCATGGGCTCATAGGGCCGGAAGCGGTTGTCCGCATCCTTCTCCAGCACGCCCAGTTGCAGCAGCTTTTCGATCTGGTTCCGGTAATAGGCTCCCCGGCCGGTGGTGGTATCCGCCGCCATCTGGGGGAAGAGGGGCGCCCAATGATGTCCGGCGATGGCCGCCTTCACCTCCGGCTTCAGAAAAGCGGCAATGGCGGCTGCTGTCCGGTCGCCCCGGGCTCCCATTTCCGCCAGCTCCTCCGCCACCATACGGGCCAACTGCCGGGCCAGCGCTTCCTTATAGTGGGTACCGTCGATTTTGTTGGACGGGTGGCCGTTGGCGAAGCTGCCGTCATTGGTTTTTCCCGGGGTTTCCCCCGCCTCCAGGGACATAAATAGGGCTATGGTGGCCTCTGCTCCGATTTCATTATAATAGTCCACGCTGCGGGCGTTTAAATCCAGCAGCGTGACGCCTTCGGCCAGAGCCGCCTGCTTCATCAGCGCGGGAAACCGCCGTGTCTGGAAAGAGTCAGCAAACACATGGCCGGGCTGGGCCTGGCCGTTCACCCGGGATACCGGCGTGATCAGAACGGGGATCACGCCGCGGGAACGGATGGCCGGCAGATGCACCTCCCGCAGATACTCCTCGTAGGAGGCCTCCGTATTGCCCCGGCCGAAGCGGTGCAGCTCATCCTGGCGCTCATCATTGTGGCCGGATTGGAGCAAGAGGTAGTCGCCGGGATAGGCGGAGAGCAGCAGATCGTTGAACCGGCCTTCCCAGTAGCTGTTCTTGAGGGAGCGGCCGCCCATGGAATAGTTGATGACCCGGACCCGCTCAAGCTCGAACAGGTCGTCAAACACCTGCCCCCAGCCGCAAAGTGGCGCTTCCTCAAAGGTGTAGGATTTGACGGTGGAGTCCCCAAGGGTGTACACGGCGGGAAGCACATCCGCAGGCCGTTCCTGAAGCAGCAGGGAGGTGATCCGGATTTCCTTGACGCCAACGGCGGCGCCGGGCTGTTTGGGCTCGATTTCAATATCCACGATATTCCGCCCATTCACATAGTGATAGCGCCACTCCCGGGCAGATGGGGAGACGGAGGCGGGATGGCGGACGGGAATGAGGCCCGCGGCATCCCAATGGCCGCCCTCCAGGATGCGCCCCGGATGCAGGCCGGAGATGGACACATCCGTTATCTCCAGCGGAGTGGCGGTAACCACTTCGATTTCATAGGCTCCGGGAGGAATCCGCACCCGGAAGGCCATGCCGAAGCGGTTGTAATGCTCCTGCTCCAATCCGGCAGGGGCTTCAAACTCCCGTACCGCCGCATAGAAACCGGAGGAATCCGCCGTAATTTCCTCCCATTGAACCGGGCGCGGGGGGACTGCGCAGGTCTGGCGGACAAACCCCCAGCCTCGCTCTTCATTATATATAGGCGGCGCTCCGTGGTATGGAACGTGAATAAACCCAAGCTTGTCCGCGGATTCAAAGTTAAATCGCAGGGTCAGGGAAGTCTGTGTCTGTGTGGAGATGGATGGTTGAGAAGACATAAGCGCGAGTGTCCTTTCTTTTACGCAAATTTGGGAAGCGGCCGGTCACAGTAGGCCATCTGTCTATTATACCGCAAAATTATGAACGAACTGCTAACCTTTTGCGGGATGCTTAAAGAGCCTTGTGAAACGTGGTACAATATAGGAGAATTTCATTATATATATAGATAGAGAGAATACGGAGGATAACACAATGAAAAGCTTGAAAGGCACACAAACGGCAGAAAATTTGCTGAAGGCTTTTGCCGGGGAATCCCAGGCCAGAAGCCGGTACACCTTTTTCTCTGAAGTAGCGGAGAAGGAAGGCTACCATCAAATCAAGAAGATTTTCATGGAAACCGCAGAAAATGAAAGAGAGCATGCCAAGCGCTTCTACAACCTGCTGGTGGCGGGTTTTGCGGGTGAGCTTCCCGTAGGCTTGGAGATCAACGCCGCTTACCCTGTTGCTCTGGGCACCACTCTGGAGAACCTGGCCGCTGCAGCCCAAGGCGAGAACGAGGAGTGGACCGAGCATTATCCGGCTTTTGCCAAGGTTGCCCAAGAGGAAGGTTTCCCGGAGGTGGCCGGCGCCTTCAAGCTGATCGCTTCCGTTGAAAAGCACCATGAAGAGCGGTATCGCAAGCTGTATGCCAATGTGGAAACCGAGGCTGTGTTCAAAAAGGAAGAAAAGGTTCAATGGAAATGCGACAAATGCGGCTATATTCACGAAGGCCCCGCAGCGCCGGGCAAATGCCCTGCCTGCCAAGCCGAAAAGGAATATTTCGAGCTGGCCAGCGAAAACTATTAAGGTGCTACAAAATAACAGGTGCGAAGCCTTTTGGCTTTGCGCCTTTTTTGTAATGTTGGAAAACATCAAGCCGTCGCGGACACAGCGTCCGTTATTTTCCTCATTTGGCCCTTCTACCGATTTTCGCGGCCAGACAATCCGTTATTTTGCTATGGAAGCATGGAAACCCCTTGTTTTTTCACGCTTAACGGATTCTGTGTCCGCTCCCGCGGAAAAAAGGCCATTTTTTGCGAAATAACGGAATCAGGGTCCGCACAAGGAGCGCATGAGCAGGAAGCAGGAAGCAGAAAGCGCAGGGAGCTCGGAGGGGCGCCCGTTGAAGGGCCATACTTAGAAAAAAAATACTTAGAAAAAAGCTTGTCTTTTCCCACAGGCGGTGGTATACTGATATTCCTGAGTAAAAATCAGATGCGGACGTGGCTCAGTGGTAGAGCATCGCCTTGCCAAGGCGAGGGTCGAGGGTTCGAATCCCTTCGTCCGCTCCATATGCACCCTTAGCTCAGCTGGATAGAGCGTTTGACTACGAATCAAAAGGCCGGGAGTTCGAATCTCTCAGGGTGCGTCAGCAATCAGAAAACGGATGGCGGAGCAAGTCTCTGCTGTCCGTTTTTTTGTGGTTTGCGTGCGTGCGGGTCACACGGGAGCACGCTTGTTGCAAACGGACGGAACTTAGCGACTCTTATGGCGGCAAAAACGGCGATTGGGATTTTTAACGGAACTGACCGCTCCTTACGTGCTCTGATACGGCAAAAATGGACGGAAAAAAGGCCGCGGCGGAGAATAAGCGCTTCTCAGTTCCGCAAGGACGCCCAATGGGCCTCAAAGCTGCTGTAAGAGTCGCTAAGTTCCGTTGGCGGTCTACCCGGCCACTCGCCCTGCCATAGCCTTGACGCGAAGAAAGCCCCGGAGCAGCTCCGGAGCTTTCTTTTTTGCCGGCGTGGCTTTCTGTGGATCAGCCCTTGACGGAGCCAACCAGCGCGCCCTTGGCAAAGTACTTTTGAATGAACGGATACACCATCAGAATCGGAAGCGTGGACACGACGATAACAGCCATCTTGATGGTTTGTTCCGGCGGCTTGATAAAGTCGTTGTCGGTATCGGCAGCCATGCCGCTTGCCGCGATAACGATCTGGCGCAGCAGAACCTGCACCGGCCATTTGTCCGCATTGTTGATGTACATAATGGCGCTGAAGTAGGAGTTCCAGTAGGTTACCGCATAGAACAGGGAGATGGTGGCGATGGAAGGCAGGGACAAGGGCAAGACGATTTTGAACAGAATGCCGAAGTCTCCGCAGCCGTCCAGCTTGGCCGATTCCTCCAGACCTTCGGGAAGACCCTGGAAGAAGCTCCGCAGAATGATCAGGTTAAATGCACTGACTGCGGAAGGAATAATCATGGCGAACATGCTGTCGATCAGGCCGACTTGCTTCACGACCAGGAAGGACGGGATCAGACCGCCGTGGAACAGCATGGTGAAAACGATCATCAGGTTGAAGAATTTGCGGCCGTCCAGATCGCGGCGGGTCAAGCCGTATGCCATCAGGGACGTAATGAACATACTGATCAAGGTGCCGATGGCGGTGACGAAGATGGACACGCCCAAAGCCTTGAAAATCGTCGGTGTAGACAAGATATAGCGGTATGCGTTCAGCGTGAACTCTGTCGGGATCAATACAAAGGGCTTGCGGGCCATCTCCTCCACCGTGGTGACCGATCCGGCCAGCACGTGGATAAGGGGGAGTACAGTCACTACCCCGACAATGGTCAAGAGCAAATAGTTAAGGGCGTCAAACAGCCGGTTGCCCAATGTTTTATCTTGAATCATCCTGCTTCCTCCTTAAGTAAGAACGAGCTTTGCGATGCTTACGAAGTTGGCTTTTTCTAATAAAAAGCCCTTAGTATACGCCCTCTTCGCCAGCTTTTTTCGCCAGCCAGTTGGAACCCATAACCAAAATGAAGCTGACAACGGATTTGAACAGACCAACGGCGGTACTGAAGCTGTATTGTCCTTGCTTTAAGCCTGCCGTGTACACGTAGGTGTCCAGAATTTCCGCTACATCCTTGTTCATGGAGTTCAGCAAGAGGAAGATATGTTCGAAGCTTGTATCCAGCACGCTGCCGACCTTCAGGATCAGCATAACCACGATAACGGTGCGAATGCCGGGAAGCGTAATATGCCAAATTTGACGAAGCCGGCTTGCGCCGTCCATCCGGGCGGCTTCATACAGACCGGGATCTACTGCGGCCATAGCGGCCAGATATACGATGGTTCCCCAGCCCGCTTCTCTCCAAACGACTTGGAGGACGTACATGGGATAGAACCAGCTTGAATTCATCAGGAAGTTAACGGGTTTAAAGCCGAAATAGGTGAGCATTTCATTGATAATGCCCCCGTCCATGGTAAACATAACGAAGGAAATCGATACGATAATAACCCAGGACAAGAAGTGAGGAATGTACACAAGGGTTTGCACAAAGCGTTTGAAAAAAGCGTTGCCCACTTCATTCAGCATCAGGGACAACAGAATCGGAACCGGGAAGTAGAACGTGACGTTAACCACAAATACGAGAATGGTGTTTTTGAAAATATTCCAGAATTCGGGTTCACTGAACAGCCTGCTAAAATGCTTCAGACCCACCCAGTCGCTGCCCATGATTCCTTTGTACGGCAGATAATCCTGGAAGGAAATAACCAGACCAAACATGGGAATGTATTTAAAAATCAGGAAGTACAGGAATCCAGGAAGGATCATCAAATAGATATACCGATTGCGGATGATTCTTCTCCAGACCTTACCGCTGGATTCTTTGTATTTCACCAGCCCCGCTTCAGCAGCCGTGTTATTCATAGCAGTATCTCCTTCTCCTAATAATCAAAGTATGCAGCAACCCTTTCAACGAAGGCCGGGGTTAGTCCGGCCTTCGTTGGAGGAAGGTGCGTCTTATTTCTTGTTGATGGCAGCGTATTGCTCGTTGAACTCGTCGATAATCTTTTGTCCGCCATCCTTCAGCCACTTGTCGGTTGCAGCCTTGAAGCCGGCTTCATCGATTTTGCCCATGATGAACTGGTAAGTAGCGTCCTTGATTTGCTCTTGGAGACGGGTGCCGCGCTCAGCATAGGTTGCGGAATCCAGAGCGGCGGTCGGGTCGGTAATCATGAACTTGGCTGCTTCGTTGGACAGGTTGTTGGCCTTCTCCAGAGTTGCGGAAGCATACTTCTGCGGAGAAACGTTGGTGGTTTCAGCCAATGCGATGTTCAGGTAAGGACGAACTTCCTTCTCCACCAGCTTGGTGTCGGTGCTGGTTACGATCTTGCCGTCAGCGTCAAGGGTGTAGTGGTTCTGATCCTTCAGACCAAACTTCAGAGCGTCAGCCAGCTCCTTGCCGTAGAATTGGTCGAATACGCCCAGGATGCCCTTCAGCTCAGCTTCGCTCTTCACAGCGGATTTCGGGAACAGCAGGATAGTGCCGTAGCCGTTGGTGCCCCAGGTGGTCTTCTGGCCGTCCGGACCCTTCAGGTCGTTGGAAACGTCATATACGGCATTGGGGAAGTTGGCGGCCGTTTTGTCCTGCATGGTCTTGGCGTCGCCCATGGTTCCCACGTACATGCCGGAGCGTCCGGTGTACATCAGGTTTTGCTGGTCGTTCTTCGAGGTAACCGGGAAGTCCTGGTTGATCAGGCCTTCGGTGTGAAGCTTCTTATAATACTTCAGGGTGTCCATGTAATTGGTGGTCATGAAGTCCGGAGTCAGCTTGCCGTTCACAACGCCCCAGCCGTTGGGAGTGCCGAACATGGTGGCGATGGTCTTGAAGGAGCCATACACCAGGTCGTTGCGGTCAGCCAGCGGAATGGTTTTGCCGTTGCCGGCCAGATCGGCTTCCTTGAACTTCTTCAGCACGTTGTAAATCTCGTCGGTAGTGGTCGGTACGGTTGCGCCAACCTTATCCAGCCAGTCCTTGCGGAAGATCAAACCGGAACGGGCAGGCTGTCTTTCCTGGTACAAGGAGTAGATCTTGCCGTTTACCTTGGTGTTGTCCAGGATTTTGGTGTCCAGCTTGCTCAGGTTCGGGTAGTCCTTCAGATAAGGCCCGATTTCCCAGAATTGGCCGTTCTTGATGGCGTCGCGCATCAGAATGAAGGAAGCGGCATTCTTCAAATATACGGCTTGCGGCAAGGTGCCGGTTGCGAAAGCAGCCTGGAATTTCTCATCATAAGATCCGTCCGGAACCCATTGGATTTCGATTTGGGAGTTGGTTTTCTCCTCAATAAACTTTTCGAGTTTATCGGAAGGAACTTCGGGAGTCTGCAGGTTGGCCATAATGGTGAACTTAACAGGTCCTTGAGTTGTCGCTGCGGGAGAAGGGGTACCGCCTTCAGCGCCTTTCTTTTCACCGCTGTCTCCGCAAGCTGCCAGCATGCTGCCGGCTACTGCTACAGTAGTCAGAGCTGTTATCCATTGGCGTGTCTTTTTTGCCATTTGATCATAACCTCCATTTTTGAACTCGTCTAAAGCGTTGTGTTTGCCCTTGACACGATTAACTATACGGTACAGGTTTGCGTTTTGAATATAATCACTGCCCCACACTCCGCTGTTGCGGACCCCCAAAACAGGGCAAAAATCCGCTAAAATCGGGGACCTGGGATAATGATTATCCCTGTTACGCCTGAGCTGGAGACACTTTGGAGATTTCCGGCGGGATTTTATCGCATAATAAAAGGCTCCCCCAATTACAGGAGAACCTATGCATGAATCGACAGGATTGCCATCGGTTCGCGCAGGCTTCCTTCGGGGGAACCTGTACATGAATGAGTATGAACGGGGCTTAAGGCTTGCCGGTCCGGAGGGCTTCCTCCAGCTCCTGGATGACGGCTGCGCCGCCTTTTTCCATCCAGTTATTGACTTCCTCGCGGAATCCGGCTTCGTCAATTTTGCCGAGAATAAAGTTATAGGTGGCGTTGTTGATAATAAAATCCAGCTCCACGTTGCGGGCGTCGTAGGTGTTGGAGGACAATCCCACGGTAGGATTCTGGATCAGCATGGTGGCATTGTCGTCAATGAGCCTGTTGACCTCCACCAAAAGCGGGTCTGTGCCTTCGGGATTGCGCTTGTACAGATGCGGATTGGTTACACTGGAGACAAGCAGGGAGGACAGGGGCAGCACCTCTGTACCGGCCAGCGAGTACATGGCGTTATCCTTGTAGCTTACCTTGCCGTCCTTCAGAATATAATGGATATTCTCAATGCCGTAAAACAACAGATTGCTGATATCGGGGTCCATGGTCCGGTCGAAGAAGGCCAGGACATCGCGAAGCTGCTGCTCTGTCCGGAGGTTCTTCTTCGAGAAGAAGAACATGCCCCCGTTCCCGGACATGGACCAGATGCCGTACCCCTTGGGGCCTTCAATCCGGTTGAGAACGGCAAAGTCCGCTTGCGGATTCACCTGGCGGGTTTCCTCCAGAAGCCTGGGGGCATCCGCCAAGCTGCCGATATACACGCCTGCCTTGCCGGTAATCATGCGGTAGCGCTGGACGGCCTTGCTGGTTACGGGAAAATCCGTGTTCACCAGTTGCTCCGTATACAGCTTCTTCATGTAGTTCATCGTATTCATATATTCGGGAGTGGCGAATTCCGGCGTCAGCTTGCCGTCCGAAAGCGCCCAGCCGTTGGGGGTGCCAAAATAGGAGCTTAAGGTTTTGAAGGCGCCGTAATACAGATCGTTGCGGTCCGTAAGCCCTACGGTATCGGCTTTGCCGTTGCCGTCCGGGTCCTGCTCCGTGAAGGCCTTGAGCACCCGGTACAGCTCGTCCAAGGTTTTGGGCTCGGTTAAGCCCAGCGCGTTCAGCCAATCCTTGCGGATAATGACACCCTGACGGGATTCGGGGCGTTCATTGTAAAGCCCGTATATTTTCCCGTCGATGGTCATGAGCTTCGCGGAGAACCGTTCCAGGGCCCGCAGATTCGGGTAATGGTCCAGATAAGGCCCGATATTCCAGAACATGTCCGAGCGGATGGCATTCTTGATGGCAGTCAGATCCGTCGGCTTTACGAATACGGCCTGGGAGGTTTCCTTGCTCTCCAGATTATTCATCAGCCGGTTGGAATACACCTCGTCCGGAATCCACTTGATGTCCAGCTTGTAGCCGGTCCGCGTCTGAATTTCCCGAATCAGGCTGTCCGGCGGCGGAGTGGACTGATGGAGCGGAAGCATGATGCTAATTTGGCGGACGGCATTGTCTGACGGGGCAGTTCCATCCGCAGGCTTGCGGATCAGGCTGGCCGCAATTGCCGCGGCAAGAGCCGCAACAAGCAGAACCGCCAGCGCCGGTATCCAGACACGCTTGTTCAGGATAAGCTTCATACGGCATTTCCTTTCTATGGGAGTTGCTATTCAGGGACGAGGCTTGGTACAATATTTCTATCATATCATGAATGAACCGACGTGGGAGTGAAGGTTGTGGGGAAATCCAATTTTTTGACCAAAATGACCGTGTTCAGTTTTGTGCTGTGTATTGTTCCGGTCATGATTATCGGATTTTCTTCCTATCTGAACGCATCCCGGGAAATCAAGAAGCAGGTCAATCAGAGCCAACACCAAATTCTAAGCCAAATGAGTTCAAATGTCGAGCAGACCCTGCAAACGGTGAAGCACGCCCTGAACCAGTTGGTGGATTCCTCGGCCATGAGCCGGGTTTTTGGCAATGCGCTGACGGAGCAGGACTTTATCCTGTACCAGGACCTCCGCAAGGAGATGCTGAATACCCAGAATTTCTATACGAATCTGGAGGATGTGGTCATCGTCAATCTCCAGCAGAACTGGATGATGAAGAACTCCGGATTTTATACCTTTGACCAATATCTCCATTATTCCCAGATTGCCAATCAGATGCTGCTGTTGAATAATTCCTCCTGGGTCCTGAATAGTACCCTGTGGTTCTACAGCGAAATGAAGGCCAATGTGGACGTATGTCCGTATACCATCAGCCTGGTGCAAAAGCTGCCCTCGTATTCCTCGTACAAAACGGGCATGGCGTTTGCCAATATTTCCAGCTGCGCCATGCCGTCGATCATTAATTATACCCCGCGGCAATCGGAAACGGTGATGATTCTGGACGATCAGGACCGGGTGGTGTACCACAATGATCCCGCCATGATCGGACAGTACGCCCGGAGCACAGGCTTTATTCCCAACACCATGGTGCTTCAGGGGAAAAGCGGGCAATTCCAGACGGTGGTCAACAAAAAGGATTATACCGCCACCTATTTACGATCGGATTTGAACAATTGGGTGTATGTCTCCATTATATCCATGGAGAGTCTGACCAAGGAAGCGGTCAAAATCCGCAATATCACCATCGCCACCATGATCGGGCTGGTGGCCGTATTTATGACGCTGGCCTGGTTTTTCTCCCGAAGAATGTACTCTCCCATCCAGAAGCTGGTGCGCCAGACTACCGGGAATATTGTCATGTCCGCCAAGGACAATGAGTTTGATATGATCAGCAACTCCTTCCAGGACCTGTTCACCTCCAAAACCCGGCTGGAGCAGGAATCCTTCCGGTATCTGCAGCAGGCCCGGGACTTTTTCCTGATCCGGCTGTTCCAGGGAACCATGCGCAGGCAGGATATTCTGGAGAAGATGGAGCAGTTCGGGTATCTGCCCCGGATCAAGGAGTGGAAGCCCTATTCCGTGATCGTGCTGCAAATCGATACCCTGGATGAAACCCATTACCGCAAAGAAGATATTGACCTTCTGCTGTTTGCAGTTCAAAATATGGTGGAGGAGCTTGTTCCTGAACAGTACAGATTGGCTCCGGTGGTATTCGACTCCACGGTTTCGCTGACTGTCGGACGCGGGGATCTTCCTCTGGAAGAGTTCAATGCCTGGATCTACAGCTTGACGGAGTCTATTCAGCAGACGGTGATTTCCATTCTGAAGCTGACGGTTAGCATCGGCATCGGTCTGCCCTTCACCGACCTGAAGAATACCCATGTGGCATTCCGGGAGGGTCTGGAGGCGCTGAAGCACCGGATTCACCTGGGAGTCGGGGTGATTATTCACTATGCCCACATGAACCGCGGCTTGCCCCAGCAGAACCTGGATTATCCGTGGCTTACGGAAAGCGAGCTGTTCGATGCCATCCGGCTGGCGGATGAGGAGAGGGCCAGACATCTCCTGCAGCGGCTGATGACGGGGATCTTCAAGCATGAGATGACGCCCCAGGAGTATCAGGTGCCCATCAACAAGCTGCTGAACAATACGCTGGTGATGATTCAGGAATCCGGCGTGCGCTTAAGCCAACTGATTGAGGGAGGCGAATCCCTGTACGAGGAGCTGCAGAAGCTGCCTTTGGCCAAGGAAATTGAGGACTGGTTCTGGAGCCGGATTATCCATCCGTTAATCCTGCTGTTCCAGGAACGGCAAATTTCCCAGTACCAGAACATTTCGGATATTATTCTGGACCGGATTCACCGGGAGTACGACACGCCGCTGACCATTGAGGGGCTTGCCGCGGAGCTGCATTACAACGCCAATTATTTGAGCAGCGTATTCCGCAACCAGACGGGGCAGACCTTCAGCGATTATTTGTCCGCTTTCCGGTTCACCATGGCCAAGAAGTGGCTGATCGAAACGGACATGACGGTCAAGGAGATTTCCGAGCGGCTGCAGTACCAGAACTCCCAGAATTTCATCCGCTCCTTCCGCAAGCAGGAGGAGATGACCCCGGGCCAGTACCGGGAGATGCACCGCAAAATGCCTGACATGCCTCCCGGCGGTTATGCACACGTGAAACCGGTCGGAAATAAAGGCAACCTTGAAGGAGACGATCAGCATGGATGAGCAGAGGATCATTACAGACAGGACAGTGTCTCTTCTTGAACAGATGGACGGGTTGTTTGACGGTTTTTTTGGATGGCTGAAGGGGCAGTACGATTCGGAAAGCGGGGGGTTCTTCTATGCCCGCAGCTCGCGGAGCATGAACCAGCTTCCGGATATTGAATCCTCCTCCCAGGCCTTGAATATTCTGGAGCGGGTGGGGCTGCTTGAAGGCTGGGATGCGACGAAGAAGGAGCAGGCTATCCGTTTTTTCCAGAACAAGCAGGACCCGGCCAGCGGGTATTTTTATGAAGAAAACCCGGATATGCGCGGCGATGATGTAATGGTGGGACGGGCCCTGAGCTACAGTGTAGCCTCCTTGCGGAAGCTGGGCGGAGCTCCGCTGTATCCGCTGCCCAGCCAAACGAACAGCATGCCGGATTATATGGACTCCCCGGACAGCTATGAAGCGTGGCTTAACGCCATGCCGCTGACCAACAGCTGGCGTGGCTGCGACCGGCTGTGCAATTCGGCCCCCTATATCGGCCAATTGCCGGAGGCGGCGCAGGAGGAGTATCTGAAGCGGGCCTTTGCTTTTTTTGCCCGGATTCAAGACCCCGAGACAGGACTGTGGGGAGAGGGAAGCGGCTATGTCCGCATTTCCGGCTCCTTCAAGCTGGAAACCTTCTACAGCCGCTTCCGGATGCCCATGCCCCGCGGGGAAGCGCTGTACCGGAGCATTCTTCGTATTCTGCGGGAGGAGACGGCCCGGGATATGTGCTATATTCGCAATCCGGTGAATCTGCTGGGGTATCTGCGGCCGCAGATTCCTCCGGAGGAGTTCGAGGAGATTGTGGAGATTACGGTGCGCAACATGGGACGCCTGCTCCAGGCCGACGGCGGCTTCTCCCGGGAGCTGGGGCATTCCCCGAAGGCCACCAATGTGGCCCAGGTGAAGGAAGGCGAATATTATCCCGACATGCCCAAGGCGGTGCCCATTGGTCTGGGACTGGCGGAAGGAGACATGAACGCCGGCACCCAGGTGCTGTTGATCCGCTCCATCTGCTACGAGCTGGCGGGGTTTGTGCCGCCGGAGTTGGATACCTCTGCATGGAAGTGAGAAAAACTTCTATCGAAGGATTTCGAGGATGAGCGACCGCGTTTAAGCGGAGGTTTTTATCGCCAATCCGAATGTTTACCTTACATGCTTTAGTGCTGTAAGGAACTTAAACATTCTAATGTGGTAACAAAAGAAAGCCGTCCGGCAGCAACCTGCCGGGCGGCTTTCCCTATATCCGCCAGTACACGGCATTTTCATAAAAAAATCCCGCCCTTCCCGGAACGGAAGGCGGGATTACCGTCGAATGGGGCATATTGGAGAAAGGATGGGCCTACACCTGCTCATCTTCGATAATGCCGCATTTTTTGGCCAGCGTCGGCCAGCGGGAATGAAACATTTGCTCCCACTTGTGCTCGGGCAGCGCTTTGATCCAGTCGGCGATCTGGTTGAGTCCCATTTGGTCAAGGGTCGCCACGGCATGGGCTCGGTCCTTTTTATCCACCAGTAACAGCACGTTCATCCACCTCATATCCTCGAGTATTCAACAGAACATATTTATGCTCACAATGGAAAAAAGGTGACAAACGGTCTAAAATATTTTTTAAGCCTTCATTCGCCGATTCGGCTGCACTGCACATCCGGACAGACGATCCGTTATTGGACAGAAAACGGGTGCTTTTTCGTTTGAACGGACCCAGGTTCCGTTATGTGCCGGAAAAGAGTCGTTTTGGGCGGCTTGTGGAGGAAATAACGCATCGTGTGTCCGCGAAATCAGCAGAAGCCTGCATTTTGGCAAAATAACGGACCCACGGTCCGGATAGCCGGATCTCCAAAACAACGTGGCATCTGTATGGGGGGATACATCGGAATTGGAGTTTAGCATGGCTTAGTTCCGATCCAAGCCCAGGCGCATCAGCATGATTTGAGAAAAAAATACCAAACCGGTTGACACATTTTTTATATAGTGTCATATTGATAATATCAAAATAACATTTTTGGTGGACCGCTAATTTGCCTAAAACAAGGAGGATGAATGATATGAGAGCGCTGATTGTGATTGATTATACCGTGGATTTTGTCACCGGGGCATTGCCCTGCGGCGAACCGGCCATTGTTATTGAGGAGCGGATCTGCGGACTAACGGAGGAATTTGCGGAGCGGGGGGATTTTGTGGTGATGGCGGTGGACCTGCATGAGCCGGATGATCCGTGGCATCCCGAGAGCAAGCTGTTCCCGCCCCACAATATCCGGGGAACCGAAGGCCGGAAGCTGTACGGGAGATTGGCGGAGGTATATGAGCGGAGCCGCAGCGATATCTATTGGATGGATAAAACCCGGTACAGCGCCTTCTGCGGGACGGACCTGGAGCAGCGTCTGCGGGAGCGGGGCATTACCGAGCTGCATCTGGTTGGGGTATGCACCGACATCTGCGTGCTCCATACGGCTGTAGACGCCTACAATAAAGGCTTCCGTCTGGTCATTCACGGGGACGCGGTGGCCAGCTTTAATCCCGCCGGACATGAATGGGCGCTGGGGCATTTCCGGGGGACATTGGGAGCGGAGGTGCTGGCCGCCGGCCAAGCGGCAGACGGCGCCCAAGCCTAAAAACAATCCCCCAAAAGTGACGAGATGCTTCGAAGTGAATTCCGGGTACTTTTGGGGGAGCCCCTGGATGAAGAGGTGCTAACGGCGCCTTTTCACAGAAAAGCGAAAGAGACAGAGGCTGACATCAAGGAGGAGGAGATTCCATGAGTTACGAAGATTACGCGCTGCATACGGACAAATACCAGATCAACATGATGTATGCCCATTGGGTGCAAGGGACCCACAACCGCAAGGCGGTGTTCGAGGCTTATTTCCGCAAGCTGCCCTTCGGCAACGGCTTCGCCGTATTTGCCGGCCTGGAGCGGATTGCCGCTTATATCCGGGAGCTGCGGTTCAGCGAGGAGGACCTGGCTTATCTCGCCGAGCAGGAGGAGAATTACCGGCCGGAGTTTCTTCAGGAGTTAAGACAGTTCCGGTTTACCGGGCAGCTGCATGCTGTGCCGGAGGGCACGCTGGTATTTCCCAACGAGCCGCTGATCCGGGTGGAGGCCCGTATTTTTGAGGCGCAGTTGGTGGAGACGGCTATTCTGAACTTTATGAACTACCAGACCCTCATCGCCACCAAAGCCGCCCGGGTGAAGCTGGCGGCAGGCGAGGATTCCCTGCTGGAGTTCGGCACCCGCCGGGCCCAGGAGGCGGACGCCGCCATTTGGGGAGCGCGGGCCGCGTATATCGCCGGCTTCCACGGCACCTCCAATCTGCGGGCCGGCAAGCTGTTCGGCATTCCCGCCAAAGGCACCCATGCCCATGCCTGGGTACAGGCCCACGCCGAAGAGGAGGATGCGTTCCTCCGCTATGCCGAAGCGCTGCCGGATCAGGTGACCCTTCTGGTGGATACCTATGATACGCTGAAAAGCGGCGTGCCCAATGCCATCAAGGTAGGCCGCAAGCTGGCCGCCCAGGGCAAAAAGCTGTCCGGCATCCGCCTGGACAGCGGCGACCTGGCCTATCTGTCCCAGCAGGCCAGAGGGATGCTGGATGAGGCCGGTTTTGCCGACACCAAGATTATGGCCTCCAATGATCTGGATGAGAATGTGATTTTCAACCTGAAGGCGCAGGGAGCCCGGATTGACGCCTGGGGCGTAGGCACCCAGCTGATTACCGCCGCGGACCAGCCCTCGTTGGGCGGAGTATACAAGCTGACCGCCCGGGAGCGGGGGGATGGCAGCTACGAGCCGGTGATCAAGGTATCGGGCAATCCGGAGAAGGTGACCACTCCCGGCAAAAAGGAGCTGTACCGGATTATTGACCGGAAAACAGGCAAGGCCGAGGCGGACTACATTTCTCTGGACGGGGAAGAGGATGTGAAGCGGAGGGAGCGGATCAAGCTGTTTGACCCGGTTCACCCGTATCTGCACAAGTATGTGGAAGATTATGAAGCGGTGGAATTGCTGCAGCCGGTATTCCGGGACGGGGAACTGCTGGCGGAGCTTCCGGGGCTGGAGGAAATCCGGGCGTACCACAAGAAGCAGCTGTCCCTGTTCTGGCCGGAATATCTGCGCAAGCTGAATCCGGCCGTCTACCCGGTGGACTTAAGCATCGCCGCCTGGGAGAAAAAGATGGAGCTCTTGCACCGCCGCGGCGGGGAATTGCGGGGATAACGCCAGCGCCCGCGCAGGGAATGCACTGCACTGCCCGTCTCCCAAGACGGGCAGTGATTTTTTGACAGTTCCCTAGTTAGTCGCACAGTTGATGGGAACCGCCGCCTTATGATAACGCGCAACAAATGTTCGCTATTAAGGGAAATCCCCGCTAATTTTCCGAATAAGAAACACATAATGTATGCTATGGGCCAGAAACGTTCGATTTTTGAGCAGCAATGGGGGAAATAGCAAACATTTTATGTTCGCTAAATGGACGTATTCGGCCGGATCAGGGGAATAGCGAACATTTCATGGCGCTTACATCAGCTAAAGCCAAAACCACCCTCCTTCGCCGCGCCTAGTCGCACAGCGCCTGGGCCAGGGGGCCGAACCGCGCCTAATCGCACAGCGCCTGGGCGTGCGGGTCCGCATACAGCCGGACCATGGTGAGCACCTGCTCCTCCGTGTTGCGCTCCAGGGACAATGGCGGCAGGCTGTCCGGGGCGAAGAAGCCCACCTCGGAGGTTTCCAAGGTGCCTTCCCCGCCGGCGGCCGCACCGCCCACAAGGGAGCAGGCGATAAAAATTTTGTAGCAATGCCACGGGGAAGGCGGATGCCCATGGAACTGTTTGTCCAGCACGGCCAAGAGCCGCTCCGCCTTCACCTCATAGCCCGACTCCTCCCGGGTTTCCTTCACGGCGATCTGAAACGGCGAATACCCCACGTCGGCCCAGCCTCCCGGCAAGGACCAGCCGCCGTCCGTCCGTTCCCGCACCAGCAGCAGCCTGCCGGCCTCCATCACAACGGCGCGGACATCGGTTTTGGGCGTGGCATAGCCGGTATCGGAAGCGAAGGCGGCGCGGATATGCTCCTTGTCCGCATCCGAATGCTGCTCCATTATCTCCACCGCCAGCTCCCGGAGCATCTCGTAGCGCTCCTTGTCATAAATATCTCTCACATAGGCCAGTCCCGATTGGGAAATGGCCTGAATCTGCTTCGCCCATTTCAGCCATTGGGGGTCCATGGCAACACCTCCTCTTTCTTGGCAGCTCCGCTCAGTTCTTCCCTGCGGCGTCCGGAAGCCCGCAGGCCAGGAATGCCTGCTCCAGATCCCGGATAATATCGGCGGCATCCTCCAGGCCGATGCTGAACCGCAGATGGCCGCCGGCAAATTCCGGCGGATAGAAGTGGTTCCGCTCATCATCCGGCCCCACGTATACCATCAGGCTTTCATCATGCCCCACGGAAACCGCCTGAATGATCAGCCGCAGCGCATTGAGAAACCGGTTGTGCAGCTCCGCGTCCCCATAAAGTCCAAAGGACATCACTCCGGAGTACATCCGCATCTGCTTGCGGGCAATGGCATGCTGGGGATGGCTCTCCAGACCGGGATAAGCCACAAACCGGACAGCCGGATGCCCCTCCAGATAACGGGCCACCGCCATGGCCGATTCGCTGTGCTGCTTCATCCGCAGGGGCAGAGTTGCCGCCCCGCGCATAATCAGCCAGGCGTTGAAGGGGCTGATGGCCCCGCCCAGATTCACCATGGCTTGCCTTTTGATGGCGTCCACCCGCTCCTTGCTGCCGATTACCGCGCCGCCCATGGCATCCCCGTGCCCGTTTATGTATTTGGTGAGACTGTGGATCACCAGGTCGGCTCCCAGGGTGAGGGGCTGCTGAAGGTAGGGGGAGGCGAAGGTGCTGTCCACCGACAACAAGGCTCCTCCCGCATGGGCAATGGCGGCAATGGCTTCAATGTCGCTGACCCGTGTAGTGGGATTGCCCGGGGTTTCGATATGGACCAGCCGGGTGTTGGGGCGCATGGCCTGCCGCACTGCCTCCGGATCGGCGGTATTCACCAGCGTAGCCTCGATCCCATATTTGGCAGGGTAATACTCGTTCAGCAGCCGGTACACGGCAATATACGAAACATTGGAGCAAACCACATGGGCCCCCGCCTCCAAAAAGGTGAAGAATACCCCGGCCAGCGCCGCCACTCCGGTAGCCAGCACCACACAAGCCTCGCCGCCCTCCAGATCGGCCAGCTTTTCTTCCAGGTAGCTCTGGTTGGCGGAGGTATTGCGGGTGTAAATCAGCTGGTCCGCGCTGCTCCAATTCAAGGCCGATGCATCCTCCGGCAGCCTGTAGCTGTTGGCCATGGTGATAGGACGCCGGATGGCCCCGGTTTCCTTCTCGATATCATTCCCCGAATGGACACAACGGGTATGAAATCCGCTTTCCTCCTTGCGCATGGATAACCCCTCCATTTCCGATAAATTGGTATAAGTTTACCACAATTCCTGTCGGGAAAGGAGGGGTTTCCGGCAAAACAAAAAAAGCCTGAGACATCGCCTCAGACCGGAGTGTAATGACAGGTGGCTGCCGGATGCCGCATCCTGCAAGAGCGTCCCCGGCCAAGCGGGAGGAGCGCCCTTGCTATGGATGACTGCTGTCCATTGCCCTGCCCGCCTTAAGGGTTGTAGGGGTCCCAGGTTTGGTCAGGGTTCACACAAATATCTCCGATACCGGGAGCTGATACCGGTACGCTGGGAGGATTGCAGGAGGACACGGCGGTTTCGAATGAAATCGAAGTATGCTCCAATACTGCCGGTTTGACATAGTTTAGCTTCATACTGTATCACCCTTTCTTTAATATAAGATACAAAATGTATCTTTGTAGTTACTATACAAGATACATTTTTACTTGTAAAGTCAAAGTTTGGGGTTTTACGGAAATCTTTTTTTGACACCGTTTACTTCACAGGCCACGGCTTTCTTCATAGTCCACGGACTTCGGTGTACGCCCGAACAGAAAATCCAGGGATACCTCGAATAAATCGGCAATATCGCTCAGAAGCTGAAACTCCGGCTCTCTCCGGTTTTTTTCATAATGGGAGAGGGCGGACCGGGAAATGCCCAGCTTGCTTGCAAGCTCCTCCTGGGTGAGTCCCTTCTGCTCCCGCAAGTAGGTGATCTGTTCCCCGCAGCTGATCATATCATACCCCTTTCTCTATAAATAAGCTTTTCTAATAGATCCCGCTTTTCTTCCTGGAGACGCCGTTCCGGTTTTATTGAAACTCTCCGCAATATCCGATACAATGTGTATCATAATATATCATAATCAATTTGCCCCCAAAAGAAAAGTCCCCAAATGGGACAAATACTGGAGTCCCTCGTCCGCCTGTAGGCATAGCATAGGATGAGGGCGTGAAAGAGAGGAATTGTGTTGGAAAAAAAACTGCTGCCCGCTGCAAAATTGTTTTTTTGTTCTTTGCTAATGATGGTTCTTGTCCTTTATCCCTCCGCAGATTCCCGTATCCTCCCCAATACGAGCGCCCTTGCCGCTGGGGAGAACACCACGATACAAGGAGGGACAAACATGCCCTATGCTGACTGGATTCAGCAGGAAATCGATTTTGGCACCCATTCCTTTTATTATTCGCCGTGGCGGGCGTATATGGATACCTGGGATGCCAACAGATGGAGGGAAACCCTGGGGATTGTCTTCAATGTCAATCCCAACGAAGCGGATGCCACGGCGCAGCTTCTGTCGGAAACCGGCTTCACCGCCGCCCGTGTGGAAATCAACTGGGGAAATTTCTCCTACGATGACCCTTCAAGGCTGGACCCGGCCAGAGAGCAGCAGTTCACCACCATTCTTCAAGCGCTTAAAAAATACAACATCCGCCCGCTGATTCTTCTGAATGCCAATTCCGGCAACCCTGTTCCCACCAAAGGCTGGAAGGTTCAGCTGGTGAAGGCCGCCCCCAAGGACAGTACGGAAATCCAGGTGGACAAAACAGACGGAATTGTGCCCGGGTATACGGGATTGAAGGGAATGGCCTATCAGACCATGTATCCGGTTATTACCGGCTGCGATCCCGCCACCGGCATCTGCAAGCTGTCCGCCCCTCTTCCCAAGGCGCTGTCCGCAGGCGCTATTGAATTAAACAAGCTGATCGTTCAGCCCATGAGCGGAACCGCGTTCGCCGACGGCACACCCAATCCGGCAGCCCAGGAGACATTGGACGGCTGGTTGGCCTACGTGAAGAATACGGCGGCTTTTGTCAAAAAGATCATGAACACGGGAAATCCGGCCGATGCCGGGTTTGATCTGGAGGTCTGGAATGAAATGACCTTCGGCTCCCATTTCCTGGACATCAACAACTACTATTTGCCCAAGCTGGAATTTTCCAAGTATTACACGTATAAGCAGGGGGACAGAGAAATTACCGGCTCCGAGGTGCTGCTTCCCCATACGGCGGCGCTGGTGGCCAATCCCAAGAATAATCTGCCCGGCGTCAGAGTCATCAGCGGCTTCTCCAACCAGCGGCCCTGGGACAACGGGGTGGAGCAATGGGAGGGCCAAAGCGGCTTCAGCCGGCACTACTATACCGGTTATATGGACAATAATTCCATGATCAACGCCCAAGCCTATGCCAAGCGGGATGAACCCACCCTGAACGCTCTGGGAGCCATCGACGGCACCCTGAAGCCCAATTCCTCCAACAAAATTGTGCCGGGCACCAATTATGTGCCTACCCATATTGCCTCCTTCCCGGAATACTGGTTTTCCGGGTACAAGACGGAGAATGTGGTGCGGGATTTGCAGCCCTTCCCCAATTCCTTCCCCATGCACTTCCGGTACGCCAATCCGGGCAACGGCAAGCAGGCGGAGGTGTGGATGACCGAGGGCAACTTTGACCGCCAGGGGTGGTCCAAGTCCATCCAGTCCCTGGGAGTTGCCGCTACCGATCCCCGCTACGCTTCGCTGATGCACAGCCTGGGCGCCAAAACCACCTTGCGCAGCTTCGCCTTTTTTGGCCATAAGGGCGTTCAGACCTACACCATCTACGCGGCCAAAGGCGGGGACGGTTCCCTGGGAGTGATTCCGGAGGCATTCTTCACAGCGCTGGCGGAGGCCAAGTATGTGCTGACAGACTCGGTGCGGGCCAAGGCAGGCCCGCAGCTGGCCGCCATTGCCAACGTGACGAAGCTGATGAAGCCGGGAGTGGACATTGAGAATCCGCGGCCCCTCAAGGTGGAGGAATGGACCCACAAAAATCCGAAGGTAGTGGTGAAGGGCAACGGAACCAAGGAGCATCCGGACATCTACATGTCCCAGGACTTTGCCGTTCTGCCCTATCAGCTGGCCGCCAATAAATTCGCCATCGGCTATTATGTGGTGACCCGCGACGTGGCTCAGGTCTGGGATGTGACGAAGAATGTAGCCGATCCGGCCCGCTATGCCCTGCCGCCGCAGATGTTCACCCTGACCCTGTCCAATGTAAACGGCAAGGGAGCCCAGGTCCAGAGCTACGATCCCATTACCGGCGTCACCTCGGGACTGGGTGTGGTCAAGTCCACAGACACCACCATAACCGTTCAGGTGGATGCGGTGGATTACCCCCGTTTCCTGATGATTGAGGAGGCGGGCGAAGGGCCGGTGATTTCCTCTCCTGTGCTGAAGAAGAATGCCAACGGCACGGCAGAGCTGACCTTTGTGTCCAATGTGGACGGAACCGCCGTCATTAACTGGGGGGCCTATCCCTACAGGCAAAAGGGAAGCTTCAAGGAGGAATATTACCAGGATGCCGCTTTCCAGAAAAAGGTCTACGAACGGCGCGTCTCCAATATTAACTACAACAAAAATCTGCCCCCTCAAACGGGATCATACCGCTGGGGAGGGACCGTGATTCCCGAATTTTCCGAACGGTATACCTTTTTGGCCTTCTCCGGCGCCTGCAACAATGAGCTGACCGTCAATGGGCGGAAAATCATCAATCCCTGCGCAGGCTTACTGCGGGGAGAGGCGGATTTGAAGGCGGGGGAGGCTTATGATCTGAGCCATCAATATGTTTCCCGCTACAATTCGCCGCAAACTGTTATGCTGTATTGGGGCAGCGAAAGCCAGCCCAAGCAGCTGGTGGCCCCTGCCTCCTCCCAAGGCAAGACCGTTGCGGTGAAGAAAAATGAGAAGGTCACTGTAACCATTCCCGATCTCCTGGTCGGCGAAGGAGTCAAAATATCGCTGGAAGCCAAGGGCCTCACCACCCGTTTTCCCAGATGGGACTATGATGTGAGAGGCGTTCTGTGGCCATAACGGAAAGCTGTCATTGGCGCCCGGGAGGGCGCCTTTGCTGTTAAATTTCCAGTTGCCCTTGACTTCGGAAAAGACCTGTAATAAAGTAAAATCACGATACAAAATGTATCATGCATAGTCCGGGAGGTTTGAGCCCATTGATCGCACTGCTGGAGCCGATATTCGAGAGTGGTAAGCCTCTTCCCGAGTGGGAAGACCAGGATTACGAGCTGGCGCTGAAGGACATCCGATTGTCCGGCGTGGGGCCGCAGATTTGCCATTTTTTGCGGAGGAAGGGGCTGTTGGAGGAAACGCCCGCTTTTTTCCGGTACGCCTTGAAGCAGGATTACCAGCAGTCTCTGGTTCAAAATCTTTATATTCAAAAGATGGAAAAGGAAATTTTGGCCGCCTTTGACGCTGCAGGGATAGCGGTTATCCCGCTGAAGGGTCCCCGGCTTGCCGAGAGCTATTTTGGCCATATGGGCGCGCGGCCCAGCTCGGATATTGATCTTCTGGTTCATCCGGAGGATTTGAGGCGGGCGGAGCAGCGTGTGGAGGCCCTTCATTTCCAGAAGGATAAGCAGGTGCATAATCATGTAGTGCTGGCCAAAGCCACCGCACCCGGCCAAGACCCTTTGGCGGTGGAGCTGCATTGGACTTTGGACAAGAAAAATTGGTCCAGCCTGGATGACCGGCGGTTCTGGGAGGAGGCCGCCCCGATTGCGGGGTACCGCCACGTGAAGGAGCTAAGCCCCACCCATACGCTGTATTTTATTTGTTTGCACGGCATGCGCCACCGGATGGATTCCATGAAGTATGTGATGGACATTGTCCAGATTCTGATGACAGCGGGGGAGCGCATCGATCTGGGGCGTTTGCTCAAGGAGGCGGCGGCGGACAAAACGGCCAAACGGGTAAAAATCGCCCTGTCCATTGCCTGCGGGCTGTTTCCGGAGCTTGCCGCTTCCCGGTCTTTGCCGTTTCCCCTTGTAGAGACAGCATGGACCTATTCCGCCATTGTCAAAAAACAGACAGGCGTCAAGGATATGGAGTATTACCGGTATGTCTCCTTTTTCAAATTCCAGATTTTCGACACCCTGAAGCACACCATTATGTCCCAGAAGCAAATTTACGAGCATACGGCCAAATATTCATCCTTTGAGGGGAATTGAAGGAGGGGGACGGTTTCATGATATCTATCATTGATACAAAAGTCGGGGAGCATCATATCCGTTTTTTTACACAGGCAAAATGGATGGACGCTTATATCCGCGCCAAGTTCCGGGTCCTCGAGGCCTCCTCCGGCGGGGAGCCGGATTTGGAGGTGGAGCTGACTGGGGACTACGGGGGGCCTTTTGTCAGCTTTGATGTAGCCGCTTCGGTGGAGGCGGAGGAGATTTTTTTCCGGCGGACGGATTACCGGATTCGGCTCTCCGGGGATTTCCGGCAGGCGCAGGTTTCCGTGTACGATGACTTTGCCCTGAAGCATGCGCTGATGAATCTCTACAGCTCCTACATTGTGCACAAGGGCTGGGGGCTTCTGGTCCATTCCTCCTGCGTCCTGGAGGCGGGCAAGGCTTATCTCTTCGCCGGCCATTCCGGGGCAGGCAAGTCCACGGTGGCCTGGCTGTCCCTGCCCCGCCAGGTTCTCTCCGATGAAGCGACCATTTTGAAGGTGGAGCCGGATCGGGTGACGGTGTTCGACTCCCCTTTCCGCAGCGGCCTGGAAATGCCGTATCACGGCGGCGGCTGCGAGCTGGCGGCCATCCAGTTTCTCCGCCAATCCTCCGAGATCAAGCGGGTTACCCTGGGCAAATCCGACGCCCTGATGGAGTTGTTCGGCAAGATATTCTATTGGCCCCACATGCCCGGTGAAACGCTGAAGATTATGAAGCTGTTCCAGCATCTGATCGCCAATATTCCCGCATATGAGCTGTATTTTCAAAAAAACGACGCCTTCTGGAAGGAGATCTGCTGATGGCAACCTATATCCGGGCAACCGATTCGGAAGCAGTGGAGCTGGATCAGGAATGGATTATTCTGCATCCCGACCAATTTACCGTTACCAAGATTAATGAGGTGGGCGGCGTGTGCTGGGGACTTCTGAAGGAGCCGCAGACCGTCTCTTCCCTGGCGGGGCATATTGCCCGGCAGTATGAAATCGACAGCGAGGAAGCGGAAGGGGATATTGAGGCATTCCTGCTTCATATGGAGCAAATAGGAATGATCCGCCATGCAGGCTGAAGCGGCGGTCCTTGTCCGGCTGATCCGGGAAAAAGGAGAACTGGAACTTCCCGCCAGTGGTACCAGTATGCGTCCTTTGATCCGGGAGGGCGACCGCTGCCGGTTCGTTCCTTTGACGAAAGCGCCGCGCCTGGGGGATATTCTCTTGGTGGCGGAAGCCGGCGGACGGCTGGTGGGACACCGCCTGATCCGTATAGCGGGGGCAGGGGAAGAGGCGCTGTATATCTGCAAAGGTGACTCCAATGTGAACCCGGACGCCCCGGCGGCTGCCGGACAGATTATCGGGAAATTGGCGGACATTCGCAGGGGCAGAGCTACGCTTCGAGCGGACCAAGGCTTGGCCCGCTGGTGGGGGCGGCTGCTGGTTCGCTGGCCGGGGCTGTCGCGGGTGGTCCGCGGTTATTTGCGGGCGGAGCGGCGGCTGGGTCGGATGCGGCGGGGGAAGGAGCGGGGGGCACTATGAGCGTAGTGGAAAAAGAAAAGCGGCGCGGCAGCCGGTTCCGGCAGCTGCGCCATGCTTTGGGGCTGGGCGAGATGCGGCGGCCTGTGGGTTTGCTGTGGCGTTTTGTCAAGCCGAGCAAATGGCTGTATCTGCAGCTGGTAGTGTACATGCTGGGCGGCATCGGCATGACCATGATTTTCACCTGGTTTTTGCAGCAGCTGACCGATGCGGCCTTAAGCGGCAATGTGGCCAAAATTACCGGCCTGCTGGTCCAGGGCATTCTGGTGATGATCATAAACGGCCTGCTCACCTATCTCTCCAGCTACATCGGCACAGCCGCGGTCCAGCAGGTAAAACGGGATATGAAAAACGCCGTTTTTGCCCACATGATCCGGCTGGAGGCGCGTTATTACAACCGGCACCATTCCGGGGAATTTGTCTCCAGACTCACCAATGACATTCAAAATCTGGACGGCGCCATTGGCGGCAATCTGGTGCAGATGATCCGGCTGCCCCTGATGGCAGTGGCCGCTCTTTTGTACATGCTGACCATCAATTGGCGGCTGTCGGTAATTTGTTTGATGCTGATCCCCGTGGCTGCGGCAACCGGGGCAGTCTTCGGGAAGCTGCTGCGGAAAAACACCCGGCTGATTCAGGAGTTTTTAAGCCGGATGCAGGGCTTTCTCCATGAGACCTTCTCCGCCAGCCCCATTATCCGCTCCTTTACCCTGGCCGGTCTGATGACCCGCCAGTATGAGAAGCAGAACGCACATCTGATGGGGCTGGAGATGAAGCAGGCCCGCATCCGGGGGCTGTTCCAGGTGGGGTCCGGGGCAGTAGGCTCGGCCACCTTTTTCTTAAGCATGGGGCTGGGAGCTTATTTTGTGGCGGAGCAAACCATGTCCGTGGGCAATCTGGTGGCCTTCAACAATCTGATGCATCAGATGGTGGCTCCCTTGTCGGGACTGGCCGGGCTGTGGGGCGGGTTTCAGCGCTCCCTTTCCTCCGCGGAGCGGATCGTCCATGTGCTGGAGGAAAAGGCGGAGCCCGGCTTTCCGGAGGAGGAGCAGGGGAGGCAGGAGGAGCAGCGCACGGCGAAGGCTGCTGGCGGGGCAGAGCAGGAGTTGGCCGACGGCGGCAGTAGGGCGGAGCAGGAGTCGGCAGGTGTCGGCGGCCGGGTCGAGCGGGAGTTGGCCGATGGCGGGACGGAGTGGAAAACGGCAGGCGCTGGCAGCGGAGCGGAGCGGGAATCGGCCGACGGCGGCGCTCTGCCTCCCGAAATCGCCCTCCGGGAGGTTTCCTTTGCGTATGAAGACGGCGCTCCTGTGCTGGAGCGGCTGAGCCTGACGGTTCCTGCCGGCAAGGTGGTGGCGCTGGTCGGTCACAGCGGAGCGGGCAAAAGCACCCTGCTCAGCCTGCTCCAGGGCTTCTACAGGCCGGACCAGGGCGAATTGCTGCTGGATGGAATGCCCATGGGGCGGATTCCCCTGGGAACGCTGCGGCGCTCCATTGCTTATGTGCCCCAGGAGACCTTCCTGTTCTCCGGCACCATCCTGGAGAATATCGCCTACGGCCGTCTGGGGGCGGGCCAGGAGGAGATTGTGCAGGCCGCCAGGGCGGCCAATGCCCTGGAATTTATCAGCCAGCTGCCGGAGGGCTTCGAAACCCAGGTGGGCGAGCGGGGAGCCCGGCTCTCCGGGGGCCAGCGGCAGCGCATTGCCATCGCCCGGGCGATTCTGAAGGATGCGCCGGTGCTGCTCCTGGACGAGGCCACCTCGGCCTTGGACACGGAGACGGAGCATCTGGTCCAGGAAGCCTTGGCCCGGCTGATGCACCGCCGGACCACCATCGTCATCGCCCACCGGCTGTCCACCATCCAGAATGCCGATCTGATTGCCGTGCTGGACCATGGAACCGTAGTGGAAACCGGCACCCACTGGGAGCTGCTGCGCCGCAAGGGCCATTACTTCCGGCTGTACCAGATGCAGTTCAAGGACCAGCCTGCCGCCTCCGCAGATGCAGTCATCCGGCAGATTACATGAGCATGGTGTGTGCGCATGAAGTACGTTCAAACCCGCCCATTCCGGCGGGTTTTTTGCATCTCCGCGGAAAGGGGGAGCCGCGAGGAGCATAGCCGCCGGAGGAGCACCTCTCTCACCCCGCCGCGGCCCGTAAGAGGGCAGGTGCGGGTGAGGGCGGCACCTGCAACCGGGTGGGGTGGACAGTGTAACTGGGTGGGGGTGGACGGCGTAACTGGGCGGACGAGGGTAATACCGTAATCTGGTAGGTGAGAGGTGTAGGCAATGCTCATAATCAGGTGGTGATGGGAGTAGGCGTTACTGGTAATCGGGTGGGGAGCGAGAGCGGTGCTTGTAATCGGGCAAGTGGTGGAAGTGTTGGATTTATGACAGCAGCGTGCGTTTTTTTGGCGGGGGCCTGCTGCTACGGAACTCAGCGACTCTTATTGCGGTAAAAACGGGAATTTGAATTTTTAGCGGAACTGAGCGCCCCTTACCGGGCCATATGCGGCGAAAATGGCGGGAAATGAGGCAGCGGTGGGCAATAAGCCACTAGCGATGCATCAAACCTTACATGAGAAAGGAAGCAGAAATCCTTCTCCAAATGTTCATAGAA
>NZ_QMFA01000043.1 GCF_003285005.1 Paenibacillus sp. YN15 | reverse complement strand
ATATTTGGTCTATTTGGTTCGGCTATTGAGAACGCCTCTCATGGGACGGTAGATGCAACGCTAGTGAGGCTGTGTCCGCCTGCATCCCAGCATTCCCTCACCCGAATCTGCACCTCGCACACAGCAAAAAACCTGACCGCCACCGGCCAGGCTTCATTGCCGTCGCTCTGCAGGAACAGCCGTCCCAGATATCTTCAAGCCCCGCGAGTGTCCCGCTTTCCCCTTCTGCACACGCTCTCCAACACACACGCTATCCTCAAAATGGAGAGTCCGTTCATCTCTCCAAGCCCGCCGCAGCCCGCTCACAGCTCCACACTGGCCTGGTCCACCTGCCGGACTCCCTGCATCTCCGCCAAATCCTCCATCAGCCGGAACAGCGCCCCGTCCTTCATCTTCGCCTCCAGCATTACGTCCAGAGCGGGTGTGTCCGGGGCAATCTCCCGTAAGAATTCCAGCAGCGGACCCGCCTCCACATAATCCGCGTGAGCCCGAACGTCCTTGCCTTCTCGGGGGCTGGAGACATGAATCTTGGGCGGCAGGGCCGGCAAACCCAAGGATTCCGGTTCATCCATCCCGGCGTTCTCCCATGTCCGGAGAATCCGCGGCCACAGGGAGACGGCGCTCTCCCCGTCATTGTTCACCGCATGATGATGCAGGTCCAGCACCATGGGCGTTCCCACCTCTTCGCAAAGCGCCAGCGTCTCCGCCGCCGTAAAGGTCTTGTCGTCATTCTCCAGCGTAATCCGCTCCCGCACCTCCCAGGGAAGAGCAAGGAAATGGCGGATGAACCGCTCTCCCGCCGCCTGCTTGTCCCCGTAGCTGCCGCCCACATGGATATTGCATTTGGCGTTGCGGTTTAGGCCCATGGCCGTAAGCATGGCATGATGCCGCCCCAGATCGGCCGCGGAGTTGTCCAGCACATCCCGGCGGGGCGTGGACAGCACCGTAAAATGGTCGGGATGAAAGCTTGTCCGCATCCGGTGCAGGCGCACATATTCCCCAACCTGGGCGAAGGGCTCCGAAAGCGCCGCGAAGGGGTCCCAGCCCGCAAGCAGCTCATGCCCAACAAGGGGAATCAGCTTGGAGGAAAACCGGTACAGATGAATATCGCTGGCCCGGTTATGCCGGAGCAGCCGCAGGGTATTGTGCAGATTCTCCGCCGCAATGCGTTCCAGCTTGCGGATGGCGGCCTCCCGGTCCTCCAGCTTGGCGAAGGAGGTGGCGGTCATGGTTTTGGAGGGGGAAGCCTGAGACACAACAGTGGACATGGCCACATAACCAAAACGGACAATCACAGGCAAGTCACTCCCGGCAAGTATTCGGTCTCCATATCTGGATAGCCTTCCCGCCGTCTGCCGGAATCATCCGTTTTACTCCGCCGCTTCCTTGTCCCCGAAAAACATTTCATAAGCCAGCGCCGTCTGCACTCTGGCCTCTTCCTCCGTCAGCTTGCGGAGCAGATCCATCTCCACCAGGGTCACCTCTTTGCCCTGAAAATTGATTTCGGCAATGGAGGCGGTAATTTTGACAATGGCGATAGCCTGGTTCTGCGGCGTGTAGGCAATTACCTTCTGGCCGGTGGGGTATACGCGGAAGCCGGATTTGACCATTTTGCACTTGCCGTATTCCAGCAAATCGTGAAGCTCCTGCTCGTTCTTAAATTTGCATACCGAGTTAAATTCCGTAGCGAATCCCATTGGCGTTCCTCCTAAGGGCTTTCCTTCGGAAAGCCTGCATCGTAAGCATCCACTGGGCTATCCGAAGGATAGCCAGCATCGTAAGCATAAACTAAAGGGGGGTTCCTTTAAGAATACCATATTCTGCTGGCAATTACCCGGCCCGTTCACCCTCCCGCCAGCTCTCTTAAGCCCTCAATCGTCCGCCGCTCCGCCCGCGCCCGGCTTGCCCGCTTGCTCCCAAGCAGCGCGCACCAGCCGCCGGAGCCGCTCCCCGTCCGCCGTACCGGCATTCCGCCAGACGGCGGCATGGATGCCGTCCGCTCCCAGGTCCGGGCACAAATCCGCATCCGTCAACAGCACATTGCTCTGCCCGTCGGGGGTTGCAAAAAACAGCAGCGCCGGCCCTTTGGCCTGCAAGGCGGCAAAAGCGCGCCGGGAGGCCTTCCTTATCTCTGTCTCCAGCGGGCTTCCGGCGGAAGGTTTGGCAGCCGCATCCGGCGGCTGCGGCCACGCCGGCCCCAGCTCCATCACGGCAATCTCCCCCGGCTCTTCCCCGCCTCCCAGGGCAGCGGCGTACATCCGGCCCTTGACCGTCTCCTCCGCCAACACCCGGTCGGTCTGCCGGAATATCTCCTCCACCGCCGCCTGCAGCTCCTCCCGGTTGGCAGCCGTCGCCGCTTCTTGGCCGCAGCCGGAATCCGCCGGTCCGATCCGGCAGGGATACCCCAGGGTCAGCTCCATTTCGATGAGAAAATAGGCGGAGTCCTGCTCCCATTGGGAATGGGTGAAGGTGCGGAACAGGCTTTGGGGCACACGCTCCCCTGCCAAAAGCCTGCGCAGCAGCACCCGGTCGGCCCCCAGGACTGCCCCTGCCGGCTCCAGCCCCGCCACAGCAATGCCCAGCACCTCCGCGTATGCGGCAAGCCGGCGCAGCTCCCGCCTGCTGTGAACTCCCGCAGGCAGCAGCACATCCGCCCTGGGCACGCTCCCTGTGACGGCTTGTGCGTTTCCAACAGGGAGTTCTTTGATGACAGCGGCATACCCCTGCCCCTGGAGCAGCTCCGCCATACTCCTGGCGGCAAGCCGGCGCAGCCGCTGCTCCGCTTTATCTGGACTGCGGATATAGATCACTCCGATACGGATTTCCTCATTCAAGGCCGACCCTTCTTTCATTCAAGCGGGATATGAAACTGCTCACGGTTCCAGAATATGAAAGAACCGGTATTTGGTTGCCTCCGTCCACGCATAGGAATCGCTGTAATCCCAATACCGGTGGCGGCAATTTACAGTATGGGCATTCACCAGGGGCATCCCGTCGGGATCGAAATCCGTCACCACCGTACTGTGCCCGTAACGGCCGTCGCCGTTCCAACTGTAGCTGATCACATCTCCCGGCTCCAGCTCCTTGGGCGAACCCACTTCCTCGGCCCGGAGCCCGGCGTTCCGTTTGCCCCCCAGATACAGCTGCAGAGCATTGGCCACCGCCCAGCTGTAGCTCCACAGCTCCTGGCTTCCGCTCCGGCCCCGGTACCACCAGCCGGCCTCCCGGCGGCCGGTATAATCCATATAGTGGCCCCCTGCCAGAATGCATTGGGATACATAATTGGAGCAATCCACCTCAAAGGCCAAATAAGCGGGATTGGGGGTTTCCCAGAATCTTTCGGCGTATTCCACCGCCAGCCTCCGGTTGTAGGCCCCCTTATTGCGGGAAACCGCCTGCAGCCCCTGCCTGAGAAAAGGCGGCGGCAGCGGCTGCCTGACCTCCTCCGCTATTTCCGGCAACAGCCCCGCCCGTTCATCCCGGTCGGCGTAAGGAGACCGCTCCACACGCTGCAATAAACAAACGCCTTCCCGCACTGATGCAAAGGTAAGCCGCTCCGTCCACCAGCTATCCTCCGTCAGCGTCCGGCTGCCGACACTTCCCTGAAAGGATTGGGCCAGCCGGATATCCACAATAGCCTCCCGCTCCGAGGTTTCCACCTGCTTGACGCCCAGCCGGATTTCCGAGCGGACCGGCGCCAGCCCGCGGATCAGATGCTGCAGCCTGCGGCGCTCCTGCCGCGCTTCCATTTGGCGCAGGAATTCCCCGTCTGCCGTCAGCTGCCGCAGCGGGCCGATGTCGTAATCCGTTTCCGTCTGGTTGCGGGCATGGATAAAATCGTACAGCGCCAGCTTCCAATTCATGCCGGTCCCCTCCTCTTCCAGCTTGGCTTAACACCCAATAAAGCTCAGGTACAATATATGAGGATTGCCGGGGGTTCATGAATGGGAAACAAGGCAATTTGGCATTTACGAACAGCAGGAAACCCGCTATACTGAAGATAACGATATTTTGAAATAAAGTTTCATTAGATGAAACTAAGGAGGCTAACTATTTATGTCCTACCAGGATCGTTACTCGGTCAAAAAGAAGCTTTCCGCAGGCGGCAAGGAATACGCTTACTATGATCTTCCCGCCCTGTCCGCACAATTCGGAAGCATCGACCGCCTTCCCTTTTCCATTAAGGTGCTGCTGGAGGCCGCTGTCCGCCAATTCGACGGCCGGGCCATCACCGAAGAGCACGTGAAGCAAATTGCCGGATGGGCCGAAGGGCGGGATGCCAATAAGGAAATTCCCTTTATCCCCGCGCGGATTGTGCTCCAGGACTTCACCGGCGTTCCTGTCGTTGTGGATCTGGCAGCCATGCGGTCCGCCATGAAGGCCTCCGGCGGCGACCCCAAAAAAATCAACCCGCTGGTCCCCGTGGACCTGGTGATCGACCACTCCATCATGGTGGACGCCTTCGGCTCCAAGGAAGCGGAGGAATACAACACCAAGGTGGAGTTTGAGCGCAACGGGGAACGGTACCGCTTCCTGCGCTGGGCGCAAACCGCCTTTGACAACTTCCGCGCCGTGCCTCCGGGAACGGGCATTGTGCACCAGGTCAACCTGGAATACCTGGCCTCCGTTACCGCTGTGAAAAAAGTCGGCGGCGAGCTTGTAGCCTACCCCGATTCTCTCGTCGGCACCGACTCCCACACCACCATGATCAACGGCCTGGGCGTTGTGGGCTGGGGCGTGGGCGGCATCGAGGCGGAAGCCTGTATGCTGGGCCAACCTCTCTACTTTGTTACGCCGGATGTCATCGGCTTCAAGCTCACCGGCAGCCTCCCGGAAGGGGCCACCGCCACCGACCTGGCCTTGACCGTCACCCAGATGCTCCGCAAAAAGGGCGTCGTGGGCAAATTCGTGGAATACTATGGCCCCGGCTTATCCGGCATGAGCCTGGCCGACCGGGCTACCGTCGCCAATATGAGCCCGGAATACGGAGCAACCGTCGGCTTTTTCCCGGTGGATGACGAAACCCTGAACTACCTGCGCCTGACCGGCCGGGACGAGGAGCAAATCGCCCTGGTGGAGGCCTATTACAAGGCCCAGGGCATGTTCCGCACCGACAGCACCCCCGATCCGGTGTTCAGCGATACCATTGAGCTGGACCTGTCCACCGTGGTGCCCAGCCTGGCCGGGCCCAAACGTCCCCAGGACCGGGTGGAGCTGTCCCGCATGAAGGAAGCCTACAATACAACAGTGCGGGCTCCTTTGGATAAGGGCGGCTACGGCCTGCCGGAGCAGAAGCTGGCGGAGGAGGAGGTCACCATCTATTCCCCCGATGGCAAAAGCTCCCTTATGCGCAACGGCGCTGTGGTTATCGCCGCCATCACCAGCTGTACCAACACCTCCAACCCCAGCGTCATGCTGGGCGCCGGTCTCGTCGCCAAAAAAGCGGTGGAGCGCGGCTTGACCAAACCCGCTTACGTCAAAAGCAGCCTGACCCCCGGCTCCCTGGTGGTCACCGAATATCTGAAAAACGCCGGACTGCTCCCCGCCCTGGAGGAACTGGGCTTCCACGTCACCGGCTACGGCTGCGGCACCTGCATCGGCAACAGCGGTCCGCTGCCGGATGAAGTGTCCAAGGCCGTGGCCGACAACGACATGACCGTAGCCGCCGTCCTCTCCGGCAACCGGAACTTCGAGGGCCGGGTCCATGCCCAGGTGAAGGCCAACTATCTGGCTTCGCCGCCTTTGGTCGTAGCTTATGCCCTGGCGGGAACCGTGAACATTGATTTGACCACCGAGCCCATCGGCTATGACAAGAGCAATACGCCGGTGTTCCTGAAGGATATCTGGCCCACCAACGAAGAGATTCAGGAAGCGGTGAAGTCCGCTCTTGATCCCGCCATGTTCCGGGACAAATACAAGAACGTCTTCAACGCCAACGAACGCTGGAACGCCATCGAGGTGCCGGAGGGCGAGCTGTACGAATGGGACGCCTCCTCCACCTATATTCAGGAGCCCCCCTTCTTCAAGGATTTGGCAGCGGAGCCGGGCCATATCGGGAATATCGGCGGCGCGCGGGTGCTGGCGCTTTTGGGCGACTCCGTGACCACCGACCATATTTCTCCGGCGGGCAACATCAAGGCGGATTCTCCCGCAGGCAAATATCTTATCGGCCATGGCGTCAAGCGGGAGGACTTCAACTCCTACGGCTCCCGCCGCGGCAACCATGAGGTGATGATGCGGGGCACCTTCGCCAACATCCGCATCCGCAACGCCGTAGCCCCGGGCACCGAAGGCGGCGTCACCACCTACCTGCCCACAGGCCAGGTGGAGTCCATCTACGACGCCTCCATGAAGTACCAGGAGGCCGGCACCAACCTGGTGGTCATCGCCGGTAAGGAATACGGCACCGGTAGCTCCCGGGACTGGGCCGCCAAGGGCACCCTGCTTTTGGGCGTCAAGGCCGTCATCACCGAAAGCTATGAGCGGATTCACCGCAGCAATCTGGTGGGCATGGGCGTGCTGCCCCTGCAATTTGTGGACGGGGCGGACTGGAAGAGTCTGGGCATCACGGGTACAGAAACCTTCTCCGTCTCCGGCTTAAGCGACAGCATCCAGCCCGGCCAGCAGGTCACCGTCACCGCCGTCCGCACCGACGGCAGCAGCTTCACCTTCCCCGCGGCGGTCCGCCTGGACAGTCTGGTGGATGTGGACTACTACAAGAACGGCGGCATCCTGCAAACCGTACTTCGCCAATTGATGGCGTAACGCCTATATGGAATAAAACCAGCCTCCGGCCGCAGGGTCGGGGGCTGGTTTTATTTTCCTGAGCGAAGGGGAGAATAGGCGAAAGGAGGCAAAAGCTTGGTATCTGCCGCTGCTGCAACCTTTTTCCCGTTGCGGGCGTCAGTAAGGCTGGAGGTGATTCCTTTGAATCCATTAACCAAACGAATTTCTGTTGTTGTGTTGGCTGCCGCTATGCTGGGAGGAACTGCCGCCTTCGCATTCAGCGACATATCCCAGGACCCTGCCCAAACCAAGATTGAAAGTCTGCGCAAGGATGGTGTGCTTTCGGGGATGGACGGTGACCGTTTCGCTCCCAAGGAGGTTCTGACCTACGATCAGGGCATCCGGCTTCTTGTCAAAGGCTTAGACCTGAGTCTTGCCCATATCAGCTTCATCAAGGCTCCCAAGGCCAGCGATTATTACACCCATGTCCCGGATGACGCCTGGTATGCCGAGGATTTCATCATCGCCCAGCACAACGGGCTGGAGCTCCCTCAGGATGTGGACCCGTCCAGCCAGCTGACCCGCGAGCAATTTGCCGTGCTTCTCAACAAGGCCATTCAGCAGAAGGGAAATTTTGCCGTTATCGAGCTGTTCAATATTCTGGAGGATGAGGATGCCATTGATCCTGCCGCCTCCGGCAGCATCCAGACGCTTTTGAACATGCGGGTTATCAAGCTGGAAAAGGCCCAGTTCCGGCCGAAAGCGGGCATTACCCGTTCGGAGGCAGCCGATTGGCTGTATGAGGCCAGAGCCTTCGTAGCCAGCCATACCGGCGGCGCTCCTTCCTCCGAACCCTCCACGCCGGCAGGCACGCCGGGCGCTGTGCCCGGGGCCACCCCCGTTCCCGGGGTAACCGCCGCTCCGCCGGAGGATACGCCGCTTGTCTGGAGCGAGGCTGCAGTCTCCCTGGAGAAGGCCGCCGACGGGGTAAATAAGGCTCTTGTCACCATTCAGGTGCCCCATCCCGGTTATGGCGCGGTGATTACCGGCATTGAATTTACAGGCGACAAGGAAGCGGTGATCCGCTACAGGCTGACGCCGCCCGACCCCGATATGATGTATCCCATGGTTGTTTCCAAGGTAGAACTGCAAACCTACGTCTCCTCGGAATACACCTCCGTAACTGCCCAGCAGGTCAAATAAGGGCATCGGCATGAATCGGAGCAGGGACCACCCGGTATTGATGCGGGGTGGTCCCTATTTCTTTTTTGAACAGCTGGCAAAAATACGATGCGCTCCCGTAGCCCACCTCCTCTGCAATACGCTCCACACTCCAGCTCTCCTGCCTCAGAAGGCCGCATGCCTTGCGGAGGCGCAAAGCCGTCAGGTATTCGGTGATGCTGCTTCCCGTGGCCTGCCGGAAAAAGCGCGATACATACGGCGGGCTGAGATGGAGCTCCCGGGCCGCCTTCTTCAGATCAAAGGGCTCGCGGTAATGCCGCTCCACCCAGTCCATAATCCTCTCCGCATGATATTGGCTCCGCTGCACGGGAAACACGGCCGCAGGCTGAAGAGAACGGCGGGAACGGAGCTGCTGCAGCAGACAGATCAGAAACACCGCCGTTTCCTGAATTTGCGGCTGCTCCCGGCAATTCTGCAGTTGGCTGTGAAGCTGCGCAAACAGCGCCGGTATCATATTCCCGTCCTCATGATTGTCATCGAGACATTGAACAGGCAGCTCGCGCCGCCATAAATACTGAAAAAAATCATAGAGCGCTCCCAGCGGTTTCAGATAAGCGTCATACCAGGAGGGCTCGAAGGCAAATACGGAGCGGATATAGGGGGAATTCCCCGCTTCCATCCGGATGCTGTGCAGCTGATAGGGCTGGAACATAAAGAGCATTCCCGGTCCTGCCCGGCAGATGCGGCCTTCCGTGATAATGGTCCCTTCTCCCTCGTGGATGTATAGAAATTCAAATCCCTGATGGGCATGCAGGCGGCGAAATTCCGACCCGGTCATGGTGTTGCGGTATGAAAACAAATACGACTTTGTCCGAAAATCAATATTCTCCAAATACTTCATAGTCCATCCCTCTTTTGGCTTTTGAATAATGCAGCGACATTTTTGTGTAATCCGGCGGCGATTACTGGAGCAAGCTTGTGCTACATTAATGAAGAAGAAAGCAAACTGTACAAGAGAGGAAGTCATGCCATGAACGGCAAACGGCTGCGAATCGCACTGATCGGCTGCGGCGGAATGGCCAAGAAAATCCGCAGGCGGTATCTGTCCATCCCCGGGGCGGAGCTTGCGCTTCTGGTGGATACGGATGAAGCGGAGGCGGCCTCCGCTTCCGAAGAATTGGGCGGAGTTCCCTATACCTCCCGCTTCGGGGACGCCTTGGCGGAGGAGCTGGATATGCTGGACATCAGCACGCCCAACCACCTGCATATGCCCCAGGCAGTAGCTGCCCTGCAGGCGGGAAAGCATGTGCTTATCCAGAAGCCTCTGACCCCCTCCGTTGAAGAGGCGGAACGGATTGTGGCGGTGGCCGCCCAATCAGGGAAACAAGCAGGCATGTATATGAGCTTTTTCGACAACCCTCTTTATCATGAGGCAAAAATGATTGTCGACGGCGGATGGATCGGCCGCGTCGTCTCTGTCCGGTGCAGAGGAGCCGGTATCACCGGCAGAAGCCTGAAGCCCGAGAATTGGCGCGCCTCGGCGGAAAAAACCGGCGGCGGCGCTTTTATCCAATTGGCCCTCCATCCCGTGAATATGGTCCAGTGGCTGATCGGCGACACCATTGAAAGTGTGGCCGCTTTTTGCCACAACCGGTTTTCTCCCCATGTGGGCGGCGACGATGCGTCGGCAGCCATCTGCCGGTTTGCGGGCGGGGCGCTGGGAACACTGGAGGCGTCCTACTGCAGCCCCCAATTTTCCCTGGCCGTGTTCGGCACGGAAGGCTATATCATCATTACCGAAAGCAACAGGGTGGAGGCCCAGCTGCGCGCCCCTTTCCAGGGAGCCTTCATCCGCTGTTTGCAGGCGGAGACGGTTTATGACGCCGTTTTCCCCCAATTCACTCCCTCCTCTGTTCAGCTGGATCATAATCCCTATAATCAGCATGCCGCTTTTGTTTCGGCTGTGCTCGAGGGCCGGACCCCTCCCGTCCCTGTGGAGCACGGCTTGCGGGATCTGAGGATCGTACAGGCCGTGTACCGTTCGGCCCGGGAGCAAACTTTTGTAAAGGTGGAGTAGCATATGCGCTTATCCCTGTGTTCCACAGGCAATAAGGACGAAGCTTTGGAGTCCATTATCCCCCGCGCCGCCCGCATCGGCTATGACGGAATCGAGATCTGGCAGGGGCATCTGGACGCTTGCCTGGACGCAGACGGCGGAGTGGAGAGACTGAGCGGGCTGCTGCGGGACAGCGGGCTTCAGGCTTCGGTCATCGCGGCGTCCACCGCATTCATTGCCGAAGAGGAGCGGCTCCCCCAGGCATTGGACCAGGCGAAGCAGCTGTGCGGATGCGCCCGGAAGCTGGGAGGAGCCCACGTGCGCCTGTTTCTCGATTGGATCGGCTCGGCGGAAGCAACGGAAGCCCAATGGATAAGGGCGGCGCAGGGGCTTAAGGCCATATGCCGGACGGCGGAGCAAAACGGCGTATTCATCATCATGGAGACCCATCACGGCCAATTGACGGATACCACTCCGGCCACGCTGCGGCTCCTTGAGCTTGTGGACTCCCCGCAGCTGAAGGTGAATCTGGACATCTACAACCTGTTTCATATGGGCGAAAATCCGCTGCAGGCCCTTCAGGCGCTGTGGCCGCATACAGTGAATATCCATCTCAAAAACGGACGGCATTCCCCCGAAGGGAAGGTGCGCTACGGCTATCCGCTCAGGGAGGGAGACATGGACTTTATGCCCTTTCTTCGGCAAATCCGGCAGCTGGAATACGGCGGCTTCGCGGCAATTGAATGGTTCGGCGACAGCTACTGGGACGCGGCGGAATCGGAGCTGCGGTGGCTGAAGGAGACGGAACGGGCCTGGTCCAACCCCGGATTCGGCTGAAAGCGCCGCTTAACCAATATGCCCATACCCGGCCTTGAACCGGGTATGGGCTTCATCTTATTTGTGAATCAGCCGGACCGCATTGGAGCGGATATAGCCCGATACGGTTTTGGTAAGGCGGATATAGTCGGCAGTGCCGGGAGACAGCCAATAATCGCCGACATATTCCCAGCCGGAGACTCCGTCCGCCGGGTATAAGGGCTTCGTATCCGCACCCCCGGTATAATGAACATCAATCTGGGCCGAGACTGCATTCCCCTGCCCGACTACCTTGTAAATATATATCTCATACAAGCCCGCCGTAGGCACGTCCGGCGTCCACCGGGCATAGGCGCCCGACGATGAGCTGAACCGGGTCTTGCTGCCATTATACCCCTTCAAGCTGCTGCCCTGCCAGTTGCCCGACTCCGTATATTGGCCGGCGCTTTCCGTATCCACGTAAAGCTCGGAGGGGTTCAGCACAAACTTGACGGCATCCGAGCGCACATAGCCGCCCGACTCCGTCTTGGCGATGCGCACATAATCCCCCGGCGTCAGGGAATAGTCCCCCAGATAAACCCAGCCCGAGGCTCCCTCCGTCAGATTCATCGACCGGCTGTCCGTCACTCCCCTGTACGAAACGCTCACTTGGGCATTGGTGTGGGAACTGGGGCCCACCACCTTGTAGAAGTATACGGAATAATTGCCCGGGGCCCCGATGCCGGGGGTCCATTGGGCATAAGAGCCGCCTGCTCCCGCATAACGGGTGAAGCTTCCGTTGTAGCCGGACAGTCCGCTTCCCTGCCAGTTGCCGGATTCGCTGTAGCCGGGATCGCCGCCGTCGATCACATGGACCGTTTCGAAGGCAGGCATAAACCGCATGGCATCGGTGCGCAGATAACTGCCGGCGGCATTCTCCACCTTCACATAACCGCCTGCCCCCGCCAGAAACGGATAGGTGCCCAGGGAAATCCACTGGTTCCCTTCGACGGTCTGATTCTTGAAAATTTCCTGGGAGCCGCCGTTATAATATACAGTGTATTTGGCATTGACGGTGGCATTGCTGTGCTTCGGAATCCAGACAAAGACTTCATAGTCGCCGGATGCGGCCAAGGCGGGAATCCAGACGGCCGCAGCGCCTGCCGTGTTGGAGGTCCGGGTGGAGGTATTGGCCCAGCCCTTGATGCCGGAGCCCGACCAGCTTCCCGAAAGCTCCATATATCCCGATCCGGTTCCGTCAATGACGGTAATGGGCCGGAGCACCTCGGTTACGGCAGCCGATCCGGCTGATTCGTTGCCGTAATAATCCACCGCCGTAATGTGGAAGGTATATATGTTGCCGTTCTCCAGATCCTTCACCATGTATTGGGCGTCCGGATACAGCTCTCCGCCGCTGACCGGGGAAGTATTGATCTTCACATTGTTCAGATAAACATTGTATCCCCGCACGTCCAGCTCCGTATTTTTGATCCAGTTCAGCACCGCCAGACCGTCGGAGGTTTCCACGGAGAATGGGCCGGGAGCCGCAGGCGCATACGTGTCCGCAGGAATCTGAACCGCCGCAGGCCCCGATGGGGCTGACTCGTTGCCTGAGTGATCAACGGCGCTCATCGTCAGCGTATGGCCCTGTCCGGCCCGCATCCGGTTAAAGGAAAAGCTGGTGCCCGCCACAAGATTCCAGTTCATCTTGATCCCGTCCAGGTATACATTGTACCCGGCTATATCCGGCTCGCTGTTGGCGGTCCAGGTCCAGGTTGCGATGGCATCCCCGTCGGCGGGAGACAGGCTTGCCGTTCCGGTGAATCCGGCCGGGGCGGCAGGGGGCACGGCGTCAGCCGGTGTTTCCGGCATCACCGCCGCAGGCACGAACATCACCGCATCCGCCCGCAGAGAGCCTGCAGCCGCGCTGTCCTTGGACACCCTGACATATTCATTGCCGCTTCCGGCAAAGGAATACGTTCCCAGGCTGACCCATTGCTGCCCGGCCGTGCTCTGGTCCACATAGACAGCGGCTGCAACCGTCCCGGCTTCATGAGACACGGTATACACCGCATGGCTGTCCGAGGAGCTGTAGAAGCTGGGGTTCCAGGCGAATACCTCATACTGTCCGGCGTAGGGCAGAGCCGCGTCCCATTGGGCCCACGAGCCTGCGGCATCCGTGTAGCGGGTATCCTTGTCGTTGAAGCCATAAGCAAGCTTGGTGCCTGACCATCCCCCCGACTCGCTGTAGCCAGGCTGGGCATTGTCCCGGATAATGGCTCCATACGGTGCCTGAAGCAGGTCCGTTTTTTTGTAGAAGCGGAAATAATCATACGTTACTTCACCGGGCAGGTTAGTGGCATCAACCGGCTCGGTATAGCCCAGGGAGGTCAACCAGACGTTCTGGGTTCCGTGGGGGCCGGGATAATCCACCGTATTGGTCAATACGCCGTCCACATAGAATTTCACCTGGGTAGGGGTCCATTCCCAGCCGTAAACATGATAATCGGCGGCAGTATTGATCTTCTTGTAGACTCCCCCCTTATGAATCACATGGGAGGGGGTGTAATAGTGGGTATTGGTGTACACCTCGCCGGGAGCATGCCCGTCCACCTCGAACCCGTCAATTTCATTCACTTGATTGTTCGGACCCGAATAATCCGCCGTGTTGAACGGCACGCCCATCAGCCAGAAGGAAGAGTGAAAGCCCTTGTCCGGCCACAGCTTCGCCTTGGTCTCGTAGTAGCCGTACCCGAACAGCCTTTTGGAGATGACGCCGCCGCAGGTGTAGTTCATGCTCCCCGCCGTTTCCTGCTTCAGGGCAATCCGCAGAAAGCCTTCCCGCTCCGTCACATTTTCCGGCAAATTGGCGCATATGACGCGATTCCCCTGACGGTACAGCCATTCATCGGCATCCACACTCCCATCGTCAAACTCATCCGCCCACTCCAGCTGGTAGACATCGCTTGGAGGCGCCCCGTAAGCCTTGCTGCCGGCCGCCAGCAGAGCCATCAGCAGCATAGCTGCCAGCGCCAACAGCGCCAAAGGCAGCCTTCCGGCCAAACCATTGATCCTTTCCTTAGCCATAACTCAATCCTCCCTTAAATGATCACCCGTTTCCTTCTCAAAATGTCCTGGCGCACAGCCCAAAAGAAATCGCTTACAAACCGCTGTCTGCACAGCGCCAATAGGCTCCGCTGTTTTCCGTCGCAGAACCGGCATCGCTCCTTTCCCGCTGAATCCGCATAGGAGGGCAGCTTCCCGCCCTCCTGCAATTGTAAGATCATCCCAAAAACTGGACAATGGTTTTTCTTGTCATGGTCTTGGCTTTTCTTCCTGCCTTCTACAAAATTCCGAAGGTGCGGAAAGCCTCCGAGCAAAGCATGCCGTTCTGAAGGGCCGCACGGACGCCATTCTCACCCGTGGCCTTGGCCAGCGCCAGTTCAATGGCTTGCCGCTCCGCCTGCCGGGGAACAACGGTGATGCCGTCGCTGTCTCCGAACAGAATGTCCCCCGGTTCAATGCGAACCCCGCCGATTTCCACCGGCACCTGATAGGCGACCACATCCAGCCTTCCTTTGGAATCCGCCGGTCTGGTTCCCCTTGCATACACCGGGAAGCCCATCTCCCTGATTCTGCGGGTATCCCGGCACAGGCCGTCCACCACAGCGCCTGTGCCGCCTCTGGCCCGGCATGCCGTGGACAGCAGCTCGCCCCAGAAGGCCGCTTTGTCCGAGCCGCCGGTCTGGACCACGAATACCTCCTCCGGATCAATGGCATCCACCGCCTCCATCTGCAGCTTGTAAGGCTCGGCGGGAATAACGGATACTTCCGCGGCTATGGCCGTAAAAGCCCGCCCCATGAGCACAAGGCCGCTGTCCAAAGGAACCAGTCCCGGGTCAAGGGTTTGCCTCCGCCACCCCAGATCGTCCAGCACATCGCTCAGCACGGCGGAATAAAGCAGCTTCCGCAGTTCCTTCCAGTCTTCCGCATCCAACGAATGATCCATCCGCTGCCATCCTCCCTTGTTATCTGCCCAGCCGGTGGGCCATATCCAGCTGCAGGGGATTTTTCCCCGCCAGAATCATCAGATTCTCCAAAAAATAATAGTCGCCCCAAATGACGAACTCGCCGACCCCCTTGTTCTGGGGCTTGTGATAGACCCCTTCCCGCAGCAATCCCCAGGCCTCCCCGTCCGCCGCTGCGCCATGGCGTTCGATGAGACTCAGCATGGCGGACCGGGAAACGCGCAGACAGGCTTCCCGGATCTCCTCCGGCACAGTCTGCAAAGCGGCCAGCCGCAGCATGCCGTTGACAGCCAGGGCAAGGGAGGAGGTATCCCGCTCCTCCTCCGGCACCTGAAAGTCCCAGGGGGGAATCAGGCTGTCCGGCAGCCGGTCCACATACCAGTCCAGCATCTCCAAGGCAACGCGGAGGAAGTCGGGGTCGCCCGTGAAGGCGTAGGAAACGGGGAAGCCCTGAATCCCCCAGGCCTGCCCCCGGCTCCAGGTGGAATCATCCGCGCAGCCCTGGGCCGTCCTGATTCCGACGGGCTCTTCCGTCTCCGGATCGAAGAGGAAGGTATGGCCGCTGGAATAATCCGGACGCACCAGCCGCTCCCTTATCATACGCGCCTGCCGGACGGCCAGCTCCCTGTAATAGGGATCGCCTGTTGTCTCGGCCGCCCACAGCCACAGGGGAGTGCAGCACAGGCTGTCGATAATGGTTCGTCCGCCGTTGACCCCGCGGTCGCCGGGAAAGCCCCACGCTTGCAGGAATTCCCCCTTCTCGTGAAAGCGGGTGGACAGCAGCGCTGCGGCGCGAAGGGCCACATGCTTCCATTTCTCCTCTCCGGTAACATGAAAACCGCGGACCGCCGTCATATCATAGATGACTCCCACATCATGGCAGTGGATGTAGGGCTGGTTGAAGCGGCGGTTATACCCTTCGAAGTGGCCGTCGGCCGCCCTCTTGAACACGGAATCCCCCGTCTGGTAATAGGCCATCCACAGCCAGGCCGTCCAGTAGCCGGATACCCATGTGGAATTGGCCGTCAGCGTGTACCGGTTTCCTTCGCCGTAGTACGGGAACTGCTCTCCGAAGCGGCGGATATTCTCCTCCGTCTTATCCATAACCTTGGCCAGTGTTTGGCTGAACACCCGTTGGCAATGGGCCTCATCCGTTGGAAGCGATAAAGCTCTGGCTTTTAATCCCATACGCTCACTCTCCTTTATTTTCCTATGCCGCAGCAAAGTGTATCTCCCCGTCAAGGGTGCAGCGTGATGCGGAAGGCGATGGCATTCCCCTGCCGCTCCAGCCGCACAACCCGCAGCAGGCCGTTCCGGGAGGCATACTGCTTGCCCGGCTGCTCCTCCGCAATAACTGTATCCTCCGTCAGAGGGCGAACACACAGCGTGCCTCCCCTGTAGCGGACGGTGACGGAGGCAGGCAGCACTTCAATCTCGCTGGCCTCCTGCCCGTCATAGGCCAGCAGAGGAATGACGGCCCCCGCCTTCTCCACCGAAGGCGGGAAGGAATAATGCATTTCAATCTCCCCGTCCCGCTGGACATACCGGCTTTCTATCTCCCCCACCTCCCCCGGCAGTCCCTTCCAATGAACGGCGAAGACGCAAAGCTCCGGAAGCTCGGTCTCCGTCCGGACGACTGCCCCGGCTCCGGAAGCCCGGCCGTCGATGCCGTCCATCATGTTGAAATCTCCGCCGCCGGGAGAGCCCTCCACAAGGGAATGCCACCTTCCGCCGGCGGCGGATTGCCAGGCGGGAGCGTAGCTGACAGGCTCCACGGCACCTTCGCTGAACAGAGTGAAGCCCGCTTCCCCGAATCCGGCGGACGAGGGACCGATGAGGGAGGGCAGCCCCGTCCGGTGAATTCTTACCATCCCCGGCAAGTTGTAAGGGTCCTGCAGGGAGGTCTGAACGATGATCTGCTGATTGCGGATGGAGGCCGCCACTGTTTGGAAGGAGCCGTCGGCCTCAAGCACATAGCCCCCTGTCTCCGCAGGGATCGCCCCTTCGGGAATATCGGGATCGGCATGCAGGATGGAGAAGGCGAGGGCGGCGGCAGTCCACATGTTGTAGGTGGCGTGCCGGGAATAAATTTCATGCCCGTGCCGCTTCTCCGGAGGATAGTAGTTCCTGACGATTCTCAGATCCCCTGCCTCCGTCTGCCATCTGGAGATAGCCTCGAAGCACAGGGCCGCTCCCCGGGTGAACGCCCTGGCCATAGTCTCCTCGCCGGAGCTCCTGGCCCTCTTGGCATAGATGGAGAAAATCATGGCGGCGGCAGCTTCATTCCACTGGTGCTGGGCGCTTCTCCCTCTGGGCGGGTACTCTCCGAGAGGGGACAGGAGGAACAGGCCGGTGGTTGCCCCCAGCCGCAGGCGCTTCTCCAGCTCCCCGGCGCCCGCCCCGGCATATCCGCTTTCATTCAGAATCTCCAGGTGATAGCGGGTTACGATATCATAGGCGAAGGGGCAGTTGGGGGAGGACAGCCGTCCATCCTGGTACAGGCCAAGCCCGGTGAACCGCGGCAATTGATATGTGGTCAAATATTTCTCCACCCAGGATTGATCCTGCGAAAGCCCCTCCCGGAACCGCAGATATTCCCCGGACAGCGCGATGGCATTCCAGTTGATGATGTCATCGGGGTCTTTCTTAGCCTCCACATAGGTATAGATCTGCTCGGGATCTATCCCGGACAAAGCCTGCCTCCAGGCCTCAAGCTGCTCCGCCGGCACATGCGGCCCCAAGAGACGGCAGGCCTCCATAATCGGAACCGGAAAAAAATCCCCATGATTCTGCGGGGCTTCTCCCCGGACCAGGCAGCCGATGCTGTGGGTCAGAGCCCTCCGGGCGGATTCCGCATACCGTTCAAAGCCGCAGGCGGCCAGAACAGAGGCGGCCAGGGCGTAGCAGGGGGTGGAATAATGCCATTCCTCGTCCGTGACGGGGTCAATAATGGCCCCGGAGGAGTCCTGCCTGCTGCGGAAGGCCTCCACAATCTCCCGGAGAAAGGAGAGCTTGCGTTCCGGAGTCCAGCGGGAGGGCGCCGGCGGCGGAGACGCCCGGACCTGCTCCTGGAAGCTTTCAATCTGCTGTCGAAATGGATGATCCTGAATATGAAATTGCTTCATGTCCGTTTCACTCCTATAAGGGTGAGTTATGATTCTTGCACTTATATTGTATCGTCCCCTGATTATGGAGCCCATGGAATATCTCATTAAACATGGATTATCGCGAACCGATATTTTCAGTCGGAAGGCAGGAAATGCGCAAGCCGCCGCCGAATGAGTATATGATAATGAAGCACCACCCCTGGAGGAGAGAAACCTGTATGGCGCATTTATGGAATCCGGAGGTAAAAGGAATCATTCACCGCGTTGCCGAGCCTCCATGGAGGCTGAACCGGTTTGTCTACGGGAGCCATGCTTTCTGCTATATTGTGGAGGGCGGCCCCACCTTTACGCTTAATCAGGCGGACCATCCGGCGCAGGCGGGAGCGCTCTTTTCCTTTATGCCCGGCGATGCTCTGGAGATTGGCATCCGGGAGCATACGGAGTTTTTCACCATTCATTTTTCATTGGAGCCTTCATTGGAGCCGGGAGAAAACGGCAGACAGGAAAGACCGTTTGGCATCCAAACGGCCGTGGTGCAGACTCCATTCATGCGAAGATGCTTTCAGGATGCGTGGCGGCTATGGAGCGCCAAGGGGGTGGGGTACGAGTGGAAGTGCAAAATTCTCCTGATGCAGATCATGGATATGCTGATGGACCAAACCCGGGCAAAGGCCGCCCGCAAGCTGCTGCTTGTGGATCAGGCCATCTCATGCATGAACCGCCATACCTCGGCAAAATTGACCCTGGACCAGTTGGGCAGCCACACCGGCGTCAGCCCCTCCTACCTGTCCCGCGTTTTCCATGAGCTGACGGGGATGAGCCCCATTGCCTATTTTAACCGGATCAAAATGGATGAAGCCAAGGAGCTGCTGCTGTCCACCCACCTTACCGTCAAGGAAGTGGCCCATAAGCTGGGATTTGCGGATGAGTTCTATTTTAGCCGGCTGTTCAAGCATACTGTGGGCGCCGCCCCCTCCGAATACAGGGGGAGGGAGTAGCCGTCAGCCCTCCAGGCCGCCGCCAGCCTCCCGGCTCAAGGGAATGATGATATTGGCGGTGCGCTCCCGCTCCTCATCGAAGGCCGCCGCACACAGAAGAGCCGCAGGGCGTCCCCCGTCGAACCAGATATAGGGACGCTCCAGAGCGGCCACAGCCTCCACCGTCCCATCCTCCCAGGCGATCTCCTTACGCAGGGCCAAAGGCGACTCCGCGGGTTTCCAATCGATCCCGTCCGCGGATTCGAACAAAGCGAGAGAGCTTGCTCCCGTCCGGGTAAAATACCCCTGAAAGTCTTTGACTATGGCATAAAAACGCCCGTCCTGAACCCAGATATAAGGGTCCTCCACGGATCTGTCGTGCTCGGGGTTCACCATAATGGGCCCGGCGATTTTCTCGAAGGGGCCCAGAGGATGGGAAGCGGCGGCGACTCCGCACACAACGGCTCCTCCCGCGGGCAGCGGCCCGTCACTCACCCCCTTGTAGACCATGATGAACCTTCCGTCCGGGCCTCTGGCTACGGTGGGATTGGATACCATCAGATGGTCCCAGGCACCCGGGCTCACGTCCAGCACCGGCTGGTCCAACCGCTGCCAAGGGCCGGCGGGATGATCCGCCCAGGCCGCGCCAATGCGCTGATGATTGCGGTGATCCCAATACTCCCCGTTGCCGTAGTTGCCCATATAATACATGTAGTACCTCCCGTCATGCTCCAGCACAGTGGGATTATGCACCACATCCCCGTCCCAGCGCCCGTGGCCGCTGCCCCGGAGCACCACATGCGAGAAGGTATACGGCCCCATCAGGCTGGAGGCCGTGGCATACGCCACCTCCGATTGGGTAACCCAGGCGTGATGCCCGGAGGCCAGGGGCCAGCGGGAGAACAGCATATGGAAGACGCCGTCTGCCGTCCGGACCACAGACGGGCACCAGACCTGATAACCCTCCATGGCAAAAAAACCATGTCCGGGAACAGGCCGAATCATTTTTTGGATATCCATGCTCTCATCCCTTTCATGAATATTGTCTGCGCCGCTGCATTAGGAGATTAGCGGAACGGCCACCATAAAGGAGTCGTCCTCCCCCCGGGGCAGACCGGCAAGAAACAGATGGGTGGGAGTTCCCTTTTCCATGTGCAGCTTCGGCATCTCCAGACGGTCAAAAGCTTGAGTCCGGCCATCCTCCCAGGTGATCTGCGGAAGCATCACAACGGGATCACGCTCAAGCTCCCAGGCCAAGCCGTCCGCGGACCGGAACAGAATCATCGCCCCTGTATGCCCGGTAAATTCACCCTGGTTATCCTTGACAATGGCATAATAAGCGCCATCCTGAGCCCATTCCACATGATCATCAATGGGAAAATGGGTGGCCGGCCGGCGGATAAACGGCTCCGGCTGGTCAACAAAAGGGCCAAGGGGACTGTCCGCCAGGGCAATCACATGCCGGACGCTTCCTCCGAAGGGCGGAGGCCCCGCCGTCACCGTTTTGTAGACCATCTGATAACGCCCGTCGGGCCGCAAAAATACGTTGGGCGTCGCCGTCAGCAGATGGCCCGGCTTGGGTTCAATCAGCGGGCGGTCAAAGCGCCGCCACGGTCCCGAAGGATGATCCGCCACCGCCACGCCAACCCGCTGGTGGTTGCGGTGATCCCACCATTCCCCATTTCCCCGCTGGCCGTTATAGTACAGATAATACTTGCCTTTCGCCTCGATCAGGCATTCATTGTGCATGCCGCCGGAATCCCAACGATCCCCGTTATCCCGGGTCAAGGCCATTCCCTGAAACCGGTAGGGACCGCCGGGCTGCTCCGCCGTGGCGTAGCCCAGCTCCGAATGGGTAGCCCAGGCCATATGCCCCAGGGATTTGGGCCACGTGGAGAAAATCAGATGGCAGATGCCGTCCTCCGTACGGAGCATCGTCGCCCCCCACACATTGGCGTCCTTCAGCTCGAATTTGGCGGCAAGCGGCAAACATTGGCCGGCCGCTCCTCCTTTAATGGAGATCATCGGCAATCATCACCGCCGCTTCCCGGCTCCTTCAACCGGAGCTTGAGCCCGATGGCGGGTTGGCCGCTGGCCGCCAGGGCCAGCCGGTACAGGCCGTTCCGGTTCCCGATGGTCCGGCTCTCCACCTCCAGCTCCCCGGATGTCTCCACACCGTAGACGAACTCCCCCATGGCTACCTGCGCCCCGCAGGAAGCGGCTGTTATCTCCCCCTTCTCTTGCCCGTTCCAGGCAAACAGGGGCAGCTGATAATACATCTCCGGAACCGACGGGGCAATCAGCTCCGCCTCAATAGCCACGCCATCTGCGCTGACGGCATACTGCTCCGCTACAGCCTCGCAGCCTCGCAGCTGCGGACTGGTATAAATGATCCGGAATACGGCCCGCTCCCGGCTTTCCTCCAGCACCTCCAGCGCATATCCAATCGGTTGCTTCAAGCTGCTCAGGAACTGGACCGTACCGTCCCCTGCATTCCATCCGGGACTGATGGAGGCCATGGCCCGTTGCACATTGTCCGGCAGGGCGTAGCCGGACTCGGAGGTAAAGGGAGTGGACAGGGCCAGCTCCGTGGGAAATCCCGCCCGATGAATCCGCCCCAATCCGGCGGCGTCATACTTGTCGTTGGCATTGGCGTCGATCTGGACAGAGTACCCGCCGCAATTGACTATAATCATGTGGAAATGCTCCGAGGTCTGCATGCAGTAGCCCCCTGTCTCCGCAGGGCACGGATGCTCCTCAATACTGTCGTCCGCAAACAGGAAAGCCAAATATGCATTTGTCCCCAACGTCGCCATATATTTCTCATAAAACGCGTACGCCTCCGTCCCGTACCCGGAGCGGGGCGGGTAGGAATTGCGCATGTGCCGGGGCGGCTTGGCCTGAAGCCACCGTTCGGCGCTGGCCATGGCCAGTCTGGCGGCCCGTTTGAAGATGCCGGCTGTCCGCAAGTCTCCCCGCCGCTTGTATCTGGAGGCCTCGTATTCGAACAGGGCCGCATAAACAGCGTCGGCAAACAGGAACTGGTTGCTGCGGCCGCCGAAGGGAGCCTCGAATGCGGCGGATTGCATAAAAAGGGAGATGATCCCTCCCTTCTCCAGGTTGGCGTCCAAAACTTCGGCATATGGCCCGGCATAGCCGTAATGAAGCATGATGGCCGCCTGAAGCCGGGTCATGGCATCGTACATCAGCGGATTCCCCGGGTCCATGTACATGCCGTTGGAATCAAACCAGGACAGCTGAAGCGGCAGGTGGGCCCGGAAATAGTCCGCGGTATCCGTCAGCCCCTCCGTCTGCCGCAGCCATTCGCCGGCCATGTTGTAAACGTTGATGTTATGCAGCCGCCTGTCCGTTCCGGTCCGGAGTCTGCAATCATAATTGAGCCACGGGTCCACCAGCCGCAGCTGCTCCATCCAGGCTGACCGGCGGACTTCCTCAGCCAGATGCCCCGCCGCCTTATAGGCCAGCATAAACTCCTTAACGGCAAAATCATTCCGGTGATTATCACGAATCAGCCGATAGCTGCCGCTGCAGATGTCCATCATGTCCAGCCACAGCTCCTTGTATTCCGGCACTCTTCCATTGGCAAGCAGGAAGCCGGTCAGGGCGGCCAGCCGGGAGAATGCCTGAATATCGTCCGGGAGCCCCCCGTTCTTGGGGCACTTGGCCTCCAGCTCTTGTCTTGTATACCCGTTAAGAGACAGCTCCATAGCATCCAGATACATCTCCTTGCCGTATCCGGTAGGCCGGAACGAATCCGGCTTGGCCAAGCTGTCCAAGTAAGTCCTGAAATCCATATTGGGTCTCCTCTCCGGTCAATAGCCGCGGTTCATGATTGGGGAAAGGCTCTGCTGCCTCTGGCAGCGGGCATGGACATCACAATCCGCGTTCCCCCTTCCGGTACAGCCTCCAGGGACAATCCGTATTCCTCTCCGAATACCAGCTGGATGCGGCGATGCACATTCACCAGCCCGATGCTTCCCCTGCGGCCGCCCGGCGTGTCCGCGCCTTTCTTCTGCCGGAACAGCTCCATGATCTGCTGCAGCCGCTCCTCCGGTATGCCGGCGCCGTTGTCCTCCACCATGACCTGGAACACTCCCGCATCCGTTCCGGCATCGATGCGGATGCGGTGATGCTCCTGTATTCCCATGGGAAAAGCATGCTGGAACGCGTTTTCCACCAATGGCTGAAGAGTCAGCGGCACCATTTTCTCCAACAGGAGAGAAGGAGGGATCAGCACGTCAATCTCAAATTCCCGCTGCAGGCGGTGGCTCATAATAATCAGGTAATTGCGGATATGATTAAGCTCATTGGCTACGGTAATCTCCTCCAGATTGGTCTGGATGGCGTAGCGCAGCATGAAGGACATGGCCTCGCTCATCTCCGAAATCTCGTGGACGTCCCGCTCAATGGCGTAGCTGTTCATGGTGGCCAGGGTGTTGTACAGGAAATGGGGATTGATCTGCAGCTGCAGCGCCTGATACTGGGCCTGCTGCCGCTCCAGCTGCTCCCTGTAGACCGTATCGATCAATACGGACAAGCGGTTCACCATCAAATTGTAGCTATGGATCAGCTGTCCGAACTCATCCGTCCGGTTGAGGGACTGGATCAGCTGCCAGTTGCCCTTCTCCGTCTGGCGCATGCCCTCCTTAAGCAGCCGGATAGGCCGGGTGATTCTCTGGACGAACCAGAAGGCCACAAGAGCGGAAACCATCAGCGCAGCCAGGCCTACCGCCAGGGTGGTGGAGCGGATGGCGGAGATGGGATTGCGCAGCTCCTGCTGCGGCATGGAAACGGCCATATGCCATCCGGTCTGGGAGGAGGTTCGGGCCACAAACATGCGGGTTTGCCCGTCCAGCTCGCCGGTGAAGGTCTGCCCGCCGCCCTCCAGAAGCCGAACCGCCAGCGGGTCCTCCCATTCCATGCCGATCAGGCTCTTGTCGGGATGGTAGATAAAACGCCCCTCGTCATCCACAATGAAGAAAAAGCCCTGCTCTCCCAAGTCGACGCTTTCCCACAGCCTTGACAGCTCATCCGCCTGGAACTCAATGCCCAGCACCCCCGCATACTCCCAATTTTTCATACTGCGGATTCTGCGGACCACCGTAACGGATTTGCTGGATTGGCCGCTGTCCGAGGAGGGATTCCAGATGGCCATCCGGCCGTCCGGCGGCGCAATTTCCCATAATTCGTCATACAATCCGGACAGCTCCGCCTCTGCAACGGTTCGGGTGCTGGAGTTGCTGAAAGCCACCCTTCCGTCCTTGCCCAACACGTAGATCAGGTTAACCTGGGGATGGTATTGCAGATTGGGCTGCAGAACATATTGCTTGATCCGGTTGTAATACATCCAAAAGTTGTAATAGTCCTCGGGAGGCACATCCAGATATCTCCTGACCTCCACATTGGAGATGATGGAATTGCTGGCGTATTCGTAGGTCTTCAGATAAAGATCCGTCTGATGCAGGGCGGTTTGCAGCACCTGGGACAGGAATTTCTCCACCTGCTTCTCCACTTCCCTGGCGGACTTCAGGTAAGACAGCCCCCCCACCAGAGCAAGGGTCGCCACAAGCATCAGAACGAAGGCGACATAGAATTGAACGGCTACCTTGGTTTTCATTATTCGATTCCCATCATGCTGCGGTACTCGGAGGGAAGCCGTCCCGTCATTTTCTTGAACATTTTGGTAAAATGGGGCGGGTCGGTGTAACCGATTTCATAGGCGATATCGCTGATCCGGTAATGGGGAATCTCCAGGAGCCGCTTGGCCTTTTCCATCCTCCTCATAATCCGGTACTGCACGAAGGTCTGTCCCGTCTCCTGCTTGAACAAGTGGCTGAAGTAGGTGGGGCTTAACCCCAGCAGCTGGGCCACCTCCTCCAGGGAAACCTCCAGGGCCAGATTGGTGTCGATATATTCCTTGGCCGCTTCGATGGGGTCCCGGAGCTGCCCTCTGCGCTTCCGGCCCAGCTCCTCCATCCATCCCAGCGCCATCCTGTGAAAATCGTCAAAGCCGGCGGGAAACGGCTCCTCTGCGGGCTCCCCCTTGGCTTGAAGGTTCATGCCGCGGCTCCGCAGCTTCTTGATCAGCAGGCCGGCGCAATCCTCCAACCAGCCGCCCAGACGGGCGGCGGATGCGCCGTTCCCCTGAAGGGATTGCTTCAGGCGGTCAATGACGCCCTGAACTCCCTGGCCGTCGCCGGTCCAAACCGCCTCCGCCAGCTCATCAATCCATTCGTCAATCTGCCTGGCGGATATGCTCTTGCGCTTTAGCTCCCTGACCTGCTCCGTCAGTCTGGGCAGCACCTCTGTCAGTCCGCGCATGGTAATGGGCTTCAGCAGGTATTCCTTCACGCCGTATGACATGCATTGGCGGGCGTACTCAAACTCGTCAAAGCCGGACACCACAACCAGGAGAACCGCCGGATTCATCGCCGCAAGGGTCCGGCATAGCTCCAGCCCGTCCATCACCGGCATGCGGATGTCCGTAAAGACAATATCCGGCGTTTCCTGCCGCACCAATTCCAGAGCCTCCCGGCCATTCTGCGCCGTCCGGACGGATACCTCCCCGATACCCGCCTGATGCAGAAGCTTGGTCAAGCTTCTTGTAAGCATGGGCTCGTCATCCACTACAATGATGCGATACATGGCTTTCCCCCCTGTTGACGGATCTGCGAGGATACACAAGCGCTCCCCGCGCGAAGGGGCGCGAGGAGCCTTGACCGGAGCAAGCAGCGAATTACATTCTTGGCGTTCTGAAGCCGTCGCCGGATTTCACCCGGTCGGTGGCATCTTTGATTATCGCATTTCCACCCTTGGATTTCCATTCCTCAATGGCTTTCGGCCAGGAGGAGAGCGGCTCCTTGCCGTAGATAATGCCGAACAGATACTTATCCAGCACCGAATTAAGGAAGCCGCCGGAGGCTGCGTCCGGATAATCGGTATAGGATTGGAGCGGAGGATAGAAGCGGTAGCCGTCCCGGCCCTCCTTGACGATTACATTCTGGATGTAATCGATCAATTGCTTGCCCCCCTCAGTCATGCTGGTCAGGCCTTTGTTATAGGTGGTATCCTTCACCATCCACAGCCAATCGGAGCGGAAGGCTTCCTCGTTTATGGCTGCGGCTGCCGTGGGACGCTCGTACTTGATGGCGCCGCCCTCTACCTTGTAGGTTTCATTCTCGACGCCGAAGGTGAAGAACTTCTCCGCCTCATCCGATACCATCCAGTCGAAGAATTTGATGATGGCCGCAGGGTCGGCCGCTTTCTTGTTGATGAAATATGAGCGGACCATGGAACCGTACAGGGCGTTGCCTCCCTTGCCGTCCAGGCCTGTTGGCGAAGGAATGATGGCCACCTTGGCCGCAGGCACATTCTCCTTGATCTTGGCCACAGTGGTTTCGAAGCTGGCCACGTTCATGCTCCATATCCCTGTTTTGCCGGCAAAAATATTGTTCTGCCAGGTGGTTCCGCTGGTGGTGGCAAACTCCTTGCTGATTAAGCCTTCATCGAACATGGTCTTGTAGGTTTCCAGAGCCTTGGTCATCCGCTCAATGTTGGCGTACTTGGGAATAATCTGGTCCCCCTGCTTCTCGAACTGGGCGGGATTCACGTCATAAGCGCCGAAGAACGCATCTGAGTAGCTAAAGTTTTCCCGGCCGCCATAAGGGTTTTCCACCCCGAGCTTCTTGAAGGCCCGCATGACATTCAGATATTCCTCCACAGACTTCGGCACCGGCAGCCCGGTTTGCTCCAGAAGATCCATGCGGATATATGTTCCCCGGCGGTTGCTTACCTCCAGCCACTCCGGAACGGACATGATCTTGCCGCCTACCGTCACCTCATCCCAGGCCGCCTTGGGAATTTTCTTCAGCAGGTTTTGGCCGTATTGCTTAAGCAAATCATCCAGCGGCAGGAAGATTCCCGCTTCCACCGATCCGGCCATGGCCTTATCCACGGGACTGTAGGATTGCACCACGTCGGGCACGTCGTTAATAGCAAACATCTGGGTCATCTTCTGTTCAAAATCCTTGTGGGGCACCAGCCGGATGTCCAGATCCGTATTGGTCAGCTCCTCCAGCTTCTTCACCCATTTGTCCTCATTGATGTTCGGCGAACCCTCCACATGCTGGTTGGCCAGCGTTCTCATGGAGATGGAGAACTTGACCGGTCCCGCCGGGGCGGCAGACGCCCCCGGACCCGGATCGGCGGCAGGCTCCCCGCTGCCGCTGCAGCCTGCCAGCGCGCCGGTTGCCAATAACACTGCCGCCGTTAATGTCAAAAGCTTCTTTTTCACATATACCCCTCATTTCTGCTGGATTTCATTGAACCGCTTACATTTGCAAGTATAGGCGGGAAGACTCCGCTGTGAAAATGGCTTTATTTGCTGTCTGTTTGGCTTTTCTCACTATGCCTTTACGGAACCGATCATAACCCCTTTGACAAAATGCTTCTGCATAAACGGATAGATGATGATAATGGGCAGGGTGGCCACGATAATGACAACCATCTTGATTCCTTCAGGAGAGGACAGCAGGGCCAGATCCACCACATCCGCGGAGGCGTCCATCTTGAACTCGTCGGTGACGATCATTTCCCGGAGGCGCACCTGAAGCGGATAAAGGGCGCGGTTGTTGATGTAATAGATGGCCGCCTGATACGTATTCCAGTGGCCGACCGCATAGAAGATGCTCATGGTGGCCAGCACGGGCTTGGACAGCGGCGCCACAATGGAGAACAGCAGCCTGGTCTCCCCGCAGCCGTCAATCCGGGAGCTGTCGATAATCTCCTTGGGAATTTCGCCGAAAAAGGAGCGCATAATGAAGAAGTTGAAGGCGCTGATGGCGCCGGGAATCATCAGCACCCACAGGGTATTCATCAGATGCAAATCCCGGATCAGCAGGAACGTGGGAATCAGCGGCGCCGAGAAGATCATGGTGAACAGCACCATCAGAAGCACCCATCTCCTTCCCACAAATTCATCTCTTGAAAGCGGGTAGGCCAACAGCGAGGTCATGACCAGGTTAATCAGGGTCCCTACTACGGTAATATACACCGTTATGGCAAAGGATCTCCAGATGACGGTATCCTGAAGCACATAATGATAATTGACCAGGGTAAAGTCAACCGGCCAGAACGTGACGCCGCCATTCTCCAGCGCCTTGGAGCTGCTGAAGGATTTGGCGATGATATTGATGAACGGAAGGATCATCATGGAGCCCAGAACGGCGAAAAACAGGATGTTAAACACGTTAAATATCTTTTGTCCGGTACTTCTTCTCATTTTCTCACCTCCCTAGTATAAGCTTTCTCCCGTCGCTTTTTTGCTTAATGCATTGGCTATGACCAGAAGGAACAGGCCCACCACCGATTTGAACATGCCTACTGCAGTGGTGAAGCTGAATTGCTGGCGGAGAAGTCCGGCTTTGTAGATGTACGTGTCCAGAATTTCGCCGTTGACAATATTGAGCGGATTGAGGAAAACGAAGACCCGCTCAAATCCGAAGTCCAGAAAGTTGCCGATTTGCAGGAGAAACATGATGACAATAGTGGGCAGCAGGGCCGGGAAGGTAATGGAAAGCGTCTGCCGCCAGCGGTTGGCCCCATCCATCTCGGAGGCCTCGTACAGCTCCGGGTTGATCCCCGCCAGGGCCGCCAGATAAATGATCGTGCCCCAGCCCGCTTCCCGCCAGATGCCGCTGCCTACAATAATGGAGCGGATATAGGCGTTGTCGCCCATAAAGTAGATGGGCTCGAAGCCCAGCCAGACGATAACCTGATTGACCATGCCGGAGGAAGGGGACAGGATGCCCACCGCGATGCCGCTGACAATGACCCAGGACAGAAAGTGGGGCATGTACACCACCGTTTGGACAATCCGCTTGTATAACACCAGACGCAATTCGTTGAGCATGATGGCCAGAATAATGGGAGCCGGAAACTTGAATACAATGTCGTAAAGGCTGATCAGCAGGGTGTTGTTCAGGATGTGCAAAAACTCCGGATTTTCCGCCATTCTCTGAAAATGCTTCAGGCCGACCCAAGGGCTGCCGCCGACTCCCTTGAACATATTGAAGTCCTGGAACGCAATCGCCGAACCCAGCAGCGGAATATACTTGAATATGAGAAAATAGGCAATGCCGGGCAGAGCCATAACATACAGCGCCCTGTATTTCCACATGTAAGTTATGAGCCTCCGCCCGGATTTGGGACGGAAGGCCGCCAGTTGCGCGCTTTCAATTTTGCTGGACATGACAAGCTCCTTTCATTGTGATGGGATATCCTCATTGTAGGAAGGAAGGCCTTTTCTCTCAATGGCGTAACTTTCATTGGTTTTGGCTTTTCTTGCGATGGGTTCCGGGGTTCCGCCGCAGAAAAAAACCGCCTCCCTATCCGCATAAGAAGGATGCGGATAAGGATGCGGCCTCTTGGGGGCGGCTTTCGTCTGTTCTGCGCGGGGGGGCTGCCGTTCAGCCGGAATTCAGCTCTCCCGTCTTTCTTTTTCTCCGGATTATCATCAATAGCAGCAGCAGTGACGGCAGCACAATCTGAAAGATGGGGAAGTGGTATTTTATGTTAAATTCAAAGCCGAAGCGGATCTGCTCCATAAAGGAGCTGAACATTAGCGAGCCTGCGAAAATAACGATCCCCGCCGGCAGGGTCATGCGCTTGTAGGTTGTTTTGAAAATCGAGGCCAAGGCCATGGCCGCCCCGAAATAATAGGCGGTTTGTTTGACCCAAACGCCGATAAACAGCAAAAGGGCTACAAACGGGTCCATTCGCTCCACGAACTGGGTAATGCGGATGAGGCTGGCGACGATCATCAGGGGAATGCCCCCAATGGAGGCCATTTCCGGCCCCAGAATGCTCAAAATAAGGGCGTTGGTAAACACCAGAAAGAATCCCGCCAGGCTGTACGCAATGAGCGTAGCCGGAAGAACCTTTTTGGGCCGGTTTACAAACCGCCAATACATCAGAAACAGCACCATTTCCCCGAACGGAAAGGAGACCACCTCCGGAAGCGCGGCGGCGACAACCGGGCGGATGCCGTCTTCCATAATGGGAAGCAAGCTGCTGGGCTGAATATCCCCGATAATCACCAGGAGAAAAAGGAGCAGGAAGTAAATCACCGTGATAACAGGCAGCAATACCTGCGTCGTCCGGCAAAACACCTCCACCCCTTGATAGACCGCATAAGCGGACAACAGCATAATGATGATGATGACCACAACCAGCGGCGAATGAGGAAGCAAGTAGAGATTCATCAAATCGCCGAATTCCCGCACATTGCGCACGGATTTGTACATGAAGTAGATCACATACGGCCATGCAAAAAGATGTCCTGCCCATTTGCCGCCATAGCGGAAAAACAGATCAATCAGATTCAGGTCGGGCTCCCGGCGCTGAATCGGCAGAGTGACGAGAACAAGCAGCAGCATCCCGCAAGCCATGGCAATCAGCACGGAAATCCATGCGTCCCGCTTGGCCTCGCTGGCCAGAAGAAACAGCGGGGAACTGCCGATTTCAAACATGATGATCATAACTCCCAATTGATATGGGCTTATTTTTTCCATAGGTGGCTCCATTCGCCTGTGTTTCACTGCTACCGTATTATTGGCAAATGGAGCAAAGTTATGCAAGAAGAAGCTTGGCCAGCCTGCGGTATTCCAGGGCCATAGGGGATTCGGGAAAAGCCTCCACCACCGTTTGCCCCTGATCCTCCGCCTGCTGCACCGAAGGGTCCCGGGGCAGGCGGTATAAAACCGGGATGCCGATTTCGGCCGCCGCTTTGTCAACCAGCTCCTGCTCATTCTCGATATTCTTGGCATTGAGGATCAGCCCCCGCAAGGAGGCGTAGCCCCGTTTGCCCATGCCGTTCACCGCCCCGGCGATATTGGAGGCCGCGTACAGAGACATCATCTCCCCGGAGGTGACGATGCACACCTCGTCTGCATAGCCGCCCCGGATGGGCATGGCAAAGCCGCCGCATACTACATCGCCCAGCACGTCGTAGAGAACCACATCCGGCTGGTATACCTCATAGGCGTCCAGCTCCTCCAGCTTTTCGAAGGCGGTAATGATGCCCCGCCCGGCGCAGCCCACTCCCGGAACCGGCCCGCCGGATTCCACGCAGAGCACCCCTGTGGAGCTGCGGTACACCAGGTCCTCCAGTTGGGCGTCCCCCTTGGCCCGGAGCACATCCAGCACCGTGGGAATATTCCCGCCGCCAGTAAGATTGCGGGTGGAATCCGCCTTGGGATCGCAGCCGATCTGCAGCACCGTCAGCCCCATAGCCGCCATGGCCGCCGCCACGTTGGAAACGGTAGTGGATTTGCCGATGCCGCCTTTGCCGTAAATTGCTATTTTTTTCATGGAAGCACAATATCTCCTTCGTTATGTTTTATTCGTGCCAGCAAATAGGGAAAGTATGGCGTCCCTTTTCTCATGATCATCATATCGGTTCGCCCTTTCTTTGTAAATGATTTTCATTATCAAAATCGAACCACTTCCCGCTGGGCAACCGCATCAGGCTAAGGTAGGGGGAGCGCAGAAACCGGGGTTTCGTATCCAGGTTTTGTATGCGTCAGAAGGACAAAACCCTCCAGAATGTCCGCTGGAAAGTGGACATCGTGGCTACAGCAGTCGCCCGGGATACATGTCTATATATAGTGGCTGAATAGCGTTCGCCTTCCGTATATTGTGTTTTGTGAGCAAAGTAGGGGAGGGGAGAACTACTCTGCTCATGTCCACTGTATGAAAGACAAAATTCGCAAAATGTCTACTATGAAGGAACAAACATTCTGATGTGGTAAAAAAGACCGCCCCCCTCTCCCGCAGCTTCATGCGAAAGTGGAAAGCGGCCTGTTCCGGGCCGTTTTGCAATAGGGCGTGCCTGCCTCCTACATCCTCCACCCCAGGCTGGCCTGCTGGATGTTGAACAGCCGGGCATACAGCCCGTCCCGGGCCAGCAGCTCCTCATGCCGCCCTTCCTCCACCTTGCGGCCTTCCTCCAGCACGATAATCTTGTCCGCACCGGCAACGGTCCGCAGCCGGTGGGCGATGACCACCACCGTCCTTCCTTTCACCAGATGGGATAAAGCCTCCTGAATATGGGCCTCGTTCTCCGGGTCCAGGGATGCGGTAGCTTCATCCAGCAGCACGATCGGGGCATTCTTCAGAATCGCCCGGGCGATGGAGATGCGCTGGCGCTGGCCGCCGGAGAGGGTGGAGCCGTTCTCGCCTACCCGGGTCTGGTAGCCCGCCGGCAGCTTCGCCACAAACTCATGGCAAGAGGCCTGCCGCGCCGCCTCCAGCACCTCCTCATCGGTGGCGTTCCGGTTGCCGATGCGGATATTGTTCAGGATGGTGTCGTCGAAGAGCACCACATCCTGGAAGACGATGGAAACATAGGAGAGCAGCGTCTCCGGCTCCATCTCCCGCACATCCACGCCTCCGATTCTCACCGCGCCCCGGTTCACATCCCAGAAGCGGGCGATCAGGCGGGAGACGGTGCTTTTGCCGCTGCCGGAGGGGCCTACCAGGGCGGTCACCTTCCCTTCGGGAATAGTGGCGGTAATGCCCTTGATAACCTCCTCCTCATTGTAGCGGAAGCCCGCTTCCTCCAGCTCGATGCCAAAATGCTCCGGCCTAACCTCCGGATTGCCCTCCATCACAGGCTCCGCGTCCAGGTTCTTCATCCGCTTGACGGAAACCATCACATAAAACAGCTCGCCCAACAGCGTCATGATGGTGCCAAGGGGATTGTAGATCCGCGCTCCGACAATGAGGAACACCACCAGCTTCACCAAATCCAAGGAGCCGTTGGAGATCAGATAGGCCCCTGTGAAAATGGCCACGGACAGGCCGAAGCGCAGCAGCAGCATGGCGCTGACCACGAAGCTGCCGACGATGACCTCCAGACGGATGCTCTCGCGCATGAGGTCCTTAAGCGCCCTGTCCAGACTGTCGAACTTGGCTCCGCTCATGCCGAAGGCCTTAATGACCTTGATGCCCTCCAGATATTCCTGGGACTGCTCGGCGGACTTCAGCTTGGTGTCCACATGCCTGGCCCCCACCTTCTGCTGGTACCGGCGGCTCACCGCCAGCACGGCCACGGATACAGGCAGCGTGCAGAAGATGGCCAGCGCCATCCGCCAGTCATAGAAGCCCAGCATAAGCATGATCAGGGCAATGGACAGCACATTTCCCGCCAACTGGGGCACCACATGGGAGTAGGCATGCTCGATTTTGGCGCAATCCTCCATCATGTTGGTGGTCAGCTCTGTCAGGTCCTTGCGGTTGAAAAAGCTCAGAGGCAGCTTCCGCAGCCGCTCGGCAATGCGGATGCGGCGGTCGGCGGCCACCGAATAGGCGGCCACAAAGGTTTTGTTGTACTCGTAGCTGTTGGCCAGGAACATCACCGCCGTCAGCACCACAGCTGCGGCAGCCCAGCCCCATAAGGAGGCGTAGTCCGTAGGCCCGCCGCCGGAAAAGGGCTTCAGCACCTCCATAATTACCGCCGCCATAGCCGACACGGGCAGCATGAAGCTTATGTTGGCAAGAAAGCTGGCCCATACCGCCTTTTTCATATCCCGGTAGCCTTCGTCCGTCAAATACAGAATGCTCTTCCAATCAGGCATGGCGCACCGCTCCTTTCCCGGCAATGGTCCAGCTTAGGGTGCCGGTATAGGTATCCCACATCTGCTTATACTTGCCATGGGCCAAGAGCAGCTCTTTGTGGGTGCCGCTCTCCGTAATCCGTCCCTCCTCCAGCACCAAAATTTGGTTAGCGCCTTGAATGGTGGACAGCCGGTGGGCAATGACGATGACCGTCTTGTTTTGAACCAGATGCTCAAAGGCCTGCTGAATTTTGTACTCGTTCTCCGGGTCGGCGAAGGCTGTAGCCTCATCGAGAATAATAATCGGGGAATCCTTCAATATCGCCCTGGCGATCACCAGCCGCTGACGCTGGCCGCCGGACAGATGGATGCCTTTGGTTCCAATGACGGTATCATAACCGTCGGGCAGCTCCATGATAAAGTCATGGCATTGGGCCGCCTTGGCCGCCTCCATCACCGCCTCCCGGGAAGCCGAGGCATTGCCCGCGCGGATATTGTCCAGGATGCTCTGCTTAAACAGGAACACATCCTGGAACACAAAGCCTACCTTTCCATGAGCAGCACCGGGTCCATATCCCGCACATCCACGCCGCCGATGCGCACACTCCCCTCTGTCACATCCCAGAAGCGGGGGACCAGATGGGCAATGGTGCTTTTGCCGCTGCCGGAGGGGCCTACCAGAGCCGTAATCTGCCCCTGCCGGGCCAGGAAGGAGATATTGTTCAGGGCCCGGGTCTCCCCTTCCTCCGTCCGGTAAGCGAAGCTGACCCGGTCGAAACGGACATCGTAGCCTTCGGGCGCCTCCGGCTTATCCGTTACGGGAAGGGCCGGGACGGCGAAGATTTTGTCCATCCTCTCCGTGCCCTCCACGATTTGTCTTCCTGAAGTGGCCACATACATCAGCTTCATGATCGGCCCGGACATGGCCGAGCCGAAGATCAGGTAGAACAGGAAGGACAGGGCAAAGGCCTGCTGGTCCGCCGCCCGGCTGCCCAGGATAATCCCGGCGGGGATCAGGAACACCGCTACGGAATTGAGCAGCACGATGAAAGTGACAAAGGGATTTTTCATGGATAACGTATATTTCAGGGCGAAATCCTTATACGCCACAATCGAGCTGTGGAACCGGCGGAAGGAAAACACCGTTTGGTTGAAGGTTTTCACCACGGCGATGCCCCGCACATACTCCACTGCCGAGTTGTTCATATCCTCCAGATGATCCTGGTACACCCGCAGAAATTCCGCCGATGTTTTCCCGGTAAAGGCCACCGCCTGAATGAGATAGGACAGCAGCAGAGGGATCAGGCAGACCAGGCCCATTTTCCAGTCAAAAAACAGCATCATCCCCAGCATCACCACCGGGGCGGCCAAGGAGCCTACCAGATCCGGCAGCTGATGGGCGATAAACCCCTCGATTTTCTCAATATTGTCGTCCATTACCTTGCGCAGCTTGCCGGTGGAGTGAAGGGTGTGGAAGCCCAGGGGCAGCGCGGCCATATGGCGGGCGAAGGCGATTTTCAGCAGGTACAGAATTTTGAACGCTGCCATATGGGAGCACACAATGGACGCGAACAGAAAGGCGAAGCTGGCGGCCATGGACAAAAAAGCGGTCCAGCCCCAGCGGATCAAGAGAGCCGAATCCGCCTCCCGCAGATTGGCGGAATGCTTCAGCAGCTCTTCAATGATGGCATATATGGATACGTAGGGAATAAAAGAGGCCAGTGTGCTGATAACGGACAATACGCAGGAGATGATAACCAGACCTTTTTTGGCGCCGGCAATCTGAAACAGACGCCCGATGCCGCCTCTGGTCTGCTTGCCTCCTACCTCCTGTTCTCCTCCTCTCCCCTCTTCCTGACGGGAAGCTCCGGTTCTTTCCATGCCGTATTCCTCCTTGACATAAACTCGCCGGGGGAGCTGCCGAAGGCCTTGTGGAACTGGCTGGCAAAATGGCTGACGTTGGTATACCCTACCCGGTAAGCGGCCTCGGATACATTGGCCTGGCCCTTCTCCAGAAGAAGCCGGGCCTCCTGCATCCGCATCCGGCGCACATAGCCGAATACGGTAGTGCCGAACAGCTCCTTGAAGCCGCTTTTGAGCTTGAAGTCGTTCAAGCCCACCATCCGGGCCAGCTGCATCAGGCTGGGCGGCTCCTGCCAGGTGCGGGCCAGAATGTCCCGGGCCTGGACCAGGGCCTCCGCGTCGCTTTTGCGGAAGCTCTTGGCAGCATCCTGCAGCAGGTCGCCATGGCCTGCGCCGGACTCGTTCAGGCATATGGCGATCAGCTCCATAGATTTGCCCTCCAGATAAAGCTGGCGGATGGCGCCGCTGTAGGAGCAGCCCCGCATCTCCTCAATGATGTCCCGCACCCGCGGGGTCAAGGGACACGGGCGGCAATAAAAGGACTCCTCAGCCTGCCAGGGCAGCGGGGAGAGCAGATGGCGCCACAGGGCAAAATCGATGCGCACCTCCATATGATCAATGGGCTTGCCCGCATATTGCTCGGCATGAAAGCCCTCATTGTGCATGTACATCAGATTTCCCGTACCCCCGCTGAGCCCGTACTCCCGCGTTGTGCCGTGGCGGCTCCAGGAACCGTCGCCCTCCAGGGTGAAGGAAAGCTCCATATGGGGATAACGCACCCCCACATCCATCACCACCGGCTCGATCAGCTGCATCCTGCTCCAGGAGAGCGCCATGCCGTGGCGCAGCTTAGTCTGCTTCAGATACCCTTTGCCCACCTGGTCCGGCAAGAGAAATACCGCATCCTCCGGATGAAGCTGCTCTCCCGAGGACGAACAGTACCCCTTCAGCCCTTCATACACAGCGTCGAAATGCTCCGCCTCCAGCCCGATCTCCATCTTTTGTCCTCCTACCGTCCGTTGCTTCCGGCAGGTTGGTTGCGGCTGCCGGAATTCATCTGTCCTAATCATATACCGGCAGGATTTTTGTGTAAATGATTATCATTATCATTTTGTGGAAAAGAAATGGTCTCACAGCCGCCCCCGGCGGCGCAATGCCCCCATTGTAGCTTGGCCGGAGGGAACCCCGCTGCCCGGAAACGGATTTTTTACGTACCGGGCGGGATTATTTTGCCGCGGGAGGGGGGATCCCTTCACCGCAACAAAAAAGGCAGCGTCGCCGCCAAACCGGCTCATCCGCTGCCTGCATATATTATGATTCCTCAGGAAGGTCTCTGGGCACCAGGTCGAAGATGGCGCCGGTCTCCAGCGTTTCGATAAACCGGTCCAGCCACATGTAGTAGCGGATGGCTTCATTCATTTTGGCCACATCCGCCTCCACCAGCCGCTCCAGCTCCTCCACGCCGGGATTGGCGCGGGCCAGCTCCAGAAGCTCCGCCTTGGATTTGCGCATGGCATGCATATTAATTTCCAGCGCTTTTCTCCACTTCAGCGAGAAAAAATCGGCGAAGGTCTGGAACCAGTCCATCTCCACCTCATAGAGGTCCTTGCGCGCCCCTTTTTCCCATACCTTGTTGACCATCTTCAAATCCACCAGCGTTCTGACACCGGTGCTCATGCTGGTTTTGCTCATCCTCATGGCTTCCGTCATCTCGTCCAGGGTCATAGGCTTATTCTGGAAGAATAACAATCCGTACAAATGCCCGATGGATAAATTGATGCCGTATAAATCCATATTTTGGCCGATAGACTCAATAATCCGCTTTCTGGCCCTGTGGACAATCTCCTGCTGCTCCCTGGGCAGCTCCTTCGCTTGCTCCATGCCACTGTCACCTATCCCGCCAAATTCATGATTGTCGTACACTGAACCTATTGTATGGAACCTGCCGCATAAAGTAAAGATGCAGCAAACAGAGGATCGTGGAGCATAACCAAGGATACGGGAGATAACATCGTACAGTTTTTTCTGTACAGACAGTTTTTACAGAAATTTATGTTGACATCACCCTTTTATTTTCCTTACACTTAAGAGGTGCATGAAAGCGCGAAGGAAAGGAGTGAGGCTTTTTGCCTATTATCGAGGTTCGGGACGTTACCAAGATTTTCGGCCCCAACCCGGCATCCGCTCTTCCCCTCCTGGCCCAGCAATGGGGCAAGGACCGGATTTACAAGGAAACGGGGCATACGGTTGGGGTGAACGGAGTCAGCTTCGATGTGAACGAAGGGGAAATCTTCGTGATCATGGGACTCTCCGGCAGCGGAAAATCCACCCTGGTCCGGCTCTTGAACCGGCTGATTGAGCCTACATCCGGCACCGTCAGCATTCACGGCAAGGATATTGTGGGAATGGGCGCCGAGGAGCTGCGCCGGGTCCGGCGGGAGAAGATCGCCATGGTCTTCCAGAAGTTTGCCCTGTTTCCGCACCGCACGGTGGCGGAGAATGCGGAGTACGGTCTGGAGGTCCAAGGGATGGACAAGAAGCTCCGCCGGGAGAAGGCGTTGGAAGCGCTTAAGTTAGTCGGACTGGAAGCTTGGTCCAACAGTATGCCGGACGCCTTGAGCGGCGGCATGCAGCAGCGGGTGGGATTGGCCCGGGCTCTGGCCAATGATCCGGATATTCTCTTGATGGATGAAGCCTTCAGCGCTTTGGACCCGCTGATCCGCAAGGATATGCAGGATGAGCTTCTGGAGCTTCAAGTCAAGATGAACAAAACCATTGTTTTTATTACCCATGATCTGGATGAGGCGCTGCGGATCGGCGACCGGATCGCCCTTATGAAGGATGGCGGCATTGTGCAGATCGGCACTCCCGAGGAGATTCTCATGAGTCCCGCCAATGATTATGTGGAGCGGTTTGTGGAGGATGTCAACCTGTCCAAGGTGCTGACCGCCTCCTCCGTAATGCGCCGCGCGGAAACCATCGGCTTGGACAGAGGGCCGCGGGTGGGCCTGCAGCTGATGAAGGAAGCGGGCATTTCCAACCTGTTCGTGGTGGACCGGAGCAAGAAGCTGATCGGCGTCATTACCGCCGAGGATGCCTCGGAAGCGGCTGCCGACGGACGCACCCTGGAGGACATTGTGATCCGGGACGTACCGGTGGTAGCACCCGACCGGCTGCTGTACGATCTGTTCGATATTTGCAGCAGCTCCAGGTATCCCGTTGCCGTGGCGGATGAAACGGGACGGATTCTGGGCGTGATTGTACGCGGAGCGGTGCTTGGCGCCTTGGCCAGACAGCCTGCTGCCGATAAGGAGGTTGTTGCCCATGCCGAAATTGCCACTGGATGAGTGGATTGAAGTCATTGTAAGCTTTTTGGACGATCATCTGTCAGGGCTGTTTTCCGTGGTGTCCGGCTTTATCAAAGGCATTGTGGGCGGTTTTTCCTATTTGCTCCATCTGTCCCCTGCCCTTGTCCTGATTGTGCTTGCCGTTGCCCTTGCCTATTATCTGGGCAAATGGGGCTTTGCCCTGTTCGCTTTCCTGGGCCTGCTTCTTATTTATAACCTGGGTTATTGGGATCATACCATGGATACGCTGGCGCTGGTGCTGACTGCCGCCCTGCTGTCCATTTTGAGCGGCATTCCCTTGGGCATCTGGTGCGCCCAGAACAAGCGGGTCCGCAGCACGCTGACGCCGGTGCTGGATTTTATGCAGACCATGCCCGCCTTCGTTTACCTGATTCCTGCCGTTACCTTCTTCGGGCTGGGCGTGGTGCCCGGCGTAATCGCCTCGGTGATCTTCGCCGTCCCCCCCACCATCCGGCTGACGGAGCTGGGCATCCGGCAGGTTGCCCCCGAGCTGGTGGAGGCCGCTCATGCCTTCGGCTCCAGCCCCTCCCAGGTGCTGGTCAAGCTGCAGCTGCCTATGGCGATGCCGTCCATTATGGCGGGCATCAACCAAACCATCATGCTGGCGTTGTCCATGGTGGTGATTTCCTCCATGATCGGCGCGCAGGGCATCGGCGCAGATGTGTACCGGGCGGTGACCCAGGTGAAAACCGGGCAAGGCTTTGAAGCCGGGTTAGCCATTGTGGTGCTGGCGATTCTGCTGGACCGGATGACGCAATATCTGATGAAGCGCAAGAAACGGCCGCAGCGCGAAAAGCAGGCCTAACTATATTTTTAAGAAAAAGGAGAGATCTCATGCGTAAACTTTTCCCGCGAAAATGGATGACCGTCTGCTTGGCCGGATTATTGGGGGCCGGCCTGCTGGCAGGATGCTCGGATGACAGCTCCGCCTCCGGAGACAAAAGTGTAGGCGATCAGGTGAAGCACCAGATTATCGGAATCGATCCCGGCGCAGGGCTGATGAAGCAGGCCGCCCAGGCTCTGAAGGACTATGAGCTGTCGGATTGGACTCTGGTGGAGGGCTCCGGCGCGGCGATGGCGGCGGCTTTGGACAAAGCCTATAAGGACAAAAAGCCGATTATTGTCACCGGCTGGACGCCCCACTGGATGTTCGCCAAGTATGAGCTGAAGTATCTGGAGGACCCCAAGGGGACCTTTGGGCAGGATGAGGAAATCCGCACCATTGTCCGCAAGGGGCTGAAGGATACCCTCCCCTCCGCCTATGCTCTGCTGGACCGCTTCGAGTGGACGGCGGATGACATGGCAGTGGTGATGTCCGCCATTGTGGACGGCAAGAAGCCGGAGGAGGCCGCGGCGGATTGGGTCAAGAGCAATGCCGCCAAGGTGGATGAGTGGGCCAAGGACCTGGCCAAGGAAGACGGCAAAAAGCTGAAGCTGGCCTATGTGGCCTGGGACTCGGAAATTGCCAGCACCAATGTGGTGCAGCAGGTGCTGGAGGAGCGGCTGGGGATTAAAGCGGAGATGCTCCAAGTGGAGGCCGGCCCCATGTGGGCAGGCATCGCCGACGGCAGCGCAGACGCCATGGTGGCGGCTTGGCTGCCCACCACTCATCAGGACTACATGGACAAATACAAGGACAAGGTGGAGGATCTGGGAGTCAACCTGAAGGGCACCAAGCTGGGCCTGGTGGTTCCCGCCTACATGGAGATCAGCTCTATCGAGGACTTGAAGTAATATTCGGTTGGTTACCCCCTGCTCCGGGTTATGGCCGGGGGTAACCAACCGTATGCGCAAACCCCTGCTCCGGCTTATGGCCGGAGCAGGGGTTTTTTTGGGGGGCCGGGTTGGTGCGGCGCGGAGGGCCGAGAGCTGCGGCCTATGTCTGCCGTGAAGGAGGGGCATGGGCACAGCAGCCCCGCCGATTTTCTTGAGGGAGAAGACCTTCACTCCTCCTCCTCTGCCATGTAAGCGCAAACAAACGATCGCTAATGTGCCGGCAGCCCACGATTTCTCCCAAATAGCAATCACGAAATGTACGCTATTGCCTCACTTTGGCTCCCAAACGGGGCTTTTTTGAGGAATAGCATACAAAACATATATCTTATTCCGCATAAAAGCTGTCCTTTTCTCCAATAGCAATCATTTGTTGAGCGCTATCACCCCATTCCCTGGAGCAGCTGCGGAAACAGCCGCTGCCGGAAGCCGGATTTAGCACAACAGCCGAACTAAGCCCCGTCTATAAAACCGATTCGTCAAAACCCACTCGTCGCCATTGCCGTCACGAAGCTGCTCGGCTGCACAGCCACCCCCGTTGCCCGCTGCAGCGGACGGGCGGGCTATTTCAGCATTTTGCCCATCCGCGCGGCAAATTCCATCAGCACCGGCGCCTGCTCCCGCATCTTCTCCAGCGGCAGCCGGTTGGCCGGGCCGGAGATGGCCAATGCGGCTACCAGCCGCTGGGAGCGGTTGTACACGGGGACGGATACGGCCGCCGCCCCCGCCTCCCGCTCCTCCACGCTGGTGGCATAGCCCAGCTGGCGGACCTCCTCCATCTGCGCGGCGAAGGCGGCTTTGTCCAAGGAGGGCGGCCAGGTGGGAGACGACAGCACCTGGTCCAGCACCTCCGGCTCCGCAAATGCCACCAGCACCTTGCTGGAGGCCCCGACGAACAAGGGGAGCCGGGCGCCTACCTGGGCCACCCGGCGGATGGCCTGGTTGCTCTGCACCGCCTGCACGCGAATCCGCTCCAGACCGTCCCGCACATACAGGCTCACCGTCTCCTCCAGCACATCCCGCAGATGCTCCAGCTCCGGCAGCAGCACCACCTCGGGGTCATCGCTGGCGGACAGGTTGGCGGACAGCTCCCACAGCCGGAAGCCCAGCCGGTATTTCTCCGAGGAGGGATTGCGCAGCAGGAAGCCCTTGCTCTCCAGGGAGGCCAGCAGCCGGTGCACCGTGCTTTTGTGCAGCCCCGCTTTGGCGGCGATCTCTGTCAGGCTCAGCTCCGGCGCATCCGTAAAGCACAGCAAAATATCCAACGCCCGCTCCACTGCGCGGACGGTAAGCTTGTTCTCCTCCATAGTCCTGCCTCCTATATAAACGCGGCTCCCACGGCAGGATATGCTCCACCCCACTGCAGGTTGCCGCCCTGTTACAGTTTCATCACACGAAACCAAGTTTCTTTTTTTAAGTATACCCAATCCTGAATAAATCGTAAAGGCTTCCGGCATAGGCCAACCCTGCCTCCACATAAGCTGGTAGGAGATTCCATATTCATGGGAGGCATGCGGAAAATGAGCGATGACAGATTGAATTGGCTTCACCTTTTGGAAAATATCCGGTTCACCAAAATACGGGAGCGGGAATATGCCGGGATCATCCGTCAGTCGGCACCGGGACTGGAGGCGGAATATGCCAACCTGCTGAGAAGCTGGGAGCCGGTATTGGGACAGACGGAATACAACGCAACCCAATGGGCGGGAGCGCTGCTGTATTCGCCGGAAGCAGCCGGCATCAGCCCGGCCCAAGCCCAGGCGGGCATCAGCCAGCTCGCCCAGGAAGCCCGGCAGCAGAGCGAGGCGTTTATCGGCCAGCTCACAGCCATGCGGGCGTATCATCCGGCGGTCCAGGCCAGCCCTGCGGCCAGTGAGCTGATCCGCTACATCAGCGGGGCTTCCCAACCGGGACAGACGCCGGGCTTCGCAGCATATTCCGGCAACGGCCAGCCTGCTCCCGGCAGCACGTCCTTCCGGCATGATACCGGCAGTCCCGCAGCCCAACAGGAAGAGCAGCAGCTCGCGCACATTCACGCGCCGGTTGCCCATCCCCAGCCGGAAGCCGCACCGTCAACTGCTCCTGTCCCCATCGGCAAACATACCTTGCCTCCGCTTCCTTACGCCTACAATGCCCTGGAGCCGCATATTGACGAAAAAACCATGCGGATTCACCACGACAAGCATCATCAATCCTATGTGGACGGTCTGAACAATGCCGAAAACAAGCTGGCGGAAGCCCGCCGCTCCGGGGATTTCAGTCTGGTGAAGCATTGGGAGCGGGAGCTGGCGTTTAACGGGGCGGGCCACTATTTGCATACCTTGTTTTGGAACATCATGGCTCCCAATGCCGGAGGACCGCCCACCGGGCTGGCGGCGGAGCAGATCCGCGCCGACTTCGGCAGCTTCGACGCCTTCAAGAAGCAGTTCAGCGAAGCGGCGGATAAGGTGGAGGGCGGCGGCTGGGCCATCTGGGTATGGAGCCCCCGCAGCCAGCGCACCGAGATTTTGACGGCGGAAAAGCACCAGAATCTCTCCCAGTGGGATGTTGTGCCCCTCCTGGCGCTGGATGTCTGGGAGCACGCCTATTACCTGAAGCATCAAAACAAACGCCCCGACTACATCAAGGATTGGTGGAACGTGGTGAACTGGAAGCATGTCAACGAACGTCTGGCAGCCGCCCGCCAGCTCAAGTGGCAGCCCTATTAAGCGCCGGCAATCCTGCGCCCGGGTTAGGGCAACTGAAGACCCCTTCCTTCGCCTGTATGGTGAAGAGGGGTCTTTTTGCGTAAAAAGGGATATTCTACAGTCGAAGGGGTTTTTCAGCCTTTGTGACCCTCATCACAAAGCCGCCCCCTGCCGCGGCTTATACTGGCCTCATCACCTAACCGACAGGAGGAGAACTTACATGAGTTCCTTTGCAGCTATAATCAATGCCCCCGACTATCCGCCGCGCATCCGCCACCAAGCGATTTTTGAAGCCTTCGACGGCTTGTCCGCCGGAGAAGTGATGCTTCTGGTCAATGATCATGAGCCGCGGCCGCTGTATTATCAATTCCAGGCAGAGCGCCCGGACAGCTTCGGGTGGGAATATATCGAGGAAGGCCCGGAAATCTACCGGGTTGCCATTACCAAGCTGAATTAAGGAGCTGAGGGCCATGTTCTTTCGGAAGTCCAAAAAAGCCGCAGAGCTCCCCCAGCTGAACCGGGTTGAGCTGGATGTGCGGGAGGAGCTGCGCAACAAACGGGACCCTTTTAACATCATCATGAAAACAGTCAAGGAGCTGGGCAAGCAGGATATGCTGGTGCTCCATGCCACGCTGAAGCCGGTGCCCCTTCTTGGGCTCATGAAGCTGAAGGGTTATGTCTCCGCCACCTCCAAGGCCGGGCATGAGCATTGGATCACCACGTTTGTGCGCAAGGAATATGCCGCTTTTCTCCAAGGCGAGCAGGATGAGCTTCCTGAAGCAGGGACGGAGAGCCATGAAGAGGCTCATGCAGGCTGTTCCGCATCGGCAGATGCACCGCCGCAGACCCATGACGGCCCGCCCCGCTCCATTCATCTGGACAACCGGGGACTGGAGCCGCCCAAGCCGATGATCCGCACCATGGACGCTTTGGAAAAAGCCCGGCCCGGAGACACGATCACCATCCATAACGACCGGGTGCCCGCCTTTTTGCTGGAGGAGATCAAAACCCTGGGTTATCCCTATGAAGTGGAGTCCCAGCCCGACGGCAGCGCCATTGTCACCATCAAGAAACAATAATCCCCGCCATCAGGAGGTGCAAGACTTGTGATTCCGACCCCATCCGCCGCAGGTCCGTCCCGGCTTCCCCTTCGCTTTCTCTTAACCGGCATTGCCATGTTTCTTCTGTTTCAAATTGCTTCCGTCGCAACCGGAGCCGGCTGGACGGGGCTGTCCCCGCGGCACCCGGAGGGCTGGTCTGCCGCACACCTGATGCTGTTGGGTTTCGCCGCCATGATCGCCATGGGGGCGGTGTACCAGCTCATATTCGTTGTCGTCCAGCACAGCATTTACAGCGAACGCCTGGGAAAATGGCAGTATGCCCTTTTCCTCATCGGCCTTTCCGGATTGACAACCGGTTTTTTTATGGGAAATGTTGCCGTGATCGCTGTTTTTGCCACTGTTGCCTTTAGCGGCATCATTCTGTTCGTCTGGAACATCGCCGCCACACTGTTTACCGTCAAAGTGTGGAACTCCATCACCCTAAGCGCCCTGGGAGCCGTATTTTTCCTCTTTTTCACCGGACTGACGGGGTTGGGGATGGGCTTGAACTTCCGCTTCGCCTTCCTGGGCATGAGCCATGACCAATGGCTGGGCGCTCATCTCTGGTTCGGCCTGGTGGGCTGGTTCGGCCTCCTGATCACCGGCTTCAGCTACAAGATGCTGCCGATGTTCTTCCTGTCCCACGGACACAATGAAAAGCCATCCCGGTTTACCCTGGCTCTTTGGAGCGCAGCAGTTGTGACCGGAGCGGTCTCTTCCCTTTTGGGCCTGTCCAAATGGATGCAGTGGACGGCGCTTGTTTTGCTGACGATGGCCTTGGCCGCTTATTGTGTACAGATTCATTTTATTATCCGCAAAAAGCATAAAAAGACTCCCGGCTTCGGCATTCTGGTAGCGGTTTGGTCCACCTTCCTGCTGACAGGCGCGGCGCTGGCTTTTGCGGGTTTCGCCGTGTGGAATCCCGCCGTTTTGTCCGAGCAGTCCGTCTATGCCTTCGTCATTTCCCTGTATCTGTGGAACTGGCTTGCTCCGGTGATTCTGGGCTATATGTCCAAAATTGTCCCTTTCCTTTGGTGGACGCTGAAATACGGGGATAAGGTCGGCAAGGAAAAAACGCCGGTGATGGCAGATATGGTGAAGGAAAGCCATGTGAAGGTCCTGCTGTCCCTTTGGCTGGCCGCCGCTTTGGCTCTGCTTGGCTGTACTGCCGCAGGCTCCAGCCTGGCCGTGCAAATCGCCGCAGGGGTGTGGTCCGTGCTGTCCCTGGGATATATGCTGCTTTTGGCGCGGGTGTTTACCAGATAAATTTTTTACCACCTAAATCATGACCATCTAAATCATAAGGAGGGTTTACAAATGGTACCGATGGAAACCATAGAGGAAACGCTGCGCACCGTCTATGACCCCGAGCTTGGCGTCAATGTGCTGGATCTGGGCCTGATTTATGAGCTGAACCAGGATGATGCGGGGGTGGTCCATATTCAGATGACCCTGACCACCCAGGGCTGCCCGCTGCATGATACGATTGTGGGCGGAGTGCGCAATGCGGTAACCCGTTTGCCCGGTGTAACGGGGGTGGAGGTGGATCTGGTCTGGTCACCGGCCTGGACACCTGATAAAATGAAACCGGAAGCAAAACAACAACTCGGTTTCTAGGGAGTGTTCATGTCAAATGGAAACGTCTCGCCGCAAGCTGGCCGATGTGCCGCTGTTCCGGGGATTGGATGACGCCGAGCTGCGTCTGTTGGATGAGCTTTTGATCCCGCGTTTTTTTAAGAAGAAGTCCATTATCTTCCATGAGGGCAGCGACAGGGAAAGCATCTATATCATCCAGGAGGGGCTGGTTAAAGCCTTCAAAACGGATGCGGAGGGACATGAGCAAATCGTGAATTTTTTGGGACCCGGCAATTTGTTCCCCCATACCGGGTTCTTTTTGCTATCCACCTATCCGGCTACAACGGAGGCTGTGGTGGACACCCGGGTGTTGGCCATGCCTCTCTCCTCCTTCGAGCAGGTCATTGCCTCCACTCCGGCTATTGCCATCAAGGTGCTGCGGGTAATGAGCCAAACCATTCAGGAGCTGCAAACCAAGCTGCAGGAGCTGACCGGGCAGGATATTCAGGTGCGGCTCACCTCCTTTTTGCTGGGTATGGCCACGAAGCAAGGGGTGGAGCAGCCGGACGGCAGCATCCGCGTCACCCTGCCGGTGACCCACCAGGAGCTGGCCAACACCATCGGCACCACGCGGGAAACTGTCACCCGTCTTTTGGCCCAGTTGAAAAAAGAAGGGCTGCTGGAGGCGGACCGCAAGGGCTTTCTGGTACCCGATCTGGTGGCGCTGCGGCAATGGAGCAAGCCGGAGCGGGACTAGGAAGCTGCCCCCGGGACTTGGGCCGCTGGAGTGAAATTTACCGGCGTGTGACCCAAATCACAAAGCCGGGTGCCCCGATGGCGTACATTCTTCTTATCAGGCTGCTTCATGCGCAAGCAGCAACCGGAAGGATGTGCGAACCCATGAAACCCGTCATACTATTTCTTGCCGCGGGGCTGCTGCTCATGTCTGTGGGGCTGTATACCATTGTAGGAGATCTGGGATTGTCGGCCGATTCGGACACAGCCGATTCCGCCGAGCAAGTGGAGCCGGCCCAGGTGAACCAGCCTCCGGTAGAGCCGGTGATCCGCCGCGACGGCAAGGATGTTTATATCGAAATGACCACCCAGGTAACCAATGTGGAAATCTCCAAGGGCCTCACCTACAACGCCTGGACCTTTAACGGCACGGTTCCCGGTCCGGTGATCCGGGTAAAGCAGGGGGACCAGCTCCACCTGACCCTGAAGAATCTGGACCCGTCCCTGGCCCACTCCATGGACTTCCACGCGGTGCACGCGGCGCCCAGCGCCAAGTTCATCGACGTCATGCCCGGGGAAACCGGCAGCTTCTCCTATCCCGCCAATAATCCCGGCGTGTTCATGTACCACTGCGGCACCAAGCCGGTATTGGCCCACATCGCCAACGGCATGTACGGAACCATCATTGTAGAGCCGACAGACGGGTATCCGACCGATAAGGAGATCGACCGCTCCTACACCCTGGTGCAAAGCGAGTTTTACAAGGAGCATGATTTTGAGGATATGCAGGATGGAGAGCCTTCCTATGTAGTATTCAACGGCAATGACTACGGGCTGATGGAAAAGCCGTTCCTGGCCAAGGTGGGAGACAAGGTCCGCTTCTACGTCTCCAATGCCGGGCCCAATGAGGTCTCCTCCTTCCACATCGTAGGCACCATGTTCGACACCGTGTACATGGACGGCAACCCGCGGAACGTCCAGTACGGCATGCAAACTGTGATGCTTCCCGCCAGCGGCGGAGCTGTGGTGGAGGTTACGGTAACCGAAGAAGGGGACTACCCCATCGTCACCCACCAGTTCAACCACGCCTCCAAGGGAGCCGTCGGCATCCTGCGTGTCACCAAGGACGGCCAGGACAACGGCATGGCCGCTATGGGGCATTGATGATGGGCCTTGTTGGGGCTTATAGCGGACAGGGATTGTCCGCTATTGGGGCGTTAGCCGGTGGGGGGAGCCAATAGCGGAAGGTTCCTTTCCGCTATTGGGGCAGCGGTACCGTTTTAGCGTCGGGCAACGGAAGGGGGTACCATTGTGGGCGGCCTTTCCCCGTTTGCAGGTGGCCTAACTCTTGCCCGAAAGCCATTCCCGCCGCACCTTTAGACCGATGAAATGTCGGAGAGACCCTCAAACCGGCTTTGCCGGTTTCGAGGCTTCCATAACACCATCCGGCCTGCGGCAAGGACCAGTGTTATTTCAGGGTAGCGGAAACCTGCTTTCGCTACAGCGGACGGACGGCCCCTGCGCCTGGAAGCTCCCCGCGGCCCTCCCCGGAGGAGCAGAGCGTATGGGAACTGAGCAACTCTTACAAGCAGCTTTGGCCTCTTATTCCTGTTTATACGGAACTGAGAAGCCCCTATAACCCGCCAAAGCCTCATCCTCCCCTCATTTTCGCCGTATAAGACCGGTAAGGGACGCTCAATTCCGTTAAAAATCCAATTTCCGCTTTTTACTGCAATAAGAGTCGCTGAGTTCCGTTTTGAAGTAAGTCGCAGTAGGCTAGCCCGCCCAAAACGCACACGCTGCTGTCACGAATCCGCTGTTTCCGCTATGGTGGCAACCCGCCCGCTCCCGCCGCCTTGCCCCTCTCCTTGCGCCTCCAAAAGCAGTCCATCCGCTGCTCGCCCCAAAGCCATCTAAACATTCTGCGTGATCAAAAACCGCTTCCCGTCGAAGGAGAGCGGCTTTTCGCTTTGATGCATCAATTTGTAATTTGCTGAGCTACATCTGCCCTTGTTGCTACTGTATCCGGTGAACCCCTACCGCTCCCAGAGCAGAGCCGATAATCCGGAAGGACACCACAGTTTCTTTGACCACTCCGTTGCTGTATGTCAGGCGGAAGCGCACTTCGTGCAGGCCATCAGGCAGTCTATTGTCCAGAGAGCCCATAACAGGATCATACAGCTCGCCTGCAAACAGACAAGCTGTGTTCTCGGCAGCCAGCACTGTTTCCACCAGAATGCTGCCTCCCCCGATGCCGGTGGCCTCCAGCCGCGCCTCCGCTCTGCCAACAGGAGCGGGGGCACTCGCAATATGAAGCAGCAGCTTCTCCCCGGCATAAAAATCCTTGGGCGCATGTGAGGTCTCATGCCCGCGCTCCACATGAATTTGAAGCCAATCCGGCGTATGATGGATATCTGCATCAATAGTCAAGGGCAGCACCTCCACCGGCTTCTCCGCCGATGCTTCCTGCAACCCGTCGGACACCGTCAGGATCACCGTATATATCCCCGGCTCCAGCCACACTCCCGTCCATTCTCCTGCGCTGCCGGACCATTCCCGGCCGTCAGGCCCGCTGATCCGCCAACGGTATGTGAGATTATCCCCATCAGGATCATACGAAAGACTGGTGAGCCGGATGCTGTCTCCCTCCCATACCGGCTTCGGAGCCCAATCAAAGTCAGCTACCGGCGGCCGGTTGATATAAAACCAAGTTTGCGCCGACCAGTCGGACCACACATGGCCATCAAACACCCGTACCCGAACTCTTAACTTCTGCCCTGCAGGTAAATCACTGGAGGCTTGCCAGCTACCGGTTGTAGCCCACGTATTCTGCCAATACTGGCCGGAGTCCAAGAGTGTAATGGTATTTTCTTCATTAGTGATCTGAATCTGGAAATAGAAAAATAGCGTCCCAGGATCGGGGTCAGACTGAGTCCACACAAATGTTGGCCGTGTGGTATCAAAAACTGTAGGAGCCCATTGTGAGCCTGCTGGACTGGACATGCTCGCTGTCGGTGGCCGATTGGTAGTAAACCATCCCACATTAGACCAATCAGATGCTTTTGACGTACCGCTATCACAAGAATCCCCATAAGATGCTGTGCACGAATTCACTTTAACCTGCACCTGCAACGGCACTCCTTGAGGCAGTCGAGCGATACTTAATCCTTCACTCGCAGTCCAACTTGTCTGTCGGGTGGAGTAACTACTACAATCGGTATAACCTTCACTGTCTGTCCAACAGCCTGACCTAAAAGACCCATAATATATTGCATCATTATAGCCAGTAGTTCCATAAGGTATAGTAGTTTGGGACCCGTCAGCATTTAAGACCCTGTAGGACCAAGAGGTGAAATACGTATTCGGGTCAGGATCAGACTGAGTCCAACTCGGCATTAGTACCCCCGTCAACGGAGTGGGGTTATCCTGGGTTCCCGCTGGAGCAGTCAGTACCACAGACGGTGGATACCCTTTGCTGAAATACGTAAACGCAGTAGAGGACACCGCTCCTTTCTCATCGGTAACGTACACTTCAAACTTATACGTAGTCCCTGCTGACAGTGTTAAAGTTACTTGCCTGCTTAATGAAACTGTGTTTCCGTCGCTTGGGCTATTCACATTTACGGTTCCACTTAGACCGTACATATCCCTCCATTTCCATACGGTTCTGTAGTATCCCACGGTAGGATCGTACTCATATACCCCCGTATAATTCAGGATTTTATAGGTGTACGACTTGATGATACTATTTTCATCATAATCCACTGCATTGAAGACAAAGGTAGGATTATTGTCAGCGCCCGCCGGAACCTGCTCGTTTTGACTGTTAGGCGACACCATCGAAACAAATGGAGGGTTATTCAGTGGAGGTGAATCCAACCAAATGTATGTTTCCGCCCAATCGCTCCATGCGCCATATTCGTCCCTCACGGCCACCCGAAAGACATACATCCCTTCTTGGCTAATTCTCGAGATCAACCCGTCAACTGTTGTTCCATCGGGATAAGTCATATTATACCTTCTGTCAGTTATCCCCCGCGTGGAGCAATAATCAATGCCTGTAGCTTCAGTCGAGCAATACCCGCCAGGCAGCCACCTGTCAGGATCATAGCTCTGGTCATCAAAGGACAACCGGTAATACTGATCCTGATTCACATTCAGAACACCTTTGGGTTTGCGGTGGATGAGAACGTTCGTTGTATAGGGATCAGATTCAGCCCTGTATGCAGCAAACGTACCGTCGGGATAGTAATACTCTGGCGGTGAAGGTTCGTCTGCAGCCTTATAAGTTATGGAATACTGACCGACCTTATCCAAGGCGATTACCGGGTCTCCCCTAACCGTAACGTTGTTGTATGCCGAGACACCCGTATTCCCATCCCCAGCATCCAAGAACTTCCACGGATTTGTATGAACGTAAGTCCATGAGTCTAGCTCTTTTAGGTTAGAGTCTCCTTCGGAATCTGAATAAGCTGTTGCATAAATCAGATTTTCCTTTACTAAGCCAATGTCACTTATCTTATTGTTGTCCACTATGGGAACATTGACATAAACATTCCGGAAATGAGATCCGTAGTTGCCCATAAAGAATCCGTAAGCACCATGTTCAAATGTAGAATCATACGCATCAATAAGAGGCACAGAGCCATACATGACCTTTATTCTGCCCCCTCTTGTTGATACGGTCATGTGGGCAAACTGCAAAGGGCCCAGGTTTAGTGGCGCTGCCTGTATTTCGGTCCTCACCCCGTTTACGATCTTGGTGAGAGCCACCCTATTGGAGGTTTGCTCCACTCTGTACATGTTGTTATGATTCTGCGCTCGAAGGTTTAGCCCGGAAGGGGCGTTCGCATTATAATTAAGTGTCGTTTGCAGGAAGTCATACACATAATCCGCATCCGCTATGTCTGTGCTGTCCTTTAGGATTTGCCCCACTTCCAATGAGGCATACGGAACCGGATTAACCGACCCGGATATCGTATAATAGCTCCAATTCGTTAAATTGTGAAGATATCTCACCTCCATATTTCCCCATTGATAGTACCTTTGGTAGTGATTCCAATCTTCTCTCAATAACGCATAAAACTTGCCATCCGTTCCTATGCCGGATGTGATACTAAAAGTACGCTTCTCGATTTCACTGCTTTCACACCGTTCCGTGTATTTGGGGTAGGAACTTAACGTGGTGTACTCGTATTTCTTATTGCCAAACTTGTCAAATACATAGATTTTACTGTGACTGTCAACAGCATATATCGTTCCATCGGGTCCTACTGAGTACTGTACTTCTCTATAGTCCCGATAGGTGTAAGAGGACCCGCTATCATTAATGCCGCAGCTTTCAGTCCACTTATCCCTATTGTCAAAATATTGATCCACATAAAGATAATAATCCTTTGTCTCTCCCGTGAGCTTATTGTATGCTCTTATGCCTTCCGTACCATAGCCACTATAATCGGTATAATAGTTACTTGGGTTACAGTCCCCATCGCACTTCCCTCTAAAGCTGCTTAATCTCCAGACAACAGACTCAGTGTCCTCAAAAATAGCCCCGCTATTCATATTGGAAGGCAAGCTCACAGAGTTGGGGTCCACTTCCTGTCCCGTTTCAACATCATACCATTTATAGGTATAGACATAACCGGAGCCCGTCCACTGAGAAGACACAACATATCCTATCTTTGTGGCATCATCATTTAGAATTAGACTTGCAAGCCTATCTGCATACCTTATACCTTCTACGATGTATTCGTCGTATTCATCGCTGTCGGAGTCGTAGCTATAGTAATAGTAACTGCCATTCAATTGCCAGGTAACCTGCCCAGAAGGAGCAGTTCTCATGATACTCCAGCTCTGGGATTCTGACGAACTACTATCACTGGAGTATCCTGATGTAGTGGCAGTAAAGGAATAGGCCCCTCCTTTAGCATCGTAAGCAACACAATTTCCTGGATTGGCAGCGTTGATCTCACCGGTGGCTCCGCAGGAGTACAACTGAGATACTCCGTTGATGACTGCAGGAATTGAGCCCTTTACACCCACCTTTGACGAATCACCCGTAAACTGCCCATTAAACAACGTAGGCAGCGCTTGCGGGGAGGGAGCATTGTTGTAAACAGCATACGGTGTTTGCACCTGGCTAAAAACTGTAGAAAAATTGGAACTTGGACCATTTTGAACGTTTCGTGCATAATTGGTCGTAAATCCTTTCGTGAAGGTATTATAGGTGAATCTCAGATCCTTTGTTTTATGAAGACTCGGATTTACCAAAGAAGAGCCCAACCAATTGTTGCCGAATGCCATCAGTATTTCGTTCTCCACAGTCGTATTAAATCTAGGCGGATCGGGGTTCAAGGAGGATAGTGAAAAAGATCCAAAGGGTGCTAGATTTTTCACATCTACAATGAAGTATCCTTCCCCTCGTAAACCCCAATCCTCTTCTACCTCGAGTTTTAGCCTGTACTTACCGACCTTAGCGGTAGGTATATGAGCGGACCCAGCTACCGTAATGGGGATGCTTATCAAAGGGTGCTCGTCAAAATTCCCATCGTTGTCCGAGTCATACTGGTACCAGGCAGAAGTTCTAATGATGATGTCACCGTCTGGACTTACAGATAAATCATTAAATCCTACGTTCCCCCTAAGTGATACGGTGGGCAGATCAGTGTTTGGTATCGGAGGTTTATCTTCCTGTACAAAAATCTGCTTTACAGCCTTGTTCTCGGGGAGGTTCCTTACCCCCTTATTGTCCTCCACCTCCAACGTGATGGTTTCGGGACCCACATTTGGATATACATCCAGCTTGTTGGTCCAGAAATACTTGGAGATGGTTCTTCCCAAAGCCGCCCTGCTGCAATCCCCGTTTATCGCATTGGGGGCAAGAGGTCGGTTTTGAACCACCCTCGACGGAACGTTTATACAAGGCAAAGGCTCCGGCCGTTGGATGGTGATGGTCGCCGTTCTTTCCGTACAAGCACCATTGGTGTCGCACATTCGCGCTTGTATCTCATGCTTTCCGGCAACTGCCGCGTTAATCCACGTTAACCTAAACTCGCCTTTGAGATACCCTTGTCCGGGGAAACCTCGTATCCATTCGCTTGAACTCTCCGCGAATCTCCACTCAAACGTCATGAGGTCATCATCGGGATCATACGGGCTTTTGGGATTGTCCCGTTCAATGACCCGCACATTTAATGTATCTCCGACAACCGCTTCCGTTATGGGTATGTAGCTGTAATAATCGTTATCCTTAAACCACCCAATTTCAAACTCAGGAGGTCTGTTGGCTGGAGGGTCACCGATCACAAAATCCTTGGGACCGATCCAAGAGATACCGCCACAGGAATCTTTCACCCCAGCACTTACTTTAGTGGGACCGCTAATTAAGCCTCCCCAGTAAGCTTTAATGCTTGGGTCATACATGTAGGATGACGTTATTTTCCACTGGTTATCGGAGCTCCAAGGCTTCCAGCCTGACCAATACTCACGTACACCGTTATTTTGATACACCTGCCATAAAAATTCAGTCGGCTTACATCCGTTTGTGTTCACAGTCAGCTCGAAGGTGTTGAAATCCTTCCACGTTAACGGGTCCTTTTGAACTTTTATATCGCCAGTTAAATCACCCCCAGCTGGGGGTGTGGGTGTAGGCGTTGGGGTGGGTGTGCCGGGAGACGGAGTGGCAGAACCCACCGTGATGGTTATGGTATCCCTCAGCTCGTACAAGCCCTTTTTCCACGTTGCGGCAATGACTGCATTACCGGTAGCGACTCCCGTTACTTTACCTACATTATTTACAGTAGCAACTGACGTATTGTTACTGGACCAAACAATTTCAGCTGTACGGGAGCTAACATCTACCCATTCGCTCCAATTGGAAGAACCAAAATTCTTGGTTTTTACCTGGGCAGTTGCTTGATAGGCTCCGCCTATGTTTATGGTGCTGTTGGATAGGACATCGATTTCCTTGGACTCTTGGATAGTGGCTTTCCAGTTGACGTTTAAGTGGGTAGTATACAAAATCTTATACATTGGGTAGCCATCATATCCAATCTCATATTCAACGGGGTCGTAGTCTTCTTGATAATCTACCCCAGTAATTGTAGTAAGGTGAACTTTAGATCCTTCAACTGGCCCTATAGATTCCAATTTATAAGCGTAAGAATCTTCTACCTTAGTAGGCATACCATCAATAACTGGGGAACTAGCCAACTGTCCCAAGCTATCTTTATACTTTTCATTTGTCTCAGGATCAGTGTATACATCCGCTCTCCAGGTATAAAGATCAATGGAGTCTGATACTTTTGCATTGTTAGGGTAGGACTTTCCGTTTCTTACTACATTATCTGAGTTTACATGACCCCCACCCGTAAGGTCCGCCACCCAATATCTGTATCCTGGAGGATTACCTCCAGATTGATACCAATACACACCCGGGTTTGCAACTTCATACCCTTTCACATCTTTTGTTATGGTTTGTATATTAGCTGGACCGCTTGGACTTATAATAGTTGCAGCATAGGAAGCAATCTCAAAAAGTGTAGGATAAAGTATGCTAAATATGAGAAATACAGACCAAAATTTCTTCATAAAGCCTCCTCGACTGCCTGGCCTATATTCTATATGCCAGCTCTATTAAGATTTTCATTTACCTAACTTAGTCTTTCAACACACTAGAAGGAACAGCAATTGTCATCCATACTCCCCCCTCACACGAAATACTGTAAACAAAATTACTACTTAAAGACTTGTAGGACCAAAAAACTTCGGTCTGTCCTTTCTTGAATGGGTTTAATTTATGGGGAATAGTTTTTATGCCGTATTCCAGAATGCCATCACCCTTATTCAACTTTCCTACAAATGACGTAGAAAATCCGTCTTCAGATGCCCCAGAAAAGGTATTAATCTGAAACTCGTCGGATGAGGGAATTAGAGTATATTGTGCAAAAACCACTATTCCTGATGCATAATACGTGGCAGGCATAAACACTTTACCGTAAATACCCGTATACTCGGCAACGTTTTTAGCGTCCACGGCTATCATGCGATTAATCCTAATATCTCCAATATCTGTTTTTGTCTCCAATCGCCTATTAACAATATTACTAAACCTATCCTTCTCTTTTGTGTTGGGATCAATTGAAGGCCTGAAATCAGTCAACTCAAACAAATTTGTCCCTTCTGTGCCCACAGCCATCAGTTCTCTCATACCCAAGAAGTCAGTGGCGTTTTTCTTCTCCAGGCCCTGGTACCAAGTCAGAATTTTCATGACTTCAGCGCGAGTGGCCGTACCGTCGAGTCTTAGGGTGCCGTCCTCGTAACCGTCTATCAGCTCGGTTCCCATCGCCACTGCTATATAGGGAACTTGCTCCTCGGACAACTCCCCCTTAAACCCTTCGGGCGAAGGAATCAGCGTACTTTTGGAGTCATTATATGCCTTTACGTAGGTATCGTTGGTTTTCAGCAAGCCATTGACAGCCCACTTTATAAGTTCCCACCGATTGATATTTTGGTCAGGGTGGAATCCGTCAGGGAAATCGTCAACCTGCAAGAAGCCCAGGTTTATTCCCTTATAGGCATTTTCTCTGGACCAGTGCCCTGCTGTATCTGCGAATCTGTAACCCGAGCCTTCCGATGCCTCTCTGGATGTTACTCGGGTGAGCAAGGAAATATACTCTGCGCGGGTAATCGTATTGTCCGGTCTAATGGTGCCGTCCTCATAACCATTCAAATAGCCTTTTGATACTCCTTCTTGCAAGTAGCTTTCTGCCCAATGTCCGTTAATATCAGTAAAATTAGAGGCTGCTTGGCCACTATCGCCAAACATGATGGCGCCGCTAAATACAGCAGCCAGTGCTACAGGTAAAATCATTTTTTTCATCATAGTAATTACGCTCCTTGTAAAATGATTAGAAATTAATGCTGCTGTGGAATCAGCATTGGACGGACTTTATTTTCTGTCTGCGTCGCAATCTTGCCGCCGCGGCCATTCAACTAAAGTATACCTGGTTTTGAAATAGTAGCCAATTTTATCCGCCAATCTACAATATTCCGCCATAAACTCCGAAGCCAAATCCGTCCAAAAGGCGGCGGGCATGGCTGAATAATTCGCATTTTGACGTAAAAAAACCGCCCCGGGCAGCCTGCTGCTGCGTCGGAGCGGTTCTTCCGCATATTTCCTTGTTTTACTATACTAAACTTCACCAGCGTTTGACAACCACTTTTTTTCATATTTTGTGAAGCTGCCTACATATTTCACGAATCTGCTTACATGCCGGTTGTCCTGCCGCTTGCATAGGTCTTGCTTGCCTGCTGCTCCGGCTTCCTCTTGAACAGGCCGGCGATCTTGCCATACAGGTACACAACCAGCCAGGAAGCTACCAGAATGGCGGCATACCGCCCAAAGGTATACAGATCATACATCAGGATGGTCGTAGGATTTTTCCACATAATTGTATAGAGAGTAAGGAACGCGGGATGAATCAGATAAATGCCGAAGGAGCAAACACCGATGGACACCAACGGCCTGGACAAACGCGGAAACCGGCTCTGCAGAAACCGGCCCGCCTGCATAAAGAACAGCGCCGCCGCGGTGACGTAAAGTATCCAGAGCACCTCATACCATGTAATTTCCGCATAAATATGCTTGTAGCGGCTCAGAAGGAACAAGCTCACGTAGGACGCTCCGGCAACCAGCCACGCGGCCGCCGTCAGGAGCTTGTGCTTTTCCACCCATGCCTTCACCGCCGGGTAATAAAGCCCGATGGCGCCCCCAATGAGAAAATAGGCCATATACGTGGGAGCCAGCCGGTCGGAATAAGGAACTCCCTCGCTGAATCGCCGGTACACATAGAAACCCTCCTGGATCAGCAGCCCACAGGGAATGAGCCACTTGCGGAACCACGTGGTACGGTTAACCAGGGTCATAAACAGAGGGAACAAAAGATACATCTGGAAGATGATCAGCATGAAGTAGGAATGATACGACCATTCCCCCCAGCCCAGCTTGCCGAAAAATCCCGGCCAATCCATTTCAAGCTCCCTTGTATTGACCCATTGATTGAACACATGATAGAAAAAGGCCCATATGAAATACGGAATCACCAGACTGACCGCCCGTTTGCGGTAAAAAACCACAGCCGTCCTGGCGTTCCATCTGCCGTCATAGCTGTAAAACAGCACGATTCCGCTGATCATGATAAACAGGGGAACAGCAAAGGAGCTTCCCACATTCAGAATATAGAACATGATCTGCGAGGCGCTGCCTTCCGTTGGCTCCACCGTGGCGCTGGAGGTGCCGTGAATCAGCACCACAGCAAGGATCGCCAACGCTCTTACAATGTCCAACTCCAGCAGCTTAGTGTTTCTGCCCGCCGCAGGATTTGACAATTTTGTCACTAATCTCCCGCCTTTCGTCAGGTTTTCTCTTTTTCTGAGTACCGTAAATGATTGTTTAATTATACAGGCTGGTTCTTCTCGAGGGAAGGCGGAATTTGCCGGAAAATCCCCCATAATGAAAATGCCGCGCCCTCTCCCCAGATTTCCGCAAGAAACAAGGAAAAGCCCAGAAGGAAGATCTATCCTCCCCTGGGCTTGTCCAGACTGACGCAATTATTTACTCCTTGATCAGTGCCATAAACTCCGCCCGAAGAGGCGCATCGTTGCGGAAATAGCCGCGGACCGCGGAGGTTACGGTTTTGCTGCCCGGTTTTTTGACCCCTCTGGCGCACATGCACAGATGCTCGGCCTCCACCACCACCATAACGCCGTGGGGCTTCAGCTCCCGGTTAAGGACATCGGCGATTTCGGAGGTGATCCGCTCCTGGACCTGCAGCTTCCGGGCTACCGCCTCCACCAGACGGGCGAACTTGCTTAAGCCGGCAATTTTGCCGCTGGGGATATAACCGATATGAATTTTGCCGAAAAACGGCGCCATATGATGCTCGCATTGGCTGTAGAATACAATGTCTTTTACAATAACCAGCTCTTCATGGCGCTCGTCAAAGGTTACGCCCAATACCTCCGCAGGATCGGCGGAATAGCCGGCGAAGATCTCCTCATACATCCGCACCACCCGGGCCGGGGTATCCCTCAAGCCTTCCCGGTCCACATCCTCCCCGATAAGGCGCAGGATTTCCCGGACATGATACTCCAGCTGCTCGCGGTTTTCCTCAACCTGCTTATTTCTGTATTCAGTGGACATAGGCTTACTCTCCCGTCTTGCCGGCGGCATTTTGCGTGCCGTCAAAATTTCATTTATCTGAATTTTTGGTTCTTCATCATGTTCTGAACCTTGTTCATTTGCTGCTTGTTCAGGTTATAGCCCATTTGCTTGGCCATTTTGGCCAGCATTTCAGGGTTGCTTTGCATTTTTTCCATTTGGCGCTTGAGATAAAAGACGCCGCCGGCAAATCCGCCGGCTGCCCCCACAATCAATGTCAGGATTGGAATGATCCAACTCCACATTTGTATACACTCCCTACAGATAATGTCCGACGTTTATCGGCTTTGTCGCTCTATATCATAGCATGTTGCAAGATCGCATACAAATCAGACTTCATCTGTTATAGTGTGCCCGCAAGCCGCATGTTAAGATGAAGGCGACACATGCTAAAGGATGAAGGATGCCCCTTTAGTGGGTTTTAAGACAGTCCCTAGGGAAGGTGGAGTCGATAAATATGACCATTCAAGTTGCTATGCTGTCCTACTGGCATGTCCATGCCGAGGACTATGCCCGCCAGGTGCAGGCCCGCCCCGAATGCCGCATTGCGGCCGTGTGGGATGAGCTGCCGGAACGGGGAAAAGCCCAAGCTGAGAAGCTGGGAGTACCTTTTTACGACAACTTGGAAACGCTTCTGGCCAACCCCCAAATTGACGCTGTTGTGGTGGATGCCCCGTCCTCCATGCACGAAGAAGTGATCACCGCTGCCGCGAAGGCGGGCAAGCATATTTTTACTGAAAAGGTATTGGCCATTACTACGGAGGCTGCGGACCGGATCATCCAGGCAGTCCGGGAGTCCGGCAAGTCCTTTATGATCTCGTTGCCAAGGCTGACCCACGCTGTTAACCTGCAGGTGAAAGAGATCATCGACGCAGGGCTGCTGGGCCAAATCACCTATCTGCGGGTGAGACTGGCTCATGACGGCGGATTGCCCAACAAAAACTCGTCTGAAGGCTGGCTCCCGCCTCATTTCTATAGCAAGGAGCAATGCGGCGGCGGCGCGCTGATCGACTTGGGCTGCCATCCTATGTATCTGACTCATTTTTATTTGGGTATGCCGGAGGCGGTCAGCGCCCAATTCGGTTATGTGACCGGCCGGGATGTGGAGGACAACGCGGTGGTTACCCTGCGGTACGCAGACGGCGCTTTGGCCGTGGTGGAGGCGGGTTTCGCCAGCCGTCTTAGTCCTTTTACCCTGGAGGTATGCGGTACGGAAGGCTGCCTGATGATGGACGACTTCCAATTCCGCTTCCGCTCCACCAAGCTGGAGCTTGGCGCGCAGGAAGGCTGGATTTCTCCGGTCAAACGGCCCGAGGCGCTGCCCCGCCCTATGGATCAATGGATCGACCACATTATCCATGGCACCCCCACCACCATCAGCATCGACCAGGGCCGGGCATTAACCCAATTGATGGAGGCGGCCAATCTTTCCGCAGCCTCCGGCAAATCGGTGAGCATCGCCGAGTAAACCACTTGCTCCCCCCGCGGGATCGACAGTTAATACTGAACAGAAGTTCGATACGGCTTCGGTTGGAAATAACTCGACTTGGAGATTTAGTGGGTCGAGTTTTTTTATGTATAATGGGAATAAGTGGTTTTCGTTGGTCGATTTGACGATTCGGGGCCTAGCTCACTTAATTTGCCGTCTTATTGATAAAATCAATCTCATTTTTGATCCCTTTGTGGGCGTCATTCCACAGACCCTTAGTCAGGCGGATGCGCAGCAGGCATGTGTTGGGATCTTCGTCATTATTGGCTTCGTTATACCACGCGGCAAATATTGTGCGCAGCTTTGCCATCATCTCCGCGTTTTTCTCGTCACACACCCAGCCCAGGTTTTCACCGATACCGTCGGCCGTGAAGTTTTCGACGATGATGCAAACGGCAACTTCGGGATTTTGGGCAATCTGCCGCATCTTGCCTGAGGTTGCGTAGGTGACAGTGTAGAACGCACCGTCCTCATAATAAGCATCCACAATGCGGGAGGCGGGGCGGCTTTTGCCATCGGCCCCCGGTTCCAGCGCGATGGTGGACAGAGAGATCAGGCCGTCTTTGTTGCCCACTTTTTCGTCCAGCAGCTTCATGGCTTCGTCGTACTTGTTCATTTTTTTACCCTCCAAATATTGTGTTATAATTCCCTTTGCCCGAACAAAATCCACATTATCTACGTTGGCCTTATCGAGCTAGAGCACTTTCACTCACTCTACCACGTAAATCCAGCCCTGTCGCTTACGTTTCTCTTCCTCCGTTGCTTAACAGGTGATCAGGCAATAAATTCGTACTCATAAGGAGATAAATAAAATTATGAAAGAAAACAGATTATTAAGAATGGACAATGTTGGCATCGTTGTAGAATCCCTTGAGGACGCAATCTCTTTCTTCGAGGAGATTGGCTTGAAGCTTGAAGGGCGAGCTACTGTCGAAGGTGAATGGGCTGGCCGGGTAACCGGGCTGGGTTCACAGTGTGTAGAGATTGCTATGATGGTTACCCCAGATGGCCACAGCAGGCTTGAACTTTCGCGATTTCTCACCCCACCTGCTATATCTGATCACCGGACTGCTCCTGTAAATGCCCTCGGTTATCTACGCGTCATGTTCGCCGTTGAAGACATTGACGAAATGGTATCCAGACTCACTAAGCATGGTGCTCAGTTGGTTGGCGAAGTGGTTCAGTACGGGGACTCGTATCGGCTCTGCTACATTCGTGGAATTGAAGGGCTTCTAATCGGTTTGGCGGAACAACTCGTCATATAAACACATCCGCACCGACTAACCGCATCGTGATGCAAATAGTTGACAAGCCTAACCAGTTCGGTTGGGCTTTTATGCTTGATTCAGTTTGGAGGTGAACGCGGATGCGCGGACAAGCGAGAGAAGCCATTCATTTTTACCAAAATGAACTTGAAGCCCAAGTCCTGCATATCCAAACGTACGGTGAGATGCCAATGCCTTGCCCGGATGGTTTAAAGGAGCGTGTGTCGAATGCACTCCTAAGAATTGGGGAAAGCGAGCTCATGTTATTCGATGCGCCAAGCCAGTCTGTTCCAAACGGAAATACAGGGGAAGATTCCGGTATTGAGCCTGCCGCTAAGGCAGTTGTAGCCCTAAATCTCTCAATACGGGACGTGGAAAAAACGAAGCGTATTTTTGCAGCCTTGCAGCTTGGCGGAAAGGTAATTGCTCCATTGGAAAGCGTTCCTTTTAGTCCTGCATTTGGCACTGTAACAGACAAGTTTGGCGTAACCTTCATTCTTGTGACCCAGCAATCAAACTGATGCAAATCGAAAAAAGCAAAACGGGCACCGGCTTTAAAGGCCAGTGTCCATTTTTTTGCGTTGCTGCATATTTAACGCCCCTACCCCTACCCTTTGACCGCTGTTCCCGACAGTCCTTGGATAATGAACTGCTGCCCGGCCAGGAACACCAGCAGCATGGGCAGAATGCCCGCCGAGGCCGCGGCCATCATGCCGTTGTAGTCTACGTTGTACTCCAGCACGAAGTTTTGCAGGCCCAAGGGAACGGTGTACAGCCTGCGGTCCGTGAGAAAAACCAGGGCATTCTCAAAATCGTTCCAGTTCCACGAGAAATCCAGAATGGCCAGAGTCGCCAGCGCTGGTTTGGCCAAAGGCAGCATCAGGCGGAAGAAGATTCTGCCGTGCCCCGCCCCGTCGATAAAGGCCGATTCGGTAATTTCCTTGGGAATCCCCATGAAGAACTGCCGCAGCATAAACACCCCGAAGATGGTAAACAGACCGGGCAGGATCAGCGCCAGGTGGGTATTATAGATGCCCATCCAGTCGAACATGATAAACTTGGGCACAAACAGCACCTGAGGCGGGATCATCATCATGGACAGGTAGAGCAGAAACAGCGCGTCCCGCCCTTTGAACTCGATCCGGGAAAAGCCGTAGGCGGCCAGGGCCGACAGGAAGGTGGCTCCCGCCGTATTGATGGAAGCGATCTTGATGGAATTCAGATAGTACGTTCCGAAGCTGTTCGCACCGGTCCATACCTTAATATGATGCTTCAGTTCCAGTGTGGAGGGCAGCCAGCGGCTGTAGTCGAAAACCTCGTTGGGTGTTTTGAAGGAGGTGCTGATCATCCACAAAAAAGGGAGAATCATGCCCAGGCCCAGTAAGCCCAACAGCAGCGTGAACACCAGTTTTTTGGTCAAGGATGCCTGTAATGTCATGGTCTCGCACCTCCTAATAATGGACCCATTTTTTTTGGCCGTACCACTGAATTAAGGTAATCAGAAGCACGAAGGCAAACAGCATCCAGGAGATGGCGGAGGCGTAGCCCATTTCGTAATAGCTGAAGGCGGTTTTGTAAATGAACAGGGACATGACGGTGGTGCTGCTGCCCGGCCCCCCTCCGGTAATGGCCTGGATGATGCCGAAGGATTTAATGGCGCCGATCAGTCCGGTGATGAGCAAAAGAAAGGTAGTAGGGCTGACCAAGGGCCAGATGATCCGGCTGATCAGGGTCCAGGTGCGGGCTCCGTCCATCCGGGCCGCCTCCAAAAGCTCCTGGGAAATTTCCTGGAGCGCCGCCATATAAATGATCATGTTATAGCCCAGGCTGGCCCACACGGCGATAATATTCAACGCCAGCATGGCCGTATCCGTGGAGGCGAACCAGCCGGGCGGATTGTCCATGCCCAGAGCCCGCAGCACCCCGTTGATGGGCCCCTGGCTGGGCTGGAACAGCAACATCCAGACGAAGCCCACGGCCACGCCGCTGGTGATATACGGCATAAAGTACATGGAGCGCAGCATGCTTTTCAGAAAGACGCTCCGGTTCAGGGCCACCGCCACCAGGAAAGCCCCGATGAGAGAAACCGGCACCGCCGTCAGGTAAAGCAGGGTGTTTTTGATGGCAATTATAAACTTCTCATCCTGGAACAGCCGGGTAAAGTTGTCCAATCCGATAAACCGGTAGTTGGGATTGGCAAACTGGTAATTGGTCATGGTCAGCCCCAGGGAAAAAACCGCGGGAATCAGGAAAAATACGATAATGCCCAGCATGTTCGGCAGGATAAACAGGTATCCCATCATCCGCTGCCGCTTCATCCAATTTCCGCCCATGGAAATTACTCCTTCCGTTTCCAATTTTAGGGTAAATGAAAGGGAGGGTTCGCTTCGGAACGCCCTCCCTTTCGCGTAAACCGGTTTATTTTTTGTTTTGTTTGAGGAAATCGTTATGCCGTTTGGCCATGTTCTCCAGTGTGGTCTTCAGGTCCTGCTTGCCCAAGAGATACTTTTCGTACTCCTCCTTGCGCAGATCGATGACCTGCTGCTCCAGGCTGGATACGTAGGTGGGGAAGGTGCCGAATACGACTTTTTTCAACGAATCCAGATCATAGGTGCTGTCCACGCCGCTTAAAAGAAGCTTGATGGCGTCATCGGCATTGACCGCCTTGGAGGAGGGAATTCGGCCGCCGGAGGCCATGGGCATCATTCCGCCGTCGGCATACCACTTCAGGAATTTCCAGGCCGCTTCTTTGTTGGCGGATTTGGCATTGATGGACACTACATCCCCGAGACCCGCGGGATATTTGAACTCATCGGCGTTTTTGCTCAGCTTCGGCACGGTGGCAAAGGCAATCTTGAAGCTGCGCGGGTTATCCTTCAGGTTGTTGGCATTGCGGAAAATAAATTCCCCGGCATACAGCATGGCGGTTTCGCCCTTCAGGAACATGGTGTCCGTAGGCATCTTGGAGGTCATTTGCTCGCCGTAGGTGGGCATGGACTTGGCTTTTTGCATTTCGTAGGCTACCTCGTAGCCCTTGGCAGCCAGCGGGTTGTTCAGGTTGGAGGTGCCGTCCGGCTTCACAAAGCCAATCGCCGCCGTGCCGGAATCCACCTGCTCCATGTAGCCAGCCTCATGCTGGAGGAGACCCCAGCGTTTGTCGGTTTTGAGCTTGGCGGCGTACTCCTTCATGTCGTCCCAGGTCCAGTCCAGAGCCGGCACGGGAAGTCCGGCCGCATCCAGCGCGTCCTTGTTCAGCCAGACGAAGGACATGTTCTTCTTGGTGGGGATGCCGTAATATTTGCCGTCAATCTGCCAGAGCTTGGCGTCGGGGCCCATTTTCTCATCCACGTTATAGTCCTTGTAAGCGCTTAAATCCAACGCCAGCCCGGCATCCTTCCGCTTCTGCAATCTGGGGTAGGAATAGCTGACAAACAAATCCGCATCCTGGCCGGTCATAAGGGCTGTATCCAGCTTCAGATTTCCCGCATCGTCATTGACAAAACGCTCATAGCTCACCTGGATGTCCGGGTTCTGCTTGTTCCAGGCATCCACCACAGCTTGGGGTCCGGACTCCGCCGGCACGCCGCCCCACATCTTCAGCTTGATCGTTTTGCCGGAGGCGGTGGACGCCGCCGGAGCTTGGGAGGCGCCTGCCGCTGGAGACGCCTGGCTCCCGTTGCCGTTGCTGTTATTGCCGCTGTTGCTGTCACCACTTCCGCTTCCGCCGCATCCCGCCGTCACGCCCAGCACCATCATCAGACTTAAACCGCCTGCCAACCATGTTGCTTTTTTCAATTGTCTCATCCCCTTTTGGTTCGATCATCTTGATTTCATCTTACCATCCGTCCGTGCAGCGGGGCAGATACGGGGTTTGGAGATTGATGCAACGATATTTGGATGTGGCGCCGGCAAAATAGAGGAAGGTATTTTCCGTTATTCCCTACGGGAACGGAAAAATCGTAGAATAACGGAAGGCAATTTCCGTTATTGGCAGGTTTTTCCCGACTGAGGTTTGTCTGTGCGACAATAGCGGAAAACAGCTTCCGCTATCTCCCGCCAAACTATTCCGCAGCTGAAATAGTTATAATGAACGAAACCGACATCCAGTTTGCTTCAACGTAGGTTAATTTGGAAATAATGGG
>NZ_QMFA01000042.1 GCF_003285005.1 Paenibacillus sp. YN15 | reverse complement strand
TGCCCGAATGCACTACGCGTGTGCCCATTTAGGGGGCGTTCATGCTAAATTCGCAACACTCAAGTTAATATATTAAGAGATTTTCAAAATAAACTAATTGGTGATTTAATTATTTCTTCTCCTATGGAGATTAAGAAATTCATCCCTTATCCAATAACAAAAAACTCCGCCGCGGAGGTGGAGTCTATTGCATATCCGCACATTATCTCCCGCTTCGCTTCCAGTAAATATTCTCGCGCTTGTGCTTAATCCCATATATCCATACCTTCGCTGTATCTTCATTAACCTCAAATACCAGAATGTTCTGATAGAGTCCAAGTCTTGCCCAAAGTCCCCGAAGGGTACCGTTCTTGATCTGCTTAGCGGTAAGGGTAGAGTGTACTCCAATCGATCGAATGAATCCAGATAAATACGTTCCTTCACTTCAGGCGGATAGGCAAGTATCCCGCTTAACTCATCCAGAGCAGTTTGTGTCCAATATACACTATATATTTTGTCCATTCTCGAATTCCTTTACCTTTGCCTGCAAATATTCAAGTCCGCCTTCTCTTCCATACATACGCCCTTGCTCACGGTCCTCGCGGCTATGCTGAACCTGCCGGATCAAATCAGGGTCCTCTGACAATGCTGAAATATCCAATGACGAAGCATCGTCTTTTTCCCGTTTCATATTTAAATATCCAATAAAATCGTACACTTGAAGTGCGTCTTGCTCTGGAATTTGATCAATCAGCCGTTTTAACTCTTCCCGATTTACTACCATTATCTCCACCGCCTTATCCATGGACTCCAAATAGATCTTTACATTTATTATACCATAGAATTTCAACAGTCAGGTGCCCCTCCCTATCCTGTCATTGAATGGAATTCATTAACTCGTAGAAATATTGAGGTTCATGAGTTTTATTCAGACGATACCAAGCGTCTACTGTTTTTGGAGAACATACATCCAGCGCTTTTAAAACATGAACAGCAAATTCCAATGGAGCTACTCCGGTTGCGGTGATCAAATTTCCATCGGTGACAGCAGGTTCCGCTTTGTAATATTCTTCGCCCGTGTAAGAAGGGCACATCATTTTAAGGTAGGCCAAATCATTGCTTGTGTGCCAACGGGAATCCAACAATCCTGCTTGCGCAAGTCCGAAGGTCGCACCGCAAATGGCGCCCACTACGATCCCTTCCTTTACACACATCTCGGCCATTTTTAATATGGGCAGGTGAATCGCTTCTGTCCATGTATGTCCACCAGGTAAAATCAGGGCATCTGCGCTTTTTATGCTGCACTCCTCCACTGTAAGGTCAGGGATTATCTTCAATCCGCCCATTGTAGTTACTGGAGTCTTTTCGATTCCAACGGTGATGATTCGGGCTGGAGCCAGCCCCTGTCTGAAGTATCTTCCCGAGTTCAGTTCCGCGGCTACATAACCGATTTCCCAATCGGACATGGTATCAAACACATAAAGATAGACGGTACGATTCATTTCTAAGCACTCCTCATAAGGTTTAATAGGTACAGCAACCATTCATCTGTAATCAGTGGTTATCATTATAATAAAACAACTTCACTGACAACTGCTGTCAGTGAAGCTGTTAACCCTGATAATATTCCATTAACTCTGCAGCAAGCGCCACAAGCTTATCCTTTAGATTTTGCGGCTCTATCACTTGAATGGATTTCCCATAGGGAAGAAGGATATTCGGAACATGTGTATACAGTGCTTCTTCCTCAAGTAAAAAAATGGCTTGCGTGGTTGTCCGCTCCTGCAAATGATGCTGCAAAAACCAATGTATGCATACATCATCCAACGCCTCTGCTTTGCCACCAATAATGAAAGAAATGAATCCGGCTTTACCTGCTGTATCCGGCAACAGCTTGTTCATAAAAAAAGCACGCGCTGAAAAATCCTCGGGACGTTTAAAGGAGAATGGCGTGCGTGTGATGTTCAGAATCCGTTCTACCCGAAAGCTGCGGATCTCATTGCGCAGGTGGCAAAATGCAATGGTGTACCACTTATTGTTCCAATTCACCACGCCATAGGGGTCGATTACCCTGTTGGAGGACTGCTCTTCATGACTGTTGCGATAAGAAATTTCTACAGACCCTTCATTGGCTACAGCATGCTCCAATTCCTGCAATACCGGCTGAACAGCGGGGAATCCCCTGCGGTTTATGACTCCAAATCCGGTCAAATGATGGCTTAGCATACTCTCCTGCTCCTGATTCGAATACATTTGCAGCTTGGAGGTTGCATTCTCTAATGCCTCACTCAAAGGATATCCGGCTTCTTTGGCAAATTGGGCAGCATGGAGCAGTGTCTTTTTTTCATCCATACTAAATAGCAGAGGCGATTTGATAAAATGGTGCAGCAGGCTATACCCGCCATTGTGCCCTGCATCGGATATGATCGGGACGCCGCTGGTACATAGCGCATCGATATACCGGTAAACGGTTCTGATGTTGATCTCCAGCTTTTCCGCGATTTGCTTCGCAGTCACTTTCTCTCCCGAATTCAACATCCATAGAATGGTTAGCATATTATCTTTTTTTGGCATAACTAACTTTTCCCTTTGATCAAGATATGATACGGTTTTATCCCATTTGCAAATAGGCTATCGATCAGCTTGACCAATTCTTCCGACGATAAATCCTTGCCGTTGCGTATCCAAAGGCGAAACAAAGAAATTAATGTTGATATGTAAAACTCAATTAAGTATGGCGCTAGGATATCATTTGTTGGAAGGTCCACAATCAATCTCTCGAAGGGAATTTCTCTTTTCAGGCGTTCAATAAAATGAACAGAACCATAGTCTCCCAAGAGGGCTTTAAAGACTGAAATTTCTTCTGTATTTTCCAAGCATTGAAGTGCATCCTGGAACGTATGCGTTGAAAGCTCCCTGCTTGCCATTTCCTCCTGAATGGATTTCAAAACACTCTCTTCGACATAGTCCAACAACGCATAGATATCTGTAAAGTATTGATAAAATGTACTGCGATTATATCCTGACTTGTTAGCAATCTCTTGAATCGATATTTTTTCAATTGGTTTTTGGCTGTATAAATCACAGAATACATTTATAAATGTTTGCCTTGTTTTGTCCGTCATTTCAGGTTGTTTTTTCATGATTGGCCTCCGTGTCCATTCCATCGATGATCCGACAGATATTGAAAATCTGATGGTTGATGACTGTACGGTGAATCCATACAATATTATTATACAACACGTTGTTGGATCATTAAATATTTGGGGGAGGCAAACATGAGAATTTTATTCTTCGGTAGAGGTGTAATATCGACCCAATATGCGTGGGCTTTTGAACAGGCAGGGCATACAGTTGAGTTTTACGTTAGAAAGGGGAGAAAAGAAGCCTTCGGAAGCAGGATAGAGCTTGAAATGTGGGACGCACGAAGAGGGAAAAAGCTCATCAAAGAAAGCTGGAACGTCACACTGCATGAGGAGATGCTTCCCAATTATGATCTCATTATTGTGAGCGTCAACACGGAACAACTTCCGGAAGCAGCACAATTCCTATCAACTGCTGCAGGAAATACCCCTATCCTCATATTCAATAACATTTGGCAAGATTTGAAATCATCGATCGCACCATTGTCTATGAACAATGTTGTCTTTGGCTTCCCCGGAGCAGGAGGCGGCATAGCGGACAATCGGCTTAGAGGCGGCTTTTTGAAAATGGTATTTCTTGAAAAACCACGGGTAGGCACTGAACATATGAACCAATTGGTTAAAGAATGTTTTGAAAGCGCCCATTTTAAAATTAGTTGGGTAAAGGATATGCAAAACTGGCTATGGAATCACTTTGCCATGAATGCAGCGATGGAGACCGAGGTGTTAAAACGGGGAAGCTTTTCAGCGCTCATGAACCATAGTGACTCATTTGCGAATGTTGGGTTGAATATGAGGGAAATGATTCCTGTACTGAAAGCAAGAGGTGGAAAGCCTGATGCCATTTCTCGCTTGTTGACCACAATTCCACCGGCACTGCTCGGCACACTGTTTAACAAGGTTATTTTTGCGAAAGGCAGCTTGCCGCGGCTTTTCATGGAATACAACAACAGTAACGCAGGGTTTGCGGTACTTGAAGTTGTGAGAGAAGCAAAAAAGGCAGGTTTACCTTTACCGCGTCTTACGATGGCATTTGAAAACACGGAACATACAAAAGAAATATAAATGAAATTGAGCATTTGCGCCCGTTGTCATACAACTGCATATAAAAATACACCCTTAGAATGGATCGGATTACCCATGGGTTTTTCCAATGTCTCTTCTAAGGGGTATTTGCAACGAGCCTAGCTACGTTCAAGCAAAGCCACCGATTCAACATGCCTGGAGGGGCTATCACGGATGAGGTAATATGAATCTCTTGAACTTGAGGATGCCGCGACTTAAGAAAAAAACTCCGCCGCGTAAGTGGAGTTTGATTAATAAACATCGCCTCGGTTGTCAATAGTCAAAATGTAAATCATTTTCTCTTCGTGGTTTATCTCAAATAAAACTCGATAACTTCCTACTCGCAATCGAAATCGCTTTGCATAACCTTTCATTGGCTTAACGTCTCCAATTGGGGGACGCAGAGTCAAACCAAGCAATGCTTTTCGAATGCGTTCCTGAACTGCTTTTTCTTGTTTAGATACAAATTTTACAGTTTCACGACTTAGCGTCAGTTGGTAAGTTGAGCTCATGCATGGCTTCCTCCCACGACATAAATCCTTCGTTACTGTTCAACTGACGCTGTTCTTCCTCACTCAAAGCAATTTCATCCGGCTCCATCTTTTCTATTTTTTCCCAATCCAGTCGGTCGTGTTTTAAAGAAAGATATTGCAAATAGTCATAAGCTGATTGCTGTGCAATCTCGGGCAACTGCTCAAATAACTTTAAAACTTTATCTTTATCCACTGCCATAAAAACACCTCCTGAAAAGCTTGATCAATTGCATTTATTGTATCACAGCATTTGCAGAAGCCAAAGTTAGAAGACAGTTTCATACCCGAATACTCCGCCCTGTCCAATGACTCTAAAAACGCTATGCACATAGGTAAACAATCTATTGTTATCAATAACTACATCCGTATTAGCCTCACAACAGATTCTGTATGCACCGTCCAAGGGAACATATCCACCGACTGCGCCTCGACGGTGCGGTATCCCGCATCCTCCAGGATGCGCAGGTCGCGCGCCAGCGTAGCGGGATTGCAGCTGACGTAGACCACGCGGCGGGGCTGCATCTTGGCGATGCAGTCGAGGAGAGCCGGGTCGCAGCCCTTGCGGGGCGGGTCGACGACGATGACGTCGGCCCGTATGCCGGCCTCGGCCCAGGCCGGGATTACTACCTCGGCTGCGCCTACGGCAAATTCGGCTTTGTGCTCCAGGCCGTTCAGTTGCGCGTTGCGCCGTGCGTCCTCGATGGCCTCCGGCACGATTTCGACGCCGTAGACCCGCTCTGCGTGCTGCGCCAGGAACAGCGAAATGGTGCCGATACCGCAATAGGCATCGATGACCGTTTCGCCGCCGCTCAAAGCAGCGTATTCCAGCGCCTTGCCATACAGGCGCTCCGTCTGCACCGGGTTCACCTGGTAGAAGGAGCGGGCGGAGATGGCGAAGCGCACATCCCCGATATAGTCGTGGATATATTCCTCGCCCCACAGCACCTCTGTGCGCAGGCCGAAGATGACGTTGGTTTTGGCGGTGTTGATGTTCTGGCAGATGCTCTTGACCCCCGGCAGCTCCCGGCGGATCATCTCCACCAGCTCGCGGCGGCGGGTGAAGTCCTCCCCGTTGGTGACCAGCACCACCATAATGTCTCCCGTACGGAAGCCCACCTTGACCACCACATGGCGGATCACACCCCGGCCTGTCTCTTCATCATATGCCCGGATGCCCAGCTCCCCACAGAGGGATTTCACCAGACCTACCGCCCGGTCATTCCACTCATGCTGGATGAGGCATTCGTTCATGTCGATAATCCGGTGGCTGCCCTGGGCGTAGAACCCTCCAACCAGCCCGCCTTCCACCTGGCCAAAAGGCACCTGGGCCTTGTTCCGGTAGCGCCAAGGGTCCTCCATGCCGATGGTGGGATGAACCACAATCCCGGAGGAGCCCTGCTCCCCGAATTGTCCGTTCCCGCTCTCCACCGACGCTCCCCCAACTCCCGCCACCTTCAGCTTACCAATCCGCTCCAGAGCGTCCACCACGATCTGCCGCTTCTGCCGCAGCTGGGCGTCATAGCCCATATGCTGGAGCTGGCAGCCGCCGCACTCCGCATAGAGCGGGCAGGGCGGCTCCTGCCGGTCAGCACTCGCCCCCGTAACCTGCAGCAGCTTGGCGTAGCCGAACTGCTTTTTCACATGCTCCACGCGCACACTAACCCGCTCACCGGGCAGCGCCCCATGCACAAAAAGGGTAAAGCCGTCCGCCGTCCGGCCTACCCCTTCTCCATCATGTCCGATCCCAATAATCTCCGCATCCACGATCTGGCCCACGGATACGGGAGCCTCCACAGCCACGCCGCCGCGGGCAGCCTTGCTGTCCGGCCTGCCTGTACGGGCTGCCCCTTGTCCGTTGCCGCCGCGGCTGCCGGACGGTCTGCTGCCCGCTTCCGGGCTGCGATAACGCCCGTTCTTGCCGTTCTTCTTCATTTATTGCCTCCGTTATTTGCGTCTGTATTTGGAATTGCCTGTTTCATCCACCAGAATCCGCAGATGGGAGGGCAGCACCGAGAAGATTCCCGGCAGCGTGCCGCCAAACTCCCCGTCCAGATTCAGCTGGGTATAGTCCGGAGACGTAATTTGGATATGCTTGGATTGGAAATGAATAATATGCGGGTCATTCAGATGCTCCCCGCGCAGAGCCAGGGTGACCACCCGGATCATTTCCACCAGATTGCATTTTTTGACCAGAATGATGTCCATCAGCCCGTCGTCAATGGCCGCATCAGGACACAGCCTCTCGAAGCCGGCCACCGAATTGGTGTTGGAAATGAGGAACACCATCACTTCCTCATGCAGCTCCCGGTCCTCCGACTTCAGAACAATCTCCACCGGCCGGAGGCGTGGCAGCTTCTCCAGCCCTTTCATATAATAAGCCAACTGGCCCAGCATGGTCTTCAGCCTGCTGGGAACCTCATAGGTCAGCTCCGTCAGGGAGCCCCCTCCGGCAATATTGATGAAGTAACGCTGATTGGCCTTGCCCAAATCGATGACCCGGTGATGCCCGTGGATGATGATATCGCAGGCAGCCTCCAGGTTCTTCGGGATCGCCATGGCACGGGCAAAATCATTGGTGGTGCCCAGAGGCAGAATGCCAAGAGGCGGCCGGTTCTCCCGTTCGGCCATCCCGTTGATGACCTCGTAGAGGGTTCCGTCCCCACCGGCGGCAATAATGACGTCAAATCCGCGTTCAACCGCTTCCGCCGCAGCCAGAGTCGCATCCCCTTCGCCCGTTGTGGCATGGGTGGAGGTTTCCAGTCCCCCCCGCTCCAACCGCTGCAGAATGTCCGGAAGGCGCCGTTTCATTTCCTCCCGCCCTGACGTCGGATTATATATCAGTCTTGCACGTTTGGCCATTCTCCACTCACCCGTTATCGCAGAATCAATTCGCTTTTGGCCCGCAGCACGTTCAGCACCCGACCCTCGATCCACCCGGACATCAGGGGATGGGGCAAGAGCGCCCGCCCATTGTAGCCGTAAGACCAATTCTTCAACCTGGAAGGAATGACCTCCCTGGTAAAATACCCCTCACTCAAAAACAGCGGCGCCACAATCACCCGGTGGCCGGGTTTTCTTTTTTGCCAGAGCCGCAGCTTGAAATCAATCTGGTCCGGCAGCAGCATGGCCGCATCCGCCGCAGCAAAGCCCCCCAGTTCCTGCACATGGGACGCCAATCCCTCCAGCCCGCGCCGCCAGCGGGTGTGGAAGTCTTTTTCCACAGAGCCGTGTCCCACCAGCAGCAAAAGCTCCCGGGAAGGGTCGGCGGACAGCTCACGGACCTTCTCATAGAGTATTCCGGCAATCTCAGGATCATCATCAATCGGCGGGGTAAAATGAATGGCTGCCCGTCGTTCAAATGGAACCATATCCGTAGGCAGATTAGGACGGTCGATGACGCCCAGCGCATAGCTGATTTCGTCAATATGGGTGCTTCCCGAGGAAATGAACAGGGGCACCGCCACAATATCCGTAACGCCCTCACACTCCAGCATCCGGATGCCGTCCTGAATCAGGCGGCCTTCGATAATCTCCAGGAACACCGACACCACCGGCACCTCCGGGGGAAGCCGGACCTGAGCCACCGCCTCATCCACCAGCCGGACCCATTCCTTGCTCCTGGAGCCGTGGCTTATGACCATTACGCCGAACTTGCTCATGTTCATGATCCCTCCCGGTTGGCGGCATACGCGTTTCCTTGGCTGCCCGCGCTCTTTCCTGCAAACGCAGCAGCACAAGCACAAGCGGATGTACTACCATGCTAGCGGAAGGGGTTTTTAAAGTCAAACCAACCGGCAAAACATTCTCCAAACACGAGAAGAAACGGCTGCTCCGTCTTTATCGCCAAGGCGGGACCCGTTTCTCTGACTGGTGAAGCAATTGCTTATATCCGGCCAGATGCGGCTCGTTAACAGCAGAAAAAAGCTTCTACTCGAAGCTTCCTTCTTCGTTTCTTCGCACCCTGTGCCCGCCCCGCATCAAGCAGAGCGCTTTCAAAAAACGGGCATAAGCCAACCGTAAAAGGTTTCTCGGCCAGGGTTATCTACCCAGCCGTTCTAATGTCATTTTATACCCGTCATTGCCGTAATTCAAGCATCTTTTCACCCGGGAAATGGTGGCCGTGCTGGCCCCTGTCTCCGCTTCGATCTGGTTGTAGGTGCAGCCCTTGCGCAGCATTCTGGCTACCTCCAGCCGCTGGGACAGGGATTGGATCTCGTTGACGGTGCACAGATCATCAAAAAACACGTAGCATTCTTCCATATCCTTCAAAGTCAGGATCGCTTCAAATAATTGCTCAATTGCTTTATCGTTCAGCTTCTTCAGCTGCATCCTCATCATCCCCTGCTCTTCACTGTGGCTTACATGAATTTCGACGCGCTTTCGCGAATACCTGCTTTACAATTGTAAAAATTCAAAACTGTAAAATTTTTATGCGTCACCGGACTAAAATGAAAAGACAGCGCCAACCGGGACATTCGTCTATACCAAACGTTTGCCCATGACATAGATTATAGTAAATTAGCCCCGATAAGTGAAGCCCCCCTCTTCCTCTGCAGCCGGCTTTACCTCAACGGGACTGGGAAATCACCAAAAAAAGGGTTGTGACAACTGTGAAACCAAATGAAATGGCGTACATCCGCCAGCAGGAGGCCTATGGCCCGGAAACCCGCATGTACGGCGAGATTCCCGGCGGCTCTCCTTATCCCGGACTGGAAAATCCCTACTTGGGCGGCACCTCCGGCATGCCCGTTCCCTATTATCCCCAGACTCAGCTTATCAACGGCGGAGGAGCAGGGGCCGGCGCTGGAGCCGGAGGCTCAGGGGGCGGCGGACTTCTGGGCTCCCTGAACATGAACCAGATTAAGGGATTTGTGGACAAAATGGGCGGCATCGACGGGATCGTCGGCACCATGACCCGTGTGCAGAAGATGGTCTCCAGCTTTCAGCAGATGGCGCCCATGCTGAAGCTTCTGATGGGTTCCTTCGGAGCCAAAGCCGCGGCCAACTCCGTCAGCAAGGGCAAAGGTTATTCCCGGAAGCGCAAGAAGAGCCGCAAGAGCAGCAAAAAGCGCCCCTCTGTCCGCAAAGGAACAGGGACGCGTTATAAGAGCCGCCGCCGGTAGGAGCGGCAGCCGGTAAAACGGCAGCCTCCCGGGACATGGAGCAGCAAACAGGCGTTTAGCGGAAGCAGTTTTCCGTTAAGCGCCCTGTTTGCGTGCGTATCCGCAACATGCGGCTTATGTTCACCAGCAGATAGGATGGGTGGGTGGCTGAACCGTCCCACTACGGAACTCAGCGACCCTTATTCGGCCAAAAACGGCTTCCCCGATTGTTTACGGAACTCAGACACTCTTACTGGCCTGTTTGCCCGGGTTTTGCGGGGTATCTGAGCGTGTCCGCTCCATAACAGTCGCTGAGTTCCGCTAAAGCTGGGAAATCGCCGTTTTCCCCCGATAAGCGCTCCATAGTTCCGTAACCAGTAAAAAAGTAACCAAGGGGTTCAGCAATCCAACAGTCAGGGGTCAGCGCTATGGTCACACGCCCCCTTACTCCCCCAACTCCACCTCCATGCCGACGGGGACAAATTGAATCCACGTGACGCCGGGGGCCAGGGGGATTTCCTGTCCGTCTGCGGCGTAGGTGCGGACAAGCCCGTCTCGCAGCTGCCATACCGCCTCCTGGACCATGCCTCCGGTCAGGACATAGCCGCTCCCGGAACCTTGGACATCCACCTGGCGGCGGCCTGCGCTGTCCGTCACCCTGTGGTTGGAGCGGCAAACCAGCACATTGGCCGCGGCCAACTGCCGGTCCGACTCCGCGTCCGCGTGGGCAAGCCCGTTCATTCTGCGCAAATATTGACCCGACACAGCATCATACACATAACTCACCGCATAACCGGCGGAGTAGGGCAGCCGCAGAGCCTCCGCCTCAGCAGCACCTCCGCTCTCTGCACCTGCCACTCCAGACGCTACTCCCGCGGCACCCCCGCTCTCTGCACCTGCCACTCCAGACGCTACTCCCGCGGCACCCCCGCTCTCTGCACCTGCCACTCCAGACGCTACTCCCGCGGCACCTCCGCTCTCTGCACCTGCCACTCCAGACGCTACTCCCACAGCACCCCCACTCTCCGCTCCCGCAACTCCGGCCGACGCTCCCGCAGCATCCGCATCGCCTGAGGCAGCTCCTGTCGCTGCTCCAACAGAGTCCGGCGCAAGCTTGTCCTCCCCCCGAACAGGCTCCCCGGCAAACACCGGGTGAACCGGCGTCCAGGCGGTGCGGAGCTGCTTTTTCTCCATCCCCCGGCGGATGCCTTCTATAGAAGTATACAAATTATGCGGCGGCTTCCTGTCCGGGGAGCGCCAGTAGTAGACCCGGTCGCCGTAAACCTCGTCGAAGTGGTCCACACCCCCGGCGGCCACCCGGTTCATGGCCTCCTGGCTCCAGCCCGCGTGGACCAGGACCGCATCCATCGCCGCGGCCACATCCACATAATACGGCCGGATGCTCCGGACCGGCCCCACCTTCCCCGGCACACGGCTGTGGTAGAAAGCGACGAAGCGGGTAATATCCCCTTCCGCCAAAATCTCGTACACCACATCCGCATCGCCAAGCCCGCTTTGGGGGCGGGCAGCGGGGGAATTTTCCACCATAACCGCAATGGGGCGGACATCCTTTTGCCCGATTGAAAATAACCCCGTTAGGGGAAACTGTACACTGTAACCGGCTTTCATCCGGTCATCCTCCGGCAGCTCCTCGGACCGGGCCTGTCCTGCGGCAACCGGCACTCCGACCGCAGCAGCGGCCGCAATCCCCGGAGCAAGAACCAGCATGCCTGCAAGAGCCCATATGCCGCAGAGAACGGGCAGCCTTGTTTTTTTCATCATCAATCCCTCATTTCCGTTTAAATGGCAACCCAAAAATTACGATGGAAAGGCGGCAAACACATGATTACCAGATGGTTCAGAGAAAGCGTAGTAGCCTCCGTGCTGCTTCTCATCGCCCGGCTTTACCTGGGGTGGAAATGGCTGGATGCGGGCTGGCACAAGATTACCGGAGGCTTCGACGCCTCGGGGTTCCTAAAGAACGCCATCGCCAAACCTCCCGTGGACAGCGCCACCAAAGAGGCCGTCTACCCCCGCTTTGTTTCGTTTCTTGAACATTTTGCATTACCCAATGCCAAATTATTCAATGTATTAATCCCGTGGGGCGAATTTCTGGTGGGGTTGGGATTGATCCTGGGCACCCTGACCGTAACAGCGGCATTCTTCGGCATGCTGATGAACTTCATGTTCCTCCTGGCCGGAACCGTGTCATCCAACCCCTGGCTGATCATCTTCAGCATCCTGATTCTTCTGGGCAGCTCCAACTCGGGACGGCTGGGCGGCGATTATTTCCTGCTTCCGTACCTCCGCAAGGCCTTCAACATCAAGCGAGGCTCTGACCGGGACACGGCAAGAACCTGAAGACGGCCATCAACAGACAGTTTATTCATGGCAGAAAGAACAGGCGCAAACTCGTCCAACCATCCCCGGGCTCCCATCGGATTCCGGGCGGCGGAGGCTGCTCTGTTCTTTCCGTCTATTTTGTGACAGCTGTCACAAGCGGCAAAAGAGGGATTCCCATTCCTATTGCCATATGGTATACTTCAATCATGCACACGTTAACAATAGCGTGAAATTATATTTATTTACTAGGAGGCACTACCAAAATGACAGCATTGTCTAAACTTAAGCTGGCCAACCCGGAAGCCATTGCCGCTTTGCCGGAGAAAGTCCTGCAATTCGGCGAAGGCAACTTCCTGCGCGGCTTCGTGGATTGGATGATCCACAAGCTGAACGAGCAGAACCTGTTTAACGGCCGGGTTGCCGTGGTTCAACCCATCGCCCAAGGCTTGACTCCGATGCTGAATGAACAGGACGGTTTGTACACACTGTTGCTGCGCGGAATCCAAAACGGCCAAATCGTTGAGGAAAAGGACATCATCTCCTCCATCAGCCGCGGCATTAACCCATATGAAGATTTTGCCGCTTACCTGGGCCTGGCCGAGAATCCGGAGCTGCGCTTCGTGATCTCCAACACCACCGAAGCCGGCATTGCATACTCCGCCGAGGACCGTTATGACGACGCCCCTCCGGCTACCTTCCCCGGCAAGCTGACTGTGCTTCTGCACAAGCGTTTCACCGCCTTCAACGGCGCAGCCGACAAGGGTCTGGTGATCATTCCCTGCGAGCTCATCGACCGCAACGGCGACAACCTGAAGAAGATCGTGCTCCGTCTGGCCGAGGAATGGAATCTGGGCTCCGATTTTGCCGGCTGGATCAACAACCACAACTTCTTCCTGAACACCCTGGTGGACCGGATCGTTACCGGCTATCCCCGGGACGAAATCGCGGCTCTGACCGAGAAGCTGGGCTACGAGGACAAGCTTCTGAACACCGCCGAAATCTTCCACCTGTGGGTCATCGAGGGCGACAAGCGTTTTGCCGAAGAGCTTCCGTTCCACAAGGTTGGCTTGGACGTGATCTGGACCGACGACATGGCTCCGTACCGCACCCGCAAGGTCCGGATTCTGAACGGCGCCCACACCATGACTGTACTGGCTGCTTACCTCTATGGCCTGGACACGGTCAAGGAATGTATGGATGACGAGCTGATCCGTTCCTTCATGGAAAAAGGGATCTACAACGAGGTTATCCCGACGCTGGATCTGCCGGAGAGTGAGCTGAAGGCATTTGCCGCCGCTGTTACAGAGCGTTTTGCCAATCCGTTTATCCGCCATTATCTGCTCTCCATTTCCTTGAACTCTACTTCCAAATTCAAAACCCGGGTGCTGCCTTCCATTCTGGAGTATGTAAACCGCAAGGGCGAGCTGCCCAAGGTGCTTTCCTTCTCCCTGGCTGCCCTGCTTGCCTTCTACCGCGGCACCGAGCTGAAGGACAACACTCTGATAGGCAAACGCCCGGCCGGCAACGAATACCAGATCAGCGATGATCTGCCGGTGCTGCAGCTGTTCGCTTCCCTGTGGAGCAAGTACGACGGCAGCCGCGAGGCCGCTGGCGCATTGGTTGAAGAAGTGCTCTCCCACACCGAAATGTGGGGCCAAAACCTCAATGAGGTGGCAGGCTTCACCGCGCTGGTATCCGACTATCTGCACAGCATCCTGACTAACGGCGCAGCCGCCGCACTGAAGGACGTGATTTAAGATGATCAAAAGCGATAAGCTGATTCAAATTAATGAAGCGGACAATGTGGCCGTCGCCATGGTGCCCATCGCCAAGGGCGAGACGGTTTCCCTGGGCAGCTACACCGTAACCGCCCGTGAAGATATCGACAAGGGCCACAAGATTGCCTTCCGGGACATCCCCCAAGGCGAAAACATCATCAAATACGGCTTCCCCATCGGCCACGCCAAGGAACCGATCCAAGCCGGCGACTATATCCACACTCACAATATCAAGACCAACCTGGAAGGTAAGCTGGAATACAGCTACAATCCGAACCTGAGCGAGGAAAAGACCCGCCAGGAAGCAACCTTCATGGGTTTTGTGCGCAAGAACGGCGACGTGGGCATCCGCAATGAAATCTGGATCGTCAACACCGTAGGCTGCGTCAACAAAACCTCCGAGGTGCTGGCCAAGGAAGCCACCGAGAAATATAAGGGCCGTGTGGACGGCGTCTATTCCTTCGTCCATCCCTTCGGCTGCTCCCAGATGGGCGACGACCAGGTCATGACCCAAAAGGTCCTGGCGGATATGGTCCGCCATCCCAACGCCGGCGGCGTGCTGGTGCTGGGTCTGGGTTGTGAGAACAACAACATCCCCGAGTTCAAGAAGTTCTTGGGCGAATATGATGAAAACCGCGTCCGCTTCTTGTCCACCCAGGATGTGGATGACGAGCTGGAAGCGGCTATGGACCTGATCGATGAACTGGTCGGCTATGCCGAAACCTTCAAGCGCCAGCCTGTTCCCGCCTCCAAGCTGATTGTGGGCCTGAAGTGCGGCGGCTCCGATGCCTTCTCCGGCATCACCGCCAATCCGCTGCTGGGCGAGTTCTCCGATACCCTGATTTCTCACGGCGGCACCACCATCCTCACCGAGGTGCCTGAGATGTTCGGCGCGGAGACGATTCTGATGAACCGTTGCTTGGACGAGGAAGTCTTCGACAAAACCGTTCACCTGATCAATGACTTCAAGGAATACTACATCCGCCATAACCAAGTGGTATATGAGAATCCGTCCCCCGGCAACAAAAAGGGCGGCATTTCCACTCTGGAGGAAAAATCCCTGGGCTGCACCCAAAAGGGCGGCACCGGCAATGTGGTGGACGTGCTGCAATACGGCGACCACGCCTCCAAACCCGGCCTGAACCTGCTGCAAGGCCCCGGCAATGACATCGTAGCTGTAACCGCGCTGATGGCTGCGGGCGCCCACATGGTCCTGTTCACCACCGGCCGCGGCACCCCGCTGGGCGCTCCGGTTCCGACGGTGAAGGTCTCCACCAACTCCGATCTGGCTACCCGCAAAAGCAACTGGATCGACTTCAACGCCGGCCAGCTGCTGGAGGGCAAGGATATGCCCCATGTCCGCGACGAATTCTTCGGCTTTGTGCTGGAGGTGGCCTCCGGCAAAGAAACCCGCAACGAAGTCAACGGCTACCGGGAAATCTCCATCTTCAAGGATGGCGTCACCCTGTAATCTTACGGCACAGAAGTCCGGCTCCCCGCTATGGGGAGTGCGGGCTTTTTTGTGCTTTTGCGGCGTGGAAAAGGGGAGCCTTCCCAAGCAAATGGAGGATGGACAGGCCATCTGGAAAAAGGATTGTTGATAATAAGTAAAAATTGGCCTTCATCTTGAAACAAGGCAGTATACGGTTCATGCTTTTCTTTGTAAACTTGCACCGTAGCTGAAACATTTGGGGAGGAATGCAGATGAGCAGAAAATGGATTGCACTGCTGCTGGCCTTGGTTCTATTGGCCGGCCTGGCGCCGGTTCGTCCGGGTGCGGCGCATGGGGAGGCTGTCCGGACAAATCTTTTTGAGAACGGAGGATTCGAGGAGGTCCGCACCGGAGCCGCTATCTGGACCGGGGGTGTGGCTCCGGCCAATGCCTCAGAGTGGAAAGCCGACGGCAATCCGGTGTTTTCCGTAGTGGAGGATGTCTATCATACGGGCAGCCGGTCCGTCCGGATTTCCGGGAGCACCCCCGGTAAAGACCGGGGGGCCGTGGTGCTGGAAACCCAGTCCATGCAGGTGGGCAAAGCCTATCTGGTCAGCGGCTGGTTCAAAACGGACAATGTTACAAGCAATATCCTGATCCGTTTGCAGTACAAGCGCGGCGGAAAGGGAATCAATGTTGAATTGGCCAATACCGGCGGAACAAAGGACTGGACCTACTTCAGCAGATCCATTGTACTCCCGGACAATACGGATAACCCGTCGGCACCTGCCGTGAAGGTGGAGGCATTCCTGGAGCGCTCCGCCGGGACAGTCTGGTTTGATGACTTTTCCATCGCCGAGCATATTCCGCTGGAATCCTTTACGGTGTCGCCGGCATATGCGGAATTGCAGCCGGGCCAATCCTTGCAGACGGAGGCCCGTTTCGTGCCATCCGACGCGGCCAACCAGAATCTGGCGTGGACCTCCTCCGATCCGGTAACGGCGGCGGTTTACCAGGATGGACGGATTGCTGCCATAGCTCCCGGCTATGCCTATGTTACCGCAACTTCCCTGGAGACGAAGGCATCGCAGACGATTATTGTCTCCGTAGGCGCGCCGGAAACGCTGCTTGCGGCTCCATACAGCGGAACCGTTCAGGAAAACGGAGTTTTGACAGGACAACTGTCGGCGGAAGAGCTGAATGGCGCTCCTGTTGAATATGGCCTTGGCCTTGAACCCAAACATGGAACCGTTGCCATTCAGCCGGATGGAACATTCCTGTATTACCCGGAACGGGATTTCTCCGGCACAGACCAGTTTGCATACATGGCCAGGACCGGCGGGGGAATACCGAAATTCGCCGCCGCCACTGTAACCGTTGAGCCTGTTCTCAAGGCTCCGGCCCTTGATCTGCTGTGGTATTCCACCCCCAAGGACAAGCCGCTGCAGGGACGCCTGGAGAAGGTCCTTTCCCCTGCCCCCGAAGCAGTGGAGTGGGAAAAAAACGCGGAGCCCCAGGGGCAGCTCCTGCTTAGCCCTGACGGCGCCTTCCAGTATACGCCGCCCCCTCAGTTTGTCGGATACGACAGCTTCCGGGTAAAAGCCAAGGCGGACAACGGGCTGGAAACGGAAGGCCGCGTTGAGGTGTTCGTCATACCGGATGCCGCCGATTTCGCCAATGCCATGACTGCCAACGGCTATGACGGCGTCCACCCGCGGCTGTTTGCCAACGAAGAGGAATTTGCCCGCATCCGGGGATGGATCGGAGAAGACAGATACATGTCCGAATGGTTCGGCCTACTCAAGACAGTGGCCGACAGTATGCTGGACACCGAACCCTATCCATATTTGGCTAATGGAGCAAACAACGGAAAAATAAAGGACATCGTCCTGAATACAGCCCTTATGTACAAGCTGACCGGCGAGCAGAAGTATGCCGACCGGGCGATTGCCGAATTGGAGTCGGCGGCCGCCTTTGAAGACTGGGGTGGACGCTATAATAACATGCTGGCGTTGACCTATCTGACGATGGGAGCCGCAATCGGCTACGACTGGCTGTACGATGCGCTGACCGGCGAGCAGCGGGCGATGATCGAAGCGGCAGTGTCGCGGAACTCCTTTGCCACTGCATTGGAATGGTATAACGGGGTATTTACCCATAACGGCGAATACAACAATATCAATCTGGTGGACAACGGCAGCTTTTCCGTTGCGGCGTTGGCCTTCCTGGGAGAAGCCTCCTCCATTCATCAGCAGGCAGGCGACATTCTTCAAGGCTCCTTCCGCAAGCTGCAGCAATCCCTGCGCTTCATGACGGAGGACGGCTCGTGGCCGGAGGGCCCGATCTATTGGCAATTCGGCACAGAGCCTCTGTACCACATGATGGATGCGCTGCAGAACATCCTGGGTACAGATTATGGCTTGTCCGCGCTGCAGGGAATGAAGGAATGGGGCGATTATCCCCTGTATCTCCAGGGACCGGAGGGTTTCTTCAACTTCGGCGATTCCGGCAATACCCTGGCGCATCCCCAGTCGCTGTGGTCGGCCAACCGGTATGACGATCCCGGTCTGGCCTGGAATATGGGCGAGAACTACCGGCGGTATGGCGCGTATTCGCCCTACTACTTCTTTTATTACAGGCCGGGCATGTTTGATTCTCCTCCCCAATCGGGGCTGGACCGCACTTTCCAAACCATTGAGGCCATCACCATGCGCAGCGGCTGGACCAGCCGCAATGACAGCTACGCCGCTATGAAGGGCTCTAACGATACCTTGCTGAGCCATATCGATATGGACGCAGGCAGCTTCGTATATGATGCTCTGGGCGTCAGATGGGCTATGGACCTAGGATTGGAGAATTACAATCTGCCCGGCTTCTGGGATTCGGCAGGCGGCCAGCGCTGGACCTATTACCGCAAGGGAGCGCAAGGCCAGAATACGGTTGTGATCAATCCGCTGGACAATCCGGTGCACATGCAGAAGTTCGACGCCCCGGCCCTGCTGGTGAAATCGGAATCCAAACCGCGGGGCGCTTACGGCATCCTGGATATGGCCAGCCGCTATCCCCGGGACACTGCGGCTTATCAGCGCGGGATGATGCTGGACCGGGAGAACAACCAACTGATCCTCCAGGACGAAATGACTTTGAAATTCCCCTCGGACGTATATTGGTTCATGCATACCGCTTCATCCATCTCGATTCTGGACAATGGCAAGACGGCCTTGCTGCGGCAGGGAGACAAGAAATTGTATGTCAGGATGATCGACGCCCCGGAGCAGGCGGAATTTCTGTCCATGAAGGCAGAGGCGCTTCCGGGCACGCCGAATCCCGATGGGCAAACCCTGAATCATGGCATCCGGAAGCTGGCGGTTCATATGGCGGATGTGACAGAAGCCAGATTATCCGTCTGGATGGTGCCTTTGAACGAGGAGGACCCCCTGCCGCTGCAAGCTCCGCAGGCAACTCCTCTCAGCGGCTGGACAATTCCGAAGGGGGCATTGACGGAGAAGCCGGCGCCGCTGGCGCTGGACTTCCTGCTGGTTAACGGCACTCCGCTGGCGGACTTCCATCCCGAAGAGACGTATTATGAATACCTGGTTCCCTTCAACACGCCGGATATCCCAGCCGTTGAAGCGGTAACGGGCCATGCGGCTTCCGTTGTTCCGGCGCAGACCATACCCGGCAAGACATATATCGATGTGTCCGATCCCGCAAATCCGGCACGGAAGACCCGCTATACGGTTTCATTCATCCGCGGGCCCATCGTAGGCGATCCGCCTGATGTCAACCGCTGGGAAGCGGCGGCGGTGGAAGCCGACTCCACTCCCCAGGCAGATCAGGGATTCACCCCGGACAAAACAGTGGACCGGGACCTGAATACCCGCTGGACCTCGGAAGGCGCCCACTGGATTCAATACGATCTGGGAACAGAGCGGGAGTTGGGCGCAGTCTCCATCGCATTTATCAGCGGGGATGTGCGCAGAGCCTACTTCTCTATTGAAGCCTCGCCGGACGGAATCAATTGGACCTCGGTATATCCGGAGGGAATCAGCTCAGGGACAACCACACAGCCGGAGCTGGTTCATTTCCCAAGCGTGCAGGCCAGATATGTGCGCATTAACGGGTACGGCAATTCAGCCAGCAGATGGAACAGCATCGGTGAAGTGGGGATTTTCCGGACAACCCCGGTATCGCTTTTGCTTCAGCCGACGGCGCAATGGAAAGTGGGAGAAGAAAAGCTGGTAACTGTACAGTACTTGTATCCCGACGGCAGACAGGAGCCGACAAGCCGGGCCCAGATAACCAGCAGCAGCCCGGATATTCTGGAGATCGGGGAAGCGGGCATGGCCGCGGCCAAAAAAGCGGGAGTTGCCGTCGTCACCGTAACGGACCCGGTATATGGTCTGGCTTCATCGTGGCAGATTGCTGTGGCTCCGGCGCAGAGCGGAGAAGACGGCAATCACGACGATGATGAAGACACCGCCGGAGACAGCGGAGACAGCGGGAATGCAGGAACCGGAAATTCCCTGCCGCCGGGCGGCTCCGGCAACGGCCGGCAGACAGACGCCATCCAGACGGTAACCCCGGAGGAGATCCTCTCGCTTCCATCAAAAAACGGCGTCCTTGAAGTAGCTCTGTCCAAGGACAAGCATATTCTTCATCTGCCTGCCGCCTCCATAGACAAGGCGGAGGGATTGGGAATCGCCGTGGCTGTCGGCCTATCCCGGGTGCAGCTATCGGCGGAAGCCCTGCGGGAAATCCGGGAGCAGCTGCCGCCGGACGGCATCTTCGCCCTGGAGGCGGCGCAGCTTGAAGCCGCAGCGGCGGCATCCGATGTCTCCCGAACGGCGGCGGAGCTGAAGGCTGCGCTCCGGCTGTCGGCTGATCCGCTCCAATTGGGCTTCAAGCTGCTGGATGCCGCCGCCGCTTCGGGGACGGAGCTGCTGCTTCCCGGCGCGGCAGGCACAGCGGCGCTTTCATTCCCGGCGCCGGAAGCCTCCCCCACCGGACAATGGGGCATCTACAAGCTGGACGAGCATGGATTCTTCCGCTTGATCGGAGGACAAACCGCCGGGAATGGACAGCTCTCCGTGCCGGTGGCAGACGGCGGGGTCTATGCGCTGTTGGAGTATGTGAAAGCCTATAGGGATCTGCCACAGAACCATTGGGCGTATGCAACGGTTCAGAATATGTCCATGAGAGGCATTATTGCCGGAACAGCGGATGACGCCTTTGAACCGGAGCGGCCTATCACCCGCAGCGAATTTGCGGCATTGATAGCCCGAGCCTTGGGACTGCATGCGGAGGACGGAGCGGAGGACTTCTCTGATGTGCCGTCCGACGCCTGGTACGCCCCGGCGGTAGCCGCTCTGGCAAAGGCGGGCATTGTGGAAGGAAACGCAGCGGCCTTCGAGCCTGCACGGCCGATAAGCCGTGAAGAAATGGCTGCCATGATGAGCCGGACTTACAGCATTCTGCAGAGCGGAGCTTCCGGAACAGAGACCGGAGAAAACCCGGCGCTTCCTGCCTATGCCGATCTCGGCTCAGTCAGCGACTGGGCGGCGGAAGCGGTGCAGAAGGCTTCGGAGCTGGGTCTGATGAACGGATTGGACGGCGGCCTGTTCCGGCCCCAGGCTTCTGCAACCCGCGCCGAGGGCGCAACTGTCGTCAGCAGACTGCTAGGGCTTGCCGGACGGTAAATATTGGCCGCACAATAGATATGGCTTGCAATGAGAGAGGCCCATGCCTTGAGCATGGGCCTTTTGCTTTGGCCCGCTGCAGCGGAACATTGCGGAACCCACTATGCTTCAGGTAACAAAGCGTGTCAAGACAGGCCAAGCCGCCTTTGCTATAATTACACCATACTGTTCCATTACCATACACGGAAGAAGGTTAAGCAGATGGCGTGGTTTTCATTTAAGCGCAGGAGCTTCTTTGTCAAGATGCTGCTTTCTTTTCTGGCAGTCCTGCTGCTCCCCTTGGCCATATCCTCCCTGTTCTACAGCCGGTTCGAGAACATTCTCGCAGGCCATGCCGGCCGCTCCAACATGGCGCTTCTGGATCAGATCCGCCAGGCCGTAGACAGCCAGATGGAGGATTTCGACAAAATCAGGATTCATATTTCCATGAATACCGATGTCCAGTGGCTTCTGAATTTCGGCTCAGACGATTCCCCCGAGGTCCGGCAAAAATATATCCGGGTGATGAATGACTTAAAGGGGCTGGATATCCCGTCCGGCTTCATTCAAAGCCTCTATCTTTACTTTCCGGCAAGCGACATTGTGCTCACCGACAGCCTGAAAACCGATTCCGGCCTGTTCTTCAGAAATATTCTGCCGAATGTCAATCTTGCCCCCGAAAGCAGCCTGTCCAGGATAAACGCCTTTCACTCCGGAACTTTCTATCCGGTGGAGACCGTACTGGAGGGAACGCAGGCCCGGAAAATAATCCCCTTCATCCAGTCCCTTCCCCTGGAAGCGAAGAGCGGTCTTCCCCAGGGAAGCCTGGTCATCCTGATCAGCGAGTCCTACATCCAAAGCCTGCTTGAGAACATCAGCCAGTTGAACCAGGGCAGGGTCGTTGTGCTTGACGAACACGGGCAGATTATTCTTTCCACTGAGTCCCAGTCCGGCGGCCGCACAATTCCCCTTGACCGGATTACCGGAAATGCCGGCCAATTCTCCGATGATTCCCAGAAAAAAACCGAAATTGTATCCTTTACCCGTTCCGATGTCAGCGGCTGGACCTTTGTATCCGCTATTCCCGAGGATGTGGTCATGGCGGAGGTTGAGCGCAACCGGTACCATGCCATAGCCATTCTCAGCATTTCGCTGGCAGCGGGACTGCTGACTGCCTATATCCTCAGTTACCGCAATTATACGCCTGTCAGGAAGGTGCTGCGGGATATTTCCCAATTGTGGAACACCGGCCGGCCCAAAGGCAATGAGATGGAATGGATCAGCCACACACTCCAAACCTCGTGGCAGGAGGAACGGGATCTGCGGCAGGCTTTATCAAGGGAAATTCCCGTGGTCCGGGCCAACTTCCTCTCCAGGCTGATTCGCGGGCTGGCCTGGCCCGAACGCCTCAGCCCCGAATCCCTGGAATTTATGAAGCTGAATTTCCGGCATCCCTATTTTGGCGTATTGCTGATCCAGATAGAGAATTCCAGCTCCTTCGCCGTATCGGAGCGGGAGCTGGCCAATTTTATCGTATCCAATATTTCCGCCGAGCTTCTGGAAAGCGCCGGTCATGTGGTGGAGCTGGAGCAGGACCGGATTGCCGTGCTGATGAACAGGCCTGACGATTCGCCCGAAACGGCAAAGGAAATTCATAACAAGGGTATTCAGCTGCTTGGCCTTCTGAATGAGCGTTTTCATATGGGGATCGTCATCGGCATCGGAGAGCTTCACCATGGATTGGAATCTGCCGCCCTCTCCTACCGGGAGGCGCTGAATGCCCTGGATTACCGGGTCGTCCGGGGAATCAATTCGGTGAATGTCTATGAAAAGAACCGCTCCCATAAACGGACCTACTACCATTACCCGGTGGAAGTGGAATCCATGCTGATCAATTTGGGCAAATGCGGCGATTATGAGGGCTGCTTCAGGGCTCTCAATGATGTGTTCGAGGCCAATTTCAGCGAGGGCTTCATCCCTCCGGAAATGGCCAAATGCCTGTATCTGGAGCTGATCAGCACCCTGTTCAAGCTTCTGAACTCCCTGGGGCTGGATCAAGCCAAGGTATTCGGCAGGGAGCTTGATCCTCTCCAGCTGATCGAACAGGCCGCAGCCCCGGACAGCATGCACGCCATGATTGCCGAGCTGTACGGGAGCATCTGCCTCTATGTAGCCGACAGCCAGACAGACCGCAGCGATGAATTGTTCAACCGCATCAAGGAGTATGTGGACAGCAGATATGCCGACAGCATGTTCAGTCTGACCTCCATGGCTGACGACCTCGGAATGAACGGAAAATATCTCTCCGCCTTCTACAAAAAATACAGCGGCCGCAACCTCTCCGATTATCTGGCCTCTGTTCGGGTTCAGCAGGCGAAGAAATTGCTCCGCGAAACCCCGCTGACCATTGAACAGATTGCCCACCGGGTTGGCTATGCCAATGACGCAGGACTGATCCGTGTGTTTCGCAAGCTGGAAGGGGTTACCCCCGGAAAATACAGAGACCAGATCGGCAGGCCGGAGTAGAAATCTGGGTTTCGGAGTGCGCATCTGGAATCCGGATAACCCGCTTGCAGCCCGCATGGATAATGGAAAACCGCCAATCGGGAGAGTGGAGCATACATCGGGAAAAGCGGACATATGCAAACGGACGGCGTCGCGCTAACATGGAGCTCAGGAATCAGGATTGCATCCGATTCATTTCGGTATCTGATCACTTACAAACGGGAGGTTGCAATGATGAAACAGAAATTGAAGAAACCGGTCTGTACCTCGCTGGCTCTGGCTGTAATGGCCGGCGTAACATGGGGCTGTGGCGGCGGCGATGAGGCTGCCGCTCCCGCCCGGAATAGTCCCGGCCAGTCACAGCCTGCGGCGGCGGAGCTGGGTTATCCCAAGTCGCTGACCTATTGGTCCGCGCTGAATACCAATGTTTCCGCCACCATGAAGAGCAATGCCGAGATTGGCGCTTACAAAAAGCTGGAGGAAATTACCGGCACCAAGGTAGAATTTCAGCATCCTCCGGCAGGGCAGGAGAAGGATGCCTTCAATTTGATGATCGCAACCAACAAGCTTCCGGATGTGATTGAATATAACTGGTCCAACGTGCCGGCCGGTCCCGACAAGGCAATCAAGGACAAGACCATTATCCGGCTGAACGAGCTGATTGAGCAGCATGCCCCCAACCTCGGCAAATACCTGAAGGAAAACCCGGAAATCAAGAAATTGATCACAACGGACGAAGGCAACATCTTCGTCTTCCCCTTTGTCCGCGGAAGCGAGTATCTCACCACCTTCAACGGGATGGCCATCCGCAAGGACTGGCTGGACAAGGTGGGACTGCCCGTTCCGGAAACCATCGAGGAATGGCATACGGTGCTCAAGGCCTTCAAGGAAAAGGACCCCAACGGCAACGGAAAGGCGGATGAAATTCCGCTGCTCATCGACGACAAGGGAACGGAGCTGGCCTTCAACAATGTCTTCGTCGGCGCCTGGGGCATTACCGCCGATTTCTATCAGGACAAGGGTGTTGTGAAATACGGTCCCCTCCAGCCCGAATTTAAGGAGTATGTGGCTACCATGGCCCAATGGTACAAGGAAGGCCTAATCGACAAGGATTACGTCTCCACGGACAATAAACTGAAGGACGCCAAGGTGACAAATGATCAATTAGGGGCTCTGTCCATGTATTCCGGCAGCGGAATCGGCAAGTATATGCCTCTGATGACACCCAAGAACCCGGACTTCAAGCTGGTGGGCGCTCCGTCCGTTGTTCTGAAGAAGGGCGACAAGCCGCAAATCAGCCAGAAGGAATCTCCCTTCACCGGCATCGGCGCAGCAATTACCGGCTCCAATGCAAATCCCGCCGAAACCGTGAAGTGGCTGGATTACAAATACGGCCAGGAAGGACATCTTCTGTTCAACTTCGGTATTGACGGAGTCAGCTATACCATGAAGAACAATTATCCGACCTATACGGATGAGGTTATGAAGAATCCCAACAACCTGCCCATTAGCCAGGCCATGTCCAAATATGCGTTGGCCGCCTTCTCCGGCCCGTTCATTCAGGACCCCCGGTATATGGAGCAATTCGCCGTGCTGCCTGAGCAGAAGGAAGCCATCGAAATCTGGATGAACGCGTCCAACGAGAAGCTCCTGCCGTTCCTGTCCCCTACTGCCGAGGAAAGCACCCGGTTTGCTTCCATCATGAATGATGTGAATACCCAGTTCGACGAAGCGGTCAACCGGATTATTATGGGAGCGGACTCCATTGACAGCTATGACAAATTTGTGTCCCGGATCAAGAGCATGGGCATTGAGGAAGCCGTAAAGCTCCGGCAGGCCGCCCTGGACAGATACAATAACCGCAAATGATTTTCCTGAATATGACAGAAAGGGGCTGCTGATATGGAATTAAAGCAGAACCGGACATTCCCGGCCGAAGCAGTCCGCAAATCTTCCTTTGGCACTGCCGTTTTGCGGGATCTATCCCGGAATAAATTGATTTATGTCATGCTGATTCCCGTTGTCCTGTACTATGCCGTCTTTCATTATGCGCCTATGTACGGCGTTCAGATTGCCTTCAAAAACTTCTCTCCGGGCGACGGCATCTGGGGAAGCCCTTGGGTAGGAATCGAGCATTTTCAGGAATTCTTCAGCAGCTTTTACTTTGGAAGAATTGTGAAAAACACCCTGCTGCTAAGCTTCTATGAAGTTCTGTTTGCCTTTCCCGCTCCCATCATTCTGGCCTTGCTGCTTAATGAGGTTCGCCATTCCTCCTTCAAGCGGGTTGTCCAATCCATTACGTACATGCCCCACTTTATTTCCGTGGTGGTCATCGTCGGCATGATGGTGGATTTTCTGTCAACGGACGGGTTTGTCAACAATATTCTGGAATGGGCGGGGATGGAAGCTATCCCCTTCCTCCGGGAGGCCTCCTGGTTCCGCACCATTTTTGTCGGGTCGGAGGTATGGCAGAGCGTAGGCTGGGGTTCCATTGTCTATTTGGCCGCCATGTCCAATATCGATCCGTCCTTGTATGAAGCCGCACGGGTAGACGGGGCCGGGCGCTGGAAGCAGACATTGAACATCACCCTGCCGGGGATAATGCCTACAGTTGTCATTTTCTTCATCCTGCGGATGGGCTCCATTATGTCCGTAGGCACCGAAAAGGTCCTGCTGATGTATAATCCCAGCACCTATGCCACAGCGGATGTCATCGGCACCTTCATCTACCGCAAGGGCATTCTGGAGGCCAGCTTCAGCTACAGCGCCGCTGTGGGACTGTTCAATTCCATTATTAACTTCACCTTGCTGGTTCTGACCAACACCGTTGCGAAGAAGCTGGGAGACACCAAGCTATGGTAAGGAGGAACCTTGCATGCCAGGCAAATTGACACCGGGAGAGCGGACATTCGAGTTTTGCAATTACCTTTTTCTTGTCCTGCTGTCTCTTCTCACTCTGTACCCCTTTCTTTATGTCTTGTTCGCCTCGCTGAGCGATCCGTCCCAGCTTTATCAGGCGCGGGGAATACTGTGGAAGCCGGTGGGCTTCAGTTTTGAATCCTATATGCGGGTATTCGAAAATCCGATGATTCCCAAAGGGTATCTGAATACGCTGTTTTATGTCCTCCTGGGCACCACTCTGAATGTGTTTATGACAGCGCTGGGAGCCTACGGGCTCTCCAGACAGGGAGTGATGTGGAGGAACGCCATCATGTTCATGATTGTTTTCACAATGTTCTTCCAAGGCGGACTGGTGCCGCTGTATCTTCTGGTGGGAGACATCGGCCTTCTGGACAACCGCCTGGCGCTGATTCTTCCGACTCTGATCAGCGCCTACAATCTGATCATTATGCGTACTGCCTTCCAGGGCGTTCCCGCCGCACTGGAGGAATCGGCCAGAATCGACGGGGCCAATGACATGGTCATTCTGTTTCGCGTTATCATTCCGCTGTCCCTGCCGGTTATGGCGGTAATGGTGCTGTTCTACGGCGTGCAGCACTGGAATGCCTGGTTCCATGCCCTGATTTTCCTGAGGACGCGGGAGCTGTTTCCCCTGCAGCTGATTCTGCGCGAGATTCTTATCCAGAACAGCACGGACAACATGCTCACCGGCGTGGGCGGCGGCGATACCCAGTTTGTATCGGAGACCATCAAGTACGCCACTATCATCGTCGCTACGGTTCCGATACTTCTGCTCTATCCGTTTTTGCAAAAGTATTTTGTGAAGGGCGTCATGATCGGCGCCATCAAGGAGTAACAGACATCAAAAGGAGCACGGCATGTGGAAATCAGCGATTGAAGATGCCATTGGCAAGCTGCACAACAACATCAGAAGCCACGGGGAGCTTTTCCCGCATATCACCCGGGAAGCATCGCCGAGCAAGCATTACTTATGGGAAGGCAATACCGACTGGATCGACGGTTTTTATACCGGCATGATCTGGCTGGGCTTTGAATATTCCGGCGACAGGGAATTGCTGTCCGCCGCCCGCCGCCAGCTGGCGGACTTCAGACGAAGACTGGAGGAACGGGTGAATCTGGCCCACCATGATTTGGGCTTCCTCTATTCGCTGTCGGCCATGGCGGGATGGATGGCCACCCGGGATGAGGGAGCCCGCCGGCTGGCTCTGGATGCGGCGGACCTTCTCCTGGAGCGCTACCGGCCCAAGGGAGGCTTTATCCAGGCCTGGGGGACTGAAGGCGATCCCCAGAATGGGGGAAGAATTATTATCGACTGCCTGATGAATCTTCCCCTTCTGTATTGGGCGTCCCAACAGACAGGCGACAGCCGGTACCGGCAGATTGCGGAGCGTCAGGCGGACATCAGCCGCAGGTTCCTGGTCAGGGGCGATGATTCCTCCTATCACACCTTCTGGTTCGACCCAGAGGACGGAACGCCGCTGCGGGGCGGAACCCATCAGGGCTATCAGGACGGGTCCACCTGGACCCGGGGCCAGGCCTGGGGCATTTACGGCTTTGCCTTGTCCTACCGGTACACCGGCAACTCCCTGTACCTGGAAACCTCCAAACGGCTGGCCCGCTACTTCATCCTGCATTTGCCCGATGACCACGTGGCATATTGGGATGTTGACGCTCCCGTTACGGGGGACACCCCACGGGACAGCTCCGCCTCCGCCATTGCAGTATGCGGCATTCTGGAGCTGCTGGAGCATCTGGACCCGCAGGGAGAGGATACCCGCTATTTTGCCCAATCTGCAGAACGCGCCATGCAATCCCTGTACGAAAACTATTCCACCAGACATGAGCCGGATGCAGAGGGGCTGCTGAAGCACGGTGCTTATCATGTCCGGGGAGGAAGAGGCATGGATGACTATATGATCTGGGGAGATTACTACTATCTCGAGGCGATGATGCGTCTGGAGAACAAGCGCCCGGGTTATTGGTATGATTAAATCGCAGAATAAAGGGGAGAAATTTATCATGACATCAGATGCAAACCGCTTCGAAACCCGTTGCATCAGCTCTCTGCCCAAGGTATTCCCTGACGTGGAGCTTGACGCTTCGGCATATTCGGCGGGTTCTGCCCTTCTGAACGAGCGTTTTTCCTTTCAGATTGCCTTCCGTTCCGGCCAACGGATTCGGGACATCAAGGTAGAGGTGGAGTCCGGGCTGAAGGAGGCGATTCGGGTGCAGCGCATCGGGCTGGTTCCGTCGGAATATCCGGTGAGAGACACCTCGGACGATTATGTCCTCCGGCGGACGCCGGGGCTGTATCCGGACCCGCTCTATGGCCTGGCCTCCGGCGAACCCATCACGGCCCTTGGCGGCCAATGGCATTCGCTGCGGATTGAAGTGGACCCGGATTGCCGGTATGCTCCAGGCAGCTATCCCATTACGATCCGGCTAAGCTCCCCGGAAAAGGGCATATTGGGAGAGGAAACCCTCAACCTGCAGCTGCTTCCCGCCACTCTTCCCGGGCAAAGGCTGCTGCGGACCGAATGGTTCCATGCGGATTGCATCGCCACCCATTACAGGCAGGAGATATTCAGCGAGGAGCATTGGAAACTGATGGAGGCGTTTATTCGCACCGCCGTCAGGAACGGAGTCAACACGCTGCTGACCCCGCTGTTTACCCCTCCTCTGGATACCAAAGTGGGAGGAGAACGGCCCACTGCCCAATTGGTGGACGTGTACGCCTCGGCAGGGCGTTACAGCTTCGGATTCGCCAAGCTGGAGCGTTGGGTGGCGTTATGCCGGAAATGCGGCATTACCCATTTTGAGTTCTCCCACTTGTTCACCCAGTGGGGGGCACAGCATGCGCCGAAAATCATGGCGGACACAAAGGAAGGGACGGTAAGGCTGTTCGGATGGGACACCGATGCGGCCGGGAGCGAATACCGGTCGTTCCTGAAGCAGTTTCTTCCCCAACTGAGGCTTTTCATTGAAGACCATCAGCTTGGCTCCAACTGCTTCTTTCATGTGTCGGACGAGCCTCATCTGGAGCATCTGGAATCCTACCGGGAAGCGGTAAAAGGGATCAGCGGCCATGTGGATGCGTACCCGCGCATTGATGCATTGTCGGATTATGCTTTCTATGAATCCGGCCTGGTGCCGGTTCCGGTGCCCGCCACCAACCATGTCCAGCCGTTTCTTGACGCGGAGGTGCCCGGCTTATGGGTGTATTATTGCAACTCCCAGGACCGAGATGTATCCAACCGCTTTATGGCCCATCCCCTTGCCCGCACCCGGATCATCGGCATGCAGCTGTACAAATACAAAATCAGCGGGTTCCTGCATTGGGGCTACAACTTCTGGTACAGCCAATACTCCATCCGGCAGTTAAATCCATTCCAGGTTACGGATTGCGATCACGCCTTCCCCTCCGGCGACGCCTTCGTTGTCTATCCGGGACCGGACGGACCGATTGAATCCATCCGGCTGGCCGCCTTCCATGAAGGGCTGCAGGATCTGCGGGCTCTGGAATGTCTCGAGGCCCTGATCGGCAGAGAGCATGTCCTGGCTATGCTGGAGGAAGGTCTGGACACTCAGCTGACCTTCAGCAGCTATCCCCGGGAGGACAGCTGGCTTCTTGAAAAGCGGGAGGCTGTCAACCGGTTGATCCGGCGTCACCTTCGTCACCGGGAGGAGGGTGCTGTCCATGAAAGGCCCTAATCCTGTCACAGCCGTCATTGTCGGCGCCGGGCACCGGGCCATGATTTACGCCTCGTATGCCCGGCTGCATCCCGACAAGCTGCGCATTGCCGGAGTGGTGGAGCCTGATGATGAGCGGAGACAATTGGCAGCCGAGTTATACGGCCTTGAGCCTGCCTCCTGCTTCCGCTCTGCCGAGGAAGCGGCGGCCCGTCCCCGGATGGCGGATGCCATTATTAACGGCACCATGGACCGGCAGCATATCGCAACGACAATCCCCTTCCTTGAAGCAGGCTACCATGTCCTGCTGGAGAAGCCCATTGGCGTCAGCATGGAGGAAATTATCCGCCTGCAGGAATGCGCCCGCCGATGCAGCCGGATTGTCATGATCTGTCATGTCCTGCGCTATGCCCCCTTCTACACAGCCGTCCGCCAGGCTCTGAAGGACGGGGAAATCGGGGAAATCGTCAATGTTCAGACTGCCGAGCATGTCAGCTATCATCATATGGCGGTTTCCTTTATCCGGGGCAAATGGGCCAACGAGGCGGAATGCGGCTCCCCCATGCTGATGCAAAAGTGCTGCCATGATCTGGATCTGATATCCTGGCTCAACGGGGATACATTTCCCCAACAGGTCAGCAGTTTGGGCGGGCTGGTCTATTTCCGTTCGGAGCGGGCTCCGGCGGGAGCGGGAACACGCTGTCTGAAGGATTGCGCCATCGAGCATGCCTGCATGTTCTCCGCCGCCAAGCACTACCTGCTGCAGAACTGGTGGGGCTTCTATGTGTGGCCCAATGAGCATCTGGGCAGTGCGATGTCCCAAGAGGAAAAACACCGCCTCCTCAAGGAAGAGAGTCCTTATGGAAGGTGTGTGTGGCATTGTGGCAATGATGTGGTGGACCGCCAGTCCGTGCTGATCGGGTTCGCCAACGGGAGCACCGCCACCCACAATATGGTGGGGGCTACAACCAGACCATGCCGCACCCTTCATATCATCGGCACGGAGGGGGAGATTCAGGGTGTAATGGAGGACGGGCGTTTTCTCATCCGCAGGCCTTCCTTCCGGACTGCCAGCGGCTACACAGAGCGGGAGGTTGTCCTGAACGTCTCAGGCGACCATCACGGAGGCGGGGATTTGCTGCTTGTCCAGGATTTCGTCAGGGTGCTTCAGGGGGAAGCGCCCTCCATCTCCTGCACAGCGCTGGAGCAATCCATCTACGGACATGCCATCGGATTCGCTGCAGAGTCATCCCGCAAGACAGGCACGGTGGAAAAGCTGCCATTCTGAGTCTCTCTGCAGCGTGTGGCCCGATTACCAGGGGAATTATTCCAGCAGCCGCATGGCGTCCTCAATCTCCCCAGGGGGAAGCTGCCGGTATGCGCTTGGAGCCATGCCCAGCACCTTGTGAAACACCTTGCCGAAATAGCTGGCATTGTCGTATCCGCACAGGACGGCTATCCGCGATACGGAAAGCTCCGTTTGGCGCAGCAGCTTGGCTCCATGCTCCAGCCGCCGGTTCCGGATGTATTCGATGGGGGTGACGCCGTAATAGCGGGTGAACATGGCGCACAGATGGCCGGGGCTTACCCCCGCCTGCTCCGCTACCTGCCCAAGGGTCAAATCCTTGGCGAAGAATTTGTTCATCATGGCAGCCGCATTGCGGCACGGACCGGGAATACCCGCTGGCTCCCCCTGCTTGCCAGCAAGCAGACGCAGCAGCGACAGCATCCACTCGTAAATCCGCAGGGACATGGCAAAACGGTCTCCCGTCTGCCTCAGCGCCACGTCCCGGTACAAATCATGCAAGAGGACAATGGGCTGGTCCTGGGGGGCAATTTCCGCCACCGGCCCCACCTTGTCCATCCACTCCCGCCACAGCTCTTCAATCCCCGGCCCCTCGAATCTGAGCCAGATGAATTCCCACTCCCCCGCTTCATGAGCGTCGAAGGCATATTTATGATCGCCGGGCACCTGCACGAGAAACCCCCGGCCCCTGCCCACTTTATGCCTTTCGCCCCCAACCTCCAGCCAGCCTGTCCCCTGCAGCGTATATTGGAAGATCAAGCCGCCGCCCTCCCTAGTCAAGCCATTCCATGAATACGTTTCGCTCCGGATTGTCTGATGTCCGATGGAATAGATGCGGTACAACCGGTCGGAGCTTTCGGACAGATAGCGGAATCCAACACTGTTGGCCGTCATATTTTACTACTCCTTATGAATTATTTACTGTTGATGCAAGAAATGCTCCTATATATGCTTAATAATATATTACTACTCTATTCATAGGAACGAAAGCGGGGCATGAATAAAGTGAAAACTATCGGACAATGGCAGGATTGCTACGTGCTGGCGGACGGAGAACGGATTGCAGTGGGCAACAGCCGCATTGAGCGGAGCTGGAGCTTCGCGGGAGGACGCCTTGCTTGCGTCTCCCTCCTGGACAAAACCGGAAAGGAGGAATGGATCAAGCTGGACGGCTCTGCTGCGCTGGCGTTCGCCCTGCCGTGGCAGGCCGTCAATGAGGAGGCCGCGGCATGGATCGCCGCATCCGCCGACACGGATGATGACTGCGGCATCGCCTGCAAGCACCTGCGGGCTCATATCGACATGGCGTTTCCGGGTATGGGGCTGACCGTGCGGCTTAGTGCGGCGATTTATCCCGATAGCCCCTTTATTCGGCAGGTTCTCACGGTGAAGGCTTGCACTCCCCGCCCTTCGGATAGCGGCAAACCCGCGGGTTTGCTTCTGTGGGAAGAGAGGCGGGACAAGGACAAAAACACGGACAAACGTGAAGAAGACGGCTCCCCCGTCCTGGACAACAATGCCACGCAGCAGCTTGCGGCCGCAGAAGGCGGATATCTGGACGCGCTGGAGCTGAATCATCTTCATTGCCGCTGGGAGACGGCGGCCTTCTATGACCGGACCGATACCAACAATAATCTGGCAAGCCATGAGCATGGGCTTTTGTACCGGAATGAACGCAGGGGATTAAAGGGCAATCTGATGTTTTTCCGCCGGACGCTGGCGAAGGCCGGACTTGTTCTGATCAAGGAGGGGCCCACCCCGCTTGGACAGCTGGAGGAGCCTGGTTTGGACTTTCAGCTCACAGGCTGCCGTTTGGCCATTATGGGGACGGGAATACGGCGGGAGGAGGCTGACGGGGAGGAAATCTGCACATACGGCAGCACAGTCGGCGTATTCGACGGTTCGGAATATGGAGGACTCAGGCTGCTTCACGACTACCACAGCAGCATCCGGGTATTCCGCCCGGAGCGGGACGCCTTCATGATGAGCAATACCTGGGGCGACCGCTCCAAGGACGGAAGAGTCAACGAGCATTTCCTGATGCAGGAGCTGCGCAAAGCGGCGGAGCTTGGACTGGATATCGTCCAGATTGACGACGGCTGGCAGAAGGGCGTAAGCTCCAATTCCGTGGCCGCTGCCGGAGGCAACGGCCGGTGGGGGGATTTCTACAGCGGCGGGGGCGATTTCTGGAGCCATCATCCTGAGCGGTTCCCCAACGGGCTTGGCCCTGTGGCGGAGCTGGCGCGGCAGCTGGGCGTAAAGCTGGGGCTATGGTTCTCTCTGGACACCACCAACGACTACATTCACTGGGAGCAGGATGCCGCCAGAATGCTGGAGCTGCACCGGCAATACGGCATCGCCGCGTTCAAGCTGGACGGCATCGATATCCGCTCCAAGACCGGAGAGCAAAGACTGTGCAAAGCCATGCAGCAGGTTGTTCTGGCCGCCAGGGGGCGGGTGCAGTTCAATCTGGACGCCACTGCACAGAAACGTCTGGGATACTTTGGCCGCACCCAATACGGCAGCATTTTTCTGGAGAACCGCTACACCGATTGGCTCAATTATTATCCCCACTGGACTCTGCGGAATCTGTGGACCCTGTGTCCGTATCTGCCTGCCCGCAGGCTGCAGATGGAATTTCTGAATGTGGAGCGCAACGTTGAGAAGTATGGGGCGGACCCCCTTGCGCCTGCGCGCTGCGGGCAGCTGTACGCCCTGGCAGCGGCCATGTTCGCCAATCCGCTGGCATGGATGGAGCTCTCCGGTCTGAATGATGCCCAGTCGGAGGCGCTGACCGCCGTCATCCGGGCGGTGAAGCCCCACCACAGCGCCATTCTGGCAGGCCACATTCTGCCCCTGGGTCAGGAACCCTCGGGCGCGGAATGGACTGGGCTGCAAAGCATCTCCTCCGCAGACAGCGGCTACCTGCTGATCTTCCGGGAGCTTGCCCCCGCCCCATCGGCGAAATTCCGCTTATGGAATACGGAAAGCTCCCCCATTGTTCTGGAGGAGCTGATCCGGGTGGACGGCGGTTCGCTGCAGCCATCCCCGCCGCAACCGCTGCTGCTGCAGCCCGACAGCCGGGGAGAGTACGGCTTTGCTCTGCCCGCCCCCTTCTCGTTCGTTTTGTACAAGTATACCAGGAGTCTGTCCAACGGAGTTGTTTAAGCGAATAAATATGGCTCTACGCCAAAATCAGTGCTTGACGCCACGGACGGAGGGCTGTTAGACCATGCCATGGTCTGACGNATATGGCTCTACGCCAAAATCAGTGCTTGACGCCACGGACGGAGGGCTGTTAGACCATGCCATGGTCTGACGCTAACGGCAGTGGGAGCTCTTATTTCTGCAAAAACACCGCTTCAGACAATCTAACGGCGGCAACAGCCGCTATTGGGACCGATTGCTCCGCCGCAAGTCCTTTTTTAGCCCAATAAGGGCTCCTGCTTCCGTTAGATTTGGCAGCCCCCCGTTTTGGAGCAAATAGAGGCTCTCACCGCCGTTAGGAATGGGGGCATGTTCCCAGTATCGCCATGGGTTCAAATCTGCGCTAAACTGCCTAAGCTTATGAACAGACAACAGGCAGAGGCGCGCTCAAGCCCTGATTTATGGTTAGAGCCAAAAATATTCATCCATTTTCATTCCTTACCGGGAAAGCAGTGCTGCCTGCATTAGGTCACAATCACATGGGCGGCCGGCAGTCCCTCCGCCGAAACAGCGGCCACAAAGCCCGCTCCCGGCTGAACCTGGGCGTAAATGGCCGCCCGGCCGTTGGCCAGCTGCACCAGGCGGCTGCCTTGGGCGGTGCCCAGGTTATCCAGCAGCCGGCCATCCCCTGCCGTAGAGAAGCGCACGAAGCAGGCGGCATCGGCGCAGTAAACGCCATTGGCGTCATAGGCCTCCGCCTCCAGCAGCACCCGGTCCGCGGCAACCCGGCGGGCGGTGAGCTGGAGGTGAGCCGGCGCCGTCCAGGTCTCCGTCTGATAGCGGAGCTGCACCTGATCCGCCACAGCGGCAGACTGTGCGCTGCCCGCAGCCGCGGAAGCTCCTGCAGACTCTCCTGCCCCGCCAACCGCTCCGTCAACTGCGCCATCACCATTCCAGCCTACAGCCTTCAGCTCATTGTTTCCCTCCGCCAGCTCCACGTCCCAGCGCAATCCGGCGCAGGGGAAATCCTGGTTGTTCCGCTCCTTCACACCCTGGCTTACGCCGTTGACGAAGAGCTCTACCCGGCGGCAGTTGGAGTAGACGCGGATACGCTTCTTTTCCCCGGCCCGGCCCCAGCGCACCTTCCAGGAATGGCCGTAGATCCGCACCATGGGCTCCTTGCTCCAATAGGATTGGAAGACGTAATAGACTTCTTTTTTGGTCAAATCCCGCTCCACCAAGCCCTTCTGATTCACATACGGCACCGGATTCTCCGGACGCACCGGGGTGGAAAAATCCTTAAACACCCATTGGGCCGTGCCGGTGAGCCAATCCATGGTCTCTTGGCATTTCAGATGCCAATCCGCCAGATCGCAGAAATAGGTTTCCGACCAATCCCCCAGCACGGATACCCGGGGTTCGCCGCCGGACATCAGGAAATCCCCGTCCCGCTCCTCGGCGGTAACGCCGGAAGCAATCTCCGCAAAGCCGGTGTACGGCTTTTCCACATGGCGGCCGGCCATATTGTCCGCGCCCCACTCCATATGGAAGAAGCGGTCTGTCTGCTCAAACTCATTGCGGGTATAGGTTTCATACTGGGTATAGATGCCCCGGTACCAGCCCGCCCAGATGGAGGGGGAATACACATCCACAAGATCCTTGCAGAATTCGCAGCGACGGATGGCCGTCACCCGGGAGTCGTCCAGCCGGTGGGACAGCTCATGCAGCTCCTTCATAAACGCCCGGATGGCTTCTTTGTCAAAATAGTCGTAGTCGCCTTCCCAGTCATTTTCATTGCCCAGTCCCCAGATGATGACGGACGGGTGGTTGTAATGCTGGTCGATCATCGCCCGGAGCATGTCCCGGCATTGCGCCTTGTACGCCTCATTGCCCAGCCCGCCGCGGCACCAAGGAATCTCCTCCCACACCAAGAGCCCCAGCTCATCGCACAGGTCCAGCACCAGCCGGGATTGCTGGTAATGGCCCAGCCGGATAAAATTGGCGCCCATTTCCTTCACCAGCTTCATTTCGGCGCGGATCATCCCATCGGTCATCGCCGCTCCTACTCCGGCATGGTCCTCATGGCGCTGGGTGCCGTTTAAGAGAAGCCGCTGCCCGTTCAGGAGGAACGGCCCTTTTTGCACAAATTCAAAGTGGCGTACCCCGAAGCGCTCCAGCAGCTTGGTTTCTCCGTGTTCCCCTGACAATATAACCTCACATGTATACAAAAGAGGCTCGTCCGGGCTCCACAGCACCGGCTCCTCCAGCCCGAAGGAACCGATCTCCACCGTCCCCTCCCGCGACGGGTCGCACAGCTGCTCGAACCGGCCGATTTCCGTTCCGGACGGATCGCGGACCACAGCCGTCAGCCGCGTCTCCCCCGCTGTCCCTGCCGGATTGTACAATCTGGTCCGCACGGAAACCTGTGCCCGGAAGCGGGGTTGCCCCTTTTGCCCAAGTCCGGCTTCCTCCGTCTCCACCGCCACATGCACCCGCTCCAGGGAGATCGCCGGCACATACACCAGATGCGCCTTCCGGTAAATCCCCCCATACAGGTTAAAATCGCTGATATCCGACGGCACTGTCTGCAGGTCCCGGGAATTGTCCGCCAGCACCGCCAAGGGCACTCGGCCGTCTCCGTATAAGGGATGCTGCCGGATGCGCTCCGCCGCTTCGGTAATATCCACCGTAAATTCATCATAGCCGCCGTTATGCCGGACAAGCTCCTCCGTATGGATGAACACCGCCGATTTTTGCCCCACACCCTCAAAATGAAGCAGCGTCCGCCCGCCCGGATAGGGGTTATTGATCTGCAGCCGGGTCCGGTACCAGCCTTCCCCCTGGTAATACTTCACGTCCGGGTCCACGCCGTCATGGCTGTTGAAGCAATGGGGCAGCGTCACCTTTTCCCACGGCAAATGAAAAAAACTGTTGGGCAGCTTATCCGCCCGCCAAACCTCCCAAATCCCTCCCAAACCGCCGCGGTAGTGCTCCCAGCCCTCTGTCAATGTGATGGATTGCATGTCGGTTCCCTCCTCATTTATGTGAAACAAGCTAATCTGCGTTTTTGCAAATGGGGGCTCCCCCAAAAGTACCCGGAATCCGCTTCTGGGCTTACCGTCACTTTTGGGGGAAGGTTATACCTGCATCTTACCAGATGAAGGAGCCTGCAAAGTCCGGGTCTGTTATGATAAAATGTTGTTACATTACGGTGAGGCGGCGAATGTTGCTTATGAAAATACTCAACTATATGAACCTGAACCAGCATCCGGTGCAATGCTCCTTCCGGGTGGACCGGACCCGGCAGTTCTCGGAAATTTACCATGCCCATCAAGGCATGGAGCTGCTGTTTGTCCATGAAGGCAGCATCCGGGTGGTGGTCAACCGGCAAATTTTTGACCTGACAGCAGGCAATCTGGTGGCCTTCCGGCCCTTTCAGCTCCACCGTGTGATCATGCGGACAGAGCCGGGCGGCTCGTATATCCGGACCCTCCTGGTTTTTGAGCCGGGAGAGCTGGCCGAGCGTCTGGAGGCCTTTCCCTCGCTTCGCCAGTTTTTGCTTCGGCTATGGAAAGAGCCCCTGCAGCAGCAGGTGTTCCAGAGCCTCCCCCTCGAGCGGACTGTGGACAAGCTGGCGGAATACCGGGAGCGGATGGAGGGGGCGGAGCAGGCCCAGCTTTTGGAGGAGCAAATGCTCTGCCTGGCGGATATGCTGGGGCATCTGAAGCGGCATGAGGAGCCGGATATGCTGCGCCGGCTGCCGCCGCCCCAGGGCTCGCAGGTGGCGGAGCAGGTGATGGACTGGCTGGAGGCCCGCTACGCCGAGCCCTTCCAGCTGGAGCTGCTGGCCCAGGCCGTCCATCTGACCCCCAGCCATGTCTCCGCCGCCTTCCGCCAGGCGGTGGGCAGCACCATTACGGACTACCTGACGGCAGTCCGGGTCCGCCAGGCCTGTCTCCTGCTGCGGACAGGGGACAAAAGCGTGGAGGAAATCGGCCGCGCCGTGGGGCTGCAGAACACCTCCTATTTTTGCCAGATGTTCCGCAAGCATGTGGGCCTAAGCCCCCACCGCTTCCGCCGCTCTCTCCAACGGGTGGAGGAGAAGCGATAGGTTTTCCCCGGTGATCTCCATTCCCTCAGACGAATAGCAAAAATTGGCTTCCGTTATTCCACCAATTGGCCCCGGCGACCACAAAAAAAGAGGCTGTCCCAAAAGTCATGAGGATGACGGAGGGATGGCCTCTCATTTTTGCAAAAACAAAAAGAAACCCGTGTTTGGTAAAATGCCAAGCCGCCAAGCTGATGTAAGCGCCTAAAAATGTACGCTAACTGTTTATTCGCCTCCAAATTTCTCACATAGCAATCATAAAATGTATCCTATTCGCTCCATTCTGCCCATTTGGTGGAACTTGAGCGGCAATAGCATACATTTTATGTGTGCTAATCGGCGAATTTCATCCGTTTTATGCTAATAGCATACTTTTGTTGTGCGCTATCATTTTCCTTGCCAGAAAAACGGGCTTCTCCGATATACGAACAAAAACTCCTGCAGCAATCGGCAGGAGTTTGATCTGTGGTACATAAAACGGAGGGTGGGATTCGAACCCGCACGGTCGCCTGCCTAGGCCGTGTTTGCAAACCCGCTTGAGGGCATCTTTCACCGCCTTTTCGTCCCTTACTTCGTCACTTCCGCTTGACGTACCCCCGGTACGCCTTCACGAAAGTTCCTTGCCATGAACGAAAATTCGGCCAAATCTGCTCCACTCGGAGTTTGCAAACACGTCCTAGCCGAATTCGAGTCGGCCCCTTGCTGCTGTTCACTTGATTCGCACCCGCGCGCGGCTCAGGTTTGACCCGTACCAACTGGCCCAGGCTTGACCCGCATCCGCAACCGGCCCAGGCTTGGCCCGCGCACCTCTGCCCAACCGCCGCCTCTAGTCGTCGGAGCTGAGAATGCCCAGGATGCGCAGCACGTACAGGAACAGGTTGATAAAGTCCAGATACAGGCACATGACAGCCAGCGGAATCATTTCGTCGGAGAGACCCTGCCGGTAGCGGGAAATATCATACAGGATGTAGCCGGAGAAGATCAGCACGCCCAAAACGGAAATTCCCAGACCAAGGCCGCCGCCGAAGCCGCCGGTGAACATGCCCACCAGGCTGAAGCCCACCAGGGTAAACAGCCCGATGGTCAGCATACCGCCCAGGAAGCTGAAGTCCCGCTTGGAGAAATAGGCGTAGAAGGACAGCGCGGCAAAACCTGCGGCCGTCACCGAAAATGCCGTCAGCACCAAAGAATTGCCGCCAATATTGGCATAATGAGCGATGGTCGGGTACAGCGTCACGCCGCTGATGAAGGTAAAGGCAAACACAAAGGGGTAGCCGATGGCTTTTTTGCCTCTGCGTATCCAGAACGCCGAAATCACCATCACGAACTCCACCACCACCAAAGGCAGGAACAGCGCCGGCGGAACCATGGTTCCGATAGCCGTGCCAATGAAGGAAATAAGAACGGAGATGGTAAACATCCGCATAAGCTTGTGGAAGGGATCATTGTACGCTTCCCGTTCCATATCCACCACAATCGGGCGGGATTGAACATCCATTTTGAAGCTCCACCTTTCGGTTCGATTTGATTCTTGCAGTTGTCCTCCTTCCATTGTATCACATATTCCTGCCATTTTATTACCTGTCCTGAAGACCCAAGGCTTAGCATAAGGTGAATTTATGGAACCCATACTATAATCATCCCCCAAAACGTGACGTAAGTCCGGGAGCATTCACAGGGCACAGGTTTGGGGAGATTAAGGCAGGAGGAAAACCAGCATGGGAGCTTTTGTGGATTTTGTGCGGAACCATTGGCTGTTCCTGGCTCTGTTGGCCGGTTCGGCGGGTGCGGTGGCATTCGTCTGGGCTCATAAGCAGCGGCTGTTCTACAACAAGCCGGAGCCCTAAGCGAATCAGATTGTTCACAGCTCCGCTGCTCCTGCGGCGCTGCATTATCCGTATGTTTTTTCCGCGGCGGCTTGATCAAGAGCATTCCTCCAGCAGAAAAGCCCCGCTTACATAGAAGACGAAACAAGCCCAGAGCACCGGATAATCATCCGGAAATTCTGCCCTGAGCGGAACAAAAGATGCAATTGGCGGATTGTACCGTACCAAATGGCCTCTTCCGGCACAACGGTCCAGAGGCTGTCTTGAAAGCTCAAAAATGGGAGAAACGCTAACGAATCTATATATCGCTATTTGACTATATGCGAGAATGTTTGAAATCTAACGAATCGTAGGATCGCTATTGGTCCGATTTTGCGCCAAAAGGCGTTCAAACAGGCGAAAAACGCGATATAGATTCGTTAGATTTTTCATCATGCCCGTTTTCGCGAAATAGCGTGAGAGAGATTCGTTAGCCAGATTCTGCTTGCCGCATTTTCTCCAACGGGAAAACATCCGTTCTCCCGCAGCAATAAGCGCGCTGCTGTGCAGGGCGATATCCCACAATGCTTCATTATGCCCGGGAAGTACAGGCTCCTCAACTCATAGGGTGCTTCCCCCTCCCCCGAATGGCTAGTCCTTACCGGCCTGAAAGTTTCCTACCGCCTCCGAGGTCCGCAGCGCCCGGTTGTAGAACCGAAGCACCGCAAGCTCAATCCCCCTGGAAGTACCGGTGCGGAGAGGCGCTCCGCTTGTGACCGAGCGCAGCTCCCGGTTAAAGCGTCCCCACCCGAAGGGGCGTTCCTCTCCCCCATCGCACAGAATGCCATCCATGACGAACAGAATCAATTTGGGGCCCCCATCCACAATAACGGCGGCATGATGCCATTTCCCTGTCTGCAGCAATCCCGCGTCGCTGTCCCAATAAGAGCCGCTCCGCCCGTCGCTCATTTCCAGACGCAAGGTTCCATGCGGCCCGGTACACAGCCTTAGCCCCACACCTGAAGAAGCTGTTGTGTCCGCGATCATCTGTCCTTCCTCCAGCGATTCCAGCTTCAGCCATAAGTCCAGACTGAATCCGCCGCCCTCCCGCAGATCATCAACTTCCAGCAGGAAACTTTCGGGAAGCTCCCAAAAGCGTATCATATCCCGGGAGGCGGCTCTTGCACTTTTTTGGGCTGTTTTTTGCAGCATTTTTATGGCCAAAAAAACAAGAACAAGGGGCTGTCCTGAGGACAAGCAGAATCTGGCTAACAAATCTCTATCACGCTATTTCGCGAAAACGGGCATGAAAAAAAATCTAACGAATCTATATCGCGTTATTCGCCTGTTTGAGCGCAGTTCGGCGCAAATTCGGACAAATAGCGATCCTACGATTCGTTAGATTTCAAACATGCTCACCTATAGTCAAATAGCGATACATAGATTCGTTAGCGCTTCTCCCATTTGACTTTTCGCACAGTCTCTTTCTTTGCACAAAAAAATGAAATTTGAACAGCTATTTTCATTTACTGTTTTTCCACGCTTTGGAGATCAATCCTTCTCCTTCACGCGGACCAGAACGGCTGCCATTTCCGCCCGGGTGACGGGAGCCAACGGCTCAAACCGGTTCTCCCCTCTTCCCTCCAGATACCCCGCCTCCACTGCATGGGCAATGAAGGATTTGGCCCATTGGGGAATGTTCCCGTCATCGGAGAATCCGGTTGCCGCCAGCGTCCAAGGTCCGTCCTGGCACATCCTCATCAGCAAAACGGCCATTTCGGCGCGGGTGACAAGGGCCTGCGGGCGAAGACTGCCGTCTTCATAGCCTTCGATCCAGCCGCGGGCGGCGGCATGGCGGACAGCCTCCAGCGCCCAGGGACTGATCCGGTCCTCATCCGTGAAGGCAGCCCCTCCTGCAGCAGCCGCCTGCTGGCCCGCAGCCCGCCACAGCATCACCGCAAGCTCCTCCCGGGTCAAGCTCCGGTCCGGCAGGAACAGGCCGCCATCGTAGCCGTCGACGAGCTTATACTGTACAGCCCGCTTGATGGCCGCCTCCCCCCAATGGCCTGAAATATCCGCAAATCCCATTAACGGCGGCTCCGTCTTCACGGGCTTCTCCTGCCCGGGCGCTTCCGCAAAAACAGCAAATACGGTAAAGTGATCCACCTGAGCGCCGACGAATCCGTCCTGAAGCGTCCCGCCTATTTTCACCCATTTCCCCGTCTGGTTATCATAATAATAAAGCGCCGGCTGCCGTCCTGCTCCCGGCATCCCCGAAGCCAGTCGGATGCGGACGAGCACAGGCTTGGCAAAATCCCCCGGGACATCCTTTTGGATATCGTACATGCCGCTCATCAGGATAAGACCGTCGCCCGCAGGATAGTCCTGCCGATTTTCCAGCTTTTCGATGGTATAGAGAACAGAGGCATTCATGGCCCCGGCCGGGATGGAAATTGCCGCCTCGCTGTTCAGCGAAAGCTCACCCGGTATTCCCGAAGGAACCAGCAGACGACCTGTAGCCGATATTGCTTCAGAGGGGGCGCCCCCTGTTGAATACCAGCGCTCCTTCACAGTTACTGTCGCTTCTGCCCTAAGCCCTCCATAAGTGGCTGCAATCACCGTTGTTCCCGCTGAACGCGCCTGAATGACCCCGGCGGCATTCATCTCCGCCACGGCAGGATTGCCCGAGGAGAAGCTGGACCGGGAGGTTGCGTCCACGCGGGCGCCATGCTCATAAACAGCCTGCACCACGGTCTGCAGGGTATCCCCCGGATACAGAGTGTACCCGGATTGCCCAAACTCCAGTTGACGGAGAACCGGCTCCTCCTCCCGGATTTCAATGGCAATGGTGGCCGGCGCCGATTGCGCTGTTCCATCGGAAACCGCAAACTGAAATTCATCCATTCCTGTCTCACCGGGCCGCGGCTCATAAATAAACTGCCCATACACCGCATCCGTAATCGTTGCCGTTCCCTTGCTGCCATTGGCAGTGATCCAAAAGCTCAGACTGCTGCCTGCCGCCGCCTCCGCCCGGAGCGTCCCGTTAACCGCCTCACCGCTCCGGGTGGCATACCGTCCACTTAGAGCAACAGGCGGAACGGCTGCGCCTTCATACACATGCAGGCTTCTCCGCCCGCTGCTCCCCCTGTAATAATCCGTATCGCTCCCCGCATACATAGCCTGCCACGGGTATATGCCCGCTTCCGGCAAAGCCCCTTCCGGCACTGTCCAGGAAGCCATCCCCGCTTCATCCGTCAGAGCGGTGCCCGACTGTCCCGAAATATTGAAGGCAACCGGCTGTCCGGCAACCGGACGGTCCCCAAGATCACGGAGCGCAGCCTGCAGGACGATGGCTTCGCCCAGCTTCACCGCCTTGTTCTCCAGCCCGAGCGCCGTGCTGTGCAGGATGGTGAAGGCAGCGGAAGCCTTGGCCGTATGCCCAGCCTGATCCCTCGCCTCTGCGGCCAGCACATGGCTTCCTTTGCCGGTGACGGCTATGCCGGAATCCCAGGGCGCTCCGTCCAGGAGAATGTGAACCTCCGCCAGGTCCCCGTCCTCATCCTCCGCCCTCACAACGGGCACAGCCCGGTCGTTGTAGACGGCCCCATTTTGAACCCCGGTGATGCGGACGGCAGGGAGGTAGGAATCGTCAATCCACTGCATGGTTCTGAATTTGCTGGGCTGCTTGCCCTCGCCGATTCCCGAGCCCCACTCAATCCAGCCCCGTCTGCCATCGCCATCGTTGTCGTTAACCAGCAGAGAGAAGCTGATGACGCCATCCTTCTGCGCCCGGACAGGCTCAAGCTCTTCCCAGGGCAGAGCCAGCTCATAGACCGTGTGCTTCTCTTCCTCGGAACGGGCAATCCTGACCTGCCCGCTCTCCACCGGACCGGCCTTCTTCCCGGCGGGAGCGGTCCAGCGGTACAACTGAGGACCGGCATCTGTGAGGGATATGCCGTATTCGTACCAATCGGCGCTTGCTCCGGGAAGTCCGGAGGCAATGCCGAACTGGATGCTGTCATTGCGCCAGATATCCGCTCCGGCAAATGCGGCGCTGTGCTTGTTGTCGGTGATTTGCGCCGTGACGTACAGATATTGCTGGTCATGGTGCATCCATGCCTGCCCGCTTAAATCCCCGGCTCCCTGATAGCCGGTTATTTTGACGGTTCCCTTGGACAAATCAATAGCAGGCCGGCTTGAACCAACCCATTCATCCACACTGCCGTCCACCGCTACGGTTCCCTTCAGAACGGGGTTGAATTGCAGCTTGCCCTCATAGACGTATTTGCCTGCGGAGCCCAGGCTCAGACTAACGCTGACGGCCTGATCGGTGCCTTCGGGCACGGCCGCAAGAGGAATAGAAAAGCTCCCCCTTTCGCCCGGCTGTATCCGGGCGCTCCAGATTTCCTCTCCAGACTGGCTCCCTACTTTCCACTGTGCTTTTTCCACCGTCAGCGGGGTTTGCTCATCCAGATTGCGCACCTTGAGCTTGAGCACCTGCTCTCCTTTCTCCCCGGCTGCATAGGTGGGATGCAGGCTGACCTCATAGGCTTCCTGCACCTGGGCCATGCTGCGCAGCAGACCAATCCGCTGTTGGTCCCGGTACAGATAACCCTCCACGACCCGCCTTCCCGGATTGGACAGTCCCCCTGCGGCAACCGGCACACTGACAGTCTCCCCGGCGGCAGCCTGAATCGGATAAGTCTGACCGTCCACACGCAGCTCCGCCTGGAACTCTTCTGCATCGGAATTGGCAAACCCGACGCTCATCGGGACGGGCTGCCCGGCAAAAGCATTGCCGGCGGTTATGGTGATTGAGGAATCCGGCTCAACGCCTTCGACGGCCCCCTTGATGTAGATGGGCTCCCCCGTCAGAGTGGCGTAAATCTTGCCCTCATAGGGGGTATAAAGAGCGGAGTTGCCCATGGCATCCATAATCTCCACCGGCCCATCCGCAAGAATGGCAGCCTGCAGGGGCGTGTTGCTCCAAACCACCCGCAATGGCGTTCCGGCGGCGTCAAACAAGTAGCTGGACACCCCATCGGCAGTTTCATCCGCCTTAAATTCCGCTTGGGAAAGCTCCCGGGTCATAGCGGCATATACCGCATAAGCCGGCTTGGGCGTATAGGCCCCCCATTCGCTTAATACATTGTGCACCAAACCGAAGTTATCCTCATTCAGATCCTTCACAATGCCGTCATCCATAAAATTGTACCAGATGATCTTTTCGATTCCCTCCGATAGGGCCAGCACATGGGCCTGCAGCAAATAATCCGCCTGCACGCTCTCCGTTACCCCTCTGGCTCCGATAAAGGTGGGCCAGCCGAATTCGCTGATCCAAATCGGCTTCAGCTGCCCGTTATTGTACTTGCGCACCAGCGCCTTCAGCCCCTGTATGTCCTTCAGCAGTTTTTCGGGCGAATTGGGATACTGGTAGGGGTGGATAGAAATGACATCCAGATAGTCCAGCCCGCCCAGCTTGAAGACCTCCTCCATCCAGGCCAGCGGAGTGCCGGCCGTGACCATCCCCGCCACCGGCAGGTCCGGATGCGCTGCCTTCACCGTCTCATAGGTCTTTTTGAGAAGGGAAAAATAATATTCCGGCTTGGAATCGGCAGGACCCGTGCCCCTGTCCCCGAAGCCGCCGTTGAATTCATTGTAGACCTCCATGGAGTGGATCATGCCGGGATATTGATCCGCATACGCCTTGGCGAAATTGGCAAAGCCCTGGCGGCCATCCTCCGTATAGGGGGTGCTGTTATTGTCGTAAAGAGGATTGTTATAGCCGGTCACCAGCATAAATTCCATGCCGCTATCGGCAACCTTGTACATATATCCGTCCGGCGTCCCGAAGTTGTATACGCCTCTGGGATTTTCGAGAGGCCATTCATTGCCTCCCCGGACGGTATGAATGCCTGCATAATGCATCAACGGAAGCAAATCGGGCGTCCAGCCGTACGCATAACGGTGAAGATGGGCGGCAACGCCAAAGGGCGATCCGGCAAGCTTGGCCTGATCCTGCGGCCCGGGAACAACGGCGAAGCTTGTTTTCAGCTCGATATCCTCCCCGTATTCCGACTTCACCGCCGCTTCCAGAATAAATTGCCCCAGCTTGCTAAAAGGGACATTCAACTGAACCTCGCCATTATGAGAATAGGCAGTCCCCTCCTGCTGCAGGCTTCCCCGCCAATCCCGCACCCTCCACTCCACCAAAGGCCTTGTGGTGGCCACCTTCATGCGGATGGGCTCCCCGGCAGTGAAAACATTGCCCATGACTTCGGATACCAGCGAGGTCTTTGGAACAAGCACAGTGGCATACGGTCCGTCCAAGGTCCACCGTCCGGCGGCATTGCCCGCTTCCACCCGGAAGGTATACCGCTGGCCCGGCTCCAGTCCCTCCGCTTGATAGGCAAGGGTACTGCCATCCACTGTCCCCATAATTTCCCCGTTGCGATAAATCCGGTAGGCGGTCACACCTCCCGGGTCGGCTGCAGGGAACCAGCTCAGGGCGAGTCCCGTTTCCGTCATACCGTCAGCGGCAACCCGGGCCTGATCCGGCCAGACGGGGGCGAGCGGATCGGCCTTTTCCTCCGCAATGGTCAGGTAGGGACGGAACAGGCTGTTCTCCCGGCTGGTCATGTTGATGACATTGCCCATTGTCTCCTGCTGGACAATGGCGAAGCCTGCCGTCCGGTCCTTGGCTGCCTGCTCCCTGATGAAGGAAGTGACATCTATCTCCACCCATTTCCAGATCCTGTTCAGAGCGGCTTTCCCCAGCGTATGCTCCAACTCGGGCTTGTTGCTCCAAACCACTGCATTCTCCTGCCACCCATCATTCTCCAGACCGTAAAAAAGAAGATTGGCTGCATCGGCGTCTATGCTGGCTGCATAAATGCGCAGCTTAGCGGAGCCAACGGCTCCCGCATAGCCGGAAAGATCAAACTTCAGCAGCCCTTGCCGCGTGACGTTCAGGTCGCTGTTGACATTTTTGATGGCCAAAACCGGGGAAGAGCCATAATTTTTCGTTGCAGAGCTTCCGCCCTGCACAAAGGTGTCCGCAGCGGGAGCAATCACCCCACTGCCTGCAGGAGGAATGATTGCCGTTACATACGGTCCGGCGGAATTCCACTGGCCCAGGGCATTTCCGGCTTCTACCCGGAAGGTATGTTTTTGGCCTGGCTCCAGCCCGGCCAGGGTGAAGGAGGTTCCGCCGCCGCTTGTACCCAGCAGCGCGCCGTCCCGGTAGATCCGGTAGTCTCCGGCATACTCTGCGGGAGTCCACTGCAAGGCGGGCTCCTCTCCCGCACGCTGCGCCAATTCCAGACGGGCGTCCTGCGGCCATTCCGGCACACCCTCCCCGGCAGAACCGGTTTCAATCTCCAGATACGGCTGATTGGCGCTGCTTTCCTTGCTGTTGATGCGGGCGACAACCCCATTGGCGGTTTTCTGCACCACGCCGAAGCTGGCTTTGCCGTCCTGCAGCAGCTGCTTATTTACGAAAGCGGTCGCATCAATTTCAAGCCACTTCCATGTCTTATCCGGCAACGACGAACCGATAAAATGGTCCATATCCGGACGTTTGTTCCAGGTGGCTCCCTTTTCCGTCCAGCTGTCATTTTCCAGCCCGTAAAAAAACAGGTCATGCGGCGGATACTTGGGATCGGGATCGGAGTCTATCTTGCCGTACACCTTAAGCTTGGCCGAGCGGACCGGCCCCTGAACGGCGCTCAGGTCAAATTTCAGCAACCCCTGTCTGGTCGAAACAATGTCAGCGTTTACATTTTTGATAATAATGCTCTCCTCTGTACCGAAAGCAGTATCGGCATTGGCATGGCCTCCTCTTACATATGCATCATCTGTAGGAGCCAACTGGAAAATATTCCCTCCGCCAGCTGCCATAGCAACTGTGCGATTGCGCTCACCGGGCAGCCAGGGGACTGCGGGAACAGCCAGCAATGCTGCCAGAAGAACCGTCAGCATGTTTCTTGCAAGCCTCCATCTGTGATTGGCCAAATCTTATCTCTCCCTTTCTTGGGGCATATTGGGCGGTGCTGCCGCCTGCGCTCCGACCTCCGATCCTGACGCAGTCCGGAGCCGGGACTCCCGCGCTGTGACGAAGCATAGCAAAGCCCGCCTTTATCGGACAACTGACACCTCTCCCGTCAGGTGACCATTCTTTAGGTATGGCAGCTCATTTTTCTTGTGGAGGTGACTTTTTTTGGGGGAAGCGGCAAAAGAACAGCTCGGCGGCGGGCACGGCATGGTCCGGACAGGGAGACAAACAGGCAACAAAAAGCGGCCCCCCGCTTTGGGAGCCGCCTGCAATTCTATCTGCCGTATTGTGTGTAATGCCTTATCAGCCCCGCAACGCCTTGGCGGCGATGTCCGTCCGGTAGTGGGCGCCATCAAAGCTGATTTTGTCCACTTCGGCGTAGGCGTTGTTCCGGGCTTCGGCGATGTCGCGGCCCACACCCACCACGTTCAGCACACGGCCTCCGGCAGTGACAATTTCCCCGTTCGGACCCAACGCCGTCCCTGCATGGAATACCATGGCCTCGGGGCTTACCCGGTCCAAACCGCTGATGGTCAAGCCCGTAGGATAGCTGCCCGGATAGCCGGGGGAAGCCATCACGACGCAAACAGCCGCGTCATCGGTCCATTCAATTTCCAATTGCTCCAGCGTCCCGTCCAAGGTCGCCAGCATAATATCCACCAGATCCGTCTTCAGCTTGGGCAAAAGCACCTGGGTTTCCGGGTCGCCGAAACGGGCGTTGAACTCGATGGTTTTGACACCCTTATTGGTCAGCATCAGTCCGGCATACAGGATGCCCTTGAAGGGGCGTCCTTCCTTGACCAGCGCTTCAGCCATGGGGCGCACGATGTTGGCCAGAGCCTCCTCTACCACCGCCTCCGGAATATGGGGCAAAGGAGAGTAGGTACCCATCCCGCCCGTATTCGGCCCCTGGTCATTGTCGAAGACCTGCTTATGGTCCTGAGAGGGCGCCATCGGCTTAACAGTCGTCCCATCCACGAAGGACAGCAGGGACATTTCCTGCCCTTCCAAAAATTCCTCAATCACCACACTGCTGCCGGAAACGCCAAACACCTTGTCCAGCAAAATGCTCTTCAAAGCTTCCTCCGCCTCTTCCACCGTCCGCGCCACGATTACACCCTTGCCTGCGGCCAGGCCGTCGGCCTTGACCACAATAGGCGCTCCCTGGGCCCGCACATAGGCCACAGCCTCATCGTAGCTGGTAAAGCTGGCATAAGCAGCAGTAGGAATGCCGTATTGCATCATCAACTGCTTAGTAAAGATCTTGCTGCCTTCGATGAGGGCCGCGTTTTTGCGGGGACCGTAGGCGGTAATGCCCTTCTCCTCCAGATGGTCCACCAGCCCGGCCACAAGAGGGTCGTCAGGGGCAACCATAACCAGATCAATCTTGTTTTCCAACGCAAAAGCGCTAAGCTTCTCGAACTCCAGCTCCTTGATGGGCACACATTCCGCCAGGGAGGCGATTCCGCCGTTGCCCGGAGCGCAGTACAGCTTGGACACCTTGGGGCTTTTGGCCAGGGCCCACAGAATGGCATGCTCCCGGCCGCCTTTTCCAATGACTAAAATCCGCATGTTCTCTACTCCTTATTGATAATAACAAGTCCGGTTTCACCGCTGTTTTTGCGGATGGTTTTGACCAAAAGAGAAATGCGGTTGTCCGCATCAAGCAGGCTCCAATATGTGCCGGCAATCGTCTCCGCATCGCCGCGGAGGGGAACCAGCCGGGGTTCGCCAGTAAAGGAGGGCAGCGGGTTGCCGTCGCCTTCGTAGGTATGGATGCAGTGGCCGAAGCCGGGCAGGGCCTTTTCGTAGGTGTAGGTGTGGCGCAGGGTTTGGTCCTCGCTGTTGCCGGCGGACTTCAGGATGGACAGCTTGTAGGCAAACTGGCTGTCCGCCAGGTCCGTGAGCCCGCTGATCCGCGGGGTAAAGTTGGGGCCGTCGGGCTCGTAGGTCCGGGTGGCCAAAGCGCCCTCGAAGCTGCCTCCCTGCTGGAGCGCCTCGTGGATGGTGTCCGTCTGGTCCCCGTTGGTGACGATATGGGCGCCGCCCAAGTGCTTCAGCGGGTAGTAGATAATCAGCGACGGGTCGGTGAGCTTGGCCGGGTCCCGGGCTTCCGTCCGCAGGAAGCCGTTGTCCTCGGCAATAAACACCCGGTTGCGGCTATTTTCGCTGCGCCCCATGATCCAGTAGACCTGGATATACTGCTCCCCGTCCTCGGACAAGCCGATGACAATGCCCCGGCCGGGGTAGGAATTGGTTCGAAGCTCATTCAGATAAGCGTCCGCAAGTGCGGCTCTGTTGGTTGTCATGCCTGCGCCTCCTTCTTAGTGGTGGAACAGCCGGACGCCGGAGTAGGCCATAACCATGCCATAGTCGTTGGCGGCCTGGACCACTTCCTCGTCCCGCACGGAGCTGCCTGCCTGGGCCACATACTTGACGCCGCTGCGGCTGGCCCGGTCCAGGTTGTCCCGGAAGGGCAGGAAAGCGTCCGAGCCGTAGGACACGCCGGTGAGCTTATTCAGCCAGGCCCGCTTCTCCTCCCGGGTCAGCTTGGCCGGAACCTCTGCGAAGGCCGCTTCCCACGCCGCCTGCTCCACGGCCGTCAGTTCCTCCTCCAGCCACAGGTCGATGGCGTTGTTCTGCTCGGCACGGGAGAGACCGGGACGGAAGCTCATGGAGAGGGCCGCCGGATGCTGGCGCAGGAACCAGCGGTCCGCCTTGTCCCCGGCCAGCCGGGTGCAGTGAATCCGCGACTGCTGTCCGGCGCCGATGCCGATGGTTTGTCCGTCCAGGGCGTACACGATGGAGTTGGACTGGGTATATTTCAGCGTCACCAGAGCAATCAGCAAATCCCGTTTGGCCTGCTCCGGCAAATCCTTGTTTTCAGTGACGATATGATTCAGGGCATCCTCATCGATCACCGCATTGTTGCGCTCCTGCTGCAGGGTCAGGCCGAACAGCTTGCGGCTTTCCAGCGGGTCGGGCACATAGTCGGGGTCAATTTGCAGAATCAGGTACTTGCCGCCCTTCTTGGCCTTCAAAATCTCCAGCGCCTCATCCGTATATCCCGGCGCCACTACCAGGTCGGATACCTCCCGCTTCAAGAGCTGCGCGGTGGAGGCGTCCACCACATCGGAGAGCGCCGCCGCATCGCCGAAGGAGGACATCCGGTCCGCTCCCCGGGCCCGGGCATAAGCGGTAGCCAGTGGAGACAGCGTGAGCCCCTCCACAAAATACGCCTTGGCCAGCGACCCTGTCAGCGGTACGGCTACCGCCGCCCCCGCAGGGCTGACATGCTTAAACGATGCCGCCGCAGGCAAACCGGTGGCAAGCCGCAGCTCCCGTGCCAGCTGAAAGCCGTTCAGGGCGTCCAGCAGGTTGATATAACCCGGCTCCCCGTTCAGCACCTTGAGCGGAAGCGCCGCGTCATGGGTAAGCTTGGCCTGCTTCTGGTGCGGGTTCATGCCATAGCGAAGGGTCAATTCCTTGGATTCCGCATTCTGACTCATGAGTTCTTATCCCGTCCTTTTTTGTTGAAGTATCCGTTTGTTCATATCCGATTCAACCCTGTCCGATTTACCCTATCCGCTGCACCATACGTCCCGGCAGATGATCCTTTTGCCTACTGCTCCTGCCGGACCAGCTGCTCCAGCTTGATTTTCCCGCTGGCGATATCCTGCACCACCTGGGGATACAGCTCGTGCTCAATGCGGTGAATCCGCTCACTGACGGAATCCTCCGTGTCCCCTTCGCGGAGCTCTACGGCCCGCTGGGCCACAATCGGTCCGCTGTCCAGTCCCCCGTCCACAATATGGACAGTCACGCCGGTAACCTTGACTCCGTAATCCAGAGCCTGCCGGACCGCGTGCATTCCCGGAAAAGACGGCAGCAGCGAGGGATGGATATTCAGCATCCGTCCCCAATAGCCCTGCACCATCACATCCGTGAGAATCCGCATATACCCGGCCAGCACCACCAGCTCCACCCGGGCCTCCCGGAGCTTCCGCAGGATTTCCTCCTCATAAGCCTCCCGGCCGGGGTAATCCTTGGGGCGGAAGACGAAGGCGGGCACTCCCGCCTTGGCTGCCCGCTCCACCACGGCCGCCTGGGGCTTGTCGCAGACCAGCAGCTTCAGCTCCGCATGGAGCTTGCCTTCGGCAATGGCATCGGCTATCGCCTGGAAATTGCTGCCGCCGCCGGAGGCAAACACCGCGATCCGCAGAGGCTGCGCCTCTCCCGAAAAAGAGGCCGGGCTGATCATACCTCCGCACCTGCAAAGGTAACGATCTTTTCTCCGGGAGTAACACGGCCAAGGCGGTATGCCTTCTCTCCATGCTCCTCCGCCAGCTTCAACGCCTTCTCCGCTTCCGCCTCAGGCACAATCAGCACCATGCCGATGCCCATGTTGAAGGTGCGGAACATATCGTTGTTGGTAATATTGCCGTCTTTTTGCATCAGGTGGAAAATGGGATGGATCGGCCAGGAGCCGTAATCGATCTCCACATTCACCCCGTCGGGCAGGCAGCGCGGAATATTCTCCAGGAAGCCGCCGCCGGTAATATGGGCCATGCCCTTGACTTCCACCTGCTTCAGCAGCGCCAGGATGGATTTTACATAAATTTTGGTGGGGGCAAGCAGCACCTCGCCGAGAGTTCCGTTCAAGCCTTCTATCCGGGCCTCCAGGCTGTAGCCTTTGGTCTCCAGCAGGAGCTTGCGCACCAGGGAGAAGCCGTTGCTGTGAACCCCTGTGGAGCCCAGGCCGATCACGGCGTCACCCGGGCGGATGGCGGTGCCGTCCACAATCTTGGGCCGGTCCACCACACCCACGGAGAAACCGGCGATATCGTATTCGCCATCCTGATACATGCCCGGCATCTCGGCGGTTTCCCCGCCGATCAGCGCGCAGCCGGCCTGAACGCAGCCCTCGGCCACGCCGGCGACAATGGCTTCGATCTTCTCCGGCACCAGCTTGCCGCAAGCCAGATAATCCAGGAAGAACAGAGGCTCGGCGCCGGACACCACAATGTCGTTGACGCACATGGCCACGGCATCGATGCCGATGGTATCATGCTTGTCCAGCTCGAAGGCCAGCTTCAGCTTGGTCCCTACGCCGTCCGTGCCGGAAACCAGCACCGGGTCCTGGTAGCCGTTTTTGTCCAATCCGAACAGACCGCCGAAGCCGCCCAGACCGGTCAGCACCTCGGGGCGCATCGTCCGGCCGACATGCTTCTTCATCCTCTCCACCGCTTCATTGCCTGCGGCTATATCGACACCAGCTTGTTTGTAGGCTTCTGACACCGGGATCGCTCCTTTGGTTAAGTAAATGGTAAAGCTGCTGCACGTTGCGGGGCCGCCATCCCGGGAATAGCCCGCCAGGCTAACCCGCAACTGGTCATCTGATGTAACTGGATCATCTGCCGCAACAGATCATCTGATGTAACTGGATCATCCTGCCGCAACAGATCATCTGATGTAACTGGTTCATCCTGCCGCAACAGATCATCTGATGTAACTGGTTCATCCTGCCGCAACAGATCATCTGATGTAAGCGGCACAAAATGTACGCTATTCCGTTTTTTCTCTTGTTTGAAGCCAAATAGCGTACATAAAATGCTTGCTATTCAAGTGGAAACCCTGCAATTGCGCCATTATCGAAGAAATAACATACAAAACATGTATGCTATTTCCGGTTTTCCGGCGAAAAAAGACAAATAGCATACCAATCATGTACGCTATTCTCTTCCGGCAACCGCCCCTCTAGCAGCTGCAGCCCGCCTTCTCCGCATCCGCCACCGGAGTGGGGTAGTCGTTGTCGAAGCAGCCCAGGCACATGCCCCGGTTATACTCCGACGCGGGACGGCCGATGGCCTCGATCAGTCCCTGCTTGGACAGAAAATGCAGCGAGTCTGCATTGATCGCCTGGCGTATCTCCTCCACCGTCTTGCTGGAGGCGATCAATTCGCTCCGGCTGGGGGTATCAATGCCGTAGAAGCAGGGATTCATGTACGGCGGCGAGCTGATCCGCACATGGACCTCCCGCGCCCCCGCCTCCCGCAGCATGTTCACAATCCGCAGGGAGGTAGTGCCGCGGACAATGGAGTCGTCGATCATGACTACCCGCTTGCCCTCCACCACCTTGCGCACCGCGGACAGCTTCATCTTCACGCCCCGCTCCCGCAGCTCCTGGCTGGGCTGGATGAAGGTCCGGCCGGTGTAGCGGTTTTTGATCAGCCCGATCTCATACGGAATGCCCGTCTGCTCGGCAAAGCCGATAGCCGCGGAGATACTGGAGTCCGGCACGCCCGTCACCACATCCGCATCCACAAAGCTTTCCATCGCCAGCCGCATCCCCATCCGCTTCCGGGCCATATGCAGGTTGATATTGTCTACGTCGCTGTCCGGACGGGAGAAATAGATGAACTCCATGGCGCACAGGGAACGCCGGGTCATCTCCGCGAACCGGTCCTCGGTCATGCCATCTTTGTCAAAAATCAGCAGCTCTCCCGGCTGCACATCCCGCAGATAAGCCGCGCCTACAGTCTCAAATGCGCAGGTTTCGGAGGCAAACACATACCCCCCGTCCAGGGTGCCGATCATCAACGGGCGCAGACCGTTGGGGTCCTGGGCCACAAACAGGGTATCGTTGATCAAAATCAGGAAGGCGAAGCCGCCCACCACCCGCTGCAGCGCTTCTTTTACTGCCAGCCGCGGATCATGGTGCTTGGACCGGGCAATGAGGTGGATCAGCACCTCCGTATCGCTGGTGGTCTGGAAGATGGAGCCTGCCTCCTCCAGCTCCCGGCGCAGCTCGTCGGCATTCACCAGATTGCCGTTGGTGGCAATGGCCAGATCGCCGCCGCGGAAGCGGAATACCAGAGGCTGGGCATTTTGCAGCTTGCTGGCCCCCGCCGTGGAGTAGCGCACGTGGCCGATGGCGGTGGAGCCCTTCAGCGACAGAATCCTGTCGTTGTCAAAAACCTCCTTCACCAGTCCCATCCCCCGGTGAACATAGAACTGCTCTCCGTCCGTGGTGCAGATGCCGGCGGATTCCTCCCCCCGGTGCTGGAGCGCATGAAGGCCGAAGTAGGCCAAAGCCGACGCTTCGGTATGGTTGAACACGCCGAAGACGCCACACTCCTCCCTAAGCTTGTCAAACACCTGAGAGTCCACACCCTCGTTATAATACCGGCCGGTCCATAACGCGGGCTGGTCGGAGTGGATCAGGATTTCATCAGACATGGAATCGCATCCTTCCAAACCTTTTCTAGCTTCGCAACAGGGGTGTCGAGGATCGTGGCTCCATTCAGGTCAATCTTCAAATCACCGCCAACACCGGCTACGCGGCCGATCTCGCCCACGGGAACACCGGTAGCGGACAAGTGGGCAACCAGCGCCGCAGCCTTATCGGCCTTCACGCTCACCAATATCCGTGACTGGCTTTCGCTGAACAAAAGATGGTCCGCACGCAGCTCCGAGGCCAGCTTCACCGAAGCGCCAACACGGCCGCTGATGCAGGACTCTGCCAAGGCCGCAGCCAAACCGCCGTCGGACACATCATGGGCCGAGGCCACCAGACCCGCTTGAATGGCGGAAAGCACGCCGTCCAGCAGCTTCTTTTCCACATCCAGATCAATAACCGGCGGACGCCCTTCGGTTACACCGTGAACCGCGTACTGGAATTCGCTTCCTCCCAGCTCTGCACGGGTGTCACCCAACAGAAGGATCACATCCCCCTCCTGCTTGAAGCCCTGAGTGGTAATATGGTCGGTATCATGGACCAGACCCACCATACCTACCACCGGTGTGGGGTAAATGGCGCCTTTGTTGTTTTCGTTGTACAAGCTTACATTGCCGCCGATAACAGGCGTGCCGAGACGCCGGCAGGCCTCTGCCATGCCGTCCACCGCTTTTTCCAATTGCCAGAAAATCTCCGGCTTCTCCGGGCTGCCGAAATTCAGGTTGTCCGTAATCGCCAAAGGCTCGCCGCCGGAGCAGACAATATTTCGGGCCGCTTCCGCCAGGGCAATGGCTCCGCCCGCTTCCGGATCAAGATACACATAACGGCTGTTGCAGTCCGTGGTCATAGCCAACGCCTTGCGGGTGCCGGGAACGCCGACTACGGCCGCATCCGAGCCCGGTTGGACAAAGGTCTCCGTCCGCACCATAAAGTCATACTGGTTATACACCCATTCCTTGCTGGCTACCGTCGGGGAGCCCAGCACCTTTAGCAGCGCCTCCTCCAGGCTGGCCGGGGCGGGATAACGCAGGGTGTCTACAGAAGCATTTTCCACATAATAAGCAGGCACTTCCGAAGGCTTGTGATACATGGGGCACTCGTCCACCAGCGCCGTTACAGGCATGTTGCCCACCAGCTCGCCCTTGTGGAACAGCTTCAGGTTGCCGTCATCCGTTACTTTGCCCACCTTGGCGCAATGGAGTCCCCACCGGTCAAAAATCGCCTTGGCCTGCTCCTCATGCTCCGGCTTCACCACAAACAGCATCCGCTCCTGGGATTCCGACAGCATCATTTCGTAAGGGGTCATCCCCTCCTCGCGCTGGGGCACCTCGTCCAGATACAGCTCCATGCCGTTGCCCGCCTTGCTGGCCATTTCCGAGCTGGAGCAGGTAAGGCCTGCTGCGCCCATATCCTGGATGCCCACTACAATGCCGGAGTCGATAAGCTCCAGGGTTGCTTCCAGCACCAGCTTTTCCATAAAGGGATCGCCTACCTGAACCGCCGTCCGTTTGGCCTCGGACTCTTCCGTCAGCTCTACGGAAGCGAAGGTGGCGCCGTGAATGCCATCCCGTCCGGTGGCCGGTCCCACGTAGAAAACCGGGTTGCCGATGCCCTGGGCCACACCCTTCTGAATCTTGTCATGATCGATAAGTCCCACGCACATGGCGTTTACCAGCGGATTGCCCTCGTAGCTTTCGTCAAACATAACCTCCCCGCCGACGGTGGGAATGCCGATACAGTTGCCGTAGCCTGCAATGCCGGATACCACATGCTCGAACAGATATTTTACGCGCTCATTGTCCAGCTTGCCGAAGCGCAGGGAGTTGAGCAGAGCCACAGGCCGCGAGCCCATGGAAAAAATATCCCGGATAATGCCCCCCACCCCGGTTGCCGCGCCTTGATACGGCTCCACAGCCGATGGATGGTTATGGCTTTCAATTTTGAACACGACCGCCTGGTTGTCGCCGATGTCCACGATGCCTGCTCCCTCGCCGGGACCCATGAGCACTCTCGGTCCGGTGACGGGGAATTTCTTCAGCACAACCTTGGAATTTTTGTAGGAGCAATGCTCCGACCACATGACGCTGAACACGCCGATCTCCACATAATTGGGCTTGCGTCCAAGGAAGCCGCAGATCTTGGCATATTCCTCGTCGGTTACGCCAAACTGGCGGTAAATCTGTTGTTCCTCGATCTGCTGTGCATTGGGCTCCTTAGCCGATAGCTGCTGCGCCATGTTTTTCCCTCCAGGTGTTCAAAATCGATTTGAAAATCCGCACGCCGTCCTCGGAGCCCAACAGTTGGCTGACCGCCCGCTCCGGATGGGGCATCATGCCCAGCACCCGGCCGTCCTTGGAGCATACCCCGGCAATATCGCCGACGGAGCCGTTGGGATTTTCCCCGGCGTAGCGGAAGACGATCTGGTTATGGGCCGCAAGCTCCTGCAGGGTGGCTTCATCGCAGTAGAAATTGCCTTCCCCGTGGGCGATGGGAATGTCGATCTTTTCGCCGGCCGCATATTCGGAGGTGAAGGGGGTATTGTTGTTCTCCACCTTCAACATCGTGGAATGGCAGCGGAATTTCAGGGACTGGTTGCGCAGGAGCGCCCCCGGCAGAAGTCCCGCCTCGGTGAGGATCTGGAAGCCGTTGCAGATGCCGATGATGTATTTGCCTTGGGCCGCCGCCTCCACCAATGCCCCCATCACGGGAGCAAAACGGGCAATGGCGCCGCACCGCAGGTAATCCCCGTAGGAGAAGCCGCCGGGGACAATAATGCAATCGTAGGCGGAGAGGTCCGTCTCCGTATGCCAGACATATTCCACCGACTGGCCGATGGTGGACTCTACCGCTTTGTAGCAATCCAGGTCGCAGTTGGAGCCTGGAAAGACCAACACTGCGAATTTCATTTTAGTAGCCCTCCAGTTCAAAGCGGTAGTCTTCGATGACGGTATTGGCGAGCAGCTTCTCGCACATGGTCCGCACCCGGGCTTCCGCCTCGTTCCGGTCAACGGTGTTCAGGGTCAGTTCCAGGTATTTGCCGATGCGCACCTTGCCCACTTCGTTAAAGCCCATGGAGTGCAGCGCACCCTGGACGGCATTGCCTTGGGGATCAAGCACGCTTTGCTTGATGGTCACATATACTGTCGCTTTGATCATTTGCCGGATTCCTCCCGAAAGTCATTTCATATAGTGCCCCGCAGCAAAATATGGGGGCTGAACATTTGCACTCCACAATCGGCAGCTTACTCCGCCGCCGTCAGCCTGCGGTAAATTTCCCGGTAGCGGTTGGCCGTCGCCTCCACCACCTCTGCCGGCAGCGGGTCGGGCGGGCTGTTTTTGTCCCAGCCGGAGCCTGCCAGATAGGTGCGCACCGGCTCCTTGTCCATGCTGTCGATCTCCGTGTCCAAGGCGTAATTCTCCACCGCCCAGAAGCGGGAGGAATCCGGCGTAAAAATCTCGTCGATGAGAATAATCCGCCCGTCCAGGATGCCGAACTCGAACTTGGTGTCCGCCAGAATAATGCCCCGCTTGCGGCAGTATTCATGGGCCGCCTTGTACAGCATAATGCTGCGGCGCTCCAGCTCATCGGTAAGCTCCGCGCCCACCAGTTCCTTCATCCGCGCAATGGAGATGTCCTCGTCGTGGCCCACATCGTTTTTGGCGGAGGGGGTAAAAATCGGCTCCGGCAGCTCCTGGTTCTTGCGCAGTCCTTCCGGCAGCTTGCGCCCGTTGATCTCGCCGGTGGCCTGGTACTGCCGCCAGCCGCCTCCGGTAATATAACCGCGGACAATACATTCGATGTCGATGCGCTGAGCCTTTTTGGCAACCATGATCCGGTCCTTCAGTTGCTCCGGCGCCGTTACCAGCTCCCCCAACCGCTCCACATCCGTATGCACCACATGATTCTCCTGAAGGGATGCAGTCTGTTCAAACCAGAAGCGGCTGATCTGATTCAGCATATTCCCCTTGTCGGGAACAGCCGGGGACAGGACATAATCGAATGCGGAGATCCGATCCGTCACCACCAAAAGCATTTCCTCGCCCAAATCGTACAGCTCCCGCACCTTGCCTTTGTACAAAAGCGGAGCCTTGACCAATTCCACCGCCGTGGACAATGTTGTTGTCACCACGTTAAGGATGCCTCCTGTTTTGCGCCCCGCCGGTTGAAGGTGAGGGCATAAGATCCGGCGCCAGCGCCGTGTGTTGCTCTAATCCAGTCTGGTGAAGCGTTATGTGAAAAGCCCCCGGCTGAAGCCGCCGCGGGACTGTCGTAAGCCCCGGGCAGCCGGTAGAAGCAAGCTCTTTATTCAGTTAGTCCCAGCTTGCGGAAAATGGTGTCCACATGCTTCAGATGCCATGAGGGATTGAAGCAATCGTCGATTTCCTCCGCAGTCAAAGTTTTGGAGATGGTTGCGTCCGCTTCAATAATGGAGCGGAATTGGCGCTGCTCCTCCCATGCCTTCATGGCGTTGGGCTGGACCGTATCGTAAGCCTGCTCCCGGCTCGCGCCCTTGTCGATGAGCTTGGTCATCACCCGTCCGGAGAAGGGCACGCCGTAGGTGCTTTGCATGTTGCGCTTCATATTTTCCGGGAACACGGTCAGGTTCTTGATGATGTTGCCCAGGCGGTTCAGCATGTAGTCCAGGAGAGCGGTGGCGTCGGGCAGGATGATCCGCTCCACGGAGGAGTGGGAAATGTCCCGCTCATGCCACAGCGGCACATTCTCGTAGGCGGACAGCATGTGGCCGCGGATGACACGGGAGAGGCCGGAGATGTTCTCGCAGCCGATGGGGTTGCGCTTGTGGGGCATAGCCGAGGAGCCTTTTTGGCCCTTGGCGAAGGGCTCCTCCACCTCGCGGAACTCGCTCTTCTGGAGCGCGCGGATTTCGGTGGCGAACTTGTCCATGGAGGTGGCGATAAGCGCCAGCGTCGCCATGTATTGGGCGTGGCGGTCCCGCTGGAGAGTTTGGGTGGAGATGGGCGCAGGCTTGGTGCCCAGCTTGCCGCAAACATACTCTTCAATGAAGGGATCAATGTTGGCGTAGGTGCCTACTGCGCCGGAGATTTTGCCGTATTGCACCTCGTCCGCGGCGCGGCGGAAACGCTCCAGGTTCCGCTTCATTTCTTCATGCCACAAGGCCATCTTCAGCCCGAAGGTAGTCGGCTCCGCATGAACGCCGTGGGTGCGCCCCATCATGGGAGTGTCCTTGTAGGCGATGGCCTTGTCTTTCAGGATGGCGATGAAATTCTCCAGGTCCTTCTCCAGAATCCGGTTGGCCTGCAGCAGCAAATAACCCAGGGCGGTATCCACCACGTCTGTGGAGGTCAGCCCGTAGTGGACCCATTTGCGCTCTTCGCCAAGGGATTCGGAAACTGCGCGGGTAAAGGCGATGACGTCATGGCGGGTTTCCTGCTCAATCTCATAGATGCGGTCAATATTGAAGGTGGCGTTGGCGCGGAGAGCGGTTACGTCCTCCTTGGGGATCACTCCCAGCTCCGCCCAGGCTTCGCAGGAGAGAATCTCCACCTCCAGCCAGGCCTTGAATTTATTCTCTTCTGTCCAAATGGACGACATTTCCTTGCGGCTATAACGCTCCAGCATGTGGAACCTCCTAATCGTATGCTTACTGCTCATATAGTTGCGCCGGTTGTGGGCCGGCGGTATGGATTCAATTGCGTTGCAGTTACAGTTAACCTTGTGCTGCTGCAAATACAGATCAAAGGGTAGTCAAAATGCAAAACTGCAGTTATTTTTCCCCATCCTTCTCTATAAAAGAGGGCTTCTTGCAAAAGTGCAACTATTTCCAGTCATTCTGGCCGGATTAGCGGGTTCAACCGCAAAATAACTGTATTTTTGCAGGATAGGCGGCCACTATTGCCAAATGCTCCGGAATTAACTGCATTTTTGCAGGATGGGCATCTACTGGCTGGGGCCGATACCGTCGAATCCCCGCACCGTGCGATCCTGAACCGTTGGATTAGGCCCGTCGAATCTGACAGCATCCAATGGCCACTGTGCGATTATCAGGCACCGGCGGACCTGGCGCCGCCCGATTCGGCCCTCTCCGGCCTGTACCGCCACCCTGCCGGGCGCGGACTGCCTTCTAGCTCCATTCCCGGCACTCCGCTGCCCAGATGCCGGTGCTGCGGACCCAATCGAGCGCCGCAGCCGCGTCCTGCGCCAGCAGGTTCACGTGGCCCATCTTCCGCCGGGCCTTGGCCTCCGCTTTGCCGTAGAGGTGAAGCTTCAGGGCCACCCCCTCCGGCTCCCGCTCCTGTCCGGCCAGCCAATCCAGCAGCGGGGCCAGGTGCTCGCCCAGCACATTCACCATCACTACCGGGGACAGCAGCTCCACCGGACCCAGGGGCAAATTGCAGACGGCCCGCACATGCTGCTCGAACTGGGAGGTGGCGCAGGCCTCCATGGTATAGTGACCGGAGTTGTGGGGGCGGGGGGCCAGCTCATTCACGTACAGCTCTCCGGCCTCCGTCACAAACATCTCCACTGCCAAGAGCCCTACCATGTCCAGGGACTCCGCCAGCCGCACCGCCAGCTCTCCGGCCCGGCGGCGCACCTCCGCCGGAATCCGCGCCGGCACAATGGACAGGTGCAGGATGTTGCCCACATGGATATTCTCCGCCACCGGGAACACCTTCACCTCACCCCGGGGACTTCTGGCGGCAATCGCCGATATCTCCTGGCTGAAGGCAATGAACTTCTCCAGCACCAGCTCTACGCCGCTGCGGCTCAGGGTCTCATAGGCTGCGCCGCATTCCTCCGGCGAACGAAGCACCCATTGGCCCTTGCCGTCATAGCCGCCGGAGACGGTCTTCAGCACGCAGGGGGTGCCGAACCGGGCCACCGCAGCCTCCAGCTCCGCCAGGCTGCCGACAGGCGCATAAGGCGCCACGGGAACACCGGCCGCCTCAATGGCCCGCTTCTCCCGCAGCCGGTGCTGGGTGGTGTGCAGCAAGGTGCTGCCCTGGGGCACGTAGGACTCTTGCGCCAGCATCTCCGCCACCCCGGAGCTGACATTCTCAAATTCGTAGGTGATCACATCGGAGATCCGGGCCAGCTCCCGGGCCGCCGCCTCATCCCCGTAGGACGCCGTAATCTGGCGGGCCCCTGCCTGCTGCATGGGGGAATCCGGGGTTGGCTCCAGCGTGGCGAAGCGGTAGCCCATATGCGTCCCCGCCAACGCCAGCATCCGGCCCAGCTGTCCGCCCCCCAGCACGCCGATGGTGCTGCCGGGGAGAATCACTTTGCCTCGGCCGGCACCGGACTGTATCTCTCCCGGGGTTTTGCCGTCAGCCTGCGTCTGCCCCGCTGCTCCGCTGCCGGAGCAGCCATCCGTCGCCGCCTGAGCAACCGGCTCTCTCTCCCGCTCGCCCAATCTGTCATTTCCGTTCATGAAAGCCCGTCCACCTTTCCGCTGCCGTCCGTCTTTCCCACATAAGCCATGCGCCGCCGTTCGGCCGGTCACTTACACAAGCCGCTCGCTGCTCTCCATCGCTTCCCGGCTGATCCGCTCCCGCCGCGAGGTTACCTTGGCCGCCAACGACCGGTCAAACGCCCCCAGAATCTGCGCAGCCAGCAAACCCGCGTTGGTGGCCCCGGCGTTTCCGATGGCTACCGTAGCCACGGGAATGCCCCCCGGCATTTGCACAATGGACAACAGCGAGTCCAGCCCGTTCAGGGTGGAGGTCTTCACAGGGACGCCAATAACCGGCAGCACCGTCTTGGCCGCCACCATCCCCGGCAGATGGGCGGCTCCGCCCGCTCCGGCAATGATCACCTTGATGCCGCGCCCGGCCGCCTGCTCCGCGTATTCAAACATCAAATCCGGGGTGCGGTGGGCGGACACCACTTTCTTTTCATAAGGAATGCCGAATTCCTCCAAAGGCTGGCAAGCAAGCTTCATGGTTTCCCAATCCGACTGGCTGCCCATGATTACTCCGACAACTGGCGTCATCTGACATCCTTCTTTCTATAGGAATAAAAGGGATAAAAAACGCGGCAAGCCGGTATTCACCTGTGGCCGCAAAAGCAGATAAGCTGCGCGCATGCAGCGCCACCGGAGCCCAAAGAAACAGGCGGCCGGCGACGGGCAAAATGCAATTTACGGATATGAGCGAATACGGCTGCCGCGTATGTCCCGCGTGGGCAGACCCAAATCAGGCATCCTTCGCTCGTAGTCCGGTAATTTACGGTTGCCGGGTAGAAACGTTCGGGCCCTATCCCCGAAGATATACGAGTCATGCAACGAATGCAAAATATAATAGTTTACTTGTCCATGTTAAGTTTAACAGTCCCATAGCGGCTATGTCAACCTTAAAAACCGAACGTTTGTGTAGAAAGGATGAATATAGTTCGTATTTTAAGGAGGCGGTTTCATAGCCTTCAGAACCTCGCTCAAGGAGCCAAAAGCTTGATTGCCGCCTGGAGCTGCGGGTCATTCTTTTTCAACTCCGCTGCCAAAAGCTCCGTCATCCTCCGCAGGGTTTCCCCGCCTGCCACGCCGGTGGCTTCGAAGCTCTGGGCGGATTGGAATGCCTTCACAGCCTCCGCCGTTTTCCCGTCGAAGTATCCGTCCTTCCGGCCGGGATCAAACCCCAGCGCTCCCAGCATCACCTGGATGCTTTTCACCTCGGTGGCATAGCTGTCCTGCTTCCACTCCTTGTCGGGGCTGACATAAGGCGTTGAGGCATATTCCGGCAAAGCCACCTCCACATCGGGAGCGATGCCGGTTTTGTGAATCCATGTGCCGCCGGGAGTCAGCCACTTGGCATTGGTGTATTTCACCGTGGAGCCGTCCTTCAGGTTCATAATGGTCTGGGCCGTGCCCTTGCCGAAGGTTTTCTCGCCCACCAGCTTGGCGCCTGCCGATTCCTTCAACGCGCCTGCCAGGATCTCTCCGGCGCTGGCTGTGCCGCCGTCGATGAGGCCCACCATGGGCAAACCCGCCACGCTGGGATTCTTGCCGCTGCCTCTTGCCCGGTATTCCTGGGTCCGCCCGTCCCGGTCCTCTACCTTAAGCAGCGTTTGGCCTGCGGGGAGCAGCATCTCGCCGATTTCCACCGCCTGGTCCAGCAGACCGCCGGGATTCTGGCGCAAATCCAGCACCAGCCCCTTCATCCCCTTTCCTTTCAGCTCAGACAGCTGCTTGGCGAACTCTGCGCCCGTTGTCTCCGAAACGGAAGTGATTTGAATCACCCCGATGCCGTTGTCCAGCAGGTTGCTGTACACCGTCTCAATGGGAATTACATCCCGGATGACAGTCACCTGGATCGGCTCGGTTTCCCCGGGTCTTTCGATGGTCAGCTCGGCCTTGGTGCCCTTCTCGCCGCGGAGCAGCTTCACCGCCTCCGTAGACTTCATGCCGATGAGACTGGTTTCGCCCAGCTTGACAATCCGGTCATTGGGCTTAAGCCCCGCCTTCTCGGCAGGCGCGCCCTTAATGGGGGACACGATGACAATCCGCCCGTCCCGCTCCTCAATCTCCGCTCCAATGCCCACAAAAGAGGAGCTGATCACCTCTCCGAAGCTTTTGGATTCCTCCTGGTTCATATAAACGGAATACGGGTCATCCAGCGCCTTCATCATGCCGTCCAACGCCCCGTCCAGCAGCTTGCTCTCCGTCACCGGCTCCACATATTCCGCCGCCAGATGCTGATACACCGCATCCAGCTTGTCCCATTTCTCGTAATGATTGCGGGTATAGGCAAAGGTTAAGCCGCTGGCGGCCACCGCCGTGACGATTACTGCAGTTGCTGTGCTCCTGAAACGCTTGCCCATCCAAACGACCTCCCAGGGCTTTCCGCAGGGGAAAACCGCTTATGCATGCTTGTGCCGGACGCCAAGTTGGTTACCGGTCTTATAAAAGGATATTTTACCATACCCCGGTGGGCGTCTCCAAACCCGGCCTTTTCCAACCCCGGACAGAACCTCTCCTTCTTACTCCGGCAAAAGAAGCTCCCCGGCAGCCGGAGCGCCCTGCTGCACCCAGTCCAGAAACAGCCGGTAATCCTCCTCCGTCTGCCTTGCATAAGACATCGCCCACAGGGCCAAATCCCTGGTGAACACACCGCTTTTGTCTCCCATGGCCTGCGCAATCTCATCCTCGCTATGGTAGGACAGCATGCCGTTTTCCACATCCGCATCCGCCCGGGCATGGGCCTTGGCCGTAATCCGCCCCATAATCTCCAGCGCCTCAAGAAAATCCTTTTTCCCCTCCAGATCGGAAAGCTTCAGCTTCTTCTTATAAGGGGAGCGCTCCCGGATGTAATAATGCTTGCCTCCGACAGTCAGATAGCCAAGAAACGGGTCCGCCTCATGGTGCATAGCCTGCTGGGTTGCCGCCACCCGCTTGCCCTGATGGCCAAATTCCTGCCAGAACTCCTCCCGGTACGGCAAAAAATAAGCCGGTATCGGCACCCGCGCCTCCTTTACCTCCAGCACCACATCATCCAGGGCATCCGCCGCGCCGCCCCCTTCAATGAGCAGATAATAGCGGTCCAGCCCAATGGACGCCGTACCCGAGCCCTTTTTCACCGCCATATCCTTTATCTGCAAAAAACGCGCTTCAATCCCCCGCTCCCGCCCCAGCATCGCGGTATATTCCCGCCAGGCGGCCAGAAGGGCCTTGCGTGTTTCCGCCTCCACCTCCTCCAGCTCCACAGAACGGACAAAACGCCGGTCACTAACGCCGTCTGTCACCGACAGCACAAACTTATGTGGCTCCCGCTTTGCCAGCTTGCGCAAAAGCTTGCGGATGCTGCCCTCGGTATTGTCCTCGCCGAACTGCAGCCGGGACGGGTCCTCCTCCCGCTGGGCAAACCTGCGGATTTGCCGGTAATAGGCTTCCGCGTAAGCTTCGATAGCTTCGATCCGCTCCCGCTCGTCCAGTCCCAGCTCCCGGCCCGCCAGGGCAATGCTTGCAGACATCCGCAGCAGGTCGTAGAGATAGGAACCCAGGCAGCCCTCGTCAAAATCATTGATGTCGTAAACCAGATCGCCGTTTTCGTCCCGGAACGCGCCGAAATTCTCCAGGTGCAGATCCCCCTGCACCCAAGTGGGCCGGTCCTCCGCCGTATGATAAGGGAACCACTCCCGGGACACGTCGGAATAGAACAGATAGGCGCTCCCGCGGAAAAAGGAATAGGGCGACTCGGCCATTTTGCTGTATTTCAGCATCCGGCCGGTTTGGTCCAGCTTCATAATGCGGATATCGAACTGGTCGAACATGGTGGCCAGCGCCTGCTGCCGGAGGTGACGGTGGGTATGCTTGACCTTCTCGATAATGGATTCATACATAAGGCAAATCCTCCTCTTTTATAGCCAAAAACACCCCTATTGCATAATGGCAATCGGGGTGTGCTCGCGGTGGGTGATGCTTCTATTATCAGCATAAAACCAGGGCAGCGGCAAAGTCAAATAGGCGGCAGGCAGCGGCAAAGCCAATGCTGTCATTCCACCGGCTGGCGGATGATGGTTTGCAGCTTGTCGGGAGCGGCGCGCCTGGGGTCGCCCAAGTAGATTTCGTGGTGCTTGCCCCGGAGGCGTAGACCCTGCTCCCGGATAAAATCATGCAGCCGCTGAACAGTGGGCGCCTCCTCCGCATAAGGGCCGATATGCAGCACCTGGGCGCATTTTCCTTCCTCCAGGCGCTCCAAACGGATGAGCGGGAGGGCGGGCAGCTCCTTTTTGGCGGCCGCTTGCTGCCGGGCTTCTTCCATAAGGGCCGGAGTGATGAAGTCCGGCTGCAGCATCAGGGAGGTCCATTTCCAATCCTCCTTGCGCTCTACGCTGAACGCCTCTATGGGCTCGGTCCACCACAACCCCTCCAGAGGCATCACGCCGTAATCTGTCCCCTCCGGCATACGCTTGATCATAAATTTGAGGGTATAAGACAGGGAAAACAGCGCCTCTACCGACTCCTTGTACGCCTGGGCCGTATTGGGGTTCCCTTCCCCGTCAATCATCAGATAGTGCAGCGGCGGCACCTCCACCAGCGCGGGCTGGGGTTTGGCCCGGTAAAGCTCGCGGTATGCTTTCTTCAAATCCAGCTTGTCCATTGCCATGTCCTTCCTCCTTGGTCATATGGGACTTCTTCTTCCCCAGTATAACCCCAGGCTGTGACAACAGAACGTCAGGTTTTCAAAAAAGCCCCGGGAGACCCGGCAGTTTGGCGGAATTCCATAGGCAAGGAAGAGGCTGGGGAGGGGCAGCGCGGCCCTTTCCTTGTATTATCCCCTTGACTCAGGGGCCTAAGCCGGAGGCAGCACTTCCGCGTATGCGCGGGCTCCGGCTTACTCCCCGCCGTCCGCATACCGGGCAGCCACGGCCAAAGCCGCCTCCCGCAGCCTCCGGCGGACGCGCTCCGGCTCCAGCACCTCCACCAGCTCTCCGAAGCTGAGCAAGTACCCAATGAGCCGGTTATCCTCGGGCATCCGCACGATGGCCACCTGATCTTCCTCTTGGGTTTCCCCGCCCGGCTCCAGGTGAAGCAGCCCCCAGCCGAACCATTCCTCCACCAGCGGCCGCAGCCGCCCGGGAAACCGCAGCTTCAGCTCCACCTGAGAGCCCTCCATGGGCCACTCGTTGTTCCAGGGCAGAGAAGCCGCTTCCGTCTCGCGCCGCCGGAAATGCTCCTCCGCCAGCTCCAGCTCCCGCATCCGGGAGAGCCGGAACAACCGGAAATCCTGGCGGAGCAGGCAATAGGCGTAAAGATACCACTGCCCGCTTTTCATCACCAGGGTATAAGGCTCCACTACACGCTCCACAGACTCTCCCGCAGCGCTGAAATAATGGAAGCGGGCCAGGCGGCGGGCTTCCACACCTTGACGCAGCAGCGTAAGCTCCTCCGCATACCCCTCCGGGCGGCTCCACGGGGCATAGTCGAAGCGCAGGCTGTCCATCCCCTCCAGCAGCCAGGCATGTCCCGCTTCAGCCCGGCAGGCTCCCGCCAGCACCGCCTTCAGCTTCTCCAGGGCAGCGGAGCCGGTATCGCCGGGCCACAGGCCGGAGGTGCTGTGCAAAGCCAGCAGCACGCTGGACAGCTCCTCCTCCGACAGCACCGTCCGGTCCAGCCGGAAGCCTTCGGCGATGCCAAGTCCGCCCCCCGCGCCGGGATAGGAGACAATGGGAAAGCCCGCCAGACTGATGGTATCCGCATCCCGGTAGATAGTGCGCACCGACACGCCAAAATGGTCCGCCAGCTCCTGAGCCTTCATCTGCCGGCGGTTGGCCAGAAGCGCCACCATATTCAACAGTCTGTCCATCCGCATCTTTACGTCCCCCTTTTATCTGCCGGAAGCTTCATACTTTCCTCGCCGTCGGCGGCAGGATACCCGCTGCACTTCCGCCAAGTTCAATTGTCAACGGGCAGAGAGCTTCGCCTCCATCGTGCCGTATGCCGTCTTCAGAGCCGCCAGCCCCGCCTCCTCCGCCTTCCGGGCGTTCCCCAGCGCCTGCAGCAGCTCCCGGCGCAGCTCCTCCGGCATACCGGGCTTCCGGCCAAAGAAGGGCAGGAGACTGCGGTACCGGGCCAGGCTGGCGGCAACCTCCTGGTAAGGCACGGCCGCCTCGCGCAGTAAAGCTCCGGCAGGCCCGCCGATCCGGTCGGCCGCTTCCTCCAGGAATGCGCCGGCAAAGCGGCGGCATTCCGCCCAGACCTCCCCATTGTAGGCCAGCCCTTGGGGATCGTCGTTCTCCGGCGCATGACTCACAGCATGAATCCAGTTATCGTAGCCGGGCAAGCCGGATTTATAACCCGGCATCACCCATTTGGGCGGATTGGCGGCAAATTCCACGGCGAACTCCAACGCCTCCAGAACCGTGGTGAAATCATCGGAGGCCGCCCCCAATTCCAACCAACCCGCATGAAGCCAGCCCACAGAGGCATTGCCCAGCTCCTCCCAAGGCTTATGCCCTTCGCTGTGGCGGGAATAGTCATCATGAATCTGCACCTGCCCGTTCATGGGAAATGCGCAATATTCCCCCTCCGCTCCTTCACAGCGGATAACTATATCCCCATAACCCCCCGGCCCAAACGTCACTTGACCGGCAAGGGGTATTCCTTGGGAAGCAAAGGCCTCCCGCAGCTGCGGTCCCGCCTCTCCCCGGAGAATTTCCTCCCACACGCTCATATCCGCCGTAAATTGCAGCGTGGGGGTGCCAATGCCTTTGTACAGATAGCCGTGTTCGTTATAGCCGCAAATGGTGTAAAACTCCGGAATGCCCAGCTCCCAGCCGTAGCAGGGCAGGCCCTTGTCCAGCGCCCGCTTGGTGTTTTCCCAGGCAATCTTCTGCTTCAGGGCAAAATCATGCTCCGTTGTCCAGCCGTTCACCGCGTTGACGCTGACCCCCAGATTATGGGCCAGATTGGTGATCATATCGCAGTTCCACGCCGTTGGACCGGAGCTGCACCCGTCCGGCGCCACATTGAGGACAAAAGCATGTCCTGTCGCTCCGAACAGCCACGCATCCGAATCCTTTTTGCCCAAAAACTCCATACACGCCTTCAGCGCTCCAAGCCTTGTCACCCAAAAATTCCGGTACTTCAACCGGTTCAGCACCACGCTCATACCCGCACGCTCCTTTTGTTAGAGGGTCAACTGCTTCAACAACCACATCCTAACACGCCGCTCTGCCATATGATGTCATAGCGGCAAAGTCCCCTGGAAGGAAGCCTGCATATGGTTAAGCCGGTTCTGCATCATATTGCGCAGCCACCCCGGCCGCTCGATCCGGTATTCACAGGGACAGCCCAAGAGCACCGAACCCAGGCTCGCCGCATCCCGGAAGTATACCCGGTAACGCCGTCCCTCCAGCTGCTCGTAACGGTGCCGCAGGAGCGGCAGATATTCCGGCACGGCCATCACGATAACCGCCGAGTCATAACCACCGGCTTAGCCGGTGGCTTCCATCAGCCCTATAAGGGCACGGTACTAGCACGCGCC
>NZ_QMFA01000041.1 GCF_003285005.1 Paenibacillus sp. YN15 | reverse complement strand
ACCTCTCGTGTACTGGTTTATATTACCCAGTATTGACAGGCGCATTAACTGCTAACAGCGAGGAAGCACATATTTTTTATTAGCATTACTTTTTATATTTAGTTTTTTGGCGGTTATGTGGGTAATCTCTGAAAAAAATAGTTTAACATATGATGATTTTACTTTGTTGGCAGAAGCAAGATTTACTTCATATGAGAATCTTTTTAGCTTTTTCCCACAGATGTCCTATAACGATAGACCTATAAGAATGTTATTTAATAAGCTTTTAAATGATTTATTTGGTTTGAATTACACATTATATCATTTAGTTTTTGTTTTTATTCACTTGATTAATGTATACATTGTTTATCGGATAGGATTAAAAATTTTTAATGTGAGCAGGAATGGATTGTATTCAGCAATTTTAAGTGCAGCAATTTTTGGGATATATCCCACTTCTTTAATGGCGGTATCTTGGATATCTGCCACAGCAGATCTTTTGTGTTGTTTATTTTCTTTATTATGTATTCTTTTTTATTTAAAATCTCAGGATAAAAATTTGAATCATTATAGTGTTTTTTATTCTATTTTAGCTTTATTGTTTTACTATTTGTCTTTACGCTCAAAAGAAATGTCTTTATTGTTACCCATAATTTTAATATTATATGAATTAGGAAAAGCTGTCGTTATAAAAAGGAAAATCAACTTTAATTGGTGTTTAGGACTCCATTTTTTGTTAATGATAGTATTCTCTTGGTTTCTTTTTACTGGTGGATTAAAAGAAATACCACTTGATAACCCATATTACCAAGATTTTCATATAAGTGTTTTGATTCGAAATACAATACGATACCTATTTCTATATTTTGATTTAACCAACAGCGGGTTTACATTTTATTCTTATTCGGTTTCATCAATAATTGGTGTGCTATTATTTATTTATTTATTTATTCTTTCATGCTATTTGCTGCTAAAAAAAAGAAATCCGGCTTTGCTAATAAGTTTAATTTGTATTGGAATATCAATCAGTGTAGTTCTTCCAATGGTGAATATGCAGCATAGGCTATATTTGTATATACCTTCGATTTTTATCGGTTTTTCTGTGGGATTTAGCCTTGAGCTTTTAAGTGGAAAGAAAAGAAATCTGATATGGGAAGCATTAGTTATCCTAATTCCGCTTATCTATATAGTCTCATTTTCTCCGGGAATGGTAAATTATAGACTTTCCTGGTTGGGGAATTGCCAAAAAGATGCGTTTTCTATTAAACAAATTTTAAAAATTGATAAACCAGTACGAGGAAGTAATGTATATATTAAAGGTGCTTCTAGTGGTTATAATATATTTTTTTATGGCCCTGGTAATTCTTTAAGGCTTTTATTTGATGATCCTTCATTAAAACCTATCCTTGTAGAAGACTTTCCAGAAGTCCCAGAAAGCCCATATTTATTTTTGGAGTACTCTGATGGAGAAGTAAAAGATTTGCAACGGAATAATACTATATCTAAAGAAAAATTTGAAATTATTTCAGTCTATCCTTCTCTTATTAATAAAAACACAGTTAAATTAAATGCGGATAATTCATTAAATATTGGAGTGACTAGTAGTATTATTAATGAAAATTTAGAGATTTATGTTAATGGTCAAGCCATGAAAACTACCATTGGAAAAGAGTTCATTTCAACAGTAGTTCCAAAAGAAGAGCTTGAAAAGCCTTTTTTAATCATTTATGTTAAAGATAAATTGAAAGGAATAAAAACTGATGAAGTTAAGATAATGATTATCTCTTACTAATGTGTGAGCTACATATACTTAAGCTAAAATTAGAATTAGGTTCTTCGCAGTTTAGCATTACAATCCTTTCTAAGTGGCAAAAAACTTTAGCTGAGTTTATGTTTTCTATAATAGTCTTATAGGGCGCAGTTCGCTATTCTTCTCAGATTCCCACTTCTATTCTTTTGGTATCTGAAAACCTCGTCGCAAAATCAATGCTATAATCATAACAACCCAAACAAAAGTTGACTTTTGAAATTAGTAAAACTAAACGGTGACAAAAATGAAAAAAGAACTAGCAATACTGCTTGCGACATATAACGGTGAAAAATACATTCATGAATTACTAGACTCCATACTTCTCACAAGTTATATTGATTCTTTAAACTTATATGTTAGAGATGATGGTTCGACGGATAGAACAGTCGAAATATTGAAGCAGTACGAATTGAAGTACAACGATTCAATTCGAATGTTTTGTGGAGAAAATGTTGGAACGGCACAAGGTTTTAATTATTTATTAAAAAAGTCTTTGGATGACGGGCATGTGTATTTTATGTTTGCTGATCAAGACGATAAATGGATTAATAAAAAAATAGATCAGGTACTTGAATGTTTCAAAGCTGGCAACAATGATAAACCTCGTCTAGTCCATAGTGATCTGTACGTTGCTAGCGAAGATCTGAAAATAATTGCTGAGTCATTTTGGCAGTATCAGCATCTTAACCCCCAATATGTTGGTATTAACCGTTTACTTATTCAGAATGTTGTTACAGGGTGTACGATAGGAATGAATCGAAAATTAGCTGAGCTGGTTTACCCTATACCGAAAGAGGCAATTATGCATGATTGGTGGGCTGCCTTAACAGCCAGTGCTTTGGGGACGATTGAAGCTATCCATGAACCGCTCGTTTACTATAGGCAACATAACTCAAATACAATTGGAGCACAAAAGTATTCTTTGTCTATTAAGAAGATTAAGGAACCATTTATTATTTCCAAATACACCAGACAGGCTGAGGCGTTTTATGCAAGACATTTTGATCAATTGGATGAGAAACAGAGGGAAACTTTTAAAGCCTTTATTAGCTTATCTTCAGTGAGTAGGCTACACGCTGTTCAACACATTCTCACCCACTCATTTTACAAGAATGGTGCTATTCGCAATATTGGTTTCTTAGCAAAAATGTTGTTCCAAAATAGATTGTAAAGTACTTTCATTCAGACTTAAGTGGAATAAACTTCCCGAAAATTTTAATTTCTATTTCACAAATCAATGCTATAATCATAACAACCAAAATAGTTATGACTGGAGAATCTATGCATGACCGATAGAATTGAAAGTGAAAAGGAATTTCACAATCATGTATTTGAAGGTGAGAATGATGCGAGAACGAGGGCGAATGAGAAGTATTATGTCATTACGCAGTCGATTCTTGACCAATACTCAGATTTTTTGAAGAAGCATTGTGTTGGCAAGCGTGTGATGGAATATGGTTGTGGGTTAAGTAACTTCTGCTATTTTACTGTACATCATGGTGCGGCTCATGCTACTGCCATTGATATATCCGATAGTGCTATTGAACAGGCAACGCGCAGAGCCGCGGCAGAGGGAATCGCGGATTGCATGGAGTTTTTGGTTATGGATGCTGAACAACTGGCCTTTCCTGACGGAAGCTTTGACGTGATCTTTGGTAATGGAATCATTCATCACCTAAATGTGGAAAAAGCTTATTCGGAACTGGCGAGGGCGATAAAAGAGGATGGACATGTTGTATTCACTGAGCCTTTGGGCCATAATCCGTTTATTAACCTGTTCCGCAAATTGACTCCGAATATCCGTACCAAAGACGAACACCCTTTGGTTGCATCAGATATTAAGCTTGCCGAGCATTATTTTGATCGTGTGGAAGCTTCTTATTTCTATTGTTTCACTTTAATGGCCATTCCGTTTCGGAAATATTCCTTTTTCCACCGTTTAGTGAAAATGCTGAATGATATGGACAAGATTTTCTTTAGGCTGCTGCCTTTTACTCGCAGGTATGCATGGATGGTAATGTTTGTTTTGTCCAAACCCAGAAAAGCATGAGTATTGTTCATGAAAATTCACTCATTGATATAAGCATTATCATTATCAATTATAAAACTCCTGAATTGACTCTGGGGGCCATAGAATCCGTATATCAATCTATTACTGATTTTCGGTATGAAATCATTCTGGTGGATAATCATTCATGTGACGGGATTATAGAACGGGTGGCAGGAAGGTATCCTCATTTCCGGATTATTGCGAATGAGGTGAATGTAGGTTTTTCCAAAGCCAACAATCAGGCTATTCGTATAGCGTCGGGAAGGTACATTCTGTTGCTGAATTCGGATACGGTTATACAGCCGGACACGCTGGAAACTATGATTTCCTTCATGGATGCTCATCCGAAAGTGGGAGCGAGCGGCTGCAAGGTGATTCTTCCCGATGGAAAATTGGATAAAGCCTGTCGTAGGGGATTTCCCACTCCTTCTGCTTCATTTTACTATGCGTTCGGTTTTTCTAAGCTATTCCCCAATGTGCCTCGGTTCAACCAGTACCAGTTGGGGTATCTCGACCCTGATGATTCTTATCCGGTAGATTGTCTGGTTGGGGCTTTTATGCTTGTGCGTAAGGAAGCTATTGATCAGGTAGGTCTCCTGGATGAAGAATTCTTTATGTATGGAGAAGATATTGACTGGTGTTACCGAATTAAGCAGGGCGGCTGGGAAATATACTATTATCCAAAGACCACTATTACGCACTACAAGGGAGCCTCCAGTCGCAGAAAGCCATTTAAGATTGTCTATGAATTTCATCGGGCGATGGGGCTGTTTCACAGGAAGCATTACCAAAAAAAGTACTTGCCATGGGTGAATGGTTTGGTTTATTTTGGTATTGTGGTGAAATTCTTAGCTGCATTAATCAAAAACGGCATGAAGCGTATGAGGTGATGATTGTTCATGATTCGGCGAAATCAACATATTCTCACGCAACTGATTGCTGTATGCGATTTTTTGCTGCTTTTGTTTGCTTTCATCATTGCTTGGTGGGTAAAGTTCGAATCGGGATGGCTTAATCATGGAGAACCGCTTCCCTTTCGGACTTATCTGGTGTGGGGAATGATTTATAGTGCGATTGCGCTAGTGCTGGGATTCTTTCTGAATTTCTATGTGCCCAAACGCAAAAAGCGGTTCTCCTTTGAAGTGATCAAGATTTTGCAGATTCACTTTTTCAGTTTGCTGTTTCTGCTGAGCATTTTGTTTGTTTATAAGGAAATTCACATTTCCAGAGAGTTATTGGCCATTTTTGTTGTATTAAGCATAGGCCTCCAAACTATTTTTCGTTATTCCGTCAAAGTTGCTACGCGCGAATTAAGAAAAAAGGGCTATAACAAGCAATTCGTTCTAATTCTCGGAGCTGGAAGCTTGGGCAAGCGATTCTCCAATAACCTGGAGCAATACAAAGAATTGGGTTATGAAGTAATTGGGTTCTTGGATGATTACAGCACGGACTCCGAGTCCGCTGACGGTTCGTATAAGCCCATTATCGGGAAGCTGGAGGACTTGGAAGATGTCCTCGGCTCTGAGATTGTGGATGAAGTCGTTATTGCCCTGCCTTTAACCGCCCACTTGAAGTACGGTCAGATTATCGCAACCTGCGAGAAGATGGGGGTACGCACACTCATTATTCCGGACTTCTTTGATTATTTGCCGGCGCGGCCGTACTTTGATAATTTTGCGGGGATGCCGTTGATTAATGTGCGGAGTATTCCCCTTGATGATCTGGGCAACCGCATCTTAAAGCGATCCTTCGATATTGGATTCTCGCTGGCTGCGATTGTGATTACGCTGCCGTTGATGCTGATTATTGCTTTATTGATTAAGCTGAGCTCACCAGGGCCTATAATTTTTAAGCAGGAGCGGGTTGGGTTCAATCGGCGGACCTTCTTCATGTACAAGTTCCGTACGATGAAGGTGATGCCGGAGGCGATGTCTGATACGCAATGGACGGTGGAGAATGATCCGCGGCGGACGAAGCTGGGGGAATTTCTGCGGCGCACCAGTCTGGATGAGCTGCCACAGTTCTTCAATGTGCTTATGGGGCATATGAGTGTGGTGGGCCCGCGTCCGGAGCGGCCTTATTTCGTAGAGCAATTCAAGGAAGAGATTCCGAAGTATATGGTGAAGCATCATATTCGGCCCGGGATCACGGGGTTGGCGCAAAGCAAGGGGCTGCGCGGAGACACGTCCATAAGTGAACGGGTAAAAGAGGATATTTTTTACATTGAGAATTGGACGTTATTATTTGATATTAAGATTATTTTGAAGACGATTGTGAATGGGTTTGTGAACAAAAACGCTTATTAAATGTTGTAAGCGATGGATGGGCAAAACTGGATCATTTGGGTTATCCCTGTTGACTTTTTATACAGTTAAGCATTAAAATTAGCGTATATTTCCAACCATACTGTCCCACACTGGTAAGAGGATGCATATGATGCTTACAGGGGGGCCGCGGCGATGGAAAAGGATGATTCATTGACTCAGGATGATCCGTTGGGTATTGGCCGGGGAATGGTGTATGGGGTGGTGCTGGGCGCCTTGATTTGGGCCGGCATTATCGGTGGAATCGTTTTGTGGCTGAGGTAAATAAATAACATCGCAAAGCATGCGTGGATTGGTCCTGAAGGGGATCTTTCTGCGCATTTTTATTTTGCCGGTAGAAGGAGGGGCGAAAAAACCGGAAATTTGTCTGGTTTGATGAATTTGTGAACAATTTGTGAATTCAAAATTTTTTCCGTTATCTCTTTGAAACTGGTGCTGTCTACGCTAACAGAGGGGCAAGGCAAGGAAACCAAATTAGCGCATAGACGCAATTGTGAAAGGGAGATGATGGAGCATGTTGATGTCCATACCGTTGCCGGTGCAGGTGGATATGGTGTTGGAGGATTTGACGGAGGAGCTGTGCGGGTTGAAGGAAGGCACGGTGTTTCTGCAGATTGAGGATGGTATTGTGAAAACCTATGGCGTCCGTCATCGGCTGGAAAACCGGGTGGAGCTGGGAACCGAAGGTGAGTGCCAGGTGGCGGCGGTTCGTCCGCGGCAGGTGGAGCTGCTCCGGGAAATGGCGACGGATGTGGTAAAGCGGAAGACCCACTGGACCACAGGCATGATGTCCTACCGGTTTGTGATGCGCAAGGGATCTATCCAAGTTACGATGGATTATAAGGAACAGAAATAATAAATAATAAGAATAAAGTACCACATGTGTTAATTATTTGAACAAAATACAAAATGATTGAAATATCTACAAATTATGAATATAATAGGACTCAATACTTACATAATCCTACAGAAGAATGACATAATCCCACATATTTTGAGGAGGTTAGGAATGCAGTCGGAACAGATTTCTTTAGCGAGACAGATGGATATGGTTATCCGGACTATGCAAGAGGAACTACGTTTTTTGGCATCGGGAACAGTTTTTGTGCAGATTCGCAATGATGTGGTGGGCAAGTATGGAGTAAAGCATGAGCCTATTGAAATTAGTGGAGAGAGGCTGCCTGCTCCGGAGATCCGCATGTCGGACAGCCACATTAAGGCGTTCCGCCAGTTGGCGGTTGGATCGTTGAATCATAAGAAAAATTGGACGCACGGGGAAATTTATTTTGAATTTGCCATGCGGCGGAATGTGCTCACGGTGAGTGTTCAACTGGAATCGAATTATAATATGGCGAATCTGTTTAACAAAATTCCTCCCCAGTAAGAGATGGCGCAGAAAGCTGCTTCCTCAAAAAATCCGTTTTTGAACTTATCCATTATAATGATTCTGGGAGGCTGCCGCGGCAGTCTCTTTTTTCTTGCGGAAAGTTTTTCCCGGGCTTGTCAAGCTAGTCTGCATAATGGGCCAAGTCTCCTCATAGACATGTACCAATGTTTGAATCAGGTGCAGAGGGGATGATGAAGGATGCGTCGTCGGATATGGGGTTTGGGCGTGGTGCTGTTGATCGTGGTACTGGCGCTGGCAGGTTGCTTCGGAGGCAAGAAGGACGCGGGAGCAGTGGTGAAGGATTTGGACAAGCAGGTGGAGAAGCTGGAGAGCTATACCAGCACGGGCACCATGACTCTTCATACGGGGGCGGAGCCTCAGGAGTATCAGGTGGAGGTGTCGTTCCAGAAGCCGTCGTATTACCGGATTTCGCTGTCCAATGACAAGAAGGATATTTCTCAGATTGTGCTGAAAAATGACGACGGTGTGTTTGTGCTGACGCCTCATCTGAACAAGAGCTTCCGCTTCCAAAGCGATTGGCCGAAGAATCAAGGGCAGGTGTACCTGTATGAGTCTTTGGTGAACAGCATCAATCAGGATAAGGACCGGCAGTTTACAACGGATGGCGATTCGTATGTGTTTGATGTGCTGGCCAACTACTCCAATTCGTCCCTCTCCCGGCAAAAGATCTGGATCAACAAGAAGAGCTACGCGCCGCAGAGTGTGGAGATTTACGATGCGCAGAACAAGCCGGTTGTGGTGATGAATTTCAATGATTTCAAGTTCAATGAAACCTTTGAGAAGGATTATTTCGATATGCAGCGCAATATGACCAGCGCCCGGATCACCTTGCCCACGATGGGGCTTGAGACGCAGCAGGGGGCAGCGCAACAGGGAGCAGCGGTGCAAAGCAGCGCCACCTCACAGCAGCCCGCCGGCTCTGCCGCCGGATCGCCGGCCGTTCCCCAATCCCAGGGGATTTCACTGATTGAACCATCCTATATTCCTGCGGGAGTAGGCAAGCCCAAGGCCAGTGAAACCACATTGGGGGAAAATGCGGCTATTCTTTTGAAATATACCGGTACTTACAACTATACGCTCCTGGAGTCCAGACCGTCTGACAAATCGGTTTCCTATCAGGAAGGGGAACTGGTGGATCTGGGATACGGCTTCGGCGTTCTGACCGGCGGGGAAAAGAAAACCCTGGTCTGGATGGCCCAAGGCACGGAATTCAGGCTGTCCTCCGGTGATCTTCCGGTGGATGAAATGGTGCAAATTGCCATCTCCGTTCAAGGCATGTCCGGCAAATAATCGCAGGAATGTTCATTGACAGCTTTACGGGGAGCAAGTAACATAAAACGTATGGGTTTGGGGAGTCTCAACCAATAATTGAGGATATTAAAAGCCAGGGGTCACTGCAGGAGAGGAAAGCTCTTTCCTTGCGGTACCCCTATCGATTTCCAAAAAGAAGGTGATGGGCAGTGGATGCGTTTTACCGTCCCACATGGGTGGAGATTTCTCTGGATGCGCTGCGGCATAATCTGCGCGCCTTCCGGGACAGTCTTCCCGCGGAGATGAAAATCATGGCTGTGGTAAAGGCGGATGCTTACGGCCACGGCGCTGTGCAGATTGCCAGGGAATGTATGGCCGAAGGAGCGTCTTATCTGGCGGTGGCGTTTATGGATGAGGCGCTGGAGCTGCGGCGGGCAGGCATTGAGGCGCCGATTCTGGTTTTGGGGTATACACCGGCGGAGGCAGTGCCTCTTGCCGTTAAATACAGCATTACCATTAATGTATACAGCATGGATGTGCTGGAGGCGCTGGCCAAACGCGGACCCGAGGAGCCTTCGGTGAAAATCCACATCAAGGTGGATTCCGGCATGGGGCGGCTTGGATTGAACCGGACAGAGGATGCCATCGCCTTTATTGAGCGGGCCTTGTCTTTGCCGGGAGTTGAGGTGGAGGGTCTTTTTACCCATTATGCCTGTGCGGATGAAGCGGACAAAAGCTATACCCGGGAGCAATACAGCAAGTTTGAGCGGGTAGCGGGCCATTTTCGGGAAAAAGGGATCTCCTTCACCTATGTCCATGCGGGCAATACGGCAACCGCCATTGATACGCCGGAAATCAGCTACAATATGGTGCGCCTGGGCATCGGCATGTACGGCCTTTATCCTTCCGATGAAGTGGATATGGAGCGGGTGAAGCTGCGTCCGGTGATGAGCCTGAAGACAAGGATCGTGATGCTGAAAAGCATGGAGGAAGGCGCAGGGGTCAGCTATGGCGCCCTGTATCATGCCTCCCGGGGCGAAGAGATCGCTACCCTTGCCGTGGGTTATGCGGACGGATTCTCCCGGATGCTTACGGGCAAAGCCCATGCCTTGGTGCGGGGCAAGCGGGTTCCGGTGGTAGGGCGGATCTGCATGGACCAATGCATGATCAGCCTGCAGGATGTGAGCGGAGCCCAGCTCGGGGATGAAGTGGTCATGTTCGGCGAGCAGGATGGTCTGGTTCTGCCGGCGGAGGAGCTGGCGGAGAAGCTGGGCACCGTGAATTATGAGATTGTGTGCATGATTTCCCATCGGGTGCCCCGGGTCTATATGGAAGCGGGAGACGTGAAGGATACAGTGAATCCGCTGCAGCATCAGCTTGGTTAGACGTGGGAGCGCGGCGGTGGATAAGCGATTGGTCGGGTGGCCGAACATAGGCAGCCCGGTTTTCCTATGGCGAAACTTTCCAGAGGATTTTTGTGCCAAAATGCAAAGGATTTTCCCGATTGCCGCCGAAATATATAAAGTAGGGATTATATCAGGAACGATAGCTCGATCATATAACATACCTGATATACGCCAATCATATATTAGCGTATGCCGCTTTGGGCAGGATAAGCTTGCGCAAACGCGGGGATGTTGTATAATTTGCCTTTATTTGTATCATAATGGGGAAGTCAGGGCGGGTAGCTTTTGGAGGTGCGAGGAAGTGTCCAACGTGAATACAAAACGGATCATGATCAGCTTGCCGGATCAGCTTCTGCAGGAGGTAGATGGGATAGTGGAACAGGAAAATTCCAATCGAAGCGAGCTGATTCGTCAGGCCATGAAGCTGTATCTGACGGAGCGCCGGAAGCGCCAGCTTCGGGATTCCATGCAGCGGGGCTACATGGAGATGGCCAAGATTAACCTGAACATTGCTTCAGAGTCTTTCCATGCGGAAGAGGATGCAGGTACGACGGTGGATCGTTTGGTTAGCGGGGTGTAGCGCTTGATTGTAAAACGCGGTGATGTGTTTTTTGCGGATCTGTCCCCGGTAGTTGGTTCAGAGCAAGGGGGGGTTCGGCCGGTGCTGGTCATTCAGAACGACATTGGCAACCGGTTCAGCCCAACAGTGATCATAGCGGCGATTACCGCCCAGATTCAAAAAGCGAAACTGCCTACCCATGTGGAGATTGATGCGGAAACCCATGGCTTCGACCGGGATTCGGTTATTCTGCTGGAGCAGATACGCACCATCGACAAGCAGCGCCTGACAGACAAGATTACGCATCTGGATGAGGACACCATGCGCAAGGTAGACGATGCCCTGCAGATCAGTTTGGGCCTTATTGACTTTTAGCGGCGCAACAGTAAAGCGAGGGGAAGCCCTCGTTTTTTTGTGTAGTTTTAGGGTGGGGTTTGGGGGGGGGAATCATTCGGGGGCTCCCCCAAAAGTAATCGGAATAGGCTTCGGAGGTTAGCTTCACTTTTGGGGGATTATAAAGTAAAGGGGAAGAGGATGGATGGCGAAGGAAACCAAAGAGACAATTGGCATCACAGAGATAGAAAAGGGGGAGGGAGCCTCCGCGGCGGAGCTGACCCCCGAGGAGAAGGCGCGGGTGGAGGAACGGATTCTCCGGCAGATTGCAGCGGAGCTGAAGCTGCCCCCGGGCAAGGTGAAAACCACCGTCGGACTGCTGGATGAAGGGAATACCATTCCGTTTATTGCCCGGTACCGCAAGGAAATGACCGGGGAGCTGGATGAGAACCAGCTGCGGGATATCGAGGAGCGGCTCCAGTACATTCGCGGTCTGGAGGAGCGCAAGCGCGAGGTGCTGCGGCTTATCGGCGAGCAGGGCAAGCTGACGGACGAGCTGCGGGCGGCGGTGGAGGCCTCTGCCAAGCTGCAGGAGGTGGAGGATCTTTACCGCCCCTACCGGCAAAAGCGCAAGACCCGGGCCAGCGTCGCCCGGGAGAAGGGGCTGGAGCCCCTGGCCGGCTGGCTCTGGTCCCAGCCCCGCACAGGGGCGGCCATGGTGGAGGCGGCCCGGTATGTAGACGCCGCCAAAGGGGTGGAGTCGGCGGAGGCGGCCTTGGCCGGCGCCATGGATATTCTGGCGGAGAACATCGCCGACGACGCCAAGCTGCGGGCCTGGCTCCGCCGCTTCACCCATGACAACGGCGTCATTGCCACGGAAGCCAAGGACAAGACTGCGGAGTCCGTGTACGAAATGTACTATGAATATTCCGAGCCGGTGCGCCGTTTGCCGCCTCACCGGATTCTGGCCATTAACCGCGGGGAGCGGGAGGATGTGCTGAAGGTCCGGCTGGAGGTGGCCCCGGAGAAAATCCACGATTATATGGCCCGCCAATTCCTGAAGCGGGAATCGGCAGTCCGTGAGGTGCTGCTGGCCGTCATTGAGGACGCGTATAAACGTCTGTTAGCCCCGTCCATTGAGCGTGAGGTGCGGGGAGAGCTGACGGAGAAGGCGGAGGAGCAGGCCATTAAGATATTCGGCGGCAATCTGCGCAGCCTTCTTCTGCAGCCCCCGGTGAAGGGCAAGCGGGTGCTGGGTGTGGACCCCGCCTACCGCACCGGCTGCAAGCTGGCGGCGGTGGACGACACCGGCAAGCTGCTGGAGATTGCCGTCACCTATCCGACCCCGCCCAACAACAAGGTGGCGGAGGCCAAGGCAGTGTTCCGGCGGCTCATCACGGAGCACCGGCTGGAGCTGATCGTCATCGGCAACGGCACCGCCTCCCGGGAGACGGAGCAGTTCGTTAGCTCCCTGATCGGCGAGCTGAAGCAGCCGGGGCTGGCCTATTGCATCGTCAGCGAAGCCGGCGCCAGCGTTTACTCCGCCTCCAAGCTGGCCCAGGAGGAATTCCCGGAGCTGGATGTGGCGGAGCGCAGCGCCATCTCCATTGCCCGGCGGATGCAGGACCCGCTGGCGGAGCTGGTGAAGATTGAGCCCAAGGCCATCGGCGTGGGGCAGTACCAGCATGATGTGCAGCAGAAGCGGCTCAGTGAAAGCTTGAACGGCGTGGTGGAATCGGCGGTGAACCATGTGGGCGTGGACCTGAACACGGCTTCGCCGTCACTGTTGCAGTATGTAGCTGGGGTCAACGGTACTACAGCCAAGAATATCGTCAAGTACCGGGAGGAGAACGGCAAGTTCCAAAGCCGCAAGGAGCTGCAGAAGGTGCCGCGCCTGGGGGCCAAAACCTTCGAGCAATGCGTGGGCTTCATGCGGGTCAGCGGCGGGGAGATGCCCTTGGACAATACGCCTATTCACCCGGAATCCTACGCGGTCGTAGACCGCTTGTTCCGCGAGCTGTCCATTCCCCTGGAGCGGATCGGCACGGAAGAGCTGCGGGGCGCCCTCCAGACGGTAGACCCGGCTGCGATGGCGGACAAGCTTCAGGTAGGCGCGCCTACCCTCCGGGATATTCTCGACAGCCTGCAGCGCCCTGGCCGCGACCCGCGGGAGGAGCTGCCCCCGCCGGTGCTGCGGACGGATGTGCTGAAGATTGAGGATTTGGCTCCGGGCATGGAGCTGCAGGGAACGGTCCGCAATGTGATTGACTTCGGCGCTTTTGTGGACATTGGGATCAAAAATGACGGTCTGGTCCATATCAGCCAGTTGAGCGACAGCTACGTGAAGCATCCCATGGATGTGGTGTCCGTAGGCGATGTAGTAACCGTTTGGGTGCTTGGCGTGGATTTGAAAAAAGGCAAGGTCAGCCTGACCATGAAGCAGCCCTGAGGGGCTGGACGCCAAGCTTTCCGGCAGGATTTATTGACGGCCCGCATCATGCGGCTTCTGCACAACAAAACCCGTCAGGGGCGCCTGACGGGTTTTGCATTGATGTGAGACAAATGGATGGGAAGCGGTTCAATGTATGATAGCTCACCGGTTATCGCCCGACTTGTTCCGGTAAAAAAACCAGCAGTCGTTCAGCATCTGGATTTGTCTGCGGTTTTTGCTCTGGAAAGCGCGCATCAATTGATTGCTAAGCCATTGCGGCATTCCGCCAGCCCCTTTCAGTCTATGGCATGATGTACTTTACCATATGGGGCAAATGCCGGCGGTGTGCCTGTCCTTAGGTGTCCTTATGCGTTCTCCTCATACCATTGCTCCAGCTGGGCCTGCAGCGCGCGGATTTCCGTCAGAAGGGACACCAGCGGATAAGCGGTTTCCTGGATAGAGGCGAAGGCCTGCTCCAACTGGTTAATGTATTCCAGGCCGTTCAGCAAAGGATACCCTGGCTCTACCAGCTCCAGATTGTCGCATTCCGCAATAAGGCGGGGCAGCTCCGGCAGATTGTCTGCGGTGAGCTTGACGATTTCCTTATGCAGCCGGCGGTTCAGGGCGGTCAACTGATACATATGGCTTTCGGGCATTTGCACAAACTCCAGACGTTCCCCCAGCTTGAGGACGCCGTAGGACTGTTTCTCCATTTCCATGGTTCTCCTCCGTTTCTATTTGCACCATTATATGGCTTGAAGAATAAACCGCTGCCATGTTTTCTTACTTGACAGTGTATATCCTGCTGGTCTTAAATTCAAGAAGGAGAATGTTACCCGGTGGGGGAGGATGCCGATGACGAACGAAGAGCTTCAAGAATGGGTAGAGCGGGTCTCCCTTGCGTTTTTCCGGATTCCCTTCCGGCACAAGGCGACCTTTAATTCCCGGCTGCGGACAACGGGAGGGCGGTACTTCACCAAATCCCATCATATTGAGATCAGCCGCAAGCACATGGAGTGTTTTGGAACGGAGGAAATGGAGAAAATCATCAAGCATGAGCTATGCCATTACCATCTCCACCTGGCCAAGGGCGGCTACCGGCACCGGGATGCCGATTTCAAGAAGCTGCTGGCGATGGTGGGGGGCGCCCGCTACTGCAAGCCTCTGCCCGGGGGCAAAAAGGTGCAGGCCCACCGTTACCGGCTCGTCTGTGTCAATTGCCGGATGGAGTATTTGCGCAAGCGCCGTGTGGACCCGGGAAGGTATGCCTGCGGCAGATGCAGAGGCAGGCTGGAGCTGACGGTTTTGCCGGAGGCGGCGGTTCCGTCCTGTGCGCCGGGCTGAGCTTTTTTTCGCCTCTTGACTTCCGGCAGGGCTTCACGCTACAATGGGAATTGTCCCACTCAAGGAGAGATACCCAAGAGGCCGAAGGGGGCGCTTTGCTAAAGCGTTAGGGTGTAACAGCCGCGAGGGTTCGAATCCCTCTCTCTCCGTACCAGAAACCGGTTGCCGTGTGCAGCCGGTTTTTTTGTTGTCAAAAGCCCAGGCGGGCGGGGTTCAGCTCAGGCCCGCTGGCAAAGAAGCTCCTCCCGCCGCTACAGCCACTTTTTCCGCTTGAAAAACCAATACAGCCCCGCCGACACCGCCACCATCAGCACCCACACGTACAGATAGCCGTAAGGCCAATCCAGCTCCGGGATGATGTGGAAATTCATGCCGTACAGCCCGACAATGAAGGTCAACGGCAGGAAGAAGCAGCTGATTACCGTCAGCGTCTTCATAATTTCATTCATCCGGTCCGACTTCATGGCCATCTGCAGCTCCAGCAGGCCCGACAGGGATTCCCGGAACAGGTCGATGGAATCCACCACCCGGGAGATGTGGTCGTACACATCAACAAAATACACGTCCTTGTCCTGGCTGATATAGGGCAGCTCCTGATGGGTCAATACCCCCAGAATCGCCTTCTCATCCACAAAAACCTTGCGCAGCCGGTGAAGCCGCCGTTTGTGGCGGAAAATCTCATGGGTCACCTGAACGAAGGGATTCCGGTAGACCTGGCGTTCCAACTGCTCCACCTGATCCTCAAAATGATTTACCGTCTCGCTGTATTCATCCACGCAGCGGTCCACAATCCGGTACAGCACCTCGCTGGAGTGGTCCATCATGCCTTCCTTGTGCAGCAGCTCCGTCTCCAGCTCGTCCAGAAAAGGGATGTTGTCCTGGGAGATGGTCACCACATAGTTAAGGCCCACCACCATGCCGATTTCCTGAAGCTTGAGCTGGGACCGCTCCACGGCGAAGAGAGTCAGAAACATATTGCTTTTGTACCGGTCCAGCTTGGGCCGCTGGTTCAGCTTAATGGCATCCTCCACCATCAGGGGATGGCAGCCAAACACATCCTCCAGCACCTGCTTGACCTTTTTCGGCTCGGGCTGCCTCAAGCGGACCCATGCCACCTCATGCTCAAGGGGAACGCGGATTTCCCGCTCCTGCGACGTTTCGCCGGTGCGGCTGTTGTATACCAGCATATCCTCATCATCTCCTGTAAAGACTCCTTCAAGCATAGCATAATTCGCTAAGATTTGCGGATAAATGCGGCAGTGGAGGAAATGATAAGCACAAGAGGTGAGCGCGGATGCGTTATTTCACATTCAAAGGAAGGAAGCGCGGGGCTTCCGGCACCAAAGCCCCTGATCCTGCGGCGGCGCCCAAACCAAACCCCAAGCCCAAGCCAACCCTCATCGGGAAATGGGAAGCCGCCATTGCGGCCATGAAGGACATGTTCCGCGACTGCTCCGATGTGGTTTATCACGAAATTCAGTTTTCCCATGGCGCAAAAGGCTGCCTGATTTTCATCGACGGTCTGGTGAAGAGCGATGAAATCGGCGACCATGCCCTGCTTCCGCTCTTGGGCCTGGAGGATGTGCCAACCCAGCCGTCCAAGCTGGAGCAGGGGACGCTGATGGTCCCCCAGACCTCCCGGTGCAAGAGCTATGAAGAAGCGGCGGAGGCAGTGCTCTCCGGGAACGCCGTACTGTTTGTTCAGGACCGGGAGGAGGCTATTGTCCTGCACATCCGCGGCGGGGCCAGGCGGGGGGTGGAGGAGCCCCAGACGGAGTCGGTGATCCGGGGGCCGCGGGAGGGGTTTGTGGAGAACCTGCGGACCAATACCGCGCTGCTCCGCTTCAAGATCAAATCCGCCAATCTGAAGATGAAGCCCTTCGTTATAGGCGAGCAAACCAAAACCAGTGTGGCGCTGTGCTATATGGAGGGGATTATTGACCCGAAGCTGGTGGAGGAAGCCTCCAAACGCCTTAAGGCTATCCGCATCGACGCCATTCTGGAATCCGGCTACATTGAGGAAATGATTGAGGACCAGCCGCTTTCCCCGTTTCCCCAGCTGCAATATACGGAACGGCCGGATGCCGCTTCTGCGGCGCTGCTTGAGGGGAGGTTTGCCATTTTTGTGGACGGCACTCCCTTTGTGCTCATCGGGCCGGTGACCTTCTGGCAGTTCATGCAGGCCAGCGAGGATTATTACGAGCGTTATATCATCGGCAATCTGATCCGGTGGCTGCGGATTTTTTTCAGCGGCGTGGCGCTGTCTTTGCCCGCCTTGTATGTGGCGGTGACCACCTTCCACCAGGACATGCTGCCCACCAATCTGCTCCTGTCCATTGCCGCGGCCCGGGAAACCATTCCTTTCCCGGCGATTGTGGAGGCCTTGATCATGGAGGTGGCCTTTGAGGCGCTGCGGGAGGCCGGCATCCGCCTACCCAAGACGGTAGGGCAGGCGGTGAGCATTCTCGGGGCGCTGGTTATCGGCCAGGCGGCCGTGCAGGCGGGAATCGTATCCGCTCCCATGGTAATTGTGGTTTCGCTCACGGGCATTGCCTCCTTCACTATTCCCCGGTTCAATATGGCCATTGCCATCCGGATGCTGCGCTTTCCGCTGATGATTCTGGCCGGGGTGTTCGGGCTGTTCGGCATCATCATCGGAACGGTCCTGATTGCGGCCCATCTGTGCTCGCTGCGCTCCTTCGGCATTCCTTATCTGAGCGGCATCGCCCCGTATGACCAGAAGGAGCAGAAGGATATTCTGGTCCGGGTTCCCTGGTGGAGGATGATTGGCCGGCCTGGCGACTTCTCGCCGATCAACCGGCGCAGGCTGGGGCAGGCGCAATCCTTTGCGAAAAAAAGAGGAGGCGGGACATGATGAACAAGCGGCTGCGAACAGCTGCGGCCTGGGGACTGGTATGCGTCTGCTTGTCGGGCTGCTGGGACAGACGGGAAGTAAACGATGTGGCCATTGTCTCTGCCATGGCGGTGGATAAGGCGGGAGACAAAATCCGCCTGGCCATCCAGTTTCCGTTGGCGGGACAGCTCGGCGGACCCGGCGGAGGGGGCGGCGGCACCTCCGGCGGGAAATCCTGGTATGTGGATTCGGCCATTGGCGTAACGTTGAAGGATGCCAGTGACCGCCTGCAAAATTCCCTCTCGCGGCAGCAGTATTACGCCCACCGCCGGGTGATTATTTTGGGGGAGGCATTGGCCCGGGACGGGATCGCGCCCCATCTGGATATTACCCTCCGGTCCTCGCAGAACCGGTTGACCGCCCTTGTGGTGCTGGCCAAGGGACCGGCAGTGGATGTGCTGAATGCGGACGCGTCCTTGGAACAGCAGCCCGGAGAGATGGTTCGGGAGCTGACGGTCAACTCGATGAAGAACCCCCGGACAGTCAAGCATGTAATGGAGGGACTGCTGAATGAGGGAGTGGACGTGTCCACTCCGTATTACATTTCGGACAGAACCTCCATAGGGGCCAAGGGCGAGAGGAAGCAGCGGATTACCCTGGAGGGTATGGCGGTGTTCCGGGATGACAAGCTGGCGGGATTCCTGAAGGGAGAGCAGGCCCAAGGGCTCCTGTGGCCCATGAATCAGGTGAGAAGGCCCGGCATCACTGTGGCTCCTCCAGGCTCGGACCGGATGCTGAGCATTCAGTTTACGGAAACCTCCGCCCAATTAAAGCCGGAGATACAGGGGGACACCATCAAGATGCGAATCATCCTGCGGGGCATCGGGCATGTGTATGAAAACCAGACGGCGTACAATGTCAATCTGGACAATCTGACGGCTTTGACCCAACTGGTCAGTGAAAAGCTGAAAAACCAGGTGGATGACTCCATCCGGATTATTCAGGAATATGGCTCCGATCCCTGCGGATTTGGCGATGCCATTTTTCGGAAAGACCCGTCTCTATGGAATAAAATCAAGCCCAACTGGCGGGAAATCTACAGCAGCATGGAGGTTCAAGTGGAGCCCCATATCAATCTGGAGCATACGGGCATCATTCTGGAGCCGGCCACCCGGGAAAGGGGGGAAAGCATCCAATGATTTTGACCATAGTTGAGACATGTATCTGGATCGGCATGATCTACTTGCTGGAGCGGCGCAGGCTGAAGAAAACCAATGCGGTTACCCGCTGGACAGCGGTGGGGCTGCTTCTGGCAAGCGGAATCGTGTGGCAGGCGCTGGTTGAGAATACGGGAATCTCCCGCCCTTACGAATGGATAGACGCGCTGCTTGGCCCGATGGTGCCTGTACCATGACGTGACAGAAAACTTACGAAGCCAGTTTTCCTACGGAAAACTCAGTTTACGCTTACGAAGCCAGCTTTCCTACGGAAAGCTCTGAGGAGGGAATGCAGTGGAGATCATTTCCCATAGGCAAGCCAAGCTGCTGGGTATTCTTCTGGCCATGGACGGCATGTTGATCAGCTTGCCCAACCGGGTATTTCAGCTTGCGGAACGGGATGCTTGGATGGCGTATCTGCTTGCCCTTCCGGTGGTGTTGGCGCTCTTGTGGCTGCAGACCCGCGTAGCCTCCCGGTTTCCCGGGAAGAACCTGTTTCAGATTGTGGTGCTGCGCCGTCCGGTTATCGGAAGAGTGCTGGCACTGCCGGTGCTTCTGTTTATCCTGCTGGTGATTATCCGGGATGTGCGGACCCTCTCGGAATTTGTGACGGTGGAGCTGCTTGCCTATACGCCGGTGCCGGTAATCTGCGCATTAATCATGCTGGCGGTGGTGGTCACTGTAAGCAGCCGCTTTGAGGTCATCTGCCGGATGAGTGAAATATGGCTGCCTTTAATGCTTGTTTTTTTGGCCCTGGTGCCGGTGCTGCTGTTTCCCGAATTCGAGATTCGCCATACCCTGCCTATTCTGGAAAAGGGCTTTTTGCCCGTACTGCAGGGCAGTTGGTATACCATTGCAGCTATGGGCCAAATTCTGCTGCTGCCCCTTCTGCTGCCCTCCAACCAATTCAGAATGCGGGATGGGGTTGTCAGTCTGGCAGTGGCCTGGATTACCATGGAGTGGCTTAACCTCTGCATTCTCCTGGCCATGGGAAGCGCAGTGGCCTCCAAGCTGCAGAATCCCTTCTACGAGATGGTGCGGCTGATCCGGGTGACGGATTTTCTGGACCGGTTTGAGCTGCCTCTGGATATGATTTACATTCCCCTGATGATTACAAAGATGGCCTTCTTCGTGTTTGCCTTCATGTACGGTTTGGAGCAGCTCATTCCGGCGCTGCACATGGACAAGCTGGTGTTGTCCTTCGGGGCGTACTGCTTCTCCTTTTCCTTCTGGTTTTTCCGGAACGCCTCCCAGTTGGTCAGCTTCCTTCGCCCCTTGTCCCTATTCGCCATAAGCCTGGAGGTGGTCATGACCTGCCTGGTTTTTGTACTGTTCAGGCCCAAACAAAACCAGCCTGACGGGGATTCCTCCGGACCTGCATAAAGGCTATACGGGCAACAGGTATAGGCTCTCTCATTTCTGTCCATCCTGTTACTAGATTGATAGAACGGAATATCGGGGCAGCGGGAGGCGGGATTATGGAAAGAATGTACGGGTTTTGCAAAATAGCTCTGGCCGGGTTGGCCGCATTGGGACTCTGGAGCGCCAGCCTCCTTCCGGCAAGGGCCGGAGACGGCGCCAAACCGGCCTTCTCTGTTGAGCCGGTCCTGGAATTCGCTGCTCTAAGTTTGGCCGAGGGCTACACCGTATCTGTCCAATGGTACGGACGCATGGATGAGGATCAAACCGACCGCCTCCGGGAGCTGCTGCAGTCCGGCTTCCGGCTGGACGAATCCGCGGGTCCCGCCGTTACCCACATCTCCCCTAAGGAGGGGAGCCTTCTCCAGGGAACCTGGAGCCGTCTGTCCGATGGATATGAAGGGGAGTCCTTTCTCAGGCTGGAAGCGGGCGGGGCGGAAGCCGGGGCGCTTGCCGCGGCGGGCAGCCGGATCGACGGCTGGCTCCGGGAAACCGGCGCTGCAGGAGACTGGTCCGTCAAGGCGGCCGGCGTCTGGAAGGGAGACGCCGCCATGCAGCCGGAGGAGGCTGTGAAGGGGTTGGCCAGGACGCTTCTCGGAGCGGAGGAGCTTGAGTCATATAAGGACCGGGGAATCGTGAATGCACTGTACCGGACCAGCCGCATCGGCTTGAAGGCAGAAGGGACGGAGGCGGCCTTGCAAACCGCCCTGCACCGCAATACCGAGACGGGAGCATGGAATTTGGCCGTGGGCGCGCCTATGCTGACGGGGGAATTTTGAAGGATTTGGTTTAGAGCGCCGGAAGTCCGACCACACTAACAACCATCCCCCCCAAAAAAAAAATCCCCCAAAAGTGACGGGAAGCTTTGAAGCGAAGTCCGGGTGTTTTTGGGGGAGTCCCCGTATGAACATGCGGATCATCAAGAAAATGGAGGATAGGCAATGGGTAAACAGACGGGAGTATGGGCTGCCGCGGCGCTGCTGCTATTGGCGGCCGTTTCCTGCACGAATCACCAGTTGGCCAAGGAGGTCAGCGCCGACGTAGGCGCCAAGAGGGTAGTGGAGCTGATTGGCTCAAGCGGGGAAAAGATAGGTCAGGCGGAGCTGACGGAAATGTCCAGAGGTGTCCACATCAAGGTGGAGGCCTCCAATCTTGTTCCCGGCAAACACGGATTTCATATCCATGAATCGGGCAAATGCGAGCCGCCGGATTTTGCGAGCGCCGGCAGCCATTTTAATCCCATGAACAAGCAGCACGGATTCGACAACCCCAACGGGCCCCACGCAGGAGATCTGCCCAATCTGTTTGTGGGGACGGACGGCACGGTAAAGGCCGAGATGGTGGCCAAGCATGTGACCCTGGCGGAGGGGCATCCCAATTCCCTGATCCGTCCGGGAGGAACCTCCCTGGTGATTCACGAGAAACCGGATGATTACAAAACAGACCCGTCGGGCAATTCCAGCAAACGAATCGCCTGCGGACGCATCCAGTAGCAAATGGAAAAGCGGCAGCAACAATAGAAAAGCAATAACCGGCGCAGATCGGCTGCAGCCGGTTTTTTGCTGTGGACAAAAAGTTTATTCCAAAATGGAATAAAGTCAGGTATAATGGAGGGGACAGCTTAGTTTGTTCCAGGAGGAGAGAAATCATGAAATTTATTTCTACATTCGATTGGCCGCTGCTGGGCCGTTTATTTTGGTCATTTTTTAAGATGGGACCGGTGACCTTCGGCGGCGGATACGCCATGATCCCGGTGTTCCATCAGGAAGTGGTGGAGAAGCGAAAGTGGCTGGAGGAGGAAGAGGTGACGGATCTCTTCGCCATCGCCCAATCCACTCCCGGCGCGGTGGGGGTGAATGCCTCCACCTTTGTGGGCTACCGCATTGCCGGGATTCCCGGGGCCGTCGCCGCTTTGCTGGGGGTGCTCCTGCCCACCTTTTTGATCGTTCTGGCCTTAAGCATGGCTTTCCTGGCGGTGCGGGATCAGCCCAAAATCAAGGCCGCCTTTCTGGGCATCCGCCCCGCGGTAGTGGCCCTGATCGTCTACGCGGGCATCCGGGTGGGGAGAACAGCCATTAAGGATGCGGTCACCCTGCTGACGGCGGCGGGGGTATTGGCGCTGTTGATCGCCACCGGCATTAACCCGGTGTTTGCCTTGTTGATGGGCATGGCTGTCGGGATGGCCATTGTGCCCTTGCGCCTGCGCTGGACAGGGATCGATGTGCTGGCGGCCCCGCCCGGCAAGACGGAGAATTATGCGGAAGGTTATTTCTTCGGAGACGGAATTTAGCCGGCTTTTCTTGCGAAAAGCCCTTAGCTTATGCTTACGATGTAGGCTTTTCTTGCGAAAAGCCCTGAGGAGGACTCAACTATGGAACTATGGGCATTATTTCAAACCTTTTTTGTAATCGGTCTGCTTTCCTTCGGCGGGGGGTACGCGATGATTCCGGTCATTGCCCACCAGGTGGAGGCACATAAATGGATGACAAATTCCGATTTTACGGATATCATTGCGGTAGCAGGCATGTCGCCGGGACCTATCGGCACCAACAGCGCGATTTTCGTCGGCTACCGGGTGGAAGGGCTGCCTGGGGCAATCGCGGCTGCGGCCGGGATGACGCTGCCTTCCTTTCTGATCATTATTGCGGTGGCGGCGTTTTTTGCCAAAATGAACGAAAACCGTTACGTGCAGGCGGCCTTTTACGGGCTGCGGGCGGCGGTAACGGGGCTGATTCTCTATGGGGCGGTCCGTTTCGCCGATTCCAACGGGATGATTGGAACAGCCTTCGATAAACAGACGGTTGTGGCTCTGGTCATTTTTGTCGGTTCGATGGTTGCGCTGCTGTACTACAAGGTTCACCCGCTGCGGCTGATTGTAGTGGCGGGGCTGGTAGGGATGGCGGTGTACGGATAGGCATCCTAACTCTCTTTTGGCCTTGGCCGGAACGGGGTTATTTCGGGATAAAGGAGTCGGGTATGATGCAGGCAGTGGAGCAACGGATTGCGGTGCGCAAATCCAAGGATGTGTACAGTCTGGTCCGGCTGCAGGATACGGTGGCCAAGCAGGAGCTTTTGGAGCAAAGCGGCTTGGCCCCCAGTACCCTGAACCGGATTCTGGAAGAGCTGACGGAGAAGGGGATGCTCCAGGAGGTTGGCTTCGGCGAATCCACAGGCGGGAGGCGGCCGATTCTTTATTGCGTTAATCCCCAGTATGCGTATGCGTTTGGTCTAGAAATATCCCGGACCCGGTCCATGCTGGTGCTGACGGATCTGCGGCAGAATATTGTGGGTTCTACCGTATGGCGGATGTCCGAGAGCATGACGCCGGATATGCTGCTGCATGAGGTGGCGGCGTCCGCCCAATATATGCTGGAGGTGCGCGGCATCCCCCATAGCCAGGTGCTGGGCTTAGGTATAGGCGCCGTTGGGCCTCTTGATTCGGCCAGAGGGTTGATTCTCGATCCCCTCTATTTCCAAGCGCCGGGTTGGCGGAATGTTCCCGTCAAGGAGGGGCTGGAAGGGGCTTTGGGCATTCCGGTTTATCTGGACAACGGGGCCAATGCGGCTTTGACCGGGGAATACTGGGCGGCTTCCACGAAAAAAAGTCATCTGCTCTACGTCCACGTGGGGGCGGGCATACGGACCGCCATGATGACCGGAGGCGCCATCGTGTATGGCGCTGTGGACATGGAGGGAGCGGCGGGACAGATGATCATCCAGGCCGATGGATTGCCTCACCGGGAGGAGGGAGGCAACAGAGGCGCCCTGGAGTCCTATGTGTCCATTCACGCCCTGGAACGGGAGTGGAAGGCCCTGGGACGGACCGGCGGCTTCCCATCACTGGCTGCTGCCTTGGAGGCGGAGGAGGAAGCAGCCGTGGACTTGCTTCGCGAGGCCGGCGTCTATATGGGCATCGGGCTTGCCAACCTGCTGAATATTCTCCATCCCGAAAAGGTGATATTGGGCGGACCGGTTGCCGGGTTTCATCCGGTTTTCTTTGAAACGGCGGCGGACCGGGCTTTGCAGGGGGCCTACTACCGCCACAGCTACCAGGCGGAATTCAGCCGCGGCGAGCTGGGTGAGGCGGCTATCGCCGTAGGGGCGGCCGTTCTGGTTGTAAACCGGCTGACCGTTTAGGGCGATTCGGTTTCCGGGGGATCGGAAACTGTGTTACAATAGGTCAAATCCCCATTGGAAAGGCGGACTTTTGACCATGTTGAAGATTGGCTCGCATGTTTCCTTCTCGGACAAAGGGTTGCTGAATGCAGCCAAAGAGGCGGTTTCTTATGGCTCCAGCACCTTCATGATCTACACCGGGGCTCCGCATAACACCAGGCGCAAGCCCATCGAGAACCAGTATTTGAGCGAAGGCCGGGAGATTATGGACAAACACGGGATGGACGAGATTGTGGTCCACGCCCCCTATATTGTCAATCTCGGCTCCTTCAAGGAAGAGACCTACGAGCTGGCGGTGCGCTTCCTGCAGGAGGAAATCCGGCGCACGGACTATCTGGGCGTGAAGAATATTGTGCTGCATCCCGGCGCCTACACGGAAATGGACGCGGCCTATGGCCTGACCCGGATTGCCCAGGGCTTAAACGAGGTGCTGAAGGGAACCGCTGACACCGGCGTGAGCATCGCCCTGGAAACCATGGCGGGCAAAGGCACGGAGATCGGCAGAACCTTCGAGGAGCTGGCGCTTATTATTGACAACGTGGAGAACAGCGACCGGTTGACCGTTTGTATGGATACCTGCCATATCCACGATGCCGGCTATGATATTGTCCATGAATTCGACCATGTGCTGGAGCAGTTCGACAAAATCGTCGGCGTGGACAGGCTGGCTGTCATCCACTTGAACGACAGCAAGAACCCCCGGGGAGCGGCCAAGGACCGCCATGCTCCCATCGGGGCGGGCAATATTGGCTTCAAGGCCATCCAGTCCATTGTACAGCATGAGAGGCTGGGCCACCTGCCCTTTATTCTGGAGACTCCCTGGATCGGCAAAACCGACGGCAAGGAACGCCCCATGTATGAAGTGGAAATCGCCCTTTTGCGCGGGAATGTTGTGGAGCGGTTCGGACCGGAGTTTGTGGAGGATGTGGAGCGGATTGGCCATTTCTTCGCCCAGGAGGGGGTCCATCACCGGAACTACGTCCTGACGGTTTGGCATGAGCTGAAGAATGACCCCAAAGCCAAAAAAGCGGACAAGCGCGAGCCCATGGAGCGGCTGTACGACCGCCTGGCGGACGCCGCCCTTTTCCCGGAGCTGACGGAGGAGCAGATCAACCACCGGCTGACCGCCTGGCTTTCGGGCGCGGATTTGCGGGCAATGGTGAACGCATAAAAGCGCAAGGGGAACGGCAACAAGTAACAAGGAGGCTCTACTTACGTCATGAATCGATTAGCTTCAAGCGCGGGCAATAAGGAAGTGAAGAAGGACCGGGCATGTATGCTGATTTCCTGCCCGGATCAGCCGGGGATCGTTGCGGCGGTATCCCGTTTTCTGCATGAGCACGGGGCCAACATTGTCCAATCCGACCAGTATACCATGGACCCGGATGGCGGCATGTTTTTTATCCGCATCGAATTTGATCTTCTGGAGCTGGACAGAAGGCTGGACACCCTGATTATGGACTTCTCGGAGGTGGTGGCCCGCAAGTTCAACATGAACTGGCGGATTACTCCGGAGAACCGCAAGAAACGGCTGGCCATCTTTGTCTCCAAGGAGGACCACTGTCTCTTGGAGCTGCTGTGGCAATGGCAGGCGGGGGATTTGAACGCGGACATCGCTCTGGTGGTAAGCAATCATCCGGATATGCGCGAGCTGGTGGAGTCCATGGGCATCCCGTACCACGTGGTGCCGGTTACGGCGGAAACCAAGCAGCAGGCGGAGGAGGAGCAGATGCGGCTGGTGGCGGAGGCCCAGGCGGACTGCATCGTGCTGGCCCGCTACATGCAGATTATTTCCCCGGCGTTTATCAAGCATTACAAGGGCAGAATCATCAACATCCACCATTCCTTCCTGCCGGCGTTTGTAGGCGGCAAGCCCTATGCCCAAGCGTATAACCGCGGGGTGAAAATCATCGGCGCCACCGCCCATTATGTGACCGAGGAGCTGGACGGGGGGCCGATTATCGAGCAGGACGTGCAGCGGGTGAGCCACCGGGACGATGTGAATGACCTGAAGCGCATCGGCCGCCATATTGAGCGGATCGTGCTGGCCAGAGCCGTCTCCTGGCATGTGGAGGACCGGATTCTGGTGCACGAGAACAAGACGGTGGTGTTTTAGCGGAAAATGGACGGCAGGCGGAGGGGCGTTGGGCTTCTCCGCTTTTTTTCATAGACGTCCGGATTGGCGTGTGTGGAGCGATCGTCCCCTTGATCGTTTGTCGCGGACAGGGGGTCCGTTATTTTCCTGATTTGGCCCTTTTCCCGATTTTTGCGGACATATGGGACAAGCGCTACATTCGAGATAAGCGCTACACCCAAGGCAATGCCAGACCCAAGACAATGCCAGACCCAAGACAATGCCAGACCCAAGACAATGCTACACCCAAGGCAAATGCTGCATGTAAGGCGAGCCCGGCCTTATCCAAAAATAAAACCCCATTAATAAAATAATTGGTAGGGTCCAATTATCATTTCTTCTAGCGTTTCCGGTAAGGTAATGTTAGAATGAAAGCAATAGTGCCGGAAATTTTCCGGAGACTTCCTAAAGGAGGAAAGATCGAATGACAGCAAGCTTTACGACAACCGACCAACTGGCGGTTAATACCATCCGGATGCTGGCGGTGGATGCCATCGAGAAATCCAAATCCGGCCATCCCGGCATGCCTATGGGAGCGGCTCCTATGGCCTATACCCTGTGGACCCGGCACATGAACGTGAATCCCTCCAACCCGTCCTGGTTCAACCGGGACCGCTTTGTTCTGTCCGCAGGGCATGGCTCCATGCTGCTGTACAGTCTTTTGCATCTGGCCGGCTACGGTCTGACCATTGACGACCTCAAGCAGTTCCGCCAATGGGGCAGCCTGACTCCGGGGCATCCGGAATACGGCCACACTGCAGGCGTAGACGCCACTACCGGCCCGCTGGGCCAAGGGGTTGCCATGGCTGTGGGCATGGCGATGGCTGAAGCCCATCTCGGCGCTACATACAATAAGGACGGCTTCCCGGTGGTGGATCATTACACCTACGCCATCTGCGGCGACGGCGACCTAATGGAGGGCGTCTCCGCCGAAGCGGCCTCTCTGGCCGGCCATCTGAAGCTGGGCAAGCTGATTGTCCTGTACGATTCCAACGATATCTCCCTGGACGGGGAGCTGAATCTGTCCTTCTCGGAAAATGCCCATACCCGCTTCGAAAGCTACGGCTGGCAGGTGATCCGGGTGGAAAATGAGAATGATCTGGCCGCTATTTCCGCCGCCATCGCACAAGCCAAGGCGGAAACAAGCCGTCCAACCCTGATCGAAGTGAAAACCACCATCGGCTTCGGCAGCCCCAACAAGGGCGGCAAGGGCGGACATGCCGGCCCCCACGGCTCTCCCCTGGGCACCGAAGAAGCGAAGCTGACCAAGGAAGCGCTGGGCTGGCCCCTGGAGCCCGAATTCTATGTGCCGGACGAGGTGCAGGCTTCTTTTGCCAAGGTGAAGGCTGCCGGCGAATCCAAGAATGCGGAATGGGACGCCCTGGTGGACAAATATGCCGCCGCTTATCCCGACTTGGCCCGCCAGTTCAAGCAAGCTCTCGCAGGCGAGCTTCCGGAAGGCTGGGACAAGGATATTCCCGTCCTCACCTCCGCGGAAAAGGCTGTGGCTACCCGGGCCAGCTCGGGCCAGGCGCTGAACGCCATTGCGCCTAATCTGCCTACGCTCATCGGCGGTTCGGCGGACCTGGAGTCCTCCACCAACACCCATCTGAAGGGAATTGACCAGTTCACTCCGGCCAACTATGCCGGGCGCAACGTTTACTTCGGCGTCCGCGAATTCGCCATGGCGGCGGCCACCAACGGCATGATGCTGCATGGCGGCGTCCGGGCTTACTGCGGAACCTTCTTCGTTTTCTCCGATTACCTGCGTCCCGCAGTCCGTCTGGCGGCGCTGATGAAAACTCCGTCCGTGTACGTGCTGACCCATGATTCCATTGCTGTCGGCGAAGACGGGCCCACCCATGAGCCAATTGAACAGCTGCCGGCCCTGCGGATTATCCCCGGCATGACCGTGCTGCGTCCCGCCGATGCCAATGAAACTATGGAAGCCTGGCGGTATGCCATCGAGAACAAGGAAGGCCCGGTGGCCCTGATTCTCACCCGCCAAAACCTGCCTGTGCTGGAGAAAACCGCTGAGCTGGCCCGCGACAACGTGCGCCGCGGCGCATATGTGGTGTCCGATGCCGCCGACGGCAAGCCCCAGGCGCAAATTATCGCCACCGGCTCCGAAGTCAGCCTGGCTGTGGAAGCCCAGAAGAAGCTGGCGGAAGAAGGCGTGCAGGTGCGCGTCATCAGCATGCCCAGCTGGGAGCTGTTCGAGAAGCAGCCGCAGGAGTACAAGGACTCCGTTCTGCTTCCCGATGTGAAGGCCCGTCTGGCTGTGGAAATGGCCTATCCCCTGGGCTGGGAGCGTTATGTGGGAGACCAGGGCGCAATTCTGGGCATCAGCATATTCGGCGCTTCCGCTCCGGGACCGAAGGTGCTGGCGGAATACGGCTTTACGCCGGATAATGTGGCCGCCAAGGTGAAGGCGCTGTTGAAATAAGACCGGAAGGGCGCCGTCAGGCGCTGCGGCCGGACAGAGGGAGAAGGGTGAAGAGATGTCCCAATTCGACAATGTATCCGTTGTGAAGAAAGCGAATATTTACTTTGACGGAAAGGTAACCAGCCGGACTGTGCTGTTTGCCGACGGCACCAAAAAGACCCTGGGCATCATGCTCCCGGGGGATTACGAATTTGGCACGGATACCATTGAAATTATGGAGATTCTGGCGGGGGAGCTGAAGGTGCTGCTTCCGGGAGCCACAGAATGGCTCGCGATCAGCGGGACCGGGGAATTTACCGTTCCGGCGCACACCCGCTTCAAGCTGGAGGTCAAAACACCTACCGACTACTGCTGCTCCTACATCTAGAATAGAGTGGGGGAATCCCCGCATAAAAAAACCTCCGGATGCTTGCATATGCAAAGCGCCGGAGGTTTTTTAGCGTGCTATGAGCGGCCGGGGCAAAGAAGGAAGTTTATTGTGCAGCACCCACAGGCGAGGAGGGTTCCCAATACCTTCTGAAAATTTTGCTGTAAAGTGCCCATTCCGGCATTTTATCTCACAAGCAGCAATGGAACGATCCAGGGCGCCGTACACAGGGTGAAAAAGGCCGTAAGGATCATCGCTACTGTGGAGACGGAGCCGGAGGCGGAGCTTAGCTCGAAGGCCTTGGTGGTGCCTACGGCATGGGCGCTGGTGCCCAGGAGAACGCCGTGGGCCACATCGTTCTTAAAGCGGAAGAAGCGGATGACCACCGGCCCCAGCACCATCCCCAGCACGCCGGTGGCCAGCACAAATACCGCCGTGATCGCGGGAATGCCGCCGATGAGCCCCGAGACGGCCACGGCGATGGGAGTGGTAGCGGAGCGGGGGGCGATGCTGTCGATAATCTCCAGGTCCAGGTGGAGCATCTTGGCTGCCCAGGCGGTGCTGACAATGGCCACGGTGGAGCCGGTAAGCACACTGAGCAGAATGGACAGGGCATGCTTTTTCAGCACATGGCGGTTTTTATAGAGGGGGACGGCCAGCGCTACGGTGGCGGGACCGATCATATTGCTGATGTAGCGTGTGCCCTCATGGTAAGCGGCATAGGGAATATCCGCGAAGGCCAGAATGCCGATGACCAGGAGCGGAGTCAGAATAACCGGGGTGAAGAACACCCGCCGATGGGACCGGTAAAAGATTTTGGTGCCGAAATAGACCAGCAAGGTTAAGATAAAGCAGCTTATTCCCACAATCATGACTGTCGCTTCCCCTCATGGGCCGACAGCTTCTCTGCAATCAGCCCTGTTATGACCATGACGCACAGGATGCTGAACACAATGACCAGGGTGATCTGCAGGCCGTTCTTCAGCATCAAATCCTTGTATTCCACAATGCCTACCACAGGAGGGATGAAAAACAGCAGCATTTCGGCCAACAGCCACTTGGAGCCCAGGTCCACCCATTCCAGCTTGATCACCTTGAAGTGCAAGAGCGCAAACAGCAGCACAATCCCCACAATGCTTCCCGGAATCGGCAGATGCAGCGCGTCGGTGACGGCGTTGATCAGCATGGAATACAGAATGAAGCAGATTACCTGGCCGATGCTGCGTAAAAATGACTTCATGAAGAATCCCTCCTTTTGAAAGTGTACATCAATAGCTTTCATTGGTAAAATGAATGAATTGAATGAATTCCATTCCATTTAGCTATAGTTGGAGGACAACCATGGATATCCGCCATATGCAGTATGTTCTGGAGCTGGCCCAAAGCGGAAGCTTTACCCGGGCGGCCCAATCCCTTCATATTACCCAGCCTACCTTAAGCAAGGCCATCAAGAGCCTGGAGGAAGAGCTGGGGGTGGAGCTGTTTAAGCGGGACGGCAAGCGCATTGAGCTGACGGATGCAGGCAGGGCCATCACCGAACAGGCCCGCAATATTACGGAGGCCTTCCATAATCTCACCCTGGAGCTGGACGATCTGACCAATTTGAACAAGGGCGTCATTCGCATCGGCATTCCGCCAATGGCGGGTTCCAGCTTTTTTCCCCAGGTGCTGAGGCAGTTCAGGCAACAATATCCCGGTCTGGTGATTCAAATGGTGGAGGATGGGGCAAAAAAGCTTGAGACTAAAGTAGCGGAGGGCAAGCTGGATGTGGGGGTGGTCCTGCTTCCGGTGGATGGGGAGCGGTTTGATTTTTTTACGGTGGTGAAGGAGCAGCTGAAGGTGATTGTGCAGGCGGGCCACCCCTTGGCAGGCATCGGTTGTGTGCCCTTGAGCCAGCTGGCGGGGGAGCCGTTCATCCTGTTCAAGGAGGAGTTTGCCCTTCATGACCGGATTATTGCGGAATGCCAGAGAGTGGGCTTCCGGCCCAATGTCCAGTACGAAAGCTCCCAGTGGGATTTCATCTATGAGCTGGCGGCTGCGGGACTGGGGGTGGCGATGCTGCCGGAGACCATCTGCCGGTCGCTGGATAAGCGCAGGGTCGCCGTACTGGACCTGGTGGAGCCCAAGATTCCGTGGCATCTGGGGATGATCTGGGACAAAAAAAGCTACCTGCCGTTAGCCGCCCGGGAGTGGGTGCGGTTTACCAGGGGAATATTTAACCCCCAAAAGTGAAGAGAAGCCCCGGAAACAGAAAAGCCCGGGAAGCCCCGGGCCGATAGTATGGATGGTGGTCCTGACGAGGCGTAACTTGCATCAGTCCTCATGCCGCTTGATATAATGCTCCAGCTTGATCCGGGTGTAAGGCGGCAAGCCCGACAGCATGCAGCCGTAGCGGAATTCCCCGTCCCGGGAGTCGATGCGGATAATTTTGCCGGTAATGGGGGGCAGATCGGCTTCCTTGGGGAAGTGGATCACCACAAACATATCCTGGGCCAGCGGGAAGGCGGAGCTGATTTGCAGGCCGCTTTCGGACAGGTCATGAAGGGTTCCTTCAATATTCTGTCCCGAGAAGCTGCCCTCCTGCTCCCATTGGTAGACGGACAGATGAAGCTTGATGCCCAGGCTGATCCGGTTGGCGCCGCGGCGCTCCTTCTCTACCGGAGCGGTCCTGTTGCCCGAGGGGGTAATGGTCAGCTTCATCCATTCCTCATAGCATTGGATCACGGAGGACAGGTCCTGATCGCCCAAACCCTTGGCCAGGCCCATTTGGAAAATGGAGGTAGCCGCATGGAGCAGCGGCGCAGGAAGCTGAAAGCCCGCCGTCAGCTTCTGGGCCAGCAGAAGATCCTTCAGCATCAGGGCGGTGGAAAACTGGTTGGAGAAATCCCGCTGAATGATCTTGTTGCCCTTCAGCTCCGCCTGGCGGCTGTTGGCGCCGCCTGCGGTGACAATCTCCAGGAATTTCTCCGGGGAAAGACCGGCTTTGGCGGCGATGGAGAAACCCTCCATCAGGCCGATGGCGTTGATGCCCACGATGGTATTGTGGGCCAGCTTGGCGTAGGAGCCGGAGCCGCTTTCGCCCATGTACAGGGACCTGCTGCCCAGCACCTCGAACAGATCCAGATGCTCCTCGTAGACGGCGGCATCCCCGCCCACCATAAAGACCAGGGAGCCGTTCTCCGCCGCAGGTTTGCTGCCCGTTACCGGGGCATCCAGGAAAAAGGCCTGCTGCGCTTTCAGCTCCTCGGCAATTCGGCGGCTGGTGGCGGGGGAGACGGTGCTGCAGTCAATTACAGCGAGTTCCGGGCGGACGCCCTCCAGGATACCCCCGGGCCCATATACAACCTCAAGCATTGCATCGTCATTGCTGACGTTGGTGAAGATCACATCTGCATGGCGCGCAGCCTCCGCAGGAGAGGCCGCCTCCAGGGCGCCAAGCGCCTTCAGCTGCTCCCGCTTGGAAGCCGTGCGGTTATAGCCGTATACTGTATATCCGCTTTTCAGCAGATTGATTGCCATGGGCATTCCCATGGTGCCAAGCCCGATGAAGCCGATGGTTTTCATCCATGTCACCTCTTGTCCTTATATTACCATGTGCCCGGAAGGATGTGAAAGTCCTAGCTTGCAATTCGGGCATTGAATAAGTATTCTTATCATAGACACAAGGACACAAGTTGGATAAGGAGGTTTTTGGACCAATGAGCGGAAAATTGCAGTTTGATTACAGCAAAGCATTGGGCTTTATCGGCAAGCATGAGGTGGACAACCTGGCAGGCGCCATCAAGGCTGCCCACGATGATCTGCACAATGGCACCGGCGCAGGCTCGGATTATCTGGGCTGGATTGATCTTCCGGTGAATTATGACCGGGCGGAGTTCGACCGGATCAAGAAGGCAGCCGAGAAAATCCAGTCGGATTCGGATGCGCTGGTGGTCATCGGCATCGGCGGTTCCTATCTGGGAGCCCGTGCCGCCATCGAAATGCTGACCCATTCCTTCTATAATATTCTTCCCAAGGACAAGCGCAAGACACCGGAAATTTATTTTGTCGGCAATAATATCAGCTCTACATATACCTCGCACCTGCTGCAGCTGTTGGATGGCAAGGACATCTCCGTAAACGTGATTTCCAAGTCCGGCACCACCACGGAGCCGGCTATCGCTTTCCGGATTTTCCGGGAGCTGCTGGAGCGCAAGTACGGCAAGGAAGGCGCCCAAAAACGGATCTACGCCACCACCGACAAGGCCCGCGGCGCTTTGAAGAAGCTGGCCACCGAGGAAGGCTACGAGTCCTTCGTGATTCCGGATGATGTGGGCGGACGCTATTCCGTGCTGACTCCTGTAGGCCTCTTGCCCATTGCCGCAGCCGGCGTGGACATCGATGCCATGATGCAGGGGGCGGCGGATGCCAGAACCGATTATTCCAGCCCTTCCGTGGCCGAAAATGAGGCCTACCAATACGCGGCTGTCCGCAACGCCCTGTACCGCAAGGGCAAAACCACCGAGATTCTGGTGAACTACGAGCCGTCCCTGCACTTTGTATCCGAGTGGTGGAAGCAGCTCTTCGGCGAAAGCGAGGGCAAGGACAACAAGGGCATTTACCCGTCCTCCGTTGACTTCTCTACGGATTTGCACTCCATGGGCCAATTCATCCAGGAGGGCAACCGCAACCTGTTCGAGACCGTTATCCAGGTGGCGGAAGTGCCGTATCATCTGACCATCGGCACCGATCCTGCGGATCTGGACGGTCTGAATTTCCTGAGCGGCAAGACCATGGATTTCGTCAACAAGAAGGCGTTCCAAGGCACCATGCTGGCCCACAGCGACGGCGGTGTGCCCAATCTGGTGGTGACCCTGCCGGATATGTCCCCGTACACCTTCGGCTATATGGTCTACTTCTTCGAGAAGGCCTGCGGCGTCAGCGGCTACCTCTCCGGCGTCAATCCCTTTGACCAGCCGGGCGTAGAGGCGTACAAGAAGAACATGTTCGCGCTTCTGGGCAAACCGGGCTACGAGAAGGAAAAGGAAGAGCTGGAGAAGCGCCTGGAGTAGAAGCTTCCCAAGCCTTATTTTTGGCAGAACATGATTGAAAACGGAATAAATATGCAGTGCGGTCCCCTTTTCAGCAGAAAAGGGGGCTGTTTGTATACTGTGATTGTTCGAGATATGTCACAATTAATTGATTGAATTGTTATAGAAATCTGATTGCTTCTATGCTAGAATGCTTTAAAGCGACTCTATACGAAGGTGGATGCTGCTGCATGCTATCGCAATACAAGACAGTCAGCCAATGGGGTTCCGCTGAGATTGTCATTAAGAAATCCAGGTTTATCGGGCAGGCCCGACAGGTGGAATCCGAGGAGGAGGCCATCGCTTTTATTGAATCCGTGAAGAAAGAGTATTGGAATGCCACCCATAACTGCTCCGCCTATATGATTGGGGAGCGGGACCAGATTCAGAAGGCTTCCGACGACGGTGAACCCAGCGGTACGGCAGGCAAGCCGATCCTGGAGGTCATCCGGCAGCAGGGGCTGAAGAATGTGGTTGTGGTGGTCACCCGGTATTTCGGAGGAATTCTGCTGGGCGCCGGCGGACTGATCCGGGCATACACGGATGGGGCGGTAGCGGGTATTGCCGCTGCGGGACCCGTCTGCAGGAAGCTGCACCAGGATATTCACGTATCCATTGACTATACATGGCTGGGCAAGGTGGAGAATGAGCTGCGCAACCGCGGTACGCTCCTGGGGGAAACACAGTTTACCGATAAGGTTACCCTCATGTGCAGGCCGCTTGCGGAGGAGGCCGACCCGTTCATTTTGTGGATGACGGATTTGACCCAGGGTCAGGCGGAGATTCGGAAGGGCGAGGCGTCTTACGTCGATCATCATGACATATAAACATAGAAGATCGAGAAGAAAGCAGGTGGAGAGAGCATGTGTGCTAGAAGAATAGTGGATCAGGAATTGAGCAGAGACAGGATTTTAGAGGAGGCCCGGGGGCTGTTTGTAACCAGGGGGTATGACACGCTGACCATGCGCAGCATTGCCAAAGCCCTCGGTTACAGCCATGGAGCGCTGTATTACCATTTCCGGGATAAAGCCGAGCTCTTCTATGCGCTGGTAGTGGAGGATTTCAACTACCTGCTGTCCCGCCAGAAGGAAATGCTGGAGCGTTCCGAGTCCTTCAGCATCGAGAATTTGAAGGAGATTATGCTGGAATTTATCCGCTTCGGGATGGAGAACCCTCATCATTATGAAATTATGTTCTCCGTCCGGGACGGGGAGCTGCGCAAGTATTCGCGGACCAAACAGGCCCAATGTATGGAGATGTTTGCCACTGTAGTCAGAGGCGTCTTGGCCAATGGCGAGCTTGCCGCCGGCCAGCTGTATTCGATGCCGTGGATTTTGTTTATGTCCTTGCACGGGTTTATTTCGTACAGCATTCATTATCATCAATCTTACGGGGAAGTGGAAAGTTTGGCCGTTGAGCATGTGGAATTCCTGTGTAGGAACTTGGCCTTGGCTAAGCATGCATCCTCACTTTAATGATTTAAAGAGTTCAAACGTTATAGTGTTGCTACACGAAAGACATTTTGCGGTTTCTGTGCATCCTGGAGAAACAGACCGGCGCCTGGCGTATGGATTACGCAGGCGCCGGTTTTGTTTTTGGCGGGTTGGGGCGCGGCCGCCGCTGCCGATTACGGCTGCAGAAGCTCCTGCCAGGCGGGCGGAATATAGGCGCAGGCGGGATCGCTGGCCATGTAATCGCCGGTGGCGGTGTAGGCCCGGGCCCGGGAGCCGCCGCACATGCGGCTATAGTCGCAAACGCCGCATTTGCCGGTATACAGCTCCGGCGAGCGGATGGAGGTGAAGACCGGATGGTTCCGGTACACGTCGGACAGCTTCTCCTCCCGCACATTGCCGCACACAATCGGCAGAAAGCCGCTGGGCGAGATTTCTCCCGTATGGGAGATAAAAACGAAGCCGCTGCCGTCGGTAACGCCCCGGGGAGCGCGCATGGCGGCTTTGCCGTCGCCTGCCCCGAAGGGGCTGTTGCTGCGCTGCGCGTGGGAGTGGCCGCTGCCGCCGGTAACCGCCGCCGCAGCAACATGCTTGCCGGTGGCGGTGGCCAGCTCCGGCACCCCCAGCATCCGCCCGGCCACCGAAGCGGGCCGCTGCCCTGCCGCCTTGGCCCGCTGGTCCAGGACCCGGCGGTAAAAGGGCGCGGCGGTGGTTTTGACGCCGAAGGGCACCCGTTCGCCCAGCTCCGCCAGCCAGTGGAGAATCTCCTCGCCCTCCTCCGGCGAGATCATATCGTCATCCTTGCCTCTGCCCGTGGGCACCAGGAAGAATACGCTCCACATGACCACTCCCATCTCCGTCAGTAAATTGGCGATGTTGGGCAGGTCGTTTTTGTTATGTACGCAAACGGTGGTGTTGATCTGCAGCGGCATCCCCAGCTCCCGGAGATACTTCAGCGAGCGCATGGTCAGCTCGAAGGAGCCGGAGGCGCCCCGGAACCGGTCATGGATGGCGGCAGTGGAGCCGTCCAGGCTGAAGGCCCAGCGGTCCAGACCGATCTCGGCCGCTTTTTTCATGGAATCTATGGTGACCCGCGGGGTTGCGCTGGGGGTCATGGACACCCGGAGCCCGATGCTTTTGCCATAGGCGGCCAGCTCGAACAAGTCCTCCCGGAGCAGCGGATCGCCGCCGGTAAAGACAAAAATCGGCGAATCCATGCTCTGGATTTCGTCCAATAGGCGCTTGCCCTCCTCTGTGGACAGCTCGTCCGGGTGGCGCTTGTGCTGCGCCTCGGCCCGGCAGTGCACGCAATGCAGGGCGCAAGCCCGGGTGATCTCCCATACCACAATAAACGGATTCCGGTTAAAATCAACAGGCATCATAGCCGTTATCCCCCTTGGTTTCATTTTCCAAAATATACGTTAACAGTCTAACCATATCAAATCCGAAATCATTCTATTATGATAATAATCACAGAGTTTGTCCGGCTAATTCGTTTACAATTTAGACAATATTTCCTCCGCCCTCCGGCGCGGGCCAGGCGGCTGCGGTTTAGGCTGCATGATTTTAGGGAACACCAGTGGATGTATGAAAGGGGAGACAGCCATGTTAGCCATTTCTCATCTCCTTGCGGACGTGGAGTCCTATGGCGACCAACTCCGGTATTCGGAGGGGGCGCGGGGCCATCGGACAGGCACCCATGCCGGGGCGGGACCGGTAGTCGTGTGGAGCGTAACCCGTTCCTGCAACTTGAAGTGTATGCATTGTTATGCCAATTCCGAGAATAAAAAATATGAAGGGGAGCTGGATACCCGGGAAGCTCTCCGGCTTATCGACGACATGTCGGAGATGAAGGTTCCCGTTATTCTGTTCTCCGGCGGGGAGCCTTTGGCGCGGCCGGATATTTTCCAGCTGGCGGAATATGCCATCGGCAAAGGGATACGCATTACCTTTTCCACCAACGGAACCTTAATTGACGAAGCGGCTGCCCGCCGGATCAAGGAGCTGGGTGTGGGTTATGTGGGCATCAGCCTGGATGGCATAGGCGAGGTTCACGATTATTTCCGCAACCGGACCGGCGCCTTCGAGCTGGCTATGCGGGGTGTGCGCAATTGCATTGGCCAGGGCCAGAAGGTGGGCCTGCGGTTCACGATGAACCGGCATAATATCGCCCAGCTGCCCCTGATCTTCGAGCTGATGGAGAATGAGGGCATCCAGCGGGCCTGCTTCTATCACATGGTGTATACCGGCCGGGGTTCGGTGTCCGACGATATTTCCCACGAGGAGACCCGGGCTGCCTTGGACTATATCTTCGAGAAGGCCAGGGATTTTAACCGCCGCGGGCTGCAAAAGGAGCTTCTCACAGTAGACAACCACGCGGATGCGGTTTACCTTTATATGAAAGCGCTGGAGCTGAACGGGGAACGGGCGGCGGATATTCTCCGCAAGCTGCGGATGAACGGCGGCAATCGGACGGGAATCGCTATCTGCAATATCGACCATCTGGGCAATGTCCACCCGGACCAATTTACGCCGGATGTTACCTTCGGCAATGTGAAGCAGGAAGCCTTCCGGGACATCTGGTTCGGCTCCCATCCGGTGCTGGCCGGGCTGCGGGACAGGAAGCCCCTGCTTACCGGGCGCTGCGGCGGCTGCCGCTATCTGGATATTTGCAACGGCAACTTCCGCTCCCGCTCGCTTGCGGTGCATGGCGACCTGTGGGCCGATGATCCGGCCTGCTTCTTAAGCGATGAGGAGATTGGATGCGAGGCGGCTGTCCGCTAGAGCGGGTTTGGCGCAGCCTCTTTGCGGCATATTTGCATAGGGCAGGCTATACACTATAATGATCTCAAACAAGCACCGGGAGAGAGGAATAGCCTCTTCCGGTGTTTTTTGCGGGAAGGCATGATACAATAGAAAAATAATCCCCCAAAAGTGATGAGAAGCTCTGAAGCGGAATCCGGGTACTTTTGAGGGAGCCCCCGAATGAAAATGCGATGGTCGTGCATTTTCATAAAAAAACCGCAAAGGACGGTAGACCATGGACTTGTCCCGCAATACTGAGGAAGCCATTGCCTATATGATTGAGGCCATCAAAACCAAGCTGCGGGTAGCCAGCGGCGCGGCTATCCGGCCGGAGTTTTTTGACGAGAGCAAATTCGAGGATCTGCAGGATATTTACGATCTGGTTGCCGGCAAGGAGCGGTTCAGCGTCAGCGAGATTGATGCCATCGTCTCCGAGCTGGGCAAGCTGCGCAAGCCGCAGGCGTAAGCACAAGGAGGCACAGAACAATGGATACAATGTTTAAATTCGGCCGCAAGATTACCTTTTCCAAGGAGTGGCTGGATCTGAAGCTGGGGGCCCATGACGAGGCCTATTACGATGAGGAGCGGTTCATCACCATCGGCCAGCAGCGGTACGCGCTCCGGGGCCGGTCACGCGGGTCGGAGGGGTCCTGGGATTACAACGAGGTGTTCGAGGTTACCCGGGACCAAGTGACGGCCTACCATATCACCACGGATTACCAGGATATGATGGCGAAGGACCTGGAGGAGCGCAAGGCGCGCGGGGAGTTCGCGGACGAGGAAAACAAGCCCCGGGAATAGGCGGAGGGGGACGGCCCGGGAGTTAGCCACGGGAAAAGAGCAGGACCGGAGGATGGGGACATCCTTGCCGGTCCTTTTTGGGTTTGTTCCTGTTCTTCTGGATTTGTCCTTGCTCTTTTGAGGTTATCCCTTGAGGATATTCCCGCCCCTTTTTTGGGCTTATTCCTGCCCCTGCCCCTGCTCGGAGCGCTTATAGAAGGCCTTGGGCGCCTTGGTTGCAAAACGCATGGCCTCGCCGGTCACCGGATGGGTGAAGGCGATGGACTGGGCGTGCAGGCCCAGCCGCCCCAGGGGATTCTTGCGGGAGCCATACTTCTTGTCTCCGGCGATGGGGTGCCCGATATCCTCCATATGAACCCGGATCTGGTTCTTGCGCCCGGTTTCCAGCTCCAGCTCCATCAGGGTGTACTCCTGGTTTTGCTGGAGGACCTTGTAGCGGGTCACCGCCTTTTGGCCATCGTTGGGGTGGGGGCTGGAGTACATCTTCAGGGTTTTGCTTTCCTTGAGCCAGGAGGTAATAACCCCTTCGGGCTGCCGTACCTTGCCCTCCACCAGCGCCACATAGATGCGGGCCTCCACGGCGTCCTCCCAGTTGTTTTGCAGGGTTTCCTTGGCCTTCTCCGTCTTGGCGAAGATCATCACTCCGGAGGTATCCCGGTCCAGCCGGTGGACCACAAAAATCCGGCTGCGGGGATTGGTGCGCCGGACATAGTCCGTGAGCATGGCGTAGGCGGTAAGCTGCTGCTCCTTTTCGGAAGCGATGGACAGAAGTCCCGCCTCTTTTTCCACTACCAGAAGGTGATCGTCCTCAAACAGGATGGAGACGCCCTGGAGAATCTCCTCCTCAAAGGTTTTGGTCCAGGAGACGGTTACCTTTTGGCCTGGGGAGAGGGGATGGTTGTGCTTGGTGGTGCGTTTGCCTGCCACATAGACCTGGCCTCTGGCCAGAATGGATTTCACATGGTTTCTGCCCTTCCCCGGCATATTGCGGATCAGGAAGGGGAGCAGCTCTTCGTGCTCTGAAGCGGTGAAGACAGTTTCATTGGACTTGCTCAATGCAATCCCTCATTTTCTGTAAAAGATGCTTTGTCCCGCGGCATGTATAAAACAGGCTCCGTATGGGCATTTTACCATATACGGCATAAGTGTTCATCATCCGTTGATGCTTGCAGTGTATCATGGAAACGGCATGAAGACCAAATTGATGCCGAGAAGGAGACGAATCGCATGCTATTGTACCGTATGACCAAGCTGGTGGAGGACCATTCCCGCCTGAAGCAGGAGTTCTCCGATCCCTTCGGCGAGCTGATGGAAATGGCCCGCGCCCGGGAGCGGATGGAGCTGTCCCTGCGGGGAATGGCGGAGGAGGACTGCTCGGACTGGGGCAGGCACGCCACCTATTGACCGGAGGAATGGATATGCAGGGATTGGGACCAAAGTCTGCTCCACCTGAAATCTGTTTTGACGAAAAAAGGCTGTCCGGCCGCTAGCATCCTGTCTGTCAGGGGTGTACCGGGGACAGCCTTTTTTTTAAATCTTGCAAAGGTGTAACTGACTGAACCTACTGGACTTACTCTAACTTACAGCGAACTCAGCGACTCTTATTGCGGCAAAAGAGTGGATTTGGATTTTTAGCGGAACTGAGAGACCCGTATATTCCTTACGCGGCGAAAAAGAGGGTGGGAACGGGGCTGCGACGGGAGATAAGAGCTTCTCAGTTCCGTTCAGAACGGGAATAAGCCGCAAAAGTCGCTTTAAGAGTCGCTGAGTTCCGCTACACTCCGCTCTCCTAAATAGGGGCTAAAAGGATAGCTTCGGTCAGTCGAATAAGCCGGGGACTGACAGGTACCGCTCTCCGGAATCGGCCAGCAGAGCGACGACGGTCTTGCCCTTGGCTTCCGGACGGGCAGCCACGGCGGCGGCCGCCCATACTGCTGCTCCCGAGGAAATGCCCACCAGAAGTCCCTCGCGGCGGCCAAGCTCCCGGGTGGTTTCGTAGGCGTCCACCGATTTGACGGCAATAATTTCGTCATAGATGCTCCGGTTTAATACCTTGGGAATGAAGCCGGCGCCGATTCCCTGAATCTTGTTGGGACCGGGCCGCCCTCCCGACAGCACGGGGGAATCCTGCGGCTCCACGGCAATAATGCGGATGGCGGGATTTTTCTTCTTCAGCGCTTCGCCTACTCCGGTAATGGTGCCGCCGGAGCCCACTCCTGCCACAAAAATATCCACCTTCCCATCCGTATCCGCCCAGATTTCCTCGGCGGTAGTGTTGCGGTGGGTCTCGGGATTGGCCGGATTGTCGAATTGCTGGAGGATTACGGAGCCGGGAATGGCCTCGGCCAGATCATTGGCCCGCCGAATCGCCCCACCCATCCCCTCCGCCCCCGGGGTCAGCACCAGCTCCGCTCCCAATGCCTGGAGCAGGTTTTGCCGCTCCACGCTCATGATCTCGGGCATGGTGAGAATCAGGCGATAGCCCTTGGCCGCAGCCACAAAAGCCAGAGCAATGCCGGTATTGCCGCTGGTAGACTCAATAATGGTGCCGCCGGGGTGAAGCACACCCCGCTCCTCTGCATCCCGGATCATGGCGTAGCCAATCCGGTCCTTGACGCTGCCTGCCGGATTGAAGTATTCCAGCTTGGCCAGGAGCCGGGTGTCCGAAAGCCCGCGGCTCTCCGCATATTTCCCCAGCTTCAGAAGCGGGGTGTTCCCGATAAGATCCGTCAGGCATTCCGCAATTCGTTCCATAGCGCCCTCCTGAATTGAATTGGCAAATCCGATTAATTTAGTATGTTTATTTTACGTTTTTTATGGGTTTATGTCAATAAAGTAAAAAGTCATCACATTGGGTCGCTGCCGGCGCTCTCCTGCTCCGCTTCGGCGCATTCCGCCGCCTAAACCGGCTTAATTGGGCGGATACTGGAAGGAGCTTTGCTTTTGGGGGCGGAGTCTGGGTATGATAGAGGCAACTTAATATGAATTGAGGTTTGATTCCCATGAAGGTGGTTCTCGCCGCCCTGAACGCCAAGTACATTCATACCTCCCTGGCTCTGCGCTATTTGAAGGCGTACAGCGGCCGGGAGTTTGATATCGAGATTGCCGAATATACCATCAAGGACCCGGTGATGCAGGCAGTGACGGACCTGTATCTGAAAAGCCCCGATGTTCTGGGCTTTTCCTGCTACATTTGGAACATTGAAGAGACGATCAAGATTATTGCCGCGCTGAAGCAATTGAAGCCTGCGCTGACCATTGTGCTGGGCGGTCCCGAGGTTTCATACGATACGGAGTATTGGCTCCGCCGTATACCGCAGGCGGATTTCATCGTCATGGGGGAGGGAGAGGAGACCTTCCACCACCTGCTGACGGAGCTCCGCGGGGAAAAGCGCTGGCATGAGGTGCTGGGAGCCGCTTACCGCCAGGGGACGGAGCTTGTGGTGAACCCGCCCAGGCAGAAGCTGGTGCTGGATACGATTCCTACGCCGCACCGCTTTGCGGAGGATGTGCCCGCATTGCCCAACCGGGTGGTCTATTTTGAAACGAGCCGAGGGTGCCCCTTCAACTGCCAGTTCTGCTTGTCCAGCGCCGAGGTGGGGGTTCGCTATTTCGACCTGGACCGGACCAAACGCGACCTGGAGTACCTGGTGGATTCCGGGGCTAAGCTGGTGAAGTTTGTGGACCGGACCTTTAACATCAAGCGGGACTATGCCATGGATATCTTCGGCCATTTAATCAAGAATCACGGCGGCTGCACCTTCCAGTTCGAGATTACGGCGGACATTATGCGGCCGGAGGTGCTGGATTTCCTGGCGGGCAATGTGCCTAAGGGATTGTTCCGCTTCGAGGTGGGGGTGCAGTCCACCAATGAGGAGGCCAACCGGCTGGTGGAGCGGCGGCAAAATTTCGAGAAGCTGGCCCGGACGGTAAACAAGGTGAAGGAGATCGCCGCCATCGACCAGCATCTGGACCTGATTGCCGGACTGCCCGGGGAGGATTACGCCTCCTTCCGGAAGACGTTCAACGATGTGTTCGCCTTGCGTCCGGAGGAGCTGCAACTGGGCTTCCTGAAGCTGCTGCGGGGGACGGGCCTGCGGCGGGATGCGGCGAAATACGGCTATGTGTTTATGGAGGATGCGCCTTACGAGATGCTGTGCAATGATGTGCTGTCCTTCGACGATGTGATCCGCATCAAGCGGGTGGAGGATGTGCTGGAGAAATACTGGAACTCCCACCGGCTGGACCGGAGCGCGGAGTACCTGATCCGGCATGAGTTTCCGTCGGCCTTTGATTTTTTCCAGGAGTTTGGGGACTATTGGGAAAAGCAGGGCTGGTCGCGGATCGGCCATCAGCTGGAGGATCTGTTCAGCCGTCTGCAGGCGTTTCTGCAGGAGCGGGGCATTGCCGGGCAGGAGACGGCTCTGGGGTTGATGAAGCTGGATTATTTCCTGAACCACAAGTACAAACCGCGGAAAATCTGGTGGGACTTTACCCTGGGCAAAAGCGGTCAGGCGGAGCTGCTGCGGCTGGCCGCCCGTGAGCCGGGGCTGTTGTCTTCGGAGCTGGCCGGGACAGAGTGGAATGAGCGGGAGCTGCACAAGTGGGCGGTGGTGGAGGTGCTGCCGTTTAATCTTCGCGCCTACGAGGAGAGCGGGGAGATTGTGCCGGAGGAGACGCTGCTCTTGGTGCTGTACGGCGGCGAAGGCAGCGGGGGCGGTGAAGGGGCAGGGCCCCGGTATTATTCCGCTCCGCTGGAGCTGCTGCGGAAGGGAACCGCCACGGAGGCGGCGGAATAGCCGGAGGATAGCTGCGGGAGGGAGAGCAACGGGGCGATTCTTATTCCTCCGGACAGTTGTTCTCGGACAAACATGATCCCAAGGTGAGGGTACTGTCCTTCAGCGGCTGTTTCCGGACAAAATATGCCCCCCCAAGGTGAGGGTACTGTCCTTCAACGGCTGTTTCCGGACAAAATATGCCCCTCAAGGTGGGGGGGCGTCCTTCAACGGCTGTTCCCGGATAAATATGCCCCCAAGGTGGGGGCTGTGTCCTCCGGCGGCTGTTATGGAGCAAATAAGGTACACAAAATGTTTGCTATCTCCTCAGATGGCTGTTTTTGAGACGAATAAGCTACCTGAAATGTATGCTATTGCTCATATGTGGGGACGATTTGCGGCGTATCGGGGCAATAGCATACATTTTATATACGCTATTTGCCACTTTTCCCGCCTTTTAGCTTTATAGCAAACATTTGTTGGCGCTTACACGGGAAGTTTGTCCGCAGGCTTATCCGTAGGTTTATTCATAGGTTTATCGATAGGTTTATCTTAGTCAGGAGATAGCCCGCAGATAGTCTTCAGCTTATCCGCAGGCTTATCGGCAATGTCCATAGATAGTCCATATACTTATCAGCAGATAGCCCGCAAATAGCCTGCATGCTTATCAGCAGATAGCCCGCATACTTATTCGCAAATGCCCGCAAAGCAAAACCCGCCTCCCTCCCGGGAAGCGGGTTTGCTGCGCCTTACGGCACCAGGCTGCGGAGCATGGTCAGCCGGCCGCTGAAGCCGTAATCCCCCAGGGAGGCGGGGATCAGGAAGCAGTCGCCCGGCTTCGCCGGAAGCTCCCCGTCCGCCCAGCGGAGGGTGCCTGTGCCGTCGCAGATAATGTGGATGGCGAAGCTGTCTCCCGGGGAGGTCAGCGCCCAGGTGCCGTCCACCTTGCCCTTCTGCACCACAAAATAAGGGGAGTGGGCGATATTGAGCCAGGTATGGGCTTCCGGCAGGTCGGTGGTCATCCGGGCGGCCCCGGCATTGTCATAGGCGATCACGTTGAGGGAATCCTCCACGTGCAGCTCCCGGGGGTTGCCGTCCAGACCCGGGCGGTTATAGTCGTAGAGCCGGTAGGTGGTGTCGGAGTTCTGCTGGATTTCCGCCACCAGCACGCCGGAGCACAGCGCGTGAACGGTGCCCGCCGGAATATAGAAGGTATCCCCTGCGGAAACCGGCACCTCATGGAGCGTGTCCATAATCCGGCCCTCCTCAATGGCTGCGGTCACCGATTCCCGGGTTTCCCCGTCCTTCAGGCCGTAGATGATCTTCGCGCCGGGTTTGGCGTCCAGCACATACCACATCTCCGTTTTGCCCAGCTCGCCCGCAGGCAAACGGTCATAATCATCGGTAGGATGCACCTGTACAGAGAGGTCATCCTCGCAGTCCAGCAGCTTGATCAGCAGCGGAAAGCGGCCTGTCCGCTGGGAGAAGCCCTTCTTCCCGAAAAACTCCTTGCCGAAGCGCTCCCGCACTTCATCCAGGCCTGCGCCCGCCAGTTCGCCGTTCATCACCTTGGTGGTGCCGTTGGCATGGTCGCCGATGGTCCAGGCTTCGCCGATTTTGCCCTCAGGCATGGTATAGCCGAAGCGCTCCAGATTGCGGCCGCCCCATACCCGTTCCTTAAACTCGGGCTGAAATTGCAAAGGATAAGGTTTCATTATGCCGTCCCCACTTTCCACTCCAAAGATTTTCTTCCATTGTAATCACTATGCCGGGCCCCGTAAAGCCTACCCGCAGAAAATGTGTTGTCCGCAGAAAATGCCGGCGGCGCAATCATTTCACCGTCTGCCGCTTTTCCACGGCGATGAGATAGGGCGGATGGTTCCGCTGGTTCATGAAGCGGTAGCACATCACCTGAAACTCCCGCTGCGGCAGCGACTCCGCCCACCGGTTCACCGCCTCCGCTTCCTCCGCACCCCCCGGATGGCCGGAGTACACCACCACCGTCAGCACCCCGCCGGGCCGCAGGAGCGTGAGAGAGCAGTCCAATGCCGCCAGAGTTGTGTCCGGCCGGGTAATCACCTCATGCTCTGCCCCCGGCAGATAGCCCAAATTGAACATAACCGCGGAAATCCGGCCGTGGTGCTCCGCCTCCACAAACTCCTTCATCCTGTCATGGGAAGCCAGATGCAGCCTGACTCCGGTAAAACGCTCCGAAAGCTCGCCGGATAACCTTGCAGCCGTGCTGTTCAAGGCTGTTTCCTGAATATCGAAGGCATGCACCCTGCCGCCGGACCCTGCCGCCTTGGCCAGAAACAGCGTATCCACCCCGTTTCCCGCCGTAGCGTCAATGCAGCAATCCCCCGGCTCAATGCGCTGTCCGGCCAATTCCTGGGCCAGGCTCAGTACCGATACAAATCCCATTGCTTATGCTCCTCCTGTCCAAAACTTGCCCTGCCAGCTGTCCCGCCGTTTGAGCTCATCGTCGAAGGCGTTGAGCACCTCCCATTTCTTGAGGCTCCACATGGGGCCAACCAACAGATCACGGGGCGCATCCCCTGTCAGGCGGTGGACGATCATCGACGGCGGCAGCCGCTCCAGCGTATCCACCACAAGCCCCACATACTCCTCCTTCTCCAAAAAGCGGAGCAGCCCCTCCTCGTACTGGCGGACCATGGGGGTTTTTTTGAGCAGGTGCAAAAGATGAATCTTGACGCCCTGCACATCCATACGAGCCACAGCGTCACCGGTGGCCAGCATCATGTCCCGGTCCTCGCCGGGCAGCCCGTAAATGATATGGGCGCAGGTGCGGATGCCACGCTTGCGCAGTTCTTCCAACGCCCGGTAATACGTGTCGGTGTCGTGGGCCCGGTTAATCAGCCGGGAGGTGCTTTCGTGGATGGTTTGCAGCCCCATTTCCACCCACAGGTAGGTTCGGCTGTTCAGCTCCTCCAGATAATCCAGCACCTCCGGGGGCAGGCAGTCCGGCCGGGTGGCAATGGACAGCCCCACCACCCCCGGCTGCTCCAGAATCACTTCATAATATTCCCGCAGCTCCTCCACCGGGGCATAGGTATTGGTATAGGCCTGGAAGTAGCCGATATAGCGGGCTTCCGGCCACTTGAGATGCTGGCGGTCCCGGACTGTATTGAACTGGGTCACCAGATCGTCCCGGCGCCTGCCGGCAAAATCTCCCGAGCCTCTGGCGCTGCAAAAGGTGCAGCCGCCGGCGGCAATGGTGCCGTCCCGGTTGGGGCAGGTGAAGCCCGCATCCAGCATTACCTTGAATACCTTGGCCCCGAATTGGCGCTTCATTTCAAAATTCCATGTATGAAACCGCTTGTCGTCCCACAGCAGGGGCGTTTGCCGCGGCGGTGCTCCTTGATTGCCGTTCATCTTCTTCCTCCTTGCTCCATCTTCTTTCCCATTGTAGTGGATGCCGGCGCCGAAAGCGAATAGTCTGCCGGATACCGGGCATTCTAAGAAAAAAGGGAATGGAAATAAAACGCGGAAATTTTTCGTTTCATCTTGCAATACCTAACATGATGTGTTATATTAAAAGTGAGAAAAATAAAGGATTTTTTCTCAACCAACCCTTGACACTAAGCCCTTTTTTCAACAATATTCAATTGGAAATTACAAAAGGAGGCGTATGAGGAATGACGACACATGTTCTGGTTCCCCAAGGCGAGGAGCGGATTACAGTAGAGCTGACGGTGAAGGAAGCCATGGCCCTGTCCGGTTTCCGGTTCAATCAGAATTCCAACCAATTGGCAGATGCCCGCCGCAAGGTCAGAAGTGCCCTGGACAGCCAAGTGTTGAAGGAAAGCGACATGCCTCTTCTTTATGAGGAGATGACCCACTGACATGATGGTGTCGGTATTCGGATAGAGGAATCCGCCGGATGAGGCAGGATTCCTCTTTTTGCATTTCTCCGCAATTCTTTCTCGGAAAGCGGTTAGGGCTTTGCTTTTTCAATGGTGATCGACTATCCTTGAGGTAAGCTATTCGTCACTGTCTGGAGGAATAAGAGAATGCGTTTGCGTGGCAGAAAAGGGATCCGCGAGTCGCTGGAGCGGCAGCCGGATCTTGTTGTGCTGGATGGAAAAAGCCTGAAGGGGCGGTGGGCCGAGTATTTTGGCAACACGAATCCCATCCATGTGGAATTTGGAATGGGCAAGGGCCGCTTCGTCAGCGAGCAGTCCGTGCGCAATCCCGATATTAATTACATTGGTGTGGACATGTACGATGAGCTGCTGCGGAGAGCCGCGGAGAAAGCGCGGCTGGCTCATGGAGGACTGGCCGAGGACGAATCCATTCCCAACTTGGCTCTGGCATTATGCAATCTGGAATATGTGCTTGATATGTTTGAAACCGGGGAGCTGGAGCGGATCTACCTGAATTTCAGCGATCCCTGGCCGAAGAAGCGCCATGCCAGAAGAAGGCTGACGCATCACGAGTTTTTGCGCAAATATATGCTGATCCTCAACGACTGGGGGGAAATCCACTTCAAGACGGATTCCATGTCGCTGTTCGAGTTTTCCCTGAACTCCTTTGCGGATATGGGGCTGCGCATGCGCAACATTTCCCTGAACCTTCATGCGGAGGGCTTGCGCGAGGACCTGGTGCCGACGGAATATGAGCTGAAGTTTGTGGATCGGGGCATGCCCATTTACCGGTGCGAGGTATTGGTTGGCAAGCTTGCCTTGGAGGAGCATGTACAGCGTCTGAAGGAACCGCAGTAAGCGGGCGAATCTTAAGCTTTCCTTAAACGAGCGCAGAGCGGCTTTTATTAAAGCCGCTCTCTTGGTACTATATTGAAGTAGCCTCAAATTAGAATGCCCGTCAGGAGGGCGGACACTGTGCCGATGAAGGCGCCGGCCGCGCAGTCCGACGGATAGTGCAGACCCAGATACATACGGGACATGGCTACGAGCAGCGCCAGAGGCAGGAGCATCAGGCCAAGCAGGGGCCAGGCAAGCACGAATGGAATGACCACGGCAAAGATGGCAGTTGTATGTCCGGACGGAAATGAATGGTCTGTCAACGGTTTTTTGCATATATTGATATGGGGCAGGACAAGGTATGGACGCAGCCGGGGATACTTCTTCTTCACAATATGGACAGGAACATGGCTCAGGGTGAGGGCCAGGAAGCTCTGCATGGCCACCTCATTCCAGGGGCTGGGGCCCAAAATGGACATTCCCAGAGTAAACAGAAGGGTCAGGGTGGCGCCTCCCATATGGGTAATCCGGTTCATCAGCCAATCGATGAGAATATGCTGTCTTTTGTTCACCCACCGGAACATCTCCACTTCCCTGTATTGCAGCCAGGTGACAACACGGCTCATGGCTTTCCGCCTCCTCAATGATTCATCTGCCCCCGCGCAAGCGCGAAGATATTCATCCGCAGCGATCGCGGGTAAAGGTTGTGTATATTACCTTTATAATCGTACGTTTTGTATGTTAAACGCAGATAAACGCACGGGGCGCGAAATGTAAAATTTACTTGCGTTTGACGATAGCCGAATAATCCGGGTCTATAATGAAAGTAAGCATGATCTCTAAAAGGGGGAGTATTCGTGAAAGTGGCATTGTTTACCGATACGTTCCTGCCCGATGTCAACGGAGTCGCCCGGACTCTTGGCCGCTGGGTGGATTATCTGGAGAGCCACGGAGCGACCTGCCGTGTGTTTGCGCCCCAGAGCGAGGACGAGGCCGGATCGGATTACAACAGCTTGCTGGTGGAGCGCTTCTACAGTGTGCCGTTCCTGCTGTACCCGGAGTGCAAGCTGGCCATCCCCAACCCCATCAGCATCAAGAAGACGCTTCAGGAGTTCAAGCCGGACATCATCCACTGCGCTACGCCGTTCAATCTTGGCCTATATGGGCTCCATTACGCCAAGAAGCATAAAATTCCGGTCGTGGCTTCCTATCATACCCATTTTGACCAGTATCTTCAATATTACAAAATCCAGTGGGTGGAGGGGATGCTGTGGCGGTATCTGGGCTGGTTCCACCAGACCTGCCGGAAAATCTATGTGCCTTCCCGGTCCACCCTTCATTATTTAATGGAGAGAGGCTTCTCCAATTTGGAGGTCTGGAGCCGCGGCGTGGACGTTTCCCGCTTTCATCCGGAGGTAGACCGTGATGCGGTGCTCCGGCGGGCGGGCGCAAATCCCGACAAATTATCCCTTCTATATGTAGGACGTTTGGCCCCCGAAAAAAGCGTGGATGTGCTGCTCGAAGCGTATGACAGTCTGCCGGAGGAGCTGAGAGCCCGAACGGAGCTGATTCTGGCCGGCGACGGACCCTTATTCAAGGAGCTCACCGAATCCTATATAGACAGGGCGGATATTCATTTCCTCGGCTTTACGGAGGGGACGGCGCTGACGGACTTGTATGCCGCCGCCGATCTGTTCGTATTCCCCTCCGCCACCGAAACCTTCGGAAACGTGGTGCTGGAGGCCATGGCGTCCGGCACAACCGTAATCGGCGCAGCGGCAGGCGGCGTCCAGGATACGGTCAGACATATGGAGAACGGCTGGCTTTGTCCGCCGGGGGATGCGGGTGCCTTCGCCGAAGCCATTGCGACATTGCTGGAGAATGATTCCCTCCGTACCCAAATAGCCCAAGCGGGCCGGGCCTACAGTGAGCTTCAAACCTGGGATTCCATCTTTTCCCGATTGCTGGACAGCTATCGACAGGTTGTGCCTGAGCTTGACGATTTGTCGAATCATGAGCTGGCAGCCGCCAAATAATAATCCGAAAGGCCCTGAATTCCGTGCGCGGGCACCGGAAGGGCCTTGTTATGCCCGGCGGAACCATCAGGCTCCAAAAAAGGTGGATGAAACCCCCTGATGCTGGGTGATAATGAGAAGGGGACAAGAGTTGGGCTCCGGCGGAGTTCCATGCCCAGGGACCCAACGAAAGTCAAGAAACACCGCAAGATGGCGCTTGGATGCGCAGGACGAAGGAATTTCCCGGTTGTATTCCCTTTATTGGCCGCATACCGCCCTCAAGTGGCGGTTTGGGAGTTTTGACAAATGGGGGTAAAGAGAGGAAAATCAGAATCGGCTTTCGTATCTGTCAAAAAAAGTTTTCAAAACTACAGAGATTGGTTTAGAGAGAGAATGAAGAAAGGGAAGAAGTAAAAAAAGGGGGCTTACCATGCTGGACCATATTGTTTTGGCTTTGCAGCTGATACTGGCTTTAATCGGCGCTTATCAGCTCGTGCTTACATTTTTCGGATGGGTGCGTAAAAATACCAAAAAAAGCTTCGAGCCGCAAAAGTCCTTTGCCATTCTGGTTGCGGCCCACAATGAAGGCAAGGTAGTCGGAGCGCTGCTTGAAAACCTCAAGCGCCTGAATTACCCCAAAGAGCTGTACGATGTGATGGTGATCTGTGACAACTGCACCGACAATACCGCCGAAATTGCAAGAAGCCACGGCGTTTATGCCTTCGAGCGTTTTAATCCCAGCCTCCGCGGCAAGGGATACGCCATCGAATGGATGCTCAAGGAGCTGTGGAAGCTTCCCCGCACCTATGACGGCATTGTGATGTTTGATGCGGACAACCTGGTGGAGCAGGATTTCCTGATCCACATGAACAACGACCTGTGCGCAGGCCACCGTGTGGTCCAAGCTTACCTGGACACCAAGAATCCCCATGATTCCTGGATTACCTCCTCGTATGCCATTTCGTACTGGTATTGCAACCGGCTGTGGCAGCTGCCGCGCACGAATCTGGGACTGGCCAATTATTTGGGCGGCACCGGCATGTGCTTCGAGACCACCCTGCTCAAGGAAATGGGCTGGGGAGCCACCAGTTTGGTGGAGGACCTGGAGTTTACCATGCGCTGCGTCAAAAGGGGCATCAAGCCGTATTTTGATTATGACGCCAAGGTATACGACGAGAAGCCGCTGACCTTTAGCGCCTCCGCCCGCCAGCGCCTGCGCTGGATGCAGGGACACTTCGATGTGGCCCGCCGCTACTTCTTCCCCCTGGTATGGCGGGGCTTGAAGGAAGGCAATTGGGCCAAGGTGGACACAGCCGTATATGCCTTGAATGTATATAACCTGTTCCTGAGCGGCATCATCACCATTATGCTGTATGCCGACCAGCTCCGGGCAGGAGGACCGTACTTCACCTCCCTGTTCGAGAACGCGCCCTGGTTCTTCGGCGTGCTGTATCTCATGAATGTGCTGGTATTCCCGCTGGCTCTGTATATGGAGCAGGCCCCGAAGAAGATCTGGAAGTCCCTGATCCTGTTCCCGGTATTTCTGGTCTCCTGGTACCCGGTCACCTTCTACGCCTTCTTCACCCAGAACAACAAACAATGGAGCCACACCCAGCATACCCGGGTGCTCCGGCTGGAGGAAGTGCAGAGCAAGCAGGCCAGCTGAGGATGCAGCGGTTTGGATCATGTGATCCAGTGTTGACATATGGAAATTGCTATGGTAAACTGTTTGAGTGCTATTAAGAAGAAGCGCCCGCTTCTCACCTGACCGACAGAGCGTTGGCTGGTTCTAGTCACTTAAGTGAACGCTTAGCTGTGTTGCTTATGACGCGAGATCAGGATGTGGGCGGTTAGTGCCTGCATCCTTTTTTTAGGTTCAAGGTACAGGTGAGAATCCAGTGGAGGTGGAAGGTTATTAGCAAGGATCATATGATTAACGAAGAGATTCGCGCCAAGGAAGTTCGTTTGATTGGTCCCGACAGCGAGCAGTTGGGCATCAAGTCGTTCCGGGAAGCACTGCAAATTGCGCAGGAAGCGAATCTTGACCTGGTAAATGTAGCACCTACCGCCAAGCCGCCGGTTTGCCGGATCATGGATTACGGCAAATTCCGGTACGAAACGCAGAAGAAAGAAAAGGAAGCCCGCAAAAATCAGAAGGTGGTTGATCTGAAGGAAGTCCGTTTCAGCGCCACCATCGATGAGCATGACTTCCAAACCAAGCTCCGCAATGTGCTGAAGTTCATTCAGGACGGAGACAAGGTGAAGTGCAGCGTCCGTTTCCGCGGCCGTGAGATTACCCATGCTTCCATCGGCCAGCGTGTGCTGGAGCGGGTAGCGACGGAAGCCGAGAGCATTTGTACGGTGGAGCGCAGACCCAAGCTGGAAGGCCGCAGCATGATCATGATACTGGCGCCGAAGTGATTCGGAACCGGCAATAACTATTAGGAGGACTTCAGGAATGCCTAAGATGAAAACTCACCGTGGCGCCGCCAAGCGTTTCACGAAAACCGGTACTGGTAAGATCAAGAGAAACAAATCGGGCAAGCGCCACATTCTGGAGCACAAGAGCTCCAAGCGCAAGGCTGGATTGAGCAAACCCGCTATCATGACCAAAGGCGATACCAAGCGTATTGAGTCCCTCTTGGTATACGTGAAGTAATCTATAGCATGATCCGGCCCATGGCCCGGAGTATGTTATTCCAGGCAAAGCAATTCATTTATTCAGGAGGCTGACTACTATGGCAAGAGTTAAGGGCGGGTTTGTGACTCGTCGTCGTCATAAAAAAATCTTGAAGCTGGCAAAGGGCTATTTCGGCTCCAAACACCGGTTATTCAGAACTGCCAACGAGCAGGTAATGAAGTCCCACATGTATGCATTCCGTGACCGCCGTCAAGTGAAGCGCGATTTCCGCAAGCTGTGGATCGCCCGGATCAACGCGGCTTCCCGTCAAAACGGATTGTCCTACAGCAAGTTCATGCACGGTCTGAAGCTGGCCGGCATCGATGTAAACCGCAAGATTCTGGCTGATCTGGCTGTAACCGACGCCAAGGCATTCGCCGATCTGGCTGCCGCCGCCAAGGTAAAGCTGAACGCCTAGTACCGCGGGTCTACGCGTGAATGAGAGAACCGGACAGGGAGAGAAATCTCCTTGTCCGGTTTTTTGCATTTTGGGGAATGAAAGGCCCGGCTATCACATAGAATCAACTAAATATTAGCAATTTGAAAAATGGGATCAATTAGTATAGCAGATGAGGTAAAAAAAGTCATATGTATAATTTTCCTTACTACTTTTGTAACAATTTCAGATGGCTGAAAACTTATTTTCATGGTAAGATTTCATTTGTAAAGTGATAAATATCACAAAAAATAGAGAGTGGAATGAACATATTGTGAAATTCGCATTTTTTCAGAAGGGGAGTTGGCATACATGCGAATGAAAAGGCTGCTTGCTCTGTTGACTGCAGGTGCGGGAACGGCTCTTTTGAGCGGCTGCGAAAAGCTGGTGGTGTTGAACCCCCAGGGGCCTGTGGCAAGAAGCATTGCCGAGTTGATCAACTGGTCTATGTTATGGATGCTGTTGGTTGTGGTTGTGGTGATCAGTCTGTTTGTAGTCATTGTGTGGAAATACCGGGAGAAGCCGGAGAATGAGGGCTACGAGCCTCCCGAGGAGCATGGCAGCATGATCCTGGAGGTAACCTGGGTGGTCATTCCGATCCTGATCGTGATTGCCCTGACCATCCCTACGGTGAAGGCTCTTTACAAGCTGGAGGATGTGCCTGCCGGCTATGAGGACCAGGCTCCGCTTGTGATTCACGTGACCTCTGCGGATTGGAAGTGGATTTTCAGCTATCCGGAGCAAGACATCGAAACGGTGAACTATGTGAACATCCCCGCGGGACGGGCGGTGGATTTTCGGCTGACCTCCGCCGGCACGATGCAGTCCTTCTGGGTTCCGGCTTTGGCAGGCCAGAAGTATGCCATGGCGAAGATGGAGAATCAGCTGTACGTGGTGGCGGATAACCCGGGCTCGTATCTGGGCCGCAATACCAACTTTAACGGCAAGGGCTACGCGGAAATGGAGTTTGAGGTATTGAGCCAAACCCCCAAGGAGTTTGAAGAATGGGTGAGCGAGGTGAAGGCCACCGCGCCCAAGCTGTCGGAGCCGGAATACGAGAAGCTGCTGGAGCCTACCCATCTGGGACGGAAGACGTATTCCAACACCCACCTGGAATGGGTAAATCACGCGGACCCGGATTCCAAGTCTTACACCAATCCGGAGATGTACCGTCTGGATCACGGCTATCCGGGCAAAACCTTTACGGAGCCTGATCAATACAACGCACCAAGCGGCGATTCCCAAAGCAGCACCAAGAAAGATGGGGGTGAACAGCATCATGGGCATTAAATGGGATCAAATTCTGGTGACCGGAGATCCGATGATTCTCGGCGCCCAGGTTTCCATTATATTGGCTTCGGTGGGCATTGTGGCCCTTCTAACCTATCTCAAGCGCTGGAAGTGGCTGTGGAGGGAATGGTTGACCACCGTTGATCATAAGAAAATCGGTATTATGTACATCCTTGCCGGAGTGGCGATGTTTTTCCGCGGCGGTATGGACGGTCTGATGATGAAGGCCCAGACCGCCCGGCCGGAGATGGAGTTTTTGAACGCGCAGCATTATAACGAGGTATTCACCACCCATGGTGTGGTGATGATCCTGTTCATGGCCATGCCCATGCTGATCGGACTTATGAATATTATTATTCCGTTGCAGATCGGCGCCCGCGACGTGGCGTATCCCCAGTTGAACGCCCTGAGCTTCTGGCTGTTCTTCAGCGGCGCTATGCTGTTTAACCTGAGCTTTGTTATCGGGGGCTCCCCGGATGCTGGATGGACCTCCTACTTCCCGCTGGCGGGCAAGGAATTCAGTCCGGGCATCGGCAATAACTTCTACGCCGTGGCGCTCCAGATATCCGGTATCGGAACCTTGATGACCGGGGTCAACTTTATTGTGACCATTCTGAAAATGCGCACTCCCGGCATGACTCTGCGCCGGATGCCCATGTTTACCTGGACATCGCTGATTACCAACGTGATTATCGTGGCCGCGTTCCCGATTCTGACTGTGGCGCTGGCGCTGATGACCTTTGACCGGCTGTACGGCACCCACTTCTTTACGGTTTCCGCCGGCGGCATGGATATGCTGTGGGCCAACCTGTTCTGGCTGTGGGGACACCCCGAGGTGTATATCGTCATTCTGCCGGCCTTCGGGATTTTCTCCGAGGTGATTGCCACCTTCTCCCGCAAGTCGCTTTACGGCTATACGTCCATGATCGTGTCCATTGTCGGGATCGCGCTGCTCAGTATGCTGGTATGGGTGCACCATTTCTATACCATGGGCGCGGGGCCCGGTGTGAACTCCTTCTTCTCCATCTCCACCATGCTGATTGCGGTGCCGACGGGGGTGAAGATGTTCAACTGGCTGTTCACCATGCGCAAAGGCCGGATCAAGATGACAACCGCCATGCTGTGGGCCTTGGCTTTTGTGCCTTGTTTCGTCATCGGCGGCGTAACCGGCGTCATGCTGGCTATGGGCGCGGCGGACTACCAATATCACAATACGCTGTTCCTGGTGGCCCACTTCCACTATGTGCTGATCCCCGGCGTTGTGTTCGCCGTCTTCGCCGGCCTGTATTACTGGTGGCCGAAAATCTTCGGCTTCCTGCTCAACGAGCGTTTGGGCAAATGGCATTTCTGGCTGTTCGTCATCGGCTTTAATGTGACCTTCATGCCCATGTTCTTCCTGGGGCTGAACGGCGCTGTGAGACGGGCTTACACTTACTCCGAGGAATCCGGCTTTGCGCCGCTGTTTATGCTCTCGGGTCTGGGCGCTGCGATTCTGGCCGCAGGCTTCGCCATCTTCTGCTACAACCTCTACTGGAGCTTCCGCTACGCGGACAAGAAAACGGTGGGCGATCCCTGGAACGGCCGCACTCTGGAGTGGGCGACCGCTTCCCCGCCGCAGCATTACAACTTTGCCAAGCTGCCGGAGGTTAATTCCCTGGATGCCTTCTGGCATATGAAAAAGAAGGGCGAAGGTCTGACGCTCAAGGAGTCGGAGCTGGAGGAGATTCATATGCCCAGCAATTCCTGGCTCCCGGTATATATGGGCGGCGTGTTCCTGGTGGCAGGCTTCCTCCTGGTGTTCGAGCTCCACATTGCATCGCTGGTGGCGCTGGTGGGCATCCTGGCCGGTCTGGTCATCCGTTCCTTTGACTATGATGAAGGCTATCATGTTCATACCGATGAAATCGCCCATACGGAGAAAGCATGGAGAAGCATGGAGAAAGAGGTGAGCAAGTATGACGCATCATGAGAATACGGCTCTGCCTATGGAATACCGGACGCTGCAGAGCCGGATGAATATTCTGGGCTTCTGGATTTTCCTCGGAGCGGAGATTGTGCTGTTCGCCACTCTCTTCGGCGTCTATGCCGTGCTGTACAACCGGTATGCGGGAGGACCCACCCATCAGGATCTGATCAACATCCGTGATGTGATGATCCAAACCGTGCTGCTTCTGACCTCCAGCTTCACCTGCGGGCTGGCCATTCTGCAGATGCGCCGCGGCAGCCGGAACGGGCTTATCGGCTGGCTGGTGGTTACCCTGCTTTTGGGCGCGGGCTTTCTCTTTATGGAAATCAATGAGTTTTCGCACTATATCCACGAAGGGGCAACCATGCAGACCAGCGCCTTCCTGTCCAGCTTCTTCGTGCTCCTGGGCACCCACGGGCTGCACGTGACCATGGGCATCGGCTGGGCGGTGCTGATTATTATCCAGCTGCTTCAGCGGGGGCTGACCCCGGTGACCACCCGCAAAACCTTCATTATCGGCCTGTACTGGCACTTCCTGGACGTGGTATGGATCTTCATCTACACCTTCGTCTATCTGAAAGGATTGGTGATCTAAAGATGCACAATAAATCCGGCTTTCCTACCACGCATGTTCTGGGTTTTCTGGGCTCTCTTCTGATGACCTTCCTGGCAGGGGCGATTGCCCTGAAGACCTCCCTCAGCTTTTCGGCGATTATGTGGATCATCGGCTCCCTGGCGTTGCTGCAGGCCGGACTTCAGCTCTTTATGTTCATGCACGTGAACGAGGGCGATGCCCGGAAGGTGCAGCTGCTCAACATCGCCTACGGAGTGTTCCTGGCCTTGGTCATTGTTGTAGGCACCATCTGGATCATGTCCGGTTTGCACCAGCATCACTGATGGATCGCCCGATTATCGCGGCTCAAAATGGCTTCCGCTATGGCTATAGCGGGGCCATTTTTTTGTTGTCAGGGTGGCGATGGAGGGGCGAAACGGGCGGCGGTATGCGGACGGAAACTCAGCGACTCTTATTGCGGCAAAAGCGGGAGCTGGGCGTTTTTACGGAACTAAGAAACTCTTACGCAGCTTTATGCGGCAAAAATGGGGAGAAATGAGGCTGTGGCGGGGAATAAGCGCTTCTCAGTTCCGTAAGGACGCCCAATGGGTCTTAAAGCCGCTTTAAGAGTCGCTCAGTTCCGCTACGCTCCTCCGAGGTTGGGATGAGAGGGAGCTTGCGAGTAACTTCGGCCTTCACTCCTCCCGGACTTTTACTTTGCAGCGATAGTCGGGTAATATGAAGAAAATGTGGTTGGCGATTAAGCTATGTCCGGATGTTGTCCGGAAGAGGGAGGCGGATGCCTTGTACAACCTGCCATCGGCCTGTCTGAACTTTCTTATTTATATATACCGGTTATATGAAGCGCAGTCCCGCTTTCAGGATGGCTCCGGGGCCGTTGATTTGCCAATTGGCCGCTTCGATGATATGGAAGCTGCGTGGGAACAGTATTTGAGCTTGTTTGCGGAGTATATGCGGCAGCATCCCGGCCAATCCCTCCTGACCCTGGACATTCATCAGTTTGAGCAAATGGAGGAGGGTATCCCGCCGCATATTCAATTGGCTGGCTGCCACAAGGAACAATGGACGCAGATACACCGTTCTTTTCGTTCCTGTTGGTATCACCCTTGCGGCACCAAAAACATATTGGAAAACTGCTCGGATACGTTTATGGTCGAGCTTCAAGAAGTGATGAAGCAAGCTCCATCCGTCCATCACCAGTTTGAATCGGCTGTTCTGCTGATCGTGTATGAAAATATTCCTGCGGGCCTTCTTACACATAAAGACCGGCTTTGGGTTATCTCCTTGAAGGAGCTGGTACGCGGCGGCGCGCTGCAGAGTGTGGCGCAAAAACTGCTGCAATAAGTTTCAAACGGCGGATGCCATTGTGGGACAGGAGTTTTTACTATAAGATAAGAAGTTGATGGACGGGCCTCAGGCCTGCCCGCTGCGGATCTGCAAACTTATGATACCAAGAAATGCGAGGGACCCCATGAATCCGAAAGAGCTTTCCTACACCATGCCCCCCGAGTGGGCTAAACATAGCGGCACATTCATCTCCTGGCCTGTCCGGGACTCCATGGTATACCCCGAGGATTATGAGCAGGTATGTCTCGGTTATGAAAATATTATTCGCGCCATTGCCGAATTCGAGCCGGTGACCGTCGTGGTCAATCCCGAAGATGAAGGCCCGGTGCGCTCCAGGCTGGCCGGCGTTCAGGCGGAATGTCTCGCCATTCCCCACAATGATGCCTGGCTCCGCGACAACGGCCCCACCTTCCTGCTGGACAAGGCCGGACATCTGGGAGCGGTCAACTGGGGCTTCAATGCCTGGGGCGGCAAATACGAGCCCTGGGATCTGGATGACGCGGTGGCTCCGGCTATTATCGCCCACACGGGAGCGCGTCGGTTTGACGCTCCTATTGTGATGGAGGGCGGGTCCATCCACACGGACGGGGAAGGCACCATGATCACCACCGAGGAATGCCTGCTGAATCCCAACCGCAATCCCGATTTAACCCGGGAGCAGATTGAGGAAGAGCTGAAGCGCCACGCCGGTATTGAAAAGATCATCTGGCTTAAGCGGGGTTTAAGCGGCGACGAAACCGACGGTCATGTGGACAATATTGCCTGTTTTGCCGCACCGGGCAAGGTTATTCTTCAGGTATCCGACGAACCGGGAGATGAGAATACAGCCATCACCCGGGAGAATCTGGCGATTCTGGCCGCCGCGGCTGACGCCAAGGGCCGTCCGCTGGAGGTTATTCCAATCAAGCAGCCCCCGTACAGGGAGTACAACGGAAAACGTCTGACCCTAAGCTATCTGAATTTCTACTTTGCCAACGGCGGCATCATCCTCCCCGTATTCGGCGAAGACGCTGCGGAGACCGACCGTTTGGCGGAGGAGACGCTGGCCCGGGTATTCCCGGACCGCCGGATTCGCACCGTGGACGGGATGGCGATTATCAAAGAGGGCGGCAATGTGCATTGCACCACCCAGCAGACGCCTGCGCCCCAGTAAATGCTTACGATGCCAGTTTTGCTTGCGCAAAACTTTCAGGAGGGACAAGAATGAGAAAAGTTACCGTAGCGGCTACCCAAATGAGCTGCACATCCGATATGGAGGAAAATATCCGCCGGGCGGATAAGCTGGTCCGCCAGGCAGCGGCCGAGGGAGCGCAGATTATCCTGCTTCAGGAGCTGTTTGAGACCCCTTATTTTTGCCAGAAGGAAAAATCCGATTATTATGTCTACGCCAGAGAGCTGGAGGAGAACAAGGCCGTGGCCCATTTCCGGGAAGTGGCCCGGGAGCTTCAGGTAGTGCTGCCCATCAGCTTCTATGAAAAGAAGAATTACGCCCGCTACAATTCCCTTGCCGTGATCGATGCCGACGGCTCTGTGCTGGGGCTCTACCGCAAGAGCCATATCCCCGACGGACCGGGTTATGAGGAGAAATTTTATTTTAACCCGGGGGACACCGGCTTTAAGGTCTGGAAAACCCGCTATGCCAAAATTGGCGTGGGCGTATGCTGGGATCAATGGTATCCAGAAGCGGCCCGCTGTATGGCGCTTATGGGAGCGGAGCTTCTGTTCTATCCCACCGCCATCGGCTCCGAACCCCAGGACGGCACCATAGACTCCCGGGATCACTGGCAAATGTGCATGCTGGGCCATGCAGCCTGCAATCTGATGCCGGTCATCGCCTCCAACCGGATCGGCTTGGAGTCCGACGGCGACTCCAGCATTACCTTTTACGGCTCCTCTTTTATTGCCGGACCCACCGGCCAAAAGGTGGCGGAAGCCGGCAGGGAGGAGGAGGCTGTCCTCACTGCGGAATTCGACCTGGACCAATTGGAAATCCAGCGGATTGAATGGGGGATATTCCGGGACCGCCGCCCGGACCTGTACCGTGTGATCACTACGTATGACGGAAGCACCGCCATCGACTGAACGCCTGTAGAAAATCTCCAAATCTGGACAGTCTTATGACTGCCGATTTGGGGATTTTTTCATTTATCAATGACGAAACGGAATGTCACATGCTATAATAAATCCGATTATCCTGTTGAAATATGTTGATAAGACGGATAGATTTGGAATTGATTTGTCAATCATTCGACATGGCGGGAGCGTCAGGGACAGTTTTTACAGCGGGCCTACAAGAGAAATGAAACAGATGCGGCTGCTCAGGAGAGGATTTTTTCATGCCAGGATTCCGCCAACGATACTTGCAAAGATTGATGCTGCTTTTCCTGATTGTGACGGCCGCCGCCGGGCTGGCTCCGGGGACCGCACGCAGTGAAGAGAAGATGATTGCCTCTCCCCGGGTTCTTGTCCTGAACTCCTACCATAAGGGATTTGAATGGACGGATGAAGAAACGGCGGGAATAACGGATGCCCTGAAGAAGGCTGAGCTTCATCCGGTGATCTATACCGAATATGCCGACTGGAAGAGATTTCCTTCGGAATACAATCGGGAGAATCTGTTTTCCAACCTGCTTTACAAATATTCGGGCACGGATATTGACCTGATTGTGGCTTTTGACGATTTTGCTGTGGAATTCGCCCTGCAATATCGCAAAAGTCTCTTCAACAATGCGCCGATGGTTTATGCCGGGGTTGTGGAGGAGGCAGCGGATACTCTGCTTCATGGCCAAAGGAATGTGACCGGAGTCCTGGAAAATGTGGACCCGATTCCCACCATCCGGACAGCCAAGGCCGTCAATCCCGGATTGTCCAGCGTCTACCTGCTCCATGACCGCTCCGAAAGCGGAATAATGACGGGCAAGCAGATTCAGGAGAAGATTCGTATGACCTATCCGGAGCTGACCGTGGTTCCGCTGGACGACAAAACCTTCCCGCAGGTCCTGGATGTGGCCTCAGGCTTGAACCCGGAGCGGGACATGATCTTCATGACCACTTACTACAGCGACGCCAGCGGCAGCACGGTGGAATTCGAAAAGGCGTCCAAAGATTTGAGCCTGACCAGCAAAGCCCCGGTCTATCATCTGTATAACTTCGGCATGAATTACGGGGGTTTTGGGGGCAGCACCATCAGCGGAAAAAAACAGGGCGAGGAAGCCGCGGCTTTGGCCTTGCGGATTCTGAAGGGGGAGCGGGCCGATGAGATTCCCCGGGTGAAGCCTGAGGTTTTCACCACCACCTTCAGCTATGAGATGCTCCGCAAATTCGGAATCGGGGAGGAGCGTCTTCCCGAGGGCAGCATCATCCTGAACAAGCCTTTTTCCTTTTATGATGAATACCGGCCGTTGGTGCTGGGGGTGTTTTGGTCGTTTGTGGCCCTTGTGGGCTTTATCCTGCTGCTTCTGCTTCATATCCGGCAGACCCGGCGGATGCGCCGCAGGCTTGCCGGCAGCAATATGGAGCTGACGATGCTGAACCGCAACCTGGAGGCCTCCGAGGAGGTGCTGCGCCGTCAATTCAAGGAGCTGTCCTTCGTCAAGGAGAGTCTGTTTGTCAGCGAGGAGCGGTTCCGGCTGGCTACCGACGGTTCTGAAGCGGTCATATGGGATCTGGATATGGAGAAGGGACGTTCCTATTATTCGGACCGGTGGTATGAGCTGATGGGATATCCCAGAGACCCGTACATAATCAGCGATGACGGCTGGCGTCAATTGATCCATCCCGAGGATGTCGAGGAAGCAGACCGTGCCATGCAGGCCCATCTCCGCGGGGAAACTCCTTTTTATGCTGCGGAATACCGGATGCGGAAGCAGTCGGGGGAATATATCTGGTTTCAGGTGAGGGGCAAGGTAAGCCGGGGGAATAAAGGGGAGCCCAAACGTTTTGCCGGGTCCATGACCGATATTACCGAGCGCAAAAATTATGAGGCTATGCTGCAAAAAAGCTATCAGGAACTGGAGGCAACTTATGAAGAAGTAACTGCTCTTCAGGATGAATTGATGGAGCAGTACGATAAGCTGGTGAAGAATCAGGCTATGCTGGCCAGAAGCGAGGAACGGTACCGCCTGATTACCGAAGCCACCAATGACGGTGTCTGGGAGGTTGATTATACAACCGGGGAGACGTTTATCTCTCCACGGTGGTGGGACCTGATGAAGGTGGACCCGTCGCGGCGGGTGAAGGATTTTGCCTTCTCCGAGATGATTCATCCCGATGATCTGGCAGGTTACGAACATTGCATTGAGGAGCATAAAAGCGGCAAAAGCGATTATTACCAGTACGAGTACCGCCTGAGGCTGGGAACGGGGGAATACCGCTGGTTTTTGGGCAAGGGCAAGGCGATCAGGGATGAGAACGGGCAGATTATCCGGGTGGTAGGAGCGGATTTGGACATCCATGATCTGAAGACATCCGAGGAGAAGCTTCATGATCTGGCCTACTTCGACCCGCTTACCGGTCTTCCCAACCGGCTGTCCCTGACGGAGGAATTGGAGCGTTACGTGGGGGACGCAGATGCTCATGCCGTCATTTTTTATATGGATATCGATAATTTCAAATATATCAACGATACGATGGGCTATTCCGTGGGCGACGAATTGATCCGGCTGGTCAGCCGCCGTCTGGACGCCTTTACCGATGTGGAGGGAACCTTCTACCGCCTGGGGGGCGATGAGTTTGTGATGCTCCACGGGGGATATCAGTCTCCCGAGGTTGTTGCCCGGACTGCCGACCGGCTGATCCGCTGGTTGAAGGAGCCGTTTTTGGTGGGGGGCAGCATCATTCATTTGGCTCCCAGCATCGGCATTGTCCGTTATCCGGAGGACGGCCGGTCGGCGGAGGAGCTGCTGATGTTCGCCGATGTGGCCATGTACAAGGCCAAGGAAACCTGCAAGGGCGGCTACATTCTGTACGGGGCAACGCTGCAGCAGTCTTTTGCCAAGCGGATGGAGATTGAGCGGCATTTGCGCAATGCCTTGCAGAACGGGGAGCTGGAGCTTCATTACCAGCCCCAATACGAGCTTCAAAACGACGAAATCTCCGGCTTCGAGGCGCTGATCCGCTGGAACAGCCCCCAGCTCGGCAATGTGTCGCCCCTGTCGTTCATTCCCATTGCGGAGGCCTGCCAGCTGATTCTTCCCATTGGCGCTTGGGTGCTGGTCAAAGCCTGCCGCTTTATCCGGGAGCTGCAGCGGCGGGACGGGAAGCCGTACCGGATATCCGTCAACATCTCTGTGGTTCAGCTGGTTCAGGACGATTTTATCAGCACGGTGCTTGATTCCCTGAAGGAAGCCGATCTGGCCCCTGAGTATTTGGAAATTGAGATTACCGAGTCCATTTTTATGGAGTCCTTCGACCGGATCGTAGAAAAGCTGGACTATCTGAAGGCCCTGGGCATCCGCATTGCCCTGGATGACTTCGGCACCGGATATTCATCCCTCAGCTACCTCAAGGCGCTGCCTATCACCACCTTGAAGGTGGACAAGACCTTCATTGACGATGTGCCCGGCGCGGCGGAGAACCGTTCTCTGGCCAGCTCTATTGTGATGATCGGCCACCGGATGGGGCTGGAGGTGGTTGCCGAGGGAGTGGAATCCCGGGAGCAGCTGCAATATTTGCGCAGCCGCAAATGCGATAAAATTCAGGGGTACTATATCAGCAAGCCTCTGCCGGAGCATGCCATTGTGGAATGGCTGCGGGAAACCGCCGCGGCGCAGGATATCTCCGATACGCCTCCGGATTCCGGGGGATAAAAAATAAACAGCCCGTTTCCTGCATGCTGTCTCCGGCAGCTGCTTAAGGAACGGGCTGTTTGCGGCAGTCAGGCGGATTCCGCCTTCCCTTGCAGGGGAACAGGAGCGGCGGGTTTCCTCCGGCCGTTCAGAAGCATCCGCAGGCTGCGGAGATTCACCAGAATGATGCCGGCCAGAATAACCAATGCGCCTGCAGCGGAAATCCAGGAGAAGGCTTCCCCGTATACGGCGCTGCCCAAGCCCATGGCAATCAGCGGGGAAATGTAGAGCCAGGTGGAGGGGAATACCGGATTGGTCTTGGCATTCAGCCAGTAGAACAGGCTGTGGCCGATCATGGACCCGGCTACAGTCAGATACAGAATGGAGCCCATTGCCGGAAGGGTGAAAATCCGGGTTGGCCGGGGATGCTCCACCAACAGGGAGAGAATCAGGAGCAGGACACCGCCGAAGAGCATCTGCGCCGCGTTCAGGGCCAGGGGCGATGCTTCCGGACGCCGGTCCATCACAGCCTTGGAATACAGCGCGCCGCCTGAGTAGCAGAGCTCGCCCAGCAGCACCGCCAGGCATCCGGCCAGCCACATATAGCTGAAATCAAGCTTCAGCCCCGGCAGCATCAGCACAAATACTCCGGCAAAGCCGATGACGCAGCCTGCGGCTGAGGTGAAAGGGGCCCTCCTGCGGGTGCGCGCCGTCTGGAGCAGCAGGATCATGATCGGACCCGTTGCCGACAATACGGCCGCCAGTCCGGAGCTGATATGCTGCTCCGCCCAATAGAGGGTGGAGAAGGTGCCGAAGGTGACCAGGAAGCCGGTCACTAAGGTTTCCCTCCGCCACAACAGGGTCATGGACGCTTTTTTCTTCCAAAGCAAGTAGAGGAACAGCAGTCCGCCTGCTGCAATAAACCGGATGCTTGCGGAATAAAAGGGGGCAAGCCCGGCGTCAATCCCAATTTTGATGGCGAGAAAGGTCGTTCCGAAAATCAGGCACATAACAATAAAACCCAATGCGATCATTCTGATTCCTCCTAAGGGCTGTGGTTTTTATCATAAGGGAGAGGGGGCAGAACAGAATGAAACCGACAGAACAGAATGCCCGGAAATCATGTACAATAGGGAATATGACTTGTGCAGGGGAAGTGACCGCAGGTGCAAAAGGAGCAAAGGGAAGAAAAGGAGCAACGGGAGCGGAGCCGGACGTTTCATCTGTTCGAGCAGGTGGTGGAGTATCTGGCCACCCGGATTGCCCGGGGGGAGTGGCAGATCCATGAAAAGCTGCCCTCCGTCCGCATTCTGGCCATGGAGCTGAAGGTGCACCGGCTGACGGTTTTTCGCGCTTACCAGGAGCTGAAAACAAGAGGGCTGGTGTATGTGAAGGACAAGTCCGGCTATTATGTCCATCCCGGAGCCGAAGCCCGTGCCCCGGAGCCGTCCAGCGGAGCGATTGTTCCCGCTTATGCCGTGCGCAACCGCCTCTCGGAGATCCACCAGGTTCCCGTCGGCTACCAGTTTTCCGAGGCGCTGATTGACCCCAATCTGCTGCCGAACATGTATTTTTCCGATTATGTCAAAAAAGTCTTCGACCTCTACCCCAAGGTGCTGGCCACCTATGCCCCGGTCCAGGGGGATGAGGAGCTGCGGGAGACCCTCTGCCGCTATTTTGCCCGTACCCACCGCTTCCATCTCACCGCCCCGGAGCTCCTGGTGACCTCCGGCGCCCAGCAGGCCATCGATCTGATTTCGCGGATATTTATCAAGCCCATGGACGCGGTGCTGATTGAACGGCCCACGTACAGCTCGGCGGTGGATATTTTTTCGCAGATGGGCGCAAAGCTGGTGACGGTGGATATTCATCCATACGGCTACAATATGGAGCAGGTTGAATGGTGCATGCGGCATTACAAGCCCCGCCTGTTCTACTTGAATCCCACCTTCCATAACCCTACAGGCTACACGGTCCCGGCGGAGCAGCGGAAGCGGCTGGTGGAGCTGGCCGAGCAGTACCGCTGCCTGCTGGTGGATGACGATACCAATCACGATATTTATTTCGGCAAAGAGCCCCCTCCCCCCTTATTCGCCTATGACACGGAAGGGGTGGTGCTGTACATCCGGGGCTTCAGCAAATATGTGTCGCCGGGGCTCCGCATTGCCTGTGTGGCCTGCCGGCCGCCGCTTATGAAGCATCTGCTGACGGCCAAATCCCTGGCGGACAACGGCACCCCGCTTTTGAACCAGAAAATCTTCCTCCACTATTTCACCTCCGCCCGGCTGCAGCAGCATCTGGGGAAGCTGCGGATCGCCCTGCAAATCCGCAAGGACGTGATGGAGGAGGAGCTGCGGGATTCCGGCTGGCAATGGTCCAGTCCCGGGGGAGGCCTGAACCTGTGGGTCAGGCTGGCGGTGGGCATGTCGTCTCCGGCGCTCCTGGAGCGTTGCCTGGAGGCCTCCATTGCCTTTGTGCCCGGAGTCATCTGCGATCCCCTGCGCCAGATGAACGAGTGGGCCCGGTTCAGCTTTTCCTTCGCCAACGAGCCGCAAATCCGTGCCGGGATGAGGCGGGTGCTGGAGCTTTCCCGCCGGATTTGAACAATACTCCCCTGATTTTGAACAGCCCTTGCGGCCGCCGGCTGCTATGCTGGAAGTGTTGCTGATTCAACCATTAGAGGAGGAAAAAGATATGAACAGGCCGAATAATCTTCATCATGCAGAGCTGGTCCGCAGGCTGGAGCGGGCGCCTGCAGCGCCTGTCCGCATGGTGCTGGATACGGACACCTATAACGAAATTGATGACCAGTTTGCGGTGGTCTATGCCTTGCTGTCTCCGGAAGAGCTGAAGGTGGAAGCGCTGTACGCCGCTCCTTTCTTCAACCATATGAGCACCGGTCCTGCCGACGGCATGGAGCGCAGCTACGAGGAAATCCACCGGCTGCTGGAGCAGATGGGCCGTCCGTCGGAGGGATTTGTGTTCAGAGGCTCCAAGAGCTATCTGCCGGACGGGCGTACTCCTGTGGAAAGTGAAGCGGCCCGTGATCTGGTGCGGCGGGCGATGGCTTCCTCGGCGGATGATCCCCTGTACGTGGTTGCTATCGGAGCGATTACTAATGTGGCTTCGGCCATTCTGATGGAGCCGGCGATTGTGGATCGTATTGTGGTGGTGTGGCTGGGGGGACATGCCCGCCATTGGCCTGCCCAGGATGAATTCAACCTGATGCAGGATGTGCCGGCAGCGCGGCTTATCTTTGATTGCGGAGTCCCCCTGGTGCAAATCCCCTGTTACGGCGTTGCCTCTGGCTTGAACACCACCACCTCCGAGATGGAACAGTATGTGAAGGGCTGCGGCGCAATCGGGGATTTTTTGATGGAGCGGTTTTACGGGTTCCGGGAGGACCATTTCGGTTTTTCCAAAATTATGTGGGATATGACTGCCATTGCTTACCTGGTAAATCCGGAGTTTATCCCGGCGCATCTGGTGCACAGCCCGATATTGACCGATCAGCTCACCTTAAGCGAGGATGCGGGCCGGCATTTTATACGGTGCGCGTATTGGGTGGAGCGGGACCGCATCATGCGGGATTTTTTCCGGAAGCTAGGATACAGAACAATAAAGGCGGGTGGAATGGATGGGTAAAATAGCGGTGGTGGGCAGCATCAATATGGATGTGGTGAACCGGGTGGAGCGGCATCCCTTGCCCGGGGAAACGGTCAGCGGCCTGGATACGGCTTATGTCCCCGGAGGCAAGGGGGCCAACCAGGCGGTGGCGGCGGCTCAGGCCGGTGCGCAGGTGCTGATGATCGGCGCCGTGGGCCGGGACCCCTTTGGCGGGCCGCTGATTCAGGCGTTGGAGGCGGCGGGAGTAGACACTGGTGGAGTGCTGGTGAAGGCCGGCACCTCGGGTATGGCGTTTATTACCGTGGACAACAGCGGGGAGAACAACATTATTCTGTCGTCCGGAGCCAACGGCAAGCTGGATGCTGCCGATATGGAAGCGGGGCTCGAGAACGCGGCGGACCGGGGAGACGGGAGGTTGGACGGGGTGCTGCTGCAGAATGAAATTCCCTGGGAAACTACATCTGCCGCCGCCCGCCGCGCCCGTATCCTCGGCGCCACTGTGTATCTGAATCCGGCTCCTGCACGCAAGGTGGAGGATGAGGTGCTGGCGCTGGTGGATGTGCTGGTGGTCAATGAGACTGAGGCTGCCGCCATCAGCGGTATCCGGGTGAGCGGTCCCGGGGATGCGGAGGCGGCTGCAGAATGGCTGCTTGGCCGCGGCGTCGGGGAGGTCATCGTCACCTTGGGGGCGGCCGGGGTGATTTATGCCAGCCGGGAGGGGGAGCGGGTGAACGTTCCCGCCTTCCGGGTGGAGGCCGTGGACACCACTGCGGCAGGGGACACCTTCATCGGCGCGTATGCCGCGGCGCGGGAGCGGGGGGGCTCTGTGCAGGAGTCGTTGCGGTGGGCCAGCGCCGCCGCAGCCATTGCCGTTACCCGGCCGGGCGCCCAATCCTCGATTCCGGCGGCGGACGAGGTCAACCGGTGGCTCGACGGACGAAGGTAGAGGGAAGGCCGTCCGTCTGGGGCTGCGGATAGAGGGCGGACGGAACGGATTATGTTTATGGGATAGCGGCAGTCGGTTTTCCGCTATTGCCTGCTTCCGCCAGCAAAAAGCGCAACAAGGGAAGGAGAGTTTCCCTTATTGCGCTTCTTTTTCTCTGCAAGCCTCGATGATGGGGGGATAGGGGTAAGGGAAAAAGGCGTGCCGCTACCCTGAAATAACACTGGTCCTTGCCGCAGGCCGGATGGTGTTATGGAAGCCTCGAAACCGGCAAAGCCGGTTTCGAGGGCCTCTCGGACATTTCATCGGTCTAAAGGTGGGGCGGGAAACGCAGCATGAATGGCTATTGGGATGGGTTGGCCGCATCTGCCCCGCCGCTTCCGGGGATTGCCGTACGCTCTGCCTTTTTGCTGAAGCCGCTGGGGCTTTGTCCGGTTAACTGCCTGAATACGCTGCCGAACTGGGAAAGGGATGCAAAGCCGCAATCCAGGGCAATGGCGGTGAGGTTCTTGTCCCCTTGCTCGAGGATCATTTGCTTGGATTTGTCGATGCGGATTTTGCGGATGTATTGGGTGGGAGTCATCCCGTTCTCTTCCTTAAAAACATGCCGGAAATGATCCGGGCTGTATCCGCACATATCCGCCAGTTGGCCGAGCTGGATTTTTTGGCTATAATACTGTTCGATGTAGTTGGCGGCATACAGGGTTTGCCGGTTTGCAGGGGCAGCCGCTCTGTCTCCGGTCAAGCGCAATACCTCAATTAGGAGCAGCTCCAAATAACACCCGACAGCCTCATCCGAATAGCTGGTTCTGCAGATAAGCTCACGGTGAATCTGGCCGATCCAATAGAATATCCTGCCCGAGTGATCCTGATAGAGCCCCGGGGTAAGGGTAGGGAAGCCGGGATCATAATCAAAGCAGAAAAACGTCACATCCGTTTGAGTAGTCGAATGCTCGTTATGCTTGCTGTTTGCAGGCAAAACCGCAAAGGTGCCGGATTGATAACGGTAGTGATTGCGGCTGAATTCGGTGGTGCCGGTGCCGGTTTCGTAATATACAATTTCATGAATCGGATGGGCGTGCCAATCCACCTGATGCCCTGGGGGATGGGTGGCCCTGCGCAGGAAATGGAGTGAGTGTTTCATAGTGGAAGCCCCTTATTTCGGATATGGGTTTATACCGGTCTGATTCCAATATAGCATATAGCAGGGGGGAGGCTTTCAAAGTTTTATAAAAAAAGGTGTCAATAGTCTGAGAAAATGTCACCGTAACTCTTCTAAGAAAATGTCACTTTCAGTGTAGAATTGAGGCCGCCTACCAGGAGGCCTCGGCGTAGCTGTTGTGCTGTGAATAAGTCGCATCTTGGAAAG
>NZ_QMFA01000040.1 GCF_003285005.1 Paenibacillus sp. YN15 | reverse complement strand
CCGCATAGCAGGTGGTTTTTTGTTTCCCACGCTTCGCGTGCTCAACCGGCTAAAGCCATAATAAAAACCGGCCCCCCAAGGAGCCGGCGCAGCCGTTCAAACCCAGAACGGGAACAGGGACAAAGCGGCGAGCCCGGCAAGGGGCAGACCGAACCGGCGGAACCGGGGATACGGACCGTACCAGGGACCCGGGCCCACCCACGGTCCGGGACCGACCCAAGGGCCGGGTCCCCAGGGGCCAGGCCCCCAAGGACCGGGACCGCCAGGGCCAGGCCCCCAAGGACCGGGGCCCGGGCCAAAGCCGGAGCCGATGCCGGGATAAGGAGCCCGCATAAACTCCTCCTCCGCTGCCGGACTGGCGATATACACATGCTCTTCGTCCACCTTTTCGATGATGCCGTCATAAACCGCCCCGTCCTGCATATGCAGGCGGACAAACTTGTTCATATGCTCCTGGCACAGGCTGTAAGCCTCCTGATGCTGCATACTTCATTCCTCCCATAGATGGCCGGCTCATAAGGAGCGTCCTCCGTTCCCCCGCACCGGCTGGTCATAAAGCATGATATGCGCCCGGTTTCTGGGCGGACACCCTGATCAGGCAAAATGGGCGGAAGCCCAATCCCAATGGTTCACCTGACCAAATTAGACTGGCAGTCTATTTTCGGCTGGACGGATGGTTGCGGGGGCTTTATAATGGAAGTGGAATAAGCTGATGGGTGTGATGACCATTACGTTCATGAGGGAATCCACGCGAAAGAAGCGGGAGGCGGTCATAGAAGCCGCTCTGAATTTGTTTATGCAAAAAGGGTACGAGAATGTCTCGGTAGACGAGATCATTGCAGCCACCCATACCTCCAAGGGCACCTTCTACCATTATTTCAAAGGGAAAGAGGAAATCCTGCTGGAGGTGGGACGCCGCCAGGAGGAATTGATCAAAGCCTGGGCCCGTACGCCCGTCCTTCAGGTCACCTCGCTGGAGGCGCATATCAACCGGCTGTTTCTGGAGCTGGCTGCCAATATCCGCAAGTACCGGGTGCTGATCCGCTCCATTACGACCGTATCCCAGGAGACCGATCCGGTTCTGTCCATGCTTCAGCCCTTTGATCTCCTGCACAAGCAGCTTCTGATCTGGCTTCCCGAGCCGGAGAAGGTGAAGGCGCTGGTGGCCATGTATGTGGGCACCGTGATCGGCTGGAGCGTCAAGGATGATGCGGAGCTGCTTCCCCTTTTGGAGAACAATTTGTCCATTGTCTGGAACGGCATCCGCCATGAATCCGGCAGCACCGTCCCCAAGCAGCTTGCCCCGCATACAAAACATATGCTTCCGCGAAGCAAACAGGAGGAGACCACAATGAAAGTAGCCATAATTGGAGGAGGCCTGGCGGGATTGACCGCCGCTGCATATCTGTCCGAAACCGAGCATATCGAAGGGATTCTCTTTGAGCGCAGCCCGCAGCTGGGCGGACGCGCTTTTACCTACGAGAAGGAAGGCTTTACGCTGAACTACGGGGCCCACGCCATCTACGGCATTGACCGGCACAACATCACCACCATGGAAAAAGAGCTGGGCATGTCCTTCAGCAGCAAGCAGGTGGACAAGCGGAAGGTGGTCTACTCCAAACACGGCCAACTGACTCCGGCTCCTCTGGACTTTGTCAATATCGTCAAAACCGATCTTCTGACTCCTGTGCAAAAGGTGCGTTTTGTCGGCGAGGTTGCCGCCATCATTGCCCAAATCCATAACATCAAAAATTACGACACCCTGGGCGACTATCTGGACCAGTCCGACGCCGATGAGGATTTGAAGGAGCTGTGGGAGCATCTGGTCTGCTCCAACTTCTTTATTTCTCCCGAGGATGCCCGCAAGGTTTCCGGCTCCGTCGTCAGCGAATATTACCATAACCTGTTCCTCTCCAGCCGTCCGGTGAACTATGTGCTGGGAAGCTGGGCCGTCATCACCAACCAGCTGCATGACAAGATTTCCGGCTCCGGCCGTTGGGAAGTGGCCATGCAGGAAGGCGTGGATGAGATCCGCTACGAAAACCGCAAGTTCGTCCTCAAAACCAAAAAGCGGGAAGCAGCCTTCGACAAGGTAGTTTTCGCCATGCCGGTGCAGCAGGTTGTCAAGCTCCTCCGCGGCACCCCGTGGGAGCCGTTTATGGATAAATACCAGGACAGCAAACCCACTGAGGTTATGGTATACGATATTGGCCTCAACCAGGTGGTGGCCCGTCCCTTCAGCTATATCAGCGATATGGACCAAAAGATGTTCATCACCGACGTTTCCGCTACCGACCATACGCTGGTGCCGGACAACGGGCAGCTGCTCCAGGGCGTTGCGTATCTGAACGACGAGTTTGACAGCGACCAAAGCCGCAAGCTGTATCTGGACCAAAAACAGGAAGCCATGGAGTCCCTCTTCGACAAGTATTATCCGGGCTGGCGGGATGCGTTGACCGTCAAGCGCGTATCCAAGAAAGCCATGGTCTCCAGCGTCAAGAACATCGAAGGCAACGAGCTGCTTCCCAACCGGGTGGAAAATGTGCCCTTCTACTTCTGCGGAGACGGTTGTGTCGGCAAAGGCGAACTGGCCGAACGCTCCTTCTCCAGCGCCCGCAATGTGGCCCGACTGCTCCAGCAGGAAGTGCGGGTGTCCAAGTAAATCATCCCCAAGAGTGACGATATGCTCCGAGGCAAGATCCGGCGGCGCTTTTGGGGGGCTCCCCGATTTCACCGGATATAGGCTTCGACGCCAAAAAGGCTCCTTTGTCTGCAACGGGCAGGCAAGGGAGCCTTTTTGGCATATCCGATTTTGTATAAAGGAAGCGGAACAGGCACAGAGTAAAAACGGATTACTTGGCTACGCGGACATCCCGGGCCGCAGCCGCAGGTTTGGCGGCGGCAGGCTTGACTTGGGCAGCTTCCTGGGTCTTCTTCAGATAGGCCATAAAATAAATGCCGGATACGAAGATGGCGCCGCCAGTCAGATTGCCCAGCCAAACGGGAACAAAATTGTGGAAATAATCGCCCCAGGTCAGGGAGCCGGCAAAAATCGCCGCGGGAATCAGGAACATGTTGGCCACAACGTGCTGGAAGCCGATGGCTACGAAAGCCATGGTGGGGAACCAGATGCCCAGAATCTTGCCGCCGATATCCTTCGCGCCGTACGAAAGCCAAACAGCCAGGGCTACCAGCCAGTTGCAGCCGATACCGGAGACGAAGGCCTGAAGGAAGGTATCATGGACCTTATGCTCAGCCATGTCCACCGTCTTGGCGAGGAATGCTCCGGTTTCGGTCAAACCTACCACATGTCCGAAGAAATAAGCGACAAAGATGGCGCCGGCAAAATTGCTCAATGTAATCAGGATCAGATTGCGGATGGCCTGCCAGGTGGTAATTTTCCCTGCATAACGCGCCAGGGGAACGGCCATCATGTTGCCGGTCAGGAGCTCGCCGCCGCCGATCAGGACGAGAATCAGACCAACAGGGAACACTGCCGCTCCGATGAAGGTAGCGAAGCTGCCCCACTCGGCAGGCGCGCTTGCGGTTACGCGAATGGCCAGCAAAAACCCGAGAGATATGAAAGCCCCGGCTGCAAAGCCCAAAGTCAGAACTGTCAGCAAGGGCGAGGTTGCTTTTTTGTAGCCGGATTCGATAGTGTATTCGGCAATTTCTTTTGGTGTCAAATATGACGCCATTGGTATAGCCTCCTTCTGAATTTCTTGAATGTGTGTATTGTTGTTCCGCCAACAAAATGGACATTGGGTCTTGCAATTATTCTAATTAGGCTAAACCCTATTGTACCTTCATGTCCGCCCAGGGGACAGTGAACATTTCTTTAACTTGGCCAGTAATCGTTTCCAATTTCACAACTTGTTCACAAAATCGTTACATCCTGCCCCATTAACAGGAAAATCCCCGGGAAATCTTCCATTCCCGGGGATTGTTTGGGGACAGGTTCAACCTATTACAACGTTTCATAGGCAATTCGGCTTCCGGCTCCCGCCGCTTCCGCGGGATGAACCACAAGCCTCCGGGGAAGTCTGGACTTCAACTCCGGCACGTGACTAATGACGCCCACGGTAAGCCTCTCCATATGGAGCTTTTCCAGAGAATGAACGACAGTTTCCAGCAGCTCAGGGTCCAACGTCCCGAAGCCTTCATCCAGGAAGAAAAATTCCAAGGGGTGCTTGCCGTTCAGTTGGATCTGGGCCGACAGAGCCAATGCCAGGGACAAGGAGGTGAGGAAGGTTTCCCCGCCGGACAAGGTGCTTACCGGCCTGCGCAAACCTCCGTTGGCATCGTCCCGGATAATGAATCCGCCTGTGGAATCCGTCTCCAAGGCATACCGGCGGCGGGTCAGCTGGCTTAGCCGCTCGGACGCGGCGCGGCTTACCTGCAAGAGCTGCTCCATGGCCATAAATTCCACAAACGCATTGCCTCTCAGCACCGTCTGCAGCTTCTGCAAATTCCGCAGCCGTCCTGCCGCCTCCTGCCGCTTCTCCTCAATGGCCAGCCAGCGTTCATGCCTGCGGTGAAGCTCCTCCATATCCCGGAGAGCCCGAGCCTTTTGGGCGAGGGCCGCTTCGTCCGCCTGGCGGGCCTCCGCCAGCGCCGCTTCGCATTGCTCCCATTCCGCCTGCGTCAGCCGGCGTGTGCCGATTTGGCCATTGACCGCATCGATGGCGCTCTTCAACTTGAGCTGGGCTTCCTTGTACCCGGTTATGCGGGCCTCCAGCGTGCGGATTGCTTCTTCAGACAGGATGGCGGCGGATGCCTGCTCCGCCGATTCAAAACCGGAAGCGGCCAATTCCCGCTCTCCGTGGCTTTTGGCTCTGTCCAGGGCGGAGTCGGCGGAAAGCCGGGCCTGCCGGGCTGCCGCCAGTCGGCGATCGGCATCGTTCAGCTCTGCCTGGCGCAGCTCCAGCTCCCGGCGGAGAAACGCCTCCCGCTCCTTGATTTCCCGGAGGCGGGCCGTCAGGCTGTCCAGCAGCTCCGCCGTTTCCTTCTGCGGCAGCGGCGCGCCGAGGAGCTGGAGCAGCTTCGCCCGCCTTTCCTCCGCGCCGGAGGCAAACCCCTGAACCCGGGCATCTGCGGCAATCCGCTCCCGCTCATGGCCTGCCGCTTCCTCCTGCAACTGCTTCAGCTTACCGGACATGTCCTCCAGAACCGGGTCCGCCTTGGCAAGGCGGGCCATCAGTTCCTCTTGCAGCCGCAATTCCTCCTGGAGCTCGGCCCATTGGGCTGCCGCCTCCCCGGGGAGCAATCCCGGATAAGAGAGGGTCCAGCTCTGTTCCTCCTCCTCCACAAGCTGCCGTGCTGCCGCCACTCTGCCGGACACCGCCTCTTCGGCGCTTTGGGCAGCGGCTTGTCTGGCTATGTACTCGGCCATGGCGGTTTCCTCCTGGCGGAGCCGCGCTGCGGCGTTGCGCAGATCCCGGCTCCACCGGTCCGCCTCCCGCTCCAGCCCGGCCAGCCCTTCGCGGCAGGCGGCTAGCCGCCCCTCTGTTTCCAGAAGCAGCGGGGGGTTGGCGTCATGATGCTGGAGGGCCGCCGCTACCTCCGGTTGCGCCATTCTACCGTCGGCATCCGGGACCTGGACAAGCTGATCCCGCTCCGCCTGGAGAGCTTTGCTTTTGGCGCGGGCGGAGAGCCCCAAGTCCTTGGCGTCCATAAGCAGCCTGCGCCAGCGGGCAGCCTCCGCCCCGGAAGGAGGATTCCCTTCAGCGGCGGAAGCGTTTTGGGGAGAACCGCCGGCAGCTTCCGATGCCACATGGACGGGATGGGACAAGGAGCCGCATACCGGGCAGGGCTCCCCGTCTTTTAAGTCCCGGGCCAGCTGCCCGGCCAGCGATCGCCGAAGCTCCTCCCGCTCCCGCTTCTGCTCCTCCTCTTCCCCGGCGGCAGCCAGCCGCTCCAGCTCTTCTGCAGCAGCGGCCAGCTCCTCCAGCCGGTTGGCCAGGGAAACGCTCTGTCCCGCCAGCTCCTCCAAAAGACGGCGGCTTTGCTCCTGCGCTTCCTTGGCCTTGTTTCCGGCTTCAAGAAGGGTCCGGCTTTGCAGCCGGGCCGTCTGCAGCTCTTCTTCCGCAGCGGCGGCTTGCTGACCGGCGTTCTCCAGCTTGTGGACGGCAAGCACCGCCTGCTGCAGCTGCTCCCGCCGTCCCGAGAGAATGGAGAGCCCGGCCAGCCGCGCCTTCAGCTCCTGCTGCAGCGCCAATGCCTTGCCGTAACGCTCCTGCTCCCGGGCCAACCGCTCCGCCGTCTCCTTTTCCATACGCGCCAAACCCTCAGCGTATCCGGAGGCTTCCTCCATGCTCCGGCAAACGCCGGCCAGCTCCTCATGGAGCGCCATTGCCTGGCGGACATTGGACAGCCGCTCCCCCAAGGGGCCTTCCTCCTCGGCCAGCTGTTTTTGGGCGGCGCCATATTCCTCGCGGATAGCCCCGCACCGCTCCGTCTGCCGGGAATGCTGCCGCTCCGCTTCCTCCAGCGCAAGGGCCGCCTGATCCCGCTCCTTGGCCGCCTCTGTCCATTCCTGCAGAAAATGGGAGACCCGCTGGGCTTGCACCGCCAGCCGCAGCCGGGCTTCGTCCGCCTCCATGCCATGGCGTTCAAGGGACAGCCGGAGGCTTTCCTGCTCCAGCTCCTCCCGCTCCTGCAGAAGCTTCCACAGCGCCCGCTTATCGGCGGCCTCATGCTCTGCCGACTGGAGCCTAGTTCTGGCCTCCGCAGCGGCCGCTTCCGCCTGCTCCAGATGCAGGGCGGCCTCCTTTAACGCTTCCTCGGAGGCATTTCCCAGACCCAGCTGCTCCGCCTCCGCCTGCTTCACCGCCATATCCGCTTCCCTGACCCCGGCTCCCACCCGGGCCCCCAGAGCGTCTCCATACTGCTCCAGATGGAACAGACGCTCCAGCATATGCCGCCGCTCCACTCCCTTCAAGGAGAGGAATTCAGCGAACTTGCCCTGGGGCAGCACCACCGCTCTGGTAAAATCCTGCATGGACAGGCCCAGAATCTGCTGAATCCGGGCATCCACCTCTTTGGCCTTGTCGGCCAGCACCACAGGACCGGTTGCCTCCAACTGCACCAGCCGGGTGATGCTCTGGGTCACTGAGGCGTCGCCAGAGCGCTTGTACGAACGCTCCACCCGGTACCGGTCCGTCCGGCCCGCTCCTGACAGCTCGAAGGTAAACGCCACGCTGCAGGTTGTTTCCATCTGGTTGATAATCCCCTGGGTGCCGCCGGGCGCCCGCTCCACCTTGCCGTAGAGCGCCAGCGTCATGGCGTCCAGAATGGAGGATTTGCCGCTGCCCGTAGGGCCGAAAATCCCAAACACCCCCGCATCCGACAGCTTGGCAAAATCCACCTCCTGCTTTTCCCTGTAGCTTTGCAGTCCCGCCAGGGACAAATGCACCGGTCTCATGGCAGCTCCTCCCCGGCCGCGGCAGCCTCTCCCGGCTCGCGGTCCTGCAGCATGGACAAGAACAGCCGCACCAGCTCATCCTCCGGCTGGGCGCCTCCCGTCTGCCTGCTGTAGAAGCGCCGGAACAGCTCGTCCACCGGCAGCCTGCGGTCCATCTCTGTTTCCTCCCGCTGCATCTGCGGATAAACAGGCCGGATATGGATAATGCCCTCATGGGCTTTGCGCAGCTGCTGCAGCTGATCCATGGACAGCGCCTCCTCCATATGCACAGTCAAATCGATCCATGCCCGGGTGTCCCGGCCTTCCTCCAGCCACTGGTACACCTCGGCCAATCCGCCTTTGGCCGTCCACTCCGCCAACGGCCTGCCCGAGGATAAAGGCAGCTCCGTAATCACCGCCTGGCCACCGGGGGCAATATCCGCGATAGTGACCGACTTGGCCTGCCCCGCTTCCGAGAAGCTGTAGGCCAGGGGCGAGCCGGAATAACGCACTGGCGCGGGAGCCTTGATGAACTGCGGGCGGTGCAGATGCCCCAATGCAATATAGTCCGCACCGGCGCACAGAGCAACTGCATCCACTGTATAGGCGCCGCCCACCTGGATGGGCCGCTCGGAGCCTTCGGATTCGGCGCCGCCCAAGACATACAGATGGCTCATCAGCAAATTGACCGTGTCCTTGCGGAAAGCGCCGCAGGCCTGCCGGACCAGCGCCCCGATCCGCTCCGAATAAGCGCTGCGCAAGACGGTTTCCTCCGCCTCGCTGCTCAAAAGCTCCCCCAGCCGGGATTCCGACGGGTAGGGCAAAGCATAGAGCACCGCCTCCTCCCCTGTGGAGGGGATGCCCAGCCGGAGGGGAGCGCTGGCCGGCAGCCCCCGGAGCAGAATGCCGTGGCGGGCAGCCAAGGGCTCCGCCGCCGCCAGGCGCTCCGGGCTGTCATGGTTGCCGGCAATCACCGCCACATGGCGGCGGCCCCCTTCCGCCAGCCGGGACAAGGCGTCGTAAAACAGCTTTTCCGCAGCGGAGGGCGGATTGACGCTGTCATAGACATCCCCGGCAATCAGCACCAAATCGATGGCTTCCTGCCGGACCATGGCCACCAGCTCATCCACAAAGGCCTCCTGCTCCGCCTGGCGGCTGCGCCCTTCCAGAGTCCGGCCCAAATGCCAGTCCGCCGTATGCAATATTCGCAAATTCGCTTCCTCCCCCTGCTTGGCCCCAGGGCCAAGCAAACTTTGTATCCTTCATGCCGGCGGACCGGCGGGCTAACGGAAGCCACAGCCGCTATTTCGGCGAAATCCGCCCTCCCGGAATTCTAACGGCGACCAGCGCCGCTATTGGGGCCATTTTGCCGCCTTCCGGCCTAAATGGAGAGAAATAACGGCCGCTGCTTCCGTTACAATTTCCGATGGGCCTTTTTACCCCGAATAGCGGCTCTCCCCGCCGCTAGAAGCAGAGCCCGCAGAACCCGCCTCCTACAGCCGGATCAACCTGGCTTCGTCGAAGAAATAGACTGCCAGCTCATCCGGTTTTCTGCCCCATATATCCGTTACCGCCCGCTCATACAGCTTCAGTTGAACCCTGTACCGCTCCGCCAGCTCCCGGTCGGACCGCCCCGCGGTGCGGTCCGTCTTATAATCCAGCAGCACCAGCCGCCCATCGCTGTCTGCAAACAGACAATCGATAATCCCCTGGAGCAGCACCAGCTCCCCGGCCGCCTGCGGCGCGCAATCCGGATAAAGCTCCCCCGCCTCCAGGCCCAGGGTAAAGGCCAGCTCCCGCCGGACCTCCTTGGACAAGGCCAGCCTGCGGCCCACATCGGTGGCGAAGAAGGCGGCGATTACCCGCGCATCCAGTGCCTCCCGGTCGGACGGGTTGATAAAGCCCGCTTCCGCCAAACGGTCCAGCGTTCCCTCAATGTCTGCGGGCGGCCCGGAGCCGTCCAGAGGCATATGCTGCATGGCCGTATGATAGAGGACACCCGTCTCCGCCGCAGACAGCTTGCGGGACTTGCGGAAGCGGGGCGTCCGGTACAGCAGGGACTCCCCGCCTCCGGCTTCATAACCGCCGCGGCGGATTTCCGCCGCAGCCTGGGGAGGAAGCCACAGGCCCAAGCCCGGTATGCTTTCCTCCGCTTCCGTAATGCTCAGGATTCTCCGCGCCTCCAGCCGCTTCAGCTCGGTAACCGAGGTTTTGGTAAGAATCGCCCCCGCATCGGGATTGGGATACACCCATCCCAACCGCCGGCTCACCTCTTCCCGCAGGCTTCCATCCGGCACAGGCACAGGCATAGGCTCCAGCGTCCGCACCGCCTCCATCAGCTTATCGGCAAACCCGTCAGCCGCCTCGGCAGCTGCTGCGCCCAAGCCGCTTAATGTCGCCGCATGGACCGTATGCACCTGCCACGGAGCAAGGACAGCTCCGGCCGCCAGAACCGCAGGCAGCACCCAATCCAGATAGGAGCGGGCCGACGCCAGCAAATAATCCGGCAGGGGCGGAAGATCAGCCGCATACGGCGCACCGTTTCCCGCACATGAAGCAGATCCCTGCTCCGCGCCCGCGCCTGTTCCGGCAGCACCGTCCCAGGGCTGCGCCCGGGTTTCGCCGCCCCTGCGAAGCCCCACTGTCACTCCCGGCTCCATGTCTGCTCCGCCAACGCCACCGCTCTGCGGCTCCGCGCCTTCACCTGCTCCCGCCTTGCCCCCCGCCGCCTCCAGACGCTTGGCTGCCGATGGCACCGTACCCACCAGCACCAGCTTTTCCTTGGCCCGGGTCAGAGCCACATACAGCACCCGCATTTCCTCCGCCAGCGTCTCCATCCGCAAACGGCGGCGTATAGCCAGTTGAGGCAGGGTGGGATACACCGCCTGCAGCTCCTCGTCCTTATAGCGGGGACCAAAACCCAGCTCCTTATGGATCAGGAAGGAGCCGTTCAGGTCCATCATATTGAAGCCTTTGGCCGTTCCGCCCACAAACACCACCGGAAATTCCAGCCCCTTGCTTTTGTGGATGGACATGATCCTGACAATATCCTCCTGCTCGCCAAGAGTCCGGGCAGTTCCCAGATCGCCGCCGCTCTCCCGCATCCGCTCCACAAAACGCAGGAAACGAAACAGGCCGCGGAAGGAGGTCCGCTCATACTGCCTTGCCCGGTCATACAGGGCCCGGAGATTGGCCTGGCGCTGGGTGCCCCCGGGCAGTCCGCCCACATAATCGAAATAGCCGGTCACCCGGTAAATATCCGCAATCAGGGCGGACAAATCCCCCTGCACCGCATCCCGGCGCCAGACGGCCAAGCGCTCCCGGAACTGCTTCAGCTTGCCCTGCAGCCCCAACGTATTCTGACGCTCCGCGGCGGAAGCAGCCGTTTCGCGGCACGCCGCCCCGCCTGCGGATACGCCGTACGGGAGCAGAATGGGAGAAACCGCAGGATTCCCATCTGCTTCATCCCGCAGCCCGTCCTCAGACTGCAGCTCCTCCTCAGCCTGTCTGTACCACGCCTCCAACGCTCCGTAATAATCCCCTTGCCGGTCCGCCAGCCGGATTTGCGCCAGCTCATCCGCCGACAGCCCCACCAAAGGCGAACGAAGCACGGCTGCCAGAGGAATATCCTGCCTGGGATTGTCGATAACCTTCAGCAGAGACAGCATGGTTTCCACTTCCGTGGCGGTAAAATAGCCCGTATCGATGTCCGCATAAGCGGGAATCCCCATCAGGGCCAGCTCCTCCATAAACACCGGAGCCCAGCCCCGGGTGGCCCGCAGCAAAATCACCACATCCCGGAAGCGGGCGGGCCTGCGGCTGCCATCCCGCTCCGCCACAGGAAACGGCGCTCCGCCGTCCATTCCCGTCAGCGCCCGGATGCGGCTGCCGATATAGCGCGCCTCCAACTGGGCCGTTTCCAGCTCCTCCCGCTCGGTTTCCCAAGGGTTTTTGCCGTTTGCTCCATCTCCCCCGCCCGGCAGGCCGGAAAAGTCTTCCTCCCCGTCCGCAGCCGTATCCGTCTCGCCGCTTCCCCCGGCTCCCTCCGGCGAAGCATCCGATTTGTCCAGCAGAACCAGCTCCGCAGCATAATCCGGCCCGGCGGCAGCAGCGTCCGCAGCCCCGTCATGCTCCGGAAAACCGGCGCCGTACACCAGCTCCGCATCCCGGCCATAATCCATCTCCGCCACAGCCATGCGCATCACCCGCCGGAACAGCACATTCACCGCATCCACCACCTGGCGGCGGCTGCGGAAATTCCGGGCCAGATCAATCCGCTCCCCCGGTGCGGAAGCGCCGCCTCCCGGCAGGTACTTCCTGTACTTGGCCAGGAACAGGCCGGGCTCCGCCAGCCGGAAGCGGTAGATGCTCTGCTTCACGTCCCCTACCATAAACCGGTTGCCAGGCAGCGGCCGGGAGATCAGTCCAACAATGGTTTCCTGCACCAGATTGGTGTCCTGGTACTCGTCCAGCATCACTTCCACAAACTGCTCCCGGTAAGCCAAGGCCGCAGCCGTGGGCGCAAGCTCCGCCCCGTCCTCACCGGCCGGTTTGCCCAGAATAGCCAGGCACATATGCTCCAAATCGGCAAAATCCAGCAGTCCCTTGTCCCGTTTGGCTGCCCCGTAGCGCTCCGCAAACTCCGCCGTCAAGCGGCACAGCTCGTCCACCACGGGAGCCAGCCGCCCAAGCTCGGCCAGATACTCCTCCGGCGTGCGCACAAACAGCTCCTCCCGCAGCTTCTGGAGCTTTTCCTTGGCTTCGCCGCGCAGGTCCTTGACCCGCTCCTGGAGCTCCTTGTCCAGACTGTCGCCCTTAACAGGCTTCAGCCGCCCGAAGGCCACCGCTCCGAAGGCTTCGTACAACGCCGTCCAGCCCTGCTGCCCGGCGGCGGCCGCAGCCGACACCGAACGCAGCTCCTCCTCCAGGTTGGCCGCATAAGGCGCCGGTCCTCCAGGCATCCCGCAAAGCGCCAGAGCCTCACCCAGCAATGCAGCCGCCCCGTCCAGCTCCAGGGACACATCCTTTAGAAGCGAGACAAACCAGGGGTGAGCGTCCAGCGCCTCCTGCACTCCGTCGGCGCCGCCCTCCCCGGCCTTCACCTGGAACATGCCCGCCATGGCCGCAAGCCACCGGTCCGGAAAGGGATGGCTCCGGGAGGCCTCGTACAGCCGCTCCACCAGCGCCAACAGAGCCGCGTCGCTGCGGTCTCCCCCGTACCAATCCGCCAGCGTCCAGAAGGGATGCCCCTCGGGCGCTTCGCCGTAGCGCTCCTCCAGAAGCGCCTCCAGCTCCTCCTGACGGATCAGGGCCGCTTCCGTATCATCCGCCACCCGGAACCCCGGGTCCAGGCCGATGGTATGAAAATAGCGCCGGATCACCTCCATGCAAAAGGAATGCAGCGTGGTGATGGAGGCTCTGTTCAGCAGGGAAAGCTGCCGCTTCAGATGGGCCGAATCCGGCAGGCCGTAAAGGGCCTTCTCCAGCGCCTCGCCAATCCGCTGCCGCATTTCCGCCGCAGCCGCCTTGGTGAAGGTCGCCACCAAAAGCCGGTCCACATCCACCGGGTCCTCCTCATCGGACACCCGGCGGATAATCCGCTCCACCAGCACTGCCGTTTTGCCGGAGCCGGCCGCCGCCGCTACCAGCAGGTTCCGCCCCCGTCGGGCCACCGCCCGCCACTGGCTGTCCGTCCATTTGCTTCCGGGAGGCTTCTCGGGAAATCCGGCGGAAGCCTCCAGAAAGCCATTTCCCGCGGGAACCTCCCTATCTGCCGAATCCGTCATGGCTTATCCCTCCTCTTCCGCTCTCCTGCTCCTCCGGCGCCGTTTCCTCCAGAGCCAGCCATATATCGTTTTTGCCGTATTGGCGCATGGTCCGTTCCTTATTGCCCGCAAGCGTCGGGTCAAAGCTGCACACCGGGCGGTAGGGGCAGAAGGCGCAGGCGGTTTTTTTGCCCAACCGGTAGGGCTCCGCTTCCACTCTTCCCCCGAGAATATCCGTGCCGATCTGCCGGACGGCTCCGCGCACATGGGTGCGCAGCTTCTGCCAGCCCGCTTCCGTGGCTACCGAGGCGCTTTTGTAGAAGGTGCCGTCGGTCTTCATGGCAACGGGAATCAGATCGGAGTACCCGCCCTTTTCCTGCAAGCTTTTGTCCATCAAAAATACAGTTTCCGCATCGGCCGTCACCAGGCCCCTGGTTTTGTACTGCTTGCGCGCCGCCGCCCGGGCTTCTTCCTGATTAGGCTTGTTCCGGCAGGCCAGGAGCGGATTATGCACATGGAAATACAGCACACCCGCCGGATGGGCAGGCTCGCCCAGCCATAAAGGAGCATGGGTCAGCACCACGTCCAGATAGGTCAGCATCTGCAGGGACAGCCCGTGGTAGACCTCAGGCAGGCGAAGCATGGTAGGGCTTGATTTGTAGTCCATGATCCGCAGCAGCATCCCTTTGTCGTTGTAAGCCCGGTCCACCCGGTCGATGCGCCCGACCAACTCCATGGCATGGCCGTTCGGGAGGGGCAGCACCAAAGCAGGCAGCTCCTCCCCGGGGCCAAACCCCACCTCCAGCCCTACCGGCACAAACGCCCCTCTGCGGGCATGTTCGGCCAAGGCCGCCGAGGTTTTGGACAGAATGCCCTTCAAGCGGTGAGCCATATATTTGTAGCGGGAGGTGCTGGACAAAATCTCGTTCTGCAGTCTCGGGGACAGCAAATCCACCAGCCCGTTGATCCGAAGAATAATCTCCTCCTCGGTCAGCATGCCCCAGTCCAGTTGTTCCGCAGAAAGCTGCCTGGCAAAGCCGCTTAAGGCCGCATGGTACAGCTGCCCGATGTCGGGCGCCTCCAGCCGGTAAATCCTGCGCTCCCGCAGTCTCAGCCCGTAAGCGGCAAAGTGGGAAAAGGGACAGGCGGCAAACCGTTCCATCCGGGAAACGCTGGCCCGGAGGTTGTCGCCGAACAAGAGCAGAGACGTACCGGCAGACAGGGGCTCCTCCCGGTTGAAGTAAAACAGCGAGCGGGAGGAAGCCGCCAGCCGGTTCCTCCATTCCGCTTTTCCCAGCAGCCAATTGTATACCAAAATCCATACCGGGGAAACGCTCTTCCCCTGCTTGGCTTCCCGCAGTTGGGCCACCGTATCCGCCACCGTTCTGCCTGGCGAGGCCACAAACTCCAGTTGGTCGGCATCGGGCATAGCCGCATGGGGCCGCGCTTCCGCAAAGGTTGGTTTGACTGTCGGCAACAGCCAGCCGATCTGCTTCACCACCTCAGAGGGAAGCAGCGTTTTGCCTTCCTCGTCGGCCAGGGCATAGCTCACGTAGAGCAGGTCCGTAGGAGCGCAGAGAACTGTATAAATGAGATACTGCTCGTCCAAAAGACGCCTGCGGCCGCTGTCAGCCATAGGCACGCCCTGGTCCAGCAAAAATTCCCGCTCATTCTCGGCAATGATGCCGTCGTCGTTGATTTTCTGGGGAAGCACGCCGTCATTGGCCCCCAGCACAAACACCGCCTTCACCTGGGCGGAGCGGGTCCGGTCGATGGTGCCTACCAGCACCTGGTCCACCGCCGGCGGAACCAGCCCCATACGCAGGCTGTCCAGCCCCGTCTCCATCAGGCGGGCGAACAGCTCCGGCTTCATGGGCTCCTCATCCAGCAGCTCGGCCAGCTGGTCCAGCACATCCAAACACAGCTCCCAAATTTGCGAATGCTCTCTGGCCTTCTCCGGACGGCCCTCGGCTACCGCCTCTTGCATCCACAGCTCCAGGCGCTCCGGCACACGCAGCTCCTCCAGGAGCAGGAACAGCGCCTCCGCCATTTCCGGCGCTCCTTCGGCCTGGGCCAGCCGCTTTTGCAGCCGTTCCAGGGGTTCGATAGCCCGACGGGCACATGCCGCAATCATCGGGTCGGCTTCGTTCTCCGCTTGTCCCGTTTCCTCCTCCGCTTTTTCTGCGCCGGCCTCGTCAGCCGCTTCGGGCACCGTATCCTCCAGTGGCGCAAGCTTCCGGAGCCTCCAGCTCCGCTCATCGAGAAAACGCCTGCCGTGTATGCCGTACATCAGCACATAATTTTCAAAGGCATCCCAATCCTCCTGGCGGGGAGCGTCGTCCTCCTCCGGAAAGGGCAGGAAAAAACCGGTTTTGATGCAGCGGAACACCGCTTCATACGGCCAATAACCGCCCACCGCCTCCAATGCGGAGCGGATCAGCTCCGCCAGCGGGTGATGCAGCACCTGGCGCTTGTGGTCCATAAAATACGGAATCCCGCATTCGGAAAATACCGTCTCCAGCAGGTCCGCATACGCCTCCAGGCTGCGCAGCCGGATGGCCATGTCCTGCCAGCGGCAGCCCTTGTCCCGCACCAGCGCGATCATCTGCCTGGCTGCCGCCTCCACCTCGGCCCGGCGGTTTACCGCTCCGCGGACGGCAATCTGCGGAGCCTCGGAAGGGGCAGCGCCATAAACCCGCCGGGCGGAGGAAAGCCTGTGCTCATACTGCCGCTCCAGATGGGCCAGCATGGGACTCCCGGCAAACCGGGGCGGCGCGCCTTTGTCCAGCACCTGCACATCCGCTCTTGGCAGCCCCCGCTCCGCCAGCGCTTCCTGCAGCTTGCGCATGGCATTGGCGGCGGGATGGAACAGATCCAGCTCGCCGGGATGCTCGCCTGCCGCATACGGACGGTTCAGGGTCAAGGTCAGCGTCACGCTCCGGCAATGCTGCGCCAGCACCGCCACCGCCGTCCGCTCCTGGGGGGTAAAGCTGTTGAAGCCGTCGATCCACACCTCGGCGTCCGCCAGCCAGCCGCATTCCCCGGCGCGCTGGGCCAACCGGGTCAGAAACGAATCTCCGTCCAGATATTCCCGCTCCAGCTCCTCTTCGTAGCGCCTGTAAACCAGAATCAGGTCATGGAGCTTGTTATCCAACGCCGCCGCCGAGTCCGGCAGATTTTGGCCAATTTGGCGGTAATAACCCTCCAGATCATCCGGCGTCAGATTATGGCGCTTCCACTCCCCCACAAGACTGTGCAGTTGGTCCACAAAGCCCGTTTTGTCGTAGGCCTGGCGAAACAGCCGCAATTCCTGATTATATTTATGTAAAAGCTTGTGCAGCAGCATTTTCTTGCCCAGATCATCAATAGGGGTGCCGGCGGTTCCGCCCGTTTCCTGCATCACCCGCCACCCCAGGCGGCGGAAGCTTAGAACCTGCGCCCGGATCAGCCCCTTCACCCCAGGCGCTGACACCAAAGCCAGCTCCGCCTGGAAGGTAGCCTGCTCCGGCGCCAGCAGCACCAGGGGATGCCCGTCCGGGCTCTCCTGCAGCCTGCTTTTGATCTCTTCCAGACAAAGTGTGCTTTTTCCGCTGCCCGCCCTGCCAATCACAAACCGCATGCCCATTTGCGTAAACGCTCCTTTACCGCATCGCAGTTCTCCTGCGCCGTTGCTTATTTGAGTCTGTTCCATTATATCATATCACCGTCATGAGAACACATGTTTTGACTTTCCTGGTTTTCCCTGTATGATGGCGATGCGGCATATGCTGCGTTATCATTGACATTGAGAATGGTTATCAATAAAATTCAAATAGAGCATGAGGACAGATCGGAGGGAAAAGGAGGCGCGGCTAAAGAACGATGGATACAGCTGCATATATCAAATTGTGGAATTCCGCACATGTGCGGATCATGGATATCCGGCGGCAAAACCTGCAGCCGGGAAAGACCGTTCCCGCCTTGCTGTTGCCTTCAAGTGCGTATCTGTATGTCACGGAGGGTTCGGCGGATATCCGCATGGACGGAAAATCCTGGATGGCGGGACCTTATTCGGTGGTGCATGGCGGGAAGGGAGCGCATCTGGCTGTCAGGCCGGAGGAAGCGCTATCCTACTATCTTATTCTGTACAAAGCGTCGCTTCCCGTACCCGCCCGCCGCGATCTGTCGGACCTGCTGACGCGCAGCAATCCCTTTCAATCGCAATATGTGCTGCAGGCTTCGCAGCCCCTCTATCTGCTGGACAAGGCGCAGCGGATGCTGGAGCGCTGGCAGGCCGCCGGGGATCTGGACAAGCTTATGGCGCAATCGCTGTTTATACAATTCGTCCACGAGATTATGGGCCAGCTCGGCCGTCAGCAGCTTGCAGCCATTCGCCCCGATCCCGTATCCCAAAGCATCCGCTATATGGAGGAGCATTACCGCGAACCGATCAGTCTGGAGCTGCTGGGGGAGCTGCTCCATTGCAGCCCGCGCCAGCTGCTGCGCAAATTCCGCGATAAACAGGGGCTTTCCCCCATCGATTATTTGATCGGCATCCGGCTGCGCAAAGCGAAGCAATTGCTTGCCGGTACGCAGGCGCAGCTAAAGGAAATCGCCGAAAGTGTGGGTTATGCGGACAGCTACTACTTCAGCCGGCTGTTCAAAAAACATGAGGGCCTGTCTCCCGGCCGCTACCGCGAGCTGTACCGCCCGGCGCGCGGCGGCGAACGTCCGCATTATCCATTGGCCGCGTCGCTATTATCCATTGCCGCAGCCAATGCGCCACGCTATAGTGATAATGAATTTGATAATCATTATCATTATCGTGGAGAGGGAGATTCAACCATGAATTACAGATCAAGAAGAGCTTTGGCGGCGCTTGTGATTTGCCTGTCGCTGCTGTTGGGCGCCTGCGGAAGCGCAGCGCCGGCCGGTTCTCCTGCGGACGCAAGCGCATCGCCGGCCGCGGCCGCAGCGCAGACGGCCCAGGCCGGAACGAATGCAGCCGATGTTTCGCGCACTATCAAACATGCCATGGGTGAGACGACGCTGAAGGGTGCGCCGGAACGCATTGTGATTTTGACCAATGAGGGTACGGAGGCTTTGCTGGCGCTTGGCGTGAAACCGGTAGGCGCCGTGCAATCCTGGTATCAAAAGCCATGGTACAAGCATATCGAGGGGGATATGCGGGATGTGACCGTAGTGGGAGACGAGCTGCAGCCGAATATTGAATTGATCGCAAGCTTGAAGCCGGATCTGATTATCGGCAACAAAGTGAGACAGGAGAAGATATATGAACAGCTGAAGCAAATTGCGCCTACGGTCTTTTCCGAGGATCTTGCCGGGGATTGGAAAATCAACTTCACCTTATATTCCGAAGCGCTGAATCTGGAGGAGCAGGGCAAAAAAATGATGGAGGCCTTCGATCAGCGCGTAAAAGAAGCCAAAGCGAAGCTTGCCGGCAAGCTGGATACCAAGGTATCCGTCGTCCGCTTTTCGCCGACCCAGGTCCGCATCTACCAGAAGCAAACCTTCTCCGGCGTACTCCTTGAGCAGTTGGGCTTTGCCAGACCGGCTGCACAGGATAAGGATAATTTCATTGAGGTCATGTCCAAAGAAACCATTCCGGATATGGACGGCGATGTGATGTTCTATTTTGCCACGGATACGACAGGCGATAATAAGGTCTCCAAGGTTGTGGAGGAATGGATGAATGATCCGCTCTTCAAGAACCTGAACGTATCTAAAAACAACAAGGTAGTGCAGGTAGACGAAGCGGTCTGGAATACGGCGGGCGGTTATGAAGCGGCCAATCTGCTGCTGGATGAGATCGTAGCCTACTTCGAGAAGCATTGAACCGGCTGATGGACAGGCGGGTGACGGGCGGCCGGTTGACGAGCAGGCGGGTGCTGGCGGCAGGACTGGCATTGGTTGTTCTGGCGCTGCTGGCAGCCATGGCCGCCAGTGTCATGTTGGGCGTTCGCATGTTCGGCTTCGGCCAGGTGTGGCAGGCCTACAGCCGGTTCGACGGCTCCAACGGGCATCTGATCATTACCACCAGCCGGGTGCCGAGAACGCTGCTGGCAGCAGCCGTCGGAGCCAGCCTGGCTGTGGCGGGCGCTGTCATGCAGGCGGTCACGCGCAACGATCTGGCGTCGCCCTCCGTACTTGGAATTAACGCCGGGGCATCCCTCTGCGCAGTTGCCGCGCTGGTATGGCTTGGCCCTTCTTTGACCATGAACGGAATGATCCGCTTTGCATTGGGCGGAGCGGCGGCTTCAGCCGCTGTTGTATATGCCCTCGGATTGACGGGCGGCAACCGGCTGGAACCTGCCAGGCTGACGATTGCCGGCTCCACCATCGCCGCTTTTGCGGCCTCCCTGACCTCGGGCCTGATTCTGCTGAACAACCAGTCGCTGGACGATGCTTTGTTCTGGATGCTTGGTTCCGTGTCCGGCAGGAAGCTGGAGCATCTGGAGCAGGTATTCCCTTATATGGCGGCAGGCTGGCTGTTGGCAGGGCTAATCGCGGAGTCGCTTAATGTGCTGACGCTGGGAGAGGATAATGCCAGAGGGCTTGGACTGCGGCTGCGGCTGGTGCAGGCCATCGCCGCTTTGTCCGTTATTCTGTTGGCCGGAAGCTCGGTGGCAGCGGCGGGGCCAATCGCTTTTGTCGGGTTGATGGTGCCCCATCTGTGCCGCTTCTTTACCGGTCCCGATCATAGATGGCTGTTGCCCTGGTGTGCGGCAGCCGGGGCTTTGCTGCTTGTTGCCGCCGACTTGCTGTCCCGGTTCGTGCTGATGCCCAAAGAAGTGCCTGTAGGCATCACCACGGCCTTGATCGGCGTTCCTTTTTTAATTTATGTTGCCAGGAGGCGAAAACATGCGCGCACGGGCATCGTCTAAGCTTGCCGTATTTGCCGCCGCCTCGCTGCTTCTGGCTGCCGTTGCGCTCCTGTCCCTTACCCTTGGCGCCATTGCATTGCCGCCGGTAGACGTGGCCCGGGCGTTGTTCGGTCAGGGAAGTGCTGAGAATAACATGATTGTGCTGCAGCTCAGGCTGCCCCGCGTGCTTGCCGCCATTATGGTGGGAGCGGCGCTGGGAACGGCGGGAGCGCTATTGCAAGGCGTCATCCGCAACCCCCTGGCTTCGCCGGATATTCTCGGAGTAACGGGAGGCGCTTCCGTATTTGTGGTGGGGTTCATGACGATATTTGCCGGCATAAGCATCCATCTGATTCCCTTCATCGCCATGGCCGGAGCCCTCTGTGCAGCTGCGCTTAATTATGCGCTGGCCTGGCGGAACGGGATAGCGCCTGCCCGGCTGGTTATGATCGGCATCGGCCTGTCCACGGCGGCCGGCTCCCTCACAACCTTCCTGCTGATCAGCGGTCCGGCTTATTTGGCCAATCAGATTCTGAACTGGACAACGGGAAGCCTCTACGGCGTCAACTGGTCGTATATCGGCATGTTATGGCCGTGGCTGGCGCTGTTTCTCCCGCTTTCGCTGCTGCTGGCAAACGGTCTGAACGTGCAGGCGCTTGGCGATGAAACCGCCATTGGCCTTGGCAGCCGGCTGCAAGGGAACCGCCTGGCGTCGCTTGCAGTTTGTACAGCGCTGGTGGGTGCGGCGGTGGGCGTGGCCGGGATGTTGTCCTTTATCGGCCTGATGACCCCTCACATGGCGCGCAAGCTGGCCGGGTTATCGTACCACTGCGTGCTTCCGCTGTCGGCGCTGCTGGGCGGTATCATCCTCTTGCTGGCCGATCTGGCAGGCCGGATGCTGTTTGCGCCGCTGGATATACCGGCGGGGGTTTTTACAGCCGGGGTCGGCGCTCCGTTTTTCCTGTACCTGCTGTACAAGACGCGCCGGAGCAGCCCATTGTCCCGCTGAACAAAAGCTTGCAAGCGGCGGGATTAGCTTGACATTCCGGAAAGTCGTGATACACTACCTTTTGAAATGCGAAGGCCCTTTTTTGGGTCTTCGCATTTTTTTTCATCTAAACAGGAGTGTGATTCCAATGTCCAAAGCTTACAACCATTCTTCCGAAGCCATCCGTCTGATTATCCATGCCGACGACTGGGGACAGCATCCGGCTGTTAATCAAGCTATCCATTCCCTGATCCGGCAGCAGGCCGTCACCTCCGCCTCCATGCTGGCGGTCGGCCCTGCGGTTAGGGAGGCATGCCATTTTGCCGCTTTGCACCCCAGCTTTTGCACGGGAGCCCATTTGTCCTTGTCCTTCGGCGATTTCCCTATTGCCCCGGCCCAGTCGGTGACCAGTCTGACGGACAGCGGAGGCGCTTTTTTGAGACCGCTGTCTGCTTTGGAACAAGAGGGGGACCCCGCTGAAATCGAGTTGGAGATGAGTGCGCAAATCCGCTTTCTCCTGGCTGCCGGTATCCGGCTGACCCATTTGGACAGCCACCAGGGCTGCCTGCTTGGCATACACTCCGGCGATGAGCGGCTGTTCCCCGTCATCCGGCAATTATGCCGGGACTATCGCTTGCCCTTCAAGCTGCCCCGGCAAACCGTACATACCCCTGCCCTTCCCCCGGCGGTCCGTACCCGGCTGGGCGGTTTGGTAGATTGGCTGGAGAAGCAGCAGATTCCCTTGATCGATGATCTGATCGTCCCGGACTACCACATTGTTCCAGGCGAGGATTATAACCAGTATAAAAACGGCATACTCCGTGCCTTGCCTACTCTTATGCCCGGCACCATAACAGAGCTGACTCTCCACCCCGCCCTGCCGGACGAGGGGATGAAGGAGGCAGATAGCCATTGGCTCAAACGGGAGTGGGAGTACAGGATCGCGCTGGATGAGGATTTCTGGGGACTGTTGAGGGAGCGCAGCATCATCTTAACCTCCTGGAGCGATTTGATTTGTTGAAGGACGATTGGATGAGACTTGTTGGTTGCAGGCTGTTGGTTTGGTTGTTGGTTTGGTTGTTGGTTTGGTTGTTGGTTTGGTTGTTGGTTTGGTTGTTGGTTTGGTTGTTGAGTTGGCCGTGGAGGTGGTCGTGGATGTCTGGATGGTGGACAACGGAACTCAGCGGCTCTTAAAGGCCGGAATCTGCACTCCCGGCGCTGTAACGGAACTAAAACGCCCTTATTAGGGAAAATCGGGCTAATTCCCCCTATTTTTCTGTAATTCTGTGCTGCAACAGTCGCTAAGTTCCGTTAAATTGGAGAAATGCCCGATTACGGCTCATAACCGTCGCTGAGTTCCGTTACCGCCAAATCCGGCCAAATCGGCCAAATCCACCCCAACACGCCCATCCGTTCCACCCGCGCTTAACCCAACCTCACCAACCTTACCCCAACAAAACAACCCTCCGCCTAAAGCGAAGGGTTGTCCGTTTCATCCGTTTATACAGCCTTGAGCTTAAGCATTGGCCGGGGGAGTGAACACCCGGGTTGCCAGCTCCTGCTCCAAGGCATAAAATGCGCTGCTGTCCTTGTCGATGCGCTTCAGCTTTTGAATCAGCTTCTCGAAGGTATCCTCTTCCTCCACCTGCTCGTCCACGAACCACTTGAGGAAGCCGATGGTGGCATGCTCCCGCTCCTCCATGGCAATGTCCATAAGCTTGTAGAAGCGGCGGGTATTTTCCTTCTCGTGCTTCAAGCCCTTCTTGTAGCAGTCCAGCACCGATTCGTAGCCGTTGAAAATGTCGCCCATCCCGCTGATGGTGGCTCTCGCCCCAACCGCATTGATGTAGTTGTAGATTTTCATGGCGTGGAACCGTTCCTCTTCCGCTTGGACCAGGAAGAAGTTGGCGAATCCGTCCAAATTCTCCGAGGAGCAGTATGCAGCCATAGCCACATACACATGGGCGGAGTAAAACTCGAAATTCAGCTGCTCGTTCAATTCCTTCAACAGATTGTCGCTAACCATTTTCCATTTCCCCTTTCAAGAAGAATTTTTTAAAATTCTGGGGTTCTTTATCTATCTAAACTTTATGATGAACAACTCGTCTGTTTTTGTCAAATTGAACACCCAATTTTATCCTTCGCCTGGTCAGTTATCGCCTGAAGTCTCCGCTTCCGTCCGCCGCCCCCGCTTGCCCTCTACCTCCGGCTGTGCACCTGGAAAATGGCGAATTTCAAATAGTTGCCCTCATCCACCCCGAGAATCTGGGGATGGTCCTTGCCCGCGCCGCGGAACTCCAGAAGACGCAGTATCTTGCCCGCATCCTTGGCCGCCTCCTGGATGGTGGCGAGGAACAGGTCTGGACGCACATGATAGCTGCAACTGGCCGTAACCAGAAAACCGCCTTCATTCACCAGCTTCAGCCCATGCAGGTTAATGTCCTTGTACCCGCGGCAGGCGCCTTCCACCGCTCCCCGGGTTTTGGCAAAAGCCGGAGGATCGAGAATCACTACATCCCAGGTCCGGCCCCCTTGGGCCAGCTTGGCGGAGGTATCCACCTTCTTTTCCCCGGCGGCAGCCCGTTCCTTCCGTTCCTCCAGCCCCTTCACCTGAGCGCGCAAATATTCAAAAGCATCGGCCACCACAAACTCCACCCGGTCCTGGAAGCCGTTTCGTTCCACATTCCGCCGCGCAGACTCCACAGCCAGTTCGGAAATATCCAGGCAGGTCACCTTTTTGGCCCCGAACTTGCAGGCATTCAACGTAAAGCTCCCCGTATGGGAAAAACATTCCAGCACCGTAGCCCCGTCCCAGTAGGGAAAGGTGACCGCCTTGCCGTTGGGATTCACCGGAACAGTCTGCCGGCCGTTCGACCTTTCCCGCTCCTCCAGCCGGATGCCGCTTCTCGCTCCCCAGCCCTTCATCAGAGGGGCAAGCAAAGCCCGGTTGGCCTGCTGGTCGAAGAAGTATCCCGTTTTCTGACCATGGACAATATCCACCTCCAGCAGCAACCCGTTTTCCGTGATCTGCACCTTTTCCGGACAGTCTCCATAGAGAACTCCCGTGCGCTGGCTCAACCCCTCCAGCTCCCGGACAGACACATCGCTGCGCTCATAAATCCCCGCCGGATGGAATACCTCCGCAAGCGCCGCCGTAATCAGCTCCCGGCGAAGGTCCATGCCCAGGGTGAGAATCTGCACCACCAGAATATCCCCGAAGCGGTCCACCACAAGGCCGGGCAGGAAATCCGCCTCCCCGTACACCGCCCGGTAAGCGGCGGCGCCGGGCAGAAACCGCTCACGAAGCTCCCGGCAGCGAACCAGACGCTCCGTCAAAAGCTCCTTGGTCAGCTCCTCCAAAGGCTCGTAGCCCACCACCCGCACCCGAATCTGCGAGGCTTCGTTATAGTAGCCGGAAGCCAGGAACTGTCCCGCATGGGTGCGGACATGGACCAGCTCTCCCGGACCCGGCTCCCCTTCCACCCGCTCAATCTCATTGGCATACACCCACGGATGCCCTTCCTCCAGCCGCTTCTTGCGCTTCCGTACCAAATAAACAGACGCTGCCATTCAAACCTCTCCTGTCCCTCATACCCAATTTATGCGCCCAGACCGGACAAACCCAACATGTCCGGCCACGGCTTGTCATACATATAACCATACATCTTCCACACCTGAAGCCGTTAGCCCCCAGTTAGAAAGGAGCAGGATTTCTTTGTTCTCACTCATTATTCTGCCGATGGCGGCGGGTTTAACCATCTTCCTCTTCGGCATGAAGGCCATGGAATGGGCGCTGCACAGCTGGGCCGGACACTACCTTCAGACGATTCTGGAGCGCTTCACCCGCACTCCCGCCAGAGGCCTTGTAACCGCAACGGGAATAACGGCCGTTCTGCAAAGCAGCACCGCCGTCACCGTCATCACCATCGGCCTGGTCAACGCCGGGGTCATGAAATTCCCCCAGACTCTGGGCATTATTCTGGGCAGCAATATCGGCACCTGCATGACCACCGAGCTGGTGGGCCTGGATTTGACCCGGCTGGCGCTGCCCATCCTGCTTGGAGCCGCCGTGTTCTGGTTCAGCGCCCTGAGCCTGCCGGACCGCCGTTTTTCCTCCAGCCGGCTGCGCTCCCTGCGGCTAGCCCCCATCGCTGTGATGGGCTTTGCCTGTGTGCTCCTGGGGATGCAGGTGATGCAAAGCATCACCCCCGCCTTACAATCCATGGGCATGCTGGGCTGGTTCGTCCAGAAGGCCCAGGAAAGCCTGTTCTGGGGCGTGATGGCCGGAGCCGCCGTAACCGCCCTGCTCCACAGCGGAGCCGTGACCATCGCCATGACCATGGGGCTGGCCTCCATTCAGGCCATCACCCCGGAGCTGGGCATCGCCATCGTCATCGGCGCCAATATCGGCACCTGCGTCACCGCCCTGATCGCCAGCATCGGCGGCTCCCGCTTCGGCCTGTATGTAGCCTGGTCGCATATCCTGCTTAACGCCGGCGGCGCGCTTCTGTTCTTCCCGCTTACCGGCGTGCTGGACCGTCTGACCGCGCTGCTCACCACAGACCCCGCCGCCCAAATCGCCCATGCCCAGACCATCTTCAATATCGTCTGCTCGCTTATCGCGCTGCCGCTATGCTACCTGCCCGGCTTGCGCCGCATCCAACCCGATGCCGCTTCCCCGCCGCAGGTTTAGGAAGCACCGCTGCGGCGAAGGGGCTTTGCCGGTCAGTAGCCGCTGCCGCCTGCCGTTCCGGATACAATGGCCACGCCGGAGCTGGTGCCCAGGCGGGTTGCGCCCGCTTCGATCATTAGGAGCGCAGCCGCTCTGTCCCGCACGCCCCCTGATGCCTTAACCCCGATATGAGGCGAAACGGAGGCGCGCATCAGCCGGATATCCTCCACTGTCGCTCCACCCGGTCCGAAGCCGGTGGAGGTTTTCACATAATGGGCTCCGGCCTGCTCCGAAATCCGGCAAGCCGCTTCCTTTTGCTTATCGTTCAGGAAGCCGGTTTCGAAGATCACCTTCACAATGGCGCTGCCTTCTACAGCCTTCACCACCTGGCGGATGTCATCCTCCACCAGGTCCAGACGGCCCTCCAGCAGTTGGCCGATCTGCAGCACCATGTCGATTTCGTTGGCGCCTTGCTCTACGGCGTCAGCCGCCTCCGCCGCCTTTGCCCGGGACGTGTTGGCCCCCAGGGGAAAACCGCAGACCACGCTGATTTTAACCTGCGAGCCCTTCAGCAGTTCCTTGCAATAAGGAACCCAAACCCCGTTGACGCACACACTGTAAAAGCCATGCTCCACCGCCTCCCGGCACAGCTTCTCGATTCCGGGCGCTGTAGCATCCGCCTTTAACAGCGTATGGTCGATATATCCCGCCAAATTAACGGATTCCATCGTTTCGCTTCATCCCTTTCTCGTCATATCCCAATTCCCACAACGCCTTGTGCAGGATGGAATCATTGTTGGCATAGCCGTTTTTCCGTTGCCGCCGGGCCGCATCCGGCACCTCCAGCCACTCTACCCCGCGGATTTCCTCCAGCTGGGGCTTGAGCCTGCCTCCTGCCGCCTCCACCAGATAATAATGGACCTCCTTATGGACAAGCCCTATCCGCGGAAGCTGGTACTGGTACCGGATCACATCCAGCGGCTTCACAATGCGGCCCGTAATCCCCGTCTCCTCCCGGATTTCCCGGAGCGCGGTTTCCTCGATGGTTTCGCCGGGCTCCATCTTTCCTTTGGGAAGGGTAATTTTCCCGTACCGGTCCTGAATCAGCTGGATTTGCTGGCGTCCTTCGAAGTTCCGGTACACCACTCCTCCGGCGGATATTTCCTTCACGCTTTTATTCATCCCCTTACTGCAAACTTTAAAACCTGTCTTCAACGAAATCCGGCCGGCACTGCATCCTTGAGCAGAACGCCGCGGCAATAAGGGATTTCCGCTTCAGTCAAACGCACCTGCACCATCCGCCCTGCCAGCTCCTTGGGGCCGCTGAAGGCAACATGCAAATAATTGTCCGAGTGGCCGATCAGCTCCACATCCCCGTCGCCTTCATAGGAGCCCATCTCCGGAATAACCTCCAGGATTTCTCCGGCAAACCGCCTGGAATAGTCCAGCCGCATCCGGGAGGACAGCTCCATCAGCAAGCCGACCCGCCGGTTCTTCTCCTCCTCCGGAATCTGCCCGTCCATACGTGCCGCAGGTGTGCCCGTCCGTTTGGAATAGGGGAAAATATGCATATCCGCAAACCGCATCTGCTCCATAAAATGCAGGCCGCTCTCAAACATCTCCGCGGTTTCGCCGGGAAATCCGGTGATCACATCCGTGGTCACCGCCACATCGGGCATAGTCTGGTGGATCAGCTCCAGCTTGCGGCCATATTCCGCAGTGGTGTATTTCCGGCGCATGGCGGACAGCACCGCATCGTCTCCCGCTTGCAGCGGAATATGCAAGTGGCGGCACATCTTGGAGGAGGAGCCCAGCACGTCCAGAATCTCCCGGTCAATCTGGCTGGCCTCAATGGAGCTAATGCGGATTCGCTTCAAACCGTCCACCTTATCCAGATCCCGAAGCAGCATAGCCAGGCTGTAGCCGTCCAGATCCTCCCCGTAGCCGCCGGTATGAATCCCGGCCAGCACAATCTCCTGGTAGCCTGTCTCCACCAGCTGCCGGGCCTGGGCCAGCACACTTTCCGGCTTGCGGCTGCGAAGTAGCCCCCTGGACCAGGGAATAATGCAGAAGGTACAAAAGTTGTTGCAGCCCTCCTGGATTTTCAGAAACGCCCGGGTATGTCCGGTAAATTCGGGAACGTCCAGCTCCTCGAACTCCCGGGTTTTCATAATATTGCGGACGGCGTTGATAGGCGCCCTCTCCGCCTGGTATTTATGCACCAGCTCCATGATCTTGTCACGGTCCTGGGTGCCGATGACAATATCCACCCCGGGAATGGCGGCAATCTCCGCGGGAGCGGTCTGGGCGTAGCAGCCGGTAACGGCAATAATCGCCTCGGGATTGCGGCGGATGGCGCGGCGGATGGCCTGGCGGCTTTTTTTGTCCCCCGTATTGGTCACCGTACAGGTATTAATCACATAAACATCCGCCGTTTCCTCAAAATCCGCCTTCTCATAACCCTCATTGCGGAAGAGCTGCCAGATCCCTTCCGTCTCATAAAAATTCACCTTGCAGCCCAAGGTATGAAACGCAACCTTCGCCATCAGCCCTTCACCCCCATTTCTCCCGATTCATACATGATACAGGTCAACGCCGCCATTGCGGCCGTTTCAGTCCGCAGAATCCGCTTGCCCAGGCTGATGCTCCGGCAGCCGGCCGCCTCCGCCTCCGCCGCCTCCTGCTCCGTAAAGCCGCCCTCCGGTCCAACCATGACCAGAATCCTTGGACGGCGCCCGTCCGCTGAAGGAACGGCCAATTGCTTCGCCAGCAGCTCCCGCAGGGCAAACCCGCTCTCCAGCTCATAACAAAAGAGAGCCAGATCCGTTTCCTTCGCCAGCTCCAGAAGCCGCTTCCAGCCTACCGGCCCGTCTATGGCCGGAATCCGGTTGCGGTGCGCCTGCTCCGCCGCTTCCTTGGCGATTTTGGCCCAACGCTCCAGCCGTTTGGCTTCTTTTTTCTCATCGTATTGCACAACAGTCCGTTTGGACAAAAAGGGAATAAACCGGTCTGCTCCCAGCTCGGTACACTTCTGGATCACCGTCTCCAGCTTATCTCCCTTGGGCAGGCTTTGGGCAATCCATACCTCTACGGCCGCCTCCCTGTCCATGGGAAGCTCCCGCACCACCTGGGCCTCCACCAGCCCCTTGTCAATAACCGATACCCGGACCAGCACCTCCCGGTCCAAGCCGTTTGTGACAATGATCTCCTCGCCGGGTTCGGCGCGCATCACCTTGGCCAGATGATGGGCGTCTTCGCCGATCAACCTGGCCAGGCCTCCTGCCAATTGCTCCGGCGGCACAAAATAACGTTGCATGGCCTACGCCTGCCTTTCTTGTTGAAAAACAATCCCCCAAATGAAATTTAAAGCATTAGAATGCCGATTTTGGACAGCTGCCCCTGGTCTCCGAACAGCATCACAAAAATCTGGTTCATTCCTCTCAGCAAGTCCCACCGCAAATCCAGGATGGGTCCCAGGGTAACGCTGTACAACGGATGGATCAGCACAATCACAAGAAAAACCAAAACCGCATACTGCTCAAAGGTCCGCATCCGCTCCCGCCATTGAATCGGCAGGAATTCATAAATAATCCGGTAGCCGTCCAGCGGCGGCAGCGGCAGGAGGTTAAAAATAAACAACCCCAAATTGAGCAGGATGTGGATTTGCAAAAAGAGGGAAACTGCCTTGAGCACACCTATCGACATGCCGTCATAGGCGTGAAAGTGGGCCAGCAGGAAGACCGTCAGCATTCCCAGCACCGCCAGCAGCAGATTGGACAGCGGGCCGGCTACGGAAACCAGCACGCTTGCAAGCCGCGGTTTTTTGAAGAAGCTGGAGCGGATCAGGACAGGCTTGGCCCAGCCGAAGCCGGCCAGAAGGACCAGCAGAATGCCCATGATGTCAATATGGCCCCGGGGATTCAGGCTCAGCCGGCCCATGGACCGGGGAGTCGGGTCCCCGAAGCGGTCTGCCACATAAGCGTGGGCAAATTCATGCAGCGTAAACGCCAGCACAGTGGCAATCAGAAAAAACGGCAGCTCGCCAAAATCAATGCCGAACAGATTATTCATCCCTCACCTACGGCTTTCTGGCAACAATCGCCACCCAATCTGTCTCCTCGTAACGTTCTTCCACCCGGAATCCGGCTTCAGCCAGAGCCCGTTCCACCTCCGCCTGCTTCTGCTTGATAATGCCCGAAGCGATATAGGTGCCGCCGCTTTGCAGCGCTTCGAACACGTCGCTTACGAACAGAAGAATAATTTCCGCCAAAATATTGGCAACCACAACCTGCACCGGCAGGGTAACCCCCAAGCCCGACTTGCCCTCGGCCTGGGTACGGATTGCCTTCAACAGATCGCTTTCCGCCACCGTAATCCGGTCCTCCAGCCCGTTCAGGCGGGTATTCTCCGAGGCGCTGGATACGGCCACCGGGTCCAGGTCCAAGGCAAGCACATGGCTTGCGCCCAGCTTGGCGGCGGCAATGGACAGAATGCCGGAGCCGGTGCCTACGTCGATAACTTCATCTCCCGGCTTGACAACACCCTCCAGGGTGCGCAGGCAAAGGGCGGTGGTGGCATGGGTCCCGGTGCCGAAGGCCATCCCCGGGTCCAGCTCCAGAATAATCTCCTCCGGACCTGCCTCGTATTCCTCCCAGGTGGGTTTGATGGTCAGCCGGTCGGAAATCCGCAGCGGCTTGAAATACTGCTTCCACGCCGTAGCCCAGTCCTCTTCGTCCACTTCCTTCATGCTGAACTGGGGGTTGCCGGTATCAATGTCGTAGTCCGAAAGCTCCGCTACCGATTCTTTCAATTGAGCCAAAATTTCATCCATTCCGGTGCCTTGGGGAAAATACCCCTGAATCACCGCACGGCCTTCGGGAATGTCGTTCAGCGGCTTTTCGTACCATTGGCCCAGCGACGTGTCCCGTTCCTTGTTCAGCGTGCCCGATTCTTCGATGGTGACGCCGCCGGCGCCCAGCTCATGAAGAAAGTTGGAGATCATTTCGATTGCTTCTTCCGTAGTGTGAACCGTTATTTCATGCCAACGCATATCAGTAAATCCTCCCGGTAGGTTCTCATGGATAAAGCGGCAATTTGGCCGCACGTCCTTCTATTCTACTACAACCGAAACGATGTAGGCAAAAAACGCGTATTATGAGGATAACATATGGAACGGAGGATGATCCGATGTTTGAAGAGTGGAACCGCCGGTTTGCAGAATGCAAAGAAAACATCCGCAACAAAGAAAAGTGGGAGCAGCAGCTTGCAGCCGTAGAGAAACGGTGCCGGGATTTGGAGAGGCAGACCGTCTTATGGCGGGAAATGGTGGTGCGGGAAGAAGAGGATGTGGAACGCCTCTTGTCCATGAATATAGCCAATCTGTGGTACACGCTGACCGGTCAAAAGGACGAGAAGCTGGGGCAGGAGGAAAAAGAGGTGCTGGAGGCCAGGCTGAAGTTTGACCAGGCCGCAGCATTGCTGGAAGCCGCCCGGCTGGAGCAGGAGCAGCTGCGGGAGCGGCTTTTGGCCAATGGTCCCGCGGAAGAGGCGCTGGAGGAGCTGCTGCGGGAAAAAGAGCGGCTGATCCACCGGTTCAAGCCGGAGCTTGCCGAAGAATTGGTCCGGTTGTCCGAGGAAACATCGGAAGCCGGGATCAGGCTGAAGGAGCTTAATGAAGCCATCGTGGCGGGCCGGAATGCTCTGGGCGCGTTGGAGATTGCCGACTCCAATTTGAACTCCGCGGAAAATTGGAGCACCTTTGATATTCTCGGAGGCGGCTTCATCGCCACTCACATGAAGCACAGCAGGCTCCAGGCCGCCCAAACCTATGCCAAGGAAGCCGGGAAGAAGCTGCTGCGTCTACGGGATGAGTTGAATGACGTCAAGATGCAGCTATCGGCTTTTGATACGGATATCAGCGATACTCTTCGTCTCGGCGACTATTTTATGGACGGCTGGATTACCGATTTTCTCGTTCAGGAACGGATTGAGCAGGCTGACGTGAAGCTGCACAGCTATATCCGCCAGGTTACCGCCATCGTTCAAGCTCTGGAGCAGCAGGCTTCCGAAACAGAGGTTCATTGGCGCCGGCTGAAAGCCCGTTCAGAGGCATTGGTGGAGAATGCCTAAGCTTTGACGGGCAGACAAAAAGCAGGACTGCCCGATGAAGGGGTCCTGCTTTTTTGGTTTTACACCATTCCCCCGGTCTGCTCCACCAGGTGAAGCACCTGGGGATGGATGGCTTCATCCACAAAGCTTCCAGATCTTCCTCGTCCGCCTCGTCTATGGAAAACTCCACATCCTGGGCTTTTACAATGGGAAGCCGCCGGGGGGGATGAGTTCGCAATTCTAGTGGACGAGTTTTTGTCCCTGCACGCAAGGTTATCGCCCATGCCGGGCGCACCACTGCAAAAACCCGGGAGCGAAGCGAAAACAAGCCGCTTCGCTCCCAGGTTTCTTTTGTGGGCCATCCTAATTACTTTTTCAGCAGATTGAACAATATTTGCGCGCTTTCCGCACGGCTCATCCGTTCCTGCGGGGCAAATTGATTATGTTCCCGTCCATTGACAAGGCCCAAGCCTTGCGCAACGCTTACCGCCTCCTGCGCCCAGTTCTGAATCTCATCTTGATCGTTGAACGCTCCCGGGATGGCTGCCTCCGCTTTTTCACCCTTCATATATTCATAAGCGCGAACGATCATAACCGCCATCTCTTCGCGGGTGATGGAAGCGTCGGGAGCGAATGTCTCCAGATCCCGTCCCTGCACGATTCCTGCCTGACTCACGGCCGCTACGACTCCTCCGTACCATGCGCGGGAATCCACATCGGCATACGGTGATTGCGCACCTCCAAATACCTCCATCCCCAGTGTGCGGGCAATCATGGCCGCGAATTCGGCTCTGGTCACATGCGCTTGCGGATTGAATTGCGTGTCGCTGACGCCTTCAATCACATGCTTGGCCGCCATAGCCTTTACCACATCATGGGCCCACAGCTTTTCATCAACATCCGAAAACACTTTATTGTACTCCAGTACCGCATAGCGGCCCAACTCATGAACCTTGGCGCTTATCACTCCTTCTGACAGTGTTCCTCCCGCATATTTATAGGTGCCGTCAGGTGCGATGGAGTAGATCCCCAGCAAATCGGGGTTCATCTTAGGATCGGCCTTAAACGCAAGGACAAAGGAATCGCTTAAGGTTGACACAGGCACTTCGCTTCCGTTTGAGGCAACTGCACTCAAGCTGAAATCGTAGACCGCGCTGGCGATGGCCAGCTTCAGCGATTTTCCGGCGGCAGCCTGATCAATTTGATCGGAGACGGCCTTGCGGGATGCGGAAACAGCTGTGAGTTTGATCTTAGTATCTGCTTGCTGAAGGTCTATCAGTGTCTGGTTGGTAAGCTCGATTGTTATATCGTTCTTCACCACACGCAGGCTTTGGTCATCGATGATATCCAACAGGTTGCCGGGAAGCAGCACCGATTCCTTGCCCTCCGCCATCTCGACAGTAACCTTTGAACCATCCGCCTTAAGATCATTCGCTGTCAGCTCCTGCGTCAACGCAGATTCCGATGCTGGCGAAGGCGCTGGCGCAGGCGAAGGTGCCGGTGTGCCGGTTTCATCGCTGTCTCCGTCGTCAGACGAATCATTCCTTGCCGCAACGATAACCGTCCGGGTCACCTCTACAGCCGCGTTGCCTGCCGTATCGCTTACACTGTAATGATACACATACGTGCCCGCCACTGTCGTATCCAGCGTTGCTACGCTGCTTCCGCCCTGAGTAATCGTGGTCACGATCCGATGGGTGATGTCGCCGTCCCGATCGTCCGTCGCAATTGCTCCCGCATCGGTGTAGCCCGTTCCATTAGCCACATTCACGATGGCTTGGCCCAGCAGGGTGATCACCGGTTTCACCGTATCCGGTACAGGCTCCACAGTTGACCCTACATATACCATTCTCGTTATCTCCGCCGCTGCATTGCCAGCGGCATCGCTTACGTTGTAATGATACGTGTACGTTGCCTCGGTCACCGTGCTGATGGATGGAACGATATTTCCGCCGTAGGTAATCGCCGTTACAATCCGGTCGGTGATGTCGCCGTCGCGGTCATCCGTCGCCGTAGCTCCCGCATCATGATATACCGATCCGTTGGCTACAGTAACGGCAGCATCGCCATTCAGCGCAATCACCGGCTTCGTCGTATCCGCATCCGATGTGCCGAAATAAGCTTTCATATAGTCTACGTAGAAGTCACCGCTGCCATCGCTCGTGAAGATCAACATGCGATCCAGCGTGTCGCTCCATGTCCGCAAAGGCTGGTTCTCCAGAAGCTTTACACCGTCCACATAGAAGTCGAAGGTACCCGTGTCCAGATTCACCACATTGCTGATCTTATACCAGGTATCAGCGGTGTACGGAGCCACATTCACTACATTGGAGCTGCTTCTTACATTATGGGTTCGGATTTGGCCGGCATTGGTGACAATAGTCGCCATCGGATTTCCCGGAACAGCATCCGTTCTGAATACGGCCTCGGTAAATGAATATAAGGCATATTGGTTACCGCTGCCTGCTCCCCGCTTGAGGCGCATATCGATGGTAAACTGGCCATCGACGCCAAGAGGGGATTTGTTGTAAAGGCCGAAAAAGCTGCCGGTGTTCCGCTTCATGTGCAGCACCTTATTATTCGGATCATCCGGGTCTTGGGTGATCTCCAGAACATTGCCGCTAGTGCCTGCAACTCCCCACGAGTCGCCTCCCGTAAAGCTGCCTAACACATAGCCGTTGAAGTCATCCTCAAAGAAAACCATATTGGCCTCAGACCGAAGAACAATATCATACTTATTTCCGCTTTCAGCCCCAACAACAACATTTTTCAAGGTTTTGGCCCGATAGCCTACTTTAGTGGCCGTCAGGGTATAGCCGTCGCCCAAAGGAATAGACAAGGTATACCGGCCGGAGGCATCAGTAGCGGATGAAGCGACAACGCTGCCATCCTTGTTGATAGCCACCGTTGCTCCTTCCAGTACGCCGCCACCCCATTCAGTTACAACGCCGGTTACGGCACGATTGATATCAACCAGTGCCCCGACTGACAGATTGACCGCACCGGTGGCATCCGTAATCGAGATTTCCTGTGTTGCTCCTGCATAGCCGCTTTTTTCCGTAATGATGGTGTATGTGCCTTTTTCAACGCCGCTGATTACATAACGGCCTTGGGCATCTGTAACGGCGTTCTTGTAAATGGTATCGCCCTGCTTTACCGTAACAGCAACGCCTTCCACGAGTTCACCATACGCATTGGTAACCACCCCCGCTAGGGTACCGTCATAGGCGACTTCAAACAGCCCGATGCTGGGCTGGCTTCCTACCTGAACACCGGCGGCGTCCAATCCGTTAGGCTGGACATTGATTTCGCTGGCCATGTGCCCATAGGATACACCGTTGCCGATAAGCGGCGATCCGGCCTTCGGCTTCAATGCGCTCCAGTCCAGGTGAGGCGGCATGTGCTCCCCGTTATTGGGCAGAATGTCGTATCCAGAAGGGGCAGGACCGGCAAACAGCGGGTCTCCGGACCGGTAAACACCGCCTAACTTGCTGGGGGGTGCAACGTTGTAAAAGTGATTGGAGTTGCTTGTGCCATAGCTGACGTTTGAAGATCCGGTAAATTTATCGGAAGAGATTGGATTGGTGCTGTAGAATACATTATTCCGGATATACCATTGGTCATTGCTGCCGCCCCCGCTATTGATGAACGTATTGGGCGTTTTCTTATCTTGGTAGATTACATTATTGTAGATCTGAATCAACCCGTCGCCCACAGAGTCCCGCAAGACGATTTCGTTGTTGTCCTTAATCAGGTTGTACCGGAAAATGACCGAGTTGTACGAAAATCCGCAAAAGAGGATACCATCGCCGTTGTCATGTACGAAATTGTATTGGACGATGATGTCCGAAGTCCAGCCATCCGGGTCGATGGCGTTGGAATCTCCGCCGCCTGCCTTCCGTTGAGAGCCCCACACCTCGTTTTTCTGAATGATCCCGTCGTCAACATAGTAAAGCTCTATCCCGCAGACACCAGGATTGCGGATGGTATTGCCTTCAACCAGCACACCTCTGGAGCTGGTGATGTAAATTCCGTTGTTGGCGTAATCGGAGCCGCCCTGGTCAATGGTATTATTAAGCACCTTGATGTTGGTATGGGGCGCCCATTGGGGATCATAATATTCCGGCGGTAGATTGGTGCTTCGGGCAGCCCAGTCATTCTTTGCGGTGCCGCCGTTGCCAATGCTCAGAGAATCCTTGCTCCATTGTTTGATGGTGAAGCCGCCGAAGGAGTTGTTATCCAGCCGGTTATCCTGCAAGGTTACATCCTTAAACGTGGTGGGATGTACGCCATCGCCCAGCATCGTTTCCATCAGAATGCCGCCGGTGCGTTTGGATACATTCCAACCGCCTCTGCCGATGATGCCAGGGTAGGCAAAATTACCGCCAATCCACCTGACAAAACCGGTGACATCATGAATGTACAAGCGTTGGAGAGTAAAACCAGTGAGCTCCTGGCCGTTGTCGCCAGTAATATGGATGCCGCGGAGATCCCGCAGCTTGCTGCCGTTTCCGCCCTCCGAGTCGTCCCGCGTACCGGTAAAGCCCGCCACCATATTGGAAATCTCCAGGTCTTGAATGGTCCAATGCTGTTGGTTGTGCAACCGGATAACATTGCCCACATTTTTGTTTAAGTAGGCCGTTTGAGTGTTGCCGTTGGCATCCTTATAATTATCCTTCACACTATCATCAAAATAGGGATCATCGTAGGTTCTGCCATTGCCCTTCAAATAAGGCCGTTTGCCTTCACCGTATTTGCCGACGGTGATAGGCGCGTCGGCCGTGCCTGAGCCCTTGGGTGCCAGAGCTGCGTCCTCCCAAATATCCCCTGCCTTGAAAAGAATGCTGTCCCCGGGTATGTAGGTGTCCATATTAACCCGTTCAATCGTTTTCCAGGGCTGGTCTTCGGTTCCGGGGTTGCTGTCATTGCCATCATTGCTTACATAATAAGCCCTGGGAGCAGTATGGGGGTTGGAAATCTGAGATTTAGTGAGTTTGACAGAGTAGGTCTCCGTTGTCTGCCCGTCGGCCGCTGCGAGAACCACCGGAATAGTGTTTACTCCATCCACAAGGCTAACAGTGGCGGTGTATGCCGTATCACTGATCTTTTCCGCCGCTTGTCCGTTGATGCTCACACCCGTGACGGCAAGGGACTCATTTTTCCCCACGCTGTTTGTACTTTGGGCATAAGGGCTGACCGTCAACGCAACAGACTCGGCTGTGACATTGACGGCACTGTAAGTTTTGGTGCCGGCATCATAGGTTAAAGCGACTGCAGCGCTGCCATCCGTTGCCGTTATACCGCTTGCAGCGGCGTTCATGCGGGGTTGACCGCCATATACATAAAGATAATCGAAATCAATGTCTGCGTTCGCGCTGGTATCCAGAATCTGGAGAGCCATGACGGCAAACCAATCGACAGTGCTGCCGGAGCTTGCATATTCGCGCATAGACTCGTTCTTCTGGTACAGCTTGCCGTCCACATAAAAATCATATTTTTTGGTACTCAGGTTGCCTACGAGGGTTAGATTGTACCATTTGTCCGCTTCCATGACTGCACCGGAGTTTTTATGGTTCCCCTGTGGAGTGCTGCTATAGTAGGTGTTGTTAATCGTCCAGAATCCTTCGCTGATTGCCACAACCCCGGCGTTGGGCCTGTTTTGGTCCCATGAACCCAATGAGGTGCTGAATAAGCTTTTGCTGTTGAAGATGCGCAGCTCCGGATAAGTATTCGATGCCTTCACGCCAACAGCTCGCCGTACACGAAGCTCCGCGGTGACAGTTCCTGTTTGCTGGCTCAACGGCGCGTTGTTGTATACGCTTACCTTTCCTTTATTGCTTGCATCCTTATAGTTTTGCAAATGCAAATATTTATTGCCGCCGCTTTCTTCCTTGACTTCCACAATGCCTTTGTCGTCTTGGTTATAGACTGTCCAGGCCGTTCCCAAACTGGCGGCATTGCTGTAGGTGCCTGCGCTGTAGTTGAAATCCTCCTTAAGGAAGAATGCGTCATCTGCGGCCAGCACCAGGTTGCCGGAAGAAGACGTTAGAGATATGCCAAAACAAAACAAGAACAGAAAGAAACCGTATAAAGCCCTTTTCAAAATTCAACACTCCCATCTACAATAATTTACGAAACAAATTCCCAGAACTATCAAGTGTACGCCCCATTATAGTTTCATTTTTTTGCAAATTAAAAGTAGACGATTGAACTGGAATCTTTCACTAAAGAACAAAAAACATTGTGAAGAAGAAAACTGCCCCCTTCCCAACTCCAAAAAACTCAAAAATAAACGGACGGCGTCAAAGGACGCCATCCGTTATCTAAATTTACCCGCTTTTGAAACAATCCTTCAGCCTCGCCGCCAGTTCATCGTCAGACAGCGGGTTGCGGTGCGTATTCTCCAGATAGATGTATTTCTCCGTTTCCGGCATCAAATATTCCTTGTACCACAGGAAAAAATCGGGGCTATCGCCGTGCATGCGCAAAAACCGCCGCAGAGTGTCCACGTTGCTCACGGTGCTTTCGATATTGGTCAGCCAGTCGGCGCTGTAGAACCGTTCCCATTTCCCATGCTCGGCATCCCGCAGCGCCTGAAGTCCGCGGCTGTATGCCCACATGGATTGGGAGGCGAGTACAAAGGCCTGCGGGTACAATTGCCCGCAGTATGCGGCAAAAGAACGGCAAAGCCACATGAAGCCCTCCGCCCCGGATTGGTGCAGCACCCCGTGGAATCTCAGGTGGTCAGCCACCCGGCGCTTGTCGTCCTCCGCAAGTCTGTCCATAAGCTTCTCGCAATGGGTTAGCCAATCGGCCCAAGCTTTCTGTCCTGCCGCGCAGCGTTCTTCAAACCAGCGAACCTGCTCCAGAAAGGGAAGCTTGCCGGTTGCCCAGAAGAGCCCCTCGTCCGGTGAGCCCATCTTGCCCTGAAGCCAATGTCCGATTATTCTCCGGGCGGGATGATGATAGAACTCTTCACCGGCCAGATCATCCGTATGGGGGCCATAAGGGATGGAGGCATCCGCATAGCTCCGGTACAATTCGGCAATCTCCTCATGATGTCCGCCATAGTAGCTTTCGACGAACTGGCGGAGATGCTTATCCGGGTCCAGTCCGCCTTCATTCCACATGGTTTGGACCAGATCAAGGGTATACACATGGGGGCGGATATTGCCGCTGTTCACCAGAAGATATTCAGTGGCGCCCGCATCGAATGCGCTTTGAAGCTCCTGCCTCAGGAAGCCGGCCGGGCCTTGGAACATGGTCAGATGGTTCGACGCCTGCAAGTCATGGAAGGTTACATGATAGTAGATGCCGTGTTTGCCGGAAACACGGTTGTCAGGCAAAGCCGGAATGCGCAGATTCAGGTTGCCGTGCCTCCGGGATACCATCTTGCCGTAGCCGTTATCTGCCCAAATCTGGATCACATCCGGCGGAAGATCGATATGCCCTCCCTTATACAGCTCGGAAATTTCTCCGTACAGAGCCACACAGCATACCGGCTTCTCTACCTTCTCCGCAATCATGTCATACTGCCTGCGGATTACCCGGCTGATCATGGCCCCCCGCTTCTCCGGCGTATCGAAGCTTGGGTCGTTCTCCCAGAAGGGCTTGTCCCCCTGTCCGCGAAAGGACAGCACCCACAGTACCTTGTGATACCGCTGCTTCTCGATAGCCTCGCGCCAAAGCCGCTCGAACAGCTCCGGCTCATCCTTGTAGCTGGCCCTTTTGCCGGGATACGCCCGCAGGAACATCTCCGCTCCCAGGGGCTCGGCATGGTGATGGGTGATCCACAGCCCCATCTCGGCGGCTAACGCCAGATGAACACCGGTTTTGGGCAGATCGGTGCCCGGAATCACCATATTGCCGCCGGAGCGGAGCAATGCCTCGAATACGGGCAGCCATACCTCCCTGGACGGGGGATAAGGCTCCTTCCAGCCGATCAGGCATACCTCATCATTGACAAACCAGCCTCTGAATCTTACTTTGGGCGCCGGAGCTTCATAATCCTCGCAAGGAACTTCGACGAAGCTGCGGGCCGGAACCGTCTGATCCGCCCAGAACCAGAAGGGCTGAATACCCAGATAAGCCCGGCTGATATGGAGGATGCCGTAAACCAGTCCCAGATCGTCGCTGGCCGCCACCGTAAGCCAAACCCGATTCCCATCCGCCCGGAACCGAAGCACGAAGGCTTCCGGACGCGCTTCGCAATTGTCCTCCTCCTCCGCGTAGCGGATGATGATATCCGCTGCTCCCGGATCATTCCCCGTCAACGGCTCATGGCCCAGCACCGTATTCATATCCCGGATCAGCATGTCCAAAGCATGGCGCACCGGAGAGCTCAAGGTATGGGGCGCGCAAATGCGGACCGTGCCGCCCAATTTCATCATGACAGAATTATTCTGTTCCAAAATTGACCGTCCTGCCTTTCCCAAAACAACCGTGGCGCTATGCCCTGCAAGGCTGCGCCACGGTTGCGGATTTTGTTATTGGATGCCTGAATCGTATTCCTTCGCTTTTTTCATCAGCTCATCGTAAGCTTGCTCGGGAGTGGCCTTGTTGAACATAATTTTTTCCACGATGGTCTTGTAGTCCTTCTTGAAGTTGCCCCAGCCTTGAGGCTCGGCCACAAATTTTTGCGCGCTGGGAGCCACTTTGTTGATAAAGTCCATGGATACTTTATCCGTTGCGCTAAAGTTGGGCTGCAGCATGCTTACGACCTTTGAGTTGCCGGGAATTCCGCGGGTCAAGCCGAGGGTTTTGCCCGCTTCCTGATCATTGATGAACCAATCGACAAACTTCTTCGCTTCTTCCAACTGCTTGGAGCTGGCATTGACGCTCCAGAACATGCCCGGCTTCAGCCAGCCTCCCGTTTGCGATCCCTTCGGCAAGGTAGTAAAGCCGAAGGCATCCGGCTTCAGGGCATTGATGGAACCGACCTGGTTGGAGAAAATATGGCGGGCAATGGCGTTGCCATTCACCACATTATCCTGCTTGGGGTCCAGCTCCTTGTCCGTAGTGGTCATATCCGCCGGGGTGACGATTCCAGCCTTTCTCATCTCTGTTTGCTTATTCATGTATGCAAGCCATGTATTCTTGTCAATGGTAAGCTTATTGTCCGTGAATACTTGGCCCTTGCCTTGGCTCAACTGGTAAGCCGTGTAATCATACAGGTCGGAGCTTTGGTCCACAAACACATATTTGTCTTTTCCGAGCTTGGCTTTGGCTTCCTCGCCGAACTTATAATAATCATCCCAGGTCCAGTCCCAGGCGGGAACGCTTAATCCAAGCTTTTCGATCACCGTTTTGTCGTAAACCATGCCGAACGCAGCGCTTCCAAGGGGCATGGCATACAGTTTACCGTTGATTTTGCCGGACTCGATCAGCGCCTTGTCCATGTCCGCCACATTGATGCTGCCCAGATCCGCAACCATATTGCGTCCCACATACTCATTTAAATAAGCGGCATCCATTTGGATAATATCCGGAGCGTTCTTGGCGGAAAATTGGACGCCCAGCTTGTCAAAATAACCGTCCCAGCCCGAGAATTCGCTTTCAAAGGTTACATTGGGATGGAGCTGCGTATACTGGGCCAGCGCCTTTTGCGTGGCATCATGACGCTCCTGGGAACCCCACCAGGCGATGCGCAGCTTAACCGGCTCATTGGAGGCTTTGGCCGTTTCGGCAGGCTGCTGCGAAGCGGACGGCTGAGCGGAATTCCCAGGCTTGGCGCTATCCCCGGAATTTCCTCCGCATGCGGTCAAGGAAGCGGTAACAGCCAATGAAAGCGCAGCAGTGAATAACGTCTTTTTCATCGTTTTTTCCCCTCTCGTGTGAACGAATTTTCAAGTTAATCGTATCGCTGAACGGGTTTCCGGTCTAGGAGAGGATCGAACAATTCTCTTTCAGTATTGGATACAAAAGGCCTGCCCATTTCACTTTTTCAATATATCGCTGGGGTTCATCCCGCAATATTTCTTAAACAAGGTGCTGAAATAGGGAACATTTTGGTAGCCCACCCTTTCCGCCACCTCGTAAATCAGAAGGTTTCCCTCCAGCAGAAGCGCCTTGGCCTTCTCCAGCCTTACGCGGATGACGTAGTTCATGAAGGTTTCTCCCGTCACCTTCTTGAAGAGCTGGTTCAAGTAATTTTTGGAGATAAACAGCTGGCCTGCCAGATCGTCCAGGGTAAGATCCTCCGCATAATGCTCGTGGATATAGGACATCATGAAATCTACCGCCGCCTTATGCTTGCGGCCGATGGGCGGCTCCTTCCTCATGCCTATCAGCTTCACTTTGGCTTGCAGGAAAGCATACAAATCCGCCTGGTTCATGACGGTTTCCGCCTGCGCCACCTCTGCCTGGACATTCTCCTCTTCTTCGCCTAGGGGCTTGCCCGCCTGCTGGGCGGCATATTGAATCAGCGTCCACATTTCCGTAGCCAGCACCTTGTAGAAGACTTTTAAATCGCCTCCGCTGCCCGCTGCTTCCTGGCGGCTGATGTATCCGCGGATTTGCTCCCACATTCCATCCGTTTGTCCCGATTGCATCAATTGGGCAAGCCGCCGGACAAATTCCACGCCGTGGGATTGCCCCGGGGCCGACTCTAAGGCCTGAAAGGCCTCATCCGCCGACACCTTGAGCTCCATCCAGCTTGTTTTTCTTTCCCCTGTTGCTACCTTGACCGCCAACCCCAAATACTGCATTATATTGCGGACCAGAGTGCCAATCAGCTTCTCGGCGCGCAAGGTGACCGCTTCATCTGCCTCATCCCGGTCAATATGCAGGACAATGGCAGAATAGGGACCAAACAGCCATACGAAATCCGACTCTTTCCATTCCTGTTCCAGCACTTCATTCGTCACATTGGACATGGCAAAGCGGAACAAATGCCAATCTGCCGCGGAAATGTTCGCCACTCGATCCGTCCGTACCACCTCCAGCACCGCCACCAGTTGATCGTGATCCGTCCAGCGGCTCATGGGAGGGGGCAGCTTGACCTCGGCCGAGCTGGCATGAATGGTGCCGTTGAGCAAGGAAGCCAGCTGATCCCGGGAGATTTGCTTCTCGTAATGCTGAACGAACTGAAGAAGCTCGTTCTTCTCCATCTTCTCCAGATAGAGTTCCTCCAATCGGTTGATAACCCGGAACAGAACATCCCGGATCTGCTCCACGGTTATCGGCTTGTTCACGTAGTCCTCCACACCCAATCGGATGGCCTGGCGGGCATATTCAAAATCTGTATACCCGCTCAGAATCACGAACCGTCCCTGATAACCCTCCCCGCGCAGCTTTTCGATCATCTCAATGCCGCTGATGCCGGGCATATACAGATCGGTGATGACGATATCCGGCTCTTCCCGGCGGACCAGCTCCAGCCCCTGCTCCCCGTCTATGGCTTCCCCGGCGAACTCGGCGTCCAGCTCCGCCCAGGGAATGATCATCCTAAGTCCTCTCAACACTTGAAAATCGTCGTCGACAATTGCGATTCTCCACATATGGATGCCCCCTCTAGGTTTTGTGGTCCGATTTTTCGGAAGTGGGAAAATAGATATCCACCCGAACGCCGCCCTCCGGCCTGTTGTATATTTCCAGCTTGTAATTTTCGCCAAACAGAGCCTCCAGCCGCTCCTTCACATTACGCAGCCCATATCCGCCCCGCTTGCGGGGTTTGCTGCTCCAATCGGGGCTCAAGCCTTTTCCGTTATCAACGATGCTCACATCCAATCCCTCATCCTTACGGCGAATGCTTACGCATATCTCCGCCTCGGGCACACCATGGAAGCCGTGCATAAACGCATTTTCAATAAAAGGCTGGAGGAAAATTTTCGGCATCAGACAATTGGCCGCCTCCTTTTGAACATCAAGAGTATAGGTAAGCCTGTCCCCCCAACGCACCTGTTGAAATTTGAGATACGCCTCGATATGGCTAATTTCTTCATCCACCGTCACCAGGCTGTCCGTATTGGAGAGGGCAAGCCTGAACATCCCGGCCACCTGGGACAGCATGCTGCTGATCTTATGCTGCCCCGCTTCGATGGCAAACCAATTGATCTGATCCATGGTGTTGTACAGAAAGTGGGGATTGATCATCATCTGAAGGGATTTCAGCTCCGCTTTCCGCTGGCGCTCATGCTGCTCGTGAAGCGACAGGTACAAATCCTCGATCCGCTCCGTCAGCTTGCGGTAGCCCGTGAACAGTTTACCGAATTCGTTGCTGTAATCATGGGGCAACTCCTGCTTTTCTCCCGGAGTATATTTCCCCATTGCCCGCAGAAGCTGATTCATCGGCTTCATGAAGCGTCTGGATAAAAACAGCGTCAGCATAAAAACCAGCGCAATGGTCGTAACCCCCAGCACCACGAACAGCTGGGCCATGCTGGTACTGCCCTTGGTCATGACGCTCCAGGAGCTGGCTTCGAAAATGGTCCATTGGGCATCGGGAGATTTGGCCCAGACATAGAATTCGTCCCCGGAACGGAAGGAGCCTGCCGGCTCATTCATCCTTCCCTGAAGCGTGGCGGTGGCATGCTGCAGCAAGGCTCCGTCGCCGGAATGGGTCAACAGCCTGCCTGCCGCATCAAGAATGGCGATGTTCGTATGGTCATCTTCGGTGGAAACCAAGGATTTAATGCTGGAGACCTTGATATTGAACACCATCAGATTATAGAAACGGTTGCTGTTGTTGAGGACCTTGCGGGCAAAGCTGATGACCGATTCCTCTCTCCCGTTGGACATAATCTTGTGCTCCCCCAGCCAGGCGCTGTCGGTATCGACGATTCCGGGATACCAAGGTTCCGAATTAAGCTGGCTCATGCTAAAAAAGGTTACAGGGCCCTGAGGTTCCGATGTAAACGGGTAATCCGAATACACGTGGATGGACTGCAGGATAGGAATGCCGAACACCGTATAATTCAGCTGGCTCTGGAGCTCCGACTCGCCCCGCAATCGCTCATAAGCGTCTCCGTCCCGGAGTCTGTTATAGAGGAGATCCAGATTTTTAGCCGAGGTGCCGGAGGTCTGCTCAATGCCCACCAGGCTGGTGCTGACCTTCTTGCTCAGCTCATTTAAGAGCTTCGTCTGAAAGTATGACGTATTCTTAGCAATTTGATTCGAAGTCCCCGAATAGCTGACTGCAATCACGATGCCGATCATAATTGCAATCACAATAGCCGAACTGAAGAAAAAAACCGCAATAATTCGGTAATTTTTGAATGGATTCCGCAGCATTCCCATTCCCCCAATGTCCCGGTGAAATCCTTGAAAGCAAAGAAAGCCGCGGCATCCGCAGCAGCCTTCCCGTATTTATTTAATCTACCCTTTCAACGCTCCAGAAGCAATCCCTTCGACAAAATGTTTTTGCGCCAGAAAAAAGATGATGACCGCGGGTACCACGGATACCAGGGACATGGCCAGCATCTGCCCCCACGGTATAGTCCCTTGGGAGTCGATGAACAGCTTGAGGGCCAAATTGACGGTGTATTTATCCACCGAGTTGATATAAAGCAGCTGTCCGAAGAAATCGTCCCAGTTCCACAGGAAGCAGTAGATCATAACTGTCACCAGCGCCGGTCTTGTCAAAGGAATAATAATCCGCCAGTAAATGCCGAACCAGGAGCAGCCATCCATCTTGGCCGATTCGTCCAGATCCTTCGGGATGGAGCGGATAAACTGCACCAGCAGGTAAATGAAGAACGGCCCTCCCACTCCACCGGCAAGCAAATGGGGCACATAAAACGGCAGATAGGTATTAATCCAGTTCAGCTTGCTGAACAATACGTATTGGGGAACAATTGTAACCTGGGTTGGCAGCATCAGGGTCACCAACAGCACTGCAAACCAAACCTTCCGCAGCGGAAAATCCAACCGGGCAAAAGCAAAGGCAACCAGACTGCAGGAGATAAGGCTGGTAAATAAAACGCCGCCGATCAACTGCAAGTTGTTCAGATAAAATACATCAAAGCTATAATTGGGAACGGAAATCCATCCCTCCGTGTAGTTGGACCAGTGAAAAACCTTCGGAAACAAATTCGGCGAGCGCATCTCATCATTGGTTTTAAAGGAGGCGCCCAGCCACCAGAATACGGGATACATCATAATGGCGCTGGCAACCAGCAGGATAAAATGAGGAATAAGTTTTTTTCTGGTTTTCATTTCCCTTTTCCTCCCTGGGTCTCATAGTATACCCAATATTTCGAAGTAGCGAAGATCAGCGCAGTCGCCAGGGCAATGATCACCAGGAGAATCCAGGCCAGAGCGGACGCATAACCCATCTGGAATTTGGAGAATGCCCTTTCGTACAGGTACATCACATACACATAAGTGGAGTTGACTGGTCCTCCGTTGGTAATAATGAAGGCTTGTGTAAACATCTGGAAAGAGTTGATGGTCGTCTGAACAAAATTGAACAGCAGGATCGGCGACAGCATCGGCAGCGTAATATTGAAGAACTGCCGGACCTTCCCCGCCCCATCCACGGATGAAGCCTCATACAAATCCGTCGGGATCTGCTTGAGCCCCGCCAGGAAAATGATCATGGCCGAGCCGAACTGCCAGGCCATCAAAAGCACCAGTGTGCCCAAAGATGTGTCGGGATCGGCGATCCAGGCCTTCCCGTGGATGCCTATCAGCGACAGCACCTGGTTAATAAAGCCATTCTGGCTGAAAATATTCTTCCACAGAATCGATACGGCAATGCTTGTGCCAATCAAGGAAGGAAAATAGATCATGGTCCTGTAAAAGGAAATTCCCTTTATCTTCCGGTTCAGAAGCATTGCGACCAGCAAGGCCGCAATCAGCCTGATCGGAACCGCAAATACCACAAAGGTCAGAGTGACCTTGAGGGAGGTGCGGAATGTATCATCCTCCTGAAGAATATAGCTGTAATTCTTCAACCCTACCCAATGAGGCGCATCCAGAAGGGAGTAGTTGGTGAAGGAATAATACAGCGACATCAGGATGGGACCCAATGTCAACAAAAGAAAGCCCAGCAGCCACGGCGATAAAAACAAATACCCGGCTATGGGGGATTCCCATCTCTTCAGAAACGGGATGCTGCTTTTTTTCTTTTTGAAGGCGACGGTGTCCGTCTGCAGCACTTGACCTTTCATATAGCGGCTCCACTCCTGTCCAAGCGATCATTTATTCGCTCGTTGGTATTGTAGTTTTATTATAGGCCGGCCGCTCAGCTGCTTGAATTGCGCAATGAATCAAGTTCTTTCACTATCTCACACTATTTGCGGCCACAATGAAGGAAAGAAGACGTGAAAAACAGCCGAGTGATAAACGAAGGCGGACAGCAAAATTCGCCGTCCGCCTTCACAGAAGTCTGCAGTTTTACACTATTCCCCCGGTCTGCTCCACCAGGTGAAGCACCTGGGGATGGATGGATTCATCCACAATGGCGGTCAACAGAATGTCCCGCCCCGTGACGCCTCCTCCTCCGCCTCCGCCCAGGCTCATGCCGCTGGCTGCGGGATCGGCGGCCATCAGCACTCCCGCCTCATGGGTGCCGCCTACGGCGTCCTGGGTCAGCTCCGCCAGACTGGTCACATTGCCGGTAATCGGGTTGATCTGAATCTCCCGGCTTTCCTGCGGGTACCGGGTGACGCGGTCAATCCGCGCCTCCGCGACGCGCAGGACCTGCAGCTTCATCAGCACCTCGCGTGCTTCCTCCTGCGTTTTGAAATAAGCCAGCACATTTTTTTCCATCAGAATTCGTTCTGCCGCTTGTCCGCAGCCTCGGCCCGCTCCATGGCCTCCAGATCTTCCTCGTCCGCCTCGTCTATGGAAAACTCCACATCCTGGGCTTTTACAATGGGAAGCCGCCGGGCGGTTTTGGGTAGTTGCAGGTTCTTCTTCTCCATGCTGATGCGCCTCCTCCTTGGAACACATGTTGGATCGTCAGGCTTAGGTTAGGCCGGAGGAGTTGTTCTTATGCAAGGACCGATTTACTATCCCCGTCCGAAGCGTATATAATGGGGATGCACGCGCCGCGGCGGCAATGAATCTAACAAAAGGAAGATGCGACAGTATGGGTGTGTTGGAGCTTTTGAAAGTCATTTTTCTCGGAATTGTCCAGGGCATAACCGAGTGGCTGCCCATCAGCAGCACGGGACATATGATTCTGGTGGACGAGTTTTTGTCCTTGCACGCAAGTGCAGCGTTTATGGAAATGTTCCTGGTGGTCATTCAATTCGGCTCCATTCTGGCCGTTGTGGTCATGTATTGGAGCAAGCTGGTTCCGTTTTCGTTCCGGGGAGGCCTCACGGTCAAGAAGGATATTCTCTCCATGTGGCCGAAAATTATCGTAGGCTGCATCCCTGCCGGGATCTATGGCGTAACCCTGGACGATAAGCTGAACCCTATCTTCTACAACTACTGGACGGTTGCGGTTATGCTGGTTCTGGTAGGCATTCTGTTTATCATCATCGAAAACTATAACAAGGGCCGCCCCGCCGCCGTCACCGACATTGCCGGACTGACCTACCGGATTGTCCTCCTGATCGGCATTTTCCAGCTGATTGCCGCCGTCTTCCCCGGCACCTCCCGTTCGGGGGCTACCATTGTGGGCGCGCTGATGCTGGGCGTCTCGCGGACCATCGCCGCGGAGTTCACCTTTTTCCTGGCGGTGCCCACCATGCTGGGGGCAAGTCTCTTGAAGCTGGTCAAATTCGGCTTTGACTTCTCGGCGGAGGAGCTGGTTTGGCTGGTGCTCGGCATGGCGGTGGCGTTTGCGGTATCCCTGGTCATCATTCGTTTCCTCATGAATTACATCCGCAAGCATGATTTCAAGGTGTTCGGCTGGTACCGGATTGTGCTGGGGCTCTTGGTGCTGGTTATTTTTTGGCTCGCCTGACCGTTTGCCTCCGTATCCTCCTGACCGGTCTTTCGTATCATCCCCCGGGCCCAAGCGGACAGAGAATCCGTTATTTCTCTGAAATGACCCTCCATGATGCTGCCCATGCCAAGCGCACAAAAGCCGGCTCCCACTCTGGGAAACCGGCTTTTTTCTGCTGTGAGGCGAGCTTATGCTTATGATGCTGGCTTTCCTGCGGAAAGCTCTTCATTACTCGCCCAAAAATGCTTTTTTCATCCGCTCAAACAGGGACTGCTGCTTCTCGTGCATACGCTCGCCGTTCATGCCGCAGAACTGGCGCAGCAGTTCCTTCTGCTCGTCGGTAAGATTCGAGGGGGTCACAACGACCACCTTCACATGCTGATCGCCTTGTCCATAGCCCCGGAGCCGGGGCACACCCTTGCCCTTCAGGCGGAAGAAGGTGCCGGTTTGGGTGCCGGCGGGAATCTTCAGCTTCACCTTTTCCGTCAGCGTGGGAATCTCAATTTCATCCCCCAACGCCGCCTGGGCAAAGGTAAGGGGCACCTCGCAGTAGATATCGTCCCCTTCCCGCTCGAAGAAATCATGGGACTTGACGCGGATTACGATGTAAAGATCGCCGGGAGGGCCGCCCTTGGAGCCGGCTTCTCCTTCGCCGGATACCCGCAGCTGGGCTCCGTCATCCACACCGGCGGGAATCTTCACATGAATCTTCCGCTGCTTCTTCACCTTGCCGGTGCCGTGGCAATCATTGCACTTGTCCTTGATTATGGTGCCTTGGCCGTTGCACGCGGAGCAGACTCTGCGGTTGACAATCCGGCCGAAGGCGGTGTTCTGCACCACTTCCTGCTGGCCGGTGCCTTTGCAGACGCCGCAGGTTTCCGGCCTGGTGCCGGGTTTGGCGCCGCTGCCGTGGCAGGTTTCGCAGGATTCCGTCCGGGGGATGGTAATATCCAGCTCCTTGCCGAAAACCGCTTCCTTGAACTCAATGGTCATGGAATATTGCAGATCATTGCCCCGCTGGGGCGCATTGGGATTGCGCCGCTGGCCGCCGCCCCCGCCGAAAAACATATCAAAAATATCGCCAAAGCCGCTGAAGTCCTGGCCGCTGAAGCCGCCTCCGCCCATGCCCTGATTGGGGTCCACATGGCCATACCGGTCATAGGTGGCCCGCTTCTGGTCGTCGCTCAGCACATCGTAGGCTTCCTTGGCTTCCTTAAACTTCTCTTCCGCATCGGCGGCTTTGTTCACGTCCGGATGGTACTGGCGCGCCGCCTTGCGGAAAGCCTTCTTTATATCCTCCGCACTGGCGCCTTTTTCCACGCCAAGCACCTCGTAATAATCCCGCTTGCTCACTTTTCCACCGCCCTATTCTTTTCCCCACAAAGTGAAGCCGGCCTTCGAAGCAGCCACCTGGTACTTTGCGGGGACCCCAAAATTATGCTGCTTGGTCCCGGATATGTTATGGAGCCTCGAAATTGGCAAAGCCAATTTGAGGGCTGTCTGCTTTTCCCCAAACTACTATATCATTTCTTGACGCAGGCTGGGTAGCGGATATATGTGACTGAAGGAGCCCGCCCCGGGATTCTAACGGAAGTGAGAGCCGTTATTTAGCCGAAAAACCGCATCGGTAAAATCTAACGGCGGTCAGCGCCGTTATTTGGACCTATCTGGCCAAATAACCTTCACCGCACAGCAAATAGCGTCTCTCACCGCCGTTAGAAAAAATCCGGCGCCCTTTTTGAACAAATAGCGGCTCCTGCCGCCGTTAGACCGGCAGCGACCATACCACAGCAAACTGCGCCGAGTCCCCGTCTACGCCAAGCGCAAAGCCAAAGCCGGTAAAAACCGGCTTTGGCCCGCCTGCAACTGCTATATTGCCTGCATGTACCTGCAGCTTAAGGAGCCGTCAGGAAATTAGCGGTACGTATTTCGTGACAGTCTCTTGCTTGGTTTACAGTCTCTTGCTTGGTGACCGTCCCTTACTTCTTCTCGTCGTCAACCACTTCGTAGTCGGCGTCTACCACATTGTCGGCTTTGGGTCCGGCGTTGCCGCCGGCTTCGGCCGCGCCTGCGCCGCCAGCCTGCTGCTGGGCAGCCATTTGCTCATACATCTTTACGGACAACTGCTGCACAACCTCGGACAGCTCGTCAGTTGCCTTCTTAATGGCGTCCACATCGTCGCCCTCCAGGGCCTTCTTGACAGCTTCCTTGGCGGCATTGGCTTTTTCCACTTCGCCGGCGTCCACCTTGTCGCCCAGATCCTTGATAGTCTTTTCGACAGTATAGACCAGTTGGTCCGCGTTGTTCTTGGCTTCCACCAGCTCCTTGCGCTTGCGGTCCTCCTCGGCATGAGCCTCGGCATCCTTCATCATCCGGTCGATCTCTTCGTCGGACAGGCCGCCGGAGGAGGTGATGGTGATCTTCTGGCTCTTGCCGGTGCCCTTGTCGGTAGCGGACACGTTAACGATACCGTTGGAGTCGATGTTGAAGCTGACTTCGATTTGCGGTACGCCGCGGGGAGCCGGCGGGATTTCGTTCAGCATAAATTTGCCCAGGGTTTTGTTGCCGCTGGCCATGGCCCGTTCGCCTTGCAGCACGTGGATTTCCACGCTGGTCTGCATATCGGCGTAGGTGGAGAAAATCTGCGATTTGCTGGTAGGGATGGTGGTGTTGCGGTCGATCATCTTGGTGAATACGCCGCCGGCCGTTTCAATGCCCAGGGACAGCGGAGTCACATCCAGCAGCACAATATCCTTCACGTCGCCGGTCAATACGCCGGCTTGGATAGCGGCGCCCAGAGCAACCACTTCGTCCGGGTTCACGCCCTTGTGGGGTTCTTTGCCCAGCAGCTTCTTAATAGCATCCTGAACGGCAGGGATACGGGTGGAGCCGCCTACCAGAACCACCTTGCTGATCTCGCCGATGGACAGGCCGGAATCATTCAAGGCTTGACGGGTCGGGCCCATGGTGCGCTCTACCAGGTCGGCAGTCAGCTCTTCAAACTTGGCGCGGGTCAGGTTCACCTCCAAGTGCTGCGGAACGCCGTCAACCATGGTGATAAACGGCAGGGAGATGGTGGTGGTCAGCACGCCGGAAAGCTCCTTCTTGGCTTTCTCCGCGGCATCCTTCAGACGTTGTACGGCAGCCTTGTCCTTGGACAGGTCAACGCCTTGCTCCTTTTTGAACTCGGCAACCAGCCAGTCGATGATCTTCTGGTCGAAGTCGTCGCCGCCCAGGTGGTTGTCGCCGCTGGTGGCAAGCACCTGGAAGGTGCCGTCGCCCAGCTCCAGGATGGACACGTCGAAGGTGCCGCCGCCCAGGTCATAGACCAGGATGGTTTCGTCGTTGTCCTTTTCCAGACCGTATGCCAAAGCGGCAGCTGTCGGCTCGTTGACAATCCGCAGCACCTCCAGGCCGGCGATTTGGCCGGCATCCTTGGTGGCTTGGCGCTGGCTGTCGCTGAAATAAGCCGGAACCGTGATAACCGCTTGGGTAACAGGCTGGCCCAGATAAGCTTCCGCATCGGCCTTCAGCTTTTGTAGAATCATAGCCGAAATTTCCTGCGGGGTATAGCTGTTGTCGTCAATCTTTTCCTTATGATTGCTGCCCATATGGCGCTTGATGGAGATGATGGTGCGCTCCGGATTGGTGATGGCTTGGCGCTTGGCGGTTTCGCCGACAATACGCTCGCCGTCCTTCTTGAAGCCTACAACGGAGGGAGTGGTGCGCGCTCCTTCCGGATTGGGGATAACAACAGCCTCGCCGCCTTCCATAACGGCTACGCAGGAGTTGGTGGTACCCAGGTCAATACCGATTACTTTTCCCATGATTATGGTTCCTCCCATACAGAATATAATCTTACTTGGACACCTTCACCATTGCCGGGCGAAGCACTTTGTCCTTGAACATATACCCCTTTTGCATCTCTTCAACCACGATGCCCTCGCCATGCTCATCGGATTCCACCTGCATCACGGCCTGATGAAATTCCGGATTGAAGGGCTCTCCCTCGGCGTTCATCGCCTTGAGTCCTTCCTGCTCCAACGTCTGGCCAAGCTGGCGCTGGATCATGTCAAGCCCCTTCAGCAGGGAGTCAAAATCCCGGGAATCCTTGCTGGCCGCCATGGCCCGCTCGAAATTGTCCAGCACGGGCAAAAGCTGCTCCACCAGCTTGGAGGAGGCGTACTTGGCAAAGTCCTCCTTCTCCTGCCGGGAACGGCGTCTGAAGTTATCAAAATCCGCCTGCGTGCGCAGATATCTTTCCTGGTTTTCCTCCGCCTGCTTGCGCAATGCTTCAAGCTCTGCCGCCGCCTCACCGCCGCCGTTCTCCGTTTCCGGAGCCTCCGGCGCCGCTTCCTCCGCCTTAATGCCTTCCGCTTCTGTATATGTAGCGGTCTCTTCCGCCGTTTGTTCATTCAAGTCCTGGTTCTCTGTCTGTTTACTCACCTGAATATCACCTCCTTGAAATAGTAAGCTGCCCATCTGTATGTTCTACGTGTAGAATCACCGTATACCGGGTTTCTTACGCAGACCCAAAAGCGGCGCAATGGCCGCTTTCGGCTTCCGTCTTTGCGTTCATCATTGCTTATTGTACGGCTTACTTGTACCAGCGCTGCATAAGTTGGGCCATATCCTGTGAAAAATGGTTCAAAATGCCGATTACTTTCCCATATTCCATTCGGGTCGGCCCCAGAATGCCGATGGTGCCAAGGGTCTTGCCGTCCACGGCATAGGTGGCTGTAATCAGGCTGCAATTATTGATGGCGGCTATAGTATTCTCGCTGCCGATCCGCACCTGCAGTCCCTCCGGTGCGGAGCCGATAATCTTGAACAGCGTAGGCGTCTCCTCCAGCAGGTCAAGGAAGCTCTTCACCCGCTCCACATCCTTAAACTCCGGCTGCACCAACAGATTGGTGGAGCCCGCCAGGAAAATCCGGTCCTGCTTGTCGCTGACCACGACTTCCTCGAATACCTGCAGCAGATCATCGTAGCCGCTGACATGCTTGGAGAGCTCCTCGCTGATCTCCGTATAAATCTTGGAGCGGAGCTGAAACAGCGGGACGCCCTTGAGACGTTCGTTCAGGATGCGGACAAACTTCTCAATCTCCTCCATACGCACGCCGGGCGGAATGCGGAACACCTTGTTTTCCACCTGGCCGGTGCTGGTGACGATAATCGCCACGGCACTGGCCTCATCCAGCGGCACCACTTGCAGCATCCGCAAGGTTGTATTAAAAACCTCCGGTCCCAAAACAATGGAGGTATAGTTGGTCAAGCCGGACAGCATGGTGGCCACCTGCTGGATCACCTGCTCCATCTCCTGCAGTCTTTCGGCAAAAAAGGTTTTCATCAGGTTCAAATCCGGCCGGGTGAGGGCTCCTTGGGTCAACAGATGGTCCACATAATAGCGGTACCCCTTCTCCGAAGGAATCCGCCCTGCCGAGGTATGGGGCTGCTCCAGATAGCCCAATTCCTCCAGATCGGACATTTCGTTGCGGATGGTGGCGGGACTGAAGGCCACACCTCCCCGTTTGGAAATGCTGCGGGAGCCTACCGGCTCAGCCGAACGGATATAATCATCTACAATTGCGCTCAAAATCATCTTCTGGCGTTCCGATAACATCCTTGCCCGACCTCCCCTTTAACCTCCCGTCCGCGGGAACGGGGTATCCATGTTTTCTGCGAATCGTTAGCACTCATTCGAGACGAGTGCTAACCGTTATTACAAAAATATCAAAGAAAAACGCCTGTGTCAAGTGATCACAGGCGTCTTTGGACAGCTATTTCATCGCAGCAATGCTGCTTTTTGCAATGGATGCAGTCTCTCCAGACCTTCTCCGGAAAAATCTCCTTGGGCACTACCTCGAAGCCGTTCTTCTCGAAGAACTTCACCTCGTAGGTCAGCGCCATTATGGTGGGGATTCCCTGCCGGGACGCTTCCTCCACCAGCATTCCCACAATCAGGGAGCCGATTCCCTGGCCCTTGAAGCCTTCCGTCATGCCCAGGGAGCGGATCTCCACCAGATCCTTGCCCAGCTTGCTTAAGGAGCCGCAGCCGATGAGCTTGCCGTCCGCCTCCGCGATCACGAAGGTGTCGATGATGGCCCGCAGGGTTTCCCGGGTCCGGTACAGCATAATCCCCTTCTCCGCATATCCCTTGATTAACGTGTACAGGGCTTCAACGTCACTTTCCGCCGCCCTTCTGCAGGTTACCGCCATGGTTGCCATCAACATCCCACCCCTATCTTTGATATGAATAAATATACAACATGACGTATAATGTTACAAGCAAAATTTATGCAGTGAGATGCCCGATGAACGCTCCGAACACCACATTGCCGTACATGACGGCATGTTGGGGCAGCTTGTAGCCCTCCGCGGTTTTGTCCAGCAGCTTGTCCGCCATAAGCTTCTCCAGCACCGGGCCGAAGGCCTCTTCCATGGAAGTCCCGAATTGCCTCCTGAAATCTTCCCCCCGCACTCCCTCCAAAAGCCGCAGGCCTACCATCATAAAGTCCTCCATGGCCTCCTCCCGGGCAACCGGGTCCGTGGTGAGCCGCGGCAGGCCGGATTTGCAGGCTTCAATATAGGGGCGGATTCCCTTCAGGTTCATGTGCCGCTCCCGGTTGGCATAACCGTGGGCTCCCGCGCCCAGTCCGTAGTAGGCCCGGTTCCGCCAGTACATGGAGTTGTGGCGGCTTTCAAAGCCAGGCTTGGCAAAATTGCTGATTTCGTATTGCCGGAAGCCCTCCTGCTCCAGCCGGCGCATAATGAGCCGGAACATCTCCGCCTCCGTCTCCTCCTCGGGAAGCAGCAACTGGTTTTTCATATAGAGGTTATGAAACAGGGTATTCTCCTCCACCTTCAGCCCGTAGATGGAATAATGCTGAAGCGACAGCGCCAAGGCCTTGTCCAGGGTATCCTCCAGCATGGGGAGGGTCTGGCCCGGCAGGCCGAACATCAGGTCGATGGTGAGATTGCGGAAGCCTGCCTGCTGTGCATATTCCAGGCTCCGGTATACATCCTCTGTCTGATGAATCCGGCCGATGCCGGACAGAAGACCGTTGTCGAAGGACTGGACGCCGAAGCTTACCCGGTTGACGCCCCCCTCCTTCATAACCGCCAGCTTGTCGGGATCGGTGGTGCCGGGATTTGCCTCCATGGTAAACTCTATGTCTTCGGCCCAATGGGGAAAATAATCCCGGGTCATCCGCAGGAAACGCTCCATCTGCGGGGGCGTAAGCACCGTAGGCGTGCCGCCTCCCACGAAGATGGTCTCCACCCGGGCGGGCGGCAGAAGCGATACGGTCCGCTCCATCTCCCGCTCCAGGGCATCCAGATATTCATCCACCGGCTGTCCCTTCACTACATAGGAGGTAAAGTCGCAGTAATGGCATTTGTTCGAACAGAATGGGATATGAATATACACCGCCGTCGGCGGGTCCAACCGATAGTCCGTCATAAGCGGCTCCTTCCTGTATCGCAGGATATATTCTTCCAGAGTTGAGTGAGGGAGTCCTTGCGGGGCCTCTCCCGACCGCCGGTGGCCTATACATGGGTCTTATCGCTGGTTTCCACGCTGTAAGTGCACAGTACCAGCTTACTCATCCTCCAAAAGTGCATCTATTTCGCCAACCTTCAGCTATCCCGCTTGTCCATCCTGCAAGAGTGCAGTTATTTCTGTGTTTGAGCGGCCTGAAGGGTGCATAGTTGAATATTTAACTGCACTTTTGCAGGGAAACCGGGCCAAACCGCCCTTTTCCCTGAAAATAACTGCACTTTTGCATTTGGGCCGCGGCGGCCGGAGTATCTCTGCCAGCCTCGGTGCGCCGCTAACAAAAACAGCAGCCATTGTCGGAAATGGCTACTGTCTGATCCTTTACTCGTCGATTTTCAGCACGGCCATAAAAGCCTCTTGGGGAACCTCTACGCTGCCCACCTGCTTCATGCGCTTCTTGCCTTCCTTCTGCTTCTCCAGGAGCTTCCGCTTCCGGGAGATGTCGCCGCCGTAGCACTTGGCAAGCACGTTTTTCCGCATGGCCTTGATGGTTTCCCGGGAAATAATCTTCTGCCCGATAGCCGCCTGAATCGGCACCTCAAACATCTGCTGGGGAATAATCTCCTTGAGCTTTTCGCAAATCACCTTGCCCCGCTGGTAAGCCCGGTCGCGGTGGACAATGACGGACAAGGCGTCCACCTGCTCGCTGTTTAAGAGAATATCCATTTTGACCAGATTGGACTGCTTGTAGCCGGACATCTCGTAGTCGAAGGAGGCGTAGCCCCGGGTGTTGGACTTCAACTGGTCGAAAAAGTCGTATACAATCTCGGACAGCGGCATTTCGTAGGTCAGCGTAACCCGGTTGGCGTCCAGATACTCCATATTCACAAAGTCGCCGCGTTTGTTCTGGCACAGCTCCATCACCACGCCCACATAATCCTTGGGCACAATAATCGCCGCCTTCACATACGGCTCCTCGACAAAGTTGATTTTGCCCACCTCCGGATAGTTGGAGGGGTTGTCGATGGTCATGACCTCGCCGTTGGTCAGGGTCACCTTGAACACGACGCTGGGCGCCGTGGTAATCAGCGGAATATTAAACTCCCGTTCGATCCGCTCCTGAATGATCTCCATGTGCAGGAGTCCCAGGAAGCCGCAGCGGAAGCCAAAGCCCAAGGCGGTGGAGGACTCCGGCTCAAACTTCAGGGAAGCATCGTTTAACACCAGCTTTTCCAGCGCGTCCCGCAGATCGTTGTATTCCGTGGATTCTATTGGGTACAAGCCGCAGTACACCATGGGGTTGATCTTCCGGTAGCCGGGCAAGGGCTCCAAGGCAGGGTTCCTGGCGTCCGTCACCGTATCGCCCACACGGGTATCCTTCACGTTCTTGATGCCGGCCACAATAAAGCCTACATCCCCTACCTGAAGCTCGTCCACAATGCCCATCCGGGGCATAAACGCCCCCACCTCGATAACCTCGAAAACAGCGCCTGTAGCCATAAACTTGATTTTGGAGCCGGAGCGGATGGACCCGTCCACCACCCGCACATAGACGATAACCCCTTTGTACGGATCATAGTGGGAGTCGAAAATCAGCGCCTTCAAGGGCTGCTCCGGGTCGCCTGTAGGCGCCGGCACACTGCGCACCACCTGCTCCAGAATCTCCTTGATGCCGATGCCCGCCTTGGCGGATGCCAGCACCGCCCCGCTGCAATCCAGGCCGATCACATCCTCGATCTCCTGCTTCACCCGTTCCGGTTCGGCGCTGGGCAAATCGATTTTGTTGATCACCGGAATGATCTCCAGGTTGTTGTCCAACGCCAGATAAACGTTGGCCAGCGTCTGGGCTTCAATACCCTGGGCGGCGTCCACCACCAAAAGCGCGCCTTCGCAGGCCGCCAGACTCCGGGATACCTCGTAGGTGAAATCCACGTGGCCCGGGGTGTCGATCAGGTTCAGGATATACTGCTCCCCGTCGTCCGCCTGGTATTGCAGACGGACCGCCTGAAGCTTGATGGTAATGCCCCGTTCCCGCTCCAGATCCATTTTGTCCAGCACCTGCTCCTGCATTTCCCGCTGGGAGAGCGCCCCTGTATATTCAAGTATCCGATCCGCCAACGTGGACTTGCCGTGGTCAATGTGGGCGATAATCGAAAAATTGCGGATTTTTTTCTGCCTAGCCTGTACGTCCTTCATGTGTCCCTCCCGAGTAAAAACAACTGAACAATAGATCAATTATAGCAGTTAGGAGGGGCCGCATCAATGGAGGCTGCGGGCTTTAGGGTGATGGATCAGGAAATCAGCGCGTTGAAAATGGAAACGACCAGACTCATCAGCCCTTTGGCCAGATTGTGCAGGGCATCCCCCAGGCGGTTGGACAGATGGTTCATGAAGGACTCCTTGACCTTCACCCGGGGTGCGGCTTGCGCCTGATCCGTGGCTTCGGAGCTTTTGGCCCCTGCCGGAACAGCCCCGTTTTTCGCTGCAGAGGCGGCTTGCGGGCTTGCCTTGGCTGCCGCCGGGACGGCTTGCCGGCTGTTGGCGGAGGCCGTCTTCGCCGGTGCGGACGCCGCCGGTTTGAGGGTGGCCGCAGGCGGCTCCGCCGCGGGAACAGCGCTGCTCCGGCTCACCAGGTCAATGCCGAAAAACAAACAGAACCCCAGTACAAATATGGTCAACAGCACCCTGCCCGGGCGGATTCTTCCCATACATGCTCCCCCTTGCCCTTCTGTTCTCTTAGCTCCGGTTGCTCGAAGCGGCCGGCGCATCCACCTTGGCCGCATCCCAGTACATATCCGCAATGACCTCTGCCAGCACTCCCGCTGTCCGTTTGCATTCCTCCAGGGTGTTGTATACGCCGCCGATCTCAATGAGAACACTGTTGGGGGACAGGGACTGGTTATATTCCGCGTTGCCGTCATGGGCTTCTTTGGCCCAGATTCCCCGGGACAGGCCGGGAAGCTTCTTTTCCAGCTTCTCCTGGATTTGCGAGGCGAATTTTTCGTTCTGCTGCCATTTGGGATTTTTCTGGCCCAGAATCAGGAACACCTTGGCGTAATTTTTCCCGTCCACGGTCAGGGTGGATTTCTCCTTGGAGGAGTCATCCCGGTGAAGATCAAACACAAACTGGATTTCCGGATTGGCGGCAAAAGCCTCTTTCACCGTTTTGTTGGAGTATTTATAGGAATAGTACCAATTGTATTTCTCTACGCTGCTGGCGTAGTCAGTGGCATAATGGACAGCTCCCACACCCTTGTCCTCCAGACGGTCGGCCAGCTCTTTGCCTACCAGAGTAATGTTCAGCTTGGCGTCCTGGGCCAGGTTGGCGTCCTTGGCGGACAACCCCAGCTCCGGCACCCAGGATTCCCGGTTATGGGAGTGGTAGATCAGGACTACCTTTTTGCCGTCGGTGGTGGGATGGCCGATGGTCGGCTGAGGAGTGGGAGCCGCAGGTGTGGACGGCGCGGCGGGTGAAGCGGAAGGCGCCGTTACCGGCTGGCTATCCTGGCCCCCCGGGCCGCCGGGAGAGCTTCCTTCCGGAGCGGCATTGCCCGGCGGATATTCCAGCGGTCCGGCAATCTGCTGGGAGCCGGGAGGCTTGCGGATCAGGTACGAGGTGTCCAGGCCCATGCCGGGAAGCTCCCGGGCCAGAAGTGTTTTGGGATCACGCGGATTAATATCGGTGACGAACCGGAAGATAAAGCCAAGCACATTTTCCTGGGAAAAGGTAGAGGGGACCTGACGGGTTTCCGCCAGATGCGGCACCTCCAAGCCCAGCATATCCATAAAAAAGCCGTCGGAGACGGATGCAGCCAATCCCTTCATCGAGGAAACGGGAGTCATGCCCAGCCGCTGCTGGCCAAAGCCGATGAACCCTACCAGAACGAAGATCAGAAAGGTGCAGCCTGTCAGCACCAAGTAGGTTTTGCCGAAAAAGCCTGCGGTTTGGGACAGTTTGCGCAATTTGCTCAGATCCAGTGTGAACATCGACCGTTTCATCATCCATTCCTCCATTTGAAGATGGTCTTTTGCGGGGTTGTTTACTTTACTACCAATCTATGAATGGAAATGCGAGAGTAGAACAAAAAAGAAGCCCGCATTTTAAAATGCGAGACTTCTTTGGCAATTTGCTAGATATAGAAGGGGAAATGCGTCAGCTGGCGGCGCTTTCGATGGAGCGGGCAATGGCATCCGGAACGGATTCCAGGTTGGGCAGCTCCAGGAACAGCCCCTTAGGGGTTTCGTTAATTTCCACAATGTTGTACTCCCATTCGGTAATAGCGGGGATGTGAATGCAGTTGATTCCCGCCCTTAGGGCAGGGACAATGTCCGTCCGGATGGAATTGCCGATCATCCAGGTGCGGGAGCGGTCAAACCCGTTTTGCTGAAGGATCTCCTCCAAGGCCTCCGCCGTTTTATGCTGACGCACGAATACGCGGTCTCCGAAAAACCGGTCCAGCTGTACGGCATGGATTTTCTTCTGCTGGTGGGTAACAATGCCGCCTGTATAAAGGTAAAGCTGGTGGCCCGCCGCTTTGAGGCGCTCCAGCGTGGCTTCCATGCCAGGATATGGCTCCACCTGCAGCTCATACACGGATTTGCCCAGTTGGAGCAGCTCTTCTTCCTCCATCACCGAGGTGGCGCGGCCGTACAAATCGGAGAAATAGCGGTACGTATCCACCAGGGAAGCAGGGAAGTGGTCCGTGGAAAAGCCGTGGATATGCACCCCGGCAATATCGATCTCGAGCTGCTTCATTTTAATGGTTTCGTCCGTCAAAGGATAAGCCGCGAACCAGGTCCGCAACAAATCCGAAAACTGCTCCAGTATGATATCAAAATATTTATTGCAGTGAATTAAGGTATCATCCAGATCAAACAGAATGATTTGCGGTTTAGGTTGATTCATAGAGCTCTCCTCCCGTTCTGGCTATAGTCTGGCGCCGCAGAGTCCGGCGCTTCATCTGGCAATGGAACCGGATAAGCATTATGATAGCGCATTTGGGGCGGATTGTAAAAAAAGCTTCTGACCGAAGCAGCTCGGAGGAGCAGGTCCGTCTTTAGCGGAAGCTTTTTATGCCGATCAGCGATGCGAAAGCTCTGTAGTGGGTGCAGTGCTGATGCGGGAAAAAAAGCTTCTGACCGAAGCAGCTCGGAGGAGCGGGTCCGTCTTTAGCGGAAGCTTTTTATGCCGATCAGCGAAGGGGAGGCTCTGTAGTGGGTGCAGTGCTGATGCGAACAATTTCGAGGTGTCCATTACTTATCCGACCTGCGGCAGGGGCCCCGTACTCCCGGTGCTGTATATGATTTTTCGAGTTTAATTTTCGAAAGTAGCCCATTTTAGCCTAATAAGCATGAAATTTCATATATATATCTCTCTTAAACTGGCATAAGCCTGAAATATATATGAAATTTCATATACAATACTCTTCTTGAGCACTTTTCCCGGAATTATAGCTGATTTTTCGAGTACACGCCTCCCCCATCCGCACTCCCCCCTTCGCAACCGACCCAAAAAAGCTTCCGGCCCATGCGCCAACAAAGCGCATCAGCCGGAAGCCCGGCAAACAAATCAGTGGGTATACGCGGCCACGTTATCCGGCTCCACCGCTTCATGCAGGGCGGCGTTCAGACCGCTGGCGATGATATTAGCGATATCCTCGATAAACTGGTCGATCTCCTTGGGGGTTACCAGAAGATCATGCCCCACCGGATTCAGCACCTCTTTCACCAGCTCCAGCCGCTCCTGCTCCTGCAGGTTGTCCAAAAGCCCCATAATTTCCTTGGTGTTGGCGGTTTGCCGGGAAAAGTGATGATGCATCAGATCGATGGCATTGTTGACAATGGTGGAGGCATACACCACCGTAGGCACGCCGATGGCGATCACCGGGACCCCCAGAATCTCCTTGGTCAGCCCTTTGCGCTTATTGCCGATGCCGGAGCCGGGATGAATCCCCGTGTCGGCAATCTGGATGGTGGAGTTAACCCGGTCCAGGGAACGAGAGGCCAGAGCGTCAATGGCGATCACCACATCCGGCTTGGATTTTTCCACAATGCCCTGCACAATTTCGCTGCTTTCAATGCCGGTGGTGCCCAGCACCCCCGGAGCCACGGCGCTGACCTGACGGTAGCCCGGGCTCACATGGTCCGGCATCAGCTCAAAATAATGCCGCGTCACCATGACATTCTCCACCACAATGGGGCCAAGGGCGTCAGGCGTCACATTCCAGTTTCCCAGGCCAATAACCAGCACCTTGGCATCCTTGGCAATGCCCGCATCCGCCAGGAAATCCTCGAACACCTCGGCGAATTTGGATGCAACCCGGTCCTGAAGCTGGGAATCCTGCTGGCGGAGACCGGGTACTTCAATGGTAATATAGTTGCCGGGGAGCTTGCCGATTTGCCGTCCGGCCTCGGCCGTCTCCACCCGGATGCGGGTAATTTTGATCTCGCCGTCTTCCTCCACATGGCTCAGCAAACCTTCTATCCCGTGGACGCCGGCTCCCTTAGAAGCCAAGTCCCGGGCCTCCAGCGCCAGGTCCGCGTGGGATGCCGACAGCAAATCATCGTGCAGCTGCTCCTCCATGTCGAAATCCATTGTCCGTCTGCGCATATCCATGCGTCTCTCCATTGATTCCGCTCCCTTCTCGAAGATTGCCGCTATAGTTTGCCAACAAAACCAATGGGTTATGCGCCCCTCAAATGGAAAGGAAACATGAGATTTTCCATGAGCAGGTGCGCCTCGGCTCTTGCATTTTCAAAATTGCCGTGATAGAATGTTTAAAGTTGTCTATAGTTGACGCTGCCCGGAAGGTTCTGCCAATCGGCAAGAACCGGCAGGATGTACAGTAGTTGTAGGAGGTGAACGATATGCCGAATATTAAGTCCGCAATCAAGCGCGTGAAGGTCAGCGAAAAGCGTCGTCTGCAAAACGCTTCCCAAAAATCCGCACTTCGCACCGCGGTCAAGTCCGCAGAGAGTGCTCTGAATAATCAAAACGTTGATTCTGCGAAGGAATTGCTGCTTGCTGCTACCAAGAAGCTGGACAAGGCTGCTACCAAGGGTCTGATCCACAAGAACGCAGCAAACCGCAAAAAGTCCCGTTTGGCCAAAAAGCTGAACGCGTTGACCAAAGCCTAATAACCGATGCCAACAGAGCCCGGAGCGTACATCCATTTGGATGCGCCCCGGGCTTTTGACATTCGCCGGTCCGGCAATAACGAACGCCAGTCCGGCCTGCTACACCGCCAGCTTCAGGATAAACAGCTCCATTCCCAGCGTTTTCTCCACCTTGCCCGTCTTCATGCCGTAATCCAGCTCCGCCAAACTGGAGAGAATGGACGCCAGCTGTTCAAAGCTGAAGCGCCTGGACTGCTCCGAAGCAATCTTGATGCCGTAAGGATGGCCGCCAAGCTGGGAGGCCATCTGCTGCTGGGAATACCCCTGGCGCTCCAGCTCCTTCACCTGCAGCAGCATGCGGAACTGCCGCGTCATCAGCGCGGCAATCTTGATGGGCTCCTCTTTTTTCAGCAGCAGCTCGTGGAACACGGTCATGGCCTTTTCCTTGCGCAGCCGCACAATATGGTCGATGAGCATAAACACATCCTGCTCCGTGGTTCGGGCCACCATGCCGTCCACATCCTCCACGGATACGGTGCCGCCGCTTCCTGCGTACAGCGAGAGCTTTTCCAGCTCGGACCGCAGGGCCTGCAAATCCGTTCCCGCCGACAGCAGCAGCGCCTCTGCCGCTCCCGCCGCAAACCGGAAGGAAAGAGCCTCCGCCTGCCGCTTCACCCATTGAAGCAGATCATCCGCCGAAAGCGGCACAAAGGGCGCCATGCTTCCGTTGTCCTTCAGCAGCTTGACGATTTTTTTGCGCTCATCCAGCTTGTCCGCATCCACCGTCAGAATCAGAACGGAAAAATCGACGGGAGCCTTCATATAATCCAGAAGCTTTTCCGGCCGGTGCTCCACCTTGGCATTCTCCTTGGCGCCGGTCAGAAAGGCTGCATTGGATGCCAGAATCACCTTGCGCTCCGCCATAAACGGCATGGTTTGGGCATCCTCCAGCACATCGTCCAAGGAAGTTTCAGTGAGATCATATTTGGTTACTGCAAACTCCCGCACATCCTCAGGCACACATTTGCGAAGCACATAATCAATAAATTCCCGCATCCGGTATTTTTCCGGACCATAGCAAATATAGAGCGGCCGGACCGTTCCCTTGTCCAGCTCTTTTATCCATGTTCTGGCATCCATCTCTCAACACCCCGGTTACCATCTTACCAAACCCCCATCCAAAAAACAAAAAGACAATGCGCAAAAAAGAAACGCTTTGTCTTTTTGTTCCGGCAACCAAAAAGCGGTATATGTGAACGCCGGGGCAAAGGCTCTAGAAACCTCCGCCCGGGCGGCATACCCTTAAAGCCGATTCATTGGGTTACGATTCTATTCTATGCTTGCGGAACAAAACTTGTTCCGGTTAAATTTCGGCTTATTTCTTCCATTCTTTCCCTTTGGCTGCGGAAATCACATAGACGGTCTCCGTACCGGAAACAGTTCGGACGGTGTACGAGAAGGTATGCGCATCCGTCCATTCTCCAAATCTTACCTGAACCTCCGGTCCAAGATGGATGGACGAGACAAATACAGACGCACCGTCCTTGTTGGTAATGGTCACTTTTCCGTCGGCCACCGATGCCGTGTACAACCCGTCCGGGGAGGTTAGCGGCTCCGGGGCTTCTGCAGCGGCAAGACCTGCCAGCGACTGAACCTCTACCCGCTTGGCGTCGGCATCCGCAGAAAGGGAGGATGCCGCATCTCCTTGCTCCGGCTCCGGGGCTGTCTCGCCGGCACCGGCCTGATCCGCTATTGTAAGGGAGAAGCGCTTTTCATCCGAAGTTTCACCAGGCAAACTTTCCGGTACGGAATCAGCCGCCTCCGGATTGCCCGCCACCTGCTCCTGCTTGACCTCTGAAGGCTCGGAAGCGGCTCCGTAGGCTGTTCCCCGGTCCTCAGCCGCAGACTGCTGCTGCATCTGGCCAAACTGATCCTTCATATAGGAATCCGCGGGAGAAGCCATGGTTACCCTTCCCGAAAGGTCCTTCGGCTCCGTACCCGCCTCCGGGGATGGTTCAGGCATCGCCGACGGAGCCGCTTTTACCGCCTCCGTTTGGGTGGGAACCACCGCGGAATTATGAGCGCCCCCCGCCTCTGAAGGCGGAGCCTCCTTATTATTTATTCCGGAGGATTCCTCCGCACCGGAGGCAGCCTGGGGTGCGCCCATCCGGCTCTCCAGCGCTACGCTCTCCGAAGCGGTTTTGTTCAGGTTAAGGTTGTCCTGATTGGACAAGAGCAGGCCGATTACAATGCCAGCCGCGGCCACCCCGGAAAAAATCCTCCAGGAAATCAAACCGCGCCTGCTGCGGCGGACCGGCGCCTCTGGAAGCGCAACAACCTGCTCCTTGGCCGCGGCAGAGGTCTCGGGTCCTTCTGCGGAGTCAACGCTCCACAGCGGCATCTCCTCCAGCTGCGGCAGAATGGCATCCACAATACTATAAGCGGGCTTCACCTTGGGAAGCTGGGCCAATTCCTCGTGGAGCAGCTTCAGCCGGACATACAGGTCGGAACAGCCGGGGCATTGCTTGAGATGAGCCAGCATGGCCCGCTCTTCTTCGGCTGTCAAGTCCTGATCCAGGCTTTGTTGCATCAGATTCATCATCTCCTCGCATTTCATCCCCGCACCCCTCCTTTCTGATATTCCTGCAGCATGCCCTGAAGCTGGTGTCTGGCCCGAAACAGGTACGACTTCACTGTGTTGATGGGAAGATTAAGGGTATCGGCAATCTCATTGTACGAAAAATCATTCAAATAACGGAGCACCACCACAGCCCTGTGATGCTCGGGCAGCTTTTCGATGGCCGCGTGAATGTCTCTGGCCGCGTCCTTGCGGAGAACGGCGGATTCCACGTCCTGCTCGGAGGCAAACACCATCTCATGCTCGTCGATGGACACCGAGGGTTTGGTCCTTCTGAACTTGTCGATACAGATGTTGGTGACAATCCGCTGCACCCAGGTTTTGAACAACGCCTTCTCCTCGTATGATGTAATTTTGGTATAAATCCGGATAAGTGCTTCCTGGGAGGCATCCATCGCATCCTGCTCATTGCCCAGAATGTAATAAGCCGTCCTGTATACATGTGATTCAATATCTCGCAAAAGGGCAATTAAGGCCTCACGGTCCCCTGCTTGCGCAGCCTTAATGGTTTCAATCGATACCACGGGAACCCCCTTTCTTGCAACCTTATAAACGGTCCAGGCTGCAGAAATGTTGCATTGCACTCAAGAAAAGTTTATACGCCGGTATTGGTTAAAAGTTCCGTACACCGTTTATTGTATTTGACGGCGCTTTCCTTCAATATGTTCATTTTATAGCAAAATGGCGTTTACTTCATCCCCCAATCCAAACTTTCTACTATTTTCCATGCCCCTCCGCAAGCTTCGTCCGCACAAACAAGCCTTCATCGCGCACGGAAAACTCCACCTCGCCCTGGCGGTCCGTCCGATAAACTCCCGCGCCCGATTCTGTCAGCCGCTCCAAGGCATAAGGGCTGGGGTGGCCGTAGACATTGTTTTTGCCTGCAGAGATCACCGCCAGCCTTGGGCTCCAGTACCACAGCCAATCTCCCGAGGAAGAATACCGGCTGCCATGATGGGCAATCTTCATCACATCCAGCGGAGAAGCATTTCCTGCATCGGACAGCTCGTCAAGCAGCCGCCTCTCTTGGTTTTCCCCGATATCGCCGGTAAATAAGAAGCGCCTCCCCTTCATAGTCAGCAGCATAACCACAGATTCATCATTTTGCTCCTCGAGAAGCCGCACCTGGGTTCCCCCTTCTTCAGGGAGCGGGGCCAGCACCTTCCAAACAGCCGATTTTCCGGTAGTAAATTCGTCTCCTTGCTGCACCGGGATCAGCGGAATGCCCAGACTTACTGCCGTCTGAAACAGCTTCACCGCGCCGGGGCTGGATTTCAACGTTCCGTTGAACAAAATCCGGCCCACTGGAATTTCCTCCAGCACCGCCTGTAGACCGCCGATGTGGTCGGTATCCTGATGGGAGATAATGAGGGTGTCCAGCTTGTGCACTCCGCGTTTTTTGAGCAGCGGAACCACCGTTTTCCGGCCCACCTCAAAAGGGTCCTGCCGTTCCTTCCATTCCTCCCCGGCTTTGCGGAACGATATGGTGCCGCCGCCGTCGATCAGGATATGCTTTCCTTCCGATGTCCGCACCCAGGCGCAATCCCCCTGTCCCACATCCAAAAAAGAGACAGTTCCCATTCCCCGTTCCGTAAACAGGGTCGGGGCATAGCCATACAGAAGGCAGCCTGTCCAAAGTGCGGAGGCAAGCACCGTCATCCTTATGCATCTGCGGCGGAAGCCCGCTCCATCCGGCACCAGGAAAATCCGCTGCCGGTTCAGCTCTCCGTGCTGCTTCAGCACTCCCGCCTGCAGAACCAGCCAGACCAGCAGCATATAATAGGCCGCTATCCACAGGAAGGAGGGTGTGGGCCAACTGAGATGCATCGACGGAAGCCTCTCCGATAAATCTATCGTATAGAATGTGAAGCGATTCAATAGGGAAACAAGTACCGCCGCCGCTTTTGCCGCCCAGGGCCACACAAAGGACAGCAGCAAAACCCCATAGCCCAGCGGAGTCACCACGAAGCTGATCAACGGCACCAGCAGCAGATTGGCAGGCAGAGAAAGCAGGGAAAATTGGTTAAAGTAATATACTGAAATAGGGAATGATACCAGCTGCGCTGTCAGGGCGACGGACAGGCTGCTTTTCCAAAGGGGATGAATGCCCGGGATGAGTCTGGTTATGGCGGGAACCCCTGCCAATAAACCGGCAGTTACCAGAAAGGACAGCTGAAAGCCCACATCGGTAATGTACAGCGGGTTCCACACCAGCATCCCCAATAAAGCCAGAGCCAGGAGGGATAATCCGTCCTTGAGCCAGCCTTTGCCCGCTGCATACAATCCCGCCATAGCTGTCAAGCCGGAGCGCACCACCGAAGGCGAAGATCCGGTAAACACCACATATAGAGGGATGGTCCAAAAGCCGATCCGCGCCGCCATTTCCTTGGTTACGCCCAAACGGCGGCACAAGGCCGTGACCGCCCAGAGGAAAACGCCCACATGCAGTCCGGAGATCGCCAGAATATGGGTTAGGCCCAAGCGGGAAAAATTCCGGAAGCGCTCCGGGTCCAGGTCCTCGCGGATGCCGATCAAAAGCCCCTTCATATAACCCGCCTCTTCCCCGGGAAAAAGCTCCGCCAACCGGCTGCCCGCTCCCTCCCGCAGACTGTCGTTCCAGCGCAGGAGCCGGGCGGCGTCCCATTTGCCGGGCGGGGATAGCTCGATGGCGGAGGCGCCTTTGACGGTGACCATCCAATGTACATCCTTCTTCCGCAAATATTCGCGGAAATCGAAGCCCCCGAAATTTCTGGCGGGCTCAGGCATTTTGACCGTTCCCGTCAACCGGATGCGGTCCCCTCTTCTCCAGCCTGCGGCCACCTTCTGCTCTGGTTGCTCCTGCAGGCGGACCGTCACGTAAACCAGCTCTCCTCCGGCCCTGACCGCTTCGCCATCCGTCCATATCCATTCCTCCGTCCGCACATAAAACACTGCCCTGTCTCCGTCCACCTCCACAGGGGTATCCAGCCGTCCGGCCAGCTCGGCTCCCGCTTCGTCCGCAGCCGCGTTCCAGCCGGTTGACGGAGACACCACCGAACTGGACAGCCGCGCATCCGCCCAGGCGTAATAACTATTGCCCGCCAACAGCGCGGCGCTTAGCCATAGGACCTGCATGGCCGTCTTCCGGCGGCCGGCCAACACCGCAAGCATCCATATGGCCGCTATGACGGCCCATCCCCAAAACAACGGCCGGTAACCGGCCGCCGCCAGCCCGGCTCCCGCCGCAAACACGGCCGCGGTTTGAATCGCTGTCCTGCTCATGGTTTCTCCTCCCTTAACTGATAAATCCCCCCATAATTGACGCTTTGCTCCGATGCTTATTCCGATGCACAACTCAACAAAAAAGCACCCTGCCGCGCTGGACTGGCGCAGCAGGGTGCTTCCCCGCTTCATCGAATGCTCTGTTAGTTTTGAACCGGCTCCACACATCCGCTGGGGGGCTCGTAGGCTTCCAAACGGCGGAATACCAGCCCCCGCTCCTGCAGCAGCTTGGCCACCTTGGCCGTATCCTTGGGATAAGGGCGGTGGAACACAATCTCCTTGACGCCGCTGTTGGCCAGCATGTTGGCGCAGGTCCAGCACGGTTCGTCCGTGACATAAACGGTTGATCCCTCCCGGTCCTTGCGGTCCGTAAAGAGGATCAGATTCTGCTCGGCGTGGATGGTGCGGATGCAGCGCTGCTTTTTAACCAGCTCCTCCTTGCCGTCCACTATCCGGGCTTCAAATTCCTCAACAATCATACAGCCTGCTTCGCCGCAATCGGCCACTCCCATAGGCGCCCCGTTATAGGCGCTGCCCAATAGCTTTTTGCCTTGAACCAGCACGGCTCCCACATGCCGTCTGGAGCATTGGGAGCGGGTGGAGGCCATATAGGCGATGTCCATAAAATAGGTATCCCAATCCTTGCGAATGCTCATGGTTGTGCGGCTATGCCGCCCTCGCTTTCCCGGCGTGACACGAAGGCTCCGTGTCTCCGATGATTATGGCCTACATTATATCATCGGCGCCAACATTCGCCAATGGGGCGTTCCGGTTGCCTTCCCCGTCACCTAATTTCTTCCAAACACACTCTAAGGCGCAGCCGAAGCCGTAATCCGGTCCTTTAAGCCATCATAGGTTTTCTGACCGATGCCCTTCACCTTCTTCAGCTCCTCCGGGGTGCGAAAAGGACCATTCGCCTGTCTGTAAGCCACAATTGCCTGGGCTTTGCCCGGTCCGATGCCGGGCAGCTCATCCAAGCGGGAGGCCGACGCCGTATTGATATCGATCAGGCCGTTTTTGGCAGGCGCTGCCGCTTGAGGCTTTCCGGTCGACGCAGCAGGCGTCGCGGCTTCCCCCGGCGGGGCTGTTGCCGCCGGAGCGGCAGACGGGACTGCCGCAGTCTGCCCGGGCGGGGAGGGCGAAGCCGCGGCGGCCTTATCCTGACCGGACGCGGACAGCAAGGATTGCATCTCCTGATTCACCCCGGTCCATTCCGATGCCAAACGCTCCTCCACTCCCTTGCGTACAAACCCGAAGCCCGCCGCCCCCAGCAGCAGCGCCACAAACACAATTTTCTTCCAATGAAGCCGTAGCCAGATTTCCATCCCTTCGCTTCTCCCCCTTTATTGAGCGCGCTCCTGCGTCTGCCGGCGAGGATAAACGCCTGCGGCGTCTTTTGGCGCCGAACGTTTGTCAAGAAGTTGAGCAGCTTCCCCGTTTATACTTTCTGAAACTTCAACAAAAAACCGCCGTCACAAAGCCCTCAGGCTTTGGACGGCGGTGCTTCCGCTCCCATATGCTCAACTGTGCCCATTATAGCGCAAACCGGCAGTTTTCTTCAAGACCATGTTTGTCCGTGCCATTTGCCCCTGTCTTTTGCATAATCGGCAACCTCTGCGCATATACATGCACAAAACGTCCCTATCCACAGCCATAGGGCTCACCTACCCAAAGTGAGGAGGAGGAGTTCATGAAGGTCGGCTTCATTGGAACCGGCAGCATGGGCAGCATTTTGATCGAAGCCCTGATCCAGTCCGGCGCTTTGGCCCCCTCAAGCATGATCGCGGCCAACCGGACCCATGACAAGGTATTGGTCCTGGCCGAAAGGTATCCCGGTCTTCTAGCCGCCCGTTCCAATATAGAAGTGGTGCTGGAAGCGGATCTGATTTTTATCTGCGTCAAACCTGCCGAATACAAGCGGGTGCTGGATGAAATCAGGAAGCTCACCATGCCGGAGCAAATTATCGTCTCCATTACTTCTCCCGTGCTGATCCGCCATCTGGAGGAGCAGCTCAATTGCAAAATCGCCAAAGTCATTCCCAGCATCACCAACTTCGTCCAAAACGGCGCTGCCCTGTGCATGTACGGGGCTCGGATGGAGGAAGCGGATAAAGCGGCATTGGAGCAGCTGTTGGCCCACATCAGCGAACCCATCCGCATCGATGAAAAACACACCCGGATTACCTCCGATTTGTCCAGCTGCGGTCCGGCCTTTTTTGCCCTTCTGCTCCAGCGGTTTGTAGATGCGGCGGCGGTGGAAACCGGCATTCCCTACGAGGAAGCCACACGGATGGCGTCCCGGATGCTGCTGGGCACAGGGCTCTTGCTGACGGAAGGCGGCTTTACGCCGGAAACCCTGCAGAGGAGGGTTGCCGTGCCGGGAGGCATTACAGAGGAGGGCCTCCGGCTCATGGACCATGAGCTGGACAGCATGTTCAACAGGCTGATCCGCATCACCCACGCCAAGTTTTACGAGGACCTGGCCAAGGTGGACGCAGCCTTTCTGAATGCTATCGAATAAGGCAGCCAACAAGCCAAAAGCAATCCATCGAAGGAGGGCGCCGCGCCCTCCTTTTCGTTTGTCCGGTCCCCAAACACAGGTTCTTCATAGCGGAAGCTTATTTCCGCTGATATGAACGAAACCTGTCAAGCGCCGCTATCGCACCTTCGTTTTTGGCATGCTCCAACTAGAGCCTGTCAAAGTCCTTTTTTGACAGGCGGCTCCT